>JBMYLT010000048.1:0-3042 GCA_049596615.1 Akkermansiaceae bacterium | reverse complement strand
CGTATGGATGGGATAGTCCCAGCGGCGGCAAGGTTGAGAATGTGACGGGAGCTTACATCGTAAACGGATGCAACTTTAGCGTAAGCGGTCAACAGAGCACCGTTGGATAGATGGTAAAGGTGCGAGATCTCTGGCACCTATGCTGCGTCGCCGCTTTGAACCGCAGAGTCCCTTCTCTGCGTTTTGATCCAGGCCTCCGGGAGGAGCCCTTCCAACTCGTCCTCTGGCGGGTTGTGCATGAGTTTGTCAAACACCCACTCAAAGTAGGCAAAGGGATCGTGGCCGTGGCTGCGCACTTGCTCAACGAAGGTGAAGATGACGGCACTCCGCCATCCCGTTTCTTTTCCACCAATAAACATCCAATTCTTCGCGCCCAACTTCGTTGGACGGATGGCATTTTCGGTGAGGTTATTGTCCCACTCGATCCTGCCATCTTCAAAGCAGGGTTCAAGGTGCGGCCATTGGTCGATGGCATATTTGAGGGCCTTGCCCAATGCGCTTTTGGGAAGGATACGGTGGTGTTTCTGAAGGTGTTTGAAGAGTTCTTGGAGGTGACGGTAGATTCGCCGAAGGAGTATCTGGCGCGCTCGTTTTCGAAGTTCAGGTCCAGCACGGCGGTTTTTCAGCCGAGCTTCAAGGCGGTAAATTTTGCCGATCTGTAAGATGATCCAGGCGGTGATTTTTGAGTGGTCGCCTTGGGCTTCGGTGAACTTGCGCCTGATGTGGGCGAGGCAGCTGACGGGGGTAATCTCAAGATCCTGGTGGCGGTCACGGAAAGTTTGGTAAGCTCTCAGGCCGTCGCTTTGAAGGTAGCCGTTAAATGAGTCTTCCTCGTTGTGACCGATGAGAATGGGGTCGAGGCAGGTGTTGGCCCGACTGGCATGCCAGTCGAAGAGGACGCCGTGCTCGTGATGATGGTAGGCCCAGAGGTAGCCTAGCTGGGCTTTGCCACTTCCGGGTTCGAGGTAGCGGATCGGGGTTTCGTCGATCTGGAGGTAGTCACTGAGGCGGAATTTTTCGGCCTGGTATTCGTAGAGGCGGCTCAGGAGCCCGGCGAGATGGTCGTGCCAGGAGCACATGAGGTTGCGCGTGAGAACGATGCCATGGGTGGCTTTGAGTCGCCATTCTTGCCGGTAGAAGGGTTGGTGGTAGCAGAACTTTTCGGTGAGAAGAAGGGCTCCAAGTGATGGGGTGAGGACACTGCCGGGAAGGAGGCAAGGTTCGAGTGGTGGGGTCACCGGAACGGCTTCTGGGTCATTCTTGCGGACGTGGGTCAGTCGTTTGATGAGTTCACGGGTGAAGGTGGCGGGGTTGACGTGAAGCCGCTCACTGACTTCTTCGCCAATGAGGCGGTAGTTCTCGGGGTTGTCTCGTACTTCGGGAGCGATGATGACGCGCTCGGTGGTGGGGAGGTTTGCCAGGGAGTCGCTGAGTTTGTTGGAGCGACGGGCACGTGGCTTCTTTGGAGTTGGTTCAGCCGCCGGTCCGTGGTCGTCGGGCTCGGCGGCGTGGGGCTTTTTTGACTCGTCCTCCAGGAAGGCGAGCAGCAGTTGGTCGGTGCTGAGCTTTTCACTTGTCGCTCCGTAGAGCTTCTTGAGAAGAGCGGCGACGATGTCTTTTTGGAGCTGAAGCTCCCGGCGAAGTTCAGCGTTCTCCGCAATCAGTTTTTCGATCTGTTGGTCTTTGGAGCCGATGGTTTGGAGTAGCAGATACCAGGCCAATCATGAGCTTTCATACCACGGTCTTTTAAGTCCGTCGCGCAGGTCGATGCCGTCAGTGAGCATGGCCAAAGCAGTGGGTTTGAGGATGAGTTTTTCACGGCCTTCTTCGATGTCCTTGGGCCAGCTGAAGGTTCCCTTTTCGAGACGCTTGGCGACGACCCAGTAACCGGTGCCATCAAAGTAGAGGATTTTGATGAGGTTGCGTCGTTTGTTGGTGAAGAGGAAGGCGGCTCCGCTGGCCGGGTCGACTTTGATGGTCTGGCGTGCGATCTCGGAGAGGCCGTTGAAGGACTTGCGCATGTCGCAGGGGTGCAGGGCGACGTAGACTTTGAGGTTCCCGTTGAAGGTAAGCATGGCGATGAGGTCAGCGCAGGGACTTTAGCAGGGCAGTAGCCAGAGGGAGTTGAGTAGAGTCAGTGATCTTCAAAATCGCTCCTCCGGGAAACTCGAGCTGGAGTGAGGTGGACTCCGGCTGAGTGGAAACCTCGGCGATCAGGAAGGCAGGATTTGTGACGGCTTGAGTTGAGTTCTGAGGCTCTCTTTGCTGATCGTTCTTCTTCCGGGCCTTGGTCACCCAAGACGCAAAGGTGGGATATTTGATCCCGCATTGCTCGGCAAAAGCGGCGGCACTCATGCCACTCTGATCAAAGGCAGCTAAAACCTTCGACTTATACTCCTGACTATACTGGTTCCTACCGACCCGGTCCGACTTGATGATGGAGGTTTCGACCTCCTCTTGCATTGATGCCATAGCTCGACAGCCTATGGCATCTCTGCTCCGCTTGACTAGAGAGGTTCTGTTGAGCGTTTACGTGTGTGTTCTTAAAAAAATTCTAAAAGAAGTAAGAAAACAGCCCCCGCAGTCCCCGCACTTGCAGTCCGACAGATCTCCCCTACTCCGCTAACGCCCACAGATGTCTCCCGAAAGCACTGCAGGAGGATTCAGCGATCCAGAATAGGAGATACACCGATTCGGGGTTCAGGATACGGGGTGCGGGGTAAACGAAGGCGGTAGTAGTAGTCTTCTAGAGGAGGCGTTTTTCTCCGAGTTGAGGGTTATAACCATGAAAACTAAAAAATATTCTACTCTAAAAACTACTACTACTACCGACTAACCAGACTCTCCGCAGCCGCCCCCTCCGAAGACTCAGCCCGTAGCTAGGCAGGACCCGCAGTTCCCCTCCTCCTAAGGGCCGCCGATCAATTTTTTTCAGCACCCCATTATATTCCGATCAATCCACCCAAAAAACCGCACCCCCACCGGTGGCGTGTCTCCCCTTCACCGCCGAGTCCCGAATCGCGATTCCTTTATCGGACTCTC
>JBMYLT010000047.1:3284-3582 GCA_049596615.1 Akkermansiaceae bacterium | reverse complement strand
AGCGAAGCGGGTGTGCTTGCGACTGAGTTTGACCTGCCCGGTGAAGGCGAGATTATCACAGACGAAGACCTGGGTCCCAGCGACCATGGCTGCGGGGAAGGTCTTGTCGTGCGAGTTCCTGAGACCGACAACCCATCGGTAATCACAGTGCTGGTGGCCGGGGAGCCGGAGTTCTAGGAGGCCAAAGTAGCGGGCACCATCGTGGCTGAGGGCGTGGGCCTGGCGACCGAGTTTGAATCCTCCGTTGGTGAGTTGTTCTTCGACCTCGTTGAGCAGATGGTCGTGAGACATGGGATAC
>JBMYLT010000047.1:0-3274 GCA_049596615.1 Akkermansiaceae bacterium | reverse complement strand
AATGAAGAAGGAGGCCGGGTGGGCGTTCCTGAGTGGCGGGTTGTTTTTCGGGTTCGATGAGGTTGTTCATGTTTTTTGATTGATTGGTTTGGAAATGGAAAAGGCGGAAGAGCTTACCTTGTCGTGAGCCCTTCCGCCTTCGTTTGGGTTCGTGGTTGTTAATTGGGGAAGCCGACCTTCTTGAGGCTCTGCAAAGTGCCCCGGATGGTCTTGATGTCCTTCTGGGTTGCCCGTTGATCGGCCTGTGCGTCACGAAGTTGACGGAGGGCGGTATCAACGTGCCCGATGCTCTCGCGGAGTTGTCCTTTGAGAGTGCGAAGACTCTCTTGGACGATCTCAAGCGGAGTGGGTTGTGGTGGGGTTGGATTGCTCTTCATGGATTTGCTGGTTGGTTTCTGCGCGGGGCGGGTTTCGATGGGTTTATGTGGTTTGGGTTTGTCTCCGGGGAGTGGCGGGCCGCTGATACGCAGAGGCATGACGATCATGTCACCTTGTCCTTTGAAGAGGCAGGGATCGTGTTCCGCGCCGATGCAAACTTCTCTGAGTCCGGCATCGAGAGCACGGTTCAGGAATTCCCGGGCGAGGACGATGCAGGCGTCGGGGCCTTTGACGATGGAGCCGGTGGCCCGATGCTGGTGCCATTGCTTGCCGTCGTCGCTCAGGTGGAGGAAGGAGACAAAGCCATCCCTGGCACGCAATGCGATGGAGTTACCGGTCAGCGTGCGCAGGGTGGCGATGTCTTCTTCTCCGAGTTGGAGTCGACAGGGAAGCTTCCTTTCGTCGGGAAGCACCTGCCGCCAGTTGGGAAAGTTCCCCTCGATGGCCGGAGTGTGAAAAGTCCACGGTCCGGATCGGAGTTCGATCCTCACCGGGGACTTCCTTCCCGCGCTCCTTCTCACTTGCCATTCCATGCCGTAGCCAGGCCACTTGATAAGCGGCGAGGCGGGCAGGATGAAGGAACTGTTGGCGGGGAGTTCGTGCAGGCGCTCGTGGTAGAGCGTCCTACCGTCGGTCCCCACCGCGCGGCCATCCTCGATGAGGACGCCTTTGAGGACGTAACGCGTGTCATCTTTGCTGGCACAGCTCAAGGCCCGGAGGATGGCCTCGCGGTCCTGGCTTGCCACCGAATGAATCTTTCCGCCCAGCCGGGGGACCGGAGGGAATGACGATTCGCTTTTCATCGCCTGGGCATGAAGGCTCCGGGATTCGGTGAGGAAACTTAGGCGCTGTTCATGTCTCTCGATGACAACCTCTTGTCGGGCAGACAGACCTTTCACGAAGTCGGCGAGTTGATCGAGGGAAAGCAGGTAGCTTCCCGGTGTCGATGAACTCGCATTCATCGCGTACGTGAGCACCGAATTTCCATCACTCACCATGAAACGCATCCGGGAACCGAGGTCGATCTGGATGCGTCGTAGCTCAGCCTCTCCTCGCGGGACAATCTTGCGAAAGCCCGTGAGCAGATGGCGGAGTTCCTTCACCGTCATGCACGTCCTATTCATAGTAGGGGGCATGGTTCGAGTGAGGAGTTCTTCGCAGTCCTTGTCGGCGACGGACGATGTTCCAAAGGAAGGCACCGGCTAAGAGTGACATGACCAAGGGCGGCAGGATCGAGGCCATGGAGATGATCTTGATCAAAATGCCGACGCCGAGATGGGTCCACGCGAAGAGGTTATGAAGCAAGGCCGTCACCACCGGTCCCGTCAAAAGGACGACGGTTCCCACGAGCACGGTGGCGAGGATATTGAGCCGGACCCATTCGCGGACCCAGCCTTGCGGTGCGATCCAATGTTCTAAACAACGGAGGCAATAAGCCACGGAAGCCAGCGAACGTTTCCAGGCCGGAAGCCGGAAGAAATCGCCTCGGACCGTCGGGCGCGCCACCGGCTGCAGCTGCACAAGTGATGGCCATGACATCGGGAGTTTAGGAGTTGTCGAGGACATCGTTCTTCGCTTTGGATCCCATGGCCCCACCCAGAAACAGAGAAGCCACTGCAGCCACACCGGTGGCCAGGACGGCTTTCTCCATTGTTTCGAGCAGGGAGATGTTGTTCAGGTTTTCGGATTCGATGACCTGGCGTTTTTGAAGCTCTTCTTCGGCACGGGATTGCCAATGTTGGAGTTCTTCCTGGTGGTGGTCCTTTTCGTTGGAAGAGGACGAGGGTTCTTCTTCACACGAAGCCAAGGCGAGGACGCCGAGGCTGAGGAAGGGAGTCAGTTTGTTCATCATGATGTATATTTTAGTTTTGAGTTGGGGACACGAAGAAGACCCCGGCGATTGTTCGCAGGGGCCTTTGTTGATGTCGGATTTGTTGTTGGGTCTAGTGGGCAGTATGTTTAGAAGAGCTGATTCTGGATGCCGCTAGTTTGGATGAAATCGGAAATGATTTCCGATTTAAGTTAGCCAGAAAATTTGGATTGATCACAGTTTGCTCCCACCCTTCTTCGAGCCATAGTCGTCGAGCAAAGTGTCGATGATTTTTGACGTTTCGGATCGGTTGAGTTGATGAATGGGGCGTCCAAATCTTCTAAGAGCAAGATCATCGATCTGACCGATTTTAAGATAGTTCTCGGACATCAAGCGTTCGATGAAGCTGCGTTGCTTCTGGCTGCACAGCCAATCGTCCGAAGAATTGTTCAGAGATTTCTGGGGTTGGGTTGCTGTCTGAGTCATCTGCCGACTGTCCGGCTGGATTCCGTATCCAGAGAAAGGAGTGAATCCGGGACTGGTTTGCAACTGAGTGTCGATCGATTCCTGCAGTTTTGAATACAGGGAATCAATTTGTTCCGCTGCTTCAGAGAGATCGAGTAGTTCGATTTCTACTGATGCTGAGGCTTCGTGGGAGCTGAAATGTGGTAATCCCAATTTCTTCCCGTATAGGAGTGTTAACTTCGTCATTTGTTTCTATTTCTATTTTTTGGGTTTAGGCAGCGCGGGGAACGATTCTCCGGCTGCCAGAGTTTCTTCACGGGCAAGACGCATCCCTTGAGTCGAGAGCAAGACCTTCGTGAGAAGATCATTGATCACGACCGTCATCGGCACTCCACGAAGCTTTGCTTCATGATAGAGCGCCTTGATGAGATGCGGCTTTACCCCCGGCTGGTAACAACGGTGTTTCGTCATAAGAGCTGGGGTCAGCACCCGGTAAGTCGGGGCTTTCATCTTCTTATGACACAGATCGAGGTTGGATTTCGCTTTGAATTGGGTCCTTAGAACTGATCCATGCAGGTCAACTAGACATTTGAACGCGCTGGTCATTTTTCACCTCGTTTG
>JBMYLT010000046.1:0-3603 GCA_049596615.1 Akkermansiaceae bacterium | reverse complement strand
AGTGAACCGGGCTCCAGCCCGGTTCGATCCCGAGAAATGTCGGTGGGTCAATCAACAACATCTTCTGTCTCTTTCGGACGAAGATTTTGTTATAACCTGCCAAACCAAAGCGACCTCGGACATGCTTCTTTCCATTCGCGAAAAGGTCTCCCTTCTCTCAGAAGTCCCAGAGGCTGTTGACTTTTATCTCAACCCCGATTTTCCGGTCGATCCCCAAGCTCTTGAAAAAGTCAGAGGCAATGACCAAGCAGGCGTCCTCCTCAAGGCTTTGGCTGGAGATTTCGGCAAGCTCACCGACTGGAGCCTCGCCAAGGAAACGATCACCTCGACAGCCAAGGCTGCCGGCGCCAAACCAGGCCAGTTGATGTTTCCGTTACGGATCGCCCTTTCCGGCAAAGCAGGTGGCCCGGACCTTGGTGCAATTCTCCAAATCCTCGGGCACGAGGAATGCCTTCGGCGTCTTGCCCGTTTCAACGACCTCCTCCGATGAAAGTATTCTCTCTCGACCAACTGGACACCATCAACGACGGCGGATTCAAGCCCGCCCGTTTTGCCGTCATTGGCCACCCGGTCCAGCACTCGCTTTCACCCCAACTTCATCAACCGGCTCTCGATGCCCTTGGCCAGGATGCCCGCTACGTCCGTATTGAAGTGACTCCGGGAAAGGTTGCTGAGAGCTTTCGACGACTCCGCGAGGCTGGTTTTCTGGGGATTAATGTGACCGTTCCACATAAACTGGAAGCCCTTGAGGCCTGCGACGTCGTAGACTCATCTGCCACTGCCATGGGTGCGGTGAATACGGTGATCTTTGAGCCAAACGGACAAAACTCCGGCTTCAATACCGACGGCCCAGGGCTGGCCCGGGCAATTCGAGAAGAATTCTCCGTCGATCTCGGAGACCTTAAAGTTATCATCATTGGGGCTGGCGGAGGAGCGGGACGCGCGATTGCCACCCAATGTGTTCTCGAAAACTGCCCCCAGGTTATTCTCGTCAACCGCACTCTCGAAAAGCTCTCCACCATTCGGGAACAACTCCTAGGAATGATCCATCGCGAAGATCTCGAAGGACCGCGCGATTGGCTGGAGATCATGGCCCTCGAAGACCCCGGACTGGGTGAAGCACTGGAAGCTAGCGAGCTCGTCATTAACACCACTTCAATCGGCTTGAAAGCCACCGATCCAGCCCCCTTCTCCACCCGTTTAATCGAGCCCCACCATCTGGTTTACGACACCATCTATAATCCAGCCCGAACCAAGCTCCTCCGTGAGGCCGAAGGCCAAGGAGCAAGAACGGCAAACGGTCTCTCTCTCCTGATTCATCAGGGAGCACTTTCGCTGGAATACTGGCTGAATTGCGAGCCTCCCCTGGCCAAGATGAGAGCCGGGGTGGAAGGAGCACTTAAGGAGTGACCCAGCCGTCGTGAAGATATTCCACGATTTCAAAGATCCCTTCTTCACCAACAGATTCACGGAAAGCGACCCGAACCGTTCCTCTGGCATTCTCTTTGGGGGGCTTGTCGGTCACGAAGCTTCCGTAGTTAAGAAGCAGACGCATATCACGATCGATGACCTTTCCTCGAGCGGAATCATGATCGACATACCCAAAAATAAACTGGTCGGGGGTTTCCCCGGATAGGACGTAGCCCGAGTAATTGGTGTCTCCAAACATCTGGTCGTAGGAAGCCCTCTTGGTCACGCGGCAACGCACCAACATGGATTTTTTGGGTTTTTGCGTTTTCAGCTCCGGAACAGGCATTTCCGACCAACCGAAGGTGGCATCCCAATCGATCTTGAGCTTCTGATCTTCGATGGTGAAAAAAGCGATGTAGGGACTCCAATTTTCGCGAACCCCGTTGACTTCAAGAAATCCCCGTTCCTTGGATCCGGAAATCTCAGACGAGTAGACAACGTGCTGACTGCACTTGAATTTGGAAAGCACATTGGTCCTCATTGGAGAATCAAGTCCCGCCAAAGTAACCGGATTCAAATCTCTAAAGGGCGAAGACCTGACAAAATCTTCGATTTCCTTTGGATCCTTCGCCTTGTTGATGGTGTCGATGATTCGACGAATCTCCGCAATCACCTCGACTGAGTTCTGGTTATACCAACCAAGCGGACCTTCCGACAGATCGATTTCCTCTAACTTGTATCCATCGTCTCTGACAACAACCACTCCGGCATCCTCGGCATCCTCGTCGCCCGCCCAGGTGGCCACTCCAATAACGATCGCGACCACCGAAATAATCGCAGCCACCAAGACAATCCAAAGCCAGGACATCGAGCGCCTTTTCGTTCCCCAAACGTCGTCCAAAGGGCGGGAATCTTCCTTCTGCTTTTTGAGACGGCGGACCTGCTCAGCGACGTCAATCGGACCAAAATCTTCGTCCTCCTGATGCATCCCGATGAGGAGATCCTTAGCCTTGGAGAACAAAGTCTTGGCGTCCTCCTTCGTGCGCTCTGAAGAAGGCCTTGAGCTCCGTCTGCCTTTTTTGACGCGACGGATCTTCCGGACCATTCCTTTCGGCACTTCTTCTTGTCTATTTTGATCTTCTTTGCTCATCGTTGTGCCTTTCGCCGGTATCTACGACTTTTTCCCAGAATCACCATTCAGTTTTTCAGTCGCTTCATCGGTCGCTTTTCTCAACTCCTCGGCATGGAATTCCTGAATTCGCTTTCCAAACCAACCCACACCTAGGATCTCTTTGAGAACCATTTTTTTGTCCCCAGCCTCATCTTTTTCCCAAGCGAGTCTCGCATTGATTCTCATGTGCCCCCGCGGGTCGAGTTCCTTGGCCAGAATCGAACCATACGGTGAACGCCCTTCAAGATAGTTGTCCCAAAGTCTCAAAAACTTCTGTCCAATCTCACTGTCGCGAGTCAACTCAATCTCAGGTGATTGGGTATTCTTGAATTCATTTTGGGTCTCAAAAACCTGGGGAGCCCGATAAAAGCTGACAAAAAAAGAATCCTTTTCGTTCGAACTCAGTCTCTTTCTCACCAGCAATCGAAAGATGCCCTCCTTCGAACCCAGATTGGCCCGAAACTTGGCCCAAGATTCGGTGGAGCTGGGAGCAAAGACTTCCCAGTCAAGTTTCCATGATTCGACCTTGTCAAAAACATGCACGGCACCCCACTTCCAGCCTTTATCGTTCTCCCAAATAGTCTCGATGGCGATGTCATCCTCGAGAAAAGACAGCACGTTCTGGTTGATTCTGCGGATTTTACCACTCTCGGGAACCGGAAAAACGTGATTCTCGTAGTGCCTCGTGAAGATCAGTGATAGGTCAGCTGACTGGTCGATGAACTGTTTTCGCCCGCTCATGGTGCTTTGAAGAAGGAAGCTCTGGAACTTCGTTGTGATCTGAGGCATCAGCCTCTTCATAACTGAGGTGTCCCGGGCCTCCCGATCTGCCTGTTGGGTTATCTTCTGATCGCTCTCCTGGTTCGTGCCCGCGTCCCTGCTTCCGAGCTTGAACATTGCAAGGATGATTATCACCACAGAAAACCAACCCAAAAGGAACAAAATCAGGCTTTTGTTTTTTTCATCTTTTCGCCGCCTTTTTCGTCGGCGAACCCTTCGACTTTCGCCGGGCATCAGGATTT
>JBMYLT010000045.1:0-4335 GCA_049596615.1 Akkermansiaceae bacterium | reverse complement strand
GGACTTCGACCGACGGTAGGAGTTTGAAGGCTGAGTTTGTTTCGGCGAACGACAAGAATGTTACCCTTCGTCGAAGCTCCGATGGACGTCGCTTTACTCTGCCATTCAACAAAATTTCGGAGGCCGATCAACAATGGGTTGCCAAGGCTCTGGGCCAGAAGGTCGCGGATTTTTCAGGAGAACTGAGCAAGATGATTGAGGGGTCCCCGGTGCCAGCTTTGGCGGCGGCTGTTGTAAGGGACGGCAAGATCGTGGCCCTGGGAGCTTCTGGGGTGAGAAAGGCCGGCGATAAAACCGCAGTGACCGTGAATGACAAGTTTCATCTGGGTTCCTGCACAAAATCAATGACGGCGGTCCTTGCGGCCCTGATGGTTGAGGCCGGACATTTATCCTGGGAGACGACAGTGTCCGAGGTGTTTCCCAAAGTTGAGATTCACGAGGGCTATCGTGGGTCGACGTTGGCCCAATTGCTGACCAACACCGCTGGAATTCCCGGTGAGATTGCGCCGAAGCTCTGGAGCGAGTTGTGGAAAGGTGAGGGCTCGGCGGCTGAGCAACGAATGACGCTGGTGAGGGGAATTCTTGCGAATGCCCCCGGATATCCTCCGGGGACAAAAAATGTTTATTCGAATGCCGGTTTTGCGATTGCCGGGGCAATGATGGAAAAGAAAGCGGGCCTGCCTTTTGAAAAGCTGATGGAGTCGAGGCTCTTTGAGCATCTTGGAATGACATCGGCCGGCTTCCGGGCGCCGGCAACCAATGGAAAAATCGATCAGCCCTATGGGCATTATTTGCGGGGAGGGAAAGCATTGCCGGTAGATTCCGAACCTAGCGGTGATAATCCAAGGGCAATTGCACCTGGAGGCGGGGTGCATTGTTCGGTGAGCGATTTTGCGAAGTATGCTCTTTTTCACCTTCACAAAGAGGGAGGCGGCTTGATCGGAATGGATAACATGACCCGACTACACACCCCGGTTGGCGGTCATGGCTATGCCATGGGTTGGGCGGTGACCAAACGTGATTGGGGAGGGGGAACAGTCCTCACCCATACCGGGACCAATACGATGTTTTACGCGGTGATTTGGTTGGCTCCGAAAAGAGACTTTGCGGTCGTGGCGATGGGAAATCTCGGTGGGAAAGAGGCTTTCCAGAAATGTGACGAAGCGGTTGGAGCTCTGATTGAGAAGTATCTGCACACCGAAGTAAAAAAATGATTCCCGAGGAGTGAGGGGGGTGGAGGCTCACCGCATGGAAGGTTGACACCAACTGCTGTTACCCATAAGCCTTGTCGAGACCTGTAATCGACAAATATGAGAAAATCTATCCTATTGTTTGGGTGTCTTCCTAGCTTCCTCTCGGCTCAAATTAGCACTTTTCAAACCGACGGATCCTGGCTTGAGCCAACCAATTGGGACACCGGGATTGTGGTTCCCGATAACCAAACCGCGGTGGTTAATGCCAACGCCTTGGTCGATCAAAACACTGGAACGAGAAATACCGATAATCCGGCCCGGATTGAGATCGGAGTGGGAGCTGGAAACTCAGGAAGTGTGTTGGTGACCGGGGGAACGCTAAGCGGGGCACACGGAGGAACAGGAAACGGGATCTTCGTGGGGGTGAATGGAGGGAGTGGAACCTTGCTTGTGGAAGAGGGGGCAACCTACCGGACCCAGGGCGGTGGCATGCTATTGTCGGTTGGTGACTTTGCGGGAGGACAGGGATTCGTCTCGGTGGCCGGAGTGATGCAGATCTACAAATACCTGCAGGTGAACAACGGGACCTTTGAGATGCGCCCGACCGGCCAAAGCAATGTGTTCAACTCAAACGACCAAAGCACCGTGGGAGCCAACGGAACTTTATCCTTTATCATCGATGGTCCAAACGTGGGATCCTTGGAGCGCTCCAACACCAATGGATTGCAAATGAACCTCGATCCGGCGGCTCAACTCAAGGTGACACTCGAAGGAGATTTTGAGATCAATGATTCCTGGGTCCTGATGCGATACACAGTCCTCAACGGACAGTTTGCTCAGGGCGAATCCTTCGTGAATGAACAAGGCTACACCTTCGCAGTTGATTATGGATCGGGGAGTGGTGACGAGATGGTTCTGACTTTGGTTTCCGATTCCGAGCGCTCCCGCATTGATAGCTTTACCGCCGCCCCTGCCGCAGTGTCAGCCGGACAAAGTAGCACCTTGAGTTGGACCGCGTCGAACTTTGACAGCCTGACCCTTGATCCTGGTGGTGTTGATGTCACCGCTCTTTCTCAGTTTACGGTTTCACCAGAAGTGACAACGAACTATACTCTTAGCGCACAGAGGGGGACGGTCACTGTTTCAAGCGAGGTGACCGTGGTGGTTGATGAACTCCCGGAGATTGTTTCATTTACCGGATCGGATTTGTTGATTGCCCCCGGGGAAATGCTGAACCTTGAGTGGTCCGTTTCTGGTGCGGAAACGGTGACGATTTCTCCTGAACTTGGAACCGTGGCACTTTCCGGAAGTGCTCCCGTTTCACCGGTGGGATCGACAACTTATACCCTCACCGCGACCAACGGAACCGGGAGTGTCACTGCGGATGTGGAGGTGGTCGTCGATGCCATCGCCGCAGCAGTGATTCATTCCTGGGATCCTGCTTTGCCCAATCAAACAAGCGGAGCATTGCTCGACTCTATTGGTGGAAAGAATTTCGATATAACTGGCGGGCTTCTTCTGACCGGGTTGACTTCCGACAACACCAGCCTCACCGCGGCGATGACCCGGGTGAATCCTACTGCGGGAACCGGGGGCGATATGGGGCAAGGATTTCCCTCGGCCAGCACTTCGTTTGAATTTTGGATTCGACCAGGCTCTCTGGACGCCAACCCGCAGGTCATTTTTGAAACTGGGGGAAGCTCTGAAGGGTCTTGCATTCTGGTCAGTCGGGAAACGGTTCGTGTCCTCCACGGTACGGGAGGGGTCACCACGATCGATTTCAGTGTTCCGTTTTTGCAGGTCAACCCGGATGACTTTGCCCAGATTCTCGTCACGCTCGATGCGGACACTCAAGAGGCTGCCCTCTACGTCAAGGGAGCTGGTGGAGGGATTGAATCGGCAACTGCCACTGGCGCGATTGGATCTCCGGATGGTCGGGCTAGTCTTTTTACTTGGTCGGGATTCGGAGGCGGTGTTGCTGGAGCCTTGGGAGGCGCTAGCGGAATCATTCCGGAAGGAGTCACCACTTTTGGAGGGCAGATCAGCCTGTCGAGGATCTACAACCGGGCCTTGAGTGCGGCCGAAGCGGAGACGGTTTATTTGGAGATTGCGGATGCGTTGGTGGATGGCGATACTGACAACGACGGGCTTCCGGATGTTTGGGAACGGGAGTTCCTTGGAGATCTTTCCGAGGGGGGCGCTGACAATAATGATGGAGACCTGCTGACCAACCTCGAGGAGTTGAATGCTGGAACCAACCCGGGATCTGCTGATCCCGATGGAGACGGACTGAATGATGATGTGGAGATTGGGTTCGCCGATCCGACTGATCCGAACGATTCGGACAGTGACGATGACGGGCTTTCGGACGGCGAAGAGGTCAATGGCAACCCCTCCAGTAACCCCAACAATGCCGATACTGATGCGGACGGATTTGGCGACTTCTTCGAGGTCCTCAAAGGATCTGATCCGGACGATTTTGCCAGCCTCCCGCCTGCAGATGAGATCGGGATCCCATCGGCCAGTCTCGCGGTTCAGGGAACCGGGCCTTCATTTGATGCGCTATTCGGAGCCATCGATACCCTCGATGCCACCTTTGCAGTTTGCGTAGACTTCGAAGAAAAAATCGATGGGGAACGTGAAGTAATCTTCGAGACTGGAGGCGCTACAGTCGGTTTCTCGTTGGTTTATGAAGCGGGGAATCAACTGGTTCTTCGTGCGGCAGGGGGTGGAGGCTTCGTGCTTGCGGTGGTCAATCACACTCTGTCCACCGAGCAATTGGCGGCAGGGGAGATTGAGGTAGTGGCAAGTTATGACGTTTTGGATGATCTGGGGAACTCTGCCATTTCTTTATTTCTGGACGGAGAGCTTGTTGGAAGTGATTCCCAACCTCTGGGGGGTGATTGGACCGGCGCAAACGGATCATCATTTGGAGTGGCCAGCGGTAACTTGGCCGGCGACGGTCAGAATGCGCCGCTCATCGGGGTGACTTTCACCTCCGGCGCCATCAACGGATTCAAAGGTCTGACTTATTATCAGGATGTTGTTTATGGGGGAGGCGTGAGCCTTCCTTCCGAGGTTACCATCACTGACATCACCTGGGACCCGACAGCCGGGGAATTGAGCATCACCTTTGCCTCCG
>JBMYLT010000044.1:0-5089 GCA_049596615.1 Akkermansiaceae bacterium | reverse complement strand
CTAGCCCGTAATTAATGTTCTTATAGCAGGGATCTTTTCTGGGGGTAAACGATGGGCTCCCATTGGTGGCCCAGTGTTGAAAAGAGTCCGGATCATTTGAATTAGAAGTAGTAAGGGCCTCTCTGACCCTCGCATGGGTGGCGCCCCATGTGCTATTTTTGCTTGGATTATCTGGATCCATACTCCGGAGACCAGTTCGGTGGGAGAGGACTTCCTTGAAGGTAATGTTCGCAACTCTATCCACGGTGTTCCAAGAGGGCGGCAAGTAGGGGAGAATGGGGCGATTGAGAAGATCTTCGATGGTCTCACCGGGGTTAGCCATCTCTTGCAGCGCATGGATAATTCCTATCGCGGTGACCCACTTGCTCACGCTGGCGGGATTAAAGCGGTCATAAATCGTGAAGGCCTGGGCCGGGGGGCTGCTGGCGGTGCGCTTTTCCCCGGATGCCCAGGTCCGTAATGAGTCTCCATGCCGGATCACAAAGGCGAACTTTCCGATGCTGTCCCGGGAAAGGTTGACCTGCAGATTCTCGGCAAAGTTGTCCAGGTCGAGGTAGTCCGCTCGGTCGGGTTGCTCCATGAAGACCAGCCGTTCGCCATCTCCGCGCTGCCGGGTGGAGGCAATCACGAAGCCGCCCCCGGGATGAAAGGAAACCATTTCGAGTGGAGCCTCGAGGCATCGACTCATGGCGTGCATGACCCGGAAGTTTTCCTCGCCGGCCTGCCATTGGAAAAAGCCGCGGTCCGTGACAATGGCCCAGCGGTTGCCACCTTCCGGGTGAAATACGGTAGAGCGGACCTTGTGGCCTGTGTTCCGCAGCTCCCACATTTTCTCGTGGATCTCTTGGCCCGTGCCCTGGTTGAAAAAACTTCCACTCCGGGTGATCACTCCCCAGCGATTTCCCCCCTCAGGACGAAAAGAAAGCCAGGTGACCGGATTACCGGCCTCCTTGAGTTCCTGCATCTTGTTCGCGCAGTCCACGGGAATATCTTGGGCGAAGAAGTCCCTGTCGGTGATGATCGCCCATCCACCCGCGGGTGGATAGGCCACGCAGAGAATCTCGTGTCCCGCGCGTCGAAACTCCCACATCTTTTCATGGCACCCGGCGGGAGTGTTGCGGTTAAAGAACAGGCGATCCGTTACGATGGTCCACCGGTTTTCCCCGCCGGGAGGAAAGGAGACGCACAGGATCTTGTGTTTGGCTTGGGCGTATTCGTGAAGTTTCTCCCGACATTCCTCGGGGATATTGCGGGTAAATACGTTTCCGGACTGAAAATCAGTGGCTTGAACTGAATCCCTGAGTGATAAGCAAAACGTAAGGACAAGTAAAAGGAGCCAATTTGAGCGGCTCAAATAGTGGCTTGCCGCAGATTTTGGAATGTGGGTCGGAGAATTGTTCTGGCTTCGAACCTGTCGAAATGGGTGATGAAGTTCCAAAGAGTTATCGTAAGGCATATGATGAGAACCGGAGTCATTTGGTGCTTTTTTCACTTTTTGAAAGTTTTTCTTTAGGGCTCGTCAGCAAATCCCCTAAAGGCAAATTATGAACCAATATTTCCCAAGTAACACCCATGGCAGAAACACACACAATCATGCCTTAGCCCTTGGACCGGATTCCCCCTCTCAATTTGAAAATGACTGATTCAAATCCTGTATCGATGAATCAGAACTTCAGCAATGTATTCTAGCCTGAGATCCCTAGCCTCGCGAGGGCCTTGATCCGAACCAGAACCGGGGGGTGAGAATGATCGAGGAAGACTTCGAGAGGGTGTGGGGTGAGGTTCGAGAGGTTGTTCGCTGAGAGCTTCTTGAGAGCTGAGATCAGGTAATCGGGAGTTCCTTGATTAACGGCTGCGTATTCATCAGCCTCGAATTCGTGCTTGCGCGACAAAATATTCATGGCCACCGACAAGATTCTGGATACCGGCTTGAAGACAATCATAAACAGCACGAGACCGGCAGCGATTGCAGTGTTGGAAGAAGGAGAGATTCCAAAGGCAGAATAAAGCTGCCCTCCAAAGGCACTGTCAGGATTTGTGGCCATCCCCAGTAGAAAGAAAATCACAGCGGTCTGAAGGATAGAAATGACCAGTCGTTGAACGATGTGCTTCTTTTTGAAGTGTCCGATCTCGTGAGCGAGAACGCCCACCAATTCGTCGGTAGTTTGGCTTTCAATCAGGGTGTCGAAAAGTGCGATTTTTTTCCGTTTCCCAAATCCGGTGAAGAAGGCGTTGGATTTTGCTGAACGCTTGGAGCCATCCATTACTGAAATCTCAGTCAGAGGAAACTCGCACTTCTTCGCCATGGCTTGAATCGATTGATTCAACTCCCCGTCTTCAAGCGGAGTGAATTTGTTGAAAAGAGGCAAAAGGAATGAAGGAGCAAGATAAGTCAGCGCCAGAGAAATGACGGTGAAGCTCAGCCAGGCCCAAATCCATGCATTGGGAATGGCGAGGAAGATCCAGAGAATGAGAGAGACGATCCCGCCGCCGAGAATAGCCGTGACGAGATGGGATTTTAACTGATCGGAAATATAAGTGGACGGAGTGGTTTTGTTGAACCCGAATTTTTCTTCGAGGACGAAGGTATGATAAATGTCGAAGGGCAAAGATAAGAGCCAGGATGCGAGATAAATCAGAGCGATAAAGGAAAGGCCCGAAGCAATGGGTCCAAGACTCCATCGATTCACCAGCGAATCAAGCCAGGCAAAGCCTCCGAAGAACCAGAAGACGAGCAAGGCGGTGAGGGAGGTGATGGACGAAAGGAGTCCGAAGCGAGCCTGTGCTTTTTCGTAGGACTGCGCCTTACGATACTTTTCATCATCCCAGACTCCCTCGAATTCCTTGGGAAGCTCCGGGTGAAGATTCTTGAGGGTGAGAAGGGTGGAAATGAAATCGAGTTTCCAGAGAAGCAGGAGGGATACGATGAGAAGGATTGCGAGGAGATTAAACTCAGGCATGGCCGGAGAGTCGGGATCAAAGCGGGACGGAACAAGAGCAATCTTCGACCGAGTATTCAGGCAAGCAGACAAGTCATATTATTTAAGGACTTGAAAAGATTAAGAAATCTGAAATAACCGGAAGCGTGCTTCGTCTGGATCGGCAGTTAAGTTTCTCCTTCTTGGATCTTCCAGGGGAGCGCGGGTCGGTGGAAAAACAACTGGAGCGTTCGATCAAACCAAGAGGACCGGATCAAAAGTGGATTGAGTTTTGTCGGGGACATCTCGTGAGATTAGAACTGGAGGAGTTTGGGACCAGAGTTACCGTCGAATGGAATCCTAGAATGAGATCCACTGCCGGGCGGGCCTTGTGGCCTAATGGCTTGATTCAGTTGAACCCGAGGTTGCGGGAGATCTCCGAAGCAGAGGTGGAGCGTACTGTTCTGCATGAACTGGCTCATTTGATCGCCTACGAGCGCCATCCCTACCGGAGGATCAAGGGGCATGGCCGTGAGTGGCGGCGAGCCTGCATCGACTTGGGAATTCCGAACGAGAGTGCGACCCACCAGTTGGCTCTGCCTGGCCGAACCCTTCGTCGTCAATGGCGCTACGAGTGTCCGGCTTGTACCCAGACCATTGATCGCGTCAGACGCTTTAAAGGCGCGGTCGCTTGTTATGAATGCTGCCGCGAGTCAAACGGGGGAAACTTTCACGAAAGATTTCGGCTCATCGAGCGACGCCTTAACGCTTAAGTTTGGGCTTGCTGATCTTCCCCTTTTTCAGCTTTTCCTCATATTCACGCCGGGCCTCACTCTGATATGGATTTTGCGGTCGGAGGTGGGCTGGTAGACTCCGACGGCGGCTCACCTTTCTCGGAGGATAGTTTTTGGAAAGGTAATTTAGGATTTCGTTTTCAGTTCTTAAGGGAAGCGTCCAGAGCCCTTGTTTGTCCTGCATCCAGTCGATCAAGCCAGCCCAGGTTTCGCGGGTTGCACCGTAGTTTGTGAACAGCTTGGGAGAGTGGCAGGCCGAACACATCATGCGAACTGTTTTCCAGTGAGTGTCGATGATCATCCCCGAAGAGGGGTCGATTTTCTCCGCCCCTTCCTCGGATCTCGTAAACCCGGCAGATATTAAGAGTAGTATAAGAAGTCGGAGAGGGGACATGGAAATCAAACGGCTTGGACGGCGATGCGATGACAGGCATTGTTGAGGTATCCCTTGGGATTCCAGCCTGGGAGAATCATTGGCTGGCTGCGACCATTTTCATCAGTCGCACGCGCCCAGACTTCATAATATCCTTTCTTGGGAAACTTGATCTCGCCCTGACTCCAATGTTGCCACGCAAAACGATTGGCGGGTTCTTCCAGCCTTGCTTTTTGCCAAGTTGATCCAAAATCAATCGAGGTATGAACCTCGCGCACCTTGAGTTCTCCGGCCCAAGCGTGCCCACGGCAACTGAAAGGTTTGTCGAGGGGAATGTTGACTCCGGATTGTGGGAAGGTGACGAGGGACTTCACCGGCATGGCCTCGATGATCTCCATGTCCTCGGGCGGGACCTTGGTTCCAGGGGCAACCGGATGTTTCGGAACCCGATACGATGACCCTGTCATCTTGGCACCATCATGAACTTGATCGCGGACCAATAACCGATGCAGCCACTTGCCACAGGTTGAAGCGGGGTAACCCCCGGTCACTAACCGAAGCGGATGACCATTCATCCATGGCATATCTTCGCCGTTCATCGACCATGCGATGAGAGACTCAGGCTCGAGAGCCTTGTCGATTGGAACGCCGCGGGAAATGGGGTCTTTCTCCGGATCTCCAGACAAGTGGGTATCCTTGCCGTAATAAGCTGTATAGAATGCCTTATCATTCAAGCCACACGCCTTGAGGACGTCACCCAGTCGCACTCCGGTCCAACGGGGACTTCCCACTGCTCCCACCGTCCATTGGTTCCCGGACGCAGGAGGGGAGAACTCACTCCGACCGTTTCCACCACATTCAATGGTCAGTTGGAGGGTGACGTTTTCGAATTTGGACTTCAGCTCGGGAAGAGAAAAAGTGGTGGGTCGGTCCACTCCCGGACCGGCAACCTCAAGAGTCCAGGTTTTGGGATCAATCGAATCAAGGGGAGGTGGATGTCCATT
>JBMYLT010000043.1:0-5254 GCA_049596615.1 Akkermansiaceae bacterium | reverse complement strand
ATCGGAGTCAGCATCATTGGGATCAGTATTATAAATCTGAATTTCATCCCCGTCGGTGAGTGTATCGTTATCAGAATCTGGCTGGTTGGGATCCGTCGCGTGCGTTTCCAATTCAGCTCGATCACCGAGTCCGTCATCGTCCGAATCACTGGACTGGGGGTCGGTATTGTGAACCTCTATTTCGGCACGATTGGCCAAGCCATCAAGATCGGGATCACCTTCCGGGCCATCATCTCCTAAAGCAGAATTAGGGTCGAGGGAGTTTGCTACCTCAACGCCATCCCAAAGACCATCGTCGTCAGTATCTGGATCATTGGGATCGGTATTGTAAAGAGCATCTTCATCTGCGTCACTTAGACCATCACCATCAGAATCATCTGCCACCGAGGGAATCATTGCCGCTTGGATCATCTCTTCGGTCAGGGCTTCATCAAAGATCTTAACTTCGTCGATTGCTCCATTGAAGCTCATACCTGCTGGGTCGGGCGCATCGCGGCCGTGTCCACCAATGATGACATTGAGTGCCTCAGACGCCAATGGGCCTCCGGCTCCGCGGACCGTCTCAACCCCGTTGAGATAGATTACCTTGTCGGTACCATCAAATTGGAAGGTCAGGTGGGTCCACTCTCCAGGAGTCACAATCCCACCGTTGTTGAGGTCATTGCCCCAACCACCGTAGTGCGCGTGTGAACCATCGGTTTCGTCACGGATGCCGTGGTGGAGCTGAGAGTTGTTGCCCGGACCATCCTCCGCTCCAAAGACCATATGGTCGCCATTGGCTCCGCCCTGAGTGGTCGTGCCATTCCAGTTAACCCAAGCCATTGCCGTGTAGACACCGCCGCTGGCGCTGGAGGCACCAAATCCGAGGTCGACTCCGCTCAGACCGGTTTGAATGTAGGCATCATTCGCTCCGGTCCGGTTTCCCTGAAATGCCTTTCCAAAGGTCGCATCCTTACTGTCGACATAGGTCACCCCTCCGACGGCGGTCCCGTCTACTAGGGAACCTTGGTTTTTAACAATCTCCCCATTCTGAACATCAAAGGGATAATAAAGCAGCAACTCCCCGGGAGACTGTTGAACGGCAGCAGTGTTCACTACAGCTGTAGCAATTGTGATAATTTTTGAGAATGAGTGCATGGTTGTGTGGTTGAATTTTGCCTGGTAAGATTTGAGGAAGGCTAAGGAATGGTTACCTGGGTTGTTTGATCACCATCGTTGGTTCCGCCAAATCCGACTGATGGCGGCTCTCGCTTCCGTCAGGCCAGTTGATTATGAGATCCATTTTTGTAGCACTCTCCGGTATCGAAATAAAGATCGAGGAAGGAGACTGAGAAAGGTATCCCCCGCCACCGTAGGTTTCCTCAATGCGGGTCTGCTTTTTATCAAAGCTAATTCGTAGCCGGGCACCAAGCGCGGTAGGGTTTCCGGACGCTCCAACGAGCTTTAATTGAATGGTATTTCCTTCTGCGCCTTTCTTCTCGAAGACGCCGACAGGACCGTTGTTTTTTGCGATAACGAAATCTATCGCTCCATCTCCGTTCACATCCGCGTGGGTCAGGCTGGCTGCATCACCCGGGACCCAGAGGCCGCTCTGTTTTGCCGAAATCGGCTCAAAGCTTCCATCACCCTTTCCAAGCAAAAGCTGGCTTAAACCTCCTGACATTCTCCCCGTTTCGACCTGGGGGCTATGAAAGTTCTGCGCAAGATAGAGATCCGCTTTTCCGTCATGATTCACATCGCTTACCACCACTCCAAATGATGGCGCGATTTGAGCAATTCGAGGCAGGGCCTTAAACGTGAATTGAACAACTCCATCGACGTTACCATCATTGATCAATATACCTGATTCAAAAACCGACGCATTCAGCTTGAGAGCAGTTTTCAAACGATCCGGTTGGTAAATATCCGTCAACTCCGCTCCCGCAAATTGCCTGAATGAGGTGAAAGCTTTTCGCAGATGCGGCATCGCGTTACTGGAACAACTGCGTCCCCGTCCGGGGTAGAGCACATTATCTTCAAATTCCGCCTCAACGATTCTCTTGCGCCCAAGATTTTCAAAATCGCCGTAGTAAATCAAAGCAGGATGCTCGTTAGAAGCATGGTATTTGGTGTTCAACCCGAAATTGGTGACCGCATAGTCGATATCACCGTCCCCGTCAAAATCACCTCCAGCAATGCCATTCCACCAACCAGTGAGATCGGCAATTCCGGTTCCCGCAGTGACTTCGGAAAGCTTACCTTCCCTGTTCTGGAAAACACGGACCGGGCCCCATTCAGCGGTCACCAGGAGATCCAACCAGCCATCCCCATTGACATCCGACCAGAGAGCCGAGGTCACCAGACCTTTGACATCCAAACCGGCGTCCGAAAACTTCCCGCCGTCATTGATTAAGAGCTTACTCTGCGCTGGTTCCGGATAGGCACCCGGGATCTGACGACCTCCTACAAAGAGATCAACATCACCGTCACGGTCGAAGTCCGCGCCCACCACAACCGAACCGCTTGTCCGATCGTCCGGAATGATTCCTTCATTGGCCAGGCGCAGCTTCCCACCCTCATTCAAGTAGAGGCGGTCTCCCAATTCCGGATCGTCAGGTTCAAAATCCGAACCACCGCTCACGACATACAAATCCATCGTTCCGTTGCCATCAGCATCAAACCAAAGACCTCCCATGTCCTCAAATCCGGCATCGTCAACCAACGCCTGCATCGTCTTCCTTTCGAATGAACCAGCCCCCTCATTGATCCAAATCTGCCCCGCCGAACCAGCCGCTCCACCGAGCCAAAGATCATCATTGCCATCTCCGTCAAGATCACCCCAAGCCTGCCCGGGTCCAAGTTGGGACATTTTATTGGGCAACAAAGGTTGCCTCGCAAAGTCATCAAACTCGTTTTCACGATGACCCGCTCCTTGAAGCGTTTCGGCCTTCACAAACATCGGCTCGGGATCATATTCCGCGGGATCGACAGGGGCACTCTCACCGCCCTGGACAATGGTATAGTGATGGTTCGCTTTCAGATCGCCCACTTTCTGTCGATGCCCGTCCGCCCACTCGATCATGAGGTTCTTCGGCTGGCGCTCCCCGAGGCCAAAGTGAACCGAAGGTTCATTCGACGCCAAATAACCCCGCACAGGAATCAAACGCCGTTGCTGGGTCGTGCCGTCATCCATCATAAGGGTCACCTTGGCTCCGATGCCGAACGTGTTTGATTTTGATCCCCGAAGCGAAATCACCAAACGATTCCCACGACTGCTGTTATTGCGATAGATGGTTACCTTTTCTCCGAGATTGCAAACAATCATGTCGAGATCGCCATCCCCGTCGAGATCGGCATGAGCAGTTCCGAAGCTCATGCCGACATGGTCCAGTCCCCACTCCTGACTCACATTGGCAAACTTCAAGTTCCCCTCGTTCTTGAAGGCTAGGTTCTGTTCCCGTAGTTCTTCAGTCCCGGCACGCACGTGGCGATCCCATTCGGTTTCATTGGGTTTGGGCTCTACGGCGGCATTATCCGATTCGTTGAAATTTTTCGACATGCCATTGGTCATGAACACATCAGCAAGACCATCACAGTCGAAGTCACTCAGCTTCACCGTCCAGGTCCAATCTGAATTGGCCAGACCTGCCATCTGCGCCGCCTGCATCAGTCGCTCCCCACCAGTTCCAAGGAAGAGGGCATTCCGCATATACTGTTGGGGGTTCGCCGTCCTCAAAAACTCGGCCTTGGCTCCCATCGAGCCCATATTCGTTTTTTGTTTGAAATGGTTCGTTCCAGACATATCGGCGATCAGAAAATCAGGCTTCTGGTCGCCGTTGAGATCGGCAAAATCCGCGCCCATCGAAAACCACGAAGTATGTGGCACGATGTCTTTCACCACATCTGTAAAAGTTCCATCTCCGTTATTTCGATAAACCCGGTCGGGATCGTCAAAATCATTTCCGACCCAGAGATCTACCCATCCGTCTTGATTGTAGTCCCACCAAGTGGCGGAAAGACCAAAACCAACTCCATAGATTCCGGACTCTTTGCTCACATCGACAAACCTTCCTCCGTCGTTTCGGAACAACACATCTGCCTGTCCCACTTTCTGGATATTAAAGATCGGGCGACCATCAGGAGCCTTACCGGATTGAAACGGCCTAAAATAAAATCCCAAGGTCGGATCGGTGTATTTGATACGCCCGGCCCCATTCACGACTTCGAAACGGAGCACATCTTCCGCCTTGGGCTGGCCTTTGGGTGAATGGTAGCGATTGGTAAGCAAATAAAGGTCCAAATCGCCATCCTTATCATAATCGCAGAAAGTAGGCATGTGACTTGCACTCACGTATGCCAAACCGAATTCGGCGGCCTTTTCCTCGAAAGTTGCATCGCCTTTGTTCACATACAATTGGTTGGGTTTGCCATAATTGGCCACGTAGATATCAAGATCTCCGTCACCATCGATGTCGATCATCGCCGCACCTGCGCTCCAGCTGTCACCACCGTGTAGCCCTGAGGCCTCGGTAGCATCCACGAAATTCATCGCACTTTTTTGCAAGAAAAGCCCATTTGCTGACGGGCCATTCGTAAAAAACAGATCGGGCCGGCCGTCCCCATCGAGATCTCCGACAGCCACACCTCCGCAGACTTTCTCTGTCGCGTAAAGATGACGCATCGGGTGGTCTTCCTGGATGAGATTTTGAAAGTCCACACCGGTCTGGTTCGAAGGGAGACTTTCAAAGAGAGGTTGCCCGGCCTGCCCAGTGGGACGGAACTCCAATTCACGGCACCTGACTGGATTTGCTTCACCAACCAATGGATACCCGGAGAGTTCGGACTGATCACCCGTCTCTGCCCTCTCTTCGGGGTCAGAGCATGAGAACAAGAAACAAAACGGAAGACTTAGAGTTAATCCAGAGAGAATATTACGGAAGTTCATCGCGGTAAAAGATCCCGATTCCTAACACGAAAAGACCGGTCCCCATAACTGGAGAACCGGCCTGCTGCTAATTAAATGAAAGTCGGCAAGATCATCTCGCTCGCCCTTAGCGGCGACGGCGGAGAAAGAGAAAACCGGTCAGCGCAATAAGGCCCATGGAAGACGGCTCTGGGATATTGCTCATTGCTGCCATGATCTGGCCTTCACTGAGGTCCTCATCGTAAATCCGGACGTCATCGATGAGACCATTGAAGCTCATACCTGCTGGGTCAGCAGCATCGCGGCCGTGTCCACCAATGATGACATTGAGTGCCTCAGACGCCAATGGGC
>JBMYLT010000042.1:9212-9437 GCA_049596615.1 Akkermansiaceae bacterium | reverse complement strand
ATAGGACTAGGGAAAGATAAGCCGCAACCAACGACAGCAGGAAGAGGAGGAACGGCCACTCAGGACGCACTCGCCAGACTCGATTCTTTTTTTCGGCAGGCATGAATCAGTTCAACCAACGCTCAACCGCCAGCACTGTGTCAAAAGGGTTTCTGTTGAAAGCGATCCAGGCCTGGGAAACTTCCTCATGAATGGCATTCACGACTTTCTCAAAAAGGAGGAATT
>JBMYLT010000042.1:0-9202 GCA_049596615.1 Akkermansiaceae bacterium | reverse complement strand
ATCTAACCGCACGCCAGCCCCCACCATAACAAGATCAGGTTTTTTCCGCTCAAGAACTCTGCGGACTGCCACAAGGTCGTTTTCACTCGAATCAATCAAACACCAGAGGGGATCGCATCCCGCTGCAGACAATTCTTTCTCAATGATCTCAAAGGCCACCTCCAGCTTATCGACTGTCAACTCCGGCCACTTTTCGAAGTAGACCGCAGACGACTTAAACCCGATCATCTCCACCTTCTTTCTCTTCATCCAAGGGAGACCTAATGGATCCAGCCCGGAAGCTCTAGCCTGGATCGATAAAAACTCAGGATCCCTCCTCACACGCAGCCAAACAAGAGAACAACCACCAGCGCAGCTAGCAAGAGCCCAGCTCCGATCCACTCGCCAAGAGGACTCGTGGCGGAATCCCCATATTCTAGCTCCACTTTGCCGAACGTGATCAACTTCACAAAAATTTGTCCGATCCAGCCACAGCAGGTGTGGAAGAGAATTTCGATCATCCACTCGATCACAAACATCTTATCATCAAATCGATTTCTTGAGAGGGAACATGGTCACCCCGATGTGACCAAAGAAAAGACTAACCCACTTTCAATCGAGCGAAAGCCGAAACCGCATCTCCTTGAAGACCAACCCTCCTTTTTCCGGGTCGGCACAGTAATCGACGAAGTCAGTCGCCTTTTCCCTCGAGAAGGACGATTGCAGAACCGCCATCGGAGCCAGGGAGTCGTTCCGGATCAGTTCCTCAATCTCGATCCACTCCACCCTTGCGTCATTCTTCGAAACCGCGTCCCACGCGATGGCGACATCCGCCGCTCCAAGCGCGACATCCGTCACCACTTCGGTGACGGTTGGCTTGGTCACGAGAAGCGTCTCATTCATCTTTTCTTCCAACCCTTCTTGCTTAATGACCGCCCAGGTCACTCGTCCAATCGCAGCCGAACGATTGCCCAATGAGACCCGGACCCCCTTTTGGAAAAGATGGGAAAACTTCCGAATACCCTTCGGGTTGCCCGAAGCGACCACCAATCCCGGCTTCAACCGAATCATCGCCTTCTCACTCAAAACCACACCACGTTTCCTTAGCGGGTCAAGATACTGATCGGCCGCGGGAAAGAACAAATCTCCTCCAGTGAATGGCAATTGTGCTGCGAGACCTCCGGACCCTCCAAAGTGACAAACAACCCGGACTCCAGTCTCTTTTTCGTATCGCCTAGCGATCTCTTCCATCGGCTCTCGAAAGACAGCCGCACAAACCACCCGAATCTCATCATCTTCAACTGCCTCCAAATCTACCAGCCCGAGCAACAGTCCTACCAGCAATGCCATCAAAATCACGGTCATCGCCACTGAAACTCCCGGTTTTGCCATCCAAGCTCTACGACTCGCCATCTCTCATTCTACGTCAGAGTGATCGGGCGCTTTTCCTATCGATGGATTTTTCCCATGGTTTAACGGACATATGATCTCCCCTTTCTTCTTCTCATCCGGTGAAATGAAGCAACGCCTCGCCCGGACACTAGCCCGAATGGCTCAACTAGAGCTTGATGCCCTCATCACCTCAAACCCGGCAAATGTCCGTTATCTCACTGGCTTTCGAGGAGAGCCCCGAACTCTCTTCGTGACCGCCAGCGAGTTCCTCCTCATCACCCATTTTCGAACGCTACCATGGGCCGAGGCACAGACCAACGCCTCCAACCCATTCCTCGAAATCGAAACAAGCACCAACCCTGACGACTTGATCGCAGATCGCTTGTCCGAGTCCTCCTTGAAAATCGGAGTCGACAAAAGTCTCTCGCCCGTTGCTCTCGACCAATGGACACACGCCCTCAATTCTCATTCCGTCGAACCTTGCTCTGTCATCGAGTATGTGCGGCAATTCAAATCACCGGCGGAAATCACGCTGATGGAAGAATCACAACGACTCAACGAATCCATCCTCGCGGCGGTCATTCCAAAGATTCATCCCCACATGACTGAAAGAGGAGTTCAAGGACTAATCCTTTCCGAGATCGCACAACGCGAAGCGATCGAGAGATACTCCTTTACGCCAATCGTCGCGGCCGGTCTAAATTGCTGGGAGATTCATCATCTTCCCGACCACACCGTGATCGGGAAAGACCAGATGCTCCTGATTGACTTGGGTGTCATGCACCAAGGATATGCCTCCGACATGACTCGGACTATTTGTTTGGGGAACGCTACCGACGAGATGTCAGATATTCACAACCTTGTCAGTTCAGCCATGGAAGCAGCCATCACGGGAGCCACCGCAGGACAGACCAATCGCGATATCGATCAAATTGCTCGGAACCTCATTTCAAACGCTGGACACGGTGATTTTTTTACCCACGGACTGGGTCATCAAATCGGCCTCGAAACGCATGATCCCGCGCCATCCCTCTCACAAAGCGCGCCAGAAATCCCGCTCGAACCCGGGATGGCATTCACCATCGAACCCGGCATTTACCTCAAGGACAAATTTGGCGTTCGAACTGAAGATGTCATCATGATCACAGAAGATCAGCCAAAAAACCTGACCCGGCCATCACACGACCTACTTGAGCTTTCGCTTTGAGCAATCAGCGAGTTCAGCTCCGAATCTCGGTCAACTCCCCGGTGCTGTCGGCAAACTTCTCCACCGGCACATCCACAGCGTTCAGCATGGAAACGAATAGATTGGAGAGCGGCCTTTTGCGTGAGCCCTCGAAGTTGTGAAGGTGCCCATGCTTGAACCCCAGGCCGTTTCCTCCGGCCACTTGCACGGGATAGTTCTTGGTGCTGTGGGATCCGTGCGGGTGGGCTGAGCCCCACACAACCACCGTGTTATCGAGCATGTTGCTTTCACCTTCCTTGCTGTCACGCAAACGCTTTAGGAAGTAGGCATGTTGCTCGGCTCTCCATTGCTCCCATTTCAATGAAGCTTCTTCCGGTCGTTTGTGAGCGATATCGTGCGTTGCCCCGGTGTAACCAAAGATCTGATTGGCGAAATTCCCCACCGGATTCCCAGTCGAATGCTCGCTCTCGGTCATGAAAGAGGCAAAGCGGGTCGAGTCAGTCTGGAGGGCCAGGTAGAGCAGGTCATACATGCAACGAAGATACTCGGTTGGATCCTGATAGCTCGCTTCGAGATTCAATCCCTTGGTGTCGATCTTCGGGAGTTCCTCATGAGTCCATTGGCTTGTGCGTTCGACACGCTTCTCAAGCGCCCGTACTGAGTCGAGATACTCGTTCATTTTCTGGCGATCCTCCGCGCCAAGCTTGCCGTGAAGGCTCTTGTAGTTGTCCATCATCAGGTCAAGCACACTGGCTTCCCGCTTGAGTTCGGCGCGCACGTCATTGACCGACTGGCCGGCGTAGGGACGGAAGAGACGGTTGAAAATCTCCTGCGGACGGTGCATCGCCGGAACGGGCTGTCCGGGTCCCCGATGAGAGAGGGTCTTGGCCATGCCATATGACCCCGTTCCCCCTTCGGTTCCCATTACTAGAGAGTCATAGCGGGTGTGTTGACCGTTCGTCTTGGCCGCCATCTGGTCCACCGAAATGTTGTTGGTTTTTTCCGATCCAGACATATCAGCACCGGTGGCAAAAACATCACCGCTGCTGTGGCCGCCCAGCCCGTAGCCTCCGGCATGATCAAGCCCGCGCAGGTAAGTCACGGAACCCTTCAAAGATTCAAACGCCTTGGACGCCTTGTTGAATGTCAGAGCGCCCGAATCGTGACGAGGATACCAACTATGGGGATGCACACCGTCGTTCTTGCGACCCGGATCATAAACCCCATATCCAATGTAAGTCACCACTAGGCGCTTGGGCGCGCTATTGGCAGCAGCCTCACGCCCCCAGCTCATGCCATTCAAAAGCGGGAGGGCCAGGGACATTCCTCCTCCTCGCAAAACTTCACGTCGGCTCAAATACCAGGACTTCTTTTTCATTTCTTCTCGGGGTGGGTTGGAGTCTTTCGAAAGGTATCACTTAAACAAATCGAGACAATGATGTCTCCCATGGCATAATCCGTTTTCTTGGCTTCTTTGACCAATTCTTCGACCGCAAAACGATCACGATAGGTCAAAGCGCGACCAATGCTGTAGGTCAACAAACGACGGACGACGTTCTCTGCAACGTCGTCTAGCCGAGCCTTAAGAAGGTATTTCTTGAGCTCCTGCATGCCATCAACCTCCGGACCATGGGGAACGCGGGATTTGGCATCGACTCCGTTAGTGTATACCTTGTCGAGATAAGCCTGATATCCCTGCATATCCTTGTCCTCTTTGATGTTGAATCCCCGGATTCGAGACCCCTCCTTGGGAACCCGGGGCTGATATTTTCCGATGGCGCTGTAGCGTTCAAACGGGATTCCCCAGGGATCAAGACGCACGTGACAATCGTTGCAGCTTTCCACATCCCGGTGTTTGGCGAGGAGGTCTTTAATGGTTAGTGCCTGATCGGCGGAGTCACCGGCCGAATCGGCAAGAGCAGGCACTTCGGCAGGTGGGGGTTTGACTTCATCTCCCAAGATGGCCTCACGCAACCAGACCGCGCGGTAAATGGGATGAGGCGCTGAGCCCGTTCCATTCCCAATCAAGATAGACCCTTGGGTGGGCAGGCCGCCGATCCGATGCTCGGGCTTGATGGGAACAGCCCGCATCTTGAGACCCTGCACCCCTTCCACACCGTAGTGATCAGCGAGCGGCTCGTTGAGGTAAGCGAAATCAGAATCGATAATGTTGCTCACGCTGGCATTACGCCGGATCAATTCCGCAATGAACCCCACGGTTTCTTGGTGCATGTAGTCCCGAATGGTGGGGCGAAAGAGGATCTCCTGACCCCGGCGTTCACCAACGTGGACGTAATAGAGAAACCTCGGGAAGAGGTTTTGGTTGATGTTGATCGCCTTCATTTTTTCTAGGCTCATCCACTGCGTGGTGAAATTGTCGACGAAGTCATTCGATCGTTCGTCTTTGAGAAGTCGACGAACATGAACTTCAAGCACCTTCGGATCATCGAGCTGTCCTTTGAAAGCAGCATTGAGAAGTTGGCCGTCCGGCAAACTTCCCCAGAGAAAATAAGAAAGCCGAGATGCCAATTCGAACTGAGGACTGGTGAGCCCCTCCCCCGCCAAGGTGTGATAAAGAAACTGGGGAGCGATGAGTACCATCGAGAGGGTTTCGCGCATGGTGGCTTCCAAAGAACCGAAACCCGGCTCGAGAAGTTCATAAAGCCGGGCAAAGCGGTCGACCTCGGAATCAGACACTGTGCGCCGGAAGGCCCGAGTCATGAACCGTTCCAGCACCTCCCGGACATAGGCTTTGCGGTCACTCTGACGCAGAGGTGACTCGAAGAGAATCCGAGTATGATGAGCCGGCGGCCAGACATCGGTCACCGGAGCTTCGAACTCAAGCGATGCCAACACCACCCTTGGGGCGGATTGGCTCCACGATGAATCGAAAGCGCTCTTTCGGTGATCATTGAGTTCTCCATTATCAAAAAGATTCTGGGCCGTGATGATCATCGACGGAGGTGCCTGCCCCTTCTTGGTAATCTTACCCACCTGAATGGGATGATTCTCGATACGACCACGCAACTCAAACTCCTGAAGATCGTCCGGCCGATTCCTCAAGTGAACGGTCCCCACTGGTTCGTACTGCCCCGTTCCTGAATCGTGACGGAGATCAGATCCCATCACCAACCGCAAGGGAACCTCGTCCACTCCTTCAGGGAAACGTCCAGCGGCCTTAATGCGAATACGATACTCACCCGTGGCAGGCCAACCATTTAATGACACGGTCTTTCGCCCCACCCCCGGGCCTTGATAAACAGGAATCTCCGCTCCCCCTTTCCCCTTTTGCGTGACGTCCCATTTCTGGGACTTGCGGAATACCTTGGGCTCGCCGGGATCTACGATCACGCTAGCCATTGCCCGTCGGGCATTTTCCAAATAGCGATCGATCTGTTCCGGCCCGAGCAACATGAACTCGGCGGTATTGTTAAAGTAGTAAGGCTTCTTCGGATCTTCGGGAAGATTCTTGGTAAAATCCAACTCTAACCCGAGAAGGTCGCGCATAGTGTTTTGATACTCAAAGTTCGTTAATCGCCGAGCCATGGGCACCGGGGCCACCTCGCTCGCTTTCCTGACATACTCGCGCAATCCAAGATCAACCCAGTTTTTGATCGCTTCACGATCTTCGCCTGATGGTTGCTTCTCATCTTCAGGCGGCATCTCCTTGTATCTGAGAACTTCGAGAATGTCCTCCCATCGTTCGAGATCCTGCTCGAGCTCAAAAGCCCCGTCGAGAGTGTGCAAGGTGATGCCACCTTTACTTTTATCCGGACCATGACAGGAAATGCAGTAGGTTTCGAGGAAGGGTTTCACTTTGGCAGCATAACCCGCTTCACCTTGTGGAATTTCGTCGGCGAAAACACCCGGTGCACACCAAAGAAATGCCAGCAGGCAAATCCCAATGACCCTTTTCTCGTGTCTCCTCATTTTCATCCCGGTCATGTCTCTCAAAACAGCGACCTAGCTACTACCTGCCATGAGAAAACTCGCACACTTTTCCGCTATGCGAAAGTCCTTTACCTACCTCAACCATCCCCCGTATGGGGACGGTATCAAATCATGAAAGCGAATTGGCGACGGCTACTTCACTCTCTCAGCCCGGGTCACAAAAGGGTTTCGATTGGGGCTGATTCCATCAGGCAAAGGGAGTTTGAAAAAGTGACGGTAAAAGAACTGCTCCTGCACATTTCCATCACCGGTCGGAAGCCCCACCGGGTCGAGTTCGACTGCCCAAGTAGACAGCCTCTTCTCCAGTCTTTTTGCGATCTCCGGCTTCTCCAAAATCAGGTCTCTGGCTTCACTTGGATCATCGACAAGGTTGAAAAGATAGGACTTTCGATCTCCCATTTTAAGAAGCTTCCAGTCGCCTTCGCGCACGGCGGCCTGGCTCCAGAACCGCCAGGTGAGCGCCCGCCTGGGAAGGGGCTGGCTTTCCGAAAGCATCGGTAAAAGGTTAAGGCCATCGAGTGAATCGGGCCGCTTGATCCCGGCCATCGCACAAGCGGTTGCCGCGACATCAAGCGAAGTCACGGGAGTCTTGCAAACCTGTCCACCCGGAATCTTCCCTTTCCACCGAGCCAAGTAGGGAACGCGAATTCCGCCCTCGGCGAGCATCCCTTTCTCCCCGTTTAACGGAGTGTTCTTGGATCCATCCCACGCCCCTTTCTTGAAGGCCAGGGTCTTGTCCTCCATGTGGAGCTTGAGTGGCGCACCGTTATCCCCGATGAAGAAGATCATGGTGTTTTCATCGATCCCATGATCCACAAGCCGCCTCATGATACGACCGACCCCGTCGTCGACCGCCGAAATCATCGCGAGAGCGTATCGACGACGCTCCGGCATTTTACCCGGGAAACGATCAAGGTATTTTTTGGAAGAAGCCAAAGGAACGTGCGGAGCAAAATAGGCCAGATAGAGAAAGAAGGGCTTTTCGTGATTATGATCGATAAACTGAACCGCGGCGTCAGATTGCCGATCAAGTCGGTCGCCGATCGTGCGAACACGCTGGAGTTTGTCGAAGCGATTTCCTTTGAGATCATACGTGGCTGAGTAGCTGTTGATATTTCCGCAAAACGTTTCTTGAAAACCGCGGGCGCGGGGATGATGCAACTTGGGGTCACCTTCTGTATCGAGATGCCATTTTCCTACCATCCCGGTGACGTATCTGGCCTTCCCGAGCCGGTCTGCGATGGTGATCTCCTTTTCTGGCATGGGACCTTTTCCGTTGGCTGAAAAATTGAAGCGATTCTGATCACGTCCGGTCAGCAACCCCGCCCGCGACGGACAACATTGCGGGGCCGTGATATACCCATCAGTGAAACGCACTCCTTCGGCGGCAAGGCGGTCAAGATGAGGGGTCTTCACATCGGGCTCCATCCCGACACAAGAAAGATCGGCGTATCCGTGATCATCGGTAAAGATCACAATGAGGTTCGGCTTGGAAGATTCCGCGAGAACCGGACTCACCACCAGCAGGAGAATGGCAACGAACTTCTTCATCTTCACTTCTGTTTCTCTCGCTCGGCAGGTTGTGCTTTCAACCGGCCATCTCCGATCACCCAGCCGTGGCCAGTGGGCGGATTACTCTTGCCAGTCACGTTCTCGATTTTGGGAGGAGGCACATGACTCTTTTTCCACTCGGCATGCCTGGCTGCCATCTGCTCGACAACTTTGGGGAACTCCTTCGCCACATTGCTCAGCTCTTGCGGATCCTTGACGAGGTCAAAGAGCTGCCATGGGTCTTTTTCACGCTGACGATAAAGCCGCCATTGCTTCCAGCGCACCGCTACCAAGTGACGACGAGGTGCATCGTCGGGCTGGTTGTTCAACCAGTAGAGGATTTCGTGAGGGCTGCCCTTCTTCTCATCACGCAGATAAGGAAGCAGGTCCACTCCATCGAGGTGCTTCGGAGCCTCGACACCGGCCGCCGCCGCAATGGTGGCGAAAAAGTCGAGCGTGCAGGACATCCCTTTGAACCTTTTGCCCTTCGGAATCACCCCGGGCCAAGACATGATCGTCGGGCTGAGGGTCCAACCGATCTGCTGGGTGCCCTTTCCCTTTCCTCCCCGATAAGGAGAAGAAGATCCTCCTTCGGCCGGATTGGCACCGTTGTCGCTTGAGAGAATGACCAAAGTTTTTTCCCGCAGACCATTCTTCTCGAGACAAGCCAGCAACTTCCCGACCTGGTCATCGACCGAAACAATTCCCCCGCCAAGTTTGCGTCGATTGGGCGGAGCAGTCGTCCGGTCCGCCAGCTTCTTGGGGACATTGTTGTGAGGTGAGTGCACGGCCAGTGGCGACCAATACATGAAGAAAGGCTTTTCCTTGTTTCGCTTCACAAACTCAACAAGCCGGTCTCCATCGAGATTGGTGAGCCAGACCGGTTTACCATTCTTGTCCTTAGCTCGATACCTCACCTTATCGCCGTGAGCCTTTGGCGGAAATTCAGCCACTTCCATAAAGCCCCGAGAAAAGGGCCCTTGTGACCTGTCCCCGAGATCCCACTTTCCAACCTGACCGGTGACGTAACCGTGATCCCGAAGAAACTCCGCAAGAGTCGGCTTATCTTTCGGGATCGGGAGTCCGCGGGACATGCCATACTTACCGAACTTTTGACCATACATCCCCATCATGAGACTGGCC
>JBMYLT010000041.1:4532-9504 GCA_049596615.1 Akkermansiaceae bacterium | reverse complement strand
TTAGCGATTTCTTTAAGAGCATTCTAGTGAACAACAAGTTTTTATTATCTAATTTTTTCAACATGGGCGACAGCTTTTTCAACTGCTCTTTTTTCTTCTTCTTTTGGAGCTTTGCAAAGAGGGCCTTGGGATCCCCTTCCCCCTTCTTTTTGCACTTTCCACAGCACACTGCGATACTGATTTTTGTTTCCTTTTTAGCATCTTTGCCGCTGAAAGCGCATTTGCCGTCAGCTGCCTTAGCGACCTTAGCAGCATAAGCCGTGGGATCTTTTTCGAATTTTGCAACGCACTTACCACAACAGAACTTAGCAACAAGTTCTACACTCTTTGAGCCGTCAGCAGCTTTACCGCTGATTGGGCACTTGTCATTGACTGCGTCAGCAGCAATCGCCGATCCTATTGAAATTGAGACTAAACCGATCAAGGCGATAGTGGACTTAATTAGTGATTTCATACGCTTAAGGAATATTTTGGCCGATGTTTTGAGTCAAATCGTTTTTTTAGTATTCGAGCCATAGAAACTTGGGCTATAATTGACCCAGGTTGTTGACTGGAAGCTACGGATGCAATTCCCCGGCAATAGACCAAGATGGGTTTCTCTACAGACTTGGTTTGGATTAGGGGAGATCAATATCCCGGCACGGTATGTTGAGGCGCGAAGCCCTTCAGCCTGAATCTCTGAGTCGATGTATCCGTAACTAGGTCACATGAATTACGACTCGTGCTTAAGGAATTAAAAGATCCGCCTGCATAGTTGCAAAGGGGGTTTCGAAGTCAGTTGAGTCAGCCTTCAAGATTCGTCCTAAAAACCAAGACTCATAAGTCTTGCCACCGCCCAAGCCTACCTCACCTTGAGTAACCCTCGCATCACCTGCCAGTGGCCGGGGAAGGTGCACAGGTAAGGGTAGTCGCCGGGTTTCTCGGGCGCTTTTATGTGAAGGGTGTGTTCAGTCTCCGGATTGATAACGGGGATGAAGGCGATGACTTTCGGAGAATCAGGAATATAATTCTTCTCCCCGGCCTTCGGGTCATTAAGCATCTTGAAGGAGGCTTCTCCGATCACTTTGGCCTTACCTGGTTGAACCAGTACTAGATTGTGGGGCATGACATCCTGGTTCCGGAGCTTGAGAGCCAAAGGTTCGCCTGCTTTAGCAGTCAGTTTGGTTTTGTCGTATTGCAATCCGCCGATGGCGTTGACGACCAATTCCCGGGCGCCCTCCAGCGGCTCTCCGGTTGCTCCGTTGGCTTTGGGTTTTGTCTTCTGACCCGCGATCCGAAGATTGATACCTCCGGGTTTCCTCTCTGCAAGCCTGGATAGCCCGGGTGCTTTGAAAGCCGGTCCGGGATACATCGGGGAAGCGAAGAGGTCCGTTTTGAAAGAGTGGCCATCGGAGGCTTTGAGGTGCATGCGCAGGTGAAGCTGCATCACCACCGGCATCCAGGGCATTTCGATGAAGAGGGACTGCCCTTTGTTGAGAAGCTTCACCGACTGAATCTTGACCCGGTCGTGTCCGAGGGAATCAGGCACTTTTTGCGAGAACTCGGGAGAGCCATAGCGACGGGCATATTCGTAGTTCCAGGCTTGCGCGAAGTAGTTTTTCAAATCGCCAACCGCTTGCGGATCTAGTTTGGTGGTGAAGTCGATCCTAATCCCGTTCTGGTGAACGCGGAACCCCTTCGGCTTGTAGACCTTCTTTCCGGTGTAGCGGACACGGTGAAAGCACCCGTCCTTGACCGAGTAGTCACCCCAGCCGTCGAGCCCGACGAGATAAAGCTGGCCGTCCTTGGGATGAAAGGATCCCCGCATGGAGCCAGCGAGAAATTCTCCATCCATCGGAACAACCGCTCCTTGCGGTCGGCTTGAGGTATCATCGCGCAGAATCAGGTAATGGGTGCCCGAACCATAACTGAGTCCCACATGTCCTCCTTTGAACGGTCCCCATTGGTCGCTCGTCACTTCAACCATCCCGCCGGTGGAGTTGTCGACACCTCGCGGGATGTAGCAAAGGGCGGGGGCTATGGCTCCGCCGCGTGCCGCGGAGGAAGGGAGACCGTAGAACTCGCCTTTGTTAACCTCGATGATGGCGGACGCAGGAGTCCAGGTGCCTTCTTGGGGCGCCACCCAGAAGTAATCCTTCGATCCTCCAATGCCCATGCAGTTGCGAACGCCAGCGGCCTGTAGCTCGGTCTTTTGGTCGGGCCTCGTACGGAGAATGCTTTCCCGCTGGGTGAAGTGAAATGATCCGTCGGCCGTGCGGTGGAGTCCGAAGGTGTGGGTGTGGCTTCGATTGTAGCCTCCAAAGTCGTTGGCGTAGTTCTCGTAAAAGTCGACCTCGCCATCATTGTTTTCATCGTGGAGACGATAAAGCTGTCCACGGTCGAGAACGAAGATGCCGTCTTGATCGATGTGAATCCCGATCGGTTGATTGAATCCTGTTGCATAGCGTGACCAGGTGACCTTCTCCAGTTTGTTATCCAGCCCAGTAACGCGCCAGATGTCACCGATGAGCGTGGAAATGAGTGCGTCGCCATTTGGAAGTATGCCGATGCCGGTCATTTGCATGACAACCTTCCACGGATTGTCGTAAGGCACGGTGATGGTATCGACAGCGTAGGCGGAACCGGCGGGAGGAGTCCCGGTTTGGCATTTGACTTTGAGCGACTGATTCCAACGTTTCTCGTACTTCCGCTTTTCGCGAAGGTGAGCCAGTGCGGATTGATCATTATCTTCACTGCTGCTGATCTTGATGATGACTTCTCCTTTGTTCTTTGCCTCCTTTACGGTCAGGTTTCCTTGCGAGACCTTGGCTGCTTGGACAAGCGACGAGGAAACAACAGAGCCCTTAAGATCTTCGCCGGTCATAATGGGAAAGGTGAAATCCTTTCCTTCTCCGGCAAAGGTGATTCTGCGGTAAAACGTTTCTCCGGCCGCCCATGGCTCGTCGGCGATCTTGATGCCGTTGATTTCGTATTCGAAAACCACTCGCCTCCCATATCGGTGGTATCCCAGGTAGCGTGAATTCTTGATGAGCTCGGCCTTGGAGTGGATGGCGAGCGGCGTTCCTTGCAAGGCGGCATTCCGCGAAGAACCCCACCGGAAGCCATCAAACTTGACGAAACCATCTTTCCAGAGAGCCCGGTAGCTCAGGGTCATGGGATCAAAGCAGGTGGAAAGCTCGCGGTTTTCTCCCAAACGAACGCAAATTCCTTTGAGCACGACTAGGTCCTTGGCACGAAAGACATGCGTCAAGACCTCGCCCATTTCGGCATTGTTCCAGCGGGTGTCCGAGTAATTGTTCTGGTTGTTTTTTCCCCAGTGGCCGTAGTTCCCGCCATCGAGACCGGGATGGGCCGGAATGACCTCCGGAAGCTGGTCCGGATTTGCCATGTAGTAGTCCGCCTGCCGTTGATAAAAATCGTAAAGGCGTGCCTCGTTGACCGGCTCGCCTTCAAGAGTCCATCGCTCCCTTCCTGTTCCGGTATCGGCATAAGGATGAAGATCACCCTTGGCGACATTTTGAGCGTTTGAAGTAGTCTGGAACGTCAGGGTCAGAAGGAATATGGTGAGGTGGCGTTTCATCTTGAACAACTCTAGTCCGGTTCGTGCCGAAAGGGAAATCTCCAGTCGGAGATTCCAGAGCCACCCTCAAAATGATTGGTCTTCAAACCAGCTGGTCCGCAACCTCCTCAAGACTGTCAACGACAGCGGTTGGTCGAGTCGGCTTCAGTTGTTTCAGCGACTATACTCCAGTAGTCACAGCACTTTCCCCCTCCTTAATATCGATAACGAAGTCACCCACTTTGGCAACTCGGGAGGACTTCTTAAGACCACATTTCGAAATTGCCAGGTGGATCATTTCCGGGTGAGGACGACCGTTTTTGACATCTGATGTTGTGATCAGACCATCGATCTCTTGACCAATGTTCCAGTCCAGCCTGTTGATTAATCCCTCGGCAGTAGTCCGATTATAGAAGCGGGAGGCTGACCAAGCAACGATCAGGGCGTTTTGAGAGCTTTTCCCTGAAATTCCCGAGATTGAAGAGAGGAGGTGAGATTGGATCCAAGGAAGGGGGCAGAGCGATCTCATTGTTCGAAGACCCTCTGAATGAAGTCCTCTGCATTCTTGCGATGGGTTTCGCGCTTTTCCTTCGGCATTTTGTCAAGCAGCCGGGTCATCATGGAGAGGCGGTATTGGGACGCGAAGAAAACGCGGTGGTCTTCGATGAACGTCCAATAAAGTCCGTCCCACACTTCGCACCACTCACCCTTGGGGAAGTCCGACATTTTGCGGATATAGTTGGAACCCGAGATGTAGGGCTTGGTTGAGAAGATCCCTCCATCGGCAAACTGCGACATGCCATAGATGTTGGGAACCATCACCCAATCGTAGGCGTCGATGAATAATTCCATAAACCAACGATAGACCGCATCAGGATGAACGCGACAGAGGAGCATGAAGTTACCGATCACCATCAAGCGCTCGATGTGATGGAGATAGCCATCTTCGAGCAGGGCGTGGATGGCGTGATCGACCGGCTCGATTCCGGTGGTGCCATCATAGAAGGCCGAAGGCAATTCACGGGTGAACCCCCAAAAGTTTTCCGTCCGCTCCATGGTGCCGTGGCGGTTGTAAATAATGCGCATGAATTCGCGCCATCCAATGATTTGGCGGAGGAATCCTTCGAGGGAGTTTAGGGGAATGGCCGGATTATTTTCCGCCGCATCGAGAGCAGCCTCGACGACTTCGCTCGGCGTGATGAGACCGAGGTTGAGAGCGGGAGTCAGAACGGAATGAAAGAGCACTCGGGTGCGGGTGGAGATGGCATCTTCGTAAACTCCGAAGAGCTCGAACCGCTCTTTGAAAAACAAATCCATTGATTTTAGAGCTTCTTCCCGGTTGGTCGGATAGGAGAAGTTCTCTCTCGTTCCAAAAGCGTTGGGGAATCGGTTTTCAACCCACTTCTTTGCGTG
>JBMYLT010000041.1:0-4522 GCA_049596615.1 Akkermansiaceae bacterium | reverse complement strand
AAAAGGTTCGGGAACCGGTTGGCTTTTAGGGAGCTTTTTTCGGTTGTCGGCATCGAAAGACCACTTGCCTCCCATCGGGGAGCCGTCGGGTTCAAGGAGAAGATTCATGCGCTTTCGCTGGGCCTCATAGAAAGTCTTCATGAAGGGCTTTCTCATGCCGCCCATCGTTTCTTCCATCCAATTGTCCGGCGTGAGAAACATGGGCGAGGGAAGAAGCTGGAGAGTTAGACCCTTCTTCTTTGCGAGCCGGTGCAGGCGTCGCTCGATGAGATAGTCGACCGGGTCGACGCAGACAAGGGTGTTGGCTTCATCAGGAATCTGGTCGGCGAGAATTAGATCCGTGCGCGTTTGCTTTTCAGGGAGCTCTAGGTAGGTCACTTCCGGACGACCTTGGGCCCATTGCTTCATGCTAGCGCGATGTAGGATCAGTTTTTTTGTGTGGAATCGCAGGGGTTGTTCGCTGTCGGTTCCAAAAAAGAGTGGGTCCTCGAGGAGGAGCACGGGGCGACCAACGGCTAACGCAGGATGCTCCCGGAAAAGCTGATGGGGGAAGACGAGAGCCAGTTCGCTTGCCATGGTCCAGCTTGGATCAAAGCAAGGAACCCGCAAATTGTTTTGGAAATACCACTTATCTTGTCACCGGTTTCTGTCCACGTTTCACGCTAGGAGTTCCCCCAGCTCATCGTGAATTGAATATCCGCCTCTCCGCCATCGGTATCGACGAGAGCGATATCGCCAATGGAGAGATTGTTGGCATGCATCAATGAGGGGAGAAAAGCGAGGGTCGGAATTAGCGCCCGGACCTTCTTTTGAAGAAACGGTTTCATCATGACCTATAGTAAGACGAGCCTCACAGCAGAGCTCTGCGTTTCTTGCCGAAAAATGGGCATGGGTTGCGGCTGGTTACTTGAGGGTGACTTCGGTGCGGGACCTTCCCTGAAAACGACAGAGCCGGGTGAATCCGGTTTCCTTCAAGAGGAGGTGTCCTGTGTCAAAATCACGGGCCACTTCCGATGGATGGTGGGCGTCGGACGAGAGAGTGATCGGGATTTTGGCTTGTGCAGCGAGTTGCAGGAACTCTGCAGAGGGATACTGCTCGGCGCACGGTTTGTGGAAGCCGGCCGTGTTGAGCTCAATGGCGACATCACCGTCGATAATGGCCTCGATGACCGGTTCGTAGAATCGACGGAGATCGCCGTCGGGACGGTAGGCAAATTTCTTGATCAGGTCAGGGTGCCCCAGAAAATCAAAGAGGCCGGATCGGGCCATCGTGGCATATTCCTCCCAGTAACGCGTCCAGACTTCCTCGACGTCGATTTCCGCCCAGCGGCCGAGCCATTTCGGATTGTCGAAATCCCAACGATCGCCGAGGTAATGAATCGACCCGATGAGATAGTCCCAATCGTAGAGCGAGTCGAGATGGGCAATCCAGTCTTCGCAGTTCGGAAGCCAGTCACACTCTAGGCCGGATCTGACCTGTATCCGGCCGTCGGCATAATTACGGGCGGTCTCGATCCAAGCGAAGTAATCCGGAAGCTCCGCCTCAAGCATACGCCACTCGTCGAAGGGCTCCGGTGCTTGGGGAGCGTGGTCGGAGATTCCGTATTCGGCCAGCCCGGTAGCGATGGCCTGGTTCAGAAAGGCTTCCGGTGTTCCCTCGGCGTGATGGCAGAGCGGGGTGTGAGTGTGGTAATCTGCAAGCACGAGTGGTTTGGCGTTGTCGGTGGAACGTTCTCTTACTAGTTTTCCTCTCAGGCGCAAAGCCTGACCTGACATGTCGACGTTTTCCGATCCTAATTCGTTCACCCAACCTCTCTACGAGCAACTCAAACGTCACCCCAAGCGGATCGTGTTCCCGGAAGGGGCCGATCTGCGTATTCTCCGGGTGGCCGAGCGCTTTGTTTCGATGGGTCTCGGCGTCCCGGTCTTGCTGGGAAACCGGGAGGAAATTATGGGAATGGCGGAGGCCGAAGGAGTCTCGATGGAGTTTGTGAGGGTGATTGATCCGGTCAAATCCTCAGACTTCGAGCTTTTCTGCCAACGATTTGACCGGATCGAGCGTTACCGCGGATTGGAGGGAGTAGATGTCGAGGAGGTCATTGCCAAGCCTCACTACTTTGCCGCCATGATGGTGCAATATGGTCAGGCCGATGCCTACCTTGGGGGGAACTTGATGGATCCCCTCGGGGTTTATCGCCCCTTGCTTCACCTCATCAAACCGGACCCAAAAGTGCCGAAGGTCTTTGCGGTCACGGTTATGACTTCGGACACCCTGGCCAATTTTGGCCGGGACGGTGTGCTGTTTCTTTCTGATACGGGGCTCATTCCCGAGCCGACGGTTGATGATCTTGCAACGATCGCTGCGGAGACCGGGCAGCTCGCCCATCATCACCTCGGGCGGCGCGTGCGCGTGGCTTTACTGAGCCACACCAACGAAGGGCGTTCCCGGAACGAGAGCTCCATGCGGGTGCAGGCTGCTGCCGCCTCGGCCAAAAACATGGTGTCGTTTGACGAAGTGGAGATCGACGGAGGACTTCAATTAGATGTCGCCCTGGTTCCCGAAGTGGCGGAAATCAAGGTCCCGCACATGGCGGCCAAGGACCGGGCCGATGTGCTGGTCTTTCCATCACTCGACTCGGCTCACATCAGCTTGAAGTTGCTGCGACACCTTGGCGGAGCCAATGCCTACGGTCGCATCATCCGTGGATTGACCCGCCCCGCCGGTCAGGTGCCCCGGACAGCGACTGAAGAGATGATTCTCGGAACGGCCGCTGCTTTAGGAGTGGAGGCGATCCAGTATCGTCTTCTTTATCCGGAAGGCTAAGGTCCGGTCTAGCCCGGAGGCCACTGCAGTTGGCGCCCGCCAAGGAGATGCAAATGGAGATGGGGGACAGCTTCGCCTCCGTTCTGACCATTGTTGATGATCACCCGGAAACCCTCTTTCTCGTAACCCTCTTGACGGGCAATCTCTCCGACCTTGAGCATCAGGTGGCCCAGGAGTTCCTGATCACCGGATTCGGCAAGCGCGATTCGGGTGATGGGTTTCTTGGGAATGAGAAGGAGGTGGACCGGAGCTTGCGGTGCAATGTCGCGGAAGCAGAGACAGAGATCGTCTTCGTAAACGATATTGGCCGGAATTTCCCGGGCGATGATTTTTTGGAAGAGAGTGGGTTCGTCGCTCATGATTCGAGAGTCAGTTGGAGCCGCCGATGGGGAACAGAGATTCTGTGGTCCTGATCTTCGAAAAAAGCGCGGATCTTACATCGCAGGCGATCGGCATTCCCACCCAAAAAGCGGATACTTTCGTCCACATCGCGGAAGTGGATCAGCTCTGCTCCAGAATGATGCAGGAGCAGGATTTCCTCATTGAGAATGTGAAAGAAGGTCTTCAGCGAGCCAGGTCCGGCCTGACGCGCCGGACCCACCAATGACACCGTGACCGGTGGAGCAAGAGGGGAAAGGTGATCGGCAATTTCGGGGCAGCCGATCTTTCGGAGCATCCCACGCATCCGGTCGTAGAGGGTTTCGATGGGAAAGAGCTGGAGCGATGAGTGCTTTTCCAGATAGTGGAGAACACCCCGGCTGATGTCCTTGAGAAATGGGCAATCTTGGTGACCACCGGCATGAGCGGCCCGATGGAGAGCTCGCTCGATCCAATCGGTTTCATAACCGACTACCTTTTGGCGTCCGACTTTAAGGGGAGGAAGGTTTCCGGCGAGACAGATCATAGAGTGTTATTTGAAGAGTTTGCGTTGCATAGCGTCCTGGCGGGAGCGTTTCTCGAGGGCTTGGATTTCTTGAATGAACTCGCCGACATTTTCGAATTGCCGGTAGACCGAAACGTAACGGACGTAGGCAACCGGATCGATGCCGTGCAGCTTGTCCATTACTTTGGCTCCGATGTTGGCCGAAGGGACTTCGTTCAGGTGGTCCCTGTGGAGTTCGCTAAGGATATCGTCGACCGCACGACCGATGACATCCATCGAGACCTTTCGTTTTTCGCACGCCTTCACGAGACCGCGAAAAAGCTTTTCGCGATTGATTGCCTCACGGGTCCCGTCGCGTTTGACCACGCGGAGTTCGGTTCGTTCGACCTGTTCATAAGTGGTGAAGCGGGATCCGCAATTGAGGCACTCCCGTCGACGGCGGATCGAGGTGCCGTCCTTGGAGGAACGGGAATCGATCACCTTGTCTTGGTGGCTACCACATTGAATACAGCGCATCGTGAAAATCCCTGACTGAGCTGGCGAGGAAAATCGGGAAGAGGAGGGGGCGACGGAAGAAAAAATAGGACAGATCGCGGAAGGTGAATGAGCTGTTGGTCTTCCAGAGGTAAGACTTTGATAAATGCTAAAAATTCCCCGGTATTTGTTCAGAGTCTCTGGGTTTTTCGAATAAAGACCGTCAGGGAGTTCACACCGGAAATCTCGTCGTGCGATAGTTGACTTTTAAGTCAGGTGAAAGAACCCGCAGTTTTTAGAGCGATTTCCTTTGAAAAAACTCTTGTCCCAACTGCGAGGCG
>JBMYLT010000040.1:0-9918 GCA_049596615.1 Akkermansiaceae bacterium | reverse complement strand
GCGGTCAGGCTGACCTTTGAGTCGATGATGACATGGCGATCGCCGGGAAGCTGGACAATGACGTCGGGTCGGACTCGCCGGCTCTTGCCATCGATTTCTGTTTGGTGGCTTTCTTGGGTGAAGTATTCCGAGTCTTTTCGAAGGCCTGATTGCTCGAGAATGCGCTCAAGGAGCATTTCCCCCCATGCTCCTTGGATTTGATTGTCCCCTCGAAGCGCTCGGGTAAGTTCAAGCGCATCTTGCGAGATTTTCTGGTTGAGGTCGCGAAGGTGGGCCAACTCCTGGCGAAGGGCTGCGAATCGTTCGCCCTGGCTCTCGTGGGTTTTCTCGACGCGATCGCGAAAATCGTGGATGCGGTCGCGAAACGGGATCAATAATTGAGCTACCTGTTCTTTGCTGATCTCAGAGAAGTTCTTGGATTGCTCGTCCAGAAGAGTGCGAGCTAGATTGGCAAAGTCTCCCCGATTTTTGGTGAGGAGCTCGGCAAGGTTGTTCTGGCCTTCTTCGACCTGTTCTTGCAAATGGCGGTTGGCTTCGTTGACCCGGGCCAGGTCGTTCGAAAGTTGACGAAGTTCCCGATTCAGTGAGTTACTCTCGTCCCTGGCTTGCTCGAGGTCCTGATTTCGAGAGTCCAGCTGGGCTTGAAGAGCTCGTTCTTGTCCACCTTTTCGTCGAATGATTAAAGTGACCAGCACGCCGGCTGCGAAGCCGGAGGCGAGCAGTGTAGCTGGGTGTGAGAGAAGGTCATTCAAGGAATTTGAGAGTTAGGCAATTGCAGCCTTGATCGATTTGATTTCCCGGGCGGCGCAGGCGTCGGGATCAGGTTTGGGAAAGACCTCAGCGGACAGGTAATCATTGTATCCAATTTCCTTCAAGGCGGCCACAATGGGAGTGGGGTCGGTGTGTCCGAATCCCATTGCCCAGCGATTGGAATCAGCAAAGTGGACGTGGCCGATGTGCTTGCCAGCGGCCCGGATCGCATCGGCGACATTGCTTTCCTCGATGTTCATGTGGAAGAGGTCGGCTAGGAGGACGACATTGGAGAGATTGTGTTTCTCTAGGTAGCGGGCTCCTTCAGTCAAGTCGTTGATGAGATTGGTCTCGTAGCGATTGAGCGGTTCGTAAATAAAAGAAACGTCGTACTTTGCAGCTGTCTCCCCGGCCACTTTTAAGGCATCGGCCAGCCAACCAAGGGCTTGTTCACGGGATGCCGCACCACCCCATTTTCCTTGCATCGACCCTAGGATGGCTGGTGCACCCAGTTGTCCGCCGAAGTCGATCATTTTGAGGATGAAATCGAGAGCAGCTTCACGCTTGGAAGGCTCTGGATCGGTGAGAGAGAGGCCGTGCTTGACCATCCCGGCTCCTGTTCCGACCGCCGCGATGCCAAGATCGTGTTCGCTGGCGAGTGCCTTGACCTCATCGACAGTAATGAAGTCGGGGCCCGGGAAAAATAGCTCCACGGAATCGTATCCATGCCGCTTGGCTCCGGCGAATCCATCGGCAAGTGGTTGATGGAAGACGAATGGCCCGGCGGCCGCTTCGGGGACTTGGCATAGGGTAATGGCTGATTTCATTGGATGGCTTTCTAACTAGACCGATTCGAGGATGACGTTGCCGTAGGCGGTGGGATCGCCGGTGCGAATAAGTCCGGTGGCTCCAGAAACGAGCTTCTTGAAATCGAGATGGGGAAGTCGGTTCACTTTGATTTCAGGGTAGAGGCCTGTGAAGGAACTAAAGTGATCATCGTACTTTGTAATGACTTCGTCGGGATTGGTGTCAAGAAACTCGGATGCCTGCCAAATTTCGCCGACCTTGAAGTTGTCCTTCAAGAGATCCAGAACGTCGGTAATGAGGGGGATGCCACGGGTCAGGGTGAGGTCAATGGTTTCGACTTCCTTCCACGATGGAAAGGCCCAGTCGGCAATAACGAGAGTGTTGGTGTGACGAACCCGGGCGAGAAGGTCGTTGAGGGCGGGGTTGAGAATTCCTGTTTGCAGCATGAGTTCGAAGGGTTAGGGGTCGAGTTCCAGGTCAGGGTAAGACCCGAGGATTTTTACAAGAGAGCAATGGGTTTCGAGGGTTTCGAGCGCCTCTTTGACTGCGGCGTCATCGCAGTGGCCGGCGAGATCCACGTAAAAGATATACTCCCAGTCTTTTTGCTTGGACGGGCGAGACTCGATTTTGGACATGTTGATGGCAAAGTTATCGAAGGCCTGAAGCGCTTTCACCAGCGAACCAGGACGATCGTGAACCGAAAAGAGTATGCTGGTTCGGTCGTTGCCGGTGGACGGGCAAGTCTTTTCGCCAATCACGAGGAAGCGGGTGGTGTTGGTGGCGCGGTCTTGAACGGCTGAATCGATCATGTGGAGCCCGGCCATCTCGGCGGCAAGAGGGCCTCCCATGGCAGCGGCTCCCTGGGCGGCATTCTGTTTCGCAAGGTGGGCGGCCTTGGTGGTCGAGGAACATTCGACGAGGTCGGCATCGGGGAAATTCCGCAAAATCCAATTCCGGCATTGCCCAAAGACCTGAGGGTGCGAGTAGAGGCTCTTGATTTCTTCGCGGGGGATGGACGCCATTAGGCCATTTTCGATCCGCATGAGAATCTGGGAACAGATGCGGAGGGGGGAATTGACAAAGAGATCAAGAGTCGAGGAAACTGCGCCTTCGGTTGAGTTCTCGATTGGAACAACTCCATAGCTGGCTTTACGTCGTGTTACCTGATCGAAAACTTCAGCGAAGTTGGGCTGGGCCGAATATTCCACCGAATGCCCGAATTTCGAAATCGCGGCCTGGTGGGTCCAAGTCCCTTCGGGTCCGAGATAGGCGATCTTGAGGTCATCCTCAAGAGCGAGGGCGGCCGACATGATTTCGCGGAAGATGGCACGAATCGATTTTTCCGGAAGTCGCCCCCGGTTTTTTGCGGCGAGTGATTTCAGGAGGGCGTCTTCCCGTTCCGGAGCGTAAATCTGCAGGCCTTCTTTTTTCTTAATCTCGCCAACTTCATGAACCGCATCGGCCCTCCGCGAAAGGAGGTCGAGAAGCTGGTCGTCGATTTCGTCGATCTTTTTCCGAATGTCTTCGAGTGGCATGAAATGGCAGGGTAATGGGATGGTAAACTACTCCTCTTCGCTCGCAGAGTCCTCCACAGCGGTTGCTTCTTCGTTTTTGGGTGCTTTTTCGGGTTCCGGGGCTTCCTGGTTTTCCTTTTTTGATTTTTCGACGGCCGAGAGGGCGAGCTGTTTTTCAGCTTCTTCCGGTGAAGGCTTGTCCTTTTCTTCATCTTCGGTCCCGTCAGGAAGTTCCACTTTTCGGAGCTCCCCGATATTTGGGAGTTCGTCGATTTCGGTGATCCCAAAGTGTTCGAGGAACAATTCCGTGGTCGCGTAAAGCAGGGGGCGGCCCGGGAGATCGGCTCGACCCGAGATTATAATTAACTCCCGGTCGAGAAGCTTTTGGAGCATGCCGTCGCAGGACACACCCCGCACAGCCTCGAGAGCCGATTTGGTGACCGGTTGTCGGTAGGCGATGATGGCTAGGGTTTCCATGGCTGGTGGGCTAAGGCGCTCGGGAGCCCGGCCCGGAAAAAGAAGTTTCACAAATCCGGCGTAGTCCGGCCGGGTATGAATTTTCCACCCCTTGGCGCGCTCCGTCACTATGAAGGACCGACCCGATTTTTCATAGGTCTCGTTGAGCTGGCCAAGAGCTCCGATGATTTCTTCATCGGTGATGGCGGTAAGGGCTTCGAGGTCGAGTTCGTTTTCTGGACTTTCGGCGGTGGGCGGATTTGCGCCCTGCTCGGTGATGGAGTCTTCGGTGAACTCGTTGGCACGGGCACGGACGAGGCGGGCGAGTTCAGAAGCGGGGAGAGGGGACTCCGAGGCAATCAGCAACGATTCAATAATGGTAGGAAGATCCATGGAGAGGCCGGATGGTAGGAGACCAGATGAGGATTTCAAGAGCATGGTGATTCTTCATGGAAAGTGGCTTGAAATTCATCTTGCGGAGTCCCGGTAAAATGCCTAAAGGACTCGACCTCACGCTCGCAAATATTTGGTTTAGCGTGATCCCTAGCCCTAGGCATTCATTCCATTCCCTTTCCCCCATGGCCAAGAAATCTGCAAAAAAGAAAACCGTCAAAAAAGCCGCCAAGAAGACCGCCGCTAAAAAAGTAGTCAAAAAAGCCACGAAAAAAGTAGCCAAGAAGGCTATCAGAAAAAAGGCGGTGAAAAAAGTCGCCAAAAAGGCAGCAAAGAAAGTGACCAAGAAAGCCGCCAAAAAAGTGGCCAAGAAAGCTCCTCAAAAGAAGGCGGTGAAAAAAGTCGCTAAAAAGGCAGCAAAGAAGGTGACCAAGAAAGCCGCTAAAAAAGTGGCGAAGAAAGCGACGAAAAAAGTAGCCAAAAAAGCTCCCCAAAAGAAGGTCGCCAAAAAAGCGGTCAAGAAAAAGGTTGCGGTCAAAGTGGCTCCAAGGAAAGCGCCCAAAAAGGCGGTGAAGAAGACAGTGACCGTAAAAAAAGCGGTGAAAGCTGCCAAGAAGGCCGCACCCGAGGAGGAGGAACTCCCCCCGGTCGTAGTCAAAAGACGTTATGTCCGGCCTCAAAAGCTGGCCAAGCTCACCGGCTTTGAAAAGAAACAGCAGCAGCGCCTCCTCGAACTACGAGACCAGATTACCGACACTATGTATGGCATCCAGAATGATACTATTCGCCATGGTGCCGATGGGAGTGAAGCCAGCGGGTCGGGAATGCACCAGGGCGATGCCGGATCGGATGCCTATGACCGTGATTTTGCCCTCAATATGCTTTCACAGGAGGCTAACGCCCTCGGTGAGATTGAAGAAGCTCTTCAGCGTCTGGAGCTTGGCACCTACGGGGTTTGCGAGGAGTCCGGAAAGAAGATTCCTCACCCGCGTCTTGAAGCGATGCCATTTGCCCGCCTGACCGTCGAGTGTCAGGCCGCCAAAGAACGGGAGAACTCCACCCGCGACTTTACGAATCGGGAATTTGGATTTAATTAAAAATAGTAGGATTTGCCATAACTTTCATTCGCTCTGACGATTACGGAGTGTGACAAAGTCCTGAAACACTTGTTTCACTCATGAAAAACCTCATTGCTATCGCGGGATCGTGCCTCCTCGCCGGAGGGGCGATCGGCTATTTCGCCGGAAACCAGAAGGGTGATCCTAGGACCGCCAAAGAAAACGCATTGTCTGGGGATTCCCGCGCCGTCTCAAGCAGCAGTCGCCGAAACCGTGCCTCCGGGGGTAACGCAGGAGTGGGAAATCGGTTGAAGGGATCCCGTCCCCGAACCCTTGAGGATGTGGCGAATACTCCAGGGCAAACCGCCCGGCTCCAGGCTCTCGTCGATTTGTATTCTAACCTCAGTCGTGGCGAGTTTGCGGGGGAGGCCGACAAGCTGAACGACCTGCCTTTCAACGAGAGAATTCTCAATGCATACGTGCTGTTTGCAGCTTGGGCAGAGGTCGCACCTTTCGAGGCGTTCGACCACGCCAAGACCAAGATGGGGCGGACCGGGATGTTTGTTCGTCCCACCATTCTTCAAAGCTGGGCTGCTAGTGATCCCAAGGCAGCTGCGCAATATTATGCCGACAATAAATCGGACTTCGCCATGATGGGAATGATGGGCCGGGGACCTGGCGGTAGCGACACCGGAGCGGCCACCATTGCCGGTGAGTGGGCTAGGCAAGACCCGGAAGGCGCGATGACCTGGGCGCGCTCTCTCGAAGGTCGGGAAAGGGAAAGCGCCACGGTCAAAGTTATCTCCCAGATTGCCGCGACCGATCCGCAGCGGGCTGCTAGCCTGACAAATAGTTTGGAAGGGCGTTCACTGAGCGAAGCAAATCGCAATATCGCTTCGGAGTGGGCTCGCACCGATTGGGGGGCAGCTGAAAATTTCATTAATGGTCTTCCGGCCGACCAGCAGGGCGATGCCATGGGCGCGGCGGTTCGGTCACTTGCGGGAGAGGATCCTACCCTTGCGGCAAGCCGGGCACTGGAGATTCCCGAAGGGGATGCCCGCGATGAAGCGATCGAAACGGTTGCGGAGTCGATGGCACGGGAGCAACCGGCGGAGGCGGCCCAATGGATTACTGAAAATGGTAACGAAAACGCCCAGCGGGAAGCGATGCGAGATATCATGAGCAATTGGGTCAGCCAAGATCCCAATGCGGCCCGCGATTGGGCGGTATCCCGTCCCGAAGGGGCGGTCCGCGATGCTGCGGTATCATCCTACGTCATGAGCGACTCCACCGGTTCCCCGGCCGAAAATATCAGGCTGGCCGAAACGATCACCGACGAACGCTCCCGTGGGTGGGCCGTTGGTATGACCACGATGCGCTGGATGACCGAGGACCGCGAGGCCGCGACCAACTACATCCAGAACTCGGATATAATCGATGATCGTTGGCGCGACCGCCTTCTTCGCGAAAGCGGCGAAGGGAGGTGACTGCGAGAGGAGCCTATCCCGACCTTGATCTGTTTGATTTCACCCTCCCGGACACTCGGTTGACAGAAAAAAGGTCCATGGCCACCTTGACCCCCCGATGAGCGAAGCTCAGGATCGTTACGCCATAGCGCGCATTGACCTGCCCGGGGTAGGAACTCACGGGTGGCAGGTTCGCTTGCAACGGCAGGGAAAGCGCTACGCCCGCTTTTTTGGAGACAGGGTGTGGGGCGGTGCCGCCCGGGCTTATGAAGCCGCTCGAGAGTGGCGCGATGAGCTTCTGCGACAACTTGAAAGCGCGGAGAGAATCCGCACTTGCAGAACTTCCAACCGCAATCAATCCGGGGTGGTGGGAGTTTCAAAAGTGACCGTGGCCACCAACGGAGCAACCTATGAATTCTGGCAGGCCACTTGGTCGCCCGAGCCGGGGCGACGACGCACGGTTAAGTTTTCAATCAGCCGATACGGAGAACGTCAGGCCTTCCGACTGGCTGTGGCTGCCCGGGAAGAGGGGATCTCAGGTCGCGACGGATCATGATTGTCTGATCAGGAGCTTGCCATCGGTAGTTGGGCTTGTTTGATTGTTGGCCATGTCGAGTGGCTCTGAAATCATTTGCCGGCCAACCAAGTGGTTTGTTTGGCGGGCTCTGTTGATGCTAGTGATGTTTGGCGGATTTGGAACTTACTTCCTGTACGACTGGAAGATCGGGTATCCAAAAAAAAATTACATTGTGGCCAATTATCAGGCTTTCACAATGGCGGGGCAGACTTGGGCCAATGATGGGGCCCGCAGGGAGCCCAAGGCTTGGAAAAAATTCGTCTCTTCCCAAACCATTCCCTTCAACGAAGATCAGTCGCTCTACCCCGCTGATACTGATTTCGAGGAAAAATGGCCCGAGATTCTTATCAAAATCGGCGACTCTAACAGTAGTGAACTTTGGAAGGAATACAGCAAAGAAAAGGGGTGGCCCCAACAAATCGACCCGGACGAAGACGGCAAATCAAAGCGCAAGATCAATGAGCAGATTTGGGCGGCTTCGGCTTGCTTTATTCTCACCGCACTGACTTTATTCTTTTTGATCCGAACCAAGGGCCGGGTCATGAAAGTCGATAACGAGGGCTACTATCCTCCGGGCGGCGTGCTCATTCCCTTTTCGGACATTACCAAGCTGGACAAGAGGAAGTGGGAGACCAAAGGGCTTGCCACCTTGACTTACAGAGCCGGGGAAGAGAAAAAGAAGGCTAAAGTCGACGGTATGGTCTACGGCCAGTTCAAGGAGGAAGATGGAGCACCGGCCGAGGCTCTCTTCCAGAGGATCTTAGCAAATTTTGAGGGCGAATTGATCGAGTTGGTCGACGAGAGTGGCGACGAGGAGGATGACGAGGCTGAAAAGGCGGATGTGGCGTCCGTACGAGACAAGGAAGAGAATTCCGCCTCATGAATTTTAGGGATTGCCAATCTCACTGACTGCCGGTAATCCAGAAGGCCATGGCAGACAACATTCAAGAAAAGGTCACCGAAATCATTGTCGAGCAACTCGGAGTTTCGGCCGATCAGGTCAAGCCCGAGTCTAAAATGATCGAAGATCTCGGCGCAGATTCCCTCGACGCTGTCGAACTCGTGATGGCCGTCGAAGAAGAGTTTGGAATTGAGGTTCCCGACGAAGAGGCGGAAAAGCTGGTGAGCGTGGGGGACATCATTGCCCACGTGGAAAAGGCTGAATCGTAAGTTTTTTCGGGGATTCCCCCATTTATCTCTTAATGGCAGGTTTCCCGCGTGGAGCCTGCCATTTTCAATAGCGGGATCCCGGAAAACGAGCGATAGTCATCCGCAACCATGCTGACGCCTGATCAATTTCAATACGCCATGGAAACCACAAGGGTTCTCCATGAGCCGGCACGTCGAATTGAAACATTTGGCGTGACCCGTTTTGAATTTGAGCTCCTGAGTGAAACCATGGACCGAGTTGGCCAAGTTTGCATCAGGAGAGGAGAGGTTGAGGCTCAAAAACCTCAGTTGATCAAACCCGAAGGATTCAGCGACATCGAACTGGAGGGCTTTGACCCCAAGGTTCTTCGCGTCATCGAGCATTTTCGAGAGCAGGGGGTTGATCTAAGTTTTCTACAATACGGATTTCAGTTCAAACGTTCGGAGGTTTCCTCCGAGATCGTGCACGACCGGATCGAGAGCGTTTGTGAAAAGGCGCTTGAATCGGTCAGAGTGAGTGGGGACCCCTCGCTTGCTGTGATCCTCGGAGTGGATGATGCTTGGGAGGTTGGAGTGATGAAATTCACCCTAGAAATGATCATGAGCTCGCGTGATATCAACCAGTTTGATTTCAAGCGCCGTGGCTTACTCTAGAGAAGGAGTTAATGGACGGGTTAATCACCATCCTCAAGATTGGAGCTCTGGTCACGGTTCTGGCCATTCTCGGTGGGCTCGTTCTCTTTTTGAGGAATTTCCAAAAAGACTTCGAACAACCGGTAGGGCCGGACGAAGTAAGTCTTGAAAAAATGCTCGAGGACAACGAGCAGATCGGATTTGAGGCCGGGCAGTATGAGTTCAATCAAGCTCTGGAGTCCATTGCTCTGGGCGAGATTGATGCCGCTCGGGAATTACTTCATCTCATTGAAAACCTTTATCCCGACTCAACCCACGCTCCGGAAGCTCGACGAATTCTCGGGGAGATGAACCTCGACGAGATTCTCTCGGTTGAGAACATGTCGAACAAGCGAATCCATCAGGTTGCTCCGGGCGAGGGATATCTAAAAATTGCCACTAAAAACCAGACCACTCTGGACACCATCATGTTCCTCAACGGCCTGACTGGTTTCAATGATCTCCATTCGGGTGATGAACTGATCGTGATGCCCCTGGACTTCAAACTGGTGGTCGATTTGGCGCGTAAGAAGGTCGAGCTGTTCCACCGGGACAAGGAGAAAAAGGAGCACGTTTTTGCTCGGGAATATCCCATTCTCGAAAACAATCTGCAGATCAATGGAGGACCTTATCAGGTCAAAATTTCCCGAAAGAACGGGGAGAAGGGCGATTCCGTTTTTCCCCCCAGCCATTCAGGCTACCGGCACGCCCGAAAGGTGCTCGGAGTCAATCTAGGGCGGTCGGTTTACCAACTCCGCCCATTGCCTCGCGAAGGGCATGAACTTCCACGACGCAGCATTTTTCTCAATCGATCGGACATGGAGGAACTTGCAATGCTGATTCGGGTGGGAAATGAGGTCGAATTCCGGACCTCCCGATGATAAAAGTCCTCAACGCTCATTTCATGGAACTGCTCGAATTTGAAAAACCGATCGCCGAACTCGAACGCGAGCTCGAATTGCTTCAGAACAAGTCCCGCTCCCAGGATATTGATCTCACCAGTGAGATTTCCGCAATCGAGGGAAAGCTGGTCGAAACACGGCGAAGGATCTATGATAATCTAACACCCTGGCAAA
>JBMYLT010000039.1:0-19381 GCA_049596615.1 Akkermansiaceae bacterium | reverse complement strand
CCCATCATGAGACTGGCCCGGCTCGGACAACAAGGGGGGTTCGTGACATATGCCTGAGTGAGCACCACCCCTTCACGAGCCAAGCGGTCAATATGAGGAGTCGGAATATCCTTGGCACCAAACGGACCGGTATCAGCGTAGCCAAGATCATCAATGAAAAGCAGGATGACGTTGGGGGGCTTCTTTTCAGAAGCTTTCACCGTCAGGGAAAGTAAAACGGCTCCCATAATCATGAAGTTTGTGCGTGAATTCATAGGTTGTCTGAGAAGACTACGCCCTGCGACCAGCCACCTATCTTCCACCTCCATTTCCTCGCATTTTTTCGGCCTTCGGCCCGAACGGGAAATCCACACAGACGCCTGCTATGTTTGGGATTTGGAAGTTGATGGGAGGATTTTAAAGGTGCCTTCTCTTCCATAAATTCCTGAGCAATAAGGTCAGAACAGCGGTTTTGCCATCTCACCGTTGAGCTTCTCCCAAATTTCGACCAACTCAGTGAGTTTTTTGGGTTGGGTATTGGACAGATCATTCTTTTCGGAGAGGTCTTTTGAAAGATTATAGAGCTCCCATTGAGGGTCCCCTTTTCCACGCCCACCTTTCATCCGGACTAGCTTCCAGTTTCCGTGTCTCAGCGCTCTCTTATGCCCTTGGCGCCAGAAAAGCGTCTTGTGGGGAAGGCCTACCTTTCCTCCGGTAAGGAAGGGAACAAGGTCTACTCCTTCCACCTTCTTTGGCGCGACGACACCATCGCTGTTGGCCGCGGCGGTGGCGTAGATATCAAAGGAGCTCACTGGATTTTCATAGACAAGACCTGCGGGCACTTTGCCTTTCCATTGCATCATGAAAGGCACCCGAAGAGCTCCTTCATACATCTGCCCCTTCGACCCACGTAAGGGCAGGTTTGACGAAGTGAGCTCCTTGGTAGGCCCACCATTGTCACTGAGAAAAAACACCAGAGTATTCTCCTCAAGATTAGACTTACGTAACTGCGCAAGCACTTCCCCGACGCTGTCATCCATGTTCGCTAACATCGCTCCGAAAATGCGGCGTTGCAGGTTCTTGATATGAGCAAACTTTTCCATGTAATCCTCCGCCCCCTGCAGCGGACTGTGGACTGCGTTGTAAGCAAGGTAGAGAAAGAATGGCTTGTCGTCATGCCGATCGATGAAGTCTACTGCTTCACGGGTAAAAGCATTGGTGAGGTAGGCGGTTTCGACCACGGGCTGCCCGCCTCGTACTATGGGATTGTTGGCATCATAGTCAGGTTCGTCATGCCCCATGAGGTCGTGAAAATGCAACGCATTTTTCCCCATCCAGAGCCCCTTATTCCCATCTGGAAGGGTCTTACGGCGGAGCAAGGTAGTCACGCCTTTGTAGGGAGGCGGGACAAAGTAGTGCCCCTCGTGAGTGAAGCCGAAAAACTCATCGAAACCATGGCGGAATGGATGATACCTGGCCGTTCCCCCCTGGTGCCATTTCCCGATGATCCCGGTGGTATAGCCCCCGTCGTGCAGGGCCTCGGCAATCGTCACCTCGGCAGGAGGCAAACCATTCTCAGGTTCCTCGTTCTTTGCTCCGATGGGGTTAAACTCGTAGCCAAAGCGCGTCGGCGTCCGCCCGGTGAGTAATCCGGCCCGGGAAGGGCTGCAATTCGGCCCCGCCACGTATCCTGACGTAAATCGCACGCCATTCCTTGCAATCGAGTCAATGTGCGGTGTTGGAATCTCAGCATTGCCCTGACATCCAAGTTCTCCGTATCCGAGATCGTCAGCGAAGAGGACCACGATGTTGGGTTGCTTTCCCGTAATCTTTGGCCCGGCGAAAGAATTGCCCGAAACGAGCAGGAGAGACACCGCCATTACAGTAGCATGCATGGTTTTTGATTTCATTCGCCTCTAGAAGACCAACAAGATTTTCTGCTTCAACTCCACTCCTTACTTTTCCTTCGGGTCCTTACGACGCCGTTTACGTCCTTTTTCTTTCTTCTCTCTCTTCTTTGCTTTCGGGTCTTCCTGCGAAAATGAGTCATTCAGCTTTTCCATCTCGGTTTTCAGTTGAATGTGCATTTCCGCGACCTTTGCGGCGTATTGAGGATTTCCAGCGAGGTTTTTCAGCTCCCAAGGATCAGATTTGTGGTGATAGAGCTCAAACTCGGGATGTTTCACCACACGGTCGATTTTCCCCTGTGCCACAGGGTTGGTTTTGGCCATCGCCAACCACTCTCTCCAAGCTTTAGCAAAAAACTTTCCACTGTTGGGCTTCATCAAAACATCGAGGTAGTAATCTGCCTCTCGTTCAGGATTCCAGACCAGCTTAAACTCTTTGTCCCGGATCGCTCTTTGGGTAAATCCCCCGGCCTGGTGAACGAGATAAGCATGTTCGCGGTGCTTCGAGGTTTCCCCTTTCAACACTGGCAGTAAACTCTTCCCGTCCACTTTAGGGCCTTTTCCACCGGCCATCTCGACCAAAGTCGGAACAATGTCACAATACATTGCAACGGCATCAGTGACAGCCGGCTTCAGTCCCCCTGGCCATCGCATCAGGCAAAGCGCCTTGGTTCCGTAGTCATAAATCGACCACTTCCCATTCGGCAAGGCAGTCCCTTGTTCACTCAGGAAAATCAAAACCGTGTCCTCCGCCAGCTTCAATTCATCCAGTAACTTCATGGTAGCACCCACTTGCTCATCAAGAACCTCCACTTCGGCCGCATGAATCGCTAATGCTTGACGAGTCAAAGGGGTGTCCACCATGTGGGGCGGCACAATAATCTTGTCCGAAGGAAAATGAGATGGATCTCCGACCGTCCATGGATGATGTGCATTGACCGAGGCAAGCACGACGCAAAAAGGTTTTTTCTCTGACCCGGATGTTTCAATGAATCGTCTCACCCCGCTCATTTCCCAAGTCGGCGCACCATGATTACCGTTGCTTTCAAAACCGGAAATCTTTTGAAAGTCCGAGACATCAAAATGGGTCTTCCCGGTGATGCCGACTTTGTAGCCTAGCTCTCCCAAGTAGTTCGCAATATTCCGATAGTCTCCTCTTGGTTTATATCCATTGCTGTAGACGCCACTGCTCGGGGGGAGCAATCCGGTATAAAGTTCATGCCGCGTTGGGCCACACTGCGCTGCCGAGCATGAGAAATTCGAGAATTGCACCCCTTGTTTGGCCAGCCTGTCAATGTTCGGAGTGCAGGTCAACAAGCCCGAATCAACACATCCAAAACTAGACCAACTGACATCATCCGCCAGCACGATGACGAAATTCGGTTTGCGGTCGGTCGCAAAAAGATTTGCCACTCCAAGTGAGACAACAATCAGGTAAATGAGAAAGCGCATAGTCGGATTGGAGGATTTGATTCTGTTCATTTTGCAAGCCCTGAGATCTCGGAATTCATTAAACCAATCGAGTCTTGTCTGGTTGCTCGCTAATTCGTGTTTCTTGAGAATCGCAGGTTTACTTCACAAGCCGAATGCGACGGATCTTTACCCAGCCGCCCTCCTCGGGCTTCAGACTGGGATGCAACAAAAGATAGTTCATTGCCCCTTTGTAGTTTTCGACCGAGGCCAGGTTCACCTCGTAGGTTCGAAAGCGACCATCTCCGTTAATTTCAAAGTGTCGGTGATTGCCGGGGGCAAAGTTCGGGTTTTGGTTTTCGCCATCGTAACCACTCCAAGCGACAACCGCCTTCTTCTGGCTGGTTTTGAATGCGGCCTCGATGTGCAGCATTGGTGCCTCTTCCGCGTTCCAGACGGTGGCCGGACTGATCGTGGTCAGGTCCTTCTTCGAAAGGTCTAGCTCGATAAAGCCCTTAATCGGCCAACCGCCATCCGTTCCTTGATTTCCAGGGACCCGGTGATGCCAGTGCTGCCGATCCTTCGCGAAATTCCAATCCGGCAAACCGGCGCCCTTCCCCTGACTGACGGCATATTCACGAATCTCTTTCAGACTGCCAAGAATAAGGGTGTAACTGAATTCGTAGGTGATGTTGTGATCGAGAATCTCGGTGTGCACTGGGGCAATGTAACCGGTGGATAAGTCCTTGCTCATACCTTTACCCTCTCTCCCGGCAAAACCGCCGATAAAGAAGGAGCTGTCGGGTTTGTAGATGCCGAGCCCCCAATTTGCGTCGTTGACCAAAGCTGCCCAGTTCTCGGTCGCCAGCCAATAACTCCATGGAAATCCTCCACCCTTTTTCTTGGGAATGCGCGATAGCTTGTCGCCCGTGAAGGGCTTGTCACCGCGATAAGTCATCAGGCGATAGAACGGCCCGTTGGTGTAGACTGCCGGAAGCTCCTGGTGCCTTCCGGGATATGGAGTTTTGTCCGAGCGAGCGTTCACCATGCGGCAGCGCACTTCTACGGTATTCCCCTTGATTACGATAAATGATTCGTAGGTGCATTCGCCCGGCAGGTTATTGAGCGGCCACTGCATCGGGATGCATTTTACGGAGATGCTGGTCTTTTCTTTGGTGAGCTTGATGATTTTTGATCTGTTACCGTGATCGTCACCAGCTTGAATCGGATTCCAGCCAATGTGCTTCCAGTGATCCTTAGGCTTTTGCCCTGCCTCATGATAAGGCACGGGACCTCCAAAAAAGGACATCTGGATCTGGCGCCCCCAGTCGAAGTTATTGATGACATTCTCTTCACTGCCTGACTTCGAAAGGTAAGTAATCGCCCCACCGAGATCCTTACTGACTCCCAACTTGATGGCGCCATTATCGATGAACTCGAGCTGAGAGGGGTCAAACTTTTGACGTCCGGTTACGCTGATGGTGGTCAACAAAGACAAAAGTAGTAATACAATCGGGCGGTGAGTTCTCATGTGACAAATAGTATGTTCTCCTGAGAGGCAATTCCGCTCATTTGAGCCGACTCAATGGCACGACCTCCTCGTGGGCAACCTCACCCGACTCATTGCGCCCTTGCAGGGAGATTTTCGTTTCCTCACCAGCCCAGTCGATTTGGATCAAACCGAAATTTCGACCAGGATAGACCTTCCCCGGGAGACGGTAGGAATTCACCGAAGTATACCAAGTTTTGCCCGGTCGCTGGTTCAACCCACTCGAGGTCAGGTCATAGAGTGGGTATGGTCCTTCATCCTTAGTCGTTGAGATCTCGGTGAAATGAACATCCCCACTGATGAAGAAGGCCCCCTTCGCATGAGTGGTCTCGATCAACTTAAACAATCGATCTCGTTCGTGTGGCATATTGCCCCAGCATTCCATTCCCTTCTCCCACGAGATCACCTGAATGCTCGAAACGATCACCCGCACTTCGGCTGGCTTTTTCAGTTCCCCCTCGAGCCATTTCCACTGGGCTTCTCCCAGCAAAGTACGTTTGTTATCCTTGGTCGGTTTATACCATCCGACGATGTTTTTGGGTCGCTCCTCTCCTCGCTGGTATTTGTCAAGATCATCGCGGAAATAACGAGTATCCAGAAGGATGACCTGAACACGTCGCCCCTTCTCTCCGATCATTTGACTCCCGTAGATCCCCTCGCGGGTTCGCCGCGGGTCGTCGTTGGGCACTCCAAAAAAATCGAGGAAGATCTGTGCCGCCTCCTTTTTCTTTGGGTAGTTCTTTCCCCCATCATTCACCCCAAAGTCGTGATCGTCCCAAACGGCAAGCACGGGGCAGGTTTTCAAGAGCTTCTGATAGCCCAGTTGAGCTGCGAGCTTGGCATACTTAGCCTTCATCACCCCCATGTCGTTGGTATCGGCATAGATATTATCTCCTGCAAAGATGAAGAGATCAGGCTTGGTGGCAACGACAGCATCCCAAATGGGCTGGGGTCGATCCTCATGCGCGCAGGCACCAAAAGCAATGACCGTTGAGGAGGCGGACTTAGCAGGCTTGGCCGCCACAGCTACTCCTGCGACGAGACTAAAAACGTTTAAAAAAAAGAATGGGACAGGCTTCATGAATTTTGAGAATTCTCCGTGGTGACCGGCCGACAGAAAAACCGAAAAAAGATGTTCACATCCCATCTTTCGCGAACTGGCAGCGTTTTCGACAAAAAAGCGCCCTGCTGACCTTACGGTCAGCAGGAGGGTCTTTATCTTCGATCATGTGTCAGACTGACTACCCTGCCCCGCAAAGGTCAAATCCAATCTCCAGAGTTGTCCTCAGACCTGAACACTCATTCGTGATCGACCCCGCCGCTTTTGAGGTGCACCTTTGCGCCATGAGACCCCTTGTCCTTCTCTCGGCAGCAGACCAAGTGGCCGAGCACCTCCGAAATATGATCTTAAGAGGAGAGCTTGGCGGCGCGGTTCCAGGGGTTCGAACCCTCGCCGCAGAGCTTGGAGTCAATCACAAGACAGTCAACTCAGCCCTGACCCAACTGGAGCAGGAAGGCCTGCTTGTAACACAAGGCCGAGGTCTTGGTCGCAAGATCGTCCTGCCTGACGATCACACTCCGCCCGGGCTTCGAATCGCCATACTCGACTTTGATGCCCAATCGCATGGGAATAACTATATGATTGACCTGCGTCGGCGACTTGAAGCCGTCGGGCACATCCCCTTCTTCACCGAAAAATCTCTAAAGGAACTGGGCGGGGACGTGGCACGTGTGGCCCGTTACACCGGAAAAATCCGGGCGGATTCCTGGATCATCGGGGCCGGGTCCCGGAAGATCCTCGAATGGTTCTCCCGTCAAAAGACGCCGACATTCGCCTTGTTTGGAGGCTGGGCCGGACTGCCACTTGCCGCCACCGGCCCAGACAAAACGACCACTCTGGCCGAAGTCACCCGACATCTGCTTTCCCACGGTCATCGCCGGATCTCCTTCATCGGGAGAAAAGGCGTGAGACATCCCCAACCATTGCCGAGTATTTGTGCCTTCCTCCAAGAACTTGAAGCAGGCGGCATCAAGACCGGCCCCTTCAACCTGCCCGATTGGGAAGAAACCCATGATGGATTCGAACGGCTCCTTAAGTCGCTCTTCAGTAGCCCGACTCCTCCAACCGCTCTCATTCTGGACGAGCTTTTTGAATTCCATGCCACCTATCACCACCTTAGTCAGCGAGGCCTAAGGGTCCCTCAAGACGTTTCGCTGATCTGCACCGACGAAGATCCGGGACTCGCGTGGTGCGAGCCACCGGTCTCCCACATCCGTTGGGACTACCGTCCGGTCGTCAGCCGCGTCGTCCGGTGGGCCAACAACGTAGCCCGAGGAAAAGAAGACCTTCGCCAATCCCGGACCCAGGCCGAGTTTATCGAAGGCGGCACCATCGGTCCGGTGACAAAAGAGGCAAAAATTAGTTCCCAAAGCTAAAAAAACAAAGTCCCGCCCATCACGCCCGGTGCTAATTTTGGGAGTCCGCGTCCGGATTTAGGATTAATGAAGCGATCTCCCTCACCCATTCCAGAGTGGGCCCCTTCCTTTGCTCTTTTGCGAGAAGGTGATCGATAGACTGCAACACGATAATGGGATTGAGTCCGACCGCTTGAGTGTGCACGTTGGTCTTCAAGTGGGTGATGTCGGGGTGCCCACCGCTGGAGAAATTGTCTATGTTGAGGGAGAGCATTTGGTGAAACCAAAATCCCAGAAAATAAACAAATAAAAGAGAGACAAACCCGGCGGATTCAAGCCGCTAGCGCGATTAGGTCAGTAAGAAAAACGATGTCACTTGGGGTTGGTGGCTTCGAGGATGGCCGCAGTCACAACGGCGGTCTCCTTTGATGACATCAACCTGGTCAAGGTAAAGTAGCTCCGGTGTTCGACCATAGTGACCAGGACTGGTCCGCCCGTCCGGACAATCACGATATCTTTTCCCACTCTCCAACTCGATTACGTCCTTCGACAATCGAAGATAGCTGTAGCTTGGCATTTCAGGTTCAGTTTAGTGATTGAGTCAGAAGTCTCTCCGGCCCCTGGCTTTTTCGCCAACCTAAATCACACTAGAATCTTAAATCCAACGGAAGTTCTAGGGGGAGAGAATCGCAAGAGGAGGGTGATGAAACAACAGATCACAAAAAAGCCGGACGGTTCCCCGCCCGGCTTTTGGAGTATTTTGGGTCTCTAAGACTTACATCATGCCGCCCATACCACCGTGGTCGTGGCTGTGGCCGGCATCAGCAGGCTCGGGCTCGGGGATGTCAGTAATAAGAGCCTCGGTGGTGAGCATCAATCCAGAGATCGAAGCGGCGTTCTGAAGAGCAGAACGGGTCACTTTGGTCGGGTCAACGACACCAGCCTCGATGAGGTCAACATACTCGCCGGTGGCGACGTTGTAACCCACGCTGCCGGACTCGTTCTTGACGTGCTCGACGATGAGCGCGCCTTCGATTCCGGCATTGGCGGAGAGCTGACGAAGCGGAGCCTCGATAGCCGAAGTGATGATGCTGGCACCAGTCGCTTCGTCACCTTCTAGTCCAAGTTCACCAACCTGGCCGGTGGCGCGGATGAGGGCGGTCCCACCTCCGGGAACGATGCCTTCTTCCACCGCAGCGCGAGTGGCGTGCAGCGCATCTTCCACGCGAGCTTTCTTTTCTTTCATCTCGGACTCGGTTGCAGCACCAACGTTGATGACAGCGACACCTCCGGCGAGCTTGGCAAGACGCTCTTGGAGCTTCTCGCGGTCGTAGTCTGAAGTGGTGTCTGCAATCTGCTTACGGATCTGGTTCACACGGCCAGAGATGGCCTCGGATCCACCAGAGCCTTCAACAATCACGGTCTCTTCCTTGCCGATGGTGATGCGCTTGGCTTCACCTAGATCTTCGAGTTCAATGTTCTCAAGCTTGATGCCAAGATCCTCGGTAATACAACGCCCGCCAGTGAGAATTGCGATATCTTCGAGCATGGCCTTGCGACGGTCTCCGAATCCAGGGGCCTTCACGGCGGCGATGTTGAGGGTTCCGCGGAGCTTATTCACTACAAGAGCAGCTAGGGCTTCGCCTTCGACGTCTTCAGCGATGATGAGGAGAGGTTTGCCAGTCTTGGCAATCTTCTCGAGCACCGGAAGAAGGTCCTTGAGGTTGGAGATCTTCTTCTCGTGGATCAAGATGTAAGCACCCTCGAGATTGCAATCCATGGTGTCAGGATCGGTCACGAAGTAAGGGCTGAGGTAACCCTTGTCGAACTGCATCCCTTCGACAACGTCGAGAGTGGTTTCGATACCCTTGGCTTCTTCCACGGTGATGGTGCCGTCCTTGCCGACCTTGTCCATGGCCTCCGCAATGATACCGCCGATTTCAGCGTCCCAGTTGGCGGAAACAGTTGCGACCTGGGCGATTTCTTTGGACTCGGAAACCTCTTTGGAGATTTCTTTGAGCTGCTCAACGATCGCTTCGGAAGCCTTGAGAATGCCGCGCTGGAGGCGGATTGGATTAGCACCGGCGGTCACGTTGCGAAGACCTTCCTTGTAGATAGCTTCGGCGAGCACGGTTGCGGTTGTGGTTCCGTCACCTGCGATGTCCGAGGTCTTGGAGGAGACTTCCTTGATGAGCTGGGCACCCATATTTTCGTAGGGGCACTCGAGTTCGATCTCCTTGGCCACGGACACACCGTCCTTGGTCACGGTTGGAGAACCGAACTTCTTGTCGAGGATGACATTGCGACCTGCAGGTCCGAGGGTTGCCTTGACGGCACGAGCGAGTTTCTCGACACCACGGAGAAGGGTCTGCCGGGCTGCTTCGTCGAATTGGAGTTGTTTAGCCATTTTTTCTTAGTTTGGAATGTTCAGTTGATTTTTTGGAGTCGTCAAAAGAGTTAGTCATTAAGGACTCCGAGGATGTCGGACTGGGAGAGGATGAGCTGATCTTCTCCGTCGACCTTCACGTCGGTTCCGCCGTATTTGGAAATGAGAACCTTGTCGCCGACCTTGACGTCAAAGACGATCTCCTTGCCATTTTCGTCGGTTCCGCCGGTTCCGAGTGCAGTCACTTCTGCTTCCTGGGGCTTTTCCTGAGCGGAGTCAGGAAGAACGATGCCTCCAGCGGAGACTGCTTCTGCTTCGAGCCGCTTCACGAGGACGCGGTTTCCGAGTGGTTTAATACTAGCCATAGTAGTTGTTTGTTGGGTTGTTTGGTTCTTGTTGGATTTTTGGTTTGCGTGAGTTGTTGTCGCTCACGAAAGAGGTAGGTCAGTGGGCACTAGTCATTGGTTGGTTTCGGACCGATTGATTTTATGGAAGCGTTGAGGCGTTTTTTTGAAATGGTGAATTTGGTGAAGCCGTCCTAAGAAATAACCAACTTAAAAACATTTTCCCGGGGATCCATCGCTTCGCGATCGAGTTCGAGATCTTCAATGTTCTTCAGTCGGATCATTCCGATGACTACTGATTCTTTTACTTTTCTGCGTCAACAACTTCGGCATCAACGACTTTGCCCTTGGCTTGGCGTGGTTCACTATCTTCGTCGTCGGCCGGTTCGACGTCGGGAGCGGCCCCACCCATGTCGGGCATTTGCCCTCCGGCAGCCTGAGCGGCCTGAGCCAGCTCGCCGAGAGCTTTCTCGAGGTCTTCGGAGGCCGACTTGATGAGATCAAAATCATCGGCTTTCAACGCCCCTTTGACCACATCGAGCTTCCCGGTGATCATTTCCTTCAGCTCGGCAGGTGCTTCCTCAGGAAGCTCGCCAAGTTGCTTCTCGACTTGGTAGACCAGCGACTCGGCCTTGTTCTTTGTATCGACTGTCTCGGCGCGTTTCTTATCTTCCTCCGCGTGAGCCTCAGCATCGCGTTTGGCCTTCTCGATTTCTTCCTCGGAAAGACCGCTCGATCCTTCGATCGAGATTTTCTGTTCCTTACCCGACTTCTTGTCGGTCGCGGAGACGTGAAGGATTCCGTTGGCATCTATGTCGAAGGTCACCTCGATCTGGGGCATACCACGTGGTGCCGCATCAATACCAGAGAGTTGGAAGTTACCAAGGAGCTTGTTATCAGCGAAGAGCGGGCGCTCGCCCTGACAGATTCGGATGTCAACGGCCGGCTGGTTATCAGCAGCTGTTGAGAAAATCTGGGACTTCTTCACCGGGACGGTGGTATTTCGCTCAATCATGGCGGTTGCGCGGCTTCCTTCGGTTTCGATGGACAGAGTCAGCGGAGTGACATCGAGAAGAAGGACATCCTTCACGTCGCCCTGGAGCACGCCGCCCTGAATGGCGGCACCGATGGCAACCACCTCGTCAGGATTCACCCCCTGGTGCGGTGCCTTGTTGGCGAGCTCCTTGGCGGTTTCAACCACCTTGGGCATGCGGGTCATTCCACCCACCAGCACAAGTTCATCGAGCTCACCGGCGCTTACGCCCGCTTCGGAAAGACAGTCAGTGACCGGCTTCTTGGTGCGGGCAAAGAGGTGATCAGTCAGCTGTTCCAGCTTGTTACGGGAGAGGCTGAGCTGAATGTGCTTAGGCCCGGTAGCATCTGCGGTGATGAACGGCAAATTGAGATCGTAGTTCTGAGAGGAAGACAGCGCGATCTTGGCTTTCTCGGCCTCTTCCTTGATGCGCTGAAGGGCGTCGGGCTGACCGGAGAGATCAATTCCTTCCGCTGACTTGAATTCGGCCACGATGTGATCGATGAGGGCGTTATCCCAATCGTCACCACCCAACTGGGTGTCACCATCGGTCGCGAGCACCTCGAAGACCCCGTCGGAGATTTCAAGGACTGAGATATCGAAGGTTCCCCCACCGAGGTCATAGATGGCCACTTTCTGGTCGCTCTTGGAATCGAGCCCGTAAGCCAGGGATGCTGCAGTCGGTTCGTTGATGATCCGACGCACCTTGAGGCCGGCGATCTCCCCGGCTGCCTTGGTGGCATTCCGCTGGGAGTCGTTGAAGTAGGCGGGGACGGTGATGACTGCTTCGGTAATGGTTTCACCGAGTTTGGATTCGGCGTCAGCCTTCAGCTTACCGAGAACGATGGCCGCAATTTCCTGGGGCGAAAAGACCTTCGTTTCGCCTTCGACTTCCACTTCGATGTGAGCGTCGCCATTTTCGGCTTTGACGATGTTGTAAGGCACCCGCTTATCTTCATCGGTCAGTTCATCGTATTTGCGTCCGATCAGTCGTTTTGCCGAAAAGACAGTGTTTTGGGGATTGGTTACAGCTTGACGCTTTGCGGCTTGGCCGACCAAACGCTCTCCGTTTTTGGCGAAAGCCACTACTGATGGGGTTGTCCGGGCTCCTTCTGAGTTTTCCAGAACAGTTGCTTCCCCCCCCTCCATGACAGACATGCAGGAGTTGGTAGTTCCGAGGTCGATTCCGAGAATTTTGCTCATAGTGTTTGTCTCTAAAGTGAGTTTTATTTGGACCGATCGCGAAACCGGTATTGCTTTGCTTCTTTCATTGGCACTTCCCATGCCAAAGGCTGGAAAGCCCGAAAACACGGGGATTTGCTTGAGACATCATCCCCTGAGCGCGCCAAGATGACGCAATTCTCAATCAACCGGCGCCAAAATGTCGCACCCATACTGCATCAAAAGGGAACCCTTGCCACCCTTCACCCTGCTCTTGAGAAGTCCCACGGTCTCCAGTATTGTCCTCCCCGCATGAGTGATTCCTCTTCCGACGCCGAAGCACCCGATCCCCGCTTTGCGTCTTTCGTTTATTTCCAGGCCCAAAATGGCGGCCTTTTTCTGGGTCGGATCCCAAACCCCGCCACTGGAGAAACCAGCGTGAATATCCGGGCCGCTCGTAGCGTCGTTGATTCACTCGAAATGCTCCGGGACAAAACCACCGGCAATCTCAATCAAGCCGAGCAAAATCTTCTCAAACTGGCGGTTGAAAACCTTCGCAAGCTTTACGACGAGGTCGTTGCCGATCACCCTGTGCAAGAGTCCGATCACTTATGAATACCTTTGACTTGGGAAATTTTACCGTCGGCACCGGGGATCCGTTTTTCATTCTAGGCCCGTGCGCTTTGGAAGGAGAGAACTTTGCCTGGGAAATGGCGCGGGCCCTCGATGAAATCGCAAAACGTCTGGAAATCAAATTTGTCTTCAAAGCTTCCTACGACAAGGCCAACCGCACCTCCGTCGATTCCTTCCGCGGCCCGGGCGTCAAGGAAGGGTGCCGAATTCTCAGTGAAATCGGGAAATCATTGGGAGTCCCGGTGACCACCGACGTTCACACTCCGGAAGAAGTCGAGATCGCTGCCACATCAATCGATTTCCTCCAAATTCCCGCCTTCCTCTGTCGTCAGACCGACCTTCTCGCCGCCGCCGCCCAATCGGGTCGTCCGGTTAATGTCAAAAAAGGCCAATTTCTCGCCCCGTGGGACATCGAACCCATTCTCGGAAAACTCCGGCATTACGACTGCCATCGCTTCGCCATCACGGAACGCGGCACCACCTTCGGCTACAACAATCTCGTCGCCGACATGCGGTCCCTTCCCTGGATCCGCGAACAGGACGTGCCGGTCATTTTCGATGCCACCCATTCCGTTCAACGGCCCGGTGGTCTCGGTGGCACCACCGGTGGTGATGGAGCCCTTGCCCCCGTCTTGGCACGCTCGGCGGTCGCCGCAGGAGTCGATGGCATCTTCATGGAGGTTCATCGCGATCCTTCCAAGGCCCTGTCCGACGGCCCAAACCAGGTTCCCCTCTCTGATATCGAGGAAGTTCTAAAGCGCCTCCTCGCCATCCATCACGCCGCCCATCCCGCTTCATGACAACACGGCTTTCCATCCTCGTCGGCCTGACCTGCCTCCTTCCCCTCTCCTGCCACGAGGAGAAAAAGACCAAGGTCGAGCCTGCCACGGAGACCGAGAAAGAGGAACCTCCCCCTTCCGAGAAAAAGCCGTTGATTAACATTCCGGCGGGTGCGGTGATCACCGACCTCACCCTGCCTTATTTTGATGAAGACCGGAAAGTAGTCTCGCTCATGACGATCAAGGAGCTCTCGGTCAACGACGATGCAGATGTCACCGAAGAGACCCTCCTCTCCGGAAAAACTCTCAAGCTCTGGCTTTTCGATAGCAAAGAGGCCGTCAGCACGATCACCACCATTCCAACAGCGACCTACCGCATGGAACGTGAAATCGTCGAGGCTGACGGTGAAATTCTCACCCGCAACACCTCCGACAATTTTGCTGCAAAATCTAGCGGCGGGATCTTTGCCCTAGCCACCGGCCAGGCCCTGCTTTTTGGCCCCGCCACCACCCGATTCGATCTCCCCGGAGAAAACAAAAAATCCACCACCATGAACCTCCGCCCGCTACTCCCGGCCGTTGCCATTTCGCAAACTCTCCTTGCCGAACCTCTTCAGGTAACCCCGGAACAATTGGCCGAATTCGAACGCAAGGTCGCACCCCGTATGATTCCTGATATCGATGGCCGGGCCAATTTCGCAAAGGCCCGACCATTGGGTCAGCAGATCACAAAACGCCTTACCAATTTCCTCGATTCCGTTGATCAAACGATCCTCATTTCCAACGACACCTCTCCGACAGCTGTTGCAGACGAGCAAGACCCGTTGAAGGACCTTTTCAAGCCCAAGCCCGAAAGCATCATCATCAACTGCAGCAAGGGGATCTATCTCGATGGCGAAAACCGGGAGATCGTGTACCTCGGCAACATCAAGATCAACGGACAAGGCATGATCATGACCTGCAAACAGGACCTCAAAGCCATCTTTGACAAACCTCCGGCAGAAGAAGAGCAGGAAAAGCCGTCAAAAGAAGAAGACAAAAAGGGCGACCCGCTCTCTCGCTTCAGTGGATTAGGAGATCTGAAACAATTCACCGCCAATGGAGATGTCCGTGTGAACGGGGTCAACGAAAAGGGCCAGAAGATCTACTTTGGAGGTGACCGAGCGCTTTACGAGATGACCCGCAAGGGGGAAGGAAATGACATCGACGCCACGATCACAATGCGCGGAGACAAGCTAGCTCTGATGCTTGGAGATCCGAAGAAAAAGGGAGGCAAGGCCGCCCTTCGTTCTACCTCTTTGAACTCCTGGCTGGTTGCTGAAATCAGAGGAGACGTCATCAAAGTCCGCACAAGCGACAATGGCTGGGAAACCGTCCTCATCCAAAACAACTGAGACGACTTCATGAACGCCACCCAAAAAAAAGACACCACTCCTCTTCTCGAGGTTGAAGGGCTACAAAAGTCCTATGGCGGTCGAATGGTCGTGAATGAGGTACGCCTCCGCGTGAATCCCGGAGAAATCGTCGGACTCCTTGGTCCCAACGGGGCAGGCAAAACCACCACCTTCTATATGGTCGCCGGACTGGTTCGACCAGACCACGGCCGTGTTTCCTTTCTCTCGAAAGAAATCACCCGTCAACCGATGCACAAGCGGGCCCGATATGGAATGGGCTACTTACCCCAGGAAGAATCGATTTTCCGAAAACTCAGTGTCGAAGACAACCTCCTCGCCGTTCTCGAGACCCGCAAGGACCTCTCCCGCAAAAAACGGAGGGAACAGGCCGATGCCCTCCTGGAACGCTTTGGCATCAACCACGTTCGCAAGTCACTCGCCCTCGCCCTTTCTGGAGGAGAGAAGCGCCGGCTCTCCCTGGCACGCTGCCTCTGCACCAATCCAAGACTTCTTCTTCTTGACGAACCCTTTGTCGGAATTGACCCCATCGCAGTTCAGGAGATTCACAAGATCATCCGGGAACTCCGCGACCAGGATGGACTCTCTATCCTCATCACCGACCACCAAGTACGAGAAACCCTCGAGATTGTCGACCGCGCCTCCCTTCTCGTGGAAGGACGGGTTATGATCGAAGGTTCCTCCGACGATCTCGTAAATGACAAAAACGCACGCCGTCTCTACTTCGGAGCGGACTTTCGGTTCTAAGGCTCACTCGTTTTCCGGCCTCATGAACAAAACCGGCTTTCTTGCTTCCTTTGCAATTCAGCTCTTCCTCACCACCTCGACTTTTGCCACCCTCCCCCTTCGACTTTCCCCGGAGCGGACTCACGACCTCGACATCAAGATCCTCAGCGAAGGGCACTACCAAATCACCACGACGGGCAAAGACCCCTTCCTCTACACCGAGCCTTTTCCCGAATCAGCTAATCCGAGAAAACTCCCGGTTTTGTCTTTCGAGACTTTTGCGCTGAAGGCCATCGACAGCTTTCAGATTTTCCTCCTCCCACCCACTTCGGAGCGCCAATCCCTTGACGCCGGACAAATCAATTCAAGCGAAGGCTGGGTGCCCTTTTCCATCGATCTGAGCAAGAGCGAACACTGGAGGAAAGGGAAACGCCAGTTTCGTCTCGATTTCGGGCGCCGGGCCGGGATTACTTTCCAGCTACGCTCGCTGCAGCTTCGTCCATTCTCACCGTCTGAACTCAATGAACGTCGTGACAAAGCGGAAAAAGCCGAATTCCAACGGAAAAAAGAGAACTGGTGGGACGCCTACCTCAAAGCCAACTTCCTCAACCGGGTTCAAAAAGTGGTCTCTAACCGTGAGACCATCACCCTTGACCACGACGCCTCCGAGCCTCTCCTTCTGGCCGAGATCAAGCCCTGGCAGTCCCTCCAGTCCATCCGCACCCAGCATGACCTCCTTTGGTATACCCCGATTACCAAAGGTGAGAACCAGACCGTCGTCAAACGCTTCCCGAACAATCAAAAGACATCCTCCGATCGACTACACTCCCGCTGGGTCCTTTTTCGAAAGAACGGCAACGCCCTGCAGCTTGCCAGCCACGCCTCCTATTGCACCGATCAATCGGAGGCCGCACTGAAAGCCATCCCGGTTCCCGAACCCAAAACAAAAAAAGGGCTCCCAATCACTTGGCGGCCCGGAGCAATGAACCAGCTCGACGAACTCGGGATCGGACACGGAACCATCAACATCGACATCTGTAACCTCGTGCGAGTTGGCAACGGTCGCCCCTTTTTGACCCATCAATACCTTGGGCGGAGCTTTCGCATCAACAAAGCCGCGGTGGATCACCTTTCCCAGTCACTCCGCTTCGCCGCCGAGCGCAACTACCTGATGGGAGCGATCATTCTCGTGGGCCGGAACCCACCTCCCGAGCTCAAGCCGCTCCTTCTCCACCCAGACTATCTTCCGAACGGGATTTACAGCATGGCTAACCTCACCACTCCGGAGTCCTGCCTTTATTATGGAATGATCATCGACTTCCTCGCCAGCCACTTCTCCAGTAAGGAGAATGGCTTCCTTCACTACTGGATCATTCACAACGAAGTGGATGCCGCATGGGTTTGGACCAATTGTGGCCAATGCGGCCCAAGATCAATGATGGATTCCTACGTGAAATCGATGCGAATGGTCTTCCAGGCCGTGCGCCAGTATAACCCAAAGGCCACCGTCCACATCTCACTCACTCATTTTTGGAATAAGAAGAACGTTCACGGTCCGGCCGATACGATGTATGCCCCACGAAATCTTCTCGAAATCCTAAACAAGCACGGTCAGGCGGAAGGTGATTTTGAGTGGGGGGTCGCTTACCACCCTTATCCCCAAAATCTCCGCGATCCACGCGTTTGGGAAGATCAAGTCGGAGACAACTTCAAGACCAGCATCATTTCCTACAAGAACCTCGAAGTCCTCCCGGCTTACCTTCGTCAAACGCGTTTTCTTTATCGCGATCGTTTAAGGAAGATCTACCTGACCGAACAAGGCCTTTCCAACCCCAACGATTCGCCGGAGCAATTGGAAGTTCAGGCAGCCGCAGTTGCCTACGCCATGAAAAAAGTGAACGCGACTGAGGGAATCAAGGGCCACATCCTTCATCGTTGGGTGGATCACGTCAAAGAAGGAGGGCTTAACCTCGGATTGGTTCGCAAAAAGCCGGGATCGATCTGCACGGCAGGCGAGAAGAAGCCCTCGTTTGATGTCTACGCGGCTATCGATACACCACGGGAGGAAGAAGCCTGCCGTTTTGCTCTCAAGATCATCGGAATCCCGTCCTGGAACCATATTTTCCTTCCGAGATCTTCCCAAAGCCCCTCAGATTCCCAAAACTCGCGCTAAAATTCATTCTTGCCAAAGCCTTTCGCCCCCCCTAGCTTCCGCCGCCTCACCCCTTTTTTAAGCAAAGCGATGTCCAAACACAACTCCCTCAAACGCAAAGGCGGCGCCACCGGCAAACGTTCAGTCATGAAGCGCTTCGAGCGCGTCAAAGTGATGAAAGAGCGTGGCGAATGGAAAGAAGGTCAAAGCGCCATCGGCCTGCCAAAAACCAAGGCTGGAGGCTAGTCTTCGTTCTTCCCCATCAATTTTTTGATCGGCGGAGCCTTTTTGCGGCTCCGCCTTTTTCATGCCATGAACAGCCCTGACGGGATTCGCCTCAACAAATACCTCGCCTCCTGCGGTGTTGGGTCGCGTAGGGCGTGCGACGCGCTCGTGCAACGAGGTGAAGTCAGTGTGAATGGCGAAGTTTGCCTGAACCCCGGGTCTCGCATTCTCCCCGGCGATTTCGTTCGCGCCGCGGGGAAACGCCTCGAGCCGCTGGAGGTGCAGTCCATCGTCCTCCACAAACCGCCCGGACTGGTTTGCACCCGGCAGGACGAGAACAACCGCCCCACCATTTACGCACTGATCCCACCACGCCTTCATCATCTGGCTCACGTAGGACGCCTCGATCTCGATTCGGAAGGCCTTCTCATCCTTAGCAACGACGGAGAATTGACCCAGGCCCTGACCCATCCCAGCCACCAGGTCCACAAAGTCTATCAAGTTACCACCGAAAACGCGTTCGAAAACGCCATCCTAGATCAACTGGAAAAGGGCGTATTTACTGAAGTTGGGAAAGCACGGGCGGTCTCGGTCAAGCGAATCTCCCCTCGTCGCCTCGAGATGGTTCTAGATACCGGTCTCAAGCGACAGATCCGCTACATGCTTCAAGCCGTGGGTCACCGCGTCAAGCGACTCGTCAGGCTCCGAGTCGGCGAGCTGACCCTTGGCTCACTCAAGCAGGGCAAATGGCGCTTTCTAGAACAGAGCGAGCGCGACGCCCTACTCGAGGCCTCCCAATCACCCAAAAGAGGCAACTCCTGACCTACGAATCGGCCCTCCAATTAGGTCGGAATTTTCGGAGGGTGATCATAATAAGCTTGGATAGATACGGCGAACCGTGCTGCCCATTACTGAATAATAACGACCGATTGGCATAACCGGTCGTCGCTAGCAGAACGACTCAATTCTGTTGAATAAAAAAGAATGCCTTCGGAACCGGCCCGTCTCCCGTATTGGGCACCGGAAAGTTGTGTGTTGTTAGATCGCTATTCGGATCGGCATTGATCGAATCATCAAGTTCCTCATAATTAGGCCGGTCTTCAAAATCCGAGGTCCAGAAGAGTGAATAGCTTCGTCCCGGCCTCGAAGTAAAGGTCAGCGAAATTATATTGGTCTCCTGGTCCACACTAATCTCAGTCACTTTCAGGCCACTACCACCGGCGCCACCTGTTGGAATCATTGCCGCTTGGATCATCTCTTCGGTCAGGGC
>JBMYLT010000038.1:0-20052 GCA_049596615.1 Akkermansiaceae bacterium | reverse complement strand
ATAGGCAATCAGAAAACAGCTCAACGAAAACAGAATTCCCGAAAGCCCAAAAGTGATCATGGACGACGAGAAACATAACACGGTCTTCACTATCCCCCCTGACTAAACTCCCCAGTCTCCGCTGACAAGGACGAAGGACTTTGATGATCGAACGAGATCTTTTAACTGTCCTGACTATCAAAGATACAGTATTAGGCCCTATGTGCGAAGATCAGGAAATTGAGTCCTTCCTAGCCTTTTTGCGTTCTGAGAAAAACTCTTCGCCCCGAACTCTTGAGAATTATGCTCTGGCATTGCGACTCTTCCGGCAGTGGCTCGGAGAAAAGTTCACCCGTTGGCGGGATCTCACTCCGGATCATTTTCGCGCTTACCTTTTTCAGCTGCAAAAAGACGAGCTCGCCCGCAGCACCGTGCGGCTTCGCTTCGCAGCCTACCGGTCCTTTTTCAAATACCTAGTACACCGGCACGGCTATCCCAAAAGTCCGGTGGCCGAAGTAGAACTTCCAAAGGCCGATAAACCTCTTCCCATTGTCCTGACCCTCGCTCAAATCGAAGAACTTCTTGAGCTTCCGATGAAAACCGAGCCCTCCGGCCAGGCGACTTCCTGGATGCGGGAAAGAGATACCGCCATTCTCGAACTTTTTTACTCTACCGGACTTCGGCTCGCCGAACTCGCTTCGCTGAACGTGCAAGATATCGACACCATCAATGACTCTTTCCGGGTGACTGGAAAGGGCTCGAAAGAACGCATCGTTCCCATCGGATCCCATGCCATGAAAGCGATGCAGAGATACCGCAGCGCCGCCAACGTTTACGAGGGCCCTTTGTTTCTCTCGAAGCTTCGCAGACGACTATCGACCCGCTCCATCAATTCGGTTCTCAAGCGATACCTTGCCCTTTCTTCGATTCCCTTCAACGTCACCCCCCACAAACTCCGGCATTCCTTCGCCACTCACCTTCTCGACCACGGAGCCGACCTTCGCTCGGTTCAGGCTCTCCTAGGTCATTCCTCGCTCTCGACCACTCAAATTTACACCCACGTCACGAAAGAGCGACTCCGGGATGCCTACGATTCCGCCCACCCAAGGGCAAAATAGGTTCTTTTGATCGTTGCCCAACTTTTTTGCCGTATCAGAATATATCAGATCTGCTTGATACATGTTGAAACGCATCGCTCTCCTATTTGCCCTCATCATCCCTAGTTTTGCCGCCCCGAAAGGTCCCGATTTCGCCCGTGAAGTCTTACCCATCCTTTCCAACAAATGCTTCGCCTGCCACGGTCCGGACACCAAAAAAGCCAAGGACCTCCGGCTCGACAGCTACGCCGCAGCCATCAAAGACCGCAAGGGTACCAAGGCGATCGATCCCGAAGCCCTTGAGGACAGCGAGCTTCTAATTCGGATCCACGATAGGGACGACCCCATGCCTCCAGAGGACTTCGAGGGAGAAGCCCTTACCGATGCCGAAAAAGACATCCTGACTCGCTGGGTCAAATCAGGGGGGCAATACGCTTCGCACTGGGCCTTTGTTCCGCCTCGCAAGGAGAAAGCCGCCCCAAAAACAAATGTCATCGACCACTACATCGGAGAACAGCTCAAAAACCAAAAGCCGGCTCTTGATTTCGCACCCGCCGCAGACCGACCCACTCTTGCTCGTCGCGTCGCCCTCGTGCTCACCGGACTTCCTCCCGAACCGGAAGTTTTGAAGCAATTCCTCTCCGACCAATCACCTGAAGCCTACGACAGGTTCATTGACCGACTCATTGCTTCTCCGGCTTTCGGCGAACACCAAGCCCGATACTGGCTCGATGCAATCCGCTACGGAGACACCCACGGCCTTCACCTCGATAACAAACGCGGAATCTTCCCATATCGAGACTGGGTGGTCCGAGCCTTCAACGACAACCTTCCGCTCGATGACTTCATCACGTGGCAGCTCGCTGGTGACCTTCTGCCCAACCCCACCCTCTCGCAGCAAATCGCTACCGGCTTCGTCCGCATGAATCCTTCAACATCGGAAGGCGGCGCTATCCCCGCCGAGTTTCAGGCCAAGAACAACTTCGACCGCACGGAAAACCTCGGCACTGTCCTTTTGGGAATGACTCTCACCTGCGCCCGCTGCCACACCCACAAATACGATCCCATCACCCATCAGGAATACTTCAGCCTTCTGGCTTTTTTCAACAGTACCGCCGACAACCCCCTTGATGGCAACAAATACGACTATGGCCCGGCGATGAAAGCCCCGGCCAATCCAGCGGAGTGGGACATGCTCCGGGCTCATGAAAAAAATCCCGCCAAGAATCCTGATCCGACCAAGAATTTCAGCACAAGCACTCTTGTCGCCAAAGAACTCCCGAAACCGCGAGAGACCCGCATTCTTCACCGTGGGGAATACCACAGTCCCACCGGAGATCCTCTTCAGCCGGACATTCCGTCGGCGATGGGCACGTTTCCAGAAAACACGCCTCGTAATCGACTTGGTCTTGCCAAGTGGCTCACCTCATCCAACCACCCGCTGGTAGCCCGGGTTCTCGTCAATCGAATGTGGCAGCGAATCTACGGGTACGGCTTGGTTCGTACTCCAGAGGATTTTGGCCTCCAGGGAGAACAACCTACTCACCCCGAACTCCTAGATTGGCTCGCCGTGGAACTTCAGGAACAAAACTGGGATCTCAAGAAAATGCTCCGGCTCATGGTCACCAGCCGGACCTTCCTTCAAAGCTCTCGGCGTCGTGCCAGCATCGATGATCCGGAAAACCGCCTCTACGCCCGCGGGCCCAGCTTCCGTCTCGATGCTGAAGTCATCCGTGACATCGGATTGTGGTCCAGTGACCTCCTCGACCCCACCATGGGAGGTGAAGGGGTGAAGCCCTACCAACCGCCTGGCCTCTGGAAGGCCCTGATGCACCCTGCAAGCAACACCAAGAACTACGTTCAAGACAAAGGCGCAAAACTCTATCGTCGTAGCCTCTACGTTTACTGGAAGCGCACCAGCCCGCACCCGATGATGACCCTCTTTGATGCCCCTAACCGCGAATCAAGCTGTGTCAAACGATCCCGCACCAGCACCGCCTTGCAATCCCTGGCTCTCCTCAACGAAACCCAGCGTGTCGAGGTCTCGCGCAAACTGGCCGAACGTTTGATAAAGGCCGTGCCTGATGACTCCAAGCGCCTTGACACCCTCTACCAGCTGCTGGCCTGCCGTCCTGCGAGCGACAAAGAGAAGCAAGCCTGCCTCGGTCTCCTGAAAGCGATGAAGACTCGTTACCTCAAAACTCCCGAAGATGCCAAAGACCTCCTCACCACAGGTGATTCTCCGATCGATAGCACACTATCTGCCTCTAATCTCGCCGCCTGGACCCAAGTCGTCACCATCGTCCTCGCCAGTGACATCGCCCTTTCTCTCTACTAATCCCGACCCCTCGCAACGAATGAATCCTCTTCGCGAAAACGAACTTAATCTCACCCGCCGCCAGCTCTTTGGACGCGGCGCACTTGGTCTGGGAACCGCCACAATGGCACAACTCCTTGGGTCGGACCTCCTTGCCCAAACTCCGGCTTCACCCGAAGGTCTTCATCATCCAGCCAAAGCCAAGCGCGTCATTTACCTCTTTATGAGTGGTGGCCCAAGTCATCATGACATGTGGGACTACAAGCCCAAGATGAAAGACATGGCCGGAAAGGATCTTCCCAAGGAAGTCCGAAACGGCCAGCGCATCACCGGGATGACCTCCCGCCAGAAGACCCTTCCGGTCTGTCCTTCGAAATACGAATTCACGAAGCACGAGAACAACGCGGAGGGCGTCTGGGTGAGCGAACTTCTCCCTTATACCGCCAAGGTCGCCAAGGAATTATGTGTCGTTCACAGCACCTTCACCGAAGCCATCAACCACGACCCAGCGGTCACCTACATTCAAACCGGCTCCCAGATTCCCGGACGACCCAGCCTAGGGTCCTGGCTGAGTTACGGTCTCGGGCGAATGAACGACGACCTTCCTGGCTATGTTGTGATGCACGCCAAAACCAACTTCGGCGAACAAAGCCTGTTCAGCCGCCTTTGGGGACCCGGCTTTCTTCCCTCGGAACATCAAGGCGTTCTTTTGCGCAGCCAGGGCGATCCCGTTCTTTACCTGAACAATCCGAAGGGCGTATCCCGCACCGACCGTCGCGCCCAGCTCGATGCTCTTGCCGCGCTCAATCAAGCCCAGCATCAGGAATTTGGCGATCCCGAGATTCTCGCCCGCATCAAGCAACATGAGATGGCCTACCGCATGCAAACTTCGGTTCCCGATTTGATGAATCTCTCCGATGAAAAGGACGCAACCTTCAAACTCTACGGGGAAGATGCTCGCAAAGCCGGAACATTTGCCGCCTGTTGTCTCAACGCGCGACGCCTAGCCGAGCGAGGAGTCCGGAACATCCAGATCTTCCATCGCGGTTGGGATGCCCACGGAAACCTGCCCAAGGAACACGAATCACAGTGCAAGGACATCGACCAGGCCTGTGCGGCCCTCATCACCGATCTTAAGGACCGAGGCATGCTCGATGATACCCTCGTCGTCTGGGGCGGAGAATTCGGACGCACCGCATACTGCCAAGGCAGGCTCACCCCGCAAAACTACGGGCGGGACCATCACCCACGTTGTTTCACCACCTGGATGGCGGGAGGTGGCGTCAAACCTGGCATCACCTACGGGCGCACAGACGACTACGGCTACAATATAGTGGAAACTGACGGCACCCCCATTTTTCCCCAGCCGACCAAAGACCACTGGACCCCGGGTAGCGTTCATATCCACGATCTCAATGCCACCATTCTCCACCTCCTCGGCATCGATCATCGTAAGCTCACCTACCGGTACCAGGGGCGGGATTTCCGCCTTACCGACATTCATGGTCACGTGATCAAAGATCTCCTTCTCTAAATGACCAAGCGACTCTTCCTTTCCTTCGCCCTCTCCATTTGGTCCGCCAAAGCGCAGGCCCCTTTCCAAGCCGATGTCGTGGTCTACGGGGATGCCTCCGGAGGCGTCGTTTCGGCCGTTCAGGTAGCCCGCATGGGTAAGTCGGTCATCCTAGTTTCGCAATACGGTCACCTAGGCGGCCTCACCAGCTCCGGGCTGGGATGGTCGGACATTGGAAACGATGCCATCATCGGAGGAATCTCGAAAGAATTCTACCATCGCCTCTACCAACACTACCAAAAAAACGAGGCCTGGACCCAAGAATCACGGGCGACCTTTCCCAACAAAGGCCAGGGTGTGCCCGCGCTCAACCCCAAGACCGAGTTAGCTTCAACGTTCGAACCAAAAGTTGCTGAAAAAGTCTTCGATGAAATGGCCCGCGAAGCCGGAGTCCGAATCATCAAGGGACGCATTGACCTCAAGAAAGGCACGGTCAAGAAAGGCAACCGGATCACCGCCCTTCGACTCGAGGACGGGCGTCTCATTCAAGCTCGGGTCTTTATCGATGCTTCCTATGAAGGCGACCTTCTTGCAAAGACAGAAGTCTCTTTCGTGACCGGCCGTGAGTCCAATGCCACCTACGGCGAAAGCGGCAACGGAAACACCGGACCCAGTCGGAAAAATCAACTTCGTAACGGCATCGACCCCTACATCGTGAAAGGCGATCCAAAGAGCGGTCTCCTTTCCGGGGTGAATCCCGATGCCGGAGGAGCAAAGGGAGACGGCGACCATCGCCTGCAAGCCTACTGCTATCGCATGGTCTTGACTGATGTCCCTGGCAATCGTCTGCCCATTCCCAAACCAAAAAACTACGATCCGGCCGATTTCGAAATCCTGTTCCGCGCCATTGAAGCGGGTAAGAAGGAAAGCTTTTTCAAAACTACTCTGGTTCCCAATCGAAAGACTGATGGCAACAACACCGGTGGTATTTCCTGCGACTGGATCGGTGGCAACTACGGTGAAGATTGGAACTGGGCCACTCTTGATCACAAGGAACGGGAGGCCCTCGCCGCCAAGCATCGCGACTACCAACTGGGAATGCTTTGGACCCTGCAAAACCACCCGAGGGTTCCGGAAACGATCCGTCAGGACACCTCCCGATGGGGGTTGGCAAAAGATGAATTCACAGACAACGGAAACTGGCCCTACAACCTCTACGTTCGGGAGGCCCGGCGAATGAAGTCGGACTTCGTCATGACCGAACTCCATTGCAAAAACAAAATCCCGGTTCCCGAGCCGGTTGGGATGGGTGCCTACACCCTCGATTCCCACAACACGCAACGATTTGTTTACAAGGGCATGGTCAAGAACGAGGGCGACATTCAAAGCTATCTCGGCGGTAAGGCCTATGGGATTTCCTACCGCGCTCTCGTGCCTCCGATCGATGAATGCGACAACCTTCTCGTGCCTTGGGCTCTCTCCTCATCACACATCGCCTTTGGTTCCATTCGCATGGAACCGGTCTTCATGATTCTCGGCCAAAGCTCGGCCACCGCCGCCTGCCTGGCGATCGATGACGACCTGCCGGTTCAAAAAGTGCCCTATAAAAAACTCAGAAAGATTCTCCTTAAGGATGATCAGCGACTGCCTTGAGGGCTTGCGCTACTTCAACTTGTCCCACTCCTCTTTGGTGCCACGGCTTGACTGATTTTCCATCACGGTGAGCCACTTCCCTCCTTTTTTTACCAGCAGGGCCCGAAGGTGGATGTATTCCACCTTCTCCTCCTGATCGTCGACCTTTTGGGTATAGCGAAACATCCCGACTTCGTGAGCGGTTGTCGCGTCGCCCCAGCGTTGGCTGAAGCGGAAATCAACGCCGGCCTTCATCGATCCTCGCTTGGTTTGATCGAACTCAGTTTTCCAACGTTTCAGGGCGGCTGACAGTGGCTGGCTGGCTTTCCTAGCTGCCATCACCAGCACCCCATCCTCGTGAATGGTGGCCGCGTATCCTGCAAAATCTCCTTCCCCGACGGTTCGTGAAACTTCGGCCCAATATTGGTTAAGCTCTTTGATTCGTGCTGTCTCATCTCCGAGTTCCTTCACCCTGAGATCCCGCCAAAGCACCTTCCCGCTCTTGGCCTTGTGAACCTGAAGACCAAAGTATCCCTTGGCGTAGGTTCCATCACCCACCCAATGGGCAGCCGGAACCCCATTGAGCCAGGTTTTGACCGTCTTGCCTTTGGCCATCACGGTCACCCGGTTCCACCCCTTTTTGTTCAGCGAACCTCGTACTTTGGCATGCTCCTTGAGCCAAAGCGGATACCAATACCCGCCACAACTCTGACCATAGACGCCTCCGGACCAACCACGCTTGTTGGTGATTCCCTCCATCTCAGCCTGGGGGCCGAAAACCTTCCCCTTCTCATCCAACTGGGCCCGGAACATGACTCCGGAATTGATGTCCTCTTCCCACTTCATCTCGCAGGTGAATACAAAGTCCGTAAAGTCACGCTTTTTGGTTGAAAGGTAGCCGCTGTTTTTCCCCGGTACACAAGTTCCAATGATCATATCATCACGGAACTCGAACATCTGCTCTCCACCATGGAGCTCCCAGTTCGAAAGATCCTTCCCGTTGAGAAGCGAAACAAAGCCGGTCTTTAAATTGGGCTCCGCTTCAGTATTGAGCAACATCTCATCCGCTTTGGGTGCATTTTCCTGCTTCTGATATTTGGCCAGCCAAGGCTTCTGGCTTGGATCGATCTCACCCCCCATCACTTGACCGAAGACAGCCATCATCGCCAGATACCATTTCCACTTTATTTTCATCGCGACGAAGCTACCAATATCCCCCCTCTTGACCAGTCCACAGGAAAATCTGTGAAGAGGAGAATCAAAGCGAGTTGACACCAGTATCCAAAGCGACATCGTGCCCTCCATCCGTGCAGCAGTTGTCTCTCATCCTTATTCTTCTTACCCGCGTTGTCGGAGCAGAGCCGACTTCATGGGACTGGCGGGAAGCTTTGCTCAAAGAGGAAGGTTTGGAGCTGACCCCTGAAGCACTCAGGCAAGCTTTGAAGCCCACAAAAGCCCCAACGGAACAACTGTTGACGACTCTCGAAAAGTTGGGATCGGAGAGCTTCGAGGAACGCGAAGCCGCCCAAAAGAAACTCCTCGCCGGGGGCGAGCCTGTTTATCAATGGCTCCAAACCCATCCCAACTATCCTCAGCCCGAAGTGAGGCAACGAGTCCACAGCATTCTTCTCAAACTTGGCCTGAACGACCGAAAAGACCGCGAAAACGCTAAGGACTTTGCCATCCGGTCACTCCTCGATGAAGGCACCGAAAGGCGCAAAGACACCGGCGGTCGGTTCTACGAATGGTTTGGCGACCCTTCAGACAAACTGGAGAAGTCCTACCACCTCTTCGAATTCAAAAATTCGGTTGATCGCAGCGGCCAGATTGAAAATGGCCAACTCACCTTCTTCGGAACCAAGTTTGGTGATGGGGACCAACGATTCGTCCTTTCATCCAAGGCTTGGCCCGGAAGGAATCAGTTTGGAAGTCATTTCAAAGTCTCCGCTCGCCTCGGAGGAGAACCCAAATCTGCTGGAGCCTGGCACCTCGGCATTTCGATTGGAAATGTGCGGGTGCTTTTCCACCCGGGATACCGCGGAGGTGGGTTTCGTTTCGAAACCGTGGATCAAAATACCCCCCTTTCTTCGATGACCACGGACATGGGATTCAACCCGGATGGTGACCCGCTTGAGCATATGACAATTGAGGTCCGCCGCCTCGACAACGGGAAAGTCTCGTTGACGGCGACCGTTCAATCGGGAGGGAAAAAGCCGGTCACCTTCACAAAAAACGTCGAGGCCACTGCAAAGCAAATCGGTCCGCTCAGCCAAATCAGCCTGGATCGCAGCGGACGCACCGGAGGAAGCGCTTCCTTTAGCGACTTTTCAGTGATCCTTCTTTGAGGTCTCTCAAGCCTCCAAGTCCTAATGATTCTCCCGCTTCACCATACCTTCCAAAGTCACGTGGAAATACCATTCCCCCTGCATCTCGCGGACTGCGACTATGTTGAGCCGGGTCAGCAAATAGATATTAGCCTCGTGGGTCTTAAAATCGCGCATCGGAGCCCAGGCATCCCGGGCGGCAAAGTGTAGGCGCAACGACTCCATGCGATTGGCAAACTCCTCATTAGCCGGCATCATCGCCTTCCAAGCATCAAAGATCTTCCCAATCCATTCCGGACCAGCCAAAAGCAATCCAAAAAAACCCTGCCCAATCTGCCCATAATCCTGGTTACTCATGCGCCCCAACCTCATCCCCGGCTTGCGATCCGGCTTGCGGGCGATCTTCTCCCAGTCCTGCGGACCATTCTTGGCAAGATAGCGGTGCCCAAACCCAAACACCGCGGATGCAAAGATCGTCGCAAAGATTAAAGCCGGTAAATCAAGATTTCGATTCCCGGTGACGACGCTGGCAAGAAGCCAGCCAAAAACAAAGACCACCAAAAAGACCGCAGCAGCCCCGCAAGAAGCCAGAGCCACCCGACCAAGGCAACGAAAGTTGTGCCGGCGAATGAAGGCAGGAGTGATGATGACGGGGCACCGGGCCATGACTCGTTGAAAGGAACGCGGATCAAGCCGCCGCCCTTAGTCTTGCCACGGTGTGAGAATCTTCAACAAGGCATATCTCAATTTCACCTTCGGGTCCTTCGGGGCGAGAACGCGGAGCGTTTTCCCGGTCGAAGAAAAAGTCATCTCCCGGGACCGCCCCCAGAGTTCACCATCGACTTCGACCGGCACTTCCTCGTTGGAGGTCACGGTGAGAGCCTCCGCCTGAACATATTCCACCGAATCACCTGGGGAGTCGGGATCGATTCCTCCCTTCATCAGCCCAGCCAGGGAGTCTTTTACAAACTGATATCCGGCCTCCTTGAAGACAATCACGTCCAACAATTCATCTCGATTGCTGGCGTTTTTGAAGAGCGAGAACTGCCCCCCGTAAAGCGATCCATTACCGACCAACAAAGCCACCCCTTCCAACTCGCGACCATCGTGGCATTTTACCTTGAGGATCGGGGGCGTGGCCCGGAGAACCCTGGTCGCAGCAAATAAGTAAGCCAGTGGCCCGAAACGTTTTTTGCTTTCCCAGGTCGTTTCCTCAATGACCTGGGCATCAAATCCCACGCCAGCCATTTGCACGAAAGGAGCTCCGTTCATAGCGAAGAGATCCACCTCCTCACTGTGTCCATTGTCGATCACTTCAATGGCATTTTCAAGACAGTCATAAGGAATGCCCATTTCTCGGGCGAAAACATTCATGGTCCCCGTCGGAAACACCCCGAGGGCGGTCTTGGAACCCGATAAGCCCTCGACCACCGCGTTCAAAGTTCCGTCTCCGCCGGCCGCAATCACTAGCTCCTCACCCTCATCCGCGAATCGTCGCGACAATTCGATGGCCTCCTCACGACTCCGGGTAGCGTAGATCGCAAAGCGGGTGGCATTCGCCATGATGAACTTGAGCGCCCGGCGCCCCTTTTCGCTCTTGGCCCTGGGGTTGAGAATCAGAGGATATCTTGGCGGCATCTCGCTCATCAGTCCTTAGAAGGCACAGGAAAACCCATCCGATCCAATTGGTCGAGAACTAAGCCAACCGGCAAGCCCACGATGTTATCAAAGTCCCCCTCGTGTCGTTCAACAATCATTTCGCCGTGATCCTGAATGGCATAGCCCCCAGCTTTGTCCAGAACCGAAACCTTTTCGAGATACTGTGAAATGACCTCGTCCGAAAAATCGCGGAACTTGACGTAGGAGCAGCTGACAAATTCCGAAATGTGATTTCCATGCGCCAAAACCACTCCGGTCATGACTTCGTGAACCCGCCCCCGCAAGGCACGGAGATTTTGGGCCGCTTCCACCAAATCGACGGGCTTGCCATAAACCCGGCCTCCCAGAGCCACCACCGTATCAGCCCCGATCACCATTGCCTCTGGGTGCTCCATCGAAACCGCCATGCATTTCAACCGGGCATTCGCCAGAGCCAGATCGCGCGGGGTGAGATCTCCCCCTGTAAGCTCTTCCACCTTGGGAGAAACAGTCTGAAAAGACAACCCGGCCCGGGTCAGCAATTCGCGCCGACGCGGCGACTCTGAAGCCAAAATCAACTCCCAATCAAGCGACCCATCGGACAAACCAATCACAACGAAACTCCACGATAGGATGGGAAAGTGGTGCGCGCGAGAGGAATCGAACCTCCACGGGGTTGCCCCCACATGAACCTGAATCATGCGCGTCTACCAATTCCGCCACGCGCGCGACGGCGGAAAGAAATCACCGACCCTCACCCTTGGCAATCAAATTTCGGGACGGAAATCCTGTTCTGAGTCGAATCATTTGGAATTTTTACCCAGTTGGTGTGTTCTAACCCCACATGAGAGTCCTGATCACCGCCGGTCCCACCATCGAACCGATCGACCCGGTCCGCTACCTTACCAATCGATCTTCAGGGAAAATGGGATATGCTCTCGCCGCTGCTGCCGCGAAACGAGGGCACTCCGTCCTCTTGATATCGGGTCCGACCAAGCTCGACATCCCTGATGGGATCGACTTCGTCCCGGTGGAAAGTGCCGAAGACATGTATAAAGCCGTCGAGTCTCTGATCACCCGCTATGACACCGCGATCTTCGCGGCCGCCGTGGCCGATTACACCGCTCTTTATTCCGAACAGAAGATAAAAAAGTCGGGCGAGGAACTCGCGCTTAACTTAACTCGCACCAAAGACATCCTCGGTTCAGCTCGGGACAAAATGGACTTCACCGGGACGCTGGTTGGATTCGCGGCCGAAACCGAAGACGTCGAAGACAATGCCCGTGATAAGTGCCTTCGTAAAAGATGTGATCTCGTAATCGCCAATGACGTCTCGCAAAAGGAAATTGGTTTCGATTCGGCTGAAAACGAAGTCACGCTCGTTTTCCCCGACCGCACCAAGCCTCTCGAGCGGGACAAAAAGGAGAATCTCGCCTTCCAAATCATCGAAGTCGTTGAAGATCTTCAATCGCCCAATGAGTGAAACCCCTTAAGAAGCTCCCGAGACCCTCATCGGACTACTAGACCGATCTTCCGAGGAGTAGCTCATTCGGAAAAGTCATCTTCACGCCGAAGCCGCTGAAGGAAAAATCACAATTGATGATAACCAAACCTGAACCGGTTTTCATCAATCCCATGTCGGTAGAATACAAACAAAGTGCGTCGACAGATTGATCAACCGGACTCTCGGATCGCCCTCAAAACCCTTCGTCCAGACAAACTCTGGAAATCCCACAAAAGTTTCGCATCTCGCAGACATTGGTTCACAATCCGCCCGTGACCGAACTTGAAACCGCCGTTCATGCCGCCCAAGAGGCCGGCAAGCTATTGCGCGCTAATTTTCACCGCCCCAAGGATGTCGATGAGGCTCTTCATCACGACCTGAAACTCGCCCTCGATAAGGAGTCGCAGGACCTCATCACCGGCATCATTCTTAAAGAGTTCCCCGGGCATGCTATCTACGGAGAAGAAGGTGTTGCTGGGGACCAAAGCTCGCTCCACCAGTGGATCGTTGACCCCATCGATGGCACGGTAAATTTTTTCTACAGCATCCCCCACTTCTGCATTTCGATTGCCAAACGGGTCGATGAAGAACTCGTGCTCGGAGTTATTTACGATCCCATGGTGAACGAGCTCTGGACGGTGGAGAAAGGAAGCCCACCCAAGCTCAATGGCGAGGAGATCAGTGTGAGCAATCGTGACAAACTCGAGGAGGCCATTCTCTTCGTGGGGTGCGGCAAAGACGAGGAAGCGCTAAAAACCGGATTGACCCGATTCAAGAAAGGATCGCTTAAGGCCCGCAAAATGCGTATGATGGGATCGGCGGCATTGGGCATGGCCTACATCGCGGCGGGCCGTCTCGATGCCTACATCGAGTCCCGGATCTCACTGTGGGACATCGCGGCGGGACAGCTCATGATCGAATCGACCGGAGGCAAGGTCGACCTTGTGCCAAACGAGGAAAATCCCGATGTTTACTCCATCGTAGCCACTAACGGAAAAATCCCTATCGAAGAAATCCTATGATCCGCTCAGGAATCGGATACGACGTCCACCAATTCGCCGAAGGCCGCCCGTTAGTCCTTGGCGGAGTAAACATCCCCCACACCCATGGACTCGACGGACACTCGGACGCCGACGTCCTGAGCCATGCCATTGCCGACGCCATACTGGGCGCGCTGGGCCTTCCTGATATCGGCTACTACTTCCCGCCGGGTGAAGCTTCCTGCAAGGACATCTCTTCTCTCCTGATTCTCGAAAAATGCGCCCAGCTCTGCGCAGAAAATCACTACCGCCTGATGAATGTCGATTCGTCGCTGGTTGCGGAAGCTCCTAAGGTCCTTCCACACGCTCCAGCGATGAAGGTGAACATCGCGAAAGCCTTGGGAATCTCACCAGCCAAGGTGGGCATCAAGGCTACCACCAACGAGACAATGGGCTTTGTTGGACGTCGTGAAGGGATGGCGGCTTTCGCCACCGCTCTCGTGGTGAAAGCCACTTGGCTGGAGAGGCTGGAAGCCTAAAGCGCGAGATCGTAGCTCCGTCCGCTTCGCCCTTCACACCAGTGCATAAAGGCTTGGTTCGCCACCGTAACTCCACCTGGCGTCGGATAGTTTCCAGTGAAATACCAGTCCCCTGATGCTTGGGCATTGATCGACTTGTGAAGATTCTCTACTGTCTGGTAAATCACTTCGACTTCGCCGTGCCAGTCGATGTCCTCCGGGTAAACGATCTGAGCGATCTCTTTCGAAATCTCTTCGTCAGTGAATCCAGCATAGAGCTTCTGCACCGCGTTGCGACGCTGCTCCGGTGCCTTCGCCATTTCCGCCTGACAGTCCTGGTAGATCTCATCGAGGAGAGACCGGTTTCCGGCACGGCGAATCAGATTGATGGTGGCCTGGAAGGCGATGAACTTGCCAAGTTCCGACATGTCGATGCCATAGCAGTCGGGATAGCGGATCTGGGGCGCCGTCGAACATATGACGATCTTGCCCGGTTTGGTGCGGGCGAGGATCTTCAAAATTGATTGCTTCAAGGTCGTTCCCCGCACGATGGAATCATCGAGCACCACCAGATTCCCCCCTTCCGGAACGACCCCATAGGTGATGTCGTAAACGTGGGAGACCAATTGGTTTCGCCCGCTTTCCTGAGAAATGAAGGTCCGCAATTTGATATCTTTGTGAGCGATCTTCTCTCCGACGGGCCAATTGCGCATGATGAGCTCGTCGAGTTTCCCTTCGTCCAGTTCACCGGCCTGCATCGCACTCAACATATCGTCACGCACCTGCTCCCGGCGATAATACCGCAGGCCATCCATAAGACCATAGTAGGCCGTCTCTGCAGTGTTGGGGACGAAAGAGAAAACGGAGTTTTGGAAATCTGAGTCGATTGAATCGACAATCTGATCGACTAGGGCCGATCCCATCGCCTTCCGCTCGCGATAGATCTCAGGGTCATTTCCCCGGGAAAAATAGATCCGCTCAAACGAGCAGGGCATGGGGGTCACCTCCTTGGCGAACCGCTCCGAACGCTGCGTCCCATTATTTTTGATTGTCATCACAGTGCCGGGATCGAGCTCGGTCACCTCGCTCTCCTCTGCCTCAAAAACCGTCATGAGAGGCACCCGCTCGCTGGCGAACGCGATAATTTCGTCGGTCTCATAGTAGAAACAAGGACGGATGCCCTTGGGATCACGCATCACGAAAAGATCTCCGTTTCCGACCACTCCCGAGATGCAGTATCCCCCGTCCCAGCCTTCGGCAGACTCTGAAACGATTTGAGCCACATTAAGTCGCTCGGAAATTTTTTCGGCGGTCTGATCACCGGGGGTGCCTTCACTCCGAAGCTCCCGATAAATGTCGGTATGAGCTTCATCGAGATGGAAGCCAATCTCCTCCAAAACTGTCTGGGTGTCTGTCCCAAACACCGGATGCTGACCGCGCTTCATCATCCCTTCATTCAACTCGGCCGCATTGGTCATGTTGAAATTCCCCATCACCATTAGGGTCCGGGTCGGCCAGTTGCTTCGGCGCAAGTAAGGGTGACAGGAACCATTGTCAAACTGCCCGGAAGTTCCGTAGCGCAAATGCCCCATATAAACATCGCCCGCGAAATCGAACCGCTTACGCAAGTCATCCGGATCATCTTGATCAATCAACCCTTTGCGATGCTTTTTGGCGAGGTCCTTCAGCTCCGAGCGAAACAACTTCGCCAGCGAATCTTTTTTGGCATCGCGGCGACGAAAAATGTACGGCTGCCCTGCTGGCATTCCAATCTTTGCGCAACCGATTCCAACACCGTCCTGCCCGCGGTTGTGTTGTTTCTCCATGAGAAGAAACAGCTTGTTGAATCCCCAAAGGGCGGTGTTGTACTTGTCCTGGTAGTAGGCCAACGGCTTCTTGAGCCGTACCACCGCGATTCCGCATTCGTGCTTCAGAGGGTCACTCATTGAGACTGGTCGGAAAGGGGTTTCACCTTCACCGTAACGCCATCACCTTCTCTCATTTGGCCCAACACGATACCTCCGGGACCGATTCCACAAGCGGTTCCGGCGAATTCGGGATCCACAATGGCCACCCATCCAATTCCCATGTTGAAGGCATTGAAACGATCTTCCGGATCGGTGTGGGCCAGTAGTTTCTGTACCGGCTCATTCTCCCAGAGAGGAATCTCAAGATCGGCCCCCATTCCCCGGAAAAGCCGTTCAAGGTTCTCGGGAAGCCCTCCGCCGGTAATATGAGCGTAGGCTTTAGGACGAATACCCGCCTTAACGAAGCCCTCGGTGACATCGTGATAAAGACGAGTCGGCGCGAGCATGGACCGGACTTCATCATCGCTAAATTCCTCTGGGTGATCTGCGAGAATGCGACGACACAGGCTCCAGCCATTCGCGTGAAAACCATCCGACCGATATCCCACCAGAACATCTCCTGCCGCGATAGTTTCCGGTTGAATCAAGTTTTCCTTTTCGACCGCTCCGATGCAAAACCCGGAAAGCTCCACGACGTCCTCGGGAACAAGGCCCGGCATCTCAGCGGTCTCTCCCCCAGCCAAAATACAACCGCAATCCTCAAGGTAATCACACATCCCGGAAATCAAGCGCCTGATGCGCTCGGGATGGAGTTTTTCAATGCCGATGTAATCGAGAAAGAGCAACGGATCACCACCGGTAGTGATGATGTCGTTCACACTCATCGCGACCAGATCTTTCCCGGCCTCTTTTTCCATGCCGTGTTCCAGCAGGAGCTCAAGCTTGGTCCCCACTCCATCGCATCCCGTCACGATGACCGGATTTTGGTAGGAACTCAGATCAAACGCCGCCGCAAAGAGGCCAAATGAGTTGTGGAGTTGCCGCTGTTTTTGCGTCCGTCGAACATCCGCCTTGATTTCGTCAACCAAGGCCGCGGCGGCCCGGGTATCCACTCCTGCTTCCTGATAGGTCACCAATTCCCCCATGCCTTCCCGGTTTTAGTCCCCCTGCCGTGATCGTCACGCCTTTTTCCTCGGCAACTTCGGTTCTCTTTAAAAATGTGAATAAGGTCATCAAAATTTACGACCAAAAGTCGATAATCTCTTTTTATGAGAACCCAGTTTTCTTCTCAAAGACCTTCCTGACATCTCTTCGCAGACACGATCCTGTTTGCCTCGGCGAGTCGAGCGAACTCCGCCTTACTTTTTTCCGTTTCTTGATTTTTCAGAAACTCCTTCAAACAGAACGGCGGGCTAAACTGACGAGCCGTAAAGCTTGTTCACCTCATCTGCGATGATCTTAATCCCGGTCTCCACCGTCTCTTCGTCCATGGTGTAACTCACACGCAAACATTCACGCGTGTGCTTCCAATCGATATCTTCCGGCAGTCCGAAAAAGAAATACTCGCTCGGCACGACGAGAACGCCACGCCCTTTCAACCGCTGATAAAGCTCCTTGGCCGAAATCGGGAGGTCCTCAAACCACAACCAAAGAAACAAAGCTCCTTCGCTACGATGAATGAAATAGGGCACCGAGTCATTCAACTCTCGTGAGAAAAGCTCACGGGCCTGTTGCGAACGCTTTTCATAGAAGGGCCGCACCACTCCTTTGCTCAGCTTGAGAATCTCCCCGCTTTCCACCAAGGGACGCAAAATTTCCTGTCCCAGATTGGCATTGGCGAGGCCAACAATCGACGTCATTGACGAAACCTGTCGGCAGACCTCTTTCGAAGCCACCACGATCCCAGTTCGTGTTCCAGGAAGTCCGATCTTGGACAAACTCAAAGTGAGAATCATGCCATCGTCCCAAACCGGGGTGACTTCGGAGAAAATAACATTGGGAAACGGAGCCCCGTATGCATTGTCGACAATCAGAGGGATACCGTTATTCCGGGCAATCACTCTCAGTTTTTCGATTTCACCATCAGTCAGGACATTCCCTGAAGGATTTGTGGGGCGGGACACGCAGATCGCCGCAATATCATCGCCTGGATCGATGGCATCAAAATCGACCCGATACTTGAACTCGTGCTCACCGGTTTTCTCAATCCTCGCCGGGATTGCTTCAAAGAAATCACTCCCGACCGACTGGTTGGCATAGCCGATGTATTCAGGCAATAGAGGTAGCATCACCTTTTTGCGACTTCCATCCTCAAACCGACCTGCCAATGCGTTGAACAGAAAGAAAAAAGCCGTCTGGCCTCCCATCGTGACCGCAAAATTCTCCACAGTAACTTCCCATCCGAATTCCTTCTGAAACAGCACGGCAAGCGCTTCGCGAAAAGACTCGTTCCCTGCCGGCACATCGTAGTTTCCGAGGGTTTTCTCAAAACGTCCCGGCTCCGCCATGATTTCCTCCATCCGTTTGCGCCACATTGCATCCACTTCAGGAACATGAGCCGGTTGCCCACCGCCCAGCATCTTGACCTCGCCTCCCCCGGCAAGGGCCTCGCCCAGATCATCCATCAACTCCCCGATTCCGCTTCCTTCACAAAGGTTCTTTCCGAACTTCGACAGCTCCCAGCTCACGGACGGACTATCTGGCTTCCTCTCCTTTTTGTCACTGAAATCTCCCCGGGAAAGTATGCAAAAATAGCAAAATTTATGATGTATTCTTCTCCACATGAAAAGACTCGCCCTTTCTTTGCTCATGGCCGCCCCCCTGCAGGCGGCGGATTCTCTTTTTGTAGAAGCTGAAGCCTTCAAAGATCGTGGCGGCTGGAAGGTTGATTCTCAGTTCATCTTGAACATGGGCTCGGCTTACCTGATGGCCCATGGTTTGGGTATCCCGGTCGAGGACGCCAAGACCGAGGTGACCTTTCCCTCTACTGGCACTTACCATCTCCACGTCAGGACAAAGGACTGGGTGGCACAGTGGAAAGCTCCGGGAACTCCAGGTCGTTTCCAGGTCGTCATCAATGGAACTCCTACCCAAACCACCTTCGGCACGAAAAGCGCCGAGTGGTTCTGGCATCCAGGAGGGAAAGTCGAAATCACGTCAACAAAGACCACCCTCTCACTCAGAGACCTCACCGGCTTCAACGGTCGGTGCGACGCCCTCTATTTTACTAAGGATACCGACGAACGTCCTCCCGCCACCGGTCAGCAGCTCTTCGATTTTCGGCGTGAAAAGCTCGGTCTTCCGGCCGTTCCCCCGACCACCGGAGCATACGATCTCGTCGTCGTGGGCGGCGGCTATTCCGGTCTGGGAGCTGCCATTTCCGGCGCCCGTCAGGGCCTGAAAGTGGCCCTCATCCACGACCGGGCGATCTTGGGAGGGAACGGCTCGTCCGAAGTTCAGGTCTGGGCAATGGGTGGAACTCAACTCGGAAAATACCCCCATCTCGGAGAGATCGTAAACGAATTCTCCGACTTCTCCCGAGACTCACCCGGCCTCATCCGGGAATTTGTCGATGAGTTAAAGGAAAAGGTCGTGCGCAACGAAAAGAACATCGATCTCTACCTCAACCACTTCGCTTTTCGCACCAACACGAGGGGAAAAAAAATCGATTCGGTCGACGCCGTCAACACCACCACCGGAAGTTTCGTTCGGATCGCCGGGACTTTCTTTTGCGACTCGACCGGACACGGCACCATCGGGGCTCAGGCCGGCGCCAAATTCATGATGGCCGAGAAAGGCCACATGGGTATGTCAAATATGTGGTCGGCCAAGGACACCGGGAAACCCGTTTCATGGCCGGAAACTCCCTGGGCTCTTCCCCTTGGGAAAGACGATTATCCGTCGCTCAAAGGATCACGGGGTCCTTACGAAAAATTCAAAAAAGCCGAGTGGTTCTGGGAAGGCGGATACGACAAGCACCCCATCGATGAGCTCGAAAAAATCCGGGACTGGAATCTGCGCGCGAACTTCGGCGCCTTTTCTGACATCAAAAAGAGCGAGCCTAATACCGCTCTGATGTGGATGGCTTACATCGGAGGGAACCGGGAATCGCGTCGGCTCGAGGGAGACCTCGTCCTCACCGGCGATGACATTTCCTCCCGCAAGGAATTCCCGGATGCCACCGTGCCCACCACCTGGTCGATTGATCTTCACTACCCCAAAAAGCAATACGCCAAAGGCGTCGCCAAAGACAACCCCTTCATCTCGATCGCGGTCCACGATCGCAAAGTCGATCGCAAGAACGGCTACAACATCCCCTACCGCTGCTTTTACTCGAAGAACATCTCCAACCTTTTCATGGCCGGACGTTGTGTCTCGGTCGATCGACGCGCCCTCGGAACAACCCGCGTGATGCGGACCTGCGGCATGATGGGCGAGGTTGTCGGCAAAGCCGCCTGGATTGCTCGCACCCAGGCCACTGATCCCCGCGGAGTCTACCTAAACTACCTCCCCCTTCTGATCAAATTGGTTGAAACACCGGGACGGGCCTACCGGGAGTCACTCAACGCCCCCCTCACCGTTCCTGATGCTCCTCCGGGAGGTTTCCGCAAAAAGCCATCCTCGGCTAAGCCCATCACCCTCAAAGGAATCGTTCTTGATGACACCAAGGCCAATCTTAAAGGATCATGGAAAACGGGCACTGGACTCAGCCCATACCAAGGTGCGGGGTATCGCTACGCATC
>JBMYLT010000037.1:0-22790 GCA_049596615.1 Akkermansiaceae bacterium | reverse complement strand
GTTTGTTTCATAGGATTAGTCTGACGCATTCCCACCAATGAGACTTTCATCGACCGGCTGGTTTGATCGCCAAACCAGTCAACAAAAACGCCTACTGCAATCCTTTTGAGTAAATCCTACTTCACACGGCATCACCTGGCCTCATCGGAGTATCCGAATGAAAACGCCAGAGGAGTTTGCCAAGGAGTGAAACGCGGCAGGTCGACTGAGTCTCGGACCATAGTCCAAGCTCCGTTTAATGGGGAAAATCGCTAACAGCCAATCGCTAAGAGCCGAGGCTGCGCAGGTTGGCTTGCTGGAGAGACAAAACTGCCGCATGATGTGGCTTGACCTCCCCACCCGAGATCCTCATCGTTTTGATCTTCGCCAACCGATTTTCAATCGGCGGCTCCTTCCCGGAGTTTTTCCGGACTTTTTTTTAAAAAAACAATCCCTCAAACCCAGTGTTCGCCCGTTTATTTGGCCTTTTGTCGAACGATATCGGAATCGATCTCGGCACCGCCAACACCCTTGTTAATGTCAAAGATCACGGAATTGTCCTCCGTGAACCATCTGTCGTGGCCGTGAAGGCCGGTACCAATGAAGTTCTCGCCGTCGGGGACGACGCCAAGCGCATGCTCGGCCGGACTCCCGGCAATATCGTGGCTATCCGCCCTCTCAAGGACGGGGTGATCGCCGATTTCGAGGTCACCGAGGCCATGCTCCGCCATTTCATCAAAAAAGTGAGCGGCAAGCGCCAGAGCCACCCTCGTGTGGTCATCGCAATTCCCTCGGGCATCACCGAAGTTGAACGACGCGCAGTAAAAGAATCGGCCGAACAGGCCGGAGCCCGCGAAGTTTACCTGATCGAAGAGCCCATGGCGGCGGCGATCGGGGTCGGTCTCCCGGTTCAGGACGCTTCCGGTAACATGATCGTCGATATCGGCGGTGGCACGACCGAAGTGGCCCTGATTTCCCTTTCGGGGATCGTTTACGCCCGTAGTGTCCGTACCGCGGGCGATGACCTCGACGAGGCCATCATTTCCTACATGAAGCGGGGCTACAACTTGATGATCGGAGAACGCACCGCCGAGGACATCAAGATCCGGATCGGATCGGCCAACAATCTCCCCAAGGAGACCTCGATGGAGGTCAAAGGTCGCGATCTGGTGTCGGGCCTGCCCAAAACAATCACCATCAGCTCTCAAGAAGTGCGCGATGCCATGGCGGACCCGCTCACTACGATCGTAGGTGCGGTTCGTACTACTCTCGAGCGCTGTCCGCCGGAACTGGCGGCTGATTTGGTCGACCGTGGACTGGTTCTCGCCGGTGGCGGAGCGCTTTTGCGGGGGCTCGACAAGCGCCTTCGCGAGGAGACCGGCCTGCCGGTGCACGTGGCAGAGGATCCGCTCAGTGCGGTCGCCGAAGGCACCGGCAAGGTGCTCGAGGAAATCGCCTTCCTCAAGCGGGTCACAAACTCCGAAAAATAGAAACCGCCGTTTCTTTCCCTTCCGGACATGAAACCGCTCAACTTTTTTGCTTTCCTGCTCTTCGTGGTGGGCCTCGTCTGGGTTTTTACCCTGAGCGAAAAGTCGGTGCGTAAAATCCAACAACTCTACTATTCCTCGATTTCCCCTCTGATTTCAAAAGGGGGGCAGACCGAGGCATTTGCCAACGAATTTCTCGAAGAGGTCGAGAACTCGGAGGATCTCGAGAAGCGTCTCGAAATGGCCATCAGCGAACGGGACCGGTTCAATCTCATTGCCGCCCGCGTTCGGGAACTGGAGGCCGAAAACAACGAACTGCGCAGCGCTCTCGACTTCAAAAAGCGAACCCGATTCGACGTGGTGGCTGCCCGGGTGGTTCGCAAACAGCCCCAGATGTGGGGCAAAACCATCGAAATCGACCGCGGAACGGACGACGGGTTTGAGGCTGAGCCAAAGGCCCCGCTGTGCGTTCTTGCTCCAAATGGCGGGCTGGTCGGTCGCCTCCAGCTTTCGGGCCAAGAGGTTTCCTCGATTCTCCTGATCACGGACGAAGTCTCTCAGGTATCGGCCCGGATCGAGGGTACGAACGAGGTGGGTCTCGTGGTCGGCCGCCAAACCACTTACGGCGAGTCGCCCCGCTTGCGGCTGCGCTACCTCTCAAAGACCGCCATTCTCCGCAAGGGGATGACGGTTTATACCGACGGGCGGGGAAGGCTCTTCCCCGCAAAAATTCCTATCGGAACGATCGAAGACTTTGAAATTGGCCCCGTCTACGGCGAAGCCGAAATCAGCCCTGCTGTGGACTTTACCAAATTGAACCACGTCTTCGTCATTACCGATTCACCCGGTGATTAAGACGAAGAGATGCTCCCCTACTCCATCAGTCTGACCGGGCTTCTCCTCCTGAGCTGTCTCATCCAACTCTTTATTCCGCCGATTTCATCGTGGTATGACGCCCGAATTCTTCTTCTCCCGCTCATTCTCCTATGCGGATCGGTCACAGTGTCGACCGGCATTATGCTCTTTCTTGCCTTCCTCGGAGGATTCCTTTGGGACGCCCAGCAGATCTTCATCATCATCGAGGGTGATCCGTTGGTTTATCATAGTTCCCCGGACTCCCTGAAATTCGGCTATTCCATCATTCTCTACACTCTGATGGGCTTCCTGATGCAGGGAATCCGCCCCCTCTTCCGCGAGGGAAACTGGTATGTTTCGGCTGCCCTGACCGGAGTAGCCCTTTTCCTCTATCTTTTTGTGGACTACCTTCTGCGGCAATTTGTGGTGGGTGGCTTTGCCTTCGACGACGAGATGTTGCGACAAATTGTGACGACCTCTCTCCTCACGATGTTTTTCTCCCCGGTCATCTTCTGGACCCTTTTCCGCATCGCCGACCTTTGTGGTCACACCATCCAATACGAACGCTAACCCCCCATGGAACCACGATACCGCTTCAGACTCTACCTTCTGACCGCCCTGGTGCTGGCGGGATGCGGCACCCTACTGTCGCGACTCTACGAATTCCAGATCGATCGACGAGAGGAATTCATCGTCAATATTCCGACCACCCACACTGTCGAGATCCGCGAGCCCGGCGTGCGGGGTGAAATCGTCGACCGCAACGGTGTGGTTCTGGCTCGCAACCGTCGTAGCTACGAAATCACCTTCAATCTCGAAGACATTTATCGCGGCTACCGACAGATGCTCAGGAAGAAAGCAGCAAATTCCGAACTAGCGGAAGAAGAAGCCCCGGGCACCACGGAAGATCCCGACGAACAGATCGGCCCGAAAGCGGATGACCGGGAAGTCCTGCGAACCGTGAAGGAGTGGATTGTCCCCCGCCTCGAAACATTTGGCTTGCCCAAGGGAGGTGACCTCAGCGATCTCCGCGTCCACTACAAGACCTTTGGGGGACTCGTACCCTACGTTTATCGGAGGGACCTGACTCCGGAACAATTCACCCAGGTCGCGGTGCGGAGCCATGAACTCCCAGGAGTGGAAGTCCGGGTCACTCCGGAGCGGGTCTATCCTTACGGGGCCCTAGCCGGTCATCTTCTGGGTTACGTCAAACCGTGGGCCAAGGGCGACATTCCCGATGAATACCGGTTACAACCCAACAAGCACTTTCAGGGTGATGTTGAAGGCGTAGCCGGGGTGGAATTCACGACCGACAAGTTCCTCAAGGGGCACGGGGGCAAGCGCATCCTGGTCCGTAACGAACGCCAAAAGGTGATTGCGACCGAGGACTACCAACCGTCCCGAGAAGGTGCCCGGGTTCAGCTGACTATCGACAGCCGGATCCAGTTCATGATGGAGAACATCATGAAGCGCATCGGGCGCGGAGCGGCAGTGCTTCTCGATCCGAACACCGGGGAAGTCCTCGCGATGGTTTCGGTGCCCAACTTTGATCCGAATGATTTCATCCCAGCCATCACCAACGAGCGCTTTGCGGTCTACAACACCAACCGGGCCCGCCCCCTCATCAACCGGGCCCTTCGCCCCTACATGCCCGGCTCCACCTTCAAGCTCCCAACTGCCATCGCGGCCGCCCGAGACAATAAAATGTGGCACTCCCATAACTGCGCCGGCTATATCGAATACGGCAAAACAAAGATCCGCTGCTGGCGAACCTGGGGACACGGAAACCTAGGGGTGAGCGAGGCGATCCAGCGCTCCTGCAACCCTTACTTCATGTCCCTCGCCGGAATTCTGGGACCCGACCCCATGGTCAACACCTTCGAAAAGATCGGATTTGGCGTCAAAAGCGGAATCCTTCTTCCGTCGGAAGACACCGGACTTCTACCTGGAAGCAAGGATTGGAAGAGCCGGTATCCAGGTTCCCGCATGACCAAGGCTACCCTCGCCCAGTTTTCCATCGGACAAAGCCAGTCACTCGCCACCCCACTCCAAATTTGCTCGGTGGCCGCCACCATCGCCAATGGCGGTAAATACTACCAACCACGCATCATTCGTCGCATTGTCGGCAAGGATCAGACCGGACAGACGGAGGTCCTCAAAGAGAACATCCCGATTGTGAAGGCCGACCTCCTCAAGAAGGACATGACTGAGGCCCAGATGGAAATCATCCGGAAAGGCATGTGGAAGGCGGTCAATGAACGAGGTGGCACCGCCACTAAGGTCGCCCTCGAAGATGTTTTCATCGCCGCGAAAACCGGCACCGCCCAGGTCAGCAAAACAAACGAGGAACACACCCACAATGCCTGGACCACTTCCTTTGCCCCCTACGAAAATCCACGCTACGCCCTCTGTGTAATGGTAGAAAATGGGAAGAGCGGCGGCGCGGTGGCCGGTGTGCTTTCCCGACAAATTTATCGCGAGATCTTCAACATGGAAGCAGGCCTTAACCCGCGCATTTCCAAAATGCCCATTTATCTCGGCAACTTTGACTCGTTCGAAACCCTCGAACTTCCCGAAGACGACGCCCACCCGCTCAACCACGAAAACGCCGGGGAAACCGGCAACGAAGTCGACGAAAACAACCAAGAAGAGTCGGAATAACTTTTAGAAAAATCCAAACCTAATCAATCAAATGATCCAACGAATCAAAAGTGCCCTCGGTATGACCAATCTCGACCCCCGTGAAGGTCGTACCATCATCGTGAATGCGGAAACGCTGGAACGACGAACCGCCCTCCTCGAAGACGGAGTCCTCGAGGAATACAACGTGGAGCGCGACGGCGATGACAACATCGTCGGCGGCATCTTCAAAGGCCGTGTCAAAAACATCGAACAAGGCCTCAAGGCCATGTTTGTCGACATCGGGCTCGACAAGAATGCCTTCCTTCATTTCTGGGACGCCATCCCCGCCGCCCTCGACAGCGGGCTAGAGGAAATTCGACGTGAAGGGCGCCCCCAGAAGAAAAAGAAAAAGATCACATCCAAGGACATCCCCAGCATCTACCCAGTGGGATCGGAAATCATGATTCAGGTCTCGAAAGGCGCGATCGGAAACAAGGGCCCCCGGGTCACCACCAACATTTCGCTGGCCGGTCGCTACCTCGTTCTCATGCCCTACTCGGATCAGTTCGGGATCTCGCGGCGCATTGACGACCCCAAGGAACGTCAGCGTCTTCGCAAAATCATGCAGCGCCTCAGTGTCCCTGATGGCATGGGGATCATCATGCGCACCGTGGCCACCGGCACCCGCGCCCGCCACTTTGTCCGAGATCTCGCCATGCTTCTTGAGCAGTGGGATGAAGTTGAAAAGACCCGCAACTCCAAAAACGCCCCGGTGGCCTGCTTCCGCGAACCCGACCTCATCGAAGGAACCGCCCGTAACTTCCTAACCGACGAAGTGGACCGCGTCATCTGTGACGATGAAAAGACGACGGAGTATATTCGTGAGATTGCTGGCAAGGTGTCCCGTCGGGCTAAACGAAAGGTTCACTACCTCCCATCCAGGCAAACCATCTTCGAGCGCTTCGGCATCCAGAAACAAATTGATGAAGCGTTCATGCGCCAGGTCTGGCTCCCCTGTGGCGGCTACATCGTCATCGATGAAACCGAAGCCCTGATCTCGGTTGACGTCAACACGGGCCGGAACCGTGGTTCCAAGGACGTCGACAAGATGCTCCTGCAAACCAACATTGAGGCCGCCGAAGAAGTGGCGCGCCAACTTCGCCTGCGCAACATTGGCGGACTGGTGGTGGTGGACTTCATCGACATGCGCCACCGGCGCGACCAGCAAGCGGTTTATCGTGCAATGAAAGAGCGCCTGAACCGCGACAAGGCCAAGACACAAGTGCTTCAGATTTCCTCGATCGGTCTCATGGAGATGACCCGTCAACGTCTCAACGAGAGTCTTCTCGATTCCACTCTCGAACCCTGCCCCTACTGTCAGGGCCGTGGTCGCATAAAAACGACGATGACAATGAGTATCGAAATCCAGCGACGCCTCAACACCGTCATTCAGCGTCAGCAGGAAAACAACGAGGACGGCGACCTCATCGTGGTGGTTAACACCGATGTCCTCAACCGCTTCAAGTCCGAGGACTCCAAGATCCTCATCGAACTGGAGCGTTCCCACACCGGACGCCTCATTTTCCGAGGCGACAGCAACCTTCACCGCGAACGCTTCGCCATCATCGACGCTAAGTCGGAGAAGCCGATCGTGCAATACTAAGTCCTCTCCCCTCCCAGTCATGATGATCCCGTTGCTTCGCAAACTTACTTTGTCCGCCGGGATCATCCTACCCTTGCTTCTGGCCTCCTGCTCCGCCCAAGCTCCCGGGCCTCCTCTCAAAAAGGTCAAGCTTACCAAGACGCACCTTCATACCTTCGATGGCGAGAAATTTTCCTACACCCGTTGGATGCCAAAGGAAAAGCCTCGCACCGTGATCATTGGTGTACACGGAATCAGCGGAGCGGCTTCGGATTACGGCCCTCTCGCCAAACATGTCCTGAAGGAGTTTTCCGACGTCGCGGTTTACAGTGCGGAAACCCGGGGTCAGGGAAACGATCCGGTCAAGGAACGTCGAGGTCACATCCGCAAGCGAAGCGATTGGTTCCGCGATCTCACCACCTTCACCGGCCTCATTCGGGAACAGTACCCGGGAGCAAAAATCATTTGGTGCGGCGAAAGTATGGGATCATTGATCGTTCTCCATGCCTACGCCGATTCCGACAAGAAGGCCCCGCTCTGCGATGCCATGATCCTTTCCTCGCCTATCACTGCGATTAGAAAGGACTTCCCCCGCTGGAAGATTGCTCTCACCAATCTCGCGGGAACCCTGTTTCCCACCGCCCGCATCTCGCTTGAGACCCTCTCGGGGCAAAGCGAAGTCCGCGTGACCAAAGACACCGTCCACACCGAGCAGGTTCAGAACAACTCCTACCACGTCAAACGACACACCCTCCGCCTTCTCACCACCCTCGGCAAGATGATGCAAACCGCATCAAAAGCGGGGCAACACCTCAATCTCCCTGTGATTGTTTTGCACGGCGGCAAGGACGTCTTTTCCCAACCCGAGGATGTGAAAGCCTTTGTCGACGGTCTGCCCGAAAAGGCCAAACCCACCAAGAAGTTCTACCCAGAAAGCTTTCACCTCCTTTTTTACGACCATCAGAGCGACAAGGTCGTCGCCGACATTGCCAAGTGGATAAAAGCGCTTCCGGTCAAGAAATAGCAAGATGCTAGGTAACCCCCCTCATCGAAAATCCCGTTTGCGACCCGATCCAATCGGTTTAGCTTTCCTCAATGACATCCGACCAGCTTCCCTGCACCCTTTTGGTAGACAACGGATCCTACCGCCCCCAGTCCACCCTCAGCCTTCGGCGAATCGCGGCCGGAGTCACCGAGACTGTCGGCCATCACATCAACCCGGTCTCTCTCCTTCACTCCACCAAAGCAAAGCCGGAAGATCTCAACGGCATTCCGGCCGAGATCTTCGAGCCCTTCCTCAAGAAAAAGCGGGAGGAAGGCATCAACTCATTCATGGTCCTCCCTCTCTTCTTCGGACACAGCGCCGCGATCTACGAATACATCCCGCAACGCGTGATGGAGATGCAAAAGACCTGGCCGGAGCTCCAGGTTCGCTGCGCGCCGTGTATGGTTGACGTGACCCAACCCGATGACAACCTCGTCGCGGAAATTCTTGCCGACCTGGTGCGCAAGAAGCGCGATGAAGAAGGACTCGTTAATCCTGCTGTGACTCTGGTCGACCACGGCACACCCCGGAAATTCGTTAACGACGTTCGCAATTTCCTCGGAGTCCAGCTCCAGGAATTACTCCAAGAAGATTTCGGTGCGGTTGAAGTCTCCTCGATGGAACGTCGCGAAGAAGAGGAGTATGCCTACAACGAACCCCTCCTCGAAAACCTGCTAGGAAGCTCTGGTTTTGAGAAGGAAGTCATCCTCTCCATGCTTTTCATCTCTCCCGGTCGCCACGCCGGCCCCGGTGGTGACATTGCCGAAATTTGCGAAAATGAGGAAAAGGCCAAGCCCGGCCTCAAGACCTTTATGAGCGATCTCTTTGCCACCCATGATGCCGTAGTCCCACTCCTTGCCGAACGCTTCCGTCAAGGTTTGGAGACCTCGCCATTGACTGGTGAGGTTCCTCCTCCCGTGATGGCATCGATCTAGGAACCGGCAAAGCGGATTCTGCCACCCTATCCTTATCCAAAGGGAATTGAGGCTGAACCTATCGCGGCTTTTCGGCATTGCCTGCCGGAAAAATGGGGGTCACAGTGGCAGGGACATTTTACACGCCTTCGCTTTGAAACTTCTTCCTTTCCTTTGCTTCGTAGCCTTTCTGGCCTCGTGTGCCTCCAACCCGCCCGAAGACGAAACCCAAGACGGTCCCAAGCCCAGTGAGCAACCAGAAGTCCCACCCGAGCTTGCGGTGGAACATCAAGAGGCAGGACTCGACTTTGTAGACCCAAATACTACCAGCGAATTAATGCAGGAGGAAGACAAGAAAACCATTGTCGGCCCCGTCCCGGTCACTCCACCCGAGCCTCCGGGTGACAGCACGATTGAAATCAAGACCCCTCCAGCTCCCAAAGAATAGGCAACACCATGGCCCGTCCACGCCCCCGCCAATTTAAGGCGGATCCCTACGACTGGCAGGAAGTCGTCGAACTCACCATTGAGTCACTCTCCAACCTCGGAGCCGGCATCGCCAAGCCCGACGGGTGGGTCGTCTTCGTTCCCTTCACTCTTCCCGGCGAAAAGGTCCGAGCCCGGGTTTGGCGAAATGACGCTAACTGCTCGCACGCCGACCTAGTGGAAATCCTCGAGTCGTCTCACGATCGTATCGAGCCCCATTGTCCGCACTTCACCGTTTGCGGCGGATGCCAATACCAACACCTGTCCTACGAAAAACAACTGGAGTGGAAAACACGCCAGGTTCGCGAACTCCTCGCCCACATGGTGGGAGTCAAAGCCCGGGTCAAACCAGCCGTCCCTTCACCACGCGAGTGGGGTTATCGATCCAAGATCACACCACACTTTCAACGGCCCCGCCCCGGCGAGGATTTCCCGATCGGATTTCTGGAGTTCAACCGTCGATCCCGTCTGGTCGATATCGAACACTGTCCGATCGCAATGGATGAGATCAACGAGGCATTAAGACCGATTCGCGAAGACACCAAACGGCGCGCGGCCACTTTCAAAAAAGGAGCCACTCTGCTTCTGCGTGCCACCGAGGGCCGAGTCGAAACCAATCACCGTGCCCCGGTTTCCGAGCAAGTGGGCGCTCTCACCTTTCAATTTCTGGCAGGCGACTTTTTTCAGAACAACCCTTTCATCCTCGAAGCCTTCACGGATTTCGCCGCAGAGGAGGCCTCGGGCGAAGACCAGAGATACCTCCTCGATGCCTATTGCGGATCGGGCCTTTTCGGCCTCACCCTGGCCCGGCATTTCGAGCAGGTGGTCGGAATCGAGTTGTCGGAGACTTCAGCTGACTGGGCTCGTCGCAACGCCCAGACCAACGGAATCGAAAATGCCTCCTTCATCGCGGCCTCGGCCGAAAACCTCTTCGCCGACATCTCCTTCCCTCCGAACCAGACATCGGTGGTGATCGATCCTCCGCGGAAAGGTTGCAGCAGCGATTTCCTCGACCAGCTTTTTGCGTTCGGGCCATCCCGGGTGGTTTATGTTTCCTGCAACCCGGCCACCCAGATGCGTGACCTGCGAAATTTTTTGGACCACGGATACGCCATCGGATCCATCCAACCCTTTGATCTCTTCCCGCAAACCCGTCACCTCGAGTGCGTGATTTCGCTCACTCGTTGATTTTTCGGGTGATTTCAAGCGCGATAGCCAGGGCATCGGCACCCTGTTCGCCAGTGACCGCGGGAGTCTTGCCTTCGGAGACGCTTTCCACGAAAGCAGCCAGCTCGAGCTTCAAGGGCTCGTCCTTTTCGACTTCGACGAGCGCTTTCTGAATACCGCCCGCTTCCTTCCAATACATTTCGCCACTCTGCTGTTGGTAATCGAGGGAAAGATAACCATCGTCCTGAAACACCCGGATTTTTCGTAGGCGCTCCGGACTGATTCGGCTGGCGGTGACATTGGCAACACAACCATTTTCAAAACGAATCCGGGCATTGGCAATATCCTCGCTCTGCATCAAAACCGGTACGCCCACCGCATCGATGCTCTGGACCGGCGATTTCACGAGATGCAGGATGATCTCAAGGTCGTGGATCATCAAATCAAGCACCACCCCGATATCGACGCTGCGGTTCGGGAAAGGCGAGAGACGGTGGGCCTCGATGAATTTTGGGTGGTTCAGCTTGGCCTCGAGCTCCCGCATCACTGGGTTGAATCGCTCAATATGGCCAATTTGCAGGATGCGGTCGTGTTTTTCGGCCAATTCCACCAATTTCCGCGCTTCTTCCACAGTAGGCGCGATTGGTTTCTCCATCAGGACATGCAGGCCCTGCTTCATCAAATCCCCTCCCACCGCCAAATGAGCGACCGTGGTAACGGCCACACTTGCAAGATCACAATGTTCCGCGAGGGCCTCCAGCGAATCCACAGCGACTCCTCCGAACTCCTCGGCCACTGCTTTGGCCCTTTCCAAATCGGCATCATACACCGCGGAAAGCTCAGCTTCATCGATCAAGGAATAGCAACGGGCGTGATTTCGGCCCATCGATCCGGCCCCCGCCACTCCTGCGCGCAACGTCATGCGAAGATGATTACAAAACACCTCCAAAAGGCCAGCCAACTTTCCCCTTGAAAATTTCGTATGATTAAGAAAATTCCTAAACAACTTTGGATAGCGTAACGCTTGTCGAAGTGCACCCTCTCTATCGCCAACAACATGATTGCAGTTTCTGATCTCACCAAACGCTTCGGATCTAAGGTCGCCGTCGATGACCTGTCTTTCTCCGTCAAACAAGGCGAAGTCCTCGGGTTCCTCGGGCCCAATGGCGCCGGTAAATCTACCACCATGCGCATGGTGACCGGATTCCTTCCGGTGACCGCCGGAAATGTGGAGATCTGCGGAATCTCCATGATCGACGATCCAAAGAAGGCCAAACGCAAGATCGGCTACCTGCCTGAGTCTGCTCCCCTCTATAACGACATGACGGTCACTGGGTTCCTCAAGTTCTGCGCCTCGATGCGTGGCCTCGAAGGAACAGCCAAACGCGAGGCGGTCGAGAAATCAATCGAGACTTGTTTCCTCGAAAAAGTCGCCCGTCAATCCATCGGCACCCTTTCCAAAGGTTACCGGCACCGGACCTGCCTCGCTCAGTCCCTCCTCCACGATCCCGAAGTGCTCGTTCTCGATGAACCCACCGACGGCCTCGACCCGAATCAAAAGCTCGAAGTCCGCAAACTCATCAAAAACCTCGGCAAGGAGAAGGCCATCCTCTTCTCCACCCACATTCTAGAAGAGGTCACCGCGGCCTGCACTCGTGCGGTAATTGTCGACCAAGGCACTATCGTAGCCGACGGCACGCCCGAGGAGCTAACCAGCCAAGGCGGAGGATCGCTCTACGATCTCTTTCACAAAGTCACCACCTCGGAAACTCCCGCAGCTTAACCCTCCCACCGTTTCGTAAGATGCACACCTTCACCATTTTCAAGCGCGAACTGACGAGCTACTTCACCCAACCGACGGCCTACGCCATCGTGGTGATTTTCGGTCTCCTCTCCACCCTACTCGCTTTCACCTTCGGAAATTTCTGGGCCATCGGAGATGCCTCGCTTGATCGCTCCTTCTTCCAATACCACCCGCTTCTCCTCATGATCCTCGTTCCAGCGGTCAGCATGAGACAGTGGGCCGATGAGCACTATACCGGGACGATCGAACTGCTGGGCACTTTTCCGGTAAATCTCCGCAGTGCCATCCTCGGAAAATTTTTGGCTTCCTCCTTAGTCTGGGCACTCGCCCTCGCCCTGACCTTTCCCATGGTCTGGACGGTCAACTATCTCGGTGAACCAGACAACTGGACGGTCTTCTCAGGATACCTTGGCAGCTACTTGGTCTGTCTGACGTTTCTTGCGATCACGACCCTCGTGTCATCCTTCACCCGCGACCAGGTGGTAGCCCTGATTGTCTCAGTCGCCATCTGCTGCATTCTGACCATCCTCGGATTGGACCTGGTCATTAATGAAATCCGACGTTCGGGGTCACAATTCACGGTCGATCTCATGACCAAGATCGGCATCTACAGCCACCACCAGCAAGCCGCTCTCGGACGAATCTCTTTTGGCAGCCTCTTTTACACCATCGGACTAATCACGGTTTGCCTCATAGGAACCAATTTTGCCCTGCGCTCTCAGCGCGCCTAAGTTTTCACCATTTCACCTCTTTCTGAATTCACCATGAATCCCCTTAAAGTTGTTTTACTGGCTCTCTCTTTCGCCGGCCTCCTTTTCTTCGGGCTTTCCTTTGGGATCAACTCCCTCGAGCCCTATCGCTGGTATACCATTCTCGCGACCGTCGCTGCCATTTCATTTGTCCCGGACAGCCGCATCATCCGGACCGGTTTTGTTACGGCGGTCCTGGCCGCGTTGGTCTTCTTCGTCACCGACTACATCTCGACCACCCCGGCTGGCATCAAGGCTCTCGACCTGACCGAGGACAATCGCTACACCTTAACCGATGGCACCCGCGCCATCCTGTCGGAACTCACCGAACCGGTGACGATCAACTACTACGTCACCCGCGATGTCGATGGCACCCCTCCAGAATTTGAGCGTTACATTCCCCGCGTTGACAATTTCCTCCGCGAGATCAAGAACCTCGCCAAGGACGACCTAATCACCCTGAACTTCATCGATCCGGAACCCGATACCGACGAAGAGGACGCCGCCCTTCTCGATCAAGTGAGTCAAATCGACGTCACCCGGGACGATCAGATGATCTTCGGAGCCTCAATCAGCTCGCTGGACAAAAAGACAGTCATCCCCTTCTTCAACCCAGCCCAGGAAACCCAACTTGAATATTCCGTCATCAGCGCCATTGCCGAAGTCTCCACTCGCAATGTTCCGGTAGTTGGTCTCGTCACCGCTCACAATCTTGTCCCCACCGGCCCGCAAAGCCAATCCTGGCTCTTTTTCCAGCTGATGAGACGAACCTACGATGTCGTCGATCTCACCATGAATCCAACCGCCACCCTGGATGCGACTTACGAGAGCCGCAAATGGGGTGACGCCCCCGACTACCTCGACCCCGAAAAGATCCCGGTCATCCTGGTGGTCCACCCGGCCGGGATCACCCCGGAAGCCGAATTCGCACTTGACCAATACCTTCTCCGTGGCGGCACCGTTATTGCCTGTGTTGACCCGATGTCCATGGCGGCTTTGCAATCGGCGCCCCGGTCTCCTGTGCCGGGAATGCCTCCACAAGGAGGAACTCCCCGGAGCTCGACCCTTCCCAAACTTTTCGAGAAGCACCGCATCAACTTCGACACCTCCAAGATCATCGTCGACCGCAAGTTTGCCTACGAGATGGATAAGCGGGCGCTGTTCCTTGACGAAAATGCCGTTACCGTAAAGGACGACATTTCGATCTCATCAATCAAGAGTATGATCTTCTTCCTTTCCGGCGGATTCAGCGGAAAAGATGGCAAGCCGATGGGCCCAGGCCTTGAAGTCAGCAAGATCATCGAGTCTTCCTATCAATATGCCTACCTCGACGCCGACCAGCTCACCACTCCCCAAGGGCAGCAGCAGCTCCGCTTCGCCCTCGGCAGCAAACGGGAAAGCGATCAAAAACAATGCTACGTTGCGCTCCTGAGCGGAACCTTCCCCACCGCGTTCCCCGACGGTAATCCTGCCGAACAACAGGAGGAAGAAGACAAGCAGAAGGAAGAAGACAAGCAGGAGGAAGAAAAAGAAACTAAACCTAAGTCGCTACAAACTGGCACGAGCAAAGGAAATCTCTACTTGATTGCCGATTCCGACCTTCTTGCCGACCCCATCGCCTATCGACCCAATCGCTTCACCCGGACCGCGGAACCCTTCTGCGGGAATGGCCCTTTTATTTTCAATATCCTTGATCAGGCGGTCGGCTCCAAACACCTGATCGGGGCCCGCGCCCGGACTCCGGTCTATCGCGAGTTCACCGTTCTAAAAGAACTGGAAGCAGAGTTGGACCGCGTCTCCGGTGAGAAGATCAAAAAGTATCAAAAAGATGTCGATGAAGCGTTGGCAGCCCGCGAGAACATTCGCTCCCAGATGACCAAGGAAAATCTCGCCCAGCTCAGCGCTGAATATCTCGAAAAGAACAACGAGATCACCGAAACCATCGTGGAAGCCAACCGCTCCATTCGGAAAGAAAAGAAAGCCTACAAATCGCAAACCGACGCTCTCAAGGCCGAAATCTTCTGGCGGGACATCCTCTACGTTCCCCTCGGCGTCATCCTCATCGGCCTCACAGTCTTTGTGATCCGCAAGCGACAAACAAACGCTCGCTAAACCCGTTATCCTATCCGTTCAAAACAGCCTCTGAAACCATGTCACGACTCCATCTCCTGTTCCTCTGGGCACTCACCATCACCGCCGGTGTCATTTACTTCGAGACCGACGAAGATCCGCACGACTTTGACCAAAAGACCAAACTCGAAATCGGGTCCAGCCTCCTTCCCGGTGATTTTGTTGAGACCATCACCGGTTTCAGAATCGATAATGGTGAAAAGTCTGTGACCGTGAAAAAAGCAGACGGCGAATGGGTGGTTGAGGAACAAAGCGGCTTCCCAGCCAACCTCTCCACCGTTTCCCGGGCCGTGCGGTCACTCCGCGAAGCCAAAATCTCCCAAGGGGTGGTTGCCACTTCAGAGTATTACGATCGTTTCGATCTCGCCCCCCAAACCGAGGATAAAGACGAAAAGCCTGAATCAATCACCTTTCTCACCGAAGATGGCGAAGGTCCGACCCTTTTTCTTGGCAAGCTTCGCAAGTCCAGCGGAGGAGCTCAGAGCAGCGCTGGCCGCTTCGTCCGAATGTCCGACGATGACAGTGGCGTCTACGTGATTTCCGAATCATTTAGCTTCCTCAACTACGATTCCGATACATGGATCGAGAAACTGCTCAGCCCTCTCGAGGAAAAACCGATCTCCTTCGAAGTTAGCGCTCCGAACGATGAGTCCTTTAAGGGCTGGAAGGCCTCCCGGAAGACCGCAGTTGATGACTTCCTGTTGGCCGACCTCGGCGAAAAGGAAGAAACGCGCAGCAGCGAAACCGCCCTGCTGAAGAGCGCCTTCACCCGCTCTCCCTTCCTGGAGTTGATCTCGGCGGAGGACTACGAAAAGCGGGCTGACAAGAAAGGAATTCGCACTGTCAAGGCCACCGATACTTCAGGCTCAACCTTCCTCATCAACATCACCCCGGAAAAGCAAAAGGAAAAGAAGGATGATAAAGAAGATCCGAGCGCTCCCATTCCCGCCATCAATTATCTGGTCTCCATCGAAGTGCTAAACGGACCGGTCCAGCCAGCGCCTCTAGGAGAGGACGCCACGCTTCAGGAAAAAGCCGTCTTCCAGGAACGAATCGCAAACTTTAGAGATCTCGCTCTGGCATCGAAGCGAATGGGCCGGGTCTACGGAGGACGTTACTTCCTCGTCAATACTTCTGTCGTCTCTCCTTTTCTCAAAAACCGTGGTGAGCTGGTAAAGGAAAAGAAGGAGAAAAAGGATCCAGTCTCCGTGACGACAGATCCGATTCAGGTTCCTAACCCCGATGGAGTTCCTACAATCCCGGGTAACAAACCCAATACCCCTCCGGCCTCCATCGCCCGGCCTCCGAAGCGGTCCTCGATCGAAGCGGTCACTCCCCCCATTCGTGTTCCACCTCTGCCAAACAAGCCCAAGGAGGACCAAAATAACGAGCCACCCAAGGAAGGCGACAAACCGGAGGATCCCAAGCAAGAGGAGGGCGGCACAAACGAATGAGCTCTCAAACCGTCCCAATCCGACCGGTTGCTCCTTTCGGTTATCGGATGATTGCCCCTTGACTCACTAGACAGCAAACGCAACTTTGTTGCAGTTATGAACGTCGTCGTCTTCTTTCTCTTGACGGTTTTGGCTCCTGCCCTCGATGTGGCCTCGCTGCATCCGTTGATCACGGATGCCCTCAAGCAGGTAGGTGGTAACCGAGTTAAGGTGGTTGAGGTTCTTAAGCCCGGGGGAAACGTCCATCAATTCAAGCCTCAACCCAATGACATCCGCGCGATGTCCAAAGCTCGTCTCATTTTTGCTTCCGGAAAAAATCTCGAACCCTATTTGGGAGATCTCAGCGATAATCTGGAAGGTCACCAAATGATCATTCAGGTTGGTAAGACCATCCCTTCCCAAAAAATCTCCAAGGAAGATCAAATCTACGCCTGTTGCGAACATCACGCCCGGGGCGGGATCGACCCCCACTGGTGGCACAATGTCAAGCACATGGAGCGCGCCCTTCGAGTGATTGAAAAAGCCCTCATCAAGGCCGATCCCGAAGGGAAAGAAATCTACACCGCCAACTCGAAGAAGCACCGCAAGTCTCTCGAAGAACTCGATCGCTGGGTCAATGGACAGGTTGCCACCATTCCCCGTGACAAACGTCATTTGGTCACTGCTCACGCCGCTTTTGGTTATTTTTGTAAGGCATATGGCTTCAAAGCCAGCTACGTGCGGGGACTCAGCGCCCGTGGTGAAGTATCGTCCACCCAACTCGCCTCCACCATCAAGCAACTTCGAGATGAAGCAATCCCTATGGTCTTTCCGGAGCAAACCGCCAACCCCAAGGTCCTCGAACAAATTGCCCAGCAATCGGGAGCCAAGCTGGGCAAACCACTCGTGGCCGACGGATCGATCGCAAGCTATGAAGCGATGATCAAGGGCAACGTGAGCAGCATCGTGGCCGGCCTGAAGTAAATGCCTTCGCTCTTGATCATCGGGAGGAATCGGGCACTTACTAATCCCCCCCTCAGATGACTCGTTCGCCCATCGCCGTCACTCTTCTTCCTCTCCTACCCCTCGCAGCGCTCGCATGGCCGCTGTCGCAGGTGATGAGGAAAACAGCCTATACGCCTCCCCCACCGGTTGCTGAAAGCCCCTCTGGACCGCTGGTCAATGCGGACTTATCCGTACAATCGGCCCACTCCTTCGAATCACTTGTAGTAACAATCAACAAAGCCACCTGGACCTTTTTGCCCGATGATGACATTAAGGAGGTGCACTTTCCCGACGAGGAAAAAGTGGTCCTGACGGTCTCGGTGGTCTGGCCCGAGGGAACACCCGAGACCGCAGTGCAAATCAAGCTGCAGGCAAATGGTCGGGAGGATCGCTCGACAACAGTTTGGGGATTCCGCGAAGTGACCGAAGAGGTCCTATTCAACTGGGAGGATCGATCGTGAACCACGAACACCACCAATTGGAACTCGAAGCCGTCTCCTTCCACTACAGTGGTAAGGAAGCCCTGCACGACATCACCTTTTCAGTCCATTGCGGCCAACGGCTCGCCCTTCTTGGCCCTAATGGAGCCGGCAAAAGCACTTTGGTTCGTCTTTTGGCCGGACTCCTTCCCCCGCAATCCGGCACACTGAAATGGCGTAAGGAATCGCTGGCCCGCGCTCGACGGGAAATCGCCTACCTCCCCCAAATCGACCAACACCAGCGACATTTCCCCATCAGGGTCCGCGATGTGGTGGCAATGGGACGCTTCCCCCACCTTGGCCACTTCTGTCGCTTCCGGAAGATCGATCAGGAAAAAACAGATCAAGCGATCGAAACGATGAATCTCGGTTCCATTGCGGACCGCCAAATTGACCAACTCTCGGGAGGGCAGCAACAGCGAACGTTTATTGCCCGAGCCCTTGCCCAGGAGGCCCACGTTCTCCTCCTCGATGAGCCGTTCAATGGCCTCGATGTGGAGAACCAGTGCCATCTTTCGGATTCACTCGTGGAACTTTCCGGGAGCGGACACCTCATCGTGGCCTCCCATCATCAACTGGAAAATGTCACCCAAATCTTCACTCATGCCCTCGTTCTTGATCGCACCCAAGTCGCCTTCGGTTCAGCCGCTCAAGTGATGGATGATGCCACCGTGAAATCGACCCTGTATTCCAGCCACCCCGACATCCATGAGCGAGTTCTTTGACATTCTTCTTTATCAAAGAGCTCTGATTGCCACCGTAATCATTGGCTTTGTCAATGGCTACACTAGTGCCTTTGTTCTTCTTCATCGAAGCCCCCTCAAGCTCACCGCATTGAGCCACAGCCTTTTACCCGGCGTGGCCATTGCCGCCTACTTTCTCGGTCTGACCGTCCTCAGCGCATTTTTTGGAGCCCTCCTCGCTGCCATCATGATCGCGGTGTTAACCGTCCTTCTCTCAAAAGTGACGAGAATCAGCGACGACACTATCTTGGCCGTGCTTTACACCGGAGCCTTTGCAGTCGGCATCATGGTCTTACAAAAACTGGGCTCCAATCAGGATCTGGAAGACTGGCTTCTGGGCAACATTCTCGGACTCTCGGATCTCGACCTCTGGATGAGCTTTGGGGTCGGACTGGTCGCCGTGACTCTCCTCTCGCTCTTCCGACGTGCGATTGTTCTTAATCTCTATGATCCCGAGGTTGCGGCCAGCCTTGGTATTCCCACGCGCCTGCTCGATTACCTCTCCTTCACGGTCCTCATTCTCGTCCTCGTCACCACCCTACAAGCAGTCGGATGCATTCTTGCCATCGGACTGATCGTGACGCCAGCCGCGATTATTCGCCCGTTTGTCTCCACCCCAGAGAGCCTTTTCCCGCTCAGTGGTTTGGTGGGAGGCGCAGGTGCCGCGCTCGGACTCCTCGTCAGCCTGCAGTTTTCCCTTCCCGCCGGAGCCAGCATCGCAGCGACCCTAGCCGGCCTCTTTGTCATTTCGGTGATCGCGCGAACCGCTTTCAAGAAGAACATCACCCGGATTGTCGTTCTCGACGCCTCAGATCTCACGAATTAAGTCGGCCTGCAAAATCCGCTCCACGCCCTTGCCCCCTCGGAGCAATAACTCTCCACGACTCGAGATCCCCTCGACCATTCCGGTCTTCTGACCACCACCCACGGTCATCTTGACAACCTTACCGGTGAGGACGCAACGCTCCGACCAAGCCTGTATGATCTCATTAAAATCGTCTTTGATCTGACCCAAACGAACCCGCAAGCGCTGAAGACAGGTCACCAAAACAGCTTCGCGTGATTCCTGGCGTCCCAGCTCGTTGGCCAAAGAGGTCGCCGGAAATTCGAGATCGCTGGGAAACTCAGTGACATTGACGTTGATTCCCACCCCGATCACCAAAAATTCAGAATCGGCTTCGACCAGGATTCCGCTGATCTTGCGACCGGACACCCGGACATCGTTGGGCCACTTCACTCCCGTAGTCACTCCAAAAACCTCGAGAGCTTCCGCGACCGCTAGCCCTGCTGCGAGGGCAAAGCGGGACCAGAGAACCGATGGAACCTCAGGCCTCAAAACCATCGAAAACGCCACCCCTTCACCCGCAGGGCAAACCCATCGCTGCCCCCGTCTTCCTCGGCCCACAGACTGTTCTTCGGTGAGGACCACGGTCAGATTCTCGGCACCTTTCAAGGCCAGTTTGCGAGCCTCGTCGTTGGTTGAACCACATTGCGGTATAAAGACAATCTGCCCGGCCCACTCAGGCGACAGCTCCTTGATCGCCGCACCATCCCAATCCGGCTCGTTGTTCATTCTTCCTGCTCCAAAAATTCCAGGGAAAGGTCAAGTGATCGCACGGAATGAGTGAGCGCTCCCACCGAAATGAAATCCACCCCGGTCTCCGCGATCTCGCCAACCGTCTCTAAAGTCACGCCACCGCTCGCCTCCAAAAGAGGCCCGCGATCACCGCGCATCGCCACGGCCTCCCGAAGCGTCGCCAAATCCATATTATCGAGCAGAAGGTATTCCACTCCATCCAATGCAAGGAAGTCTTTCACTTGATCCAAACGGTCCGCTTCGAGCTCCACCTCCACCTCCGGCTTATCCCTCTTCAAAAGATGAATAGCTTCCTGCAGGGCCTTCAATCCGCCTTCTGCCACGAGATGATTGTCTTTCACCATCGCCCGGTCATAGAGGCCCATTCGATGATTAGTCCCACCGCCAGCAATCACCGCTTCTTTTTCCAACACCCGCCATCCCGGGGTGGTTTTCCGAGTATCGAGAATGCGGGCTCCGCTGCCTTCGACCTTTTCGACGTAAATCCGCGTCTGGGTCGCTATTCCCGATAGCCGTTGCAGAAAATTCAGGGCCACCCGCTCAGCCGTCAAAAGGGAACGCGCACTCCCTTTGACCTCCATGACATAAGCCCGCGAGCTGACATAGCTCCCATCTTTAACCATGATGCGAACCTCGGTCTCTTCGTCGACCCGCCGAAAAACCTCGGCCGCGACCTCCACTCCGGCGATTACCCCACCTTCCTTCGAAACAATGAGACCCCGTGCCCTCCGCATTTCAGGAACAAAGTAGGCCGAGGTGACATCTCCCGGCCCCAAATCCTCAGTGAGTGCCAGATCAATGAGTCTCGATGTTGTCTCGTCCACCTCCAGATCATATCGTCCCTCTAACATCATGCCAGCGTTTTGACGCTGGCATCCTCGCTCTTTCGCGCCACATTATTCCCGTAACCAATGCCTATCGACCTTCAAAAAAAGCTCACCAGAGCCTCCCTCCTGGGGTTCACTTTTCTGGTTGTTTCCTGTGAAGCCCTCAAAGGCCCTCAAGCCGTCGACTCCAAGCCACTTGATCTCCCCGACGCATTCGCCAAGGCCGAGTCCGGACAGAACAAGAAGATCTCCGTTGGTTGGCTCAAGGAGTTTCGCGACCCTCGCATGACCAAGATGGTCCTCGAAGCGCTTGAGAAAAACCAAGGCCTCAGGGCCGCCGCCTTTCGACTCAAGGCCGCCGAAGAAGGAACCATCATTGGACGGGCCGCCCGTCTGCTCAGCGTCAATGCCTCGAACTCCTACCGCCAGAGCGATGGTAATGAAGCCTCGTTTATCGATTCCTACAACATCTCTCTCAATGCCGCCTGGGAGCCCGACCTCTGGGGACGTTTACGCAATCTCGATTACGCCACCCGAGCCAACTACGCCGCTTCCGTGGCTGACTTCCGGGGTGCCCGCCTCTCTCTCGCCGCCAACACCGCCCAGGCGTGGTGCAACCTCGTCACTGCCGAACAACAACTGAGTCTGGCCAAAACCAACGTAGACTCTTTTGCCACCGCTCTCGGTGTGGTGGAACGCCGCTACAAAGCCAATACCCTGAGAGCGGTCGACGTCCAGTTTGCCCGCAACAACGTCGCCAACTCTCGCCGAAGCCTGAGCGCGCGGCAGCTCGACCGCGATAATGCCGCTCGAAACCTTCAAATCTTTCTGGGCCGTTATCCGGCAGCTTCGATCGCCTCGGCCTCCAAACTGCCCTACCTTGCCGAGAACATCCCAGTCGGTTTTCCCTCCGGTCTCCTCGAGCGACGCCCCGACTTGCAAGCCTCTCGAGCCCGGCTTTATGCCTCGGCTCAAACCTCTGAGGCAGCCCGTAAAAATCTCCTTCCCGACCTCCGAGTCACCACCGGTGCTGCCAGTAGCGACCCCGCCTTTCGGCGCGTTTTTGATCCAAACTTTCTCGTCTACAGCATCGCCGCTTCTCTGACACAGACTGTTTACCAGGGTGGAGCGCTCTCTGCCCGAGCCCGGGCAGCCCTCGATCAAAACCGGGCCGCGATCGAAGACTACGTCCGGTTGGCCCTCCTAGCCTTTCGCGAAGTTGAGTCTGCGATCGAAACCGATCGTTCGCTCGCAGAACAGGAGGCCTTTCTGAAACAGGAGGTCAAGCAGTCCCAACTCGCTGTCAAACGTGCCCTCTCCGACATCAGTCTTGGCATCGACGGAGCTTCCTTTCTTGAATATCTGGAAGCTCAGCGACGCGCCGAGACCGCCGGCATCTCGCTCATTCGACTAAAGAACCAACGCCTTCAAAACCGCATCGACCTTCACCTAGCCCTCGGTGGCGATTATCACACCAGGGAGGGAGGCGAATAGCCGCCTACTGATTTTCTACTCTTCGACCACTCGATAGAACACGGCGGGTCCACTCAAAGCGATCGGGAAGGTCGTAGTGCTCTCACCCCCAGATTCCATCCCAATTGCGATTTCACTGAATGACACCAGATCGATTGAACTCTCAACGATGTAGGTTTTCCCAGTGGCTGAACTGAAGATCAGAGTGATGGTCTGGGCCTGCTGATCGAGAACAATGCCGGACCGGTTCCCTTGGATTCAGAAAATCCAAGGGATTTTTTGCGGAGTCTCCTCGCTCGCGAATCACTCCAGAGCGGGTCTGATGCGGAAGAACTGTCGTGGATACTCCGATG
>JBMYLT010000036.1:0-24246 GCA_049596615.1 Akkermansiaceae bacterium | reverse complement strand
GAGAATGGGTGGGAGGACTCAGTAAGTCTTTTCTTGAGGGCGTGGGATTAGATAGTGTTTCAGGCGGAATTCCGGAGACTGTCTTTGTAATGTTTCAGATGACTTTCGCCATAATAACTCCAGGACTGATCGTCGGAGCATTCGTCGAACGCATGAAGTTTGTTGCGGTGATGATTTTCACAGCCCTTTGGTTGGCTCTTGTCTATGCTCCAGCTGTTTTTTGGGTTTGGGGTGGCGGAATTATGAATAGTTGGGGAGCGATTGATCTTGCTGGAGGAATCGTGGTTCATGCGACCGCTGGAGTATCTGCGCTGGTTTTAGCAAAGATGATTGGGCCCCGGCAGGGTTTCCCTAATCAGCTCCAGCCTCCTCATAGTCCGGGACTTGTGATGATTGGTGCTTCTCTCCTCTGGGTTGGCTGGTTTGGTTTCAATGCCGGTTCGCAGGGCGGAGCCAGCGGGGCGGCAGGGATGACAATGTTGGTGACCCATATTTCTGCTGCCACCGCGGCGTTGGTTTGGTGTCTCGTAGAGCGGATCCAAACAGGTAAAACTGGGGTAGTTGGAATCGCGACTGGGATGGTGGCTGGCTTAGCTACAATAACGCCGGCTTCAGGAAACGTTGGGCCGATGGGCGCTCTTTTAATCGGACTTTTGGCCGGGGTCATTTGTTATTTCATGTGCGGAATCGTCCGTCATAGATTGAATATCGATGACTCGCTCGATGTCTTTGCAGTGCACGGGGTTGGGGGCATTTTGGGAACGATTATGGTCGCATTTCTTGGTGCCGAAGGTGTCCTCGGAGGCTTGGGGCTCAGTGTTAACCCTGAAACTGGTGAAACCTATTCTAGTATGGAGCAGCTTATCGTTCAGCTAAAGTCCGTGGGAATAACGGTCGTTTGGTCAGCAGTTGCAACAATTATCATTGTGGTGATTATCCAAAAGACTGTGGGTCTGCGAGTTTCGGAAGAGGTTGAGGTGAAGGGTCTAGACTCTGCAGAGCACGGTGAAACGGCCTACAACTTTGATGCTTGATTCTAATCTAGGGAACTAAGCTTTGACTCAAGACCAATAGATTGCCTCGCCGCCGCTAGAGAAGTTGGTCCTGATGAGTGAGAGGATTTGGTGAAATCCAAATCCTAGAAAGTGTGCAAATAAAAGAGAGACAAACCCTAAGAAATCACTCTGTTGTTGCGCGAATTCGACAGTGGAAACCTGAGCCTAGAGAGCTTTTGCCAGCCGAAACAGACCTCAGTAGCCACGCTGAACCGTTGGCGCAAAAAATTCGGTATGATGGAGGTGGTCGATGCCAAGCAGCTCAAGACTCTCGAGGTTGAAGCAAGCGAGAAGGTGAGCCCGGGTTTGCTTGTTGCCGTCTGAAAGCTTGGGAAAAGTCACGAAATTCCTACTTTAAGGTGCATTGGGTGCTTCATTCGATTCGAGGCCTTCTAACACAACTGGGAAGACCCTAAGGATTGAGCCCAACGACCATTCTCCGCCAGTTCTGACGAAACTCGTCGTCGTATTTGGCAAGCTCTTCGGCCATTTCTTCGGCCTTGCTGGTTAGCCCTGCCAACCAAGCAAAGGCGATCGCGTGGATGTCATCGTCGACGTGCTCCTCCAGCAGGCTGGAGAGCTTGAGCTGGCTCCACGGAATTAAGGAACCATCGGGAAGACGGAGACCGTTGATGTTTCCCGAGATGGGTTTGACGATCAGTCCGTCTTTACGATGGGCACTCCAGTCGTCAAGCGAGGCAAGATCCTTGATAAACGAAAGGGCATTTTGATGGAGGAAATTCCAGGCCCAGAGAGTCTCAGGTAAAGCGTCCGGCGGCGGATTCTCAAGCAGCGCTCGCAGATCGTCAAATCGCAGCTTTCGGGCACTTCGTTTCAAGGTGGCTTGATATTTTTTCCAGTTGGGCGCAGCCGAGGTGTTGCGCGAGGTCTCGTTGTATTGGCTGAGAACCCGCGAGAGGTGGTCCTGACGGGCTTGCAGATTGTATCGGGCCCGGCCCTTTGTTTGCAGCTGATTGATGGCGTCACCCAAGGAGGCAATTTGCTTGTTGGTATCATCAACGCTCACGGGTTCGTCAAGTTCATTGAGTCGAGTGAGCAGGACGCCGTCGGCAAGATGGATGTCGGCGATGTTCTGGTAGAGGCGGAACCACTCTAGCCCGTCGGGCAGAGAAGCACCTCGCACTTTAGAAAAGGAGGGGAGAGCGAGATCCCATTGGCCTTGATCCCATTGTTTGAGAGCCAACGTAAAAAGAGCCATCCATTCAATAATATCCTTCGGCTCCTTGGGAAGGTCCGATTCCAACGGAGGTGGAATACCTGAGAGGACCTCGGCATAGCGCCGGAATCTCTTTTGTTGGGACCTTTCCTTGCTAAGATTGTCGAAATCGGTTAGCGCCATTGCGTGCAACTGGCGGGCCCGGGCAGGTTGGCCGTCGAGGGAGAAGGAAACGGCGGCTTCAAATGACGACCAAACCTGAGGCATCCCGGCGAGAGTGGGTACTTCTGATAGCCGGATAAAGGCATTGGCAGCTTCTCCGTATTTTTGCTGACGCACTAAATCCCGTGCTCCATCCCACAAGACAAAGAGTTCGTCGTCGGGGTCTCCTCCTGGATTAAAGATCTCGGGATCTTTTTTGTTGAGATCAACTGATGGCGCCTTGTTGTTGGCTTCTGCGGTTGAGGACCTTTCCCAGGGCTTCCAGAGAGCAAGGCCGGTGCAGAGTCCAACCAGCATCAGGGTGAAGACCTGGCCGAAGTAGGGCTTTTGTTTCCTACGCTTTAACGGTCTTTGGCAATGCATGGAAGTGACCGCTTTCTCTCCGAGCGACTTCTTGGCGCTTTCGAGTGCCTTGAGAACCTGGGCATAGCTGGACCAACGATGCTCGGGGTGAAATGCCATCATCCGATCGATCACTTCGCCGGTCGCTGGGCTGATCCACGGTGCAACTTTGCAAAGACGAGGGATGGTTTGCTTGGCCCGGCGGAGAATAGAGTTTGAGGTAGTTGTCGATTCAAATGGCGGACGACCGGTCAAGGCATGGTAAAGAGAAGCTCCGAAAGCATAGATATCGCTGCGGAAGTCTTCGATGCCCCTTTTCAGGGCTTCCGGTGGCACATAATACGGAGTGGCCCAGATCTCCGGCGCTTGAGCCCAGCCATCCTGGGTAATGAGCGCGAGGCCAAAATCGATGAGGCGGGCGTGCCCCTTTTCATCGATCAGGACATTCCCAGGCTTTACATCCCGGTGGATCATCCCGGAATTTTTCGCTGCTCGTAGTCCGGCTCCGACCTGGAGGCCGATATCTAGAACTTCGTTTTCCGGGATCGCTCCGCGTTTGTTGATGATGTGTTCGAAGCTCTTCCCTTTAAGGAGCTCCATGACGAGATAGGATCTCCCGTAGGCGCGGCCCACCGCATAGACCTTGACGACATTTGGATGACTGACCTGGGCGGTCAGGCGCGCTTCGTTTTCGAAGGACTCAATCCTGACTTCGTCGTTACAATACTCTTCGTTGAGAACCTTGATTGCTACGCGACGGTCTAGGGTGGTATCTCGACCCGCGAAAATCACACTCATCCCGCCAATCGCGAGCTTCTGTTCTAGGCGGTAGGTCCCAAAATTCGTTTTGACGTGGATTTCCGCCGAACAGCAAGGGCAGATAACCGCGTCAAACGGGCCGAAGCTTGTGACGTCCATGAGTGCCCCGCAACCATCGCACGATTCGTAGATCGGTTCTTCTGGCGAGGGCTCGCTCACTCTATTTCGATTGTAAGGCTGACTTAGCGGCCTTGCATCATATCGCCGAGGACTCCTCCAGGTCTCACTCCTTGTCCGGGATCGTTCCAGGGAATGCTGCCCTGCTCTTCAGATCCTGGTGGTGGAACAACCTTACGCTCTTCGACTCTTGTCGAACTTCCACATGACGAAAAGGCAGCCAGCGACACTAATGCGAAAAACCATCTCATGGCAAAAAGCTAATCATTCCCTAGTTTGAAGCAAGAGGGATCTTGAACCGTAGAAGTCAAAATTGCAGGGAAAACCGATCCTCTTCCATCCAACGATGATCCGTTTCGTTCTGTCATTGAATCTCTCCGTAAATGGTGATTTGACTGACCCGGCTGCTCAGAGCCGGGAGGACGCTGGTGAGTTCGTGTGCCATCAGGCGGGATCCTAGGCAAGAGTGCTTGCTGTGCCCTGAGGCTAAATGGGGGTTCGTGTTCTGGGTGATGTTGAAACGTGCCCGGAGAGTCGAAAATCTAATCGTCGCGATTGGTCGCGGAAAGGATGAAGAGCTCGTGCACAAGGTCGGCGGTTGTGCTGGAAAAAAAATGACGCTAATAATTTGTTCGACCAGACCTTTGGTCATTTTGTTTATACGGCTTTCATCGTAGGTTCTCGGGGAGACCATGTAGATGACCCAAACCATCGGCTTACCACCCTTCGATTGCGGAGCCCCGAATTACCGGACTGCTTCGACTACCTGCTCGGTGCCGGTTTTACGGGGGCACGTTTCGCTGGTTGGTATGGATCATTTTACGCTCTTTCTGAGCCAAATCGAGGCCCCGGCGGTAGTGTTCAATGAAACCGATGTGGTTGGGGTGATCGATGACATCATTTGCTTCCGGCAAAGATTCAACAAAGTCGCCTTACCAAACGAGGGCTCCGCTCTCTTGCGTGACGGTCGCGAAGGCCGAAGTTCGTGTAAGAGTGGGGTTCATGATCAGTGACCAAGTTCCGGATGCTAAGTTTGGAATCGACGATCTTTGAATTCCGGGTTGGCAAAGTTCCAATTGGGAGGTAAGCGATTTCTGCCATGCCAAAGGTCTTTATTAAAACCTACGGGTGACAGATGAACGAACGGGATTCCGAGCAGGTTGCTCAGACGTTTGCCGATCGGGGGTATACCCTTACTCCGAAAGAACAGGATGCTGATGCCATCCTGGTCAATACCTGTAGTGTCCGGGACCAGGCGGAGCAAAAGGCGCTAGGGAAAATGGGGATGATGGGAAAACACCGCGAGGAGCGGCCCCATGTTGTCTATGGTTTTATGGGATGTATGGCGCAGAGCCGTGGATCCGAGCTTTTTGACCGGGTTCCGCACCTCGATCTCGTGGTGGGAACGCAGAAATATCACCGCGTTTTTGATTACGTGGATTCGATTCTTAGCCGTCGCCTCGAAACACGAATGGACGATGTGGGCCCGGAGATGATTTCGGGACGGGTCGAAGATGAGGTCATCAAAATCAATCAGGACCGGGTGATCTCTGCCCGACTGGTGGACATTGAGGAGGAAGAAGGAAGTCAGAACACCATTCGCGACCACATTCCACGCGAGGAGCGGCAGGCTACGGCGTTCGTTAGTATCATGCAAGGGTGCAACATGCGTTGTTCGTTCTGCATCGTTCCCGATACTCGGGGAAAAGAGCGGGGTCGCCCCATAGCAGACATCGTTGGTGAAGTGAAGGAGTTGGTCGGGAAAGGGGTCCGTGAAGTGACCTTGCTCGGACAAATCGTGAATCTCTACGGACGAACCGAGTTTCCCAAAGTCGACGGTAAATCACCTTTCGTGCAACTTTTGGAAGCCGTCCATGAGATCAAGGGCTTAGAGCGAATCCGATTTACCAGCCCTCATCCCATTGGATACCGGGACGATTTGGTCGCTGCCTTCACCTATCTGCCAAAACTTTGCTCGCACATCCACTTTCCCATGCAGAGTGGCAGTGACCGTATTCTCAAGAAGATGCGTCGCCCGTATAAGAACGAGAAGTTCCTCACGATCTGTGAAAAGATGAAGGCGGCCCGCCCGGATCTTGCCATTACCACTGATATCATTGTGGGCTTCCCGGGGGAGAACGAAGAGGATTTTCAGGAGACCTTGAACTGCATGAAATTGGTCGGTTTCGACAACAGTTTCATCTTCCGGTATTCCAAGCGGAAGGACACCCCGGCTGCGGAGATGGACGAGCAGCTGAGCGAGCAGGTCAAGGAGGAGCGAAACCAAGCGCTCTTACGCGTTCAGGAAGAGCTCACCACGTCCAAAAATGCCAAGCTTATCGGAACGAAACAGCTGGTTCTCTGTGAGGGACCGAGCAAGACCAATAAGTCCCGTTTGAGCGGAAGGACCAGTCAGAACAAAATCGTGATCTTTGACGGAGACGCCAGCCGGATGACCGGGGAGCTGCTGGAAATCAAAATCGAGGATTCTACCGGTTACACTCTCTACGGAACGCCAGTCATTCATTGAGCGATTTAAGCCTTTACCGAGAGGGAGGGCGAACTAGTTTGGCGGCGCATGGAACCTGGCCCACATCCCTATCAGGAGATTTCCCTTTCGACCGCAGGAATCGTGGTCGGTCTGGTTTTCGTGGCCCTTTATGGGCTCATGTTCTGGAAATCCGAAAAGGCCAAGGAGTTGGCGAAGACTCTTCACCGGAATTCAAATCTTGGGACTTACTTCATGGGCTTTGGGATGGTCTGGTTCTGGCTGTTAGTAGCTCCGCTGGGGAAGGGGGTTCTCTCTTCATTGACTATGGATCTGGGCGATTTTAACGAAATCAAAGGCTACCTCATGATCGGGGTGCCTCTCTTCTGCGTCGGAATGATCGCCTATGTGAAAGAGTATCTCTTTGTGCGAGGACTGGGGCTTTGCTTATTAATGGCAGCCGCGCCACTGCTTTATGCTGCCGATTTCGAGCCGGCTCCGATGCAATTTATCATGCCCACCCTCTGTTACCTTATGATTATCAAGGGACTCTTTCTGGTGGGGATGCCTTACTTGTTTCGCGATTGGGTGGCGTGGGCGACCGCTAGCAATGGACGATGGTGTGGACTGACTTTGTCCGGGCTTGCTATCGGGGTGCTGTTTCTTGGGCTTGGCCTGACAGTTTGGCGTGGCTATTGAACGGGTCATGAAGAGCCCGTGGTATGTCATGGGTCATCGTAATCCAGATTGCGATGCGATCTGTGCGGCCATTGGACACGCTTCGTATCTGCGGGCGGTTGGGGAAACCGAAGTGTCTGCGGCCCGCTGTGGCGAGGTGCCGCCTCGCGTGGAGATTGTGCTGGAAAAGGCAGGGTTGCCGGCCCCGCCATTAGTGGATGATGTTCGGCCCACTGCGGGTTCGATCTGCCGGAAGTCGGTGGTGGCTGTTCGCGAGGACGATACTTTTCTCAAGGCCTACCGCCTCATGGTGGAGCATGAGGTGCGAGCCGTGCCTGTTCTGAATGAAGACGATGAGGTCAGGGGCCTTCTTCATTTCCTAGATCTCCTGCAACTCCTCCTGCCACCCGCCACCGATGGAGGGAATGTCAAACTTCTTAGGGCAAGTCTGGAAAACATTGCTTCAACTCTTGGCGCAAGCGACAATTTCGGAGAGGGGTCATCGAAGGAAGAGGAGGAACTCATCATGATGGTGGGAGCCTCCAGTCAGGAGAATGTCAAGCGTCGCCTCAAGGCGGCCCGTGCCGATGGCACTATAGAGCAATATTTGGTCATTTGTGGAGACCGACCTTCGGTGCATGAACAAGCGGTCGAAGCCGGGGCACGAGCCATGATTGTGACCAGTGGGTATCTGCCTGATCTGGCCATCGTGGAAGAGGCTACCCGAAAGGGAATCATTGTTCTTTGCAGTCCGCACGATACCGCGACCACCGTCAAACTTGCTTTGTGCGCGCGGAAGGTTCGCAACATCATTAGCGACGACTTCACATCGCTCGCTTCCAATCAAGTGGTCAGTCGCTTCAGCCGTCAGGTCGCGGCTTCCACCCAGGATCTTTTTCCAGTCGTCGAAGCCGGAACACGTCGTTTGATGGGGGTCTTTTCCAAATCGGATCTGGTGGAGCCGCCCCGCACCCGGCTTTCATTGGTCGATCACAATGAGTTCTCTCAGGCGGTCGAGGGTGTCGACGAAGCCGAAGTCGTGGAAATTCTGGATCACCACCGGCTTTCCGGCGATCTGGTGACCCGGGATCCTGTTCGTTTCATCAATGAGCCGGTAGGAAGTTCTTCCACGATCGTAGCGCGCCGGTTCCGGGAGAAGGGTCTTGAACCGGAGGCTTCGGTGGCTTTGTGCCTGTGTGCCGGTCTGGTTTCGGACACGCTTAATCTGACTTCACCGACCACGACCGACGTGGACCGGCAAATGTTGCAATGGCTTTCAGGATTGGCCGGGGTTAAGCCGGATCAGTTTGCGGAAGACTATTTTGCCTCCGGTTCCTTGCTTCTTCATGCGGATGCCAAAGCGATCGTGGGAACCGATCGGAAGGAATTCACCGAAGACCACGTTTTACTGAGCCTATCCCAAGTCGAGGAGACCAGTCTGAACGGATTGGATGAACGTCGCGAGGAACTCTTTGGTGAGCTTGAGCGTCTTCGGCTTGAAAAGGGATACGACCTTTGTGCGATTTTGGTTACTGATATCCAGCGACACGATAGTGTTCTGCTTGCGATGGGGGATGAGGGGCTTTTGGAGAAGTTGCCCTTTGATCGCAAGGGTGCTCATGAGTTTTCCGCGCCCAAGGTGGTGTCACGGAAGAAGCAATTGTTCCCGGCAGTCTGCGAAGCCATTCGACTCCGGGAACACTAACTCGATTTTCGTTCGATCCGGAAATCGCACCTACTATTTCTTGGCTTCCTTGGCCTTTTTAGCTTCATCAGCTTTCTTTTTTGCTTCGTCGGCTTTTTTGGCACGATCGCGCTTCATCTCATTATCAAAACTACTGCTGGGTTTTCTGAGAGTGAACGGAATTTCTTCGATTTGAGGAGGCCAGACGTTGTTTTTTGTGTCGGCGTCAGCCGTTTCCTCAAGCGGATCGATTTTAATATGAGTGACCGGGCTCTTGGTGACGAAAAGCTTGCTCACTGATTTGTGGTTCTTTTTCCAAATCTCAGCCGGGATGGTGTGCTTTTCGTTCCGGCCATTCTCGAGATGCAATTCAACAACGATGGGCATGATAACGCCCCCGAGGTTAGTAAAATCGGCGACGGTGAGATGACATTTGGTTTTGAGAAGGCGTCGCTCGCGCGGCTCGAGATCAGCCAGCATCTTGCGATACTTCTCCCGATCCTTGTCGGTGACTTTGGGATCCTTCTTTTTGTCATAGAAATCTTTGAGGCCTTTGTTCTGATCAACGTATTTCCGGATCTTGCGATTGCCTTGGGCGACCACATTCTTGCGTTCACTTTCCTTTTCTGCCTCTAGTTGCTTCTTGAGCTTTTCGTCGGGATCCTCGAGATCGAGGATGTGACGGGTGAAGCCGGTGATCCCGATATCCACGTGGTTGGTGGTGTAGAACCAGGAATGCCAGAACCAATCCAGATCGACTCCGGCGGAATCTTCCATGGACCGGAAAAAGTCGGCAGGTTCAGGGCTCTTGAACATCCAGCGTGTACTGAATTCCTTGAATGCATCATCGAAGATTTCGCGTCCTAGAATCGTTTCCCGAAGGATGGAAAGCCCGGCGGATGGTTTGCTGTAAGCATTAGCGCCGAACTGCAAGATGGACTCGGAGTTGGTCATGATGGGGCGCTGCGCCTCGCTGGTCATGTAGCCAATGATCGTCCGGGGCGTTCCACGTGAGGGATAGTTGTGACGCCACTCCTGTTCGGCGAGCATCTGCAGGAAGGAATTGAGACCTTCGTCCATCCAGCTCCACTGACGTTCGTCCGAGTTGACAATCATGGGGAACCAGTTGTGGCCAACTTCGTGGATGACCACCGAGATGAGGCCGTTTTTGGTGCGCTCCGAATAAGTCCCGTCTTTTTCGGGACGAGGTCCATTGAAGCAGATCATGGGATACTCCATGCCGTAAACGGGACCGTTGACCGAAATGGCCACCGGGTAGGGGTAGTCGAAGGTGAACTTTGAATAGAAGTTCAGAGTGTGAATGATCGAGTGGGTGGAATAGGTGCTCCAGAGCGGCTCGGCTTCGTTGGGGTAAAATGACATCGCCCAGACCGGCTTTCCGCTGGTGGCCAGTTTGTGACGAACGGCGTCCCAAATGAATTTCTTGGAGGAGGCCCAGGCGAAATCGCGAACGTTCTTGGCCTCGAAAATCCAGGTTTTGGTTCCCTTGGCCTTGGTTTCTTCGTTCTTTTTGGCTTCCTTTGGAGAGATGATGAACATCGGGGCTTTGGCATTTTCCGCTTCCTTGAGACGCTTGCGCCACTCCGGCTTGAGAATCCGGTCGGCATTCTTGAGCTCACCGGTGGCGGACACCACATGGTTGGAAGGAACGGTGATCTCGACGTGGTAGTCACCGAATTCGAGGGCAAACTCACCGCGCCCCAAGAAGGCCTTGTTTTGCCAGCCACGGGTATCGGTGTAGGCACAAACACGTGGAAACCACTGGGCAATTTCGTAGATCTTCCCGCCCTTTTCGAATCGCTCCATGTTGCTCCGGCCCGAGCTCGTACGGGAATCGGTGATGGTGTAGTGCCAGTCGACCTTGAAAGTGAATTTTTGATTGGGCTTCAGTGGTTGGGGAAGGTCAACTCGCATCATGGTGTCGATAATGCGGTAATTCAGCTTGGCTCCGCGGTCGGTGGCGAGTTTGTCGATCTTGAATCCACCGTCTAAGCGCTCCCGAAGCAAAAGGGCTTCGAAGGTATCGTAGGTCATTTTACCCAACCGCGGAGCGGTGCTGCTTTGGTGGCCCATGGAACCCGGAGTGAACTTGTTCCGGTCGAGCTGCATCCAGAGATACTTGAGGGTATGGGGCGAGCGATTGTGATAGGTAATTCGCTCCTGTCCGGCGAGGAGATCTTTCTTCTCATCCAGAGCGATCTTGATGTGATAATCGGCGCGCTGCTGCCAATACTGAGGTCCGGGAGCTCCTGATGCGATACGGGATTCCGTGGGGGTCGGCCAGACTTCCTCGAGTTGGCGGAAGGGGTCGTTGTGGAACTCGACTGGGTGGGCACGAATAATCGCAGTCAGGGCGGCAAAAAGGACTAGGAATCTCATGATTTGCTTGGGATGGCGGAAAGTAAGGCGTGTATTCTCCGAATGCGAGTCCGAATGGTTCAATCGAAGTGATACCTCTTGGCACGCACAGTGGTGTTGGGGGGAATTCTCAGGGACTCGAACCATTGGTAGCCTTCCTGGAGATTCTCCCAGAATGGACTCCATGGGCTTTCCTGGTGTCGGTCGAGATTCTCCGGTGTCAGGCGGAAGGGGTACAGGTGGATTCGGCAGAACTTCTGACCGTTGTCGAAGGCATGATGAACGAGAGTGAAGACCTCCTCGATTTTGTCATCCCCGATGGGAAGGCATCCGATTGAGACGTTTGAGCCGTGGACCATAATAAAGGACCCGGTGCGGTCATGAGCCAGATCAAACTCGTTGGGGTAGCCGATATTGAAGGAGAGGTGAAACTGGCTGGCAGGGTTCATTTGCCCTCTCGAGAAGTAGTAAAACCCCTCGGGGACTTGCAAATCACCCTCTGCTTGTTTCGGACCAAGTTTTCCCGAATCCGCGAGGATGGGATAATCACGGAAGTGAACGAAGTGATCTCCCTTTTTGATCCAGACTTCTAGGATTCCTTCTTCCTTGAAGGCCCTTAGAAAAACCGGGGCTCCCCATGTGAGGTTTCTTTCTGCGAAGGCCTCTTTCAAGTTGGGAACGACCTTTTGAAACACCGCTTCCTGGCGTTTGGAGCCGATGGCGTATTCTTCTTTGGTAAGATCAAGGCCACTCGGTTGATCGGGGCTCATAAGAAAGGGAACAGCCACGGCAACCAGAAGGGCAAGGGCAAATAGAATTTTGACGGGTTTGGCCATGAGCTGCGGGAGACCGGGGAAGACAACGCAAACCTGCGGACGAACTTTTCAGCTTTTCCGGTGGCTCCTGATTTGACGCGACGGGAGGGGGCGGCTTGACTATCGCGTGCCTGAGAAGGAAAAAAGATCCCGCCGGATCGATTGGAAAAAGACGTTCGGCCTATACAGCTACCTCGGAAAATACCGAAAAATTTTCATCCCATCGGTCATCGCCCTGTTTGTGACCGGCGGGCTATCCCTGGCTTTTCCCTACTTTCTAGGGAGTCTCATCGGGTCACCTCAAGAGGCGATGGATGGGAAGGTGGATTCGATCAAGGTTTCCAATGAGATCAATCGGGTGATTACCACCTTGCTGATCATTCTGAGCATTCAGGCTTTTGTTGCTTACTGGCGAGTGAGGGGATTCATCAAGGCCGGAGAGAGTGCCTTGTGCGATCTGCGCCAGGATGTCTTCGCGCGGTTGGTCCGTTTGCCGATGCCGTGGTTCACCGAACGGCGAACGGGTGAGGTGGAATCGAGGTTTTCGGCCGATCTGGGGATCTTGCAGGAAACTCTCATCACGACCGTGCCGCAGATGGTGCGTCAATCGGTGACCTTTTTCGGAGGGCTCGTCTTCATTTTTATCGCTTCGGTGAAGCTTTCGCTCTTCATGTTGGCAATGATTCCAGTGGTGGTGCTGGTGGTCGCGATTGTTGGCCGAAAGATCCGGGGATGGTCGCGCGATGCCCAGGACCAACTTGCGCAAAGCAACATCGTGGCCGGGGAAGCGGTTCAGGGTATTGCTGATGTGAAATCCTATTCCAATGAGACCTTCGAGGAAGATCGTTATCGCAGCGCACTCGATCAATACCTCTCGACCGTGATCAAAGGCTCCAAAGCGCGGGCGATGTTTGTCGGGTTTATCATATTCATCCTTTTCGGGACGATCTCGGTGGTGGTTTGGTTCGGAGCCGGCATGATGGCAAGCGGAGAAATCAAACCCGACGAATTCACCCGATTCATTCTTTTCAGTATCTTTGTGGGAGCGTCGCTGGGCTCTTTACCTGATATCATGAGTCAGCTTCAGAAGACCGAAGGAGCGACCGAGCGGATTCGGGAAATCTTGAATCATGAAATTGAAGATGATCGTGAAAAGGGTGTGGAAACGCTTCAAGGAGGGCTCGCCATGATGAACGTGGCCTTTGCTTATCCCACCCGGAAAGAGAGCAAGGTTCTCAATGGAGTTTCCTTCAAGGTGGCCGCCGGCGAGCGGGTAGCTCTGGTGGGGCCAAGTGGCTCTGGTAAGTCGACCGTTTTCTCAGTCCTGCTTGGTTTTTATGACCCTGATGAGGGGGATATGGCTTTTGATGATCGGGCCGCCGCTGAGATTCCGGTGGCCTCGCGACGGGCTGCGATGGCTGTCGTTCCCCAGGAAGTTCTACTGTTTGGTGGAACGATTCGGGAAAACATCGCTTACGGGCGACCGGGGGCAAGCGAGGAGGAGATCATGGAGGCTGCTAAGAAGGCCAACGCTCATGAGTTCATCTCGGAATTTCCGGAAGGATACGATGCAATGGTGGGGCCTCGTGGAATCAAGTTGAGCGGAGGTCAACGGCAGCGAATTGCCATTGCGCGGGCCGTGCTGGCCGATCCCAGGATTCTTCTCCTCGATGAAGCCACGAGTGCTCTCGATTCCGAAAGTGAACGCTTGGTGCAAGAAGCTCTTGATGAGCTCATGAAGGGACGCACTAGCCTAATTATTGCTCATCGCCTCGCCACCGTGAAGGAAGTTGACCGAATCCTCGTTTTGCAAGACGGGATCGTTGCGGAGCAGGGCAGCCACGCCGAGTTGATGGAAAAAGATGGAACCTACCGCCTTTTGGCCGATACTCAGCTTCTCGAGTAAACTCTAGTTTCCTTTACTTGGAGATTGCTTGATCGAGTCTCGGGTGTTCGTCCTGCAGATCTTTCCGTGAAAGCCCTTTGTTTCGGTTCATTTTATCCATTTCGCGAAGGGTGGCCTCCATGCCGTAAGCCGCCGCAAGAACGTCACCGGTGTGACCGGTTTCGGAAATGGTGTGCATGTTGCGAATAGGGAATCCGACCGAGGTAGCCGCACTGTCGACTCCGGCTAGAGAGGCCGCCATGGCATCGGTTCCGGTATCCCGTCCCGCAAAGTCGATTTGGTAGGGGATTCCTGCCTTGCGGCAGGCCGACTCGATGAGGGCGTTCAAATACGAGCTAGTGATTGAGCCATTGGTCAGAGTGAATCCTTTGCCCATCGCCAAGTTATTCATGCGACGGGCGGAAATGCCTGGCGCTGCATCATAGTCATGATTCACGTCGGCACCGATAAGGACGTCGGGCTTCATTTCACCGGCAATCGCGGCAGCCCCCATTCGTCCGATTTCCTCGTGAGTGGCAATCGTGTGCAAAACACGGATGTTTTTGAGTGGTTTTTTTGCGAGAAGTCTGGCCAGTTCCGCCACCATGAAACAACCGAGGCCATTATCGAGATAAGCGCCGTAGAAAGTGTCCTTGGTGAACCCTTGGCGAATCGGGCGGTTGAGAATGATGGGATCGCCGGGGCGAATGCCAAGGTTCTCGACCCGCTTTTTGCAATCTTCTCCGTGCATCTGCAATTCGAGAAAGAGCATGTCGGCTTTGATGCCTTTGTCACCAGTTCGTTGGGCGGGTTCGGAGAAGTGAATGGCGCCGAGGGCCTCAATCGTGCCGCCTTCGATGAGCCGGTAATTGCCCGGTTTTTTTGGATCCTGGGAGAAGAGTTTGACTTCGTGTCCGATGAGGGTGCAGGGGAGGAAGGAATCGCTGTTCACCCAAATCTTACCGTCTTTGTCGATGCTGCGGACCTGGAGGCGAATCTTATCGGCGTGACCAATAAACATCACCGAGGTCATGTCGTCCTGTCCGGGATGGGTGTCGAGAACGATGCCAGCATTCCCCTTGAATTGATGGACTTTCCAGGCCTTGGGCTTGATCTTTTCAAAATAGGGCTTGAGGACACCGTAACTCATTGCCCCTTCCAGTCCGATAGGGCTGGGAGCGGCGAGAATTTCCCGCATGAAATCAAATTTTCCGTTGGGCATGGACTTGGTCCATGGAGTGGATTTGGAGCTTGCTGACTTCTTTTTGGGAGGCATGGGAAAGAGATAAAAGCGAATCCAGCGAAGGGCAAAGAATTTCGCGGCTTTCGGTAGGTGATTTACGAACGAACCATCATTTTTCGGGAGCTGGTAAAATGTCTTTCGCAAGGGGTCATCATTCCATAAGGCGCCTGCTCTCCGGATATGGGAATCCTTGTGCCTCCCCACAGAGTCCGAATAGTCAGCCAGCTCTACCGGTTCCTAGAAAACCTTGCCTAAAGCTCTTCCTCCTCCTCTGACTCCGGAACGGGAGGAAGAAGGTCCTCCCGTTCGAGGAGCAGGGGAAGAGAAAGGTCGCCGAGTAGATCGTTAGCCGTCCGGTTGATCACCGAGGCGAGTGGGACCAGACGGTCCAGTTCGGCGATGGCACAATGGACCATCGAAGAAATGATATCAGGATCATAGACCTCTTTTTCGAAGATATTGGTGGCGCGGAAAACGAGGAGGCTGCGGTCCAGATCGTATTCGAAGTTGCCGAGCGTGAGTTGTTTGTTGGCTCGCATGATCAATTCGAGAGCGATGGGCTGTCGGGCTTCATCGAAACTCATTGGCGACTCGGTTACCACCGACAACGCGTTGAGGTTGGTGAACACTTGGGCATAGAGGTGAACCCGGGTGTGATGCGCTTCAAAGGCCGAGGTGACGACCTCGCGATTCTCGACCGGCTCGCAATGCCAGCCTTGGCGGCCAAAAGTATCGATAACGGATTGAAGTTGACGGGATGGGGGCATGAGCCGATGCACGATGGGATTGCCTGGCCCAAATGGGAAGGGATTTGTGATAAAATGGAGCTGGTTTCAGGGTTGGTGATCGGAAAGTGGATTCGGCACTTTGCCGGAGTGATGAAACGCCCCTTGTCCTCCGAATGTCCTTTTTGCTCGCTGGGCCAATGGTCTTGGCCGAAGTGAAACTCTCAGAAAATCCTAGTCGAATTGCGGCCTATCTTGGCGATGGTGGAGTCCATTTCCCGGTCACTAACTCGAAAGATGACCTTAAAAGCTGGGCGAGGTGGTGGGCGAATTTCTCAAGTTTGTCCCTGAAGATGATTTTGCTTACGAGTTCAGCGTTTCGAAGCTCTTTGAAAACCTCGGTCTTTTGTGGTTCAAGGGAGTTGGGAAAGCTCTAACAGGGTCTGGGACCTTTGACACAACCGATCCTTCGCGCCTACCGACGGGAAACATGAAGGGCTGTTGTCACTGCTCGGACAAGAGGTCGCCCCGAGTGGTGACAGAGATTTAGCTCCCTCGGGCGCCGACCTTGTTCTGGAAACCACCCTGAACCTGTGGTAGCTCAAGAAGTCGACAGCTCTCTTATCCGGAAGTGGGTTCGAAAGCCTGATCGAGGAGAATACCGACTCCAGTGATTCAAAGGCAATTCTTGTTTGCATTCCAAGCGAGAGAATTCCTGAGATGGTCATGGTTGCACAAGTCGACGGATTCAGCGCGATGATCAGCAAGTAGGAATTCAAAGAGCAATCGCGGTAATTGGCTCAATTTGAGGGTGACAAAGGCGGGGCAGTGGTTTTTCCTTCGCGCGTGGCCCCCACGATTCTTGTTCTAGGATTGCGACTCGGACTCTAGGTGAGTTTGCAGTCGCGTCGTTTTTTGGGCCTATTGACTTCCTCTCCGTAAGCGGGTCACTTTTTTCTCCCAGAGGGCGCGTTTTCCAAAAAGAGCATGGCAGGACCATTTTGAAACGATCGATCCCATGAAATCTGAATCCATTCGCAAGTACCGTCCTTTTCCGGCTGTCGATTTACCCGATCGCACCTGGCCAGATAAGGTGATTTTGAAGGCCCCGATTTGGTGTTCGGTGGACCTTCGTGATGGTAATCAGGCCCTTCCGGTTCCGATGAGCGTGGAGGAAAAGCTGGAGATGTTTGATCTTCTCGTGCGGGTCGGCTTCAAGGAAATCGAAATCGGCTTTCCTTCAGCGAGTGATACCGAGTTCGCCTTCATGCGTCGCCTGATTGAGGAGGATCGGATTCCCGACGATGTTACCGTGCAGGTCTTGGTGCAGACGCGTCGCCATTTGATTGATCGCACCTTTGAAGCGATCAAAGGGGCAAAACGAGTCATCGTGCACATTTACAACTCGACCAGCACCTTGCAGCGTCGCGTGACTTTCGGAGACGCCTCGCGGGATAGCATCAAGGCGATCGCGGTGAATGGCGCGGAGGTGGTAAAAGAACTGATACCGACGGTTCCGGAAACCGAGGTGGTTTTGCAATACTCGCCGGAGAGTTTTTCCGATACGGAACTCGATTTTGCACTCGAGTGTTGTGAAGCGGTGATGGCGGTTTGGGAGCCCACTCCCGAGAAGAAAATGATTCTCAACCTTCCGGCCACGGTCGAATGGAGTACTCCCAACGTTCATGCCGATCAGATTGAATGGATGTGCCGGAACCTTTCCAAACGGGACTCGGTGGTGATCTCACTTCATACTCACAATGACCGTGGGACCGGGGTGGCTGCCACCGAATTGGGATTGATGGCTGGTGCCGACCGGGTCGAAGGGACCCTGTTCGGAAACGGCGAGAGGACTGGGAATCTCGATATCGTGATTGTCGCTCTCAACATGAACAGTCACGGGATTGAAACCCGGCTCGATTTTTCAAATCTCTCGGCGCTGCGGGAGGTTTATGAGCGCACGACGCGGATGACGGTTCCAGATCGTCAGCCTTATGCTGGAGAACTCGTCTTCACGGCATTTTCCGGTAGTCATCAGGATGCCATCAAGAAAGGGTTGGACCGACGGGCTAGGGAAACTTCGGAGCAATGGGGCGTTCCTTATCTGACGATTGACCCAATCGACATCGGGCGTAGCTACGAAGCCATTGTGCGAATTAACTCCCAGTCAGGGAAAGGTGGAGTGGCCTACATCCTCGACCAGGAGCATGGCTTCGACCTTCCCAAAACGATGCACCCTCAGGTTGGAAAGCGGGTGTATGACCTGGCGGATGCTCGTGGTGAGGAACTCACTGCCGTGGAGGTCGGGAAGGTTTTTAACAAGGAGTTTGTGAATCTCTCCTCGACCATGGCCTTAGTTGACTATGAACTGGATTACCATCAGGCAGGACGTGGAGAAGTTGCTTGCAAGGCGGTCATTTTGCTCGAGGGGAACAAAGTGGAAGTCGAAGGCCTTGGAAATGGCCCGATTAATGCGTTTGTCCATGCTCTCGAAAAAAGCGGTCTCAAGGATTTCATCTTGACCGACTACCGCTCCCACGCGGTGCGGGGAGGTTCAAGTTCCGATGCGGCCGCGTATGTGCAATTACGTCATGATAACGGTGCCATCCTTTGGGGAGTCGGTTGTGACCCGTCCATTGAGATGGCTGGAGTGAAGGCCTTGGTCTGTGCTTGGAATCTCCTCAGGTGATCAGGACCTTTCCCCGGACAATTGTTGCCGTCTAGTCGATCAGTTCCACCCTTGTTCCAATATCGGTCTTAGCGAAGACAATCGGGACCGCGGAGTAGTGAGTCCGGATGCAACCATGTGAAGCGTAGCGCTGATTCACCTTGCCTTGATGCATCCCGAGTCCATCCCAAGTCAGGCGCATCCAGTAAGGCATACTGGCCCCGACAAAAGAGCCTCCTTCGGGAACGGTATCCGTCCGGATGTCGGCATTTGAATTGATCACCTTTCCCTCGGAGTCCTTGATCTTCCCATAAGTATTGGACTCCCTGCTCCGGGTTTTTTCGATGATTCGGTAGGACCCGGAAGGGGTCTTGTGATCGGCGCTTCCACTTGAAACACGGTAGTCCATGGCAATCTGATCGTTGACCAGGAGAATGCCACGCTGTGTCCGGAGATTGATCTGGATCTTGGTGTTTGAGGGAGTGGAGTTCTCGAGAAGAGCGCTGTTTTTCCAGGTCTTCATCGTGTCGGGATAAGGCCGGTAGGTAAAATGAGCATAAGATCCCGGAGGATAGGGGTTGAATAATTCTGCTGACTCGATCGTAGTCTGGTTGGGATTGGGGTCCGGAGGACCAGAACTACAACTGGTCATAATAGCAAGGGAAGCCACAGTCAGAAGAACAAGGAGGGTTCCGAACGCGGTCATGATCAACGATTGATTGTCTGACTGATGACCGGATGGAGGTCAAGTGAACAATAGCCAGGAGCATGTAAAAAATAAAGTGATAAAAAAACAGCATTTAGAGTTTGACGATTTCACTTTTTGCAGTTTTTCTAGCACTAGATGAAACGACACAGGATTCTTGGTTACGGGCTTTTGGTGTTGGTTTTCGGATTTGTGGCCAGTTGTTCGCAGCAGGTAGGACGTGCCCCGGCCTATGCTCCTCCCGAGTCCAATCAGGAAGCGGGAGATATGATGGCAGTTAATGCCCCGAAGCCAAAGCGAACGGGAATTGCCACCGGATGGGGGCGCGAGATGGAGTCTCGTCTGACATACAAACCGTTTGTTCGCGCTGTCGACAAGCCGAAGGGGATTTCTATCATTCGCTACAATGATTTGGAAGGGGCCAAGGCCATGGGGGTGAATCGGAAATTTCAACAGCCTGGGATGAAGACGGCGGTGAACGATCTGGTGGAGTGGGGGATGAGTAGCAGGTTTGGAGCTCTTAATCACTATTGGTGGCGGGATGAGCGTTTTGTCATCGGAAAAAAAGATCTGGAGTATCAGATTCAGGTCCGAAATCTTAGCGATGCCCGTCTTGAGGTGGTCCTGAGTGTCGACGGTTTGGATGTCATGGATGGAAAACCGGCCTCGGTGAAGAAGCGAGGGTATCTCATTGCCCCCGGCAAGAAGCTGGTGGTTCGGGGTTTCCGGACGAGCGAGGAGAAAGTCGCAACCTTCAAGTTTTCTTCGGTGGAAAACTCATACGCCAATTTGCGTCATGGTAACCCGCGCAATGTGGGTGTCGTGGGTCTTGCGGTGTTTACCGAAAAGGGAAACGAACCGGGAAAAGAGGGCCGGGTACGCGGACAGGCGAGAGCATTCGCAGAAGCTCCGCTGGTCCAGGGACGGTAGTCCGACCGGATCTTGTTAGGGTCGGATTTGCCAGACCTCGCACACTTGGTTGGGCGCGTCCTCCGGCCCGAAGCGCGTGCCTTCGCCCAGATAAACGGCCTGAACTCCCTGTCCCTCTTTTTTTAGGTAGTTCACCATGGAGGCGACACGGGTGGCCCGCTTGGAGAAGAGTTCTTCGTTGGTTTGTGAATCCCCCGAGGTTGAGGCATAGCCTACCACGAGGAAAAACGAAGTGCCGGGGGCCTGCATTGCGATATCCTTGAGGCTACTCTCGTGCTCACGGGCAATGGTGACACTACCCGGTTTAAAAGAGATGGTGTCTTCGACCGTTGCTTTGACTTGTTCCTTAAACAGTTCGTAGGTAGCGGCTCTTTCCCGGTAGTCTTTACTCTCGAGTTTTTTGAGTTCGCGGTAGAGGCCAACGGCGCGAGGGGAGAGGTCGTCTTGAGTCACAAAGAGTTTGGCTCCGGCCAGTTCGGTAATCAGGCGCTGGTTCTCCATGCGAAGAGTGGCGTTAGCCTGCCGAATTTGATCGAGTTCGACTTTGACCAAGGCAAACGTGTTGGGGTCTACCATCTTACCTTGCTGACTGGTTGCCTTACTGAGTTCTCCACGAAGGCGAACCACTTCAGCTTGTGCGAGTTCCAGTTCGCTCCGCAGTTTTTTAACTTCTGATTCGGCGACCATGCCGGACCCGGCCTGGCGTTCGGTATCCAATTGACGCTGCAGAGTTTCAGCCCGTTGAGCTGCCGCCTGGTATTGAGCCAACTTGTTGGTCAGGTCCCGGTTCGTTTGCGCTAAGGCCGAGGCATCGGCCTGTGCAGTGCGCAGCAGTGCGGCATCGGTTTTCGATGTGTTGACCAACCGGGCCAGGTTTTCGACGTCCGTCTTGATTTGGGTCACTAATCCTTCCGGGCTGGCATTGAAACCGGACAGACCGGCGATTCGGCGGCGTTCCATTTCCTTCTTTTCTTCCTTAAGTTTGCGTCGCATGTCCGCGAGCTCGGAGTTACCTGAATCCCCGATGTCGCCAAATTGCTGGCTGATGACGAGGAGGAGAAGAAGGAGAACCACGGCCCCCATCACAATCCCAATGATGAGATTTTGATTGGATACGAGAGTGGCGCTGGTTTCGGGAGGATGGTCCTGATGTTCGTCTTCCATAATTGTGTCGGGTGAGGTGTGGGCGCGGAGCCTGGGCGAAAAGTGAAAAATTGAAATTCAAAAAGTTGCTGATCCGTGGCGAGTTGGGGTTACCAGATCATGAAGTTTGTCTTACTCCTTGGATTAATTCCGTTGGTTTTGTCGTTTTTGGCGAGGAAATTCCTCAGTGAGGGCCCGCTAAAGCGAGAAGGAAACGACGAAGTCTGTCTGAGCGGGCGAGAGCTGGTGGACAAGATTCTCAAAAAATCCGGAGCGGGTCAGGTTCAGGTGATTGAAAAGAAGCGTCCGTTTCTGGTGGTTGGTCCGGACAAGATGTACCTTTCACCGGATTTGGGAGGGTCGCGACGTGCCCGGGATGTCGCCGAGGCAGGCCTGCTCGCCGCTTTGTTATTGATGGCTCGAAAGCAAAGCAGTGTCGTCCGGTGGCGAACTTGGGCGGCCAAGTTTAGCGCGGCTTTTCCGGCCTTTACCATCATTGTCATGGCTTTTGCCCTGATCATTGGGCGGCTCGGTGGGAGTTGGGTCGTTGCCATCATTTCCGCTTCCTTCGGACTTGCCACCGTGCTGCTCTGGTTGACCTTGCCGGTGGAGCGGGCGGCCGCCGGAATCGCTGCCGACTTGGTGGAGGAAACGACGATTGTTCCACGTCGCGCTGATGGCGAATCACTTGCCGCTATTGTGCGGGCTCTTGGCTGGCGTCGGATTGTGCCCGGTGCAGTCGCTTGGTTGGGACGGAAATAGGATCAGCCTGCAATCAAATCGTATCCCCGGTGATCTTTGATAGTGACCTCGAGAAACTCGCCGACCGGTGAATCGATGGGCACGAAAATCCGGCCGTCAATGTCGGGAGCGTCCCACATTGAACGGGCGATTCCTTCCTCTTCCACCAAAACCCGCACTGTTTTCCCAAGCTGGGATTCATTGACCTCCTGCGCCACCTGGTCAATGGCCGAGCTGAGTTCACGATGATGTTTCTTTTTGGTGGCGTGATGAAGGTGGTCGTCGCGTTTGTAGGCACGGGTTCCTTCTTCCTTGGAGTATTGGAAGATCCCGCATCGCTCGAATTTGAAGGTCCGAATGAAGTCGAGAAGCTCTTCGTGATCCTCCTGGGTTTCTCCGGGGAAGCCGGTGATGAAGGTGGTGCGAATGGCGAGATCGGGAATGCCCGCGCGCATGCGATCGAGCAAATCGCGGACGTATTTTCCGTCGGTCTTGCGATTCATCTCGGCGAGCATGTGATCGGAAATGTGTTGTAAGGGAATGTCGACATACCGGGCCACTTTTGGGCACTCCGCGATTGTCTGAATGAGCTCGTCGGACCAATGAGCCGGGTGGGTGTAGAGCAAGCGGATCCAGAAATCCCCTTCGATTTCGTTAAGCGCGTGGATGAGTGAGGCGAGTGATTCTCCTCGCGATGAGTCAACTCCTGAGGTGGGTTTGGGGCGATTGCCGCGGCCCTGCCATTTGTCCATCCCGAAGTAGGTGGTGTCCTGGGAGATGAGGTTGATTTCCTTTACCCCTTGTGCGACGAGACCCCGGGCCTCCCGGACGATTGATTCCTGGTCCCGGGAATCTTGGGAATGATGCAGAAAGAACAGGTGTGGTTGCAGCCCTCGGCAATCTTAAGGTAGGCCATGTGGCCGGGGGTGAGCCGGAATCGCGGAGTGGTGTAGTCGGGGATATATCGCGACTTGGCGGTGACGGTATCGAGTGCGCCTTCCTCATCGTGATTACGGGTCAGGGTTTGCCGGACAATTGAAGCGACATCCGTGATTTGGTCGAGACCAACGAAGGCATCCACTTCTGGAAGTAAGCCCGGGAGATCCTTTTGGAATCGCTGGGAGAGGCAACCGGCTACAATGATCTTTTGGTTCTCGCGTGCCGGATCCTCCTGTCGGGCATTGACGGCTTCGATGATCGTGCCAACTGACTCGTCCTTCGCGACGTCGATGAAGGAGCAGGTGTTAATGATTAGTGCATCAGCCAATTCCGGATCAGGAATCAGGGTCATGCCCTCATCTTGCAAATGTCCAAGCATGATTTCGGAATCAATGAGGTTTTTGGCGCAACCTAGAGAGATGAGTCCGATTTGAGTGGGCATAGTGCAGAAGGGGTCGTCCCGTTTTAGCGAGCTTGTTGAGAACGATTCGTCTTTTGAGTTGCCCTACCTCTGTTGCTGAGTGTCTGCGACGGCATTCACCACCGAGCAGACTTTGTAAACCGCCATTAAAGAAAGGACGCCATAGGCAATGGCAATCAGGGAGCCAATAATCGGAATAGGAAGGGACGAGCAGACGAAGCAGATTGCCAGCGCCAGAAAGACCCCGTCAGCGGAGGCCGGAAGGTGAGCCAGATTTGAGTGTGAGGTGCGAATCCGGTTCCAATCTTGGGACCAGCCTAAAAAGCTCACGAAGACCCAGTAAAAGTTAAAGAAGGGGATGAAGAGAAAACCTACCGCCTTTCCGGGCGTCGTGCGAGCTCCCCCAGGCTGGAGAATCAGCCAGCCACGATAGAGAAAGATCAGGCTCAGGACCGTTGAGATAATCAAACAGGCAATGCCCGCAAGGAATAGAAGAATTCCCACAGGGGAAACCGCGCTGAAGTCAAAGACTTGGGTATTGGTGCCGTAATCACTTTGTGAGCTTGCGTTTGAGAGAATGCTTTCAATACACGCGACAACACCAACGATTAGGAGAAGAATCCCAATAATATAGAAGGTGATAAACATGCCGAAGGAGCACCTTTTTACGAATGGAATGGGGAAGGAACCGCCTGACGGTGCCCCCGCAAAGGGCGCCACCGCCGGGGCAGCGTAAGGATTGTTTGAGATCGGGGCGGTTTGCGCCACCGGGGCAATTTGCGCGGGCGCGGCGGCTTGTACTGGAGCATTGAAAATTCCTGGAACTTGCCCGGCCGGAGTCCAGTTCGTCATGCTCTGGTTCCAGATCAAGGTTGACTCGGTGATTTGGCCGGCGCCGATTATCTGCTGGAGTTGTTGAAAAGTTACCGGGCCCAGTTGTTGGTTTTGGGCACCACTATAGAACCATTGATCGTTCGCTGACATCTCGTTGCCGGTATGAACCATTCTGGTGAAGTGAGCTAGGAAAAATAGCGGATTTCCCGGAGAGTTGGCGATCAAATGGACATAA
>JBMYLT010000035.1:0-24368 GCA_049596615.1 Akkermansiaceae bacterium | reverse complement strand
TCAAAGGACATCGAGTAAAGAAAAGCGACCCACATGATCGACGCCAAGGCAGCAATTGCGTAGCAATGCATGAGAACCGAGAGGACGTTTTTAGATCTCACCAACCCACCGTAAAAAAGGGCCAAGCCAGGAAGTGTCATCAGCAGCACGAGCACCGTGGCAGTAATCATCCAAGCTGTATTGCCGGTGTCGATTGGAGTCTCGCTCTGGGCCCAGAGAGAGCCCGAGCTAAGGAACAGTATCGCTAAGAATGCGCCTAAGGATTTGATGGAATAGCGGTATGTCGTCATAGTTTGTCGATTTGTGTTCCGATTTATAAAGTCGGTGACCTAAAAAAAGCATTTTTCATGCCAACTATGAATTTAATTCATTTCTTACCAGACCGCCACTAGATTGCATCGTCTCGATCAGAGTCCAGATGATCCTAACGGACCACGATGAAAAGGGGTGGCTTAATCAACAAGTTGATCAGCGTCTAACCCCAGTTCTTGACATCACTCCGGTGATCAAGTCGTCCTCAAGAGTGAGCTGAAAGGCCTCAAATCAGGCGCTTTCGGCTAACCTAATCTCCGCCCACGGAGGAGTTAGTCGGCAAGCCGGGAGGCGCACGACCGCCAAATCGTAATTCTCCTGAGACATCGTTAGGTCACTAGGGATAAGTCCGAGCAGTTATCTCGGAAAGAAGTACTCGGGATACTCCCACGCGCGCTTCTTGGAGGCCTTCTTGCTCTTCACGGACCGGATCTCGTTGGCGAGGCGACGCAAGTTTTCCTGTGCCAATAATGGATCGTTGCTTTGTTTGCGCCAGTCGACCAGTCGTTGCTGGAGACCCTTCAAGGTCGACGCATATTTTGAATCCTCCACGAGGTTCTGGAATTCGTAAGGGTCGTTCTTCAAGTCGTAGAGTTCGTAGCGTGGTGGCCGGCGCATACGCGCGTAGGCCTCGCGAACTTCCGGTGCGGAGTCCGCAATCACGGCGTGGTAATCCACCGTGATTTCAGGCGAACTGTGTCTCACTTCCCCCACCATCTTCTTGAGGGTGAATTCATAGTCAGGGTGGATCTCTCCAGGCAAAAGGTTCTCGATGAGCTTGTAACGGTCGTTGCGCACGGCGCGCTGTGGAAAGAAGTTCTGCGCACTGTGAGTGTGATACTCGGTGAAGAGATGCGTGCGCCATGAGATCGCTTCTCCGTTGAAGAAAGGTTGCAGCTCCCGCCCGGGAAGACCAGGCACGGGCTCACCTCCGGCAGCCGCCAGAAGCGTTGGCATCAGGTCGATGGTAGACACCAGCTCCTTCCGCGCCTGCGGCTTCACCATTCCGGGCCATCGCAGCATGAGTGGGATGCGGACGCCGCCCTCGAAACAGGTGCGCTTACCCCGAAACATGTCCGCACCGTGATCACCGAGATAGACGACGATGGTGTTCTTCGCCTTTCCGGACTTCTCCAGCACCATCAGCAGATCGCCGACCAGGGTGTCGAGCCGGCTCATGCAGTTGTAGTAATCGGCGATCATCTCCCGCCATTCCGGTGGATCGATGCCCATGTAGGGCATCGCTTTCACATCGGCTCCCCTCTGTGGATTCTTCGGCAGCCCTCCGACCTGGCGTATCCATGGATCGTGTGCGTCGGGATAGTTCACGCTGAGGAAGAACGGCGCCTCACCTGCATTGATGAACGCGGAGGCATGCTTCGCGTATTCGTGGAGGTCGCTTCTCTGGAAGTTCGCTTTCGGGAGTTCGTGAAACTCGAAGGGAAACGCGGACTCGGGATTGATGTGCAGCTTGCCGATGATGCCGGTGCGATACCCCACCGCTTTCAAGTTGCGTGGCAGGTTAGGCGTGTCTTGCCGATAGAGGCGAAAATTCCAGGTCGCGAGTCCGATCTGGCCATGCTGATGAGGATACAGCCCGGTCATAATACTCGCGCGACTCTGGCTGCAGCCCGCTTGTGCTACGAAGGCGCGATCAAAGCGGATCCCCTCACCAGCCAAGCGGTCGAGATTCGGCGTGCGGGCGTATGGATCTCCATAGCAGCCAAGCTCGGGTCCGTTGTCCTCCGATACGATGAGCAGGATATTTGGCTTCTCGGCCGCGACAGCGTTGAATGCCAGAAGCTGAGAAGCAGTTAAACAAAGCAGTAGGAATTTGATCGCGTGATTCATTCGTTAGGAGTCTTCGGCTCTTCAGGGACAGCTTTTTGTATTGTAGTCGAAATCCTTGCTACAAGGACTTCATCCAGCTGTTTGCGCAGTTCGTCGCGCGTTGCAACCGAGGGAAATTCGTCCACAACGCTCTCCCGTTCGATCAGATACTTGCCTTGGGTCCGAACGCTGGATTTCAGGGAATAGTCGTAAAGCTCTTCCGCAAATGTCTTGCGGGTATTCCAATCGATCCAGCGCGTGTAGCGATAGGATTTCGTGCGGAGCGAATAGCCCATGATCTTCGGCGCGCCCGGCAACCAGGGGCGCGTGTGCTGACTCAATACAGCACTCCTCCCAGGCACCGCAGGATTGTCCAGTGATGGTGCGAAACTGCGGCCGTCGAGATCTGCGGGAACGCTGAGACCGGCGAGCTCCGCCAAAGTGGGAAAGAGGTCGACAAACTCGACCATCGCCTCGGTCGCAGTGCCCGGCTGCTTCATGCCGGGCGTGCGGATCAGCAACGGCACGTGGGTATCCAATTCAAAGTTGGTCTTCTTGCACCAATGACCGGCTTCTCCGAGCGAGAACCCATGGTCGCCCAAGATGACGACGATGGTGTTGTCCTTCAAGCCATGGGATTCCAAAGCCATCAGCAAACGCCCAATCTGCGCGTCAACGTAGCTGACGCAGGCATAATATCCGTGCCGCAAGCCCCCTGCCTGTTTCGGAGAAACACGTTCGTTTTTGGGAACGCCCTGATACCCGCCCAGTTCCCGTTGATCGGGATAGGCGGCTCCCGGCGCGCCCTTTGCGCGCTCTGACTGACCCGCGAGCGCAAATGCCTTTGGGTCGTGTAAGTCCCAATACTTTTTTGGTGCGTTGAACGGAAGGTGCGGCTTGAAGAATCCCACCGCCAGGAAGAACGGCTGCGGACGCTGCTTCAGCTTCGCCAGCGTTTTGATCGCCAGACCCGCCAGCTTGCCATCGGTGTAGGAATCGTCCACCACATCAGCCATCTCGAAGGGGGAGCCTTTCTTAGGGCCTCCTGCCTCACGCAGAAGGTAGTTCTTCCAGCCTTTCCTACTCAGAATCTCAGGCTCCGACCACGACTTCGGATCCAGCTCTCTCTCGTTTCCGCTGAAGACCTTTCCCAGCGCCATGGCATGCCAGCCCTGGTTCTTGAACAACTGCGGGAGAGTGACGAGACCGGGATGCCGTTCGCGAAACAAGTCGCGGTTATGCCACACGCCGATGTTGTCCGGCAGCCGTCCAGTCAGGAGGGACGCGCGCGAGGGCCCGCACACCGCCTGATTACAATAGGCGCGGTTGAATCTCCGGGCCGTCGCGGCGAAACGGTCGATATTGGGCGTCTTCGCCAGTGGGTCGCCATAACAACTCAAGGCCGGCCGCAAGTCATCCACGAAAACCATCAAAACATTGGGCCGGGGCGACTCGGCGAGCGCGGACCCGCAATGAGCCGCCAGAAGCAGCGCCAGAAGTAAGATGGTGTAGTGGTACATCTGCGATGGGGTTTACTTCTTCGACGACTGTGTCAATGGAATACGGGCGATCTCAATGTCTTCCTTGTTTACCGAGTAGTTCACCCACAGGTGCTTGCCGACGACGACGTCCCATCGGGCGCGGGAAGATACACCAAGTATGGGCGCAGGATCTTCGCATCGCGAGATACAAAATCGCCTATCTGCTGACCGTTAAGTGTGAACACCAGCCGGCCGGGCGCCTCTAGAACGGTCAGGCCACTAGCAGGGGCCCCGGTTTCTTCCTGGCTGAAGACGGCCAATGGCGTGCCAAGAATGGCGGTAAGGATGATGAATCTCATCTGGGTTGCTTCTGTCTAGCTCTCTGATCTCTCTGAATCCAGCTATAGGTCTCTTTGTCGAAATCGTAGGCCTTTTTTGTCGGGACGGCGTCGGCGTAGCCGCGGGGAAGCCAAGCCTTCAATTGGTTGGCCTTGTCTGGAAGTTTGCCGATGAGGTTGTGCCACTCCTCTGGATCCTCCCGCAGGTTGTAGAGTTCTTCCCCGGCCTTGCCTTCGTCGTAGCGGATATAGCGCCATTGCTCGGTGCGGATGGATGTGTTGCCAGGCAGGAAGTCGATGATGGCCGGATGCTTCCAAGGCATGTTCGGATTCTTCAACAAGGGTGTGACGTCAATGCCATCCAGGTCGGCCGGCACGGGAAGCCCACAAAGCCGGACCAAGGTGGGATAGAGACAGGTCAGGTCGACCGGCCGGCTCGTCCGGCTGCCTGCTTTGGTCACCCCGGGAACGGCCATAGTGAAGGGCACGTGGGTGGAGCGCTCCCACAAGGTGTCCTTGGCGAAATGATCCTTTTCGCCAAAGGCGTAACCATGATCGGACCAGAGTACGACGATCGTGTTGTCGCGGTGAGCGCTCTTGTCGAACGCCTCCATGAGGAACCCGATCAAGGCATCGGCGTGGGAAATGCTAGCAAGGTAGGACTGCACACACCGGCGTAGATGATCGTGCTTCTCGATCATCCGCAGATCCTTCCGACGATTCGCGGCCAATTCCTGCCCACCGGGCGGAATGTCATCGAGGTCGTCCGGTTTGTTGATTGGTAGCTCCACGTTCTCGATCGGAACTTTGTCAAAGTGCTTTCTGGGAGCGTAGAATGGGAGATGGGGTTGGAAGATTCCCACGGCCAGGAAAAACGGCTTCTCCTGTTCACGCGCCAGGAACTCGGTGGCCCATCGAACCGTGTGCCCGTCTCCCATCTCCATGTCACCCACCTCCATGCCCCCCCAGTCGAGGGAGTTGTTCGGATGGCGGGGCATCTTGTCCGTGAAGAAGCGGCGGTCTTCTCCCCGGCGTTTGAAGTAATCGACCACCAGGTCCTGATCCGCAATGAGGTCAAAATACTCGTCCCATTGATCGGGTGGATTAAAGCCGTCGGTGTGGTGGTGCACTTTACCCCCACCGGCCACGCGATAACCGTGATTCTTGAAATGATGGGGCAAGGTTACGAGTTCAGGATAGGCGGGCCGCCACCAGTGACCATTGCTGTAAAGACCAGTGGAGGATGCGCGCCGGCCGGTGAGAATCGCTGCCCGACTGGGAGCGCACTTGGGGCTGGGCGCGTGGGCGTTGGTGAAAAGCAGCCCTCGCTTGGCTAAGGAGTCGATGTTGGGCGTCGGGACGCGGTCCGAGCCGAGGCACCCCACCCAGTCGTTCATGTCATCCACGATGATCATGAGCACGTTGGGGCGCTCTACCGCGCGGGATGGATGAACGCCAAGCCACCAGATAAACGCGATTAGAATTATCCAGCAACGGTTCACTTCGATTTCTTTTTCTTGCCCTTCTTCACCGGTTCCACCTTCGGGTCGTAATCAGGGTTGGACTCCATCATCTGCGCCCCGACATCCTTTCGCCAAGCCTCAAGGTCCCGTCGAAGTTCGGCGGTCAACTCTTTGTGCTGACCCGCCAGATTTTTGCTCTCGCCGAGGTCTTCGTCGAGATTGAAGAGTTCCACGCCCTCAGGATCGAAGGTCTCAATGAGCTTCCATGGCCCCTTGCGGATCACACTCGAAGGGAAACTGGATGGGTGCTGGTTGTAGTGCGGGAAGTGCCAGAAGATCGCGTCGCGTCCGAGCGCCCTCTCACCCTGAAACAAGGGTAGCAGGCTGAGGCCGTCGCGATGTTGCTGCGGGCGCAAGGGAAGCCCGGCCGCAGCGAGACAGGTGGGATAGAGATCGCTGCTCGTAACGGGTTCGCGGAACACAGAACCGGGCTTGGTCTCGCCCGGCCACTTGACGATGAGCGGAACGCGAATACCACCCTCATAGTAAGAACCCTTGTTGGCCCGCAATGGGGCATGGCTCGTGGCCTTGTAAAACCCACCATTGTCCGAGGTGAAGATGATGACGGTATTCTGATCAAGACCGAGTGATTCGAGCTCCTTGACGATCCGCCCGACGCTCTGGTCGATGCTTTCCACCATCGCAGCATAGATCGGGTTGCCCTGGCGTTCGTTCTTCGGAATCTTCTCGTAGCGAGCGATCATGTCCTTCTTCGCCTGCAACGGGGTGTGGACACCGTAATGCGGGAAGTAGAGGAAGAAGGGTTGCCTCTGGCCTTGCGCCGAGTTCGCCAAATGGGTCTCGCGGATGAACTTTACCGCTTCATCCGTCAATCGATCGGTCAGGTACTCGCCCGGCTTGCCATCGAAAAGGGTGTTCCATTTCACCCGCCGGTTGGTGGTGGGGATCAACCAGTTGCCGTCGTAGGGAAAGAAATAGTTGCCCGGCGCGCCGTGGCCGTTACCGGCTATATTGACACCGAATCCGTGGTGCTCCGGCAGCGAGAACGGGCCACTTCCCAGATGCCATTTGCCAATGCTGGCAGTGCGATATCCGGCCTCGCGCAGAGCTTCGGCAAGCGTAAGTTCCTCCACCGGCAAGGCCCGTACCCGCCGTCCTTCCCGCAGCCGGGCTTTAGGATTCCAGCGCCCGGATGGCAGCCAATCCGTCAACAGGAGCCGGGCCGGATATTTACCTGTAAGGACCGCGGCACGGGTCGGAGAGCAGACTGCGCAAGCCGCGTAGGCATCGGTAAAACGCGCACCATCACGGGCCAGCCGGTCGACATGGGGTGTCTGGTAGTAGTCGCTGCCATAGCAGCCGACATCTTTCCAACCCAGATCGTCGATGAGAAAGAGGACAATATTAAACTGGCTTGGGCCGACCCTCTCACCCGAGGCGGGATACGCGAAGGAGAGAAACAACGCCAAGGTGAGGATGAGACGGGAGTGCATGTCTAAGATCGGGAGTCACATTCTTGATTAAAGCTCGCGGATCGCCAGCGCCTTTACTTCCAAAATGGTGTGCTTCTTTCCGTGGTAACGATGTGCGGTTGCGCGGCGCTGGCCAACACGGCACTAACCCAAAATACAATAATGGAGATCGTTCTCATGGTAGTAGAGGATGAGCTATCCTGGCGGCCATCATGTTAGCAGAACGGAAGAAAACAAGGGACGATCCCGCCGGGCATTCAAACCGACGCCTCGAAATGCTGGTGGAGGCGAGGGGAGTCGAACCCTCCCCTCTGTATTAATTTTCAACGAATTACGAGTCAAAATCGCCGAATCACACGGCTTCTACACGCCATCTTTCTAAAATCGATCCTCATGTTGGAGACGCTGCCTAGTTGCAGTATGCCGGGCCGGAATTGAGATCGGGGAGGCAAGAACCACTTTTCCCTGCTATCCTTTCTTCGAGTTTCTTTGCTAAGTTTCGGGCTCTCAAACGCATAGCTCTCGTGCCCGATCCGGATCAAATCGCTCTCGTGCAGCGCCTGTTCGTTCAGAACATGGTGGCGGTGCGCGGATTCGTGATCGCTTTGATGCCGGACTTCAGCAGCGTCGATGATCTGGTGCAGGAGACATTTCTCACTGTCACGGCGAAGGCGGATGACTTCGTTGAAGGGACGAAGTTCCGTTCGTGGGCGTTCTCCATCGCCCGCTTCAAGGTTCTGGAGGCAGCACGTCGGCCGAGGTCAAAGGAAGTGCTGCTCGATGCAGAGGTGATCGAGGCCCTGTGCGCGACCGAGATGGAAGCGACAGCTACGGACGAGGGCTTGCGGGCACTGGAGACGTGCAAAGAAGGGTTGGCTCCGCAGGCCAAGCGGGTGATCGACTTGCGCTACGAAGAATCGCACCGACCGCCTGAGATCGCGGAGAGGTTGGGCTGGACGGTGAACGCGGTCAATGTGGCGCTGGCGCGCGCCCGCAAAGCGCTGAGGGAGTGCGTAGATCGAAAACTCAAAAAGGAGACAATCAGAACGAACGATGGATCCAACACGATTTGATTTTCTGCTCAACCGTTACCTCGATGCCGAGCTCTCATCGGACGAGAAGAATGAGTTGCAGACCGTCTTGCTCTCTGATCCAGAGGCGAGGCAACAGTTTTGGCTCGATGCGCGCTTGCACGGATCGCTGCGGCTCCTTGCCGAACAGGAATCGGGGGCGCACGAGGCGCTCAGCGATGTCGAGAAACCTGGGAGGAACAGAGTCGGCCATGCCCGGCAGCGAATTTGGTTCGGCGCTGCTGCGAGTGCAGCCGCCGCAGCGCTTGTGCTGTTCGTGGGGCTGTTGTTAACGCGCCCGCTTGACGCCTCTGCGGCACTACAGCAAGTCATCGACGCGGCAAGTCAGACCGGGGATCGGACATATACGGTCAGCGTCTTGAAAGGAGATCCCGTTCGTCCGATTTCAGGAGGTCGGTCTCTCACCCTCGAAGGCGCCATCGTCTATTTGCGTGGCAGCGACCGCTATGTCGTCGTCCAAAACCTCACCGATGGCACCCGGCGACGCACTACGGGATTCGACGGTGAGCAGAGCTGGTCCTTCATTGGCAGCGGGGCAGTAAATGTTAGCGACGACCCGCGCAGGTTCCGCAGCAATCTCCCTGGCTCACGGCACGATTTTGCATTTACAAATCTCCACGACGAACTGGTGAGTCTTCGCGACGGCTATGACGTCCAGCTCCGCGATGCTGATGATTCTGGCCTGCGGAGACTGTCAGCATTCAAGAGATCGCGTACTGTTCGCGGTCCCCGCGAGGTCGAGATCTGGTTCGACCCGGTCTCTGGCACGATCCGGAAACTTGAACTTTACGGTCTGCCGCAGGGGCGCGGTGGCCCGCGTGCGATCCGTCTCAGCCTGACCGATCAGCGCGATCTTGGCGTCGATTTCTTCTCCCACACTGCCCACCACGAAGCCGGGCGGAAAATCCGAACTGAATCATCTAAATGAAACTGAAAATTCTCCTAATCTTTGTAGCCGCCACGCTCGCAAGCTCGGTAGCCAGCTCCGCCAAGCCGAACATCGTTTTCATGCTCTCCGACGACCAGTCGTGGAACGGGCTGTCGGTGGCCATGCACCCGGAGTTCGCCGGATCGAAAGGCTCGGTCGTCCGCACCCCGCACCTAGAGAAGTTGGCAGCATCCGGCCTGCGATTCAGCGCGGCCTATGCGCCCGCACCGGTCTGTTCCCCGACGCGGATCGCCTTGCAAACTGGCAAGAGCCCGGCGCAGCTGGGTTGGACGAAAGCGGCACCGACGATGACCGCGGCGGACGGCTACAAGCTAATCTCCCCGCGCAATATTCGCTCGATCTCGCGCGATGAAACGACCGTTGCCGAATTACTCAAGACGGCTGGTTACGCCACCGCCCACTACGGCAAGTGGCACATCAACGGTGGTGGTCCTGAGGCACACGGTTACGACGAGAGCGACGGCGACACCGCCAACGGTGACGCCGCCCCGTTCAAAGATCCGAACCCCGTCGATATTTTTGGTATGGCAGAACGCGCTGGAGCGTTCATGGCGAAGCAGCACAAAGCGGAAAAGCCGTTCTTCATCCAGATGTCGTTTCACGCTTTGCACTATCCGGAGAACGCCCGCGCGAAAACGGTTGCCAGCGTGCGCGAACGCATCCGAGGGGGCAACGAGAAGCAGATCGGGCGAACCGCGCTCGCCGAGGATCTCGATGAAGGTGTCGGGCGCGTATTGGCTGCGATCGAAAAGCTCGGCATCGCCAACAACACCTACGTCATCTACATGTCCGACAACGGCGGCGGCGGCGGCAGGCGCGGTGGCGGGCTCAGCGGTGGCAAAGGGTCGGTCTGGGAGGGCGGCGTCCGCGTGCCTTTTATCGTGCGCGGCCCCGGAATTAAGGCGGGCGGCTTCTGCGAGCAACGCATCGTCGGCCAAGATCTCCTGCCGACCTTTTGCGAACTCGCAGGCGTGAAGAAACCACTGCCGAAGGGCGTCGAGGGCGGCAGCATCGTCCCGCTGCTTCGCGGGGCGGATCAGGCGGTGAAACGGCCACGTAAAGAACTAGTGTTTCATTTCCCGCACTACCAAAGCGCCGACGGCCCGCACTCGGCACTGATCCTCGGCGACATGAAGCTACTCAAATTTTACGAGTCCGGAGAGATGAAGCTTTTCGATCTTTCTAAAGATCTATCGGAGAGCAACGACCTCTCAAAGCGGGATTCGAAGCAAACCGAGGCACTGAACAAGCGACTTGAGAATTACCTGAAGGAAGTCGGCGCCATGATGCCGATTCCGAATCCGAATTACGACCCAGACAAACCGCCGACGCCACGCAAGGAAGGCAAAGGCAAGGGTGGCGAGAAAAAGGAGAAACGCTCCAGGAAAGACCGATCATGAAACAACTGACACTCGTCTCTCTAATAGCTGCAGCGGCGTTAGCACCCGCAGTGGCTCAGCAACGCGATGGGCGCGGCCCGAAGATCGCCAAGCCGCGCATCGAAGACACGGTCAAGGCTAACGTCTACGCCGACAACTGGTTCCAGCTCTACATCAACGGCGAGCTGGTGGCGACCGATTCGATCAAGTTCATCCCACACAACGTGGTGTCGGTCGATGTGTTGCCCTCCTACCCGATGACCATCGCGGTGATGGCGAAGGACAATGCCGACGGGAAGACCGGGATGGAATACAACAACACCCAGCTCGGCGACGGCGGGTTCATCCTCAAGCTCGGCGACGGCACGGTCACTAGCGTGAAGTGGAAGGCGAAAAGATTTTTCTGGGGGCCGATCGGCGGCGACACTGTGAAGCCGCATACCGAATCGATCCCGATTCCGGAGAATTGGCACGCGATCGATTTTGACGACTCCGATTGGAAGAACGCCACCGAGTTCACCCAGGAGGAGGTCGGCCCGAAGAAGCCGTTCTTCGAGCACGATTTCGACGGCGCCAAGTTTATCTGGAGCGGCGATCTCAAGCTCGACAATACGGTCATCTTCCGGCATCGGGTCGTGGCGCCGCCTGACGGCAAGACCAAGTCATGGGACATGTCGAAACCACCCTATGCCAACCCATCGACGCTCCAAGCCGCCGCCTCCCCGGCAACTCAGCCCAAGGAGCGGGGGCGACCCGCTCCAGATCAAGCAGCGCCCTTTCAAGCCTTCACCGATTCGGTGAAAATCCGCTGGGACGACGAGCATCTCTACGTCGAATCGGACGGCATGCCCGCGCACCCGATGATGGTGGGGATCAAAGCGTGGCAACAGCAGGTCCCGCTGCCACAGCCTTACACCGGCCACAACGCCTGGCAGATCCCGCTTCGCCCAATCCCGGCTGAGGAACCGATGTCGGCTAAAAACAATTTCTTCCGCGGCGCCATCGCTCTCGCCGCCAACGGCGTGCCGATTTTCAACCCCATCAAGAATAATGGCGTTACCGATACATTCTTGGCGGGAGAGCTCGACCAGTGGGGCGGGCACTGCGGTCGTGCAGATGACTATCACTATCACATCGCGCCAGTCCATTTGCAGGAGATACTCGGCAAGGACAAGCCGCTCGCGTATGCACTCGATGGCTACCCGATTTATGGCTACGAGGAACCGGATGGCTCACCAGTGACAGGGCTCGACAAGTTCAACGGCCACAAAGATGCTGCCGGCCGCTACCACTACCACGCCACCAAGACCTATCCGTATCTTAATGGCGGATTCCGCGGCAAAGTCACCGAGCGCAACGGTCAGGTCGATCCCCAGCCGCGAGCCCAGGGTGTGCGCCCGGCACAACCACCTCTGCGCGGAGCGGAGATTACCAAATTCCATTCACACGGCAATCACCACCACCTCCACTATGAGTTGGATGGTCACACCCATGAGGTCAACTACGAGGTGCACGACGATCGCTCGGTGACTATTGAGCACGTTGAGCCCGGAGGGAACTCCACCACCGAAACATTCAGTGGCAATCGTCGGGGTGGCGGCGGTGGAGCTGGAGGCCAGCGCAGCAGAGAAAATGAGAAAAAGCCGGCGCGAGAGAGGCGCGGAGGCCGTCGCGATGAGAATCGTGAAGGGGCGGCACGCCAACCGTGGATCACTGCCCACAAGGACGAACTCGATGCCGATTCGGATGGCGCCATTTCGCTCGCCGAACTTATGGGCGAATCGAAGAAAGTTTTCACGGCCTACGACAGCGACAACGATGGCAAGATTACCGCCGCTGAAACCAAAGGCGGCGGCGTGAAGGGCGCCATGGGTGGTTTCGTGCGCGGTCACTTCGACGAGCTCGACCGCGACGACTCTGGCGCGGTCTCTGCTCAAGAGCTCGCGGACCAAGCCAAGCGGATGTTCACCAAGGCCGATGCCGACAGCAACGGCAAGGTCGAGGGAGAAGAGTTTAACCGCCCCGCCGGTGGTGGTGGCCGACGTAGCGACGACACCGAACGTCCACGCCCGCCACGCGACGAGGCCAAGCCGCCGCCATCACCGCGCCCGCAGGCTGACGCGAGCAATGAAGACAAACCCAACATCGTCATGGTGCTGGTCGATGACATGGGGTGGAAAGACATGGGCTTCACCGGCAACACCTTCGTCGAAACCCCACACTGCGACCGGCTCGCTGGCGAGGGCGTGATTTTTACCCACGCCTACGCCAGCGCGCCGAACTGCGCTCCGACCCGCGCCTGCCTGCTTTCGGGCCAATACACCCCGCGCCACGGCGTTTACACGGTGGTCGACGACCGCCACTCCCCCGGCCAAGCACACCACAAGATCCTCGCCGCCGAGAGCAAGGCGTCGATGGCCACCGAAGTCGTCACCATTGCCGAGGCGCTCAAGCCCGCAGGCTACGCCACCGCCATGTTCGGAATGTGGAACTTGGGGCGCGGCAGATCCGGACCGGAGACGCCGACCGGCCAGGGGTTCGATCACTACGTCTCCACCAAGACGCTCGGCTTTGAGAAGCACGCATATCGCGATGGCGATCGCTACCTCACCGATGCCTTCACCGACGAGATCATCCAGTTCATCGACGCCACCGAAAATCAGCCGTTCTTTGTCTACTTCGCACCGCATGCCACCCATCACCCGTACGATCCGAAAGCCGATCTTCTGGCAAAATACCAGCGCAAAGAGAATCCCGGACGGATGTCCGCCGAGTATGCGGCCACCATCGAGGCGTTGGACCAGAACGTCGGTCGCTTGTTTCAAGCATTGCAGCAGCGAGGGCTCGCGGACGATACCCTGATCGTATTCACAGCCGACAACGGTGGCACGCCGGACAACGTCGCGCCTCTCAACGGCTCGAAAGGTTCGCTCTATGACGGCGGCTTGCGTGTGCCTACCTTCGTTTGGTCGCGCGGGATCCGCAGTCCCGGCCGCAAGTCTGACACGCCGATCACCAGCACCGACTTCTTCCCCACCGTCTTGGAAATGGCCGGGCTTCCCGCTCCGATAGATCAACCGCTAGACGGCACGAGCCTAGTTGTCGAGCTTGAGGGACAACGTCTTCCGGATCGAGATTTATTCTGGCACTTTCCCTCTTACATCGGTCGAAGCAGCCCCTCAAGTGCGATTCGCCGCGGCAATCACAAACTGATCCAGTGGTTCGAGGACAACCGCGTTGAACTGTTCGATCTCGCGAGTGATCCACGTGAGCAAAACAACCTCGTCGATTCAAATTCAAAGCTGACCGATTCGATGCTGGCCGCGTTGCGTCGCTGGCAAGAGCATACCGCTGCCGCGCTACCGTCTGCCGGGAATCCGCGTTACGACCCTGCAGCCAGTTCTCGGGGCAAAAGACACGACCAGCGCGGCAAGGCGAAAAGACCTCAACGCAAATAGACTCGCAGGGCACCCGCTAGGCTGGGGGAGACTAACCCCTAGCCTCGAAGACATCTAATTGGCCTGCGAACCCCGTATTTCGAGCCGTGCTAGTCAATATAACTTTTTGTTTATCAACAAGTGGAGGCGAGGGGAGTCGAACCCCTGTCCTGAATACCTTTCACGAAGGCATCTACAAGTTTAGCCGGACGTCTGCTGCTTTAAGATCGGCGGGCCTCGTCCGGCCCGTCCGCTGATCCGATAATCCTGTTTGGTCTTACCGCCCACCCGGATTCCCGGCGGAACGGCCAGCCTGTTAAATCGTCGCCCCGCCCCCTAACAGGCGTCAGGATTGGGACGTTGCTGTCAATTAAGCAGCAAGTGCGAGCTCGTTAGAGTCTGCAATTATTTGTTTTGATCGGCTTTTAAGGAGGCCAACCGATCAACCTCCACATGCAGCCAGCGTTGCCAGCATTCAGTCGAAACCAGAACGCCCCCGTTGCAGAAAGTATTCTACAACTGATTAGAAAAAAATTCAACTCTTATCCGCTTTTTGGGATACCATCTCTCGCACCCACAATCCTATGAAGTATCCTTTCCTGTTCCGCTCGTTTTTTCTGGCCGTCCTATCCCTTTCCGCAAGTGCGGAACCCCTCATCACCCTCCAGGAAGCCAATGGCTCGCATAAGCTTCGGGTTGAGCTTCTCAATCTCGAGAAGGAAGTCGCTTTGCTTCGCCGATCCGACGGAGAAGAGTTCAATACTCCCCTTTCCTACCTTTCGGAGGAATCCCGTGCCGATATAAACAAGACTTGGGCGAATCATCGGGCCAAGATCGAAAAGCATCTTGAGCCACTCAATGTCGCCTTTGGACACAAGCTTTTTGAATCCAACGGAAACATCTGGAATGAACCGGCGGATTTGGTTGCGAAACGGTTGAAGCTTCCGACGGAATCCAAAACCCCCTTCACCAGTAGCTACCGACTTTACACCCGGGGCAACTACCGCTTTGCCGGAGCGGCTCCCAAAACCCTCGTCGCTCATGGCGATCACAAAGGACGCACTCTTTCCCTTTCGGTGGTTTACTCCAACAAGGGTGATTCGCTCAGCACGGTGGGTGCCGGAGAGGATCATTTCAAACAAAACGGCAGGGTCATCGACCGCTCCACCTTGGCAGGTGCGATGGCGTATGATTCCGCCATGATCGCAAAGACGCTGACCTCGGTTCTTGGAAAACCGATGGATCAAAAAATGCTTGGGCAAGGCAACGAAAAGGTGAAGGTCCGGAGGTGGGATTGGAACGGACATTCTTTTCTCCTCTCCCATGTCGAGAGGGAATATGTTGGCTTGAAAATCGTGCGGGCTTCGTTCGCCGATGGAGGCGGTCGGTATTCCCGGGTAAGCGATGGTGACATGCGCAAGCGTCTCAAAAGCAACCTGACCCGACTCGAGAATGGCGATGTCTTTATCAAGGATATCCCGATGGTGGACCAGGGACCCAAGGGATACTGCGCCCCCGCCACTTTTGAGCGGGCCATGCGACATGCCGGGATTCCAGCCGACATGTATTTGCTGGCCACCCTCGCGACCACCGGAGGTGGCGGAACGAACACCGCCCGCCTTTTCAACGAAGTTGCATACACGACTCGAAGCAAAGGAGGCCGGACGGCCCGGCAGCTACAACTCCCTAGCCTCGCGCCCAAGAAACTGAAACGCTATATCGAAAAGGGTGTCCCCATTCTTTGGCAGATGTGCAGCCTGCAAGGTTACAACCAGATCGCCAACGCACGGACAAGGGCCCGTCGTTCCGTAAAGGACTGGACCGAGTATGGCGCCAAGATCGCAGAGGCTGCCGAGAAGAACGCGCCGGAACTGACCGCCAAAGCCAATTTCCACATCTGCATGATCATCGGCTACAACGAGACAACCAACGAACTCGCGGTCAGCGATTCATGGGGCAATAATTACCGTATGCGTTGGATTCACGTCGATGAAGCAGAAGCCGTGAATAACGGCGGAGGTTACGTCATTGATCTTTAGGAGCTCCCTTAACGGTCAGCACCACCGGGTGATGATCAGAGTTCACAGGATCACCATCTTGAAGAACGCGAAGGCTACCGTCCTTCAGTGACTCGGTGGTAAAAATATGATCGATAGCGAGACCGTCCTTGAGGACAGGTTGCCACCGGTTCCCCGTCACTTTCAGTTCCCGTTTCAGAGGATGCCCCACCACACCTGATCCAACGATCGTCTTGATGGCCGGGTTCGTCGTGGTCGCATTAAAGTCGCCCATCAAGATCACAGGCTCGTCACTCTTTTTCCGAGCCTTGATGCGCTCGATGACCAAGAGAGCTGCCTTTTCTCGTGATGGCTGGCTCTGGTGATCCCAGTGAGTGTTGTAAACATACATCCCCTTTCCTTCCTCATCGAGCAAACGCACCCAGGTGCAGATACGGGTCGTGTAGTTCCCCCATCCCGTGCTACCTGGCTTTTCGGGCGTCGGGGAAAGCCAGAAAGTGCCTTGGTCTCCGGGATCCGCTTTCCACTTTTTGGCATCGAAGAAAATCGGTGAGTATTCCCCTCTCTTCTTGCCGTCGGATCGACCGATTCCGATTCGCTCAAATCCAGGGAGACCTTTCTCGATCAACTCGACCTGATGATGGTGGGCTTCCTGCAGACCGATGACGGAGAAGCCACCATTTTTGAGAAAGGCGATCACTCCCGGTGCCCGCTTGCTCCAGTCGCGCACCCCCTGATCGCTGCGGGTGTCCTGACGAATATTGTAGGTCACCACTTTCATCTCGCCCCAGACGCAGAGCGAAAGAAGAACAAAAAAGATCGATGGCAGTTTCATGTTAGCTGAGGAGTTTTTCTTTAAGTGTTTGGGCGCGCTTCAGCACTTGGCTGCCGCTCACCAGGTTGACGTGACCCAGTTTCCGTCCGGCTCCGGTTGCGCTCTTCCCGTAGAGATGCAGCTTCGCGCCTTCGGTTTGCCAAATGGCTTCTCGATCAAGATCGGGACTCCACATATCACCGAGGAGGTTGAGCATCACGGTATCATGCAAGAGTTCGGTTGACCCGAGCGGCAAACCGCACACCGCGCGAAGCTGTTGTTCAAATTGTGAAGTGACACAACCGTTCATGGTGTAGTGGCCTGAGTTGTGTGGCCGGGGAGCCATTTCATTCACCACCACTCGTCCTGACTTCTCCACGAAAAACTCGACAGCAAGAAGCCCGCGATAATCCAACTCGGTCGCCAACCGAATGGCGATCTCCTCGGCCTCTTGACGAGTTTCTTCCGAGACACGGGCCGGAACGATACTGAGATCGAGAATGTGATTCCGGTGTTCGTTTTCCGATACTGGAAAAGCGACGCAGGAGCCATCGACATTCCGGGCGACAAGCACCGAGACTTCGCAGGAAAAATCAACAAATCCTTCCAACACCGAAGGCTCTCCGGAAACGGATTCCCAAGCCGCTTCCAATTGATCCTCTGCGGTAATCTTAACCTGCCCCTTACCATCGTATCCAAAAGCGGCAGTCTTGAGCACAGCCTTGGGTCCGACCTCACGGTAAGCTGATTTGAGTTCCGCGAGTGAATTCACGAGAGCAAACGGTGCACAGGGAATTCCGTGATCCCTCAAGAAGCTCTTCTCTCGCGAACGATGCTGACTAATTCCGATGCTCTGAGACGATGGATACAAGCCCACCGCCGTCTCAACTTTCTCAAGAGTGGGAAGCGGAATGTTTTCAAATTCCACCGTTGCCACGTCGACCGATTTACAAAACTCCGCAAAGGCCTCTTCGTCATCAAATGACTTTTTGATTAAGACATCAGCCACGCCTTCGGTGGGCTCTGCTTTGGGTGTGCCACTCCAGACGACCGTTCGAAAGCCCATTCGTCGGGCATCGAGACACAGCATGCGGCCAAGTTGTCCTCCGCCTAAAATCCCCAAAGTCATCATCACTCGGCAGGAGGAAGCACTTTCCCCAAAACAGTGTCACGCTGGTCCGTGCGAAACTCTTCCAGCTTGGCTGCGAGTTCATCGTCTCCCATCGCTAGGATCGACACCGCAGAAAGCCCTGCATTCCCGGCCCCGGCATCGCCAATAGCGTAGGTGGCGACAGGGATTCCCTTGGGCATTTGCACGATAGAAAGAAGAGAATCCATTCCACTGAGAGCGCGCGATTTGACCGGCACACCAAGAACCGGCAGGATGGTCATCGAGGCCAGCATGCCTGGCAGGTGGGCCGCTCCGCCGGCTCCTGCAATGATCACCTTGAGGCCTCGATCCCTCGCGGTCTTGGAATACTCCACCAACAACTCCGGGGTTCGATGCGCGCTCACCACCCGGGCCTCGTAAGGCACTCCGAACTGCTCTAGAACCTCAACAGCTTTCTCCATTGTGGGCCAATCGGAATCACTTCCCATGACCACCCCCACCAAGGCATTGTGTGTCTCGCTCACGGGTGGAGTATGGATCGATTATCCTTTGATTGGCAAGGCTCATGGATCGACGACTTCAATCAATTCGACTTCAAAGGTGAGGGTGGCATTTCCAAAAGCTCCCCTTTCACCGTAGGCCAAATCCGAAGGAATCTCAAAACGGTAGGTCGCTCCTTCTTTCATCAGTTGCAATCCCTCGGTCCAACCTTTGATAACCTGATTCAACGGAAAAGTGGCGGGCTGCCCCCTTTCGCGACTGCTATCGAAAACCAACCCACCCAAGGTTCCCACATAATGCACTTTCACTTTTGAGGTCGGACCTGGGCGGGACCCGGCTCCCTCTTGCAACACCTCATACTGGAGGCCGGATGGAGTCGTGATTGGGCTTCGCCGGTCCCTCAAGATCCGCTTGGACCTGACCAGTCTCGCCTTTTCGTCCTTCCCTCGGGTTCTTCCAAAACCACCCCCTGGCCTTGAACTTCCGTCTGCGCTTCCAATATCAGTTTTTTCCTCATTGCTGTCGTCAACACCTCTTACAGCGAGGTAGACCGCGGTGCCGATCAACAGCAAAACCGGCACGAGATATCGAAAGTTCACAAGCCTAAGGTGGAGGAATCCATTTCTGGAATCAATCAACATCTTACCAAGCAAGTTTTCCGTGGATTCCCGGGACCTCAATCGATAGAAATCTCTCGTGGACTCTCTCTTCGCTCCAGACGACCCGGATCAAACCGAGAGCGAGTCCAATTCAAACGAACCTCTTGCCGCCCGCATGCGTCCTCGGTTGCTCGATGAGATCGCGGGGCAGGAACATATTCTCGCCGAGGGAAAACTTCTGCGTCGAGCCATCGAAGCGGATCGTTTCACCTCCCTCATTTTTTACGGTCCTCCCGGAACCGGCAAGACCACCTTGGCATCCGTAATCGCCAATTCCACCGGCTCGCGTTTTGAGTCACTGAACGGGGTGGAATCCAACGTCGCCGAGATTCGGGCCAAGATCGAAGCCGCCCGGACTTTCCAGTCACTTCGAGACCAAACCACAATTCTCTTCATCGACGAAATTCACCGCTTCAACAAAGCCCAGCAGGATACGCTCCTCCCTCATCTCGAACGCGGAACCGTCCGCTTTATCGGTGCAACGACGCACAACCCCTACTTTTACGTCAATTCCCCTCTCGTCTCCCGCTCCCAGATTTTCCAACTGGAGCCCGTCGCAACCGATGATCTCGTCACTCTTCTGGAAAGAGCCCTGAAGGATCCGGAACGAGGATTTGGGAAGCTGTCCATTCAGGCGGATCCCGACGCCATTCGCCACCTCGCCGAAAAAGCCGATGGCGACGCCCGTAAGGCACTCACCGCTCTTGAATTGGCTGTCCTGACCACACATCCGGAGGATGAATTTATCCTCATCGATCTCGCGATTGCTGAAGAATCCATCCAGCAGAAAGCCATTCTCTATGATTCCGACGGCGACCAGCATTACGATACAATCTCGGCCTTCATTAAATCAATCCGCGGCTCTGATCCGGATGCGGCCCTCTATTGGCTCGCAAAAATGCTGCATGCCGGTGAGGATCCCCGGTTCATTGCGCGTCGACTCGTCATTGCGGCTTCGGAAGATATCGGGCTCGCAGACTCCTCGGCCCTCCAGGTGGCGATTGGCGCTCAACAGGCTCTTGATTTTGTCGGAATGCCAGAAGGACGCATTCCCCTTGCCCACGCCACCGTTCACCTCGCCACAGCTCCCAAATCGAATTCGGCTTATGCGGCTCTTGGCCAGGCCATGAGCGATATCGAAAAAGGAGCCACTCTTCCCGTCCCCGAACATCTGCGCACCAGATTTCGCAAAAAGCTCGCAGAGGGATCGGGAGCCGACAAAGCCGCGATGCAATACCTCTATTCTCACGATTACGACGGCAATTTCATTCCCCAAGCCTATCTACCCGAAGGCCGAACTTATTACCAACCGACCCCGAACGGGATGGAGAAACGAATCGCGGAACGTCTCGAGTTCTGGAAAAATCAGACCCTGGGAGAATCAAAGGGTGATTGATTGGCCTTTAAATTCATGAACGACAACAGGCAGTCCCACCGTAGTGTAACTAAAGTTCCTTGATGCAGCAGTGACTTTGGTCAAATTTTGGTGTTTCATCAGGAAATTTTTGTTAAGAAAGTCAAAACGATGATCAGCCGTCGCAATTCTCTCAAGCTTTTGACCACCGGGTTCGGGGGGGCTCTCGGGTCTACTCTTTTCTCACAATCGGCAAGCGCCGCGTTGCAACCGGCCTCTTTGCCAGCCTACAACGGCGGCCCCAAGCGGGTGATTTTTTTCATGCAGAATCAGGGATTCGACCCTGCGACCTGTCGACCCACCGGAATCGCTAACAACGGGTCACTGGCAAAGGCCAAACTCCCGGAGCCCATCAAGGATCTCGAGCCCTACAAAGACCGACTTCACATCATCAACGGTCTCCACGGAATTCACACCAGTCCTTCCCATAGTGCCTTTTTCGGAGCCCTCGGCGGATATCGTGGAAGCGATGGTGTCCCGCCCAGCGCCGCCACCATCGACTACGAACTCAGCAAGGTTCTTCCCGAAACGCTTCTCCCCCATCTTTGCATCGGGATGGACTCGCTCGAAAACATGAAAGGCAAGCCCACCGTCGCCAACCTTTCGGCACGTGGGGCAGGAAAGCCCATTTTCATGCATTCCAACCCGAATCATCTTTACCAGATGCTCTACGGTGGCATTGCCTCAGGTGATATTCGCAACCAGCACGAAGCCCGTTCGAGAATGCTCGAAAAAATCGAAAAAATGGCGGCCGCTTCCAAAAGCTCTCTGCCAAAGAGCGATGCCCGCCGTTACGGTGAGTTTGTTCAGGGATTTGGTGACATGAACGGATTGCGCGAGCGCCTAGCCGGCGTTTCAGATCACCTTCGCCAATTTGCCCCTAAAGTTGACGCAGGGTATGCCCGCCCTGAATTTGAAACGGACTGGCATGACCGCCTACTCGACATCGGAATCTCCGCTCTCAAGTCCGGCATCACCAGCGTACTCACCATCGGTTCGGGCCGCGGAGAGATTTTCGGAGCTTGGAAAGGACTTGGCGTGGACAAGCAGGGGCACAATTTGGGTCACATGAAACAGCCCGATAACCCGATCTGGATCAAGATCCGTCAATACAACTGTCAAATGCTTGTCAAATTGATGGAGCAATTGGAAAGCGTCCCGGAAGGAAGCGGGACCATGATGGACAACACGCTCATCGTTTACACTAGCAACAATGCTGATAAGCAGCACACCAACGGAGCGAATTGGCCCGTGATGCTTCTCGGGAATGCCAATGGTGCCTTTAAAACCGGCTGCTTCACTCAGGTGGAAGGCAAGCGCCCTATCAACGCCCTCTACACTTCGATCCTGCGTTCCGCCGGAGTCAAGGTCGACCGGTTCAATATGAGCGAGCAGATGGCCTCCAAGTTCGACTCGGCTTCCGGTCCTCTTCGCGAAGTGCTGGCATGAAGAGACTGACCTTCTTCGTCCTCACTCTAGCTTCGCTGCCGGTCGCCCAAATGGCCGCCGATGAGATCTACACGCCGGGTGAATCGTCGAAGCTCACCTACAAGGGCTTCGCTTTGGATTTCATCGACAATTACTGTATCGATTGTCATGACGATGCTGAAAGCAAGGGAGGTCTTTCGCTCGAGAAACTCGGGCCGGTTGATCCGACCAACGCGGCAGTCTGGAAAGCAATTTGGGCTCAGATCACTCTCCGCGAAATGCCTCCGAAGAAGAAGGACCAACCGGAAGTCGTGGAGCGACTCCAGTTTTCCGACTGGCTGATCACCGAGCTGCAACGGGTCATGAAGGACAAGGGAGGCTTTTCAGCCCACCTCGATCCCAAGAAAGGCAACTACCTTGATCACGATCTTCTTTTTAAACCACTTCCCGATGAGATCCGTCTCGTCCCCACTTCATCGCCGACCCGGCTATGGCGAATCACGCCGCAAGAACACATCACGCGGCTCAATGAATTGATCAACAACGAGCCGGCATTCAATCCAGCCAAACCTGGACTGCGCACCAAAGGGGATGTCGTTCCAACCAACCACGGAGGCGAGCTGAAGCTCTACTTCGGGACGGACCGCATCATCAAGTGGCAGGGCGGAACAGTTGCTTACGCCACCTCGGTCAAGAGTGTTCCCGCAGTCCTGTCGTCCACCCGGAAGCACGGCTTTGAGAACTACGCCCACTTCCACACCGTCAATAGTGCTGAAGCAACCCAGATTCTTGGTAAAGCTGGCGATATTCTTCGATACATGGCCTACGGGCCACTGAGCATTGCCAATCCGGAACAAATCACCGACGACCCAAACACCTACAAGATCGAGGGAGACATTCGTGGACTCCCCACCGCTCTTGTCTACAGCACCAAGGTAAAAAGACCGCTAACTCCGGTATATGAATTAATGAAGGAGCCGGACGCTTATCCGGAGCAACTCCGCGCCGCGATTGCTTACCTTTTCGAAGCTCTTACTTTCCGACCTCCAACCCGTGAGGAATCCAACGAGTATCTCCAGATTATCAAAGACTCGGTGACCAAAGTTGGACGTAAAGAGGGAATCTTCATGGGGCTTTCGGCCATCTTCCTCCATCGCGATGCCCTTTTCCGTCCAGAACTTGCTGAATCGGGAAAAGCAGACCAACACGGGCGGGTCATGCTTCAAGACTGGGAGCTCGGACTAGCGGTCAATCATGCCCTCAGATACATTAAGCCTGATGACCATCTTCGGGAAGCCATCGCTTCTGGGAAGATGCGCACTCGCGAAAATGTCCGTAGCGAGATCACACGAATGCTTGAAGATCCGACCCTCCGGAAACCAAGGGTCTTGAATTTCTTCCGGGAGTTTTTCGATCATGATCTTGGCGGCTACATCTGCAAGGACACCAAGGCTCTCGGAACCACCGGAGCCCCAGGAGGCAACGGGCATTACCGTGCCATGTTTGATGCCACGGCCAGCACGGATCGACTTATCGAACTCATTCTCGAAGAGGATCGCGATGTCCTGAAACAACTCCTGACGACCCGTAAAGTCGTCGTGACCCGAAACGATCAAACCTACTTCGGCCGTAAACGGACGAAAGAGGAAATCGATGCCGCCCGTCGAGCGCAAATGATGGCGGAGGATGAAGCTTCCAAGGAAGCGAAGGCGAATGTCGAAAAACTCGAAGCTCAGCTCAAGACGATTGAGGCCCGGGCCAAAGAAAATCCCAAGGATCGTAAGCTAAAGAAACAGGTGTCCGATACCAAGAAGCGGCTGGCAGCTGCCAAGAAAAAACTCAACGGGCGCCGCAAGAAGGGCGGCAGTATCCCGTCGGTTGCTAGGGCCGATTTAAAAGGAAAGCAGGTCTTCGCACGGGTGAGCCGGAAATCCTTTGGCAACGGTAGTATGAAGCCCGAACGAACCCTGTCAGAAGTTCCTGCCGGGGAACGGATGGGCATTCTCACCCACCCCGCTTGGCTGGTCTCCCATTCTGATGCCATGGACAACCACGCCATCCACCGGGGAATCTGGATTCGGGAGCGTCTTCTTGGCGGAGGAATACCGGACGTGCCCATCACTGTGGACGCCATGCTTCCAGACGAACCCAATACCACTTTACGAAGCCGCATGAGGGTCACCCGCGAAAAATATTGTTGGACCTGTCACCAGAAGATGGATCCGCTAGGCCTGCCATTCGAAATCTACAATCATGCCGGTATTTACCGAACCACCGAACTCAATAAACCGGTGGACGCTTCCGGAGAGATTATCGATTCAGGCGACCCTGCCCTAGATGGCCCGGTTTCCAATGCGCTGGAAATGATCAAGAAGCTTTCCGAGAGCGAACATGTCGAGCAGGTCTTCGTCCGTCACGCCTTCCGTTATTGGATGGGACGCAACGAAACACTGAACGATGCCCCCGTTCTTCAGGAAGCCTACAAGGCCTACCGTGATAGTGGAGGAAGCATGAAAGCCTTAATCACCTCTTTGGTGACCTCGGACGCCTTCCTCTACCGCGCTAGCCCGAAGTAAAAGCAATTGGGAATAAAAGAAGCATTTACTCGCGATCAAGCTCACGCTCGAGATTTCTCATCATTTCCCTCATA
>JBMYLT010000034.1:0-28195 GCA_049596615.1 Akkermansiaceae bacterium | reverse complement strand
TAGTCGGAGCCCCGTCGCCCGCAAGACCTTCCCGCGGAATTCTACTTGATTGCAAAACGAAAGTGGGGGGTATTCCAAGATGCAACAAAACCGGCTTGAAACGGCCCGTTGGCCACGGAATTTAGTACCTTTCCAAAAAAGCGGACTTTCGCCCAAAATTACCCAATTTTCGGTAGCCATGGAGGGCGCAACGTTTAAGCTACCTTTAGAAATGAAGTGCGATCTGTGTCAGGAAAAGGCGACGGTTTTTTACACTCAGGTCATCGACGGGAAACTCAAGAAGTCCTGCCTTTGCGAGGCGTGTGCGGAAGCCGAAGGCGTGACCAGTCCCGATGGTCTTTTAATGCCAGGGGAAGTCTTCGGGGAAAAGGAGCTCTCACCAACTCCGCTGGACCTAATGGAGGTATCCAATGAGAAGGAAACCGAATGCCCGAACTGTGGGTTTACTTTGGAAAGTTTAAAGCGAGTCGGCCGTCTAGGATGCTCGAAATGCTACGAAGTTTTCGGCGATGAAATCGACCAACGTCTGCCTACGCTTCACAAGGGTGTATCGCATACTGGTTATGTGCCGGAGGGATTGGTGAAATTACACGAACTCAAGTCCGAACTTGAGAAACTCAATGCACGTCTCGACGAAGCGATTTCGGGGGAGCAATATGAAGAGGCAGCTTGCCTACGCGACGAGATCAATGCCCTAAAGAAGGAGGAGGAAGGTTTGGTGAATCCATGATGCGGTTTGCCACACTCTTGAAGCACCCGGCGGACTGGATGACCGCCGACGATGCCTCCTCGTCGGTTGTGTTAACAAGCCGGGTTCGTTTGGCTCGCAATCTTGCCGAGGCACCCTTTCCGGGTTGGGCCCGCAAAAAAGAACGTCAGGAGGTGCGTAAACTGTTACAGGAGAAGGTCGAGGCTTTGCCGGTGATGAAGAATGGCTTTTCCCACGAGTTGTCTACTCTCGTTCCGCTCCAAAAGCAGGTTTTGGTGGAACGTCACCTTATCAGCCGCGAACAAGCGGCACGGAATGAGGGAAGCGCGTCGGTGGTCAATCGAAAGCAAACAGTCAGCTTGATGATCAACGAAGAAGATCATTTGAGAATTCAGGCCATTCGTCCGTCATTGCAACTTAAGGAGGCTTATCAGCTAGCCCACTCCATTAATCAAAATCTCGAAGGGAGCGTTGAGTTCGCCGTCGATTCGCGACTCGGCTATCTCACAGCGTGTCCCACTAATCTGGGCACTGGAATGAGGGCCTCTTCGATGCTTCATCTCCCCGGGCTGGTGCTGAGTGATCAGATCGGGCCAGTTTTGAAGGGGATCGGAAAACTGGGGCTGGCCGTCAGAGGTCTCTACGGTGAAGGGACCGAATCGTTGGGAAATCTCTACCAAATCTCGAATCAGTCGACCCTTGGAGAAAGTGAGGAAGAGATTCTTGAGCGACTCACCAGGGTTATCGGGGACGTTGCCCGTTACGAAACCCAGGCTCGTGAGAAACTGGTAGCTGAGGACGAAGTGATGCTCCGGGATCGGATTGGCCGGGCCACCGGCACTCTGTCCTACGCCTACATTGTCAGCTCCAAGGAAGCTCTGAACCATCTGTCGATGCTTCGACTTGGCGCCGATCTCGGCATCCTTCCTGCTACACTAAAGGGAGATTGCGATCGCTTAGTCATGGAAACCCAACCCGCCCATCTTCAGTGGAAAGCCGGGAAGAAGCTGGAACCTGAAGCCCGGGACATCCTCAGGGCCCGCATGATCCGCGACCAGTTGCATTCATCCTTGCCCTCTGCTATTGATATTACAGAAAAAAATTTAACCGACACCTAGAACATCCACTGTCATGAACAACTTCACTCCACGCGCCCAACAGGTTCTGGCCTTGGCTCGAAAAGAAGCAGACCGATTCAATCACAATTACATCGGCACCGAACACGTTCTCCTCGGACTCATCAAGTTGGGACAGGGAGTTGCGGTCAGTGTTCTACAGAGGATGGGTCTGGATCTTGAGTCGGTTCGGATGGAAGTGGAAAAAGAAGTGGGCACTGGACCGGAGTCAAAGTCTTCAACCAACATTCCCTACACCCCGCGGGTCAAGAAGGTGCTCGCGTTGGCCAACAAGGAAGCCAAGCAGCTCAACCATTCCTATGTTGGAACCGAGCACATTCTTCTAGGTCTCCTGCGCGAAGGAGAAGGGATGGCCGCACGAGTGCTCACCAGTCTGAGCGTCGATTTGCAAACGACTCGGAACGAGGTTCTCGCTGAAATAGACCCCAACTTCACCGCCGATGAATCAGAGGACGATTTTGATTTCGACGACGAGGATGATATCGAGATGGAAGGGGAGGATGGACCGGACGGAAAAACCAAGACTCCCGCCCTCAAGGCCTTCGGACGCGACCTTACCAAGCTAGCTCAAAATGGCGATCTTGATCCGGTGATTGGTCGCGCTCCGGAAATCGAGCGCGTCATTCAGATTCTCTGTCGCCGTACTAAGAATAATCCCGTCCTCGTGGGTGAAGCCGGAGTCGGGAAGACCGCGATTGTCGAAGGACTTGCCCAGGAAATTGCTGCCGGGGATGTTCCTGAGATCCTCCGTGATAAGAGGGTGGTCACGCTCGACCTTGCCCTCATGGTCGCGGGAACCAAATATCGCGGCCAGTTCGAAGAACGGATCAAGGCTGTGATGGACGAAATCCGGAAGATCAAAAACGTCATTCTGTTTATCGACGAATTGCACACCATCGTAGGAGCCGGTTCCGCAGAGGGGGCGATGGATGCCTCCAACATCATCAAACCTGCCCTCAGCCGTGCCGAGCTTCAATGCATCGGTGCGACCACCCTCAATGAATTCCGCAAGCACATCGAGAAAGACTCTGCTCTGGAACGCCGATTTCAGCAGGTCAAAGTTAACGAGCCCTCAACCGAGGATGCGGTGGAGATCATGAAGGGACTCCGCGAAAAATATGAGTCCCATCACAAAGTGCGTTACTCAGACGAAGCCCTTGAGGCATCCGTCAAGCTGACCTCACGTTATCTCACCAGCCGATTCCTCCCCGACAAGGCGATCGATGTGGTCGATGAGGCCGGCGCCCGCGCCCGCATCAAGACGATGACCCGTCCGGTTGGTTTGAAGGAACTGGAAGCGAAAATTTCCACCATCAACGAGGAGAAAGTGGCTGCCATCAATAGCCAAGATTTCGAAAGAGCAGCCGCTCTTCGCGACGAGGAAAAGAGCACTCGCAAAGAACTCGACGAAAAAATCGAGGGTTGGCGCGGCGAAAGTGAAGAGCGGATTGTTGATATCAGCGAGGATGACATCATGGCGGTCGTTTCCAAGTGGACCGGCGTGCCCCTTCAACGCATGGAGCAGAAGGAAGCCGCCAAGCTTCTCAAGATGGAGGGCGATCTCAAGAACACTGTCATCGGGCAGGACGAAGCTGTTGTGGCGATCTCCAAAGCTCTTAGACGTTCCCGGGCCGATCTCAAGGATCCCCGTCGTCCCATCGGTTCCTTCCTTTTCCTCGGGCCAACCGGGGTGGGTAAGACTTACCTCGCCCGCAACCTCGCCAACTTCATGTTTGGGGATCCGGATTCTCTCATTCAAATCGACATGTCTGAATACATGGAGAAGTTCAGCGCCAGCCGGCTTATTGGTTCGCCTCCGGGATATGTCGGATACGAAGAAGGAGGTCAGCTTTCGGAAGCCGTCCGTCGTCGTCCTTATTCCGTTATTCTATTCGATGAAGTTGAAAAGGCCCACCCAGATGTGATGAACCTTCTTCTTCAAATTCTCGAAGAGGGTATGATCACCGATAGCTTCGGTCGCAAAATCGACTTCCGAAACACCATCATCATTCTGACCTCAAATGTTGGAGCCGAGAGCATCAAGCGCCAAACGACTTTGGGCTTCAATGCCATGGCGGAGGACGAAGCCGACTTCGAAGGGATGAAGGCCAAGATCGATTCTGTGGCTAAGAAGCATTTCCGTCCCGAGTTCCTGAATCGGCTGGACGAACTTGTGGTCTTTCGGATGCTCGAGAAGGAAAGCCTCAACCAGATTGTCGATCTTGAGGTCGATAAGTTGACCAAGCGCCTCGCCGAGAAAGAAATCGAGCTGGTTCTCGAGAATTCAGGCCGGGATCTCATTGTCACCGAGGGCTATGATCCAGATTACGGGGCACGCCCGATGCGTCGCGCGGTCGAACAGCTTCTGGAAGATCCCCTCGCCGAGGCTCTCCTCGGGGGGGAGGTTAAGGAAGGTGATCATGTCACTGCCAAGGTAAAGAAGGGCGACAAGAAGGTGACCTTCAAGACTAAAGCAAGGAAGCCACCCGAGAAGACGAGCGCTTCAGCATCGTGATTAGTCGGTCGAGAGGTCTATCACGATTGACTCCACTTCACGGTTTCGGATCCAGCCGCTTCGGCTGCCCGGCAAAATCACCCGGGACCACTCGCCGCGGGTTACCGCGATTTTGCAGAGGCTTCCGATTGGAGTTTCTCGGACTTTCCCGGCCTCGTCGAAAGGCTCGGAACGGATCGGTGATTTACCGGTGATGACTGCTAGAGTTTGGAGGGGTTGGTAGCTGATTCCTTCGGAATACCAAAACCACGAAGCACCGCCGCCGAGCAGGGCGATTGAACCGAAGATTGACAGCCCGGCGATCATCCAGGGGCGGGCTTTCCTTCGACGGGTGAGAAGAATGGTGAATAAGATCCCGAAGCTCCATGCTCCGGCTGTAATCAGTTGAAGATAGACATCGCGGGGGAAGATCGCAATCCATCCGGCAGGCCAATCCTCTTCTTTTTCCCGTGCTCCCGGAAGGTTCTTCAAGAATTCATCGGCATTTCCTCCGTGAAGTTTGAAGCGATAAGCCCATAATACAGCCTGCCCAGGATTGTTGAGGGCTTTTTCACAAAGAGCGAGGTTATAGAAGTGCGCGGCATCGGGTTCCTGCTTCATGTTGGCGAGGATTTCCTTCCGGGCCACTTCGTAATCATCGGGAAGAGCCCGCGCGGGCGCGGTGAAAACTAAAAAACTCAACCCCAGGATCAGCAGAGGTGTTAATGATCGCAGGAGCGTGAGAACTCGATCCCGCTCGTCTGCCTCGACGGCTTCGGGCTTGCGATCGGGGTGGAAACAGATTTCGTCGCGCGTCTGCCGCAGTTCATCAAATTCCTCACCACCACGCCATTCCGTGGCGATACGGCAAGCTTCACGATAGAATGTTGCCTGGTCTCCGGATTTCTTTGAAACTTCGTGAATTGCGGCTGCCAGCTTCCGGGCCGGTTCTCCCGCGAGTTGGCGAAGGGTAAAACGTCTTTTGATCTCTAGTGCAAACAAAATGACGATGACCAAAGCCGGAAAAACCTGCCACCACCACCATTGGCCCGAATGGCGGATGCTCTGGTTTTTTAGCGGTAGTTGGCCTGGTGAAAGGAAAGCGAATTCGCCGCTTGATTCAAACTTGCTGCCCGGTCCTCCATTGAGAAGAAGGGGAACGGGCGATGATTTAAGTGTGCGGTATTCTGAAACGAGGGGGTCGAAGTAAACGAACCGATAAGGTGGCAGGGCCTTAACTGTTGTTAACGGCCGCACCAGTTGCGAAAAGCGAGCGGTGCCTGAACTACTCCTTCTTTCTTCACCGCTGGCCTTAGCAACCATATCAAATTGTTTCCAGTCCTCGTTTGGATCCAGAAGCCTCGGTCCGGGGAATTTATCAATGTTTCCACTCCCCGTGATGTCGACTTCAACAGTCACGGCGTCGCCCCAATCCAATTCCGGATTCAGGGGAGTCACAGTCATGGAAAACGTTCCGACCGCCTGTTCGAAACCCTTCGGCGCTCCATCGGGCAGAGGGCGTGCATTTAAATTGACCGAAGGAAACTGGATGGGGAGGGAGACTAGCCTAGTCTGGTAGGAAAAGACCGTTGGAGCGACTCCCGGTCCTAGGGTCAGTGGGCCCTCTCTAAGAGCGTTCATTGAGCTACGATATGTGTAGACCCTGAAGCGCTGATTTTCATAGTCAAGATAGCCTGTTTCCTGGGGAAGGGTAGTGAAGCGCCAGGCTGCCAAACCGTCTTTTGCAAACTGAATCACCTTTCCATTTTGAAGACTCAAGCGGTTGGGGGCAGCTTGGGATAGGTAGAGTTTGGCCTCGACATCCTGCTGTTCTCCGACATACGGCTCGGTCTTCTCTATAAAGACTCCGGTGAGGTATGGTGTCACTGCTTGGTCCGGTTTGATGCCCTTGAGAGTGAGGCGATCCATAGGAAAAACCCGGAGGACGTGTGCCTCGGAGGTTACTACCCCTGAAGAGGTTTCAAAGCGGAAGGGAGGAATCCGATAGGTGCCGGGTTTGAAAGTAATGATCCGATACCGATAAGCTTGGCGAACGAACCCATTGATTTGCACCAGTTCCTTGATGTCCTTTTGGAGACCCAGAGGTGTGACCGTTGGTGGAGATTGAGGCCAGTCGATGATATCGATGCCGCTGGTGATGAGGGTCAGAAAAATTTCTTCTCCCTCCACTGCCATGGAAGTTCCAAGGATTGATTTGGCGCTGGGGCCACCTTGAGCCCACAGTCGCGGCGTCAGGATGATCAGGCAAAGGAAGAGGAAGAGCTTCGCGAAAGAGGTCATCACGAATCACCAATCTTGGGCCTGCCGGTTAAAGGTGCGGCGCTTTCGACGGGGAGTTTTTCCTCCAAGGTCGGAAAACTGGCGGATTAACCGACGGGCACGTTCCTCCGGGTTTTCGTCGTCGGGAGCATTGGGGTCCTTAATGAGTTTGCTTTGGTTTTGATCATCCTTTTCTTCTTTGGGTCGCATTTTGTCCGGATCTGTATCCTTCTTGTTCGGCAGGCCGTTGGGCATTTTCCCAGGCTCAGGATCTTCACCGGCTGATCCCTCGCCCGGGGTGGGATCTTGTTTTTCTTTTTCCCCGTCCTCACTAGACTTTTTGAGGGTATTTTGAGGATTTTTTTCTTTCGTGCCATCCTCGCCTGGCTCTTGCCCGGGAGGCTGTTGGTCTTTTTCCTCGTCCTTCTTTTCCTGCTCCTTGTTTTGAGGGTCTTGCTGGTCCTTTTGCGGCTCAGGCAGGGACGCCTTTTCCTCAAGTTGGCGGAGATACTCTTTGATCTGAGCGAGATTCACTTTGGTCGGTTGATCATCGGGCGCGATCTCGAGAGCGGCTTCAAAATGCCCCACTGCATCTTGCCAGACTTTCACCCGTTTTGTCTTCTCCAATGGGACACCGTAATAGAAGAGGGATGTTCCGAGACCATAATGCGCTTGTTGCTGGACTGCCCAGTCATCACTGGCCAGCGCATCGCTAAAAGAAGCGATAGCTGCTTCCCAGTTCTTCGCCTTGGCAGCTGCCGAACCAGCGCTGAGGTAAAGCTTTGGAGCGCGGGACTCCCCGGCTTTCCTTGCTGCCTTCCGAAATGACTGCTGGGCCTCATCTGCATTACCTGCTTTGAGCGCTGCAAGGGCATTTTCAATTTCGCCAGCACGAACCGACGGAAGAGTCAGGACCAAGGGAAACAAGACCAAGGCCGAACGAAGCGGAAGCAAGCGAATCATCAGGGAGCTGATCATTAGAAGAATTCCCGTAAGAGCAAACCATTGATAAGCTGGTTTCGCAACCCGTCGGAATTTCCCTTCCTCCTGAAAACGATCCATTTCGGAGAGGGCAGTTGTCAGCCGGGAAAGAAAGCCTGCGCCGATTCCACGGGAATAGTAGCCTCCCGTATCATCGGCGAGCATCTGGAGGGCTTGTTCGTTCAACCGGGTCTGCACCACGTTGCCATTCCGGTCACGAAAGGGGACATTGGGTTTGCGGGGGTCGGGGATGGTGGATCCCTCGATCTCTCCCATCCCAAGAGCATAAACAAAGACTCCGGCCTCTTTGGCTTCTTGGGCTGCCTTAGCCAGACCAGTGGTCGATTTTTCTCCATCGCTCAGAACCACCATGATGTTGTTTTGTTGACCGGTTTCCTTCAATAATTTGGTGCCTATGTCAATTGCTCCCGCAAGATTAGAGCCACCGTAGGGAATATCGTTAGGATCAAGCTGGGCCAGAGTTTGTTCGACAAAGCCGTGGTCCAGAGTGAGGGGAGCTTGCACAAATGTCTCACCGGCGAAGAGAAGCACCCCGACCCGGTCATTGGGGAATTTTTCGAGAATCTCCAGCGCGGCCGCACGGGATGCCCCAAGGCGCGATGGCAAGACATCCTGACACAGCATACTCTTGGAGATATCAATGCAAAATAAGAGGTTTCGGCCTTCATTTTGAATCTCGATCCACTCTTCGCCTGATTCCGGTTCGGCCATCGCGATGACCAATCCACTCCAGCCGGCGATCGCTGCTCCCAAGCTGACAAAGTGAACCCAGCTTGGCCGACACTGGCTGAGACGGCGTTGTAGTCGGGTCGCAACCAGCCGGCGCCAGCGGATGCCTCTTTTCCGCCAGGCAAGCCAGGCACCTAAAGCGAGAAAAGGGATGGCGGCCAAACTTAGGAGCCATTCCGGTGAGGCAAAAGTCATGGCATGGAAGGTGGGTTGAAGGCGGAAAAGACAAGGGTTCCCAAAATGATCAGGACCGACGGTGCCATAAACCAGAAATAGAGTTCTTTGTGGACCAACCAGGTGTTTTGTTTCACCTCGGTCTTTTCCAGTTTGTCGATGCTTTGAAAGGCCTCCTCAAGGCCGGAGTAGTTGCGAGCTCGGTAATAATCGGCTTTGGTAATGCGCGCGATGGCCTGGAGGGTTTCCGGGTCAAATTCCTGCCCGGCATTGGGGCCGTCAATGCGCCCCGACGCGGTTCCGATAGCCACAGTATATACCTTGATTCCAAGTTGGGCCACAAGGTCGGCCGCCTGGAGTGGAGTCAACTCACCGGAGTTGCTGGCTCCGTCCGTTACTAAGACGATGATCCTGCTTTTGCTCTGAACCCTCCGGTCGTCCTCATCGTCCTTGCTCTCCTGGCCGGGGAGGTGACGAAGTTGGTCCAGTCGTTCTCCGGCCGCCGCGAGAGCACTTCCTATCGCAGTTCCGCTTTCAGAACGTTCTCTTACCAGCTCAGCATCGTGCAGGCTTCTTTTGAGGATCTGATGATCGAGCGTAATGGGAGCCACCGTGTAAGGGCGCGCGGCGAAACTCACAATACCCATCCGGTCATCGGGACGACCATCGATGAATCCAGAAATGATCTGTTTAGCGGCTTCAATCCGACGAACTTTTCGACGCATCGAGCCTCCTTTTTCATAAAAGTCAGCAGCTGACATCGAATAGGAAACATCTAGAGCAATCACGATATCGATGCCACTGGCGGTGCGGGAGGTTCTCGTGCGGGCTTCTTGGGGCCTTGCCAAACCGATAATAGCGGGGATGAGTGCGAGTGGTAGGATGAGCGGGGCAAAACGTGAGGCCCGGTCCTTTGGCTTCCAGCCCAGAGTGCTCAAGACCCTCAAGGTTGGAAAGGTAATCCAGCTGCGCGTGCCGGTTCGATAGGCAAAAAACAAAGCTGCTGGGACAAGCAGGAGCAGCCAAAGCCATTCCGGCTCCGCGAGGATGTAATCGCCCCAGAGTTTCATGTTTGTTGTCGATTGATCAGGTGAAACACGAGGGATGCCATGGCCACACCGAGCATCACCCAAACAAGATAGCTCACCTCAATGCGGGTGCCAGTATCCCGACCGTCGTAGAGCTGGATCAGGAATACGGAAAGGGCGGTGGCAACCCCGAGAGGGAACAAGACGATGATACGATCCCGAACGATCTGGTCTTTTTCCGGGACGGTGGGCACCGGAGGGGGCGTATCCTTCGGAGAAAAGGCATGGAGCTTTTTGAGACACTCGCGGGATTGCGAAATGATCTCGCGCGAACGGTCTTCATCAATCGAGGATTGGTCGTACTTAGCTTCGTTGAGCTCGTTGAGAAAGGCATTGGCCGAGGCGGGGAGCTTCCCTTGTCGGGCGGCAAACTCTTCCGCAGTCTCATAAAGGGCGGGCTCGGAACGGCTGTCGGCAAGATAGCTTCGAATTACTAAGGAGGATTGTGCTGCGATCACAGAGATGAGCTCGCTGTCGCAGTCTTCTTCAAGCTGGCTCAGGGCTTCTAACGAAGGAGTGTAAGAATCACGCGGGGAAGGAGTCGGTGGTGCGGGAGCCGGCCGCAATAGTTTTACGGCCCAAATCAATAAGGCGAGAACGATCACTCCACCCACTCCGAGAACCCACCAAAACCAATCGGGGACTCCGGGAACGTAGGTTTCGGGCGAGGGTATCCCGTGGTCGAGAGTGGGAAGTTCGTCGGATGCCATGGATCAGCGTCGGCGTAGGGCCCGCCGTTGGAAGAGTTTGTGAAGATTGGCGAGGTAATCATCCCTCGTGGAGACGGCGGTATGGTCGATGCCGTGCTTTTCAAAAAAGGAATTCAGGCCCTCCCGGTAGCGTTTCGATAACTTGGCCATGCCCATCCGGGTGTTGGAGTTTGAGGTGTTGACGAGGACTTCATGGCCCGTTTCGGGGTCACGCAAGGCGACCCGTCCCACATCGGGGAGACTCTTTTCGAGTGGGTCATATAAGGGTAGAGCAATGACATCATGCTGGCGTGCCAACGATCCAAGCGGACGCTCGAATCCCCAGTCTACAAAGTCGGAAATCATGAAAACTAGTCCCTTTCGTTTCAGGGTTTGTAGAAGAAATTTGGACGCCGCTGCCACCGAGGTTCCCGGATTGGCTGGCTTGGCGGTAAGAATCTCTCGCACGGCCCGCAGAACCGAGTGGCTTCCTTTGGCAGGCGGGAGATAGAGAACCGGCTCGGCGGCAAACAGAAGAAGTCCCACCTTATCTCCGTTAAAGCGGGCACTGAATCCAAGGAGGGCGGCGACCTCGGCCGCGCGTTCCCGCTTACTGAGATGGTCGCTCCCGTATTCGGTCGATCCTGAGATATCGACCGCCAGAATCACCGACAGTTCACGCTCTTCGCGGAATTTGCGAATGAACGGGGTTTTCATCCTGGCGGTCACATTCCAGTCGATAAAGCGGATTTCGTCGCCTGGTTGATACTCGCGGAATTCGTCGAAATCCAATCCCTGACCACGGAAGGACGAGTGGAAGTCACCCGAAAATAGCTCCTGAGCAAGCCGGCGAGCCCGGATTTCCAGCCGCCGGACCCGCTTCATTACTTCCTCAATGTTCTCCTGATCATCCATGCCCGGAAAAGTGTGACGGCCGATCAACAAAAATGGGAGAGTAAATTCTGAGAGGATGGTCGTCAGATGTGATGAAAGTTATTCACAATTTCCGCTGGACATTACTCTTGCCCGGATCCTTCCCGTGCCGTAGCCATCGGTGGGTCATCCGACCCCAAACCCACTCACTTTATGGCGATTTCCCGCGCGCTTCTGTCGGTCTCCGATAAATCCGGATTGGTTAATTTTGCGAAGTCCTTGCACGAGGACTACGGCGTCGAGCTTCTCTCCACCGGAGGGACCGCGAAGGCTCTCCGGGAGGCTGGTCTGACCGTGATTGATGTTGCGGATTACACCGGGGCTCCCGAGCTTTTCGAAGGTCGGGTCAAAACCCTTCATCCCAAGGTGCATGGGGGACTTTTGCATCGACGAGATTCGGATGAGCATGTGGCTCAGGCTAAAAAGCACGACATTCCACCCATCGACCTCGTCGTGGTGAATCTTTATCCTTTTGAGGAAACGATTGCCCGGGAGGACGTCACTCTCGCGGAGGCCATCGAGAACATTGATATCGGCGGGCCTTCGATGCTCCGAAGTGCCTCGAAAAACTACTCTTCCGTGACTGTTGTCACCGATCCGAGAGACTACGTCCGGGTTTTGGAAGAAATGGCGGAACACGACGGAGACACTACCCTTCGCCTTCGCGAAGAGCTCGCTATCAAGGTTTTCCGGCGGACCTCCGAGTATGATGGTGCGATTTCCAACTTCCTCGGGCAGTGTGATCAGGGAACGGCCTGCAGTTATTCCGTCGACCTCCCTTTGGCCAGCGATTTGCGCTACGGAGATAATCCGCATCAGAAAGCCCGGCTTTACGGGAACTTTGCGGAGTGCTTTAGCCAGCTTCAAGGGAAGGAATTAAGCTACACCAACATTCTTGATATCGAAGCGGCGGCTGATCTCATTCTCGACTTCAGACGCTCCACCGTCGGGATTCTCAAACACACCAACCCTTGCGGGGTGGGGCAGGACGAGGATCTCCGGGTGGCTTGGCAAAAGGCCTTCGAAACCGACCGCGCCGCGCCCTTTGGTGGGGTGATTGTCTGCAACCGGCCCATCAACGAGGAACTCGCCCGTATTATCTCCGGGATTTTTACCGACGTCATAATCGGGCCTGATTACACGCCCGAAGCTCGTTCCATTCTCCAGAAAAAGAAAAACCTTCGCCTTATGAAGATGGAGCCGGGATACGAGAAATATCGCAAGGACCCGGTGGTTCGACCCGCTCCCGGTGGTCTCATGGTGATGGATAAGGATCACACTGTGATGGGCCTCGAGGATCTCGAATCCAAGGTTGTGACCAAACGGCCGCCCACCGAGGCCGAGATGACTGCGATGCGCTTTGGCTGGCGGGTTGTCAAACACGTGAAGTCCAACGCCATCGTCTTCAGCTCTTCCGACCGTACTCTCGGAATCGGGGCGGGCCAAATGAGCCGGGTTGATTCCTCACGGATCGCGGTCTGGAAATCCGAAGAAGCGGGCCTCTCGCTGAAAGGGAGCATTATTGCTTCCGACGCGCTTTTCCCCTTTGCCGATGGCCTCGATGCCGCAATTGCTGCCGGGGCCACCGCCTGTATCCAGCCTGGGGGCTCGATCCGCGATGAGGAGGTGATTGCCGCCGCTGATGCCGCAGGTATGGCCATGATCTTCACCGGTCATCGTCACTTCAAACACTGAGGTGGTTATTGGTTTACCGAGTTACTGAGTGCTCGCCCAAAGAGTCCGGTAAACTAATTGCCCTAGTAAATTAATCACTCATCTATTATGTCCCTCCTCCTCGGCGTAAATATCGATCACGTCGCGACTTTGCGACAGGCTCGCTACGCGCTCACCCCGAAAGCTCCAACAGTCGAACCCTCTATTCTCGACGCGGCCCACGAAGCGATTGCGGGTGGGGCTGACTCTCTAACCATCCATGTCCGCGAGGACCGGCGCCACATGCAGGATGACGATGCCCGGCTCATTCGGCGCGAAATCGACCACCCTCTTAATCTTGAATTGGCAAATACACCGGAAATGGTGGCATTTGCCTGTGACCTCAAACCTGACTTTGCATGCCTTGTTCCAGAAAAGCGGGAGGAAATCACCACCGAAGGAGGACTCGATGTCATCGGAAATCTCGACTCACTTCGGGAAACGGTGCCGGCTCTTCAGAAGGCGGGGATTCAGGTCAGTTTGTTCATCGATCCGGAACCAGAACAGATTCGAGCGGCTTCTGATCTGGGGGCTGACATGATCGAACTTCACACCGGGACTTTTGCCCTTACCACCGGCAAGAGTCATCATGCGGAAATTGTCCGGCTTCAGGAAGGATCTGATCTGGCAAGTTCGATTGGTTTGCAGGTAAATGCTGGGCATGGAATTCATTTAGAAAATATTAAAGACCTTTTTTCCGTAAAAAACTTAAAAGAATTTAACATCGGGCACACGCTTATTTCACGCGCGCTTTTCATTGGATTGCGGGCGGCGGTCGCTGAAATGAAAAACGCGATAGGTGATTATCAGGTTTAATTTCCTATCCACTCCCTCCATCCTCACCGCTATGAAATACGCCATCGTCTCCATTGCGGTTTCTACTGCTATGGCGTCAGGAATCTTAGCCCTCGCGATCACGAGGGTCGACGGTCCGGTTGCTATCGCTCTGTTTTTTACTGCCGTGATCGGAGGGGGCGTGAGTTTCGTCTCGGGTGCTTACCAAGCCATCTGTGGCAAGAAGGATTAGATTATATTACCGATTCTCAGCATCATGACTCTCATTGGCATCGGTATCGACGTGGTGGAGGTTTCTCGAATCAAATCATCCCTCGATGAATTCGGGGAACGGTTTCGCTCGCGGGTATTCACGCGATCCGAACGCGAGTATTGTGAGAGTCAAAAGCGTCCTGAGCTTCACTTTGCCGCCCGATTTGCAGCCAAGGAGGCGGTTGCTAAGGCTTTCGGAACTGGAATCGGCAAGGAAGTCGGTTGGCTCGACATGGAGGTAATGCGCAAGGAAAGCGGCGAGCCTGAGATTCTTCTTAACGGTTCTGCTGCTGAATTGGCCAAACACCGGGGGGTGGACCGCGTCATGGTCAGCCTGACCCATGCGAAAAACTACGCGGCCGCAAATGCCGTGATCATGGGCTGAGATCGTTGGTTTCGAAGGGAGCTGAAACTCAACGTTTTCCACCCGAAAGAACACCGTGTAAGGGAGATCCAGACCATAAAGGCTAAAGGGCGTGGTTGTGCTTTCTCCTGCATCTGCACTGACGCTGTCATTCAGATCATGATCCCAGTTAATGAGGTCGGTCGAAAAGACCATCGCATAGTTGGCACCCTCACTGGAATCCTAGGTCAAAGTTAGCTCGTTGTTTTCGCTGTCGACACTGAGGTCGGTGATCGTCTGCTTCGTCGGTAACGCCGCCGGATACCATTTTGGCATTGGACAACAATTCATATGGCACCTTTTTTAATCTGGGTCCGACCAATGATCGACATTTGACCTTCGCCGTTTTTTTCTCCCTTTATGAATAAGAGCACGACAGTCCTTGCAGGACTTTCATCCAACAACGCGACCCTTTACCACCGGATTCGATTTAAGGTCTCCGATTCCTCGGTCATCATCGACTTCGCCGATGGCTCCTCGACCTATCTGGTTCGCGATATTGAGATGGAGCGGGCCCGGGAAACCGTGCGGACCGATCGTGTGGCCTGCTCCGCCGAATTTGTTCCTAAAGGAGGGCTTTCCGGAGATCGCGACACGGCCCTGGCTCAAGCGGCCGCGGAATGTCTTCGTCAGGCCGGTGAAACCGAAGTGACGGTCGAACGGACGCTTCCATACCTTTATGCCCACTTCATCAAGGAAGCGGGTATTTCACTTCGCTACTCAGAGAATTTTGGAGTGATGGAGCGCCGGATCAAGGATGCCGAGGAAATCGAGCACCTTCGACTCGCTCAAAAGATCACCGGTGAGGCGATGACTTTTGCTTGTAGTACTATTGCCAATGCCTCCGCCGACAAAGACGGTCTGCTTCAGATCGATGGTGCCCCGCTCACCTCCGAGCGGGTGAGAGCCATGATTACGGCCGATCTCATCGAGCGGCGCTATTCCAATTCGCACGACTCCATCGTGGTCACTGCACCTCACGTCGCGGATTGCCATCACTATGGCACCGGCCCGCTCAAAACGGGGCTTCCCATCATTGTGGACATTTTCCCCATGGACAATGCCACCCGCTACAACGGAGACATGACCCGGACCGTTGTGAACGGGTCCCCTTCGGAGATGACGGTCAAGATGCACGCTGCTGTGGCTGAGGCGAAAGTCACCGGTTGTCATGCTCTTCGTCCTGGAACGACAGGCGAAGCGGTCCATCTTGCCACCACCGCCATCATCGAAAAGCATGGCTTTGACCTCGTTCGAGGCGATATCCCGCAGGATGCCGTTCATCCCTTCATGAGCCACGGCACTGGCCATGGAATCGGGTTGGAAGTTCACGAACCCATCCTGCTGGATCACGGGGGAGGAGAAATTTTTCAAAACGAACTCTTCACCGTAGAGCCGGCCCTTTACTCACCGGTTTATGGCGGTGTTCGGATCGAGGATATGGTTCTGGTGACCGAAGATGGTCATGAAGTGATATCTTCGATTTACGAAGGGCTCGACTGGAAGGATTGATCCATGCTCCAGTCATACCATCCAGTCAGCGCCGACCTCATCGTCAAAATCAACGGTCCAAGCCAGTTTGGTCGCACATTTTGGTTTTGAAGAGGGAAGTGGAAAACCACCACCAGTACCTTGGGAGTGTTTCGCCGTCGCCGCTAGGTGCTTCGCATGTGCAGAGATCATAAATTTTGTCTCACTTGAGGTTTTCCGTTGCCACATCCGCAGGGTCACCATAAATCGACGCGCGATGTTGCCACGGGAAGCAATTCAATGGCCAGACGAAGTCGAAATTCTCATCGACCAACTGGAAAGTGAAGCTGGGGAGCGGGACTTGACCCGCGACGAGCGGGCGCTTCTCGATATCTACGAAACAGTACCTTTTTTCGAAAGCGAGGATTGCCTTCACGAGTTCTGGCAAACTGGTCAGGACCATCAACGGGTGATCAATTCCTTCGAACGAATTGGTGCTAGTGCCATCGTCGATCCCCTCAATGCCAGTCGTTGGTGCGAGACTCGCCCCGAGGATCGCAATGACTACAATGAGACAGAATCCGAACACCTCGCCTCTATCGAAAAGGAACTCTTCGCCGGCCTTGATGACCTCGTCGACCTCGTCATGGATTTTGTCGGGGCAGAGATGGGTTAACCGCTTCAGCGTTTCTCGAGGAGTGAGCTGTTCCAGCCGGAAATAATCAAGGTTTCTCGTTGGAGGAAACCCCACGGACTCGATAGGAGGCCCGCTTTAGAACCTCCGCTGCCCCGTCGCACCGTGCTAGTCGTAGCTCAGAGAATAATCGCCGGCCTTATCAGATTCTTTGAATAAAGGATGGCTAGCCTTTGGGCCTACTCTTGTTGATTGAAGGACCGATTGTCAGGCTCAAAGATAGGCGGAAATCGGTGCCGTTTAAAGACACTGTTATCCTGCCAAGGTTTGTTTCTATTCAGTAATTGATCTTGAGGCGGAAGAACTGGCTCGAAGTTGAATCAAGGGGCGTGCTGAGCCGGTATGTATGGCGCGGGATCCCATCAGGATCCGTGGTGGTATTCACAAAGATGAGGGTTGGAGCTCCGCTATTCCACGATCCATTTTTGAGATCCGGTGAAACTTCGACTGCCAGGGAAGTGTTGATGGCGCTGGGGTCTTCCCGATAGCTGACCGAAGGATAAGTCGTCCCGCTGACCTCGATAGTTGAAGTGATCAAATGCTCACCGGCCGAGGGGATGTTGTCTGAGAGTCCTTGGGCATACTCGATGATTGCAACAACACCGTCGCGATCGTTGTCGGCAAGAGGATCCCCGGTGAAGGGCGTGCCATCATCTGAGCCGGGATTTCCTCCAGGGCCTGAGCTCGCTCTCCAGCTGGTGGACAAGGAAGGATCAAGGCTGGGATCGCTGCGAACCAGCGACGGGCCGTCACCGTCTGTGCTTTCCGGCCATGGGGCGACGTCGTTGTATCGAAAGCTATCAATCACGTTGCCATCTCGGTCGACCAAGGTGATCCACTCCCCGGTATTGGAGAGTCGGCTCGAATAGTCACCCGCGATGGAAACTCCAGGATAGCGAGCAGCGAAGGCAGTAGCGTTGGCCGCGATGATGAGACGCTCGCCTGGGTTGATCAAAGTGCCCGGAGGGAAGGTGAATTCGACTCCTTCCAGTTCATTTCCAATTTGAATCTGCACAAAGGCCGCTTCTCCGAGATCCACCGTGCTTGAACTGACATTAAGAACCTCGATAAACTCGAAGTCGTCCTGATCAAATGACGGATCGATCGCAAGTTCAGCCGTGGTGGGTTCGCTTGGATGATAATGAACTTCGCTAATCCGGATGTCGGCTGGCATGGCAGGCTCGGCAATCGAGAAGAAGGCTTGATTCAGAGCGCTCCATTCGCCGTTGTTCGAATTGAAGGTGCGCGATTTGATCCAAATTGGATCGGTGATGGTGTTTGGAATGCTGAGGGTGATGGTTTCTCCGCCACCAGCTGGTCGCCCGGTCAGTGCAAGATCAAAACTGACGTCCGAGCTTCCGGCATTCCCTTGGTGGATTTCCACTGCAATGGTGTTTTCACCTGCAGAAAAAGCAGAAGTGGGAATCGAAAGAGTATCGATGGCATTGTTGCCAACGGTATTGCCCGAGTAGAGATCAAAAGCTGGATTTGCTGGAAGATTTGGATGCCGTGCGATTTGTGAGCCGTTCACATAGACCACGTAGGCATCATCGTAGGTGATGCGCAGTTCGAAGTCCCCAAAGATTGAGGGATCGGGGATGGTGACTTTCTTGCGGAAGTAGGTAGTCGCGAACCTGGCACCCGAAGGCCCTGAGTTGACCACCGTGTTTTCATCACCGTCGCCATACCCAAGTTCGGCGAGGCCGGTATTCCAAGTGGTGTCATTGAAGGCGGAATCCCTCCACGCAATGCCCTGGTTGCTGCCGTCATCGAGGAAACTCCAGTTTTCGCCATTGTCTACATAGGTGGTCTCAACCACTCCATCGCCACCGCCCCCAGTGATGTTCAGGACGGAGGCTGCCGGATTTGCTGATCCTCCGAGCAGTCGTGGATCGAGGGTGTCCTGCCAGTCGGTTTTATCGGGATCTCCCGTCCCCATCATGTAGTAAAGTTGGGTTCCTTGTTGAGGGACAATGGCATCGATGGTCGACCCGGGAATGACCGCCCCTCCGTGCTGGGAATAACGGGGAGCGGCAAGATTGGGATAGAGGTCAGCCTGTTGAAGGTGGCCTAAAAAGATATCGCGACGACCGTTGATGGTATTGGTGAGGCTGGCAACCGCATTGAGCCAGTTCTGTTCATCGAAAGGATCCGCTCTTTTTGAGTCTCCCCAACGCGCGGATTCGGCGATGATGACATCGGCCACTGTGGAGCGTCGTGAATCCATGAGTCCTAAGACTTGGTCACGCGTGAGGGGTCCGTCGTTGAAGAGAGCGAGGTGGGCTCGATCTGCAAAACGAAGGCGATATTCAGCAGTGCTCTCCGCGAGGTCAAAGTGAAGGAATGACGGGTTGCTCTTGCTGTATGAACCCCGGTTGTTGGCTCCGTTGGGGGTGCTGATCCGGTTGTTGGCACCGTTCCACCCTCCGCCTGCGCCCATCGAGTGTTCACCGTCGTGAACAAAAAACTGGAAACCAAAGGTGTCTCGTTCCCGGTCTCTCACGCCATACCAGTTATTGGAAGCACCGATGAAGTTCGAGAGGGGAGCATCGTAATTTCCGGTGTAACCGATGATCATTTGGTAGTCGATGAGGTTGTTGACATCTAGATAGACGGGAAGATCCGGGTTTCTCGAACCGTCGGAATTGAGTCCCTGCATCTCCATGAAGCGGGCCAGCGTTCCCGACGACTGCTGGGTTCGTGCGAGGTTCCAAAGGATGTTCCAGTCGCTTCCGGTCGCAAAAGATCCGTCGGTTGCCTCGGTGTTGTAGCCACCGCTGCTTCCGGCCGACTTGATGGTGTCGTAGTCCTGGTCGTCTCCGCCAAGATAAGCCTCGCCGTGATTGGCCTCGGACCGTTCCTGGGTCATGAAGAGCCCCCAGTAGATTCCATTGAGGTAAAGATGGTAGTATCGGCTTCTCGTGTAGGGCTGACCAAATTCCCGCTGCAAATCACGACCCAGCACTTCACGCAGGAAGGTATTGCTTCCGTTCCCTTGAAAAGCCCAAGAGTAGTTCTGTGACGTCCTTAGATCGAACTTGTCAAAGGAATCAACCCCTTCGGCACCGAAGATCGGGTAGTTGAGTTTGCCATTGCCATATTCGTTCCGGAAGAAAATACGGAATGCGTGTTTTGGATTCCCGGTGCTGCGACTGAATCCACCACGGACCCGAATGCCACAGTTGCTTTGAACGTTTTCAGTCACCCCATCAGGATGGATGATTTCTAGAGAGGCTGGTCTTTCCCAACCACGGCCACGGGATCCCGGGTTCACGTAGATTCCCTGCCCGCCACCGCCGGTGAGATTGGCCTGATTGGTGGAGATCGAAATCGAAGGGATGGCCGAAAGAGCATCGATCATCTCCTGAGCGGTGTATCGATTGGTGATGTCCGGATCCATGCCGTAGTTGAACTCCTGACCATTGAATGATCCTGAGGGCCATCCCGGCGGTGCTGCCCCGTTGGCGAATTGGGTCCGAACATCATCGAGGAAAAAGTAGGTCTGAGTATCGACATTGGTTTCGAAGAACCCCTCTTTGAAGGCTGCCGCCCGAATGGTGGTGGTTGAGCTGATGTTGATCGGGCCTGTGTAGACGGTTCCATTGGACTCGGTGGGCGCCGATCCGTCGGTGGTGTAACGGATCTCTGCCTCGGGAGTCGTCGTGTTGATGGTCAGGTTGAAGGGAGAGGTGAAAAATCCCCGATCAACGTCGAAAGTGGTGTCGGCGACAAAGCCTTGCGCCACCTGCCCGTTTGCTTCGTTGGGTGTTGGAGAAACGATGAAGCCCAAAGTGATGCCGTCCGGAGCCAGTCCGTAGGAAAAGCCTTCCTCCTGCGGAGGATACTCCGGAGTAAACTCATTCACCACAATGAAGCCACCGGCTCCGTCATCGCGGACGAGTGCGAAGTATTCTCCGTTGGCGGACAACTTGAAGTTCGTGTGAAGTTCGTTGCCAGCCACAGCCCGGTTTTTCCCCGAAGCAAAAACAACGAGGTAGGAATCGGGGGGCATGATGACCGCGGGGAAGTTCCACTTGTTTGGCGTGCCAAGATCATCGGTGAGATAAAAACCGGAAAGGTCAGCGGCATTTGGACCCGGATTGTAGAGCTCGATCCAATCCTCGGCATCCCCATCTTCATCGAGAAGGCCATTCGCTGCCGGGTTTGCGGAAAACTCGTTGATGCGTGGAGTCGATGGATCGACATCCACAAAGAGAGTGGTGCTTCGTTGAGTCTCGCCATCGGCATCTGTGGCCGTTAAGGTATACGTGGTGCTGGTCGTTGGAGAAATCGAAATGCTTCCAACCCCGTTCCCGTTCGTGTTGGGGAGGACATTGCCGATGCCATTGTCGATCGAGACCGTCGTGAAGGGGGGAGTGATTGCCCAGGAAAGAGTGGCACTCTCGCCCGATTTGATAAAAGCGAGATCGCTCTGGAACTGAGTCACGGTCGGACCTGGGGGCACCTGGATCAAACTGCTGATCTCCTGAATTTGGGACGCCGAGAGAACCTCGTCATAAATGCGAACTTCATCCAAAAGGCCATTGAAACTTTGGCCTGCAGGATCAGCTGCATCTCGTCCGTGACCACCGACAATGACCGGGAGCCCAGGATTGGATTGGTTTTCTCCGGATTGCGCTGACGTTTCCACTCCATTGACGAAGACCCTTTTGGTGCTCCCATCATATTGCCAGGTTACATGGGTCCATTCGCCTGGAGGAACCGTTCCGGCATCAGAGATATCCCGACCCCAGCCTCCGAAGTGAATGTTGTCGGCATTCGGGTTGGGTCCTTCCGAACGAATCCCGTGGTGAAGCTGAGCGTTGTTGCCTGGGCCATCTTCCTGGCCAAAAACCATATGGTCATTGCTTCCCGAGATTCCGGCCCAATTGATCCAAGCCATCGCGGTGTAAACACCTCCGGAGCCCATTCCAAGATTGTTGCCGGTCAGGTTGGTGCGAATGTAGGCATTGTTCGCTCCAGTGCGATTGCCCTGCCAGGCTCGACCAGCTGCCGGTCCTGCGTCACTGTCGACAAATTCACTCCCGCCAATCGCCGTTCCGTCCGGACCAGTACCGCCGTTCGATGCATCGTTGTCATCAAAAGTGTAATGGACGATCAAACTGGCATACCCCGTCCCTAGGTAAAAGGTGAGAGCCAAGAGGAAAGTGAGGATCGGAAACGGTTGTTTACGCATAAGATGTCCAAGAAACCTTAAACGACACCGGATCAAGGTGCCAATAGAAACATCTGGCACTTCACAAGATGGAAAACGTAACAGATTTGCCAAGGTTCGTCTTGCTGCAGCTTCACTGGCCGGACTCACGCAGCATGTCTTTGAGCCCTCCGACCGGCCGTAAGGCTCGGCTTCCATTGTTATGCCGCTTGTCTCAACCCGAACTATTTTGCCTGGCAAGCTTCGGTCGAATCATCCAGACCGGTCAAAACCCTATCGCATTTGCTTTCTCAGTGAGTTAGCGCTGGGGGTGATCAAATTTTTTGATCATTTTTGAATCCAATCTTCGAAAAGATGCGAAGGATGAAGTATGACGAAACACTTTCTCCCAATTGCTCTTTCTGCGTTCTGCTCCACCTACTTCGCCTCGGCTGATCCGGCCAATGAAGACCGGAGCGGCCTCATCCTTCAGGATTTCGACAGTGCCGCGGAGGCCGCCAAGCAATGGAAAACGGTGAACGACAATGTGATGGGGGGACGCTCGAAGGGCGGGCCCGCCTTTGCGGACGGCAAGCTCACCTTTTCCGGCAGCACCAATACCAACGGCGGTGGCTTCTCCTCGATCCGCACCAATCCTGCACCAGTCGATCTTTCCGGATACGCCGGTATTCTCATGCGGATCAAAAGCGATGGACGTGGCTACACCACCTCAATTCGCACCAATGTCAGTCGGGGAGCCTGGAAGACGCCCTTCCGCGCCGCCTTGACCGCCCCCGCAGGGGAGTGGGCCACCGTTTTTGTTCCCTTCGAAGACTTCAAACCGACCATGTTTGGTAACCGGATCACCAAAAATGCCCCCAAACTCGACGTCAGCGAGTTCCAGTCCGTCGGCTTCCACCTCTACGACAAAAAAGACGGCCCCTTCAAACTAGAGGTCGACTGGATCAAGGCCGTGAAAGCGGCCCCTAAGAAGTAGGTGCGAAGGCAGATCCTTTTAACCGGGCGTTCATTTGTCCTTGATGAACTGAGGTTCTCGCCACCCACTCAATGCCGTCCCGAATGCTCCGGATCACGGGTTCCGATTTGCTGTGCGAGATTCTCCGGATGCCGTTTACTTTTCGCCTTAGGCCCAGTCCTGTGAACGAACGGTGCGGGAATACAACAAGCTATGAATCACATCAGGTGATTGGAGAAAATTGCTTTGGAAGGTTTCGAGAAGAGAAGAGGGTCTAGGCGCAGGAATACTGAATATTGAACAAAGGACTTGTGACTTGAATTGGGAAGGGGGCGAGAGGAGGAATGAAACTTGGAGTCCTTGCTCGGCGTAAGAGTTAAGATGAAGATTTTTGGTGCGGCGGTTTTGGGTGTTTCTCTTTTTGTAAATTCTGCTCTGGCGGGGCAATGGCCGGGGTGGCGTGGGCCAACGGGGGATGGGGTGGTGAAAGATGAGACTGCGCCGCTTTCGTGGTCCTTGGAGACTGATGTTCTTTGGAAAGTGAAGGTTCCGGGGAAGGGGCATGCCTCTCCGGTGATTTGGGATGGCGCGCTCTTTTTGGTTTCGGCTGATGAAGAAAGCGGGGAGCGCTTGTTAATGCGGATGGACGGCAAGACGGGGAAGGTGGTTTGGAAAAAGGTGGTTCTGAAGTCGCCGATCGAAAAGGTGCACCGCAAAAACAGCCGGGCATCGAGCACGCCGGTGACGGACGGGAAGACGATCTTTGTGAGCTTTCTTGATGAAGAAAAGATGTTCGTGGCAGCTTATGATTTTGACGGGAAGAAGCTCTGGGAAACGCGGCCCGGAGTCTTTGCGAGCAAGCACGGGTATTGTTCGAGCCCGGTCTTGTGGAAGGACAAGGTGATCATCAATGGAGATCACGACGGCAATGCCTACATCGTGGCCCTGGAAAAAAAGACGGGGAAGGAGGTTTGGAAAACCGAGCGGCCAAACAAAACCCGCAGTTATTGTACGCCAATCATCCGGACGATCGCCGGGCGGAACCAACTCATCTTATCGGGGAGCAAGAGCGTGGCGTCGTATGACCCCGATACTGGAAAGCAGCACTGGGTGATCGACGGTCCCACCGAGCAGTTTGTGGCGTCGTTGGTGTATGACGGGAAGTATCTCTATATGACCTGCGGGTTTCCGACGAAGCACATGATGGCAATTGATCCAACCGGGAGCGGAAACGTCACCGAGACCCATGTGATTTGGCACACTCGTCGTGATGCCTCCTACGTCCCGAGTCCGGTGGTAGTGAACGGGTATTACCTTGCGGTGTCCGATTCAGGAACCGCGACTTGTCGGAAGGCTCAGGAAGGGAAGTTGTTGTGGAAGCAAAAGTTGGGGCGCGAGCATTCAGCGTCGCTGGTGGTGCTTCGCGACCATGTGGTGTTTGGATCAGAAAAGGGTGTGATCACGGTAGTGAAGCCAGGACCGGAGTTCGAGCAAGTAGCTCGTATGGAGCTCGGCGAGCCGCTTTGGGCTTCGCCGGTGATCGTCGATGGGAAGTGGTATCTTCGCGGCGAAGAGCATCTCTACTGCTTGGAAGAGAAGAAGGAACGGTGAATGTTTGCGATTACGCGAACAAGGGCTTCATGTGGCGTTCGAGTAGGTTGCCGGTGACACACTTTGCGATGACTTCTTCGTGCTCGTTGAGCGCGTCAAGATAGCGGTCACCCATTTGGGCCGCGATCTTGAAGCCGACGTGGAGGAGTTGGCGCACGTTGGCGTTGTAATCGGGATCGCTCTGGTCGTGGGTGAGAGCGCTCACAAACTGCTCGCTGGTCCAGCCGTTTACTTCTTCGGCTGAAGGAAGTTGCGAGTGGTCAATATCGATCACGGTAGCGTAGGGCTCGCAGAGGGCTTCCTTCTTTTCGAGCGCTTTGGCGTAGATTTCTTTGGCTAGGTCAAGCCCGGCACCGCCCGCGGTGGCGAGTCCGATCACTTCCTCAAGCCAGTTGGTGCCAGCGGTCTTGATGTGAAGCCCGGCTCCGGTGCGGGCAATTGCTTTCTTGATGGGCTCGTAAATTGAGAATTTGTCGGATCCGGAGTGAACCGAAAGCTTGAGGCTTTCGGGAAGACCGTAGGCCTTGATGGCGTGGGCGATGACGGCGAGGTCGTCGTTGAATTCTTGTTCGAACTGAGCCACATCACCGACGTAGTCGACGCCTTTGTTGAAGCGTCCGGTGAACTTGGGGGCGATGGTCTGAATGGGAATGCCTTGATCGGCGATGGCCGCGAGGATGATGAGCATCTCGGCGGGGACCTGTGGGTTGTCCGTTTCATCCATCGAGACTTCGGTGACAAAGTCGTCGGTGCCGCCTTTGGCTGCTACGATGTGATCGTAAATCGCCTTGGCTTTTTGAGTGGCCTTGAGGAATTGATTGGCGGTTTGCTCGACAAGCTCGCGGGAGATTTCGAGTGGTTCGGCAATGCCCTCAATGGTCACCGATCCGATGAGTTCAGGGTGTTTGGCTATGAAAGTTTCCACGTCGGCCGGGTCGGCGGCTTCGCCAATGTCGTCGGCGACATCGAGAGTGAAGAAATCGCAGGGCGCAACGAAACGGTCGACGGTGCCGAGGTTGATGTGATCGGCGTCGAGGAGATACTCGCTGGACCAGCCGAGATCAGCGACGGCCTTATCGGCGGCGTCACGGGTCGTCTGGGGCTCGGAGCCGATGATGTCGTGTTCACGGTTAGACTTGTTCCAGACTGGAGTGATATCGATGCCAAGATCCTTGGCGGCGATGAAGGCTTGGAGCTGAGCGTGTGCGCCGTGTGCGAAACGATCGCCGACGCCGAAAGTGAATTTAGGACAGACTTTCATGAGTTGATGATGTGATTGGGTGTGATGAGTGAAAAGGTGAATTCACCATTCGTAGAAGTGTCTTTAGTCATTCACCGTGATGACAGCCTTAATCGCTCCCGTTGCCGGATCGGTGAATTTTTCGAACTCTTCCGGGACTTCCTCGATGGTGAGGCGGTGAGTGATCCAGACTTTGGTGTCGATTTGGCCTGCTTCGATAATTTTGATAATCTCGCCAAAATCGGCGGGAAGAGCATTGCGGGAAGCGAGGAGGGTTTGCTCACGACGGTGAAAAACCGGGGCGTGGGGGAAGGAGAGGTTCTCGGTGGTGATTCCAACGTAGATAATGCGCGAAGTGAAGCCGCCATATTCGAAGCAAGTCGACATCGACTTCACCGAGCCGGTGGCATCGATCACAACGTTGGCCAGGTTGCCGTCGGTTATTTCTTCAAGTTTGGCGAGATGGGATCCGTCGGCTTGAAATTGAATTCCGTTGGTGAGGCCGAGGTTTGCTGCACAAAAATCGAGGCGTGACTGGACCATGTCCATCACGACCACCTTGACTCCATTCATCAACTTGAGGAACTCGAGGCAGGCGAGGCCGATGGGACCGGCGCCGATAACGAGGACGGTTTCCCCGGGTTGGGGATTTCCGCGTTGCACCGCGTGGTAGCCAATGGCAAGGGTTTCGACGAGGGCGAGTTCATCGTAAGACAGGTTGTTCCCGGGATGGAGTTTGCGTGCGGGGACGACCCACTTGGCTTTGCGGAGTCCGCCGGGACCGTGAACGCCGATCACTTGAACGCCGGGGCAGCAGTTTGAGTTACCCTTTTTCGAGGTCGGGGTTTCGGGATCGTTGACGTAGGGCTCGAGCGAGCATTTGTCGCCAGGTTTTACGTTGGTGACGTCTTCTCCGACTGCGACCACTTCGAGTCCCAACTCATGTCCGGGAGTACGGGGATAGTCGAAAAAAGGGAACTTGCCGAGATAGCAGGACAGGTCGGTTCCACAGATTCCCATGCGGTGGGTTCGGACCAAGGCTTCGCCAGGACCTGGTGTTGGTTCATCGACAAGGTCGATGGCCGTGATTTTTTTCGGCTCGGTAAATTCGATTGCGTAGGACATGGCAATGATGAATTTGAAATTTAGAATCGTGAATTTGAAGGAGGAAAGGTTGGGAAATCAAGAATGAGTGATTCGCAAAACATTTAATTATTTTCGGGCAGGCCCTCGATGTGGCCGGTGTTTTTGACGGGTTCGAAAATGGCTTGGACTTCCTCGAGGAGGGTTGGGTCGGTGGGCTCGGTAAGCCACTGGGCCCATTTCTTGATGTTCTCGGGATTTGCGGATCCGGCAACCGTTGAGGCGATGTCTTGCTGGGCGCAGGAAAACTGAAGGGCAAGTTGGGCGATATCAATACCCCGGTCTTCGCAGAGTTTGGCGGCTTGTCGAGCGGCGGTCTTGACCTCTTCGGGTTCCTTGAGCCAGTCAGGAAGGGGGGCGTTGGTGAGTAGGCGGGCTGAAAACGGGCCGGCGTTGATGGCGCCGATGTTCTTCTCGAGAAGGCGTGGCAGGAGTGACTCCTCAAAGAGGGTGTTTTGCAGTGTGTATTGATTATAGGAGAGGACGCAGTCGCAGGTGTCTTCGATGTGATCGAGGACGGTGTGGAAAGTCTTCATCGGGTAGCAGGAAAAACCGATCGCGCGGACCTTGCCTTGTTCCTTGGCCTTGAGCATGGCGGGCCAAGTCCTCTCCCAGATTTGAGGGAGCGAAACGAATTCCACGTCATGCATCAAGAGGACATCGAGATGATCGGTGCCGAGTCGGTGGAGTGAGATGTGGATCGATTCCTCGACACGTTTGGCTGAGAAATCGAAGTGGATGTCGGAGTAGCGCCCGAGTTTGGTTCCGAGCAGGTAGGAGTCACGCGGAATCCCTTTGAGCCCTTGGCCGAGCATGACCTCGGACATGCCTCGTCCATAAAAGGGGGAGGTGTCGATGAAATTCATGCCCAGATCGAGGGCGGTGGTGGTGGACTTCATCACCTCGTCGAGATTGACCGAGCGGAATTCGGCACCGAGCGAAGACGCGCCGAAGGAGAGAATGGGAAGATCGATACCGGTGTTTCCGAGAGGCCGTGTTTTCATGGTGGCTTGCGAATCAGGTCAGGGGCACCGTGCGGGACGGGCCATGTGGGTGGAAGGAAAAAGGAGCGAGGATTTTATTGCGGTGGCGGCTCGGGTGGTTGAAGCGAAGAGGGAAGGTTCTTGCTGGTGCGCGCTCCGAGCTCCTGGAGTTTTTCGGCCCGGCCGACGAGATTCCCCCGTCCGCTGGTCAGTTTGTTGTGGGCTGCCTGATAGGCTATGCGCGCTTGGTTGAGGGTTTGATCAATTCGTTCCAGATCTTCGATGAAGCCCACAAACTTGTCGTAGAGCTTTCCGGCTTCGTCCGCGATTCGTTGGGCGTTTTGATTTTGGCGGTCTCCCCGCCACAGGTTCTCGATGACTCGTAAGCTGGCCAGGAGAGTTGATGGAGTGACGATAACGATGTTTTGCCGGAAAGCCTGATCGTAAAGTTCGGTATCGTTTTTTAAGGCGAGATGGAACGCTCCTTCAATCGGAATGAACAAAAGGATAAAATCAAGCGACTTTA
>JBMYLT010000033.1:0-28930 GCA_049596615.1 Akkermansiaceae bacterium | reverse complement strand
CTACTGTTCCCATCGTGACTGAATTATCTCTTTTACTCGCCAACCAAGGGAGCCCCGGTGGCCTCCTCGGAAACCCCATCGTGATGATCGTCCTGATGATCGTGATGTTCTACTTCCTCTTGATCCGTCCTCAAAAAAAACAGCGCCAGGAGCAAGAGGCTCGCGTCGCCGCTCTTAGCAAAGGCGATAAGGTAATCACCATTGGTGGGATGCACGGGATCGTTCACGCGATTTCCAAAGAAACCGTCACCATCAAGATCTCGGAAGGCGTGTTCGTGCCTTTCAATAAGTCCGCGATCGCCACGACCCAATCTAAACCTGGAAAAACGGCCAATAAAGCCGAGGCCGAGGAATCGGCCGAAGAGCCCAACGAGGAAAAGGCCTGATTAATCTTCCGAGTGTCCTGAGGCAGCAGACAAAGACGAGTTTCCACCATTTACCCCCACACCCATGGATCTGAAAGATTACCCTGAAATCGTGGTCACCGCCGGTATTCTCATCGTCGCGTTGATCTTCTGGTATGTCGCGAGCGAGGTCGACCGTCGCAAACGGAACGTAGGCTCGGTCGCCATCGGCGTGGTCATCGCTCTGTGCTTCGCTGCCGTCTTTCCTCCCAGCGAGAAACTGAAAGGTGGGATCGACCTCATCGGGGGTTCCTCGTTTATTGTTAAAATCAAACCGGGGCTGGATGACGAAAACAATCCCATTCCGGTTAACCCTGGAGCGATCGAGCAGGTCAAGACGACCCTGAGCAAGCGTCTTTCCAATTCAGGTCTCAGTGACACACTGATGCAACCCCTCGGTAATGACCGCCTCATCATTGAGATGCCCGGAGTCGGGCAGGAGCGCCGCGACGAGATTCGTGAAACCATTGAAAAGACCGCCCGCCTTTTGCTCAAGGAAGTCCATCCCGACTCCACTCGCCTCATTCCCGCAATCGAGGGCGGACAGCCCATTCCTCCCGGCTACAAGGTTTACCCGCAACGACTGACTGACGAGGAAGGCAATATCATCGGGGAGACCAAAATTCTTCTTAAATCCAAGAATATTGTCGGGGGTGACTCAATTCAAGATGCCCAACCGGACCCGCAACAGATTGGAGTCGTTCAAGTCCTTCTGAATGACGACGGAGGACGCCGGGTCCAGGAGGTTACCTCCAAAATGCGTCACAAGATTGATCAGATGGCGATTGTTTTTGACGGCTTGGTTCTCTCTGCCCCCACCGTTCAAACCACCCTTTCAAGGAACTTCATCGTCACGGGGCTGGATGGTAAAAAAGAAGCCCGCGAGCTCTCGGAGGCTCTCGACAACCCGCTTAAGAACCCACTGGATATCCTCTCGGAACGGAACGTCACTCCTCGTTACGGTCAGGAAGTGATCCGGCAAGGGGTCACCGCCGCCATTGCTGGATTGGGGCTCACTCTCGTATTCGTTATTCTTTATTATCGCTTCGCTGGCCTTGTAGCGCTGGCCGGCCTCTTTGTGAACCTCCTCATCCTCTTCGGAGCGATGGCGATGTTTGGAGCAACCTTCACCCTCCCCGGAATCGCCGGGATTATTCTGACCATCGGAGTGGCGGTTGATGCCAACGTTCTCATTTACGAACGTCTGCGTGAAGAAATGGCCTCCGGCAAATCTCTCGGCAATGCCCTCAAAGCCGCTTACGAGAAGGCGTTCAGTGCGATCTTCGATGCCAACATTACCACCTTGTTGACTGCTCTTATCCTTCTCTGGCGCGCCTCCGATCAAATGAAGGGCTTCGCCATCACCCTCACCATCGGGATTCTTTCCTCGATGTTCGCCGCGCTGCTGGTGACCCGGGTCCTCTTCTTCTGGGGAAGTGATACCAAGGTTCTCAAGAAGCTCAGCTTCATGAACCTCATCCCCGAGAAGACCATCCGCTTCATGGAGATGCGCAAGATTGCCTTCATGATCTCGGGCCTCCTTCTAATCGGCTCTCTGGTCATCATGGGTACCAAACAAAAGTCCGCTCTCGGAATCGATTTCCTCGGTGGCAGCATCGTGAACATTCAACTGAACGCTGACCAATCCCTCTCGACCGATGAAGTCCGTGATTCCATCAGCGATCTAACCTTGAAGAAGAATGTCACCGTGCAGGTTGAACAACCGGTCGGCAGCGAGGGGGATCTCGTCTCGATTAAATGTGCCACCGAAGATCTGGAACAGGTCCAAGCGGAGCTGCGCAAAGACATCCCGCTTCTTTCCAAAGTGAGCGGGAAAGTGGTGAAATACACCATCATCACCGACGAAGGCCCGACCAAGGAAGCAGTCGAAACTACTTTGAAAGAACTTGGCATTGAAGGAGCCGAGACCAATCTGAGACCGGCGGGTGAGAAAAACCGGTCCCTTCTCTCCATCGGCGTTTCTGAAGAAGCCGCAAAGACTCTTCCCGCTTCCCTCGCGGAGAAATTTCCCTCTCTCGAAAAGGCTGCCGAGTCAACCAACTACGAGGTGGTAGTCGATAGCGAAAGCATCTCGGCCTCCCTTGGGGACGAGTTTTTTTACAACTCCCTCTGGGCTCTCGGCATCGGACTTCTTGCGGTCTTGATCTACATCAGCCTGCGCTTTGAATTCTCTTTTGCCATCGGCGCTTTTGCCGCCCTTTTTCACGACATTCTGATTGCCATTGGGATCGTGATTCTCTTTGGCACAGAGCTCTCGCTGATCCATGTTGGAGCTTTCCTGACCATCGCTGGTTACTCTATCAACGACACCATTGTGGTCTTTGACCGACTCCGGGAAACCCTACGATCGAAACGCGGAGACGTGGCCAGTGTGATGAATTTTGCCATTAACGCCACTCTCTCCCGGACAATTCTGACCTCGGTCACTACATTTGTAGCGGTCCTCGTCCTCTGGATCTTCGGGGGGTCGGCCCTTAAGGACTTTTCGTTCGCCATCATGATCGGGGTGGTCGTCGGGACCTACTCTTCGATTTTCATCGCGGCTCCCGTGGTGTACCTCTGGAGCAAGGCGCGCGGTACCAACCTTCGCAGTGAGCTCCTTGATGCCAACCTCGATATGTCGACAGGCATCGAGCCTACGAAAGTTGACTAAGGCAGACGTGCCCCCATTTTCCGACCTTTATCGAGGGTTGCCCGGAGGAGAATCGGCGGATATTTTGATAACGGATGAAAGTGCTACTGACCTTCTTCTGTTCTTTGGGGCTTTGTCTAACTGCCTGTGGTCAGGAGGAGGTTCAGGTGCTTGATGACGACGGCTCGCGCGTTTCGGTATTGGGCTACCATGTCTTCCATGCCACCAAGGAAGCCACCCAAATGCGTATCCCGACCGAGAAGTTCCGCAAACAGATGGAGGCTATCAAAAAGTCTAACATTCCCGTCATCACACTCGATCAATTTCTAAAATGGCGGCGCGGCAAGGGCGAGCTACCACCCCAGTCAATTCTGATCACCATGGACGACGGCTGGCGCTCGGTCTACCAGGAGGCTTTCCCGATCATGAAGAAGCTCAAACTCCCGTTCACGATCTACCTTTACAAAAACTACGTTGGGGCCAATCGAGGCAGTCGTGCCCTATCCCTCGCCATGATCCGGGAAATGATGGCCAGCGGTCTCTGCACCCTTGGCTCCCATTCGGTCAGCCACCCCTTCCCCAGCACGGTCAAGGAAGCCAAAGCGAAGGGAGACGAAAAATACAACAAGTTTCTGCGGACGGAATTGGGCATCTCCAAGAGCTTCCTTGAGAAGACCTTCAAAAGCAAAATTACCACCTATGCTTACCCCGGTGGATACCATACCCCGGAAATGTTCTCACTCGCAAAAGAGTTCGGCTACGATCACCTCTTCACTGTCAAGCCGGGGAAGGTCCGCCGCGATTCGCCTGCCGAGACTCTTCCCCGCTACATCGTTCTAGGCAATCACGACGGAGCCTTTAATGCTGCAATGGTTTTTCGAAATGGTTCCCGGTTCATTACCCCACCGGTCTTGCTCCCCTACCCGGTTTCTCCAAACCCGGGTGAACTGGTGGAATCCCGCCTTCCGGTCATTCGGCTGGATCTTACAAGCGTAGAGGATCTCGACCCCGCTTCGCTTGTCATTCGCGTGGCTGGATTCGGGAAAGTCCCCCATCGAGCAATCTCCGGAAAGCAGATTTTCGAGTGGAAGGTCATCCGCCCTCTTCGTCAGCCAGCCTGCGAAGTGACTGCACAATGGAAGCTTAAGGAAAAGGAGAGTTACGAACCAATCATGCGCTGGTCGTTTCAAATCGACCGCGAGGCCTCTTATCAGGCTCAATAGCGATTTTCTTACGAGTCCGATGCTGAGAATGGCTGTTTCGCTATTTTTAGGCAATTTTCACCACTGTGAATTGATAGAATTCTCTATTTTGGCCTAATTTCATCAATTTTATCTTGCTCGAAATTCGTCGAAATGGAATTTTCTCACCGTAATCAGCGAACATCATGAGCAAGCAACAACTTGATGGTGCCCAGGCCTTGATCAAGACCCTCGATGATCTCGGTATTGAATTCATCTTTGGATACTCCGGAGGAGCGGCCATTCCGATCTTCGACGCCCTCGAAACGGTTGAGACCAAAATGAAATTCATTCTGGTCCGTCACGAACAGGGAGCAGTTCACATGGCCGATGGGTATGCACGGGCCACCGGCCGACCGGCCGCCGTCCTTGTGACCTCCGGCCCAGGTGCCGGAAACACCGTTACGGGCTTGATGACCGCTCATATGGACTCCGTCCCCATGCTGGTAATCTGCGGACAACAGGTGACCTGGATGCTCGGGAAAGATGCTTTCCAGGAAGCTGACATTTTTGGCATTACCATCCCGGTAGTGAAGCATAACTACCTCGTGAAGGAGACCAATGATCTCGTCAGGGTGGCCAGGGAAGCCCATCACATCGCGACCACTGGTCGTCCTGGTCCGGTCCTCATCGACGTTCCTAAAGATGTCTCATCCGGTCTTTTTACCGCCGAAATGGAACCCGAGCTCGATCTCCCGGGCTACGATCCATACGAGTCCTTCAATATCGACACCAACTCGGTAGCCGAGGCTGTCGAATTAATCAAGAAGGCCAAGCGCCCGGTCATTTTAGCTGGTCAGGGCACGATGATTTCCCGGGCCGACCAAGAGATCATGGAGCTCGCCGAAACGCTCAAGGCTCCGGTCACCTCTACCCTGCTTGGCAAAGGAGTCTTCCCCGAGACCCATGAGCTCAGCCTTGGGATGCTGGGTATGCATGGCACGGCCTACGCTAACAAAGCGATGGTCGAGTGTGACCTGCTCATCAACGTGGGTTCCCGTTTTGATGACCGGATCATCGGCCAACCTGATAAATTTTGTGCTGATGCCAAAATCATCCATATCGACATCGATCCCGCCGAGATGGAAAAAATGATTCGTCCGGACGTCCAAATCGTTGGAGATGCCAAGGCGGCTCTCACCGTGCTCAACAAAGAGATCAACGCCCTTGAGACTGATGAATGGCTCGATGTGCTCAACGGATACAAAAAACGTTTCCCCCTCAGCTACAAGAAGCAAGGGGGCCTCCGTATGCAACAAGTCATCGAAGAGCTTTACGAACAGACCAACGGAGAGGCCATCGTGTCAACCGACGTTGGCCAACATCAGATGTGGGCAGCCCAATTTTACAAAAACAACGAATCCTACCATTGGCTGTCCTCCGGAGGAGCCGGGACGATGGGCTTCGGCTTCCCTGCGGCAATTGGAGCCCAACTAGCCTGCCCCGACAAAACCGTGATAGCGGTTGTCGGAGACGGTGGATTCCAGATGACTCTCTTTGAACTGGCCACCGCAGCCATTCACAAACTCCCCATCAAGATCGTAGTTCTCAACAACCACTACCTCGGAATGGTCCGCCAATGGCAGGAGCTCTTCTTCGAGAACCGGGAATCGGGAGTAGATCTCGATGGAAACCCCGACTTTTGCAAGCTCGCTGGCGCCTATGGGATTCCCAGCGTCCACTTTAAACGCCCGGCTGACTGCAAACGCAAGATTGAGGAGGCCCTTGCCTACAACGATGGCCCTATCCTCATTCATGCCGAGTGTGTGAAATACGAGAATGTCTTTCCGATGATTCCAGCCGGAGCCGCGCTCGAAGACATGATCACCGAGCCCCCGAAAACACAAATGGCCAAGCCCGTTGGCTCGACCTAGATCACCCTTCCGAGTAACTCAAAACGACATCATTTCATGTCCCAAGCTCAAACCATTGTCACCACTGACTCTCCCGGTAAGGAGTCCGCTCGCGGAGCTTCAAACACCCTCTCGATTCTCGTCAACAATAGCCCAGGTGTCTTGATGCGGATCTGCCAAGTCTTTTCTAGGCGAGCTTACAACATCGATTCCCTCGTGGTGTCAGAAGGCCGCACCGGAGCATTCTCCCGGATGACCATCGACATCTCCGGGAATCCCGAGGGCTTCGAACAGATCATCAAGCAGGTCAACAAGCTCATCGATGTTATTCATTGCCATGAACACACCGCCGAGAACTCGGTTGTGCGCGAAATGCTTCTGGTCAAAATCATCGCTGATAAGGACGAGCGTTCAGCGGCCCTTCAGGTCATCGAGCACTTCGCTGGCAAGACCATCGACATGAGCCCGACTTCCATGATCGCCATGTTTACCGGAACCACCAGCAAACTCGACGCTGTCGTTCTAATGCTCGGACAATTTGAAGTGGTGGAAACTGTGCGGACCGGAAAGGTCGTAATGGCCCGGGGAAATCAGGAGACCTAGAAGCCTAACCAATGAGAAAGAGTCAGCGCCTCGCTATTGGCGTTTTGGCCTTGGTTCTTCTCTCTGGAAGTTTCGTGTTGGCAGGACTCCGCCACTCATTTGGTAATAGCTGGATCGGAGGGACATTTTAGTATGGTGGATTTGCGAGGCTGATTTTGATATTCATGACCCTAGCCACTAAAGATTAATGAGTGGGCATTAGAGAGTAAATCACTCCACCGGCACATCATGATATTCCAGTGCCCATTCACGCATGAAGCGGACCTTAGCGGGAACGGTCCGGTAGAGGATGAACTCAGGATTGTCCGGGCTGCCGAGATACTGTTTCAAGAGTGGGTTGCTAGCCCAGATAGATGACAAGGTTTCTTCATCAGTCACCACTTCCGCTTTGCCAGTGATCCGAACCTGATCGTGACTAGGCGAAAGATAAGCCAGTTCAACTTTCGGGTTTGCCGCGATCTCTGAAGTTTTGTGGTAAGACTTCAGGTTCGCAACATAGATCGTGAAATCAGAATCGACTCTTACCGGCGACACCGGTCGCACCCGTGGTTGAGAATTTTCGCCGACTGTCGCTAGCATGGGGAATTTTGCCTCCTTGATCACCGCATGGGCCAATTCATAGATTTGAGAAGGATCGACAGGTTTCGGTCGAGGTTTCATGCATGATCCTTACCACGATTCCCAACAAAAATGAAACGACTCTCGCTGATCTTTCTCGCTCTGGCTTCCCTTGTGATCATTCCATTCGTCATCTGGGGCGATCAGGTCGAGCAAGCAATGTCCCTCGAACAAACGGTCGCTTGGTTGAAGTTAAATGGCAGCTGGGCGTGGGCAGGCGGCCTCAGTCTTCTGATCATCGACCTTTTCCTACCCATTCTCGGAACCGTAGTGATGTCTGCCCTTGGATTGGTTTACGGTTGGTTTTGGGGCGGAGTTCTCTCCGCTCTTGGCTCAATGGGTGCGGGGCTGCTGGCCTATGGCTTATGTCGTAAGCTAGGTCGACGGGCTGCACATTTCTTCACCGGAGAAAACGGCCTCACTGAGGGAGAGCGACTTTTTCATGGAGAGGCTGGGGGTTGGCTAGTGGCATTCTCACGCTGGATGCCCGTTCTTCCGGAAGTGGTCGCTTGCCTCGCCGGGATGATGAGAATGCCCTTTTCACGCTTTCTGGCGGCCCTCGTCGCGGGTTCCATTCCGATGGGCTTTGTTTTTGCCTGGATTGGCCACACCGGAAACGATCGACCGATGATGGCCCTGATCTTGAGTGCCGGGCTCCCCCCTTTCATTTGGGCGACCTTCCGACTGTTCTACAAGAAGCGGGCTGGCCGCTCAAAAGGTTAGCTCAAAGCAGCTTCCAAGACTGCCTTTATCAAAGGATCACTCTCCGGGAAGACCGTTCGCAAGTCCAAAATAAGGGCATCGTCCGTAGTGTAGCCCACCAGCGCGGTCTTTCCGAGACGGAGGCTTCGAGCAAGCTTGGAGACCGATTGTGACTTCGGCACAAGTTTGATCGCTACCGAAGGAAACTCGCTCCGCGGCATGGTTCCGCCACCCGGGCGGGCTAGCGTTTCTTCAACAGACACTTCAACCATGTCATTCGGCAATCCTTCCACGATCCCCTTGGCACGCTCTTTCAAGACAGCCACCTCTTCCCTTAAAAAACGGAGAACGGGCACGTCGCTTTGGCCGGGATCGGCCTTGGTTTCGAGATATTGGTCGATCGATTCCTGAAGCGTGGTCAGGATGAGCTTATCGCATCGAACGGCCCGGAAAAAGGGTTCTTTCTTGATGGCGGCCACGAGATCAGCCCGCCCACCGATAATCCCCGACTGCGGTCCACCCAGAAGCTTGTCCCCGGAAAATACCACCAGATCAATCCCCCGTCGGAGGCATTCCTGAGGAGTTGGTTCGTGTTCGATGGGTGCCAACTCTTCCGTATTCATCATGGCACCGGAGCCGAGGTCCTCGACCAAAGGAATGCCATGTTGGTGAGCCAACTCCGCGATCTCAGGAATTTCCGGTTCTCCAATGAAACCCTCTAGGTAGAAGTTGGAACGATGAACCTTCAGTATGAGAGCGGTTTGCGGGGTGACCGCCTTCTCATAATCATGGAGGTGGGTTTTGTTTGTCGCGCCAACCTCGACCAGTTTAGCGCCTGAGGTTTCAAGGATTTCCGGAATGCGAAATCCTCCACCGATTTCCACCAATTCCGAACGGGATACGATCACCTCGTTTTTCCCTTCTTCGACGAGAGTTCTGAGAGTCAGCACAAGCGCCGCCGCGCAATTGTTGACCGCGGTTGCCGACTCGGTTTCCAGTAAACAAGCGAGTGCAGTTTCGAGATACCCAGCCCGCTTTCCCCGTGTTCCGGCGGAGAGATCAAACTCTAGATTCGAGTAGCCAGTGGCGATAGACTGTAAGGCGCCCGCTGCCTTCGGTCCCAACGGGGAACGACCCAGATTGGTGTGAATGAGAACGCCCGTGGCATTGATGACCGGCTGTAAACGAGAGTTGGTAAACTCGCGAAGCCCTTCCTTGGTCGCAGTTTCGATCTCTTCGCGCGTGTATTCCTCTCCAGCGATCAGGCATTTACGAAAACGCTCGATTTCCCGTCGCACAAACAGATTGACCAGTGGTCTGGGAAGCCCGGCTTCGGGCGCGAGAGAAGAAGCCAGTTTTTCAATCGAAGGAAGGGCAGCAAACTTACTCATGATGTGTAGTTACTTTGGCGCGGGAATGCCCTCTCGTAAAGAAACGGGATAAATTCTCAATCCACCCAGCGGATTCCATCTTCCTCCAGAACAATCTTCCTTTTTCGATAAAGTGCTCCGAGGGCTTTCTTGAAGGCCTTCTTACTGACTCCAAGCTCGTCCTGGATCGTTTCAGCCGACGTCTGGTCATTCAACTCCCAGTATCCACCGCGGGACTCCAGTTCTCTCTCCAATCGTTCCTCTAGGTCCTCCACTCCCGCACGTCCAGGTGCGTATAGCGAGATATCCATCTTCCGGTCGCTCCGGACCTGCCTTACGTAGCCTTGTCGCTGATCGGCATAGAAGAGCTCTTCAAATATCTGATTTTTAAAGAGAAGACCTTCAAACCGTCCATCGACGATTACCTTGTGGCCCATTTCGGTCTTTCCGAAGAGAAGGAGCGAAACCTCATCTCCTTCCCGATAAGGTGGTCTTTCCTTGCTAAAATGACGACCAATCCGCTGGGTCGCGATAAGTCGCTGGCTCTTGGGATCCAGAAAAACAAAAACCACGACGCGTGCCCCCACCTTGGGAGAATTTCTTTGCTCGCGAAACGGGAGAAGCAGATCCTTGGCCAGTCCCCAATCGAGAAAAACGCCAGTTTTGTTGGAGGCTGCCACCCGGAGGACTCCAAATTCGCCTGGCATGACTTCAGGCATGCGCTCGGTAGCGATTGGACGGTCTTCAGAATCCCGATAGAGAAAGACCTCTACTTCATCGTTCGTTCCACTCAAGCGCTCACCACGTGGCAAAAGAATCTCGCCCAGGTCACCGCCATCGAGCATCAATCCGGCCGAGACTTCACGAACCACCGGAAGTTTGATTCGCTCTCCAATCTTGGCCACGGAGCGACTTTACTTGGCTTTGACCGCGAGGTAAACCGTGCTTTGAAAATCCTGATCTTGAATGGGATTGTGGAACGTCACCTGATGGGATTCCACTGACTCGAAGACCTCATTGAGTGAATTCAAAAATCTCTCTTCCGGAGGATCATCGGACCATAGTCCGAAAACACCGCCTGCTTTGATTTTCTCCGAAAATATCCCCAATCCTTCGGTGGAATAGAAACGAGCATTCTTTTCAGTCAGGAGATGAGCGGGCGAATGATCAATATCGAGAAGGATGGCATGATATTGCTTCCCGGGACCTTCGTATCCCTCTCCCAAAGAGAGTTCGAAAAAGTCTCCCTGCAGATAGCGGCATCGCTCATCGTCGTTCAGCCCTTTCCCGAGCGGAACGAGTTCACGTTCATGCCATTCAATGACAGGCTTGAGTAACTCCACAATTCCAAGGGATTCCACCTCCTCAAATTCCAAGGCCGCTCGAGCGGTGTAGCCGAGCCCCAAGCCTCCCACAATCACGTTCAGTTTTTCATCAGGAAAGGCCCTAGACGCCTCCGCAAGTCCCAGACAAGAAAGTTTCTGCTCCACCACGGTGAACATCGAGGACATGAGGAAAGCGTTCCCAAGGATGATTTCGTAGATCTCAAGATTCTCCAGAGAGAGAATTGTCCGTTTACGGAGGATCAGGTCGCCGAGGGGCGTCTTCTGGTAATCAAGTTCCTCAAATCTCGGAATTTCGGGCATTCCGGAGGCTAATCGGAGGCCTTCACCGGGACCAGATGGAAAAAAGTGTAAAAACCTTCTTGCTTCATCTGGTGTGCGGCGATAACTCCCCGCCGTCCGAAACGACTCAACGACCCGTTCGTCTAATGGTTAGGACTCCGCCCTTTCACGGCGGCAATAGGGGTTCGAATCCCCTACGGGTTGCCAAAGCTCCACCTTCCCTTGAGAAGCTGGAGCTTTTGTTTTGAAGCCGTGAGGTTTGAGAACGGAGAACCTTCCCTCAAGTAAATGATTTTGCATTTGTTCGTTCTCCCATGGTTTACCTCATTTCTTTTCATCGCTTCTCTACTCGCGATTCCTTTCCTCTTATTCTCTTAAGCGCTTCGTATTCCTGAGTGGAACCGTCCTTGGAAATGCCCTCGATTTGCAGTGATGGAATCGTGCTGCAAAGAGAGAAACTCCTCCGTATCTGGGCAAAAGGACCAGATGTCAACCTTTCTCCCGGAGGGAAAACCCCAAGGGCCAAATCAGTAGAGGAAAAGTGGACGCTCATCGTTGATCCACTAACATCAACTCCTATCGGAAACAACTTGTGGCGACTTCAGGCAAGGAAGTCCAGACCATTGAAGTCTGGTCGGACGAAGCCAGCCAACCGGTGGCGGTTTGCTATGCCATTTCAAAACTCCTGCTGGGATCGTTGATGAATGAGCGCGAATTTCTGGCCTATTTGCTCCGAACCAACACTTGGCAACTGTAATCCCATCGGGGAGCTGCGCTATACATCGTGAAGAAGGGCGAGTCAGAGAGGGAGCTTAAAGCTCCAGCATCATTCGGGTGGGGTTCTCGAGACAATCCTTGATGCGAATCAGGAAGGTTACCGCTTCCTTGCCATCGACGAGACGGTGGTCGTAGCTCATCGCGAGATACATCATCGGGCGGATGACTACTTCTCCGTTCACCGCCATGGGACGCTGCTGGATGGTGTGCATTCCGAGAATACCACTTTGCGGAGGATTCAAGATCGGGGTGCTAAGCAGTGAGCCGTAAACACCACCGTTGGAGATCGTAAAGACTCCGCCTGACAAGTCCGAGAGTTCGATCTTCCCTTCCTTGGCTTTGACGGCAAAGTCGATGATGTCCTTCTCGATCTGGGCAAACGACTTACTATCGCAATCGCGGACCACCGGGACGATGAGCCCCTTTTCAGTCCCGATGGCAATCCCGATGTCGTAGAAATGATTTTGAACAATCTCGTTCTCCTCGATGCGCCCGTTGATCGCGGGAACATCCTTGAGCGCCTGAACCACCGCTTTGGTGAAAAGCGACATAAATCCGAGTTTCACTCCATGCTTCGCCACAAAGTCTTCCTGAATTCCCTTCCGAAGCTTCATGACCTCGGTCATGTCGACCTCATTGAAGGTCGTCAGAATTGCATTCGTTTGCTGAGCATTGACTAAATGCTGCGCGATCTTGCGACGCAGCGGAGTCATCTTTTTCCGGGTGATTCTAGAGTCATCTTCCATCGGGGCCGGCTTGGGAGCAGGCACTGAAGTTGGGAAAGGAATGGGCTCGGCCGGATTTGGGGGAGAAGACGCTGAAGCTGCCGGAGCGGGCGTCGTCGCAGGTGCCGGAGTGGCAGGAGCGGTTTCCACTGCAGATGGGCCATCGGAAACTATAATCGTTCCCAGCTTCTGGCCGATGGCGACCTCGTTCCCTTCTGAGACTTCGATTGAAATAACTCCGGAAGCCTCGGCTTCCAGTTCACTCGAAACCTTGTCGGTATCCAGAGTGACGAGAGTCTGACCCTTCTTGACGAAGTCCTGATCAGTCACGGCCCAAGCCGCTACGGTTGCGGAAGTGATCGATTCTCCTGCCGCCGGCACAATGATGTCGACCGACTCGCCCTTGGGAGCGGCAGAAGTTTCGGGAGCAGGCGACTCGGCAGTGGGAGCAGGCGCAGCCGCCCCGGCTCCTTCGGCAATCAAACCGATCACCGTGCCAATCTCCACCTCTTCGCCCTCTGCAACCTTGATGGAAACAGTTCCGGCTATTTCGGCTTCAAGCTCATTCGAGATCTTGTCGGTTTCAAGAGTGACCAGAGTTTGGCCTTTTTCGACAACGGTTCCGTCAGTGACATGCCATCGAGCGACAAGCGCTGAGGTCACGGATTCTCCAACCGGAGGAATTTTGATTTCGTGGGACATTGTGGTTTAAACTGAAAAAGCTTCCTCGCAGAGCATCTTCTGCTCGCGCTTGTGGACAGCCTTGGAGCCAGTGGCCGGACTGGAAGCTCGATCGCGCCCGGCGTAGCGGACGGTCTTGCCGGCGAGCTTGTCGAGGCGGGGCTGGATGTAGGACCAAGCCCCCATGTTCAGCGGCTCTTCCTGGCACCAGACAAACTTGCCCGCCGATGGATAGTCGCTGATGACCTTTTTGATCTTCTCCGAATGGAACGGGTAGAGTTGCTCGATCCGGACGATGGCGGCATTGTTTATGCCGTGCTCTTCGCGATAGGCCAGGAGGTCGTAGTATACCTTTCCGGAGCAGAAAACGACCCGGGAAACGTTGCTGGGCTTTTCAAACTCGAAAGAATCAGGGATTACTTCCTGGAATGAGGTTTCATCAAGGAAATCCTCGACCCGGGAAACCGCCCGGGGATTGGTAAGAAGACTCTTTGGAGTCATGACTACGAGAGGTTTGCGGGTCGGAGAGTGCTTCTGACGACGGAGGGCGTGGAAGTAGTTCGCCGGGGTCGTGAAGTTGCCCACGATCATGTTCTTCTCCGCGCAAAGCTGAAGGAAGCGCTCAAGGCGAGCACTGGAATGCTCCGGTCCCATCCCTTCGTATCCGTGAGGAAGGAGGAGAACCAGCGAACTGGGGGTCTGCCACTTTGATTCCGCGGATGATATAAACTGGTCGATTAACACCTGGGCACCATTGGCAAAATCGCCAAACTGGGCCTCCCACAGGATGAGCATATTTGGGCAGCCGAGCGAGTAGCCGTAGTCAAACCCGAGCACCGCTGCTTCAGAAAGAAGACTATTGTAGACGCAGAACTTTGCCTGATCATCACTCAAGTTTCGTAGAGGTATATATCGTTCACGCGACTCGTAATCATAAAAAACGGCATGCCGATGACTGAAGGTGCCTCGTCGGCAATCCTGACCTGAAAGCCGCACCGGGTGACCTTCCATCAGGAGTCCACCAAAGGCCAGGGCCTCGGCAAAGGCCCAGTCGAAAGGCCCTCCGTTTGCGAGCGCCTCCGCACGACGAGGTACGAAGCGCTTGGCAAGAGTCGGGTGAAGCTGGAATCCGTCTGGAATGGTCGTGAGAACTTTTCCGATGTGCTGGAGACGCTCTTGGGTGATTCCGGTAATGACAGGACTGTGGGAATACGGAGGTTGCGCCTCAGCTGTGGAGCCGGTGTAGACGTCGAGATTCCCTTCCTGTTCGTTTTTGCGCATCTCTTCAAGCTGAGCGTCGAGCTCATTCCAGATCTCGTCGTGAATCTCCTGCCCCTCACCCACGGTCATTGTGCCGGAAGAAACCAATTCGTCGAGATAGAGCTGTCCGGCCGTCTTACGTCCCATAATTTTTCGGTAGATATGTGGCTGGGTGAACGCGGCTTGGTCGGTTTCGTTGTGCCCTTGACGGCGGTAGCAATACATGTCGATCACCACATCGCGTCCCCAGGTCTGGCGGAATTCGAGCGCAAACTCGGCTGCCCAGATTAGCTCCTCGGGGCGTTCACCGTTCACGTGAAGGATAGGAGCCTCGATCATCTTGGCTACGTCGGTAGCGTAGGCCGAAGAGCGCGCGTCCTGGGGCATGGTTGTAAAACCAATCTGGTTATTGACCACCAAATGGACCGTTCCGCCGGTGCGATAGCCTTCGAGTTGGGAAAGATTGAGAACCTCGGCGACCGGACCCTGCCCGGCGAAAGCAGCATCCCCGTGGATGAGAAGAGGCAGGACTGCCTTGCGGTCGGTCTTGGCACCGTCATCGCCGGTGAGACGCTGGCGGGCGCGGGCCTTTCCCTCGACCACCGGATTGACGGCTTCAAGGTGACTCGGGTTGGCGGCAAGACTGACCCGAACCTCGCCATTTTCCAGCTGGCGAACCTTCTCGTAACCCAAGTGGTATTTCACGTCACCATCCCCGGCCACCAGATCGGGAACGTAGTTAGGGGTAAACTCATAGAGTAGAGTGGAAACCGACTTCTTGACGAAATGAGCCAGAACATTGAGACGACCCCGGTGGGCCATTCCCATTTCAATCTCTTTGACGCCGGAGGAAGGACAATTCTCGAGTATGCGATTGAGAAGGATCATCAGCCCCTCGCCGCCTTCAAGCGAGAAGCGCTTTTCCCCGAGGAATTTCTTCCCTAGGAAACTCTCGAAGAGCTCCGATTCCATCAGCCAACGAAGGGCCTTCCGGGCGTCCTCGTCGGCAATTGGCGGAGCATCCACCTTTTCCTCAATCCGACGGCGAATCCAGTTTCTAACCTGCGTGTTGTGAATGTGCATGAACTCGAAGCCGACCTTTCCAGAATAGGTCTTCTTGAGTTCGGACTCGAGGTCCTGAAGTTTGATAGCTTGTCCATCGCGGAAAAACTGGGTGGCAGCCTCACGAGCAAGGTCCTCGTTGGTGAATCCGAAACTTTTCAGCTCCAACCGAGGGTTGCTTACTCCTCCATTTTCGAGCGGATTGATGTGTGCTTGGGTATGGCCAAGAGTCCGGTAGTTATAGACTAAACTCACTACCTTCCCCCGGAACGAAAGCTGATCTTCGGATAGTGGCTGGTCCACGTCCACGGCTCCACCGACTACTTTGGGACTACCATTGGGACCGCCCTTTTTTGGAACGGTTGCCCCGAGTTCAAATCCTTCGAAAAATGCCGCCCAGTGGTCATCGACCGACCGAGGATCGTTGCTCCATTGGGCATACTTTTCGTCCAAGAGTGCGGCATTCAGCCGGGGCGAGATATGTGAGGACATTTTGGATTTGAGACAACGTTATTCGCGAAAGCACGACATTCGGGCTTGGATCGTCCCGAACATTGCCGTTAGGTAATCCGCGCACCTCCGCGAGTCAACCCGCACCAACGATTCTTCATCAAAAAAATCGCATGATCGAGATTTCCAGTCTCAGTAAGAGCTATGGCCCTCACAAGGCAGTCGACGAGATATCCTTTGAAGTTACCCGTGGCGAAATCGTGGGCTTTCTCGGGCCCAATGGCGCCGGCAAAACCACCACCCTCCGGATGCTCACCGGATTCTTGCCTCCCACGTCGGGAGCAGCCCGGATTGCCGGCAAAGACATTTTCCGGGAATCCCTCGAGGTTCGCAAACAGATCGGCTACATGCCTGAAAACGTCCCTCTCTATACCGACATGAGGGTCAGGGAGTATCTCCGCTTTCGGGGAGCGATCCGAGGTCTTTCGGGAAGCCGGCTCCGCCAGAGGCTCGGGGAAGTGTTGGAAACCTGCGGCCTGACCGATGTCCGTCGCAAGATGATCAAGACCCTTTCCAAAGGATACCGCCAACGGGTGGGCCTCGCCGACGCTCTCATTCACGACCCTTCCCTGCTCATTCTGGACGAACCAACAAACGGACTCGATCCCAACCAGATCCGGGCGATCCGCCAACTCATCCAAAATCTGGGCGAGAAGCACACCATTCTCCTTTCTACTCACATTCTGAGCGAGGTCGAAATGACCTGCAACAAAGTCGTGATCATCGACGGCGGCAAGGTCAAGGCTGCTGACACTCCCGCGAACCTAATCAACACCATGCGCCGTGCCGGCCGGGTTGCCATTGAACTTAAAGCTCTCAAAAGTGAGGTCGAGCCGCTGATTTCCCAATTTGACGAAGTCACGCGCGTCGTCGGTGAAACCGTCGATGAAGAATGGAACCGCTTCACCGTTTTTGCCGCTCCAAAAACAGACACCCGCCTCAAACTGGGTAACCTTGCGCAGGAATACGGGTGGCCGATCCGTTCGCTCGCTCGTCAAACGGGGACCCTCGAAGAGGTTTTCGTCGAACTCACCCGTAAAGATTGACCTAATTTTCGCCATGGGCATTTTCCGAATTCTCTACGTTAAAGAGCTACGGGGCTATTTTCTTAGTCCCTTCGGCTGGCTGATCTTGGCATTTGCCGCCCTGATGCAAGGGCTCATCCTCACGGCCACCCTAAAGAACTTTAGCGACCAGGCCCAACCTGAAAGTCTGGTCTTTCTTAACTTCAACTCCCCTTTCTTCTGGTTCTATTTCATCTTCCTCTTCCCAGTACTCACAATGAGGCTCTTTTCTGAAGAGACCCGCTCCGGGACTCTAGAAGGTCTGCTTACCGCCCCGGTAAAAACCTGGCATGTTGTGCTTTCCAAATACTTTGCGGCCTACACGACCTTCGCCCTACTTTGGATTCCCGCTCTGATCCATTTCTATCTTTTCACCAGTCTGACCGATATTCCCCCGCCCTTCACATGGGCCGAAGTCGCCGGCGCGATGACCGGGATCGCTCTAATGGGTTTACTCTTCACCGCCTTTGGCTGTCTTGCCTCCGCCCTCACTTCGAGCCAGATCATCGCTGGGGTGATTTGTGTGGCAATCCTTCTGGTTCACTTCCTGCTTGGATTGATTCCCAGTCAATACACCAACCAGATCGACGCCGCCCCCTTCTTTGACTTCCTATCATCACAAAACCACATGCAGGATTTCGCGCGCGGACTCATCGACTCCCGCCCGATTGCCTACCATCTTTCCTCGACCGCCTTCGTTCTTTTGATCACCTACCACCTTCTCGACTTCCGACGCTGGAAGCTTTGATCCCGACGCACCATGTCTGAATCCGACAACACTGCATCCAGTTACGAAATGGCTCCGCCGCCCCGGCCAATCAAACGATTTGGTCTCGGCCTTCGGTCCGTCCTCCAGTTGCTCTTTGGTCTTTTCTCACTGGTTTTCCTCTACTATCTGGCCATCAATTACCACACCCGGAGAGACCTCACCGAAAACCAGCAATTCAGCCTCTCGGAGGCCACTCAAAACCTTCTCGGCTCCAGTGACATCAAGGACCGTTCGGAGCCGGTCAAAATGATCGCGGCGATTCGCAAAACGTCTCAGCACTTTTCGAGACTGAAGCCAGTCATCGATGAATACGAGCGACTTTCCAACAACAAGGTGCAAGTAGAATACCTCGACCCAATTCGGGATGGAAATCGAGCCCTCGAAATCCAAAACAACTACGGCGATCTTCTTGCCGACAAGCTCTTTGAAGAAGATATCCTCATCATCGATGCCCGCACCGGTGCCGATGCCAATTCAGTGGAACCTACCACGGCGGTTGCTAGCCACCTTCGCTATCTCCCCGTTAGTGAGATGCTGGTCAGCCGGACCGATATCAACAACCAACGCCGTGTGGTGGGCTACCAGGACGAAGATCTTATTTCCTCGATGATCCAGTCCGCAGTCGAAGGACAGCCACGCATCATGTATCTCGTAGAGGACAAGAGCGAACTCGAGATTACCACCTCGGGCTCTCCCCTTCGGGTCATCACCGAGGCTCTTCTTAAGCAAAACATTTTGCTCCGCTCGCTCAAGATCTCGCAAGTCGAGGCCATCCCGGAGGACGCCGAAGGACTGGTGATTGTCGCGCCTGAATACGATTTCGAACCCAAGGAAATCGAAGTCCTGAAAAACTACTGGAACCGTTCTGCTTCCTCCATCATCGCCTACCTCACCCCAAACTCGCGACCCATCAACCTGAATGCCTTTTTACGGCAAAACGGAGTCAGTCCACGCGACGACAGAATCATCCGCACCCGAAAGGGACGCACCGAAAGCCAGGTCATGGCCACCTTCACCGGCGGAGCAGGCCTGGGGGTCAACGGCAGTCTCGAACTCAAGTCAGTGGCCTTCGACGGCCGGGTGGGAAGCCTCGAGGTTCGCGAGGGGGCCGAGGATCTTGCCGCGAAACGAATCCAAGCCTACACCTTGATCGAATCGTCCCAGGGATTTTGGGGTGAGACCAACTACAAGAAGCCCAATCCAAAATACGATGAAGACGCCGACAACATTGGTCCCTTGTCGATCGGTGCCGCCGTGATTCGAGGTAACGCCAACGCCGATGAAACGGCTCCCAACATCTCCAAAATGGTGGTCCTTTCCACCAGTGATTTTCTAGATCCCCAGCGATTGGGTAACGAACAACTCGACTTCATCAAGAATTCAACCCACTGGCTTCTTGGCCGAGAAGAACTCATTGGGATTGGCCCGCGTGGCATCCAAATGCGCAAACTGAACCTGATTCAGGAGGATGTGGGGTTTGTCACCGATGTCATCATCTTCTTCATTCCTGCCTCCTTCTTCCTTATCGCGATGTTTGTCTGGAATGCCCGCCGGGCTTGATTTTGTCCGACCATGAAAATTCTCCCAACTCTGCTTGTTTCGCTCGTCACGATTGCTTTGGGCTTCCTCGCAGTCATGCAGCAGTTGCGCGGGAATCTCGACTTTCTCTTCGGCTCCCCTCCACTGGAAGTCGGACAAACGGTTTATCAATTTCAACCTAACGACGTCGGCCGTATCCAGATCATCAACAACGACGGCACCAGAGCCGAGATTGTCAAAACCGAGGAGTCATGGATGCTCACGGAACCTTGGAAGGATTTCGCCGACGCCCGCAGCGTGCGCTCCCTGATCGATTTCGCAGCACGACTGCAAATCGAGGAAGTGATTGATCGTGAAGAGGTGGAAAACATGGCGGATTACGGATTAAAAAAGGACCGTATCGAAGTTCAGTTCTTCGACACTTCGGGTAACTCTCTCTGCCACTTTCGCATTGGACGATACACTAGCTGGCGAAGCTTTGATCCCCTGCTAAAAACCAAGGATCCGACCAAAAAAGCTCCCAGCTTTCCCACCCTCGTCATTCATCCCGCCGAGAAGGAAATGGCAGACCATCTCTATGTCTGTGGTGATTTCGCCAATCCGGCTTTGCGCACCCTCCCCATGCGCAGTCTTTTCAGTAACAACCTGGGGCTGTTTCGTGACCATCGGCTCTTCTACCTGTCTCCAAAGTTCGCCTCGAAAATCACCCTGAAAGAGAAGAACTCGGAAATGACACTTACTCGGGAAGGCCCCGGGAAGGACAATCAGTGGAAGATCGAGAAACCTTATGAATTGGCAACCAATCCCAAGGCAATGAGCCAATTGGTATCAGGCCTTTCTGCTCTACAGGCCGGTGCGGTCGTCGATGATTCAGCCCTGGCCCTACCTCCCCCTATTCCCGAAAACATCGCTTTCACTATCGGGCTGGAATACTTCCAAAAAGACGGTTCTTCGGGAACTCCGGTCACTGCCCTTTTTTATCCTCCAGAAAACGACGAAACCAAGGTTGTCCCCGTCGTTATTACAACCAATGAAGGGAAGAAGCGTAAGGCCGTGCTCCTGGTCCCGCGGGGTTCGGGGTCCATTCTGGCCACACTTCCGCGCGATGTGAATTCACTTCGAAGCCGTACTCTCACTGCCATGACTGTCCGTCAGGTCAAGGGGGTCACCCTGGAGGACTTCACCGGCCGACGGGTAGACCTCACGTTGGAGCCCGATCCCCACGAGCGGGCCGACCGTTGGTATGCCCGAATCAGCCGGGAAGACGCACCGGGTGAAGTCACCCTTTCCTACAATGGAGCCGCCAACTCTCAGCAGGTGTTTCAGTTTTTCGAAGCTCTTTTTAAAAACGAGGTTGCCAGTTTCACCAATGACGCGGCGACCACTCCCGAAGAATATGGCCTGGACCGTCCGGTTCGACGGATCACCGTGACGCCAAGGAAAGGGAAACCGGTCACCTATGTGATCGGCGAGAAATTAAGCCCCAAATACTACGCACGTTGTATTCCGAAAGGCCGCGTCATTGAGGTCTCCGAAGAAGCCTGGCAGTTTGCCGAGAAGGGCCAGACTCACCCCGAGTTAAAAGCGGTGGCCTCTACCGCCACAAACAGCGAACTCGCCCCGTCGGGACTTGAGTTTTTTGGACTCGATCGCCCCAAGGTGATTAAGGTTGGTGAGACCTTAGTTCATCTGGGCCAGAGCCAGGCCCGGGTCTTTTTTGCCAACCAACTCGACAACGAAGCCAAAACCACTCCTCACGTCGCTGAAATCGGCCCGGACCAGATCTCACTCATGCCCCTGACCACTTTCCCTTGGCGGGGAGAACGGCTTTGGAACATCAACCGGTTCGAGATAAAAGGTCTCAAGATCAAGAAGCGAGGAGAACCTCTTCTGGAGCTTACTTACAATTTCTACGCTCCCGAACCCTGGAGTGCCACGCGCGGCGCAGCTGATGTCACCGCCCTTCTCAACACCAACAAGGCCGAAAATCTCATCAAAAAGATCACCGACATCGAAGTGCAAAAGTGGATTGGCCCGGTTGCTGAGAATGCCGCGGTCAGGCTCTCCGACCCGAGCCTTTCCATTGAGATTCTTCTCGAGGAGTTTTCCGATGGTGGCCGTAAAACCGGAAAGCTAGTGCGGAAGCTATCCCTTTCCGAAGTAATCTCGGGACCGGCCAACCGATTCTTTTATGGAAAGAGCGACAACCAGCAGGATTATTTCCTGCTCGATACTCCCACCCATCAGCGGCTCTCGGTCGATCTCCTCATCAAGTAGGAGTCAGGCCTCAAAGCTTTTTCCCAATCACCAGGGACTCGCGACCGCTAGCAAGCAACTTTTCCCGCCGAACTTCCGGGATTGCTGAAATCGGATAATCCTCATAATTCAAAGTATCGACGAAAAAGCCGACTGCCCGGTTACTCAAGGCAAAGACCATCGGCAGCTCCATCTCTCTCGCCCGTTCTTCGGCAGCTTCCACCAACCGATGGCCATATCCTTGGTTGCCATGGCTTTGTTTGACGTACAAACAGGCAATTTCCCCGCAAAGAGGTTGCTCAAAAACGTGCAAGGCAACGCAGCCCACGACATTCCCGTCGATTGTTAGAACGAGAAAGTCTTCCATGAGATTTTCGATCTGCTCGTAGGTCCGCGGAACCAAGTGGGCGTCCCTCATCGAGCGCCCTACCATGGCCAGAAGTTCCGAGATGTCGTCAGGAGCGATGGGCCGAATGGAGAGGTAATCATCGGCAAAAACCATTACCCCGACCCCTTCGTTCGAAAACAGCTCATCCATCAAAACACCCTGGTGTCGTTCATCAAGAAGATGGACCCGCGGAATCCCTGCCTCACAGATCCTAGCTGCTTGGTGGAGCAGATCGCAATCCTGTCCGGACCATCCCAACGCGACTTCCCGTGACAGGGCATTCCCTCCTGCGACCTGTTCTGGCAACAGGGTAATGAGTTTGAAGGCTTGGATCTCCGCGCAAAACTCAATTAGCCTCTCATCGAATAGATCGGAACCTCGGTTTTCGATCAGCGCCAGCTGTCCCCGTTTAAGGATTTCATCGACGGCGGCCTCATCTAATTCGGCTTCCTGCCATTTGTGACCGCCATCGATCAGGTGTTGCTCAATCGATCCTCCCCTTTCACCTGTTGAAACCACCACCAGTTTAACCCCCACTTGCTGCAGGGCGAGGAGATCCAAAAAGGCTTCGGCCAGCGACAGTTCAGGGACGCGGGAGGCATTCAACAGGACCACGAAGACCTTTCCGCGGAAAGAGGGTACGTATTGGAGAACCGCTCGAAGGTCACTTTGCACCCGGGGAAGCTAAAAAACGACCCCGGTCATGGCAAGAGACTCCTGACTCCCCGCCTTTTTACTTTGCCTGCGGCGCGCTTTCCTCAATCCTCCGCCCGTCATGGCTAAGCCGAAGTCCGCAATCTCCCCAACCCGTTCCGAGAACTTTCCCGAGTGGTATCAACAAGTCGTTCGCGCTGCTGACCTCGCGGAGAATTCAGAGACCCGCGGTTGCATGGTGATAAAGCCCTGGGGATTCGCAATCTGGGAAGCAATCCAAAGAGATCTCGACTCGCGTTTCAAGGCGACCGGGCACCAGAATGCCTACTTTCCTCTCCTTATCCCCCTCTCCTATCTGGAAAAGGAAGCCGAACACGCCGAAGGCTTTGCCACCGAGTGTGCCGTGGTCACTCATCACCGGCTCGAGGTCGAAAAGGACGAAAACGGGAAAACGAAAATGGTGCCCACCGGGAAACTCACCGAACCCTATGTTATCCGCCCCACCTCCGAGACCATTATCGGAGCGGCCTTTTCCCGTTGGACCGAATCCTATCGCGACCTTCCCCTTCTGATCAACCAATGGGCCAACGTGATGCGCTGGGAAATGCGCCCCCGTCTTTTCCTGAGGACCGCTGAGTTTCTTTGGCAGGAAGGCCACACCGCCCACGAAACCAAGGAAGAGGCTCTCGAAGAGACCCATATGATCCACCAGCTTTATGCTGACGCCCTTCGGGACCTCCTCGCCATTCCCGTGATTATGGGGGAGAAGACCGAAGCAGAACGGTTCCCCGGAGCCGAGAGTACCCTCACGGTGGAAGCAATGGTTCAGGACAAGAAGGCGATTCAAGCTGGTACCTCCCACTACCTCGCGCAAAATTTTGCCAAGGCGCAAAATATCACCTTCGTCGATCGCGAGAACAAGGAACAGCATGTCCACACCACCTCTTGGGGCGTCTCGACCCGTCTCGTTGGAACTCTGATCATGGCTCATTCCGACGACGACGGTTTGGTCCTCCCCCCCCGCATCGCCCCACAACAAATCGTGATCGTCCCGGTCACCCCGAAGGAGGATTCCCGAAGTACAATCATTGATGCCTGTGAAACCCTCGCCAGCCGCTTGCGCGAACAGATTTATGGGGGTGAACCTCTCCGTGTTCTCGTTGACAAGCGCGACCTCGGAGGCGGCGTGAAAAAATGGGAATGGGTCAAGAAAGGCGTTCCTCTTCGCGTCGAGATCGGACCCCGCGATCTTGAGGAGCGCAAAGTCTGTCTTCAACGTCGCGATCAAGCGGCCAATCAAAAGTCGTTTCACGAAAAGGAGGAATTCCTTCGCGATGTCGTCGAGATCCTCGACGGCGTCCACCAATCACTTCTCAATCGGGCCCGCGAATTTCGGGATACCAACATCACGGCCTGCGGAGACCTCGCTGAATTTGAAAAGCACTGGGATGATTCCAATGAAAACCCCGGATGGCTCATCACTCCGTGGGCAGGTTCGCGTGAAGAGGAGGAAGAGCTTTCCAAGCGCCTCAAAATCACGATACGTTGCCTTCCCCTTGATCAACAAGACGAAGAAGAGGCCCCGTGCGTCCTGACCGGCATGCCAACCTGCTCACGCGCGATTTGGGGTCGCAGCTACTAAGCAAAGCTTTTCTCCTCAGGCGATCTCCGTTTCCAAAGCTGATCTCCGATCAGTAAGCCCGAGGTCATCGAGAAGATCATCGGAGCCGCATACCAACGACCTTCTACTCCTATTTCCCAAGGCAATTCTTTCTCCATAGGAAGGAGCTGGAGAGTGGCGTAAGTGCCCATTGCCGGGAAAATCCCCCGGGGCCAAATAGGCGGTTCGGCTCGCCGAAAACAGCTGCAGTGCCTTTTCGACCGGCAGAACAATGAACCAGGCAAGGAAAATTCGGCCAACTCCCAGCGGAATTAGAAGGAGCATCCAAAAAAAGAGAAATGAAATCCCATCCTCAATGGGTCGACCGTGGTTCAGCGAGAGGAAAGCGGCACGTGGAAGGACCAAGGCAAAGAAGAGATCAACGAAGGCCAGACCAATGAAGGTTGCGATGGCGGACTTCGCCAACGGTCCGGTTTTCGTCAATCGACTCATGATCGAGGGAAGCCTGAGACCCGGTCCTAAGCGCCCTGCTTAACACCCACCTGATCAAGGCATCGCAAGACGCCCAACCCTCCTGCCGAAACAAAGATAGCTCCTGCCACCACTCCAGCCACAAAAAGAACACTTTCACCCACTACCCAGGCCATCAACCCGGCAGCTATCATCGTCATTCCGGTTCCGGCGAGCCCGGCAATTACCAATAATCTTAGGATTCTTCCTTTTCCGAGAGTTGGCAGCTTGAAGCAAAGGACACGGTCTTGATCATTTTGATTTTCCATAACGTGATCACCCTTTCATCACTCTGTGAACAGATGGTGAACTGGAAGTGAAAGTGTGATGAAAATGCCACTCATTCGACGCCCAGATCGGTCAAACGATCAACGGCCCACTGATGCCCCTCGCGGTATTCAAGATCATCTCCCGATCTTTTCATCAACCCGCGCCAATGATTCCGGCATTCGGTGAAAAATCCGATGGCTTCTTTCTTTTTCTCTAGCAGATCAGCAGCATGCCCTAGGTCACCACAAAGGTATGCCAAAGACTTGCGAACCTTGCGGGGATGTGGCGTGGCCACACCACTCTCGAGCAACGCAATCAACTCATCCCGGGCCTGCCGACCAGTTGCCAGTCCGACCTCCCCGTTTGCCTGTTGCCCAAGCACTCCGGACAACTGCCACTTCATTGAAGCGAGAAGATAACGCCCACCTCCGTGGTCAGGAAAATTCCTTAACCCGACCTCCAGATCATCGATTCCCTTCTCCAAAATGGCGCGGGCTTCTTTCGACTTCCCTTCGTCTCGCAAAGCAGTAGCCACGATCCCTCGAAGCGAAACCAAATCCACCGTGACACGAAAATCCCCCGCCATTCGAGTCTGCAATGAAACTAGTGCTGGTATCCCTTCCTTCGCCAGCTTTTCAGCTGAAAAAACATCCCCCTGCTGCCACATTGCGATTGCCTGACCCGCTTTAGCGGAAGCAATTTGATAGAGGACTTCGGGCGAGGGATTCTTCTCCTTCTTTGACAAGGCTAAAAAGGCTTCGGCGGCCTGCGCTCTCAGTTTTGCAGGATTGCCGGCGACGCCTTCACCCGCGGCCGTCCGGGCTGCCCAGAGATACCCGCGGGCAACCTGAAGCGACATAATCGTATTTTCCGGAAACTGTTCTTCGAGCTTTCGGAAACAAGCAAGACTCGCGAGATATTCCTCGAGAGCCTTTTTATCTTGTTGCTGGGCCTCCCACATCCGGGCCTTTACTAAGGCCAAAGCACCATCCGCCCGCAACAAAGACTCGGATTGCCCGGACAAGGCATCCTGAATAAGCTTCTCTTCGGCAGCCAATTCCTCTTTCAGGCTTTGCGGGTCGCGAGTCGACCGAAGGAGGAGAACACGTAAGCGAGCCCGTGCAGCCAACTTGGCCGGAAGCTTTCCGTCATTAAGAACCTCAGCCAATCTCCTTTGACCTTTTTCAAGATCACCCATGGCCAGAGCCAATTCAGCCCCTCGCAGTTCTAAAACCCCCATTTCCTGAGCCAGCGGTGGTCGATTTGCCAGCCCTGTAATCTGCTGATCGATTTGTTCAAGCAGGAAACGAAGCCTGTCACGCCGTCCTTCGAGTATCGGAAGGCCTTCGATTCCCTCTTCTAGCAACCAATCGAAAAGTCTCTCATTCACGACATGGGCCGAACGAAGCTCTTCCTCTGACTTGCCTTGCTCCTCCGCCAAGTTCTTTCGAGCTTCATCCCGCTCTCCAATCAACTTTCGCTCCTTCTCAGCCATCGCGGCCACCATTTCCTCTAATCCGGAGATTTCGGCTGCCACGTCATTTCGCTCGGTATTGAGTAAGTCAGCAGCCTCACCATCTTCCTGTTGCCGAAATAACTCGGTCACGGTCCATCCACCACCCAGAACAAAAGCCACTGCCGACATCGCCAGCAAGCCCCGACGCATCGACTGCCTCTGTTTCACCGCTTTTTCCCGCGCTGCAATCAAAGCCAACCTCTCATTCTTTGCTACAAGCTCAGCTTCGATCGAGGTCAATATTCGGACTACTTCGATCATATTGGCCGGCCGCCGGGCAGGATCGAGCTGCAAGCAGGCTTCCAAGATGGCACGTCGTTCTGCCTTAATCTCGTTCGCAGCCTCCTCAGACCAAGTGATAGGACCAGCTCCCTCGAGAGTTTGGGCGACGCCATAATGGTCCGCCTCTATTTCAAACCTTTGGTTTGAACCGAAGGGCGGCGAAACCGAGGCAAAAATTTCGTCCGCCCGGGGAAAAATCCCGGTTAACAGTCGATATCCCAGAACCCCAAAAGCAAAAACATCCCAAGAATATCCGGCCTCCTCAAGATAACCACCAGGATTCCGAAGTTGCTCGGGCGGAGCGTAGAGGACAGCATCGCTATACTGATAACGGTGGACGCCGGGCATCAATCCACAGGCGTAATCGGCCAGAAGAGGCTCATCGTTTTGGTTTACGAAGATGTTCCCGGGTTTCAGATTCCCGTGAGCCACTTTGGCCCTGTGAAGGGATTCGAGCGCTCTCGCCAGCTGGAACAAGAACGACCAGCCCAAGCCCTCTACCCCACGTTGTTGCAGGGTTTGAGGTGAATTTTCGGCACCATCGGCCAAAAAGGGCATCACGACCAAAGCCGGCCTCGCCTCCAGAGCCTGAGCCACCACCTCCACGGTAGCGGTAGCCACTTCCGCCTCCGTCACCCGCCTCACCTGCTGCCCGAAAAGGGACACATTGGAGGACATGCTGTCAAAAACCTTGATGGCCCAACGGGCGCCGTCGGGCGAGACGGCATCATACACGATTCCCGTTGCGCCCCGGCCAATTTCTCCAAGCACCTCATAACCAACAATTTCTGGAATCCCCATCGCGCGCTTCAGCCTAATATTTTCGGTAGAATCGGCTAATTTGTCCAGTCTCCAGCGTTTAACGATTTTTCGACTGAATTTGATTAAAAAAGGCGTAGCATTCCGTAGAAATACCGATTCAACTTTAGCCCAATGAAGAAACCCTGCCCCGGAAACCCCTTTGCCAACGACTTTTCACGACGCGGCTTCCTTCACGTCGGCCTCCTTGGAGGCCTCGGACTGACCCTTCCGCAGTTTCTGCGTATGGAGGCCAACGCCCAGCAAAAGCACTACAAAACCCGTGAAGGGGTAGCGAAATCTGTTATCCAGATCTTCCTTCCCGGGGGTCTGGCTCATCAGGAATCCTGGGATCCGAAGCCCTATGCTCCCTCTGAATATCGTGGCCCCTTCGGCACTATCAACACCTCCATCAAGGGAATCAAGTTCAGCCAGAACCTCAAAAACGTCGCCAAGATCGCGGATAAAATGACCATCATTCGTTCGATGGCGCACGGCGAAGCCGCCCACGAACGGGGAACGCATAACATGTTCACGGGTTACCGCCCTTCACCTGCGCTCGCCTTCCCTTCTATGGGATCGGTGGTTTCCCACGAGCTGGGCCCCCGCAACAACCTCCCCCCATACGTTTGCGTTCCCAACGTCCCTAACGAGTTCGCCAACTCCGGATACCTTTCTTCGGCCTATGGTCCCTTTGCAATTGGAGCCGAGCCTTCCCGAGGCGATTTCCGGGTAAGGGATCTCAACCTTCCCGGCGATGTTGATGAGAAGCGCTTCGAACGACGCAGATCTCTCCTCACGACGGTCGACGATCATTTCAAGACTCTCGAGGATTCGGACGCTCTTGACTCAATGGATGCCTTCTATCAGCACGCCTACAAATTGATCTCCTCACAGCAAGCACGCGAGGCATTTAATCTCAAAGCGGAACCCGAGGCGGTTCGTAATCGCTACGGCATGAACACGCCGGGACAGCGGATGCTTCTGGCTCGCCGCCTCGTCGAAGCCGGTACCCGCTTCGTATCACTAACAGCCGGCGGGTGGGACCACCACGATAACATCAAAAACGGCATCGAACGAACTCTTCCACCGGTTGATCAGGCCATCGCAACGCTCATTTCGGACCTCGATGAGCGAGGCCTGCTCGATTCTACTTTGGTTATGGTCACTTCGGAGTTC
>JBMYLT010000032.1:0-33480 GCA_049596615.1 Akkermansiaceae bacterium | reverse complement strand
GCCAGCCTGCCACGGTAGGTCTCCCTGCCAGACTGCCCAGAAAAACCCGATCGGGCCGAAGACCTTCCCCAAAAAACCAACCAAAACAATCGGCCAGTGGCGAAGTGGAGCGGTGCTGGCGGCGATGTAGCCTACCCCGTAAACTCCGACAATCATCCCGATGCATTGCCAGAGAAACGGATAACGTGGAGCCTCTATTCCCGAAATTTCGAACCAGCCATTGGGCCACCCGATGACCCAGATTCCGAACAAAAGATTGTAGCATCCAGCAATCTTAAGCACCGCGGCCATCCAGTTTGGGGCCTCACAGCTGTTTGCGGTGCATTCAGGAGCCATGGCGGATCATAAACGGCTTTGAAGGACTCGCAAGAAACTTGGCAAAAATGAAACACCCCGCTTTCAAGGCTTGCGGCTGCAGCCCTCCTCGCCTTCACTCCGCCCATGAATCACGGCGTGACCATTGCAGGGACCGGGAGCTACCTCCCCCAAAAGGTCCTGACCAATGAGGACCTCTCAAAGTTGGTCGATACTTCGGATGAATGGATCGTCACCCGGACCGGGATCAAGGAACGACGAATCGCGGCTGAAGGCGAAGCCACCTCCCACCTTGGCACAAAGGCCGCCGAGAAGGCCCTCGAACAAGCCGAGCTCACGGCCGAAGAAGTTGAGCTCATCATCGTTGCCACCATCACTCCGGACACCCTCACACCAGCAACCGCGTGTTACGTTCAGCAACAACTTGGATCTGACAAAGCCGTGGCCTTCGATATCTCCGCCGCTTGCTCGGGGTTTCTCTATGCAATGAAGATCGCAAAACGAATGATCGAAGGCGGGATTTTTGCCAATGCCCTGATCATCGGTGCGGAAAAACTATCCGCCTTTGTGAACTGGGAAGACCGGACCACCTGTGTCCTTTTTGGTGATGGTGCAGGAGCCGCGGTTTTACGGGCTTCAAAGGAAGGTGAAGGTCGCATCCTCGCCACCGACATCGGGACCGACGGGAAACAAACCCATCTCCTGAACATTCCCGGCGGTGGCTCTGCCTGCCCCATCACCATGTCGAATGCCGGTGAAGGGCTGGCAACCCTCGCCATGCTCGGCAAGGAAGTCTTCAGGCACGCCGTGACCCGCATGAAGGATTCGGCCAACACTGTCATTAAGCTGGCCGGCCTCACTGCCGATGACATTTCTCTGGTGATCCCTCACCAGGCCAATCTTCGCATTATTGATGCCATCGCCTCCCGCCTCGACGTTCCGAACGAAAGCGTATTCGTAAACCTTCACAAGTATGGCAACACCTCTGCGGCAGCCATCGCGATCGCTCTCGATGAAGCCCATCGTGAAGGAAAGATTCAGCGTGGCGACAAAATCGTCATGGTCGCGTTCGGAGCCGGACTAACCTGGGCTGCTGCTGCGATCGAATGGTGATCTACCGCAAATTGGCCATGTGCCGAGATTCTTCTCGGGATCTGGCTGGGTGTTGGTTTTTGGGAAAGAGGAGCTGACAAGCGAAGATTGAGGCATGGTCGATAACGTCCTCGGATTCGGGTCCGGACGGTTGCTGCCAATATCTGAATCCCGAATTTCGGGATGCACTCTGGGGCTTGCCAAAAAAATTCCGTGATTGACCCCGGGCATTCATCCACTGAAATGCCCCGCAACATTCCTCGCACATTTTGAGTTCTGAATATCGCACTACTCCCACAGATACCACCGGCATGCCGGGTGGTGTCCCTTACATTATTTCCAACGAAGCTGCCGAGCGATTTTCATTCTACGGGATGCGGACGATCCTCGTGATCTTCATGACTCAATACCTCTGGCTCATGGATGGACTCGGGGGCGAGGAAATGAGTAAAACTCAGGCGACCGCCTACTATCATGATTTCGTTTCTTGGGTGTATTTCACTCCGCTTTTGGGTGCGCTTCTCTCCGATATTTTTTTGGGGAAATACCGGACAATCATTCTCCTTTCGCTGGTCTACTGTGCCGGACATGCCGCTCTGGCCTTTATGGGCATGGTTGGAAACTCGGGATGGTGGCTTTTCGGCGGGCTGGCTCTCATCACGCTGGGTGCGGGAGGAATCAAGCCCTGTGTCTCCGCACACGTGGGTGACCAGTTTGGCAAAAACAACTCCCACCTTCTCACCAAGATCTTCAACTGGTTCTATTTTTCCATCAACCTGGGGTCATTCGTTTCGACCCTCATGACTCCTTGGCTCCTCAAATGGTATGGCCCTCATTGGGCCTTTGGCGTTCCGGGCGCCTTGATGGCACTGGCAACCTTCCTGTTCTGGCTGGGACGAGACAAGTTCATCCATGTCCCACCTGGCGGGAAACAGTTTTTCGATGAGGTGTTCTCCCGCGATGGCCTCGTGGCGATCGGCAAGTTGATCCCGCTTTATCTCTTCATTGCAATGTTCTGGGCCCTCTTTGACCAAACCGGCTCGTCCTGGGTCTTTCAGGCACAGGACATGGATCGTCATTTCCTCGGGATCCATTGGCTGGAGTCTCAAATTCAGGCGATTAATCCCCTGCTGATCCTAACATTCATTCCGCTCTTCACGATGTTCGTGTATCCAGCGATCGACCGAGTTTTCAAACTCACCCCGCTTCGGAAGATTGGCATCGGGCTGTTTTTAGCGGCTGCCTCATTTGCCTTGGTCACCTTGGTCCAGGCATGGATTGATGCCGGCCAGCGGCCCTCAGTGGCCTGGCAACTGATCGCCCATGCGCTTCTCACTGCCGGCGAAGTGATGGTATCCATCGTCGCACTCGAATTTTCCTACACACAAGCCCCAAAAAAGATGAAATCAATGATCATGGCGGTCTTTCTACTGGCGGTGTGGTTTGGAAACACCATCACTTCCCAAATCAACAAAGCCATCATCATTCCGAATGCCACTTCGGAAGAACTGGCGGTCGGCTTTGACGAAAAGAAGGAAAGCGGCGACGAAGTCTCCGAACCCAATAAGGACGACGAACATGCCCTTCACCAGTTCAAGACCGAAGGACTCAACGAGCAGTTCGCCAAGCTCCTGACCATGATATCGGAGAAAACCGAGAAGGATGGCAAGTTGCCGGCAACAGGCTCGATTGAACTTCCAAAAGATTCCTGGGGGAATCCTTTCCGCTACCAGCAGACCAACTCCCTCACCGCACGCCTTTCATCCGACGGACCGGATGGAAAACAAAACACCCGCTGGGATCTCAACATGACTCTCTCATTGCCGGATCCGGAACCAGAAGAAAGTGAATCTTGGGCGGACGCACTTCACCCTGAAAAATCGTGGCTTGATTCCCGCAAGAAGGAACTGGGGATCGATGAAAAACCGGAGAGCGAGAAGCCATACTTCTTCAAAGTGAAATCGACGATCGGCGGTGGTAGTACGCTAGCGGGAGCCTCCTATTTCCGGTTCTTCACTTATCTGATGCTTGGGACGGCCCTCGTCTTCATCCCATTCGCATTTTTCTATAAAGAACGCACATATCTGCAGTCTTAAGATTTTCGTTACCTTGATCACCGATTCCCATTGCCATCTTGGTTCGGCGAGGTTCGAACTCCATGAGATTGCGAACCTTGTTCAACGAGCAGTCGCCGCAGGGGTTCATCGCATGATCACACTTGCGACCAATGAGGCCGATCAGGAGACCAACTTACGCATCGCCCAAACTTATCCGGGAATCTCAGCCTGTTTGGGAATTCATCCCTGTGATGTTCATGAAACGCGGAATGACTTTGAATCTCTCATTTCCCCGTTTCTTGATGACCCAAATGTCGCCGCGATTGGTGAGACCGGGCTTGATTATTATCACCCGGCCCCGGAGGGATGGAGCAATGAAGATTTCCACACTCGCCAGCGCGACTTCCTACGACGTCATTTCGAGCTCGCCCGCGAGGTTGGGCTAAACGTGGTCATTCACACCCGCGATCTCAAAGGATACGCCAGTCTGGATGATGCCCTGACCATCTACCGGGAATTTGCGAACGATGTCAGGGCGGTCTTCCATTGTTTCTCCGGGCCACCTGCTCTGGCCGAAAAAGTCCTTGATGCAGGTGGCTTGGTCTCTTTTACCGGCATCGCAACTTTCAAGAATGCAAAGGACGTCGTTGAAACCGTTCAAACCATTCAAGACGATGCTTTCATGCTTGAGACCGACTCCCCTTATCTCGCGCCCACTCCTCACCGGGGTAAGCGGTGTGAGCCGGCCTTTATCCGGAGCACAGCCGAGGCGATTGCCGTGCATCGTAGCGAGACCCTCGAGGAATTGGCAAAAAAAACGGAAGAAACCGTCGACACCTTCTTTCGTTTTGCGAAGTGATCTTTATCGGTTTACCGAGAATAGACTCCTGCAGGTGAAGGGACCACACTCATCCCACCAGCAGAAAAGACTGGAGCGATGTTGACTTCGACCGGCGGAGCGTCAATGGTGACCTTGGCTGAACCTGCCGAAGCTTCCAAAACCTGCTAGGCGAAAGGCGTCATCCCTCCGGGTTCGCGTTTGATTGACCCTAGATCCCCGAGTCCTAAGAGCTTGCATACAACGGCCTTGGCGCTCACTTCCACCGTCGATGTGGGTGTTCCGAATTTTTCCGAGATGGTGATCTGCGATTCCAAAACCGGAGCGTTTTCGAACGGTATTCCCGCAAAGATCTTGGGCCCGAAATAGCCCTCCACGGCTGGATCCGGACAAACGAATCCTATCCCTTCGGGTGGCGCCACTACATAGGGTTGGACCAAAACGATTCCGTCTGGGGCCGATCTAACCGGGATACTCACCACGCGCGCCACATGAACAATCAAGTTGGGCTCAGTCGCGCCGTTGAAGATCCCCAAGCAATTTACGCCGCCTTACCAGGAGATGTGGTTTTCAACCATGAATGTCCCTAAGATTGGCATCTATCGAAATCAACCCTCCAAAGCGGAGAGCAGTTTCCCGTGAATTCCGCCAAATCCCCCGTTGCTAAGGACCGCGACCACGTCTCCTGCAACCGCCCGCTTCGTTACGAGCGCAACGATCTCATCCACCTCGTCGAGATGCCAAGCTATGGCTTCTCCTTTCGCGACATCTTCGACAAGCTGCTGCGGGTTGAGACGATCCTCCTCGGCCACTTTCTCCGGATCAGGCACAGCGGGGATCACCACCAAATCGGCCTTTTGAAGAGAGGCCGCAAGTTCCGCTTGGAAGATCTTACGCCGGGTCGTGTTGGACCTGGGTTCGAAGATCACCCACAAACGACGTCCTTCATACTTTTGTCGAAGTCCGTCAATGGCCAACGAGATGGCGGTCGGGTGATGCGCGAAATCATCAACCACCGTCACCCCATTCACCTCGCCACGTTCCTGCTGGCGTCGAGCTATTCCTTCAAATCCAGCCAAGCCGTGCCGGATTGCTTCGGGTGGGATTCCGGCAAAGCGAGCTGAGCAAACCGCCATCGCAGCATTCCGCACATTGAACTCCCCCACCATTGGGACTTCGTAAGATTCACCATCAATCACGAAGCAACTTCCTGACGGATGGTAATCGACTTCCGTAATGCGAAGCTCGCATGAATCGGAGAAACCCACCCGCTTGATTGGGCACGGGGACTCCTTTGCCGCAGTTAGACAGTTGGGATCATCTCCGTTGATGAGGGCAAGTCCATTGCGGGGCACCACTTTCAAGAGGCGTGAAAAAGTCAGGATGATCTCGTCGAGCGAGTTGTAGATGTCGGCGTGATCGAACTCGATGTTGTTCATCACCACCAACTCGGGAAGGTAGTGAAGAAACTTGGAACGCTTGTCGAAGAAAGCGGTGTCGTATTCATCGCCCTCCATCACCATGAATTCGGAATCGGTGAAACGAGCACCCTGCCCCAGATTGGTTGGGATCCCTCCGATCATGAAACTCGGGTCATGACCGGATGATTGAAAGAGCCATGCCAACATCGAGCTGGTGGTAGTTTTCCCGTGCGTTCCACTGACCACGTAGTTCCGTCTTCCTCGTAAAAAATGGTCCTTGAGCACTTCGGGCAAGGAAACGTAACGCAAGCGGCGATTGAGAACCTCTTCGGCCTCCTCATTCCCTCGGCTGATGGCATTTCCAATCACGACCGTCGTCGCAGCGTCCGGGATATTCTCCGCCCGATAACCATTCATGATTTCCACGCCTTTACTTTCCAGGAAGACCGACATGGGAGGGTAAACCGATTGGTCGGATCCGGTCACCACGAATCCCTTTTCGATCATAGCGGCGGCCACCGATCCCATTGCGGTGCCACAAACACCGACAAAATGAAATTGTTCCTTACTCATGCAGTCTCAACATCAAAAACCCGGAGCCGCGACGCGTCCCTGTTGGCCCTCTTCGAGGCGTTCCTGAAGAATCCGGTCAGCGACCTCTTTTACCATCTCTTCCAGCAGCAGGCGCAAGTGGCTCCCTTTCCGATAGTCGGCTGGTGCGATGTGTTTCACCCGGTCGGCATGGGAGCACAGCTGGAAACACTTCCGGAAACTACGCCCGGTTTGATCCTTCGGATTATAGACCGCGATGGCATGTCCCCCGTTCTTCTTCATCACGGTAAAACAGGGCACATCCGTTGGGCCGTCTCCCACATAGATCATGTTTTGGAAAGGAACCGGTCGGGCATCGAAAGGCATGTGGTCGTTCACGTCGTCATGATGATCCAACATGCCCTTGTTGATCCGAAAAAGATACTGAGTCTTGGTCGTATGAGAAATGGTTCGTTTGGGAAAGCTGATCCGCCCCAATTCATCTTCTCCGAACTCGCAGCCAAAGATCGCCTTCACCTTGCCTGCCAGCGAGCACCCTTTCAGGAGAGCATGAAGTCCGGAGGAGACGATATAGTGTTCAATAGTGATCCCCGCTGTTTCGTGTTCAGGACGAAGGCAAAACTCCCGGATCTCCTCAAAAACGGTCTCGACGCCGGGATAGTAGCTAAGCCCCTTGCCCATTTCGCTAAGATCATCATTGGTGACATTATCCATGCCAAGGTAGTCCAGCAAGCACTTCATATAAGCCAACTCACCGTCCCACTGCTTTTCCTTCACGAGGATATTGCACTTCCGCCAGAACTGTTCCGGATCGATGCCGAACTTAGGGAAGAGAACGTCATCCTGCATGTAGCTCGGACTGAGCGTTTGGTCGTAGTCATAAACCAACGCAATAGTGTTTTGGGGCACGGACATGTGACGGGAGGATGCCTTGCTCCCCCCTACCTGTCAAAATCCGAAAGGAGACTGGGCCATCTCAAAAAGATGGGGGTCTTGGAGAGTTTTGATGAATTCTAGGTTCGAAGGATATTGCTATCTTGTTTTTTAGAATCCCCCGGTCGAATGGTGTCAGAAATTTAAGGAATTTCTTCGAAAAGCGGTTTTGGTGGCTGGAATAGACACTGCCACTTGTTTTGCTGCTCCACTAGACGGGAAGGGAAAACTCAGAAGCCCTTTCCCCGAAGAAAAATGGACTATCATTCAGGAGCTTGCCAGGGAGCACAAAAAACTCACGCGCAAAGCGGAGGAACTCCAGAACGGCCTGAAAGTTACGATTCTGAGAAAACCGCCAGAGGCGGGCAAGGTGGCAAGAAATCACGCATCCATCGTCACAAAATTTGTCAAAGAAGGATCGGATGAGGTCCAAAAGAAACATCCGAAGACAAACTGACTGGAGATCGGTTTGCGAGTGCTACGCATTGAAAGTCTCTGCCTGGAAGCTTCTGTCGTCGTGCCAATCGCCGAATCCTTCGTTTGCCACCCGGAAATGAAACTACCATACAAGCGGGTCCAGTCCGTAGTATTCCTTCAGCTGTAAGTAGAGGTTGGGATATTCCTTTTGAAGTTGTTTGGCCTTCTCGAAAAAGGTCTCGGTCGCTACCGCAAAGAACTCCGCGGGATTGGTGGCACCGTAGGGGTCCATCACGGTTTTTCGTTCCTGATCGAGATCACTACAAAAATCTTCGTAGGCCGATGAAAAGACATGAGCCCAGTTTCCGATGGCACTCCGATCCTCCAGTTCCGGAAGGCCGTCGGCGTGACGGTTCTCCTGATCGAGTTGATGGGCAAACTCGTGGATCACCACGTTCCGACCGTCTCTCTCATCTTCTCCCCCGCGTTGGACGCTTCGCCACGACAAAATCACGCTTCCGGACTCCCAGCTTTCCCCAAGTCGCACGGTCTCGTCACCTTCTTCCCGTCCACCACTAAAGGCATCGGGATAAACTAGAACGGTTCTTAGCTTGGAAAACAAACGGTGATTCCGCCCAACCAGAAGAAGGGAGGCTTGCGCCATGATCACCACCTGCATTTCCCGGGTGACGTTTTTCAGGTCGCCACAGGCCTCGAAGTTCTTTTCAGCGATCAGGACCTGAATAATCGGCTCGGCCCGTTGGCGGAGGTCTTCCGGCATTTTCCTCCAAAGGTCGAAATGGTCGTTCAAGAACCCTCGGTCCTCATCATTGAGGGGACCGGCACTCAAAAGAGCCTTGTATCGCCGCCGCTTTTGACAGCCAAAAGCCCAAACTGCGATCGCGATGACAAAAGCCAGCCAGAGGACCCAGAGGAAAGCATTCACCCGGAAAACCTAGCAGAAGTAAGTTGAGAATCCCGACCTAGTTTGACCCGAGCAAAAAAAAGTCCCATCTCGAAGAACGAGATGGGACTTTGAAAATGTTGGTGAACTTTAGCGGGAATAAAGTTCCACGATCAGCTGAAGGTTAACCGGTGGATCGATGTCGTCCTTCTCAGGAAGACGGGCTACTGTGCCCTCCATCTTTTCGCGGTCAAGAGTCAGCCAGTCCTGAAGCGGAGTCGACTGGGTTAGATCCAGCATGCGAAGTCCCAGTTGCTGGGAAGAAGCGCGGTCGCGGATCTTGATCACGTCTCCGGCGCGAACCTGGTATGACGGGATGTCGAGCTTCTTACCGTTCACGGTCACGTGACCGTGGTTGACGAGCTGACGAGCGGCCTGACGGGAATTCCCGAATCCAAGGCGGAAACAGACATTGTCGAGGCGGGTCTCAAGCAGAAGCAGCATGGTGTCACCAGTAATCCCCCGGCGACGGCTAGCTTCCGCGAAGTATCCACGGAACTGCTTTTCGAGCACTCCGTAGATGAACTTCAGCTTTTGTTTTTCACCGAGAGCGATGGCGTAGTCGGACTTCTTCCGACGTCCCGAACGAAGACCGTGAGGCCCTGGTGGGTAGTTACGACGCTCAAGAGCTTTGGAGGGGCCGAAAAGGGGCACCCCGAAGCGGCGGTTAATCTTATCTTTAGGGCCGGTATAACGTGCCATGATTCAATCTTTCTGGAAGTTGGAGTTGATAATTAGACACGACGCGCCTTCTTCGGGCGGCAACCATTGTGAGGAATCGGAGTGACATCAAGGATACCCGAGATTTCCACACCAAGGCCCTGAACGGCACGCACAGCGGATTCGCGTCCGGCGCCCGGTCCTTTGACCCGCACGGAGACTTCCTTTAATCCGTGGGACATGGCTTGGCGGCAGGCATCCTGGGAAACGACCTGAGCTGCATAGGCGGTGCTCTTACGAGATCCCTTGAAGCCCATCTTACCAGCTGAGGACCACCCGATGGTGTTGCCCCGCTCATCTGTGACTGTGACCGTAGTGTTGTTGAAGGTCGCAGTGACATGAACGATACCCTTGGTCACGTTCTTGCTCTTCTTCGACTTATGGATCTTGACCTTGTCAGGATCCTCTTCTCCAAGAAGCTCGGCGAAAATGTCGCGCTTCTTCTCTTCCTTCGGAGCTTCGGAACCCTCTTCGGTGGTTCCTTCGTCCGTGCTTTCACCCTCAACAGGAGCATCCTCGGCCGCGGCCTCGGTCGCTTCTGGAGCTGCTTCTTCAGCAGCCGCCTCAGGGGCTGGAGCTTCCGCAGGTGCTGCTGCTTCAGCAGCATCTACCTCGGTCTCCTCATTTTTGTTTTCTTCTTCAGCCATGTTTTATGGAATGGAAAATCAAATGGCGCTGGTCACAGCCGCGCCAACCTTACTTGGCAACACCCACTGTTTTCCGCTTCCCTTTCCGGGTGCGGGCGTTGGTGCGGGTGCGCTGGCCGCGAACCGGGAGGCCACGCTTCAGACGGATCCCACGGTAACAGTTGATCGAGGACAGACGCTTCATCTGGGCCTGCTTCTCACGACGAAGATCACCTTCGATGAGAATCCCCTCGTTTTGAATCACTGTTGCGATCTTCACCAACTGTTCTTCGCTGAGTTCGCCAGTGCGAATGTCGGGATCAACCCCGGCGTGATCCAGGATTTTGGCGGCAGTGGGACGACCAATGCCAAAAATGTAGGGAAGAGAAGCCTCAATCCGCTTCTCGTTGGGGATGTCTGTGCCGAAGAGTCGTGCCATGGTCTTAACTATTTTGGGAAACCCGCAAAAAATCCTGCCAGAATCCGCGCGGGGAGGAGGTCTGTATCAGAGATGTCCGGGCTGGCAAGAGGAATTCAGCAAATTCCTCTATTTATTTCGGATATCTTAATCATCACGCACTACCAGCCTTTTCTCTGTTCCTGGGGACGATGGACCAGTTTGACGATCCAAAAGACCGCAAGAATCCCACCGAGGATGAATTGCCCACGAGACGCAAAGGCTGTTTTCGCCCTTGTTATCTCAAGGCTGCGATCACCATTCAGCAGATACCAAACGACTGCGCCCCCAAGCAGGAAGACGACTGCCATTCCCAAAAAGACCATCGCCCAATGGAAAATGCGCGCGCGCCAAGGGCATTTGATCACCAGTTCATCATCGATTACGATCCGTCTCCCTTTATCGGGTATTTCGGAGCGCTGGCCCTCTCTTTCGTGCATCTGGTTGGAGGAAAACGGAAACTTTGGGATTTTCAAGTCAGGTCCTCGATAATTGAATTTCCTTGGGATTTGCCTATCAATTGATTCACTGAGTAACCGATTGGAAAATTCCGCCGGCGACAATCGTATTCTAAAATTCACAAAGGAGAATTCGGACATGAGCGCAAGACTTGAGCGAAGAACCTTCCTTAGGGGAGCCGGGGTTTGCCTTGGCTTGCCTCTTTTGGAGGCAATGTTACCGACGGGGAAAGCGGCCCAAACTGCGTCTCGCAAGGCAACCAAACGGATGATTTGCCTGACAAACAATTACGGCGTGTATCAGAAGGCCTTTTTTCCCGATCAGACTCAGATTGGACGAAACTATGGTCTCCCCCCCACCCTCAAACCGCTAGAGAGGCATCGGAATGAATTCTCCGTCTTTTCCAACCTGGACCATGGGCTAACCGGCGGACACGCGTGCGTTCCGACCTTCCTCAATGGGATTCGACCCGACATGGCAGCCGGGTTTCCCGAGGGAAACATCAGTATGGATCAGAAGGCCGCTGAATTCGTTGGTTCAGCTACCCGGTTTTCCTCGATGGTTCTTAAAGTTAAAGAGAACAATCAAGTCAGCTTCACAAGCACCGGGGTTCAAGTCCCTTCCATTGATGTCCTTGGGATGTATCGCAAACTCTTCCTTGAGGAAAACGCGAAGTCGAAACAACAGGAACGACTGCGACTCAAGAGGCACCGCAGCATCCTCGACGCGGTTCTGGATCAAGCCAAAGGAGTGAATCGCCAGCTGGGGAAACAGGATCAGGAGAAGTTTGCGGAATATCTAGATTCTGTTCGAACTCTGGAACGAAAGATCGAACAGCAGGAACCTTGGCTTGACCGTCCGAAACCAGAGACGGCGATGAAAGAGCCGCAACCGCAGCGCCAGACCGCTGACGAGATGAAAATCATGATGGAGCTCATGGCTTTGGCGATCGAAACCGACTCGACCCGCGTCATGACCCTTGCCAGCGGATTTACCAACGGAGACTTCGGACTGCAGGGCGGCTATCACGGGTTTTCCCATCACGGTGAACTTCCCGAGAAGACGGAGGCCTTACAAAAGATTGAAGGGAACCAGATTTCGCAAATGGCCTATCTTATCGATCTTCTGAAAGCCAAAGACGACCCTCTCAATGGAGGCACTTTGTTTGACCACACCATGATTCTTTACGGATGCGGGATGGCCACCGGAACCCACTCCTGCCGTAACATGCCCCTCGTTCTCGCTGGCGGTGGCTTCAAGTTGGGCGAACACCGCGTCCTGCCTGCCGAGGATCCTCACCGGGTCAAGGCCTGCAACCTTCTCCTGTCCATGTTACAGAACTTCGGACTTGAGGTGGATCGATTTGGAACGAGCACGGGGACCCTCGCTGGTCTGGATTGGGCATGAGAGTCGCCCTGTTCTTGCTTTTCGTGATCTCCGGCTTGGTTGCTGGCGAGTCCCGGTTCGATGCGCACCGCCCCTTTCTGAAAACCTACTGTCTTGAATGCCACGGAGCAGAAAAGCAGAAAGGCGATCTTCGATTCGACACTCTCGGCAATAATTTGGATGATCCACTGACACTTGAAAAGTGGCAGGGAATTCTTGATCAGCTCAATTTAGGTGAAATGCCTCCCAAAAAGAGCAAGCAGCCATCCTTAGCTGAATCCGCTGGGGTCATCGAAGAACTGACGGCGCAGTTGCAGGAAGCCTACGCCAAACGAAAAAGCACCGGCGGGCAGGCCGTGATCAGAAGGCTCAACAAGTATGAACTCCGAAACACCCTGCGGGATCTTTTTCATCTGAACCACCCCGACTTCGACCCCGAAGTGGTTTCAGGTCTTTATGATTTCAATGGAAACGGGATCACGGCACAGAAGACCATCGAGCCGACCCGAAGCTTTCCCGGAGATGAGGAGGCCGAGGGGCTAGACACAATCGGCGATACTCTCGTGATGTCCGACTTCCTCATGCAAATGATCATCGAAGCTGCCGAGGAGTCGATCCGGATGGCCACTGTCGACAGCCAACGAAAGCCCTTTGAAACGGCGACTTTCACCGCCCCGATCTGCACCAAGACTCTACATGGCGACACTCTGGGAAAATACCAACGAGCGAAAGGAGACTCATACGACGAAGTCTTTCAGCGCTGGGATCGCTACAACCGGATCGGCCCAGACCTTTACCATCGTGGCATGCGCCGACCGGGTCGATACCGTATCACGGTCGATCTCTCGGCCCACAAACCAGCGGACCAGACCTGGGGAAACTGGACCGTGCAGGAAGGCAAACTCGTGAATCTCGGCCGGAAAAATCCGGGAGAGGACTTTGAAGTTGGCCTTTACCTGGAACGCTTCGAACACCTTCGCGGTGAGCGTAAGAAACGGGTGGCGGTTTGGAAACTGCCTCCCGATAGCAAAATTCGAACGTTTTCCTTCGAGACCTGGATTGACGATCCCTGGGGATCCTGGGTGGGTTGGGAAAATGGGCCCTGGTTTCAACACAATGCCTTCCACGTTCTTCTCGAACAATGGTATCCTGAGGAATACGAAAAGATCGACCGGAAGCAAAAGGGCTTCAAAAAGGAAGTTGCCGGAGCCCTCTTTCGAAAAGGATACCGCGGTCCCACCCTCCGCGTGCACCGGTATCGCATCGAGCCGGTCGATCAAGCTTGGCCACCAAAAAGCCACATCGCTCTTTACGGGAATGGTTCAATTGAAGACGCTAACCTTGACCAACTGTTCCTTGCCTTTGCCCGACGAGCCTATCGACGCCCAGTCAGGCCGGAGGAGGTGAAGCGATTCGTTGATCTTGTGGAGCAATTGCAGAAAAACGGGCATACTCGGCTGGAAGCGATTCAAGGGGCCTATACCGCCATTTTGTGCTCACCGGATTTCCTCTATCTTCGACAAGAACCGGGGAAACTGGACGACTTCGCGCTGGCTTCCCGACTGAGCTATTTCCTTTGGTCATCGATGCCCGATGACGAACTGATGATTCTTGCGAAATCGGGCAAGCTTTCGGAGCCGGCCGAACTGACCCGACAGGTAGACCGCATGTTAGAAGACCCAAAGGCTCGAGCCTTCACCCGTCATTTTCCAGAGCGGTGGTTGAAGCTTCATGAACTGGGACGGATGGAGCCTGATCGCAAGGGGCCCTACGGTCATTACTTCCGCGTGAAAGATAGTCTCGTCCCGCAAGTCGAGGCCTACTTCGAAGATCTCCTCAAGCGAAACGGCCCGGTCCGTGAACTCATCGATTCGGACTACACCTTCATGAACCGTCTCCTCGGCGAGCTCATCTACAAACAAAGGGTGGTCGGTGACAACCTTCGCAAAGTTGTTTTGGATGACCAGCGTCGCGGCGGCTTGCTGACGATGCCGGCTGTCATGACGGTGACCGCCAATGGGGTGGACACTTCCCCGATAAAACGCGGTGTGTTTGTGCTGGAGAATATTCTGGGAACTCCCCCTCCTCCTCCGCCACCCGATGTTGAACCGCTCTCACCTGATCTGCGTGGGACGAAGACCCTTAAGGAACAACTGGCGGCGCACCGCAATCAGGAAGCCTGCCGGAGTTGTCATCGCAAGATTGATCCGATTGGACTTCCATTGGAGAACTTTGATCCGATCGGTCGCTGGCGCGACCACTATCCCAAGGTAAATCGAAACGACCGACAGGCTCCAGTGGTTGAGACCACGACAACCCTTTCAAACGGTAAAAAGCTCAACGATATTGTCGAGTTGAAGGCCCTGTTACTCGAGCGGGAATCCCAGGTCATTCGTTGTTTGGCCGAGAAACTGATGAGTTATGGCACAGGCCGACTGATGGAGGCCGGGGACCGGGGAGAGATCAACAAGATCGTGAGCACTCTGGAAACAAAGGGAAACGGCCTGAGAGATCTAGTCCACCTCATCACCACGAGTGCGCTATTCCATAACAAATAGGCGCAATTTCATAATCATTCGGAGAGTATTCATTCGGCACAAACACCCCCAACCATGTTAAATATGAATCGAACCCCAAGAAACCTCGCTCTTGCCCTCATCTCACTCGTCGCTTTGCCCGCGCACGCCGATACGACGGTGAAAGTCTTCATCCTTGCCGGTCAGTCGAACATGGAAGGCAAAGGTCTCGCCGCACACCTTGATACCTACAAAGATGATCCCATCATCAAACCATGGTATGGGATTGTTAAGAAAGACGACAAGTGGGTCGAGCGAGACGATGTTTTCATCACCTATCCATCAAAAAGCGGTGGAGCAAAATATGGCCCTCTGACCACCGCCTATGGAACCAAGGGCGACAACTCGATCGGTCCGGAGTTTGGTTTCGGGCATGCCGTTGGCGAAGCCTACGAAGAACCCGTCCTCATCATCAAAACAGCCTGGGGCGGTAAGAGCGTCTACCAGCCCTTCCGTCCCCCCAGCGCCATGCCCAGCGACAATGATTTCAAAAAGATGGTTGCGGAGATGCAGGCCAAGTACAACGCCACGGTTGAAGCCAACAAAAAGAAGGAAGCCGAAGGGAAGAAAACCCGAAAGCCCAAACCCGTTCCGACTGTGGATCAGCTTAAGGGAACCTTTGGAGAATATTACCGCAAGATGTTGGCTCATGTGAAAGAGGAGCTTGGAGATTACGAGAATAAATTCCCTGCCCTCAAAGGCTACAAGCCCGAGCTCGCTGGATTCGTCTGGCACCAGGGCTTCAACGACATGGTTCGCGGCGACTATCGCGAAACAAAGTATGCCGACTACACCAAGTGGACTTCCATTCTGATCAAAGACCTCCGCAAGGATCTGAAAACTCCCGATCTTCCGGTCGTCATTGGCGAACTGAGTACCGGGGGAGTCGAAGGAAGAGGCGATTTCCAAACGGCCCAGGAAAACATCGCCAAGCTCCCAGAATTCAGCGGCTCCGTTGTCTTTGTTCCCACTGCGGAATATCAGGACAAGGTAGCCCTGCAGATGTTCAAAGACGGCGTCTGGAAAAAGGGTGAGGAAGGAATGAAAAAGTGGATGACGGTTGGGAACGACCGCCCTTATCACTATCTTGGTTCGGGTAAAACCTACTTCCTCAAGGGTGTGGCCTTTGGGGAGACTGCTGTCAAACTTGATAAGAAATAATCCTTTTTCCTCTCGATCGAAATGACAGCAAGGTGCCTGACCAGTTTTACCTACTATTATCCTGCTAATCCTTGAGGCTTCAGCAGGTGTCGGCAACGATCAAATCGTCTGGACCGACACCGGCCAATCATCCCGATCACTTGGCGAGGGCTATCGCAACGTAAGATTCCGCAAAGGCTTCAACATGCTTCTGGTTCGCATTGAGAATGGGTCGTTGCACTGTATTTAGTCCGTTCTTCTTTGCCCAACGGAAGTGATGAAGAAGCAGAAAATTTTGTTTTCTGAGATAAAACGAAGGTGATGGAGATTATAGGGTTTGTCTCTTTTTTACTTCTTTTTGTCGTGATCGGCCTGTGGTCGACCCGCCAACAGACCGATCAAGCGAACGACTATCTGCTGGCCGGAGGAACGGTCTCCCCACTTCTCACTGCTTTGTCCGCTGCTGCGACGAAAAACAGTGGCTATATGTTTATAGGCCTCATCGGATACATCTATAGCTTCGGATTATCGGCTATTTGGTTGGTCTGTGGGTTTCTCTTTGGAGATCTCGTTGCATTCTGCATGGTCCACAAGCGACTACGCGAAGCAACCAAGCAAACCAACGCTCTCAGTTTCGCGGAACTGATTGGCCGATGGAATGGCGGACACTACCGTAAGCTTCAAGTGGCGATCGGACTCATCACTCTGGTGTTTCTCTCGATCTATGCGGCAGCTCAACTTAATGCTGGTGGGAAGGCTCTCAAGGCCCTTTTTGAATGGCACCCTTCATCGGGCGCCTGGATCGGAGCAGGCCTCACTTTGATCTACTGCATGAGTGGTGGATTACGTGCCTCGATTTGGACCGATGCTGCACAATCCCTCTTGATGATGTTTGCGATGCTCCTCCTTCTCGGTTCCGCGATTCATCATGCCGGTGATTATTCCGAGTTTGTCAAAAAACTCGATCATGTCTCGCCCACGTTTCTTGATCTTGGCCCCTCCCGCTTCGGATCGATCGGCGCAACAGTTTTGTTTGCAATCGGATGGCTTTTCAACGGCATTGGGGTAATCGGGCAACCGCAGGTTATGGTTCGCTTCATGGCACTTGATGACTCGCGACACATGCGAAAGACGGGCATCTACTACTTTCTTTGGAGCAGCCTTTTTCTGTCCGTCACCTTTGTCGTGGGGCTCGCTTCTCGCCTTTACATCGCGGAAAGCTCATCCTTCGATGCAGAACTTGCGCTACCAACTTTGGCTCAAACCCTCCTACCTGGACTTGCGACAGGAGTCGTACTGGGCGGGATTTTCGCTGCAACAATCTCAACAATTGATTCCCAAGTTCTCAGCTGCTCGGCTGTTCTAAGTGATGACTTTAATCTCGGGCAAAGCCGGCGTGCCAAGCGGTTGAGCACCCTGGCTGTGATGGCGATTTCACTTACGGTGGCGTTGTTTGCTCCGGCCAATGTCTTTACTCTGGTGATCGTGGCTTGGTCGGCACTCGCTTGCACCATCGGGCCGCTTGTCATTGTCCACGCTTTTGGGAAAAGTCCCTCGGAGAAGCTGGCGCTCCTTATGATGATACTGGGGCTTTCCGCCGTGGTCGCATGGCGGTTTCTTGGTTGGAATCAATTTCTCTACGAAGGCGCCCCGGGAATTCTCCTTCCACTCCTGACTTATGCTTTATTCGGTAAGAACCAGGAAGTAACCTCTGGTTAAGAAAGACGGCTGATCCGATATCCAGACCCTCAACTCGCAAAGTTTACTCCACACATATCAGGTGTCCGGAAGTACGGATGAGGAGCTTTCCATCGAAAGGGACTGGAGTCGCGAGAATTTGCTCTCTCATCGGATTCTCTCCCAGAAGTTCAAACTTCTCGCCGATCCGGGCGGAAAAAACCACTCCATCTTCGCGGGCGGCGTAAAGGATGCCCCCGGCAATCACCGGAGAGGAATAATACGGAATAAGGGACTTGGGCAATTTGGCTGCCCAAAAGGGCTCGCCGGTTTTTGGATCGAGGCAAACCACCTCCCCTTTATGACGAAGGATATATACTCTTCCCTCGTATTCAATTGGGCTGGAAACAAAAACCCCGAAGTCTTTGCGTTCCCAAAGTCGATGGGTTTCGGTGACATCCCCTTTTCCTCCCAGCCGGACCGCATGAATCTCGGCCTGTTTGCGGTCATCCCGTCCTACAGGCACGACAGCAATCTCTCCGGCGACAACCGGCGTTGCGATTGGTGGCCACAGTTTCTTGGCCTTTGAGTTGAAGCCACCCGATGACCAGAGCAAGGAGCCGTCTTTTGCGGCATAAGCCGTTAAGTGGTCCGAACACCAGACGAGGAGAGCATCCTGATCACCATGACGAACCGGAACCGGTGTGGTGTAGCCATTGTCATTTTCGGCCGGAACCTCGTAGTTACGCTCTTGTTTCCAGCGGATTTTACCGGTGGCCTTGTCGAATCCAGCGACCCAGGAATCTCCCGCATGGAGTCGCGATAGAATGACCAGATCTCCGATCAAGATTGGAGAGCTTCCCTGATCCCAGTATAGCTTTTGCCGGCCAAATTCTTTGGAGAGATTCCGTTTCCAGCGAACCGTTCCATCCATCTCGAGCGCGGCAAAAGTTCCGCTTTTAAAGTAAACGAAAACACCCCTTCCATCGGTGACCGGTGAGGCGTTACTGCTGGTTCCAAGCTTCATGTGCTTGGCCTTCATTTCGGCCCCAAACTCGGTCTTCCAAACTTGCTTTCCGTTGAGGTCAAATGCAAGAGCGGTATCGATCCCATTGGAAGGTGCGGTGACAAAGATACGATCTTTCCAAACCACCGGGCAAGAAGCCCCTTTCCCTGGAAGACCGACCTGCCAGACCACCTTCTCACGACTCCATTTGGTTGGGTAGTCTTTCCCGGCCCGGCTTCCGTTGTGAGCCGGACCACGCCAAGAAGGCCAGTCTTCAGCAACGACGCTGGCAGATGGGTAAAGGAAAAAACCAGCAGTGAGAACAAGGTAAGATTTCGAGATGGGCATGGAGGAAATACCTCATTGTCGATGGGTGTCTTTCTAGGATTAAGAAGAGTTCAGATCTTCGTTGACCTTTGCCTCGGTGCTTTCAGGAGCCTGACGCCCACCTGTTTCTCGACCCAAAGGTACTTTCTGCGTAGTTCAAAGACCCAGTAGCACGCCAACAATATGTCGAAGCATTCAAGCGTGCCGACTTCGAAGCAATGCTCAGCCGCTAGAAGATTCAACAAAACCACAACCGCTCTCAAAACCGAATCAAATCGCGATTCAAAGTGACAAAGGAGGCATGTTAAAAATACATCTCAAAACAAATTGACGTTTATACGGCTCGTAACGTAGGAAACGTTATAAAATCAATGCGATATATAGCTGGTACTTTTGCTTTCGTCTCCTCACAAAGAACTCCATTGCTGTTCTTGTATACCTTTTTACTCTCCACCCAGGTTTTGCTGGCCGAGCAGCCGGTTTTCCAAACCCTCTTTCCCAAGGACGGACCTCCTGAAGGTTGGACTGTCCGTGCATGGTCTGACATCTCCAAACCAGGCCCTAAAGGAGCAAAGTGGATCGTTGAAAACGAGACCCTCAACGGAGGCGGTGATCGTGGCTCCTGGCTCATCAGCGAAAAGGATTACTCTGATTTTGAACTTCACTTTGAATTCAAACTCGGTGCCCAAGGCAACAGCGGCTGTGCTCTTCGCTCTCCTGCAAAAGGCGACCCTGCGTTCGATGGCCTTGAGCTCCAAATGGCTGATCTTCGCTACAACCTGAAGGCGGCAGCTTCTGAACTCACCGGCGGACTCTACAGGGCCCTTGCCCCAAAACAACAAGTCTACAAACCCGAAGCGTGGAACAGCTACCAAATCCGCCTTAAAGGTAGCCAGATCAAGGTCACCCTCAATGGTACGCTGATTTTAGATCAAGATCTAAGCACAGAAGAAACGGTCATCAAGCGGCATGATGGCAAGGGCGCCCCTGCCCTCAAGGACCGACCTCGCAAAGGAAGGATTGGTTTTCAAAATCTCAGCCGCGGCGGCTCACCGGTCCTAATTCGAAAAGCGAAAATCAAGATTCTCAAACCATGAAACCACTCCTGCATTTCACACTCCTTCTTCTTCTGCCTCTCGCGGCCTTCGGAGCGAACTTCCGTTATTACCGCTTCACTCCCACCGAACTACGCAACACAGCGGGAGCGAATTCCGTACAACTCGCCGAGTTCGAACTCTACGCCAACAACACCCTTCTCCTTGGCGCCATTGCGAGCAACCCAGGGGGGAACAACCCTGGCAACGAATCTCCTGCCCAAGCGGTCGACGGTGACCTAGGCACCAAGTGGCTCGACTTTACCAAATTTTCCGGCCTAATTCTCGACTTTGGAACACCGGTTTTTTCCGACGGTTACCGATTTGCGACCGCCAATGATGCTAATGAGCGGGATCCTATCTCGTGGATCCTTGAAGGCAGCAACGACAATTCGAATTGGACCGAAATCGACTCGCGTTCGTTTGCAAACGTCCCGGCCACCCGTCAAACCTTCACGGAAACTTTTGACTTCACCTCTGATAGTTTCAGCTTCTTTGCCGACCCACCTTCTATCGTCGTCGGAGGGAGCACAACCTTGAATTGGGAGGTCGATGACGCCACAGATGTCTCGATAGACCAAGGAATTGGAAATGTGGCACTTTCCGGTTCCGCCTCCGTTTCCCCATCTCAGACCACCACCTACACCCTCACTGCCACCGGTGGGGCATCGGGTCCCATTTCCGCTCGAGTGACCATACAGGTCGCGACCGGCGTTCCACTCGTCTACGATTTCGATGACAGCACCTTCCAGGGATGGACTGATCTTACAGCAGGAGCTCCGATCGACGGATGGGACCCCGTGTCAGGCTACGGAAACCCTCAGTCCGGGCCAAGCGCAATCCGCAGCCGATATCACGATAACCCTCATCCCACTCTTCTTCTTCGTTCTCCCGAATTCACCCTAAATGGAAGCGGCCCTCTGACCGCTTGGCTTGATGGAGGAAGTGGAGTTGGCGATCTCACGGGAACAACTTCAGCAAATCTCCCCGCCAATCCCTCGGAGCCCGGTTTCCAAGGGATCGCACTGCGCAACGCGGCAACCGACGTCTATGTGCTCTCCGCCATGAAGGCATCCGACAATCAATGGCAGCAAGTAACTTTTTCCAGCAGTCAGCTTGCCGGACTTGACCAAAACGCAACCTACACCCTCGACCTAATCGACCAAGCCCAAGGAGGCTGGGGTTGGCTCAGTCTCGATACCGTCTCCATCCCAGGCAATCTGGGTAGTTCCGAAGAACTCTCAATCGGGGCTTTCGAAGCCGACCGGCCTGTCATTGCAAGTGGACAATCCACCGAACTGTCATGGACTGTGATTAACGCGAACTCCGTTTCCATCGATCAGGGAATTGGGTCTGTCAATCCAGTTGGTAGCATCACCGTCGCTCCCACCGTTGACACCACCTACACCCTTACGGCGGTTGGCGATACTGAAACTCTCACTGCCACCTTCGAAGTCCGCCTTGCCGAACCTCAGGCTTTCTTTCGTTATTACCGCTTCGTTCCTACCGAACTCCGAAACGAATCTTTGGCAAACAGCATTCAGATTGGTGAGTTCCAACTCCTTTTTGGTGGAATGAGACTCGATGGAGCCACCGCCTTCTCACCCGGAGCCAACAGCCCGGGCGGGGAAGGACCAGGCCAGGCCAACGACAACAGTCCAAATACCAAATGGCTAGACTTCCGAAGAACCGACGCAACTCTCGTATTGGATTTTGGGGAAAGTGTGGAAGTGGATTCCTATCGGCTTGCCACCGCAAACGACTCCAGCGAGCGCGATCCTATGAGTTGGCGTGTCGAAGGTAGCTTTGATGGGAGTGAATGGTTCATTCTTGATGAACAAATCCAAGCACCAGTTCCTGAAGAGCGGATCACCTACCTCGACGATTTTTCAGTCACGACACCAGCCGGGACTGGAGAACAGCTCAAAATCACATCCATTGATTTCTCGCCATTCAACAACACGCTCACTCTAACATGGAATTCAATCGAAGGGGCTACCTATAAGGTGAAGTGGTCGGCTGACATGACCGCCTGGGATACCGATTTGGAAAATGGAATAGAAGGAGCAGCCGGAAACTCCACGACCAGAACCTTTGCCCTGAGCGGAACCGCATTGGAAGGCCTCAGTCAAGTATTCTTCCGCGTGGAAAGACAATGATGGAAGGCTCTTCGCATTCGTTCACGGGTGAAGACGACCGATCTCCCTCATGCCACAGCTCAGTTGCAGGAGGATTCATCTTCACCGACAAAAACTTCATCAATCAGGAAAAAGCGATATGGGGTGGCCACCATCCTTTCATTTGCGATAAGCGATGAGAAATTTTTCGGTGCGAAAATAGATCGAATCCCTGTCGATGGCGGGAGTGGTCTCGGATTGTTCCCCGAGTTGTACGGAGTGGACCACTTCGAATTTCTCGCCGACCTTGACCACGGCGACCGCCCCATGGCTCGCGACGAAATAGAGATGACCATTCGCAAAAACCGGAGAAGCCGTGCATTGGCCACCCAGCCCTTTCACTTTCTCTCGATAAATTGTCTTACCGTTTGAAGCATCAACCGCTGCGAGGAAACCCCCGGCACGCACCAGATAGAGGATTCCATTGTGAAGTAATGGCGAGGGAATTTCAGGGATGTTCCGGTTGATCGACCATGTCACATAAGTCTCGGTGACATCCCCTGTTCCCCCGGGGCGAACCGCTAAAAGAAGAGGTTTGCCTGGCTTGTTTTTGAAGCCCTTTATGAACTCCTCCTCGCTCCACGCGCGATCTTTGTCTTTGTCGAACCAACCCAAAATCCAGTCCACCCGCTCCTCGCGTTTTTTGGGGTCCGCCGGCATTGGGAATCCAAAACCAGGATGACCCAGAGGAAGCTCGGGGCGGAACGGAAAAGTGAACGGAGGCTCCATTTCCCCACGCTCGATCTTCCCGTTCTTGTTCGTGTCAAATGGTTGGAGAGATTCCCAAAACGGCTTGGGATCGGTGTCGACATCTCCATCACCTCCTCGCCGGGACGAAGATCCGAAAACGTGATCTCTGTTTGCCACCGGCACGGCAATCGTTTCGCGGGAGAATCCCTTGGCATGCCATTTGCCTTTTCCAGTCGCCGGGTCATAGGCATCCATCCTCCCGTGGCCCAAAACAACGAGATCACCTCCCTCTTTGTGATTCCAAATGATGGGCGTTGACCACCCACTTCGTGAAAACGGTCGGGCCGTTTCCCAGACCGTCTTTCCGTCTCTTTTATCGAGAGCAATGACCTTGGAACGACTCAACTGGCTGTCGGGGAGGTTCCGGTCATCATCTAAAACCATCAATACCATCTCCTGGTAGCCGATCGGCGAAGTAGCCATCCCATAGAGGGTCTTTGGAGTTGGAATCTCTTTCCGCCAAATTTCCTTTCCGGCATGGTCGTAGCACAAAAGTCCGAATGAACCGAAGTAGACGACCACTCTTTTTTCATCGACTAACGGCGTGGATGAAGCCTGGCTGGCCGCCCGATGGATTTTCTCACTTGCCTTCACCGGTGCACTTCGTCTCCAAAGTTCCTTTCCGGTTTTCTTATCGAAGGCTAGGGTCAGCAATTCCCCTTCCTCCTCCGCGGTCAAAAAGATGGTCTTTTTCGAAAGCACCGGAGACGATAATCCAGAAGGAACTTCCACCCGCCAGGCTTCGGTTTCCTTCCCTAACTTCACCGGAGGCAGGCACCCGGCGGCCACCCCTGATCCATCAGGTCCACGGAAACGGCTCCAGCTTGCAGGGGGCTCCGCGCTTATATGAGAAGTCATCAGGAGCAGAATGACGGATAGGTGAATCATAACTTTTAGAGAATCATTCATCACGTTTCAAGGGGTGGGTCAACCATCCAAAGCCGGCCTTAAGAAGCCTTCCAACGTCATCAGCAGCCAGCAAGGCACATGGAATGAGGAACAAGGTAATTCCAGTGGCAAACAGAATCCCGAAGCCAAGAGAGACCGCCATGGGAATGAGAAACTGAGCTTGCAGGGACTTTTCCATCAGCAGGGGAACAAGTCCTGCGAAGGTGGTGAGGGAGGTCAGGATGATCGGACGGAAACGCCGGGCGCCGGCGGCGATGGCAGCCTCGATCAAGGACATTCCTTCCCCTCGCTTGCGGTTGACATAATCCACCATGACGAGCGAGTCGTTGACCACCACTCCGGCGAGAGCAAGCATCCCAAACACCGAAAGGAAATTGGGCGTAATATCCATGATCAGATGTCCCAATAAAGCGCCAATGACTCCGAAGGGAACAGCCAACAGGACATAAACCGGTTGCATCAGAGAACGGAACGGAATTGCGAGCAAAGCATACAGGGCAAAGAGAAGAAAGGCGGCATTGAGCCAGGTCTTTTTTACCGATTCCTCGTGCTCGGCAACATAGCCGGTCCACAAAAAGGAGAGTCCCTCAACTCCATTTGTCAGGCTACGAATCTCGGGCTCCAGTTCCCTCGCAATTCCGATCAAATCCACATTCTCATCCTGTGGAATACCTCCTATTCGGATGACCTCGGCACCATCATTCCGCTCCACGAAAGTTGGTGATTTGGTGAACTGAAACTCGGCAACGGTACTGAGAGGAACCTCGGCTCCCCCAGGGGCTCGAACTTTCATTTTCGACAGAGTGTGCAGAGAACGGCGATCCTTTCTGGGAAGCCGCAACATCACCCGAATCTCGTCATTATCCCTGATGACGCGCTGTGCTTCTTCGCCATAGAAGGCCTGACGAACCTGCCGGGCCAGCAGTTGCTGGGTCACTCCAAGTTCAATCGCACGCGGCTTTAAGGTGAACTCAATTTCATCCTGACCTCGATTGATTTTCGCCCAGGCTCCCCCAATTCCATCGTATCCCCGAATAAGATTTTTGATCTTCTCCGCAACCTGGTTCTTAGCTTCCGAATTTGGCCCGCGGAGTTCCAGCGACATGGGTTCCCCGGTGTTTTCCCGTTGCTCCTTTTGGCGTTCTTTTCCAGTGATTTCGGCATGGATGTAAAAGGAGTCAGCTTCCTCGAATTCCCCGACAAGTTCGGACCACCTCTTCGCAATGGCCGCATTGGTCGGACCAGGTTCGGATCGTTCGCTTGGCGGCATGACCTCCACGACCACCTTACCTCTGGATGAATCGGGACGCCCGTCAAATTCAGATGAGCCGGTGACACGTGCTACGTTACGAATCAGGGTCTCTCCAGTATCAGGATCGATGTATTCCTTTTTCAGGATTTCCGTAGCTGCCGTAATACGATCGACACAGGCCTTAGTTCTTTCAAAAGGAAGGTCATTGGGAAGGTTTAGGTCTGCGGAGATCCGCAGGTTTTCGACCGAGGGGAACGACGCAAAGCCCATGCGGCCACCAGCCCAATATCCAATCATGGCCATAGCCATTGCCACAAACAAAGCGAGAACGGAAAAACGGAAGCGGACAGCCGTTTGTAAAACCGGAGTGTACACGTGACTGACCAACCATTCCAAACCATCGGCAAATCGCTTCTGTATACGTCCAAGCGTGTTAATCCTCCCCTCGCGTCGGCGCACATGCTTTAGGTGAGCAGGCAAGATGAGTTTGGATTCCACCAAAGAAAACAGCAAAACAGGAATGACCACCGGGGGGATTTGTTTTGCGAAGTCCCCCCACCCTCCGCTGACATTGGACAAGGGAACGAAAGCTGCAATGGTCGTCAGGATTCCAAAGGTTACCGGAACCGCCACTTCCTTCGTCCCAACAATCGCAGCCTCCAGTGGATCCATTCCCGATCGTAGTTTCGCATAGACATTTTCTCCGGTAACAATCGCGTCATCGACGACAATACCGAGAACAATGATGAATCCAAACAGGCTCATCACGTTAGCCGTCATCGGGTAAATGGTGAAAAAGGGAAGGTCCAACGACATGATTAGCACGCCTCCGGCGAAGCTGATCGGAATTCCAAGAACAACCCACAAGGCCACCTGCGGGCGTAGGAAAAAGCCCAGAATGAGAAAAACCAAGACGCAGCCCTGAAGGAGTGAAGTGACAAGCGTGCCTAACCGGCCTCGGATCGAGAGCGAGGTGTCATTCCAGGTGTAGAGGTGAGTTCCCTCCGGAGCGCGGGTTTCAACATAGTCCCTGACACGGTCTGAAATTTCAATGGCATCCTCACCACGGGCCCGTCGAACCTGAACAAACATGGCCGGACGGCCGTTAAATTCCACGATCTTTTGTTCCTCTTCAAAGCCATCATTCACCCGGGCAACTTCGCCCAACATAACACTGGCACCATCGGCACCACGGACCGGAATCTGTTCGAACTCACTTGCCCGATAGGCCTGCCCGCGAGTCTTGACGACCAAGCGACCACTCTGACTCCGAATCGTCCCAGCAGTGAGATTGATCGATGAATTCCGTATGGCATCAGCGAGTTCACGGAAACTCAATTGATACGCTTTCAGCTTGGCGAGGTCCGCTTCGATAGAGATCTCGGTGCGACGAATCCCTTGAATATCAGCCCTGCTCACTCCATCAAGTTCGAGGATCTCCCGCTGAACTCTGCGCGTTGTTTGAAGAAGGGCCGCCTCGTCGAGGTTTCCCGTGACCGCCACACTCAGAACCGGGATTCGTCCACTTGAGTCAGGGATGATGATCTTCGGTCGTTCCGTTTCACCCGGAAAAGTGGAAATGGTATCGACTCGTCCCTTGACCTCATCGAGTAACTTGTCCAAGTCGACTCCATCTTTGGCCTTGAAGTAAAACTTGGCGAGACCAGGCATGGCATCGGAATTCACCTCCCGGATCCCACTGATCCCTTCCAGCGCGCGTTCCACCGGAATGAGGACATTTTCCTCGATATCCTTGGGGGTTCCTCCGCGATACGGCATCTCCATGTAGATGATCTCCCAGGCGCTGGATTCGGGAAGGACTTCAAGGGGCACCTTGTTCCAAGCCGCATTCAAACCCGCCGCCAGAATAGCGATCATGAGCAGGTTGGCCGCAATGCCATTGTTAGCGAACCAGCGAATCATTCCGTGGATTGTTGGACTTCGCTCTTTGCAGCAACCGGGTCATCGTTGTCAGCTGGCGAAGGGAGAATCTCGATCACCGACCCATCGGGGGTGTAGTTGAAGTTTGCGGTGGCGAGCAGAGTGCCATTTTGGAGGGCATCATCCCGAACGATGACATGAGTCGTGTTTTCATATATTGGACTGATCGAGTGCTTTCGAATCGTTAGAGATTCACGATCAACAATGGTGATTCTCGACAACTGCCTCACTGCCTCACGCGGAATCACAACCACTTCGCGGAGTGGGCGCCCTGGAATCCGGGCCATGACTGGTTGACCGATCCGTAATGGAGGTGCTCCGGTTTTCTGGCCAAAGGGATCTTCGATACGGGCAATTGCAAAAAGGTCCAGGGAGCGATCGTTTAGAGTTCCTTCAGTTCGAACAATCCGGGCCTTCCAGGTGGTCGCGTTGGCTTCGTCGAGAGAATCAGCCAGTTCAAGTTCGACCGGCTTATCTTCTGGCTCCTCGGGAAGATTGAGAAAGCGAATCTGGTTGGCGTTGATGGGAAGTCGGACTTCGGCATAGTCGATTGCAAAAATGGATGCGAGTGGCGCTCCACTGCCAATGGTTTGGCTGACTCCGACCATGCGTCGCCGCACCCGCCCGTCGAACGGAGCTCGGACAAGGCACCGCTCAAGATTTCGCTCGGCCTGCTCCAATCGCGACTGGGCGGCATCGACCCGGGCCTCGGCTTCACGCAACTGCGGTAAGCGAAGAACAAGATCGCTTGGCTCCTCTTCGAAACCGAGGTCCCTCCAGTCTCGGAGGGCCTGCTTAGCACGCGTTTCTTCTTGGGCGTGAACGGCGACCGCTTGGGCGAGTTGAGCCTTGGCACCCGAAACCGCGGTGGCGAAATCCGCGTTGTCGAGTTCGACCAGAATCATGCCCTTTTCAAAAAAGGCTCCATCCTCAAATTGGGGGTGGATCTTTACAATCGGGCCACCCACTTGGGCGGTAAGGTTGACTTCATTGTGGGCCCGAATCACTCCGTTCGTTTCAATCAGAGGTTCGAAGTCCACCACTTCCAGCTCGAGCACCATCGACTTAGGCGCTTGCGGAAGACTGGCAGGCCTCCGTTTTTTCTCCTCCGGCTTGATCCAGGTCGTGAAAGCAAACCAACCTCCCGCCAAAATCAGCACCGGGAGGAGTAGCTGGAGAGTCCTGGCGACAATCCTCGGCTGCCGGGGCAATTCGGCAGTGTTGCTTTGGGGAAAGTTTGGCGCAGGCATTGGCAATGATTTACGATGGTGGGCAAACTGATCAACTCCATTCCTAACGGCCGCGGGAAAGAACTGCAAGCATCTCAACTTTACCCACTTCCAGTCCGACATCTTCCCTGACAGTCAGAATCCACACATCAAAGACATCGTACCTCATTGGGCTTGCGGGAAAACACGTCCCTCCTCTCAAATTGGGCTACTGTATCAAGTTGTCTGGGTTTGGCAGACTGCCGTAATTCCAGGTCGATTAGCAATGCGCTAAACAATGTCGAATGCCGACGAAAGCTGATCTCGGGGCTTTTCCCCGGCTATTGAAGAACAAAGCAGCTAAACGACTCCTCACTTGATTACCGAAGATGGAGAAGTTGACCCCAAATCAGTAGAGTCTACTTGTTCAGGAAGATCTTGCTCTTCACCACTAGGTGGACGAGATCCCGCAATCGATCTCCACCCTGCTTGAGCTCATTGACGATCCGGTCAACTTCACCGCGATCGGTGATCTCGAGGCGTCTCCCGGTGGCGTAGGTAAGCATCTTTTCGACCAAGCATCGAACTACGAGGGGTTGCCGCCTTTTCAGCATTAGCTTGAACTCGACAATGTCGGCAATTGTTTGGCCGTTCGCCATAGTTGCGGAGGTATCAATCAGATCCTTTGCACGCTTGTATTTGTCACGCCAGCGTCCGACTACATCAAAGTTCTCAAAGGCGAAGCCCATCGGATCGATCTTTGCATGACAACTAAAACAAGCTGCATCTTTGCGATGGAGGATCAACCGTTCACGGATGGTAGTGGCCCCACGAGTATCAGTTGGAAGAGGTTCAATATCGGGAGGTGGTGGAGGTGGCGGAGTTCCAAGCACATTCTCCAAAACCCACGTTCCGCGAACCACAGGCGAAGTATCTACCCCGTTCGCGGTGGCTGTCATGACTCCTGGTAAGGTGAAAATTCCGCCGCGGCGTGGGTCGTCCAGCTTCACCTTGCGCAGGCGGGCACCGCGGATGTCCTCCCGTCGATAAATCCACTTGCCAAGGACTTGGTTCATGTAGGTGTAGTCTGAATCAATGAACTGTTCGATCTCACCATTATTCTTGAGAACCTCCTCAAAATACAAGGTAACCTGGCGCAACAACATCGGTTCAACCCTCAGATTTCTATAAAACTGAAAATCACCACCCGAGGGAGGCATCTTTCCCAGCTTATCGAGTCGCAACCAAGCCGATGGAAAATGGCGAATAAAGGCAGCAGCCTTTGGATCGCTCAGCATTCGCTCCACCTGTCGCTCAAGCTCTTCTGGTTCCGATAGTTTTCCAGAACGGGCAGCCTCCATGAGTTCCCCGTCAGGCATTGATGACCAAAGGAAGTAACTCAATCGTGAAGCGAGACCAAATCCACCCAGAGTCCCCGGACTTTCCTTAAGGTAAAGGAATTGGGGTGAGCAGAGCATGGCAGCATAGCCATCCCGCATCGCCCGGATGAACGGTGGGAGTTTGTCTTTGGATCCTCCCTTTTGATTGTTCTTTTTTTCCCGAAGATTATCGACGGAAAGTTGGGCAAATACGCCTGCCGCCTCACTCCAACCCGCTCGAAAACTGTTTGGAGCTCCGTAACCGAGGTATTCCACACGGATTGAATGCTCGCCTTCTTCAAGTTGGACCTTTGCTTTCCTTAACTCGGCACCATGGAGCCCATCATGCTCCAGAACTTTCTTCCCATCTACTAGGATTCGCGCGCCATCGTCTGAAGCCATTTCAAAAAAGTAGTCACCCGTCTGGGGAGCCACGATTTTCCCTTCAAAGACGATTCCGTAAAAGTCCTTCCGATTGGCGACTCGAATATCGATGAGCCCTTTGGCTAGCTTTCCTTCTTTGACAGGTTTGAGTTGATTGAAATCGGGAAGCTGACTCCACTCACCCTCATAAACACGGTAGTTCAAACTATCAATTCCGCCCGGCATGGTCACCACCGGTTCGATCTTTTGCTGCAGCACCAATTGCACGTATGGCTCAATCTCCGAGGGACTTACCGGCCGCCGGAAGGCGCGTTCGGCGAAGCGCTTCATCAGCTCACGAATTTCTTTTTCACCGCCAGATCCGCTCCCATACAAGGCGGTATGGCTACGCGGTGGCCAATTGTCGATCAATGGCTCAATCGTCATACTATGAATCCGCATGTGGGGCCCAGGGTATCCTCCTTCGAAAAGAACCTTTGCCATTTCTCGCGGCCAGTTTTCGTGAGCTTCTTTATCCAAACCCTTTTCGGGTCTTGGTCGAAAAGACTCAGGAAAGTACTTTTCAACCACCTTTTCGGGACGAAAGGCGCGATCAGTCGGGCCGTTTTCCCAGCCAATCCAAGGTGTCCAACTGGAATCCATCCAGACCTCGTAACTGAAGGCCCGTGTTTTTCCGTCGGCCGGCACTGACCACAGCACTAGTGGGGTCGACGTCCCCCCGGCGATACCCCCGTTCTTATTATCGGCGATGTTCAGACAAAGCTGAAACGGTTCATTATCATCAATGTCAATTAGGTCAGCCCAAGGGTGATTGGCGTTATGAGCTGAGACCTCTAAACTGATTCGGTAGCGGCCTGCGGCGCCAACACCGTTGCGTAAATCGCTCGGCGCGAGACGGCCATATCGCTCATAGCCGCGCATGATCATATCATAGTCTGGGTTAAACTCTCGTGACACGGCCTCGATGACATTTTCGCCGTTGAGTTTTCCTTTGATCAAATGACCGGCCAAGCGACGGGTTCCGACGGTTGGCTTTGGCTCAAGATGCGTCGCCTGCTCCAATACTTCTTCCACGGCAGTGAGCGTCAACTTGAGGAGAAAGTCAGACATCACGAGTCGGTCGCCGAGATTGAAGAATCCTTCCTCCTCTTCATCCTCAGGAAAAAAACGCAAGGGATCGCTCCCAGTGCTTTCGACGCTGCCATTCCCGTTCTTATCAATCAGGCGTGAACCTGCTGCATCGGGCCGGTAGTCAGCTCCATTGAGATAAAGTAGATCCCGCAAGGTGTTCCGAAGCTCGTGACGGTTCAATCGACGCAACACGGTCTGCCCTCCGGTGCTACGCGCACTCTCGTAAGCCCGGGCCAGTCGATCCGTTAGATTTGCAACCACCCGCTCGACCTTTGCTCGTTCTGGCAGCTTGGCTTTCCTGGGTGGCATCTCCCCCAAATTCAGCTGATCGAGAACGTTCTGCCAGATCTCTAGATTCTCGAGGTTCCCTAGATCAGTTCCAAGGGTGTCGAGCCGAATATCGCCTTTTTGTTTTTCGGCCGCGTGGCATTCGTAACAGTATTGGTTGAGGAAAGGTTTTAGCTTCGTTAAAGACTCGTCCGCTCGAGAAAGACTCCACAGAGATGCGAGGAGAAACGCGAACGACCCATAAACATGAAAAGACACCGTTTTCACTTCCCTATGAGATCAGCTAAAATGGGCGGCCATTTCATCTTTCATTGATCGTCTTTAGGCCTTCCACTCCAGCCCGGTCAGGCTGCCACGACTTGATCCAAATTGGTCGATCTCTAAACCGGAGTTTTGCAGGATCGACAATAACAAATTCGCTGCGGGAATGCGTTGCCCGTCTGCTTCCGGATAGACCTTGTGCTCACCATGTTTGAAACCACCACCGGCCAAGACCAAAGGGAGATTCTTGGTCTGATGCGTCCCCGCTGCCATCCCACAGCCAAACAGGACAGACGTATGATCCAAAAGCGTGCCACCGTTAATCGGATCCTCTTGAGCTTTGAGCAGGTCAATCAGATAGGACATCATCGTGATTTGGTATCCCTCAATCTTCTTCAGTGCGGCAACTTCCTTTTCCCGCTCACCATGATGGGAAAATCCATGATAACCACCGCTCAACCCAAAGTCTCCATTCACGAAGCCCGAGCTTAAAGTGATCGCGCGAGTTGAATCGGTCTGCAAGGCAAGCGCAATGATCTCAATCGTTGCCTTGAGTTGTTCTTCCACTCCGTTCCCGGGATTGGGCTCGGCAACATCTGTCTTGGGTTTCGGCCGATCAAGCCATGGCTCTTGTTGAACGATTTTCTGCTCCAAGGTGCGCACCGAGTCGAAATACTCCTCCAGCTTTTCCTGATCTTGTTTGCCCAGTTCCTTGTTCAATGACTTGGCTTGATCACGCACGACATCGAGAATACTGGCGTGGCGTCGAAATTGCTCCGCCTGGTTTGCCTTTGTTTCGCGCGAATCCTCGAAGAACATGGCCCGATACGCCGCTTTCAAATCGATGCTAGGCACCTGAACGCCTGTTCGAGTGAAGCTCAACAAGTTGCGTTCGCGACAAGAGAGCGTCATCGAGCGAAAGCGCGTTGCGGCTCCATGATACTCTGCGAGTTTTTGGTCGAGGCTAATATTTCCCTCAGCATAGTTATGCGCGAGGATTGGACGGACGCCGCTGAGCAGGACAGGAACCCCTGCATGCCCCCCGGTGAAACCATGATCCAGATTTGAGAAGACCGTGACATCCTTGCGGTGCTTCTCCAAAGCCTTTAGGGTTTCGGGCATCTGGTAGTCCGCTCCGGCCTGTTTGGAATCAGGAAAAAAGGCCTTCTGATACACGCCATAGTTGTTTGAGAGACAAACGAAACGCTTCACTGGCTTCTTTTCACCAGCCCGCTGCGCTGCGCGAGCGGTCGGCAACATCGCTTCCAACATGGGAAGGGCAAAACAAACACCTCCCGTTCCCCTCAGAAAAGTCCTTCGATCGATCCGCTGTTTCATTGATTTAATATTACTTCTTAACCGGCTAATGATCTTGAAAAATCACGGCAGGATTTAGAACACTTACGCCAGACTCGCATCAAAATTTATCCAAAATCGAACTTACCGCGAAACACGCTGCCCCACATCGTGGAAAAAATCCGTTCCGGGAAACTTCCACAAACACCTCATCGTTCTCTCGTGGGGTCCGCGGCAAACTAAGTGATGAGGTCTTTCCAGACATGTCCGTGGACGTCGGTGAGGCGCAAGTCTCGGCCGCTCCAGCGGAAGGTCAATTTTTCGTGATCAATCCCGAGTTGGTGAAGGACGGTTGCCCAGAGGTCATAAACGGTCGAGATATCGGTCAGGGCCTTGTAACCCAAGGGATCGGTCGCACCATGCACCCTCCCCCCCTTCATCCCTCCC
>JBMYLT010000031.1:0-35089 GCA_049596615.1 Akkermansiaceae bacterium | reverse complement strand
GAACAAACAGGCGCTTGCTTGGAGTCACCCTGTCGTCAAGCAGGTGCGCCGGGGTCTCGGCATTGACGGGACGGTCGTTAAGAATCGTGAGTCCGTCTTTACCTTCGATGACGAATGGTTCGTCAGTCTGAGCAAGGGCTGCCGGGATCAAGTTGGCAGGAAAGCGGTCTCCGAAAACAATGCGCCCGCCTAAAAGTGCCCCGAAAGCAGCCAAGGCCTTGCGCCCAATAAAACCGCGACGGGTCAGGGCTGAATCATCTTCAATCCCCCAGATTTCCTCCGGGGCTGTTTCGCCACTTTCAGTATAGAGTTGGTGGAGTCCTTTTTCCCGTTTCACAATCGAATTAAATTAAAGCACCTGGACCTTCATTTGCAACGAATGAGACTTGGCTCTAAAAGCGCACACTAAAACCCGAGGTTAGGGTGGTGTCATCTTTCTCCCGTTCATTCGCTGGGGTGTTGTCTCGAGTCCATGCAAATGCCACCTGCCAGGTGAAACTCTTGGTCACCTTGGTTTCAAGCGAGGCATTGGCGGTGAGGATATAATCGGACTCTTGCGAGGGGTTTGCGATGGCGCCAAGCGATTGCTTAAAGGTTAGGAAATTGTTGATTTTCCACGTCAATTTCTCGGCAAAGTTGAGAGTAAAGAAGCTGTCGGAGCCACCACCAACCTCTTCGAAAAGATAACCGGGCCCTACTTCGAGACTGAGAGTGAGGTCATTACTGTCGTGAAGATAATAACCTGCCGTGACGGTGGGGGTGAGACGGTAGGCCACATTGGCCAAGTCATCGTGGAAGTAACCAAGAACTCCCCCAAGGAAGACTCGCTCGCTGAGTTTACGGTTGTGTTGGATTTTTGTGCGAAGGGAATCGGCTGAGGTTTCACTGTCGTTTTGGGAGTAGGTGTAAATCCCTTCCATGAAGGTTTCGTAATCGTACTGTCTATAGGCACCCTTGATCGAGAGGCCCAACTGAAGATTGTCGGCGTTGCCGCTGGCGAGCGAGAGATTGAAGGCCGCGGTTGTGTCCCAACCCATTGAAGCCACTTTGTCTTTTTCGGCCCCGAGCATCAAACCACGACGACCACCGTCATCGTCCTCTTCGAGAGTGGTGGTGCCACCTAAAGTATAGGTGAGTCCGGTCAGAAGCAGGAGATCCTCTTTGTCGTTACCAGCGGCAGGGGAGTTGTTGAGCTGGTAACGAAAGGACGTTCTGAGTCCCCATTGATCAGCCAGAACCACATCGATTCCTGTTTCGAAGGTTGCGAAAAGGTTGTCAAAGTCACCGGCTTCCGAGGAAAGAATGAGCGATTGCCAAATCTTGGAGCGGGGATTGATCTTGCGCTCGAAACGCTGCACCAATCGAAGCGAGAAATAGTCGTCTGCCTCCCTGTCTTGTTCTTCCCAGATGTAACCCGGACCAACCTCCACCGTGAGCTTTGTGCGATCGGTTTTGATGAAGTTGTAACCCGGTCCGAGACCGATTTCGAAACGGTGATCGAGATTGGCAATATCGTCGGTCAGGAAGGTGGTAAAGGCGCCGACTTTCAGCCGGTCGGAAACCGTGCGGCTATATCTTCCATCGAGACGAAAGTTGTTGGTTGTCGCAACACCGTTGGCGTCGGAATAAAGATAGGAAGCTCCGATTTCTCCTTCCGTTTTATTCTTTTCGTAGTTCGCGAAAACCTGAAGGGAGTAGGTAGCAGTATCTGAGTTTCCGGAAGCTAGACCGATACCCACTGCACCCGTCACTTCCCATGGCGAACCTTCTGGGACTGAAGGAGAGTTCAAAAAATCTCCTGCCGAGCCAAGGCTGAGGGCAGGAAAAAAGAGGAAGGGGAGAATCGCGAATTTCATAAAACTGGGTATCGGCCCAAATCTTAGCAGGTTTGTGAAAGAACCCTTGCTTGGCTGGAAAATTGTGACCAGGCCAATCGGCTGCCGAGGCCAGAGAAAAGAGTAATGATACCGAGCCTCGGCTACTTTTTCTTTCCTCCACCGAGGAGGTCGCCGAGGCCACCGATGTCCGGCTTGCCGCCGCCTCCCCCCATACCTCCCATTAGACCGCCAAGTCCCCCTAGGCCTCCGCTGGCTCCACCGCCGCCCATGGCGCCAAGCTGTTTCATCATGTCCTTCATTTTACCCTTGGACTTCATCATTTTTTGCATTTGACCAAACTGCTTGAGAAGCTGGTTGACCTGCAAAATCGTGCTACCTGAACCCTTGGCAATCCGCTTTCGCTGGCTGGCTTTGATAATTATTGGACGGGCTCGTTCCCTTTTAGTCATGGAAAGCACGATGGCTTCCATTCGCTTAATTCGCTTGTCGTCGAGGGCCCCCGTCGGCAGTTGCTTCTTGATCTGCCGGAATCCAGGAAGCATGCCGAGGATTCCATCGAGCGGTCCGAGGCTTTGGATCATCTTCATTTGATCCAAAAAGTCGTTAAAGTCGAACTTGCCAGACTGCATCCGCTTGGCAGCAGACATCGCCTTCTTTTCATCGATCTTGTCGGCAACCTGCTCGACCATCGAGACCACATCTCCCATCCCAAGAATGCGATCTGCCATACGGTTGGGATGGAACTCGGCGAGGTTCTCCATTTTCTCGCCTTCACCAATGTATTTGATGGGGCGACCGGTAACCGCACGCATTGAAAGGGCGGCGCCACCCCGGGCGTCACCATCGAGTTTGGTAAGAATGAGACCGGTAATGCCAATTTCGCTATCGAAGGTTTGGGCAACCGAAACCGCTTGCTGACCCGTGGCGGAGTCAGCAACGAGAAGGGTTTCGCCAGGCGAAAGAAACTTATGGAGGGCCTTCAGTTCATCGAGGAGTTGGGTGTCGAGTTCCTGACGACCGGCGGTATCAAAAATCACCACCGTGCCATCCTGTGACTTGATCCACTTGAGGGCTTTCTTGGCGGTCTTGACAAGATCGGTCGACCCCGGCTCTGGCTTGAAAACAGGAACCTCCACTTGCTCAGCAAGTTTTGCCAGTTGCTCGACGGCCGCCGGACGATAGAGATCGAGAGCGACGAGGAGGGGACGTCGCCCTTCTTTTTTAAGACGAAGTGCCAGCTTGGCCGCGGTGGTGGTTTTGCCGGCCCCGTTTAGACCACAAAGGAGAACGTGTGCGGGTGGGTTGAGATTGATGGGAGCTTGATCACCTCCGAGGAGTTCTGTGAGCTCGTCCTGAAAGATCTTAACGATCTGTTCGCCGGGCTTAATCGACTTCAAGACTTCGGCGCCCTGGGCCTTTTCATTGACGTTGGCAATAAAGTCTTTGACCACACCTTGCTCGACGTCGGCTTCAAGCAGCGACAGGCGAACTTCGCGAAGAGAATCGGCGATATTTTTCTCAGAGATCTTTCCCACCCCCCGGAGGTTTCGGAAGGTTTTGTCGAGGCTGTCGGCGAGGCTGGAAAACATGGGCAGACAATACCGGGTGGGGTCGGGACTGCAAGAGCAGTGAATGGAGATTTCCGGGCGTTCTAAGATGAGGCGGATTTTGTAGTGGCAGGAGCCGGACCTTGCCCTAACACTACGGACGTTATGAATAGTGGTTTAGTCTTAGGAATGCCGGGATGGGTCATGCCGGTGGTGATCATTGGCGGTCTCATCGCTCTCGTCTTGTTTTTCACGGTGGGTCAATACAATGGATTGGTGAGACTGCGGAACCGCTTCCGCAACGCCTTCGCTCAAATCGATGTTCAGTTGAAACGGCGTCACGATCTCATTCCCAATCTCGTGGAAACCGCCAAGAGCTACATGAAGCATGAACGCGAAACCCTCGAAGCGGTTATTCAGGCCCGGAACGCCGCAGAATCGGCCCGCTCGGGAGTTTCACCGGAGAATGCCGGAGGCATGCAGGCCTTGATGCAAGCCGAGGGGGGCTTGAGCTCGATGATGGGGCGCCTTTTCGCTCTCTCTGAATCCTATCCCGACCTCCGTTCCAACGAGAACATGAAGCAACTGAGCGAGGAACTCACCAGCACGGAGAACAAAGTCTCCTTTGCCCGGCAGGGCTACAATGATGCGGTGATGCATTACAATAACAGGCGGGAGGCCTTCCCTAGCAGCATCATTGCCGGGATGTTCAATTTCGGGCCAGCGGTCATGTTCGAAGTCTCCGATGAATCGGAGCGTGAGGCTATCAAGGTTGAATTTTAATGGACTTTTTCGAGGCTCAAGATCAGGCCCGAAAGCGGACCAAGTGGCTTTTTTTCTGGTTCTTTCTGGGCATTGTGGGCGTGGTCGCTCTAGTCAATCTCCTTGCCTATTTTGTTTTTGGAGGGCGCTTCGGAGCGGAGGATATTCCCTTGGTTTCGATTGTGACCGCTGGTGCCATCCTGGCGGGTAGTGGGTTCAAATCGATGCAGCTCAACGGGGGCGGAGCCGTGGTGGCGAACGATCTTGGTGGGCGATTGGTTCTGCCGGGATCGACCGACTTCCACGAGAAGCGTCTATTGAACGTCGTCGAGGAAATGGCCATCGCTTCTGGAATGCCGGTGCCACAGGTCTATGTCATGGACGCGGAAGAGGGTATCAATGCCTTTGCCGCTGGCACGGAACCCTCGAACGCGGTAATAGGCGTCACACGGGGATGCCTCCTTCGTTTGTCACGTGATGAACTGGCCGGGGTAGTGGCTCACGAATTCAGCCACATTCTCAACGGAGACATGCGCTTAAACATGCGCCTGATCGGCCTGGTTTTCGGCCTCCTGATCATTTCAATCGTGGGGAGGACCATCCTCGAATCCCTTCGTTTCCAAAGCTATTCCAGACGCAGTAGCAAGGAGGGCGGGGGAGTGATCCTCGCACTGGTGGTTCTAGGGTTTGGACTTCTCGTGATTGGAGGGATTGGAACCTTTTTTGGCCAGCTCATCCAGGCCGCTGTATCTCGTCAGCGGGAGTTTCTGGCAGATGCTTCTGCAGTCCAATTCACCCGAAACCCCGGAGGGATCACCGGAGCTCTCAAGAAAATCGGAGGACTTGTGGCAGGATCCGGGGTCAAGAGCCCGAGGGCCTCGGAAGCGAGCCACCTTTTTTTCTCGGGTTGCGGAGTCTTCAGTTTTGGATTGGCCACCCATCCGCCGCTTGATGTCCGGATTCGAGCCGTCGAAAAAAGCTGGGACGGCAAGTTTGTCAAAACGAGAATCGAGTCGGACGAACAAACCAGCGAGGAGTGGGTTCCCAAAAAGGACCAGAAGCTCGATGGTTTTTTCACCGGCATCACAGTTGCGGCGGCACTCGACCAACTTTCTGTTAGCGAACGTTGGGAAGTAGCGCGGGGAGGGAGGATCCGTAATGGTCTAAATGAAGCATGGCGGGAAGCCGGGCATGATCGGAGCGAAGCCCAAACCCTCATCTTCGGACTCCTCTTAGCCGAGAACGACCAGTTCCGCAAAAGCGAGCTGGATTTTCTCGAACAAAAGGTGGGTAAAAAGGAAGCACGCTCAGCCCTCCGGTGGCAGGGAGAAGTGAAAGGTCTGCATTCGGCTCGAAAAATCGCGCTGGTCGAGCTCGCTCTCCCGACGCTACGTAGCCTGAGCCATGAGGAATACCGGGGCTTTGATGAAGTGACAAAATGGCTTATTGCGAACGACGGACAGGTTGATCTGTTCGAATTCATGCTCGAGCGGCTGATCACGCGCCACCTCGGAAGCCACTTCAAACAAAAGGGCTTCCAAAAAATCCGCTATCGCGTTTTCGACAAGCTCCTAGAGGAGGGAAATCTTCTCGTGTCCGCCGTCGCCGGGATCGGAACCAAGGATGGCAGCGAGGCCGACAAAGCCCATAACTTTGCGACCGAGGTCTGGCCGGGAGAATTCCAGCGGGAAAAGGTGGAGTCGCTGGACCGCCTCGGGGAGGTTCTTGAGATGTTTGATCAGGCTTCCCCTCTGGTGAAACGCCAGCTCCTGGGCGCCTGTGGAAAAGCAGCTTCGCGCGACAGCCGAATCACCAGCGAAGAGGTCGAATTGTTACGTGCCATCGCTGACTCCATTGGATGCCCCGTGCCCCCATTCGAAGAAGAGGTCTGGGAGGGTGAGATTTAGCGAGGGCCGGACTTGCTTTTCAACGTGCTGCGGTCGAGATTTACTTTAGCAAGGCGCAAGGAATGGAGAAGGAACGAGTCCCGTGGTGGTTATGGCCCAACCTTCTGAGCTTGGATGCTCCACTGGTTGCCATCGGCTGGGCCTGGCTGTTCTCCAAGGCTTGGGGGGTGGTCAGTGTGCCATGGCAGCTTTGGGTGACTTTGGGGCTGGCGGTTTGGATGATCTACGCCCTGGACCGCTTGGTGGATGCCAAGAGAGGTGGCGATCTCGAACGACGACATCATTTTCATGCCCGGTTTTCCCGAATTTTTACGGCAGTCATTTTGGTGGCAGGGATCTTCTGCCTCCACTCTGTCATGCTGGTGCTACAAAAGCCGGTCTTTCAATATGGCCTCCTGATTATTGGACTGTCCGCCGGCTACTTCGTGATCGTTTGGACCCAGAAACGCAATGGACAGCCTATGATTGGGAAAAATATAGTTGCGGGACTCACCTTTGCCTACGGTGCCTCAGCGGGGATCCACGCCTACTCACCGGTGCTGGAAATTAGCGAGATGTTCCTTTCGACGGAGGTCCTCCTTTTCGGAGGGCTTTGTGTCATCAACATGACTGCCATTGATTTTCTGAGTCTGGAAGGAGAGGAAGACGAAGATGCAGCTGCCGTTCTTAATCTCGCAACTCTATTGGTGGGGGGAATGGCCGCCTATATGTATCTGAGTTCACTGAAGCGTGATACCATCTTTTTTCACGAATCGTTTTATCACGAGCAGACTTTTTACAAGCCCTTTGCGGCCGGAGTTTTGGTCGGTTCGGCCTGCTTCTTTCTCCTGAACCAGGCGAGGAGGAAAATGGACAAATGCCGCTACCGGGTCCTCGTAGATCTGGCCGTTCTGGCCCCGGTTATCGTGTTCTGGGTAATGAACTCCATCGATCCCGATCCCTACTCTTGATTTGGGATTGAGCGCCCGGCATCTCTCGCACAGACTCCGCCCGCATCCATGAATTCCTCAGTCGATTCGTCAAAGAAGCCTGCCATTCTCATCCTAGGAGCCCCTGGCGCGGGAAAGGGAACCCAAGGCGCCGTCATCGCACAAGTTCCGCGCTTTTATCACTACTCCAGTGGCGATGTCTTTCGCCAGCTTGACACCCGGACCGAACTTGGGCGAAAATTTGTCGAATATTCTAAGCGAGGGGAGTTGGTTCCCGACGAACTTACGATTCAACTCTGGGCGAGTCACATGAAGGACTTGGTGACCAGCCACCGCTACAAGCCTGATATCGACATTCTGGTCCTCGACGGAATTCCCCGAAGCGTCGACCAGGCCCGGATGTTGGAGGAGTATGTCCAAATCCACCAAGTCTTCCATTTGAGTTGCCCCAACCGGGACGAGCTGGCCCGTCGCCTAAGGAAGCGCGCCCTCAAGGAACAGAGGCTCGACGATGCCTCCGACGTGGTTATCCAGCACCGCATCAAAACCTACGAGGAAGAAACCAAGCCGATCCTCGATTATTACGGTGACGAATTGCGTTGCGATATCGATGCCACCCAGTCGCCGGCAAAAGTACTCTATGACATCCTCGCGAAGCTACAGACGCTCGAGGCTTATCAAAAAATTGCCAACCAGACGGTATAGCTTTCCTCACGATGCGATTGGTGTTCATGGCCACAGGCGAGATCGCCGAGCCCACTTTCGAAGCTGCCCTTGCTAGCCATTTTGAGGTCGTCGGATTGGTGACGCAGCCCGACCGCCCGGTGGGGAAAAAGCAAATCCTCACGTCGCCCCGGGTGAAGGAATTGGCTCTTGCGGCCGGGATTCCGGTCATTCAACCCGAAAAGATCTCCGAAGAAGCTGCGCTCGCACAGATCCGGAAGTGGCAGCCCGAGATCATTGTGGTTGTGGCTTACGGCCAGATTCTGTCCCAAAGCCTGATTGAAATTCCCTCCCGTGCGATCATCAATCTACATGCCTCGCTTCTGCCCAAATACAGGGGGGCATCTTGCATTCAGGCCGCTTTGCTCAACGGAGATACCAAAACCGGCTGGAGTGTCATCCATGTGGTAAAGAAACTCGATGCCGGCAATATTATCCATCAAAAGCCGATCTCTATTCTCGACGGAGAAACTGGTGGGGAGTTGCACGATCGCCTCGCCAAAAACGGGCCCGCTGCGCTTTTGGAAGCGCTCGGATCATTTGAGAGTGGTGACATTCCCGGCGAAGAACAAGACGAAGGATTTCAGAGCTATGTTCCAAAACTTGAGCGACGTGATGGAATCATCGATTGGACAAAGCCTGCAGAGGAACTGGAACGCCTCATCCGCGCCTATCATCCGTGGCCAGGTACGACCGGCTTCCTGGGTGGAAAGCGGTTGAAAATTTTCCCCCCTGTGAAAGTTGGGAAGGGAAATGGAGCACCTGGAGCTTATCTCGGCTTGGCAGGGAAAGGGCTTGAAATCTCGTGCGGTCAGGGAAGCCTTATCTTGGGTGAGGTTCAGCTCGAAGGTAGCCGCCGAATGACTGGCGAGGGTTTCGCACGTGGACGGGGGCGGTCTCTCGCGAAAGGGCTGGAATAAGCTCGCCTTTGAATGATCAGGTTGCTTAATATTTAAGGTATGAAAAGCATTGTCATACTGCTTCTGGCTACGGTAGAGCTCGCGAGTGCCACAACTCTGGAGGTGGTCCGGATCTTCCAGCCGCTTTCCCTTCACGGAACTGATGTCGATTACGATTTTGAAGGTGAGTCGGTGCAGGCCCGGGTTTTATCCAAGCCCATGGTGCTCAGTGGAGCATTGCCCGAAGGTTTGGTAACGGCTGTTGCGGCTCCTCACCAAATGCCGCCGGTCCCAAACTATGGAGAATCTGAATGCAATCTGCTGTGTTTATATAGCCTGAAGATGACCGGTGAAATGACGGGGGAGGCCAAACTCAAGGTTGTGATCGACCTTTCCCACAACAAAGTCCCCAAGGATGTGGAAATCCCTCTGAGGACCGTTCTGAAACTCTCGATCTCGGCATTAAAGCGAACCTTGAATGACTACCATTCTGCAGAGAACAAGCCTCTCAAGGTCTCGGTCGAGTTTGCCGGACTCGACCGAAAAACGGCCTCCCTTCGCGATCTGGCAGGGAACTTCCAAATCACCGGCCGTTGATCCCGGTCGGGAAATTGTCCTCGAATTCGTTTTCGGCTTTTCCGTGCCAGTTCCTCCTGACACACTTCTGTGAAGCAGATGAGTGACTTGAAAGAGATCCGGAATTTTAAACGAGTGGTCTTGAAACTCAGCGGAGAAGCCCTGCGGGCTCCCGGGAGTCACGACAACATCTCTCCGGAGATCGTGGAGCGAATCGCCAAGGAGATTCACGCGGCTCGCAAGGAATCGAAAGTCGAGCTTGCGATCGTGGTTGGCGGCGGGAATTTTTGGCGGGGGGCTTCAGCAAGCGCCCGGGGGATGGACCGTGCGACGGCGGATTACGTCGGGATGCTTGCGACCGTCATGAACGCCCTCGCTCTCCAGGCCGCACTCGAACAGGAAGGTGAGGAGTGTATCGTCCACTCTGCCATTCACATGCAAAACGTGGCCGAGCCCTTCATTCGCAGAAAGGCTTCCCGACAAATGTCACGCGGTGTCATAGTCATTTTCGCAGCGGGCACGGGAAGTCCCTTCTTTTCCACCGACACCACTGCCGCCTTGCGGGCCAACGAGATGAATGCCGATGTCATCTTCAAGGCCACGATGGTGGATGGTGTCTACGATTCCGATCCAAAGAAAAACCCCGATGCGGTCCGTTATGAAACGGTCTCTTTCCGAGAGTGCCTCAGTAAGGAACTCGGGGTCATGGACGCCACAGCCTTCAGCCTTTGCATGGATAACGATATCCCCATCATCGTTTTCGACCTCGGACCCGAGGGTAACATCAAGTTCGCTCTTAATCGGAAGGAAATCGGCACTATCGTTCACTAAAAAAAACACTCAATCATCATGGAAGCATCAGAAGCATTGAAACAAGTCGAAGAAGCCATGCAGAAAGCGGTGGACCACACCGGTTCTGAATTCAGCTCAATACGCACCGGTAAAGCATCTCCCTCTCTAGTAGAGAATCTCGACGTCTCGGTGGCTGCATATGGCAGCGTCATGAAGCTCAATGGCCTCGCAGTCATCACCGCTCCCGAACCTCGGATGCTGGTGGTGCAACCCTTTGACCCCTCAACCTCTGGCGATATTGAGAAGGCCATTCGCGAAAGCAAACTCGGTCTCAACCCGGTAAACGAAGGTCAGCGAATCCGCCTTCCGATCCCTGAGCTCTCCGAAGAACGACGAGTCGAACTGGTCAAGTCCGTCAAATCCATGGCTGAAGAAGGACGAGTCCGCATCCGGGCCGCCCGAAAGGACGGCATGAATCTGGGCAAGAAGATGAAAGCTGACAACGAGCTGACCGAGGATGGGCAGCGCGACTACGAGTCAAGTGTCCAAGATCTCACCAACAAGTATGTCGGCCAGATCGACTCACTGACGGACTCCAAGGAGAAGGAAGTCATGACCGTCTAGTGCAACGGTTCTCGTTGAATTCTCAAGATTTCAAGGCTCCGATTTTCAATGAATCGGAGTCTTTTTTGGTTACTTCATCAGGGAAAAATCCTACTGGCTGTGCTTTCTTGATGGAGCGTAAGATCCGCGAGATCACGATCCTTGAAGGTGGGGTTTTGTCCCTGTCCCGGCATGAACACCTTGAGGGTAAACTTCTTGCCATTGATAAGAATGCGCCCGGTCAATCCATAGAGTAGAATCTTGATCAAGCGGTCTTCAGAGCCGGGGCTGGTGGGATGAATCTTTCCGGAACGATATCGCCTACCTTGTCATGCCCCTTCCGACTACTTTACTTGGCGAGCGGTGGCATCACCGACAAGGGTACCATAAGAGACTTGGTCAAAGATCGTCGGTTCAATGCTTTCATATCCCGCGACAATACTTTTTGGAATCCTAACGAGAAATGGGTGAAATGACCTGGCTTTTGGGTGGACCAGAACCGGAAAATCCAGGAAAATCGTCCCAATGAAATACCTTCTTCTTGGGCTACTCCTCCCGACATGGGCCTCCGCCGAAACCCTCTTCGACGGCAAGTCATTGAATGGCTGGACCATACGGGAAAGTGAGAAGTGGATGTGGCGAGTGGAAGACGGTGTCATCGTCGGCGGCTCGATGGAAAAGAAGATTCCCCATAACACCTTCATTACCTCGGCCAAGCGCTATGGTAATTTTGAGTTAACAGTGGAAGTCAAGGTGACGGGGAACCGTCCGAACGCCGGGATTCAGTTCCGTAGCGAGCGTATCAAGGACCATCACGAGATGATCGGCTACCAGGCCGATGCCGGCCCCGGCCTTTGGGGGCGGCTTTACGATGAGTCCCGCAGGCGGAAGTTCTTAGTTCCAATAGCCACTCCGGATGCCAAGAAAGCGGCCAAGAAAGGTTGGAACAAATACCGGATCCGCTGCGAGGAATCCAAAGTCAGGATTTGGGTCAACGAGGTCCTCGTCAGCGACTACCTTGAGAAGGACCCCAAAATCCCCAAGGACGGACTCATCGCCTTGCAGGCCCACAGCGGACCATCTTTTGAGGTCCGCTACCGAGCGGTTTCCATAAAGCAACTTTAGCCAAATCGAGGACTGACCCGTCTCCGGAAATGGGTAATCTTGCCGCGATGCCGGTAATCAAGGTGATGTCCGATACTCTCGCTAGCCAGGTGGCTGCGGGCGAGGTGATCGAGCGTCCCGCCAGCGTGATTAAGGAACTGGTTGAAAATGCCATCGATGCCGGCGCCCGAAGAATCGAAGTGGAGATGAAGAAAGGGGGAGCCGTTTTTCTGTGCGTGCGGGATGATGGGTGCGGGATGTCACGAGATGATGCCGCAAGATCACTTGAACGCCATGCCACCAGCAAGCTGATAAGTGGTGAAGATCTCAACGCCATCGCCACTTTGGGTTTTCGTGGCGAAGCCCTACCCAGCATTGCCAGTGTATCACGATTCACCCTCGTCACCCGCCAAGCTGACAGCGTGGAAGGGACGCTGATCACGGTGAATGGAGGCACGATGGAGAAAGAACCACGTGCAACCGGCTGCCCGACTGGAACAACCGTCGAAGTAAGAGATCTCTTTTACAACGTCCCAGCTCGACGAAAGTTCTTGAAAGCCGAATCCACGGAAGCGGCCCACATCGAACACCAGGTCCGCCTTCACGCACTATGCACGCCTGGAATCAGGTGGGTTTTGCGGAGAGATGGTCGCACTGTTTTCGATCTTCCAGCCACCGGAGATCGTCGGGTGAGGATTGAAGCGATGAGCGGCAGCGAGGCTGGAAAGAGATTGATTGAAATCCCTCCAAGCGAATTCAGGGGAATCAAAATTGGGGGTGCCATCCTTCCGGCTTCGGAGGCACGAAGGGGGCGCAAGCATCAATACGTTTTCCTGAACGGGCGCCCGGTGCAGGACACCACCATTTCGAATGGTTTGAGGGAAGGGTTTCGGGGTGCGATAGCCGAGGGATACCAACCCGCAGCCTGGATCTGGATTTCCATGCCTCCATCGCTGGTCGACGTCAATGTCCACCCGGCCAAGCGGGAAGTCAGGTTTGCCGATCCTGCAACCCTTCGGATTGCTCTGATCGAAGCAGTCGAAACCTCGCTTCAACCACCTCACACCAAAAGAATCACCGAATCTCTTCAGTCGCCTAGCATAACAAGTTTGGGAGCCGGTTCCTCTCCCAGAACGCAACTTGCAGGGAGTGAACCACGGACACTTCCCGAAAGTCCGGTCGTTGGACGTAGTGTGAGCGATCCAATCAGCGAAGAGACTCTTCCCGAGCCTCGCTGGCATCACGAGGAACAAGAGGAACTGCCGGTCGAGGAGGCAGGGGAGGGCTCGCAACCCGTCTTCCGCGTGATTGGCTCTTTGTCGGATCGGTTTGCCCTTCTCGAAGGCGAAGAAGGTCTGGTTCTCTTTAAACCCGGAGCTGGAAAGGAGCGGATTTTTTACGAACGGTTGTTGAATGAGGGCCACGGTGTCGAATCCCAGGGCTTGTTGGTTCCGGTCCTTCTTGAGATGGACGTCCGGGAGGTTGACCTGCTTATGATACATCGGGAGCACTTTGATCAGGCGGGCTTCGCTCTTGAGTCATTTGGAGGACAAACGCTCACCATTTCCTCGGCACCCTCGTTTCTGATCGGTGGAGATATCCGCAAGGCACTCACCGATCTCGTCGACCTTGTCATTGATCGCGATGGAGGAACGCGTGTACGCCGTTTGGCTTACGAGAGTTTTGCGGCCCAGGTTGCTAAGGTGGCAGCACGACGAGCGGGGTGGGGAATCTCGTCCCTTCCGGGCTTACTCGACGAACTGTTTGCCTGTGATTTGCCTTATTGTGATCCGGCGGGAAAACCAACCCTGGTGCAGATTTCCTATCAGGAACTGGATCGAAAATTTGGAAAGAACTAATGGTGGTTTGTCTGGTCATTCGATGCCAAGGAGACGGAATGATCATGCATGCTTTTGGCCTGAGGGTCGCAAGGGCTTTCGATGAGCCTCTTGGGCTTTAGATTGGCTTCCAACGTGAATCAGGCGAAGAATTTGACTCTCGGGAGTATGTATCCCGTTTCGGTCGAGGGTCCCACGCTGCTAGAGCGGGGATTTGGGGCCAGCTCGCCACTGTGGTGGATAATCTCGCGCAAAAAAAGAGCCCGGTCAAACTAGCGACCAGGCTCGTGCAAAGAGGTGGGGATTGAAGCCCGCCTAATTGTGATCTTTCTCGTAGTGACTTTTCAGCGAATCGCGGGCGAAGTCATTTTTGAGATCACGCCAAACGAGATGAGCGTGGTTCGCATCGTTCTGGGTGTTGGCATACTCGATGAGAAAATCTATTCCCTGAATCCGAAAGTAGTGAGCTCCTCCGCGATCTAGCGAGCCACCCCAGGCAAATTGAAGTTTGTTTCGCTGGACGGTGTTAATCTTACGAAGGCTGTCATTGGTCACTTCCTGACGCTGCATAGAAGCGACGTCTGCGATAATTCCCATAAGCATCTTCAATTCTTCTCCGCTCATTTTTTCAGAAGAAGCACCCTGGGCATCCTGCGCTTTGGCAACACTGTCCTGGGAGGTGAGAATTTCTTTGGGCGCTTTCCCAGTAAAGACGGGAGACCTACCGGACTCGATGAGCTTCTTGGCAAGGGCTCGGGCCGCATCTTCGATTTCACCCAGAGGACGCATTCCCTTGAGAGGCCCCTTTTTGAGCTCTGCGGGATTGGTCCCGTAGAAGGCAGGTAATCCGACGACCTTGTCGCCAAGTAGCGCAAAATTCAAGGAGATATGGTGACCTTCAAAACGCCACCCCCACGGCTTGGTGGCAGAAGGAGCCCCGAAGATAGACACGTGATACTTCTCAGGATTACGAACCTCCGGGTTCCCGCCGCGATCACGCAGAATTTGCTCCAAGGTCATGATCTGGGTCGCGGTGAGCAAACCTTTTTGGGTCAGGCCCGTCCCAAGAAGCCCGAAAGCAAGATGCTTCTGATGAGGTTTCAGGGCGTCGAGTCGAAGACCTTTGCGGTCGTTCATCGGGATAAAGTGCCAGTTCTCACGTTCCTTGTTTTTGAATGCAAAACTCGCGGTCTTACGCTGGGCGTCATCGAGGCTTGCCAAAAACAACGTAGCTGCCTTATTCATTTCGGAAGCAGCGGGATTATGGAGGTGTCCATCGTGAGCGAAGGTGGACGAAACAAGGGCGGTTATTAAAAGTAGAACTTTCATAGCTGGAGAATACTACGCGCGACGGTGAAATAAATCACCATTCCTGAAACATCGACAATTGTTGTGATCGCGGGAGCGGCTATCACCGCTGGATCAAGCTTGATGGAGCGGGCCGCCAGCGGAAGCAGCGCGCCGATGAGGGTGGAAGTAGTCACCTGGGCACCCAAGGCAATGGCTACAGTGAGGCCGAAATAGTTAAAGCTAAGACCTTCGGGGAGAGTGAACTGAAGCGCGGGCGGCGCTAAAACCGCAAACAATCCGATGGTGGTAGCAAGAAGGCCACCTAACAGAAGCCCCAATCGCATTTCTTTCCATGTAACCCGAGTGACATCATTCGAATCAAGCTCTCCGAGAGCCATCGCTCGAATCACCATCGTCGACGCCTGACCTCCGGTATTGCCTCCGGCCGCCACTACCATTGGCAGAAAGAGCGACAGCAGGTAGATCTCGGTTAGAGTTTCCTCAAAGCGCATCATGACAAATCCCGAAAGAATCGCCAAAAAAGCCAAGATCACGAGCCAGCCGCAACGTCGCTTGAAATGCGACATGACCGAGGTGTTGAGATAGCTTTCCTCGGATTTCTCACCGGAGATACCGGCAGCTTTCTCAATATCCTCGGTTGATTCTTCCTCGAGAATCTCGATGGCATCGTCAGCCGTGATCACACCGAGAAGGCGGTTGGCTTCGTCAACCACGGGCAACACCAACATGTCATAACGGGAAACCATTTGTGCGGCTTCTTCCTGATCGGCCGTCGCGAGAACCGAGTGATCTATGTTCTGAACAATGTCTCGAATATTTACGTCCCAGGGATTGAAGGCCAAATCCCGCAATCGGATCTTGCCCAAAAGCTGATCATCGTCATCGACCACGAAAATACGGGCCAACGTGCTGGTGGACTCCAGATCCCCACGAAGGTGATCTATGGCGTCCTTGACCGTCATCCCGATGAGGATTTTTCCCATCTGCGTGGTCATCCGGCCGCCGGCAGTTTCCTCGCCGTATCTCAAAAGCGTCCGGGTATCGGCCTGGGTTTCTTCATCAAGAAGCTCCAAATAGTTGCGTCGTTTGGAATCGCTGACGTCCTGGAGAATGTCGACCCGGTCATCATCCGGGAGAGAATCAAGAATTTCGCGTTGTTCGGTGGGCGCAAATGAATCGAGAGTTTGCTCTACGAGTGTGTCGGGAAGTTCAGCGAGAATATCCGAGAATTTTTCTGCGCCCAGAATGTGGGTGAGGAAAGAGCGCTCATCGTCATCCGCATCTTCGTAAAGTCCAGCAAGGTCGGCATGATGGAGAGCCGCGGCCAATTTGAGCACGAGAGGACCGTCGCGCTCCTCGATCGCTTCCTCGGCTCTTACGAGAATCTCTGCCAGTCTCTCGGACACGCGCGCAAGCTGAGGATTCTTTAGCTCTCACGCAAGATTTCATTGGAAAACCAAGTGTCATCCGAACACGTCAGTAACTTCGCACAATATATGTAATGCGGAATTAAACATTGGAAGAGCTATTCCCTCTTTTATGAAGCCCGGATCACGCTCTGGTTATCGATCCATTCCCGCAACTCCGGGTTTTTTTTCAAATGCGGATCCTGATCGAGCAAAGCCCCAGCAATCTCCCGCGATTCACGAATGAGATGTGGATCACTCAGAAACTCTACGAAGCGCAATTCGCTTGCACCACTCTGACGCACCCCCATGACTTCACCCGGCCCGCGGAGTTTCAAGTCCTCTTCGGCAATTCGGAAACCATCATTGGTTTTGGCGAGAATCTTCAACTTTTCAATCCCTTCGGAATTTTTCCCATCACTCACCAGCACGCAGTAGCTTTTGTGGGGCCCTCGCCCGATTCTTCCGCGTAATTGATGAAGCTGCGCCAGCCCGAACCGCTCGGCATTAAAAATCACCATGATATTGGCATTCGGCACATCGACCCCCACCTCGATCACGGTCGTCGATACCAGGACATGCGATTTTCCGTTCCGAAATCTCGTCATCACAGCATCCTTTTCCTCGCTGGAGATTTTTCCATGCAAAAGATCGACCTCAAAATGCCCCAATCGCTTCAGCCATTTGGGGTGCTCTTCAAGAACCGAACCCGCCCTGACGGACTCACTCTCCTCGACCAGCGGATAAACCAAGTAGGCCTGACGTCCTTTTTCCAGCTCTCCGACGAGAAACCTCTTCAGATCGTTGATTTTCGCCCTCACACGTACTCCGGTTACGATCGAACCCCGGCCCGAAGGCAACTCATCAAGCACCGAGACCTCCAGATCCCCGTATATCGTTAAAGTGAGCGTTCGTGGGATTGGTGTGGCCGTCATTACCAAAACATCGGGCGTCACCCCGCGTTCAATCAGAGCTCCTCGTTGCCCGACCCCAAATTTGTGCTGTTCATCGATTATGATGAGCCCGAGATCATCAAAGTTTATCCGATCAAAGAGGAGCGCGTGGGTCCCAATGAGGATATTGGCCTCCAAATCCTCTCGACGACTCCCGGTCAACAAACCCACGGTCAACCCGAGCGGAGCAAGCCACTTGGAAAACGTCAGGTAATGCTGCTCAGCCAGAATTTGTGTCGGCGCCATCAAGGCTGCCTGGCACCCTGAATCCACCGCCAAGAGCATGGCGCACATTGCCACGAAGGTCTTTCCGCTCCCAACATCCCCTTGAAGCAAGCGATTCATCGGGTTCGGCTTTCGCATATCCGCGGCAATTTCATGAACCGACCGCTTTTGAGCGTTCGTTAAATCAAAAGGCAATGAGTCATAGAACGCCTTCAATAAGGCCGTTTTGCGCCCCATAACACGCCCCTGAAGAGCCTGATGCTGTCGTTTCCGCCAAAGCACGAGCAACTGTTGAAAAAAGAACTCTTCCTTTGCGAAAAAGCGACGAGAAGCCTCAGCCTGCGACATTTCCGTTGGAAAATGGATTTCACGCAGCGCTTCGCGACGCGGATAAGCCGCATCGATCTCATACGAGGCTGAGATCTCCCTAGGATCGATTTGCTCGAGGAGCTCAAAGAGTATTTCCCGCAAACGACGCTGCGGAATCCCGCTGATATTCCGATAAATCGGGACAATTCGCTCTAGGTGAATCCCCCTTTCCTGCCCTGAAATAACCTCGAATTCGGGATGATCCATGATCAATCTCCCTCCGCTATCCTTGGGTGTTCCGAACAAAACCACTTCATGTCCGGACGCGATGACTTTTTGCAGAAACGGCATGTTGAACCAACGACAGGTCAATCGAGCTAAGCCCCCTCTACCCGAATCCTCCACGACCGCCTCGTAGAACCCCTTTCCGCCAAAGCTTTTGCGTGCGGTGTCGACTACCATTCCTCGCAAACAAACCGGACCGCCACCCGCCTGGAATGGGAAGACATCAAATCGGCGCCGATCTTCGTATCTTTTTGGAAACCAATCCAGTAGTTGCCCGCAGTTCGAAATCCCGGCCGAAGCGAGTGACTCTAGGTCTCGGGCACGCGCCCCGGGAATATCTGAAACCGGATCAGCAAGCTTCATCGTCGTTGCGCTCGGCTGACCGAACGTTTTGAATACTGATCTGAATACTGGTCCGCCCCCGGAAGAAATTTCGATCGACCGTGAAGGCAATATCCCAGGGAGGATCCGGTAAATCATATGCCCCACCCCCAAAAAAGATGGCCGTGCGATGATTATATTCTTGTCGTAAAAACAATCTTAAATGATTATTTTTCAATGATTTAGGGGAATCAGCTAGCCATACATTCCTCGCCATAAAAGTCGGCTGGGGATTTGCGCTCCCGAAAGGCTGTAAAAGCTCGTAACTGGAGAGGAATTCAAGGCAGATATCCGCCAGCTTCACCTCAGCATCAACATGCACTTTTGGAGCCAGTTCGTCTGAATCGCAATGTTCCCTCACAAAGCGAATGAAATCTTGGCGAAAGCCCGCAATGTCTTCCTCCCGAATACTCAGGCCAGCAGCCATGTGGTGCCCCCCACCGGAGATCAGGTGGTCGCGACAGGCCCGAATGGCATCAACAAGTGAAACCCCGGCGATGCTCCGGCCACTCCCTTTTCCGACTCCATCGCCGTCAATAGAGATGACAAAAACCGGCTTGTGATACATCCGCATCAGACGGGAAGCCACAATTCCGACGATTCCGGCATGCCAAGAGCGCGATCCCACCACAATCACCGGGTCATTTAGGGAACCTTCGATCATTGCCATTGCTTCAGCGAAAATCACCTGCTCCAGTTGTTGTCGACTACGATTGAAATGCTCCAGCTCGTCAGCCAGGTCGGATGCCTCTTTATCACATTCGGTCATGAGGGTCGCAAGAGCCCGCTCGGGTTGATCCATCCGACCTGCCGCGTTCAGGCGCGGACCAATGCGAAAGCCGATGTCACTGCTACTGATGCGACCTTCCGTCCCAGTGAGCTTTAGTAAGGCTTTAAGACCGGGGCGGTTGGACTTTTCGAGGATGCGCAATCCATGTCGCACCAGCAGACGGTTCTCCTCAACGAGCGGGACGATGTCGGAAACAGTCGCAACCGCCACCAGATCGAGGGCGGATTTCAAATCAAAACCTTCCACTGGTCTTCTTTTTAAAAGCGCATGGGCCAACTTGAAGACCACCCCTGCCGCGCACAGGTATTGCCTTGGGTCTCCCGAGGCTTTCGGGTTGACAAGCGCCACACAATCAGGGCGTCCGTCCGGGCCGATTTCATGATGATCGACCACCACGGTATCGACCCCGGAGCGCTTCAAACTCGCGATCGCTTCATTCGAGACCGTGCCGCAATCGACCGAAATCAGGAGATCAGGCCGACCGCACTGACCGAGGCAGCGACTCAGCCCCGCATCGCTTAGGCCGTAGCCTTCACTGCTCCGACGAGGGATGAACGAAAAGGCCTGCAGCCCGAAGGCTTCCAATACACCTTGCAGAATGGTAATCGAACTCACCCCATCGACATCATAGTCTCCAAAAATGCAGACCTTCTCTTTCTGGTCAATGGCCTGAAAGATCCGTTTGACCGCGAGATCCACCTCGGGGATCTCGAAAGGATCACTCAATTGGGCCAACCGGGGTCGAAGAAATCCATCCACCCCATCTTTCCCAATTCCCCGTTGAGCCAGAAGCCGACCGAGAATCGGAGGCATGCCGGTCGGAAGAAGACGCTCCCAGCCATCCGGTGCTTCGCGGAGAATCCACTGCACCTGTTGTTTAGCCTGACTCAAGGTGATCTAGGAGCAGCTTGGAAAAACAACAGGAAGAGCTTTTGGGACAAAAGCGAACTCAATACCTAGAGGTGTTAGAGGGGCCGGATCGGGAGGTCCAGAATGAGATTGATGGGGCTGCGTGATTTTCATATTGGCACTCTGCCAGCGGATTCAAAAGGCCGCAAGCGAAAGGCTACCTTCTCCCCTATATCAGGTCACCAATTCCTACGAAACCTCGAAAAATCTGTCATCATTCCGCCATTTTCCTTCCCTTTCAAGAGGCTGGCGCTGATCGCGGCTTACTTTCTCCTCCAATCCCATGTCCCCTTTTAGTCTTTCGCATGCGCTAGTCATTTTGACTATCCTGCTAGTCACCCTGATTTGCATACACCAGGGACGGCGGGGTTGTGCGTGGCCGCGGGCTCTGCTGGCCTTTTTCTGCCTCACGGCCTATCCGCTCAACCAACTTGCATTGGGAACCCTCGATTTCAATCTGCCCCTCGATAACATCCTACCGTTTCACTTCTGTGATTTTGCCGCCCTCACCGCTGGCTTCGGAATTTTGACCAGGAATGCCCTACTCTGCGAAATTACCTATTGCTGGGGATTGGCTGGCACCTTGCAGGGCCTCATTACTCCGAATCTCCCTTATCCTTTCCCTCACCCGGTTTTTTGGAGCTTTTTCATCCATCATGGAGTGGTCGTGATTGTTGCCCTCTACCTCCCCTTGGCCATGAAATGGCGACCACGCGCAGGGGTCGTCCCACGCATCCTGATATGGAATCAAGTCTATTTCGTGGGCGCTCTGATCGTGAACTGGCTCTTGGGAACCAACTATGGTTTTCTCTCGGCAAAGCCGGCCTCAGGAAGCCTACTCGATCATCTGGGCGACTGGCCGGTCTACCTGATTTGGTTGCAGATCATCGCAGCTGCGGTAATGACCCTCCTCCTTTTGCCCTTCGCTAAGTCAATTAACATTTGGCGGCCCTCCGGAATCAGGGTAAATCAGAAGCAATGAGCGACATCGCCAAGCCCGAAAGACGGAAGCGCGTCAACGTGCGCAGGCCTGATGTCATGACCCTAGTGCAAGCTGAGGTCGAGCGCCACTATCACTCACCCATCGTTGAAAAACTCCGTGAACGCCGAGGTTCGATTACAATCGGGAACACCACGATCCGGCTCGCGGAACAGTTTGGGTTCTGCTATGGAGTGGAGCGGGCGATCGATCTGGCCTACGCGGCCCGACGGGTTTTTTCCGAGCAGCGGATCTTTTTGATTGGCGAAATCATTCACAACCCCGAGGTGAATCGACAGCTCTCCGACATGGATATCGTTTCCCTCCCGTGGAAGGAACTAAGCAACGACTACGACGAATTGACTGAAGATGATGTCGTGATTATTCCCGCTTTCGGTGCTCCCACGAATTTCCACGAAAAGATCGAAGCCCAGGGGTGCCACATCATCGATACCACTTGTGGCGATGTCATGAAGGTCTGGCGCCGTGTCCGCACCTACTCCAAGAATGGCTTTACTTCATTGATTCACGGAAAACGGGGACACGAAGAGACCCGCGCCACCGCTTCTCGAGCTACCGGAGCCGATGGTAAGGGTCACTACCTCGTAGTTCTGACGCTTGAGGAAACCGAATACGTTTGTGATTTCATCCGCAATGGTGGAGACACTGAGGCTTTCCTCAATAAATTTGAAAAGGCCCATTCGGACGGATTTGACCCCCATTTACATATGAAGGAAATCGGGGTGGCGAATCAAACCACGATGCTCAAAAGCGAAACCGAGGAGATTCAACAACGCGTTAGGCAGGCCATCATCGATCGCGATGGTGACGACGAAAATTTCCAGATGTTCGACACCATCTGTGGGGCCACTCAAGAACGGCAGGACGCCCTTTTCGACATGCTTAATAAGCCGATGGATCTGCTTCTCGTCGTCGGCGGTTACAATAGCTCCAATACCACCCACCTCGTGGAAATTGGCAACGAAAACCTGCCCACCTATTTCATCCGAAAGGCCTCCTGCCTCGAGTCTCTCGAAACGGTGGTTCATTTCGATCTCGAAGAAAAGTCAGAGATTGCCACCCCCAATGTTCTGGCAGGATTCGATGACAAACCGGCCACCATCGGAATCACAGCCGGCGCGTCCTGTCCGGCCAACTTGATCGAGGAAACGATTATCCGGGTGCTTGCCCTGCGTGGAATTTCTCGCGAAGAAATCGAGAGCGCATAGCAGACCCCTCCACTTTTTAGATATTGGGTGCTATTGGATTCTATCCGCCAGCTCTATGCTCACGGCAGGTCCCGTAGTTTCCTCAACGAGGCGCTCCGGGTCGCTGACGATTTAGGTAACCTCAAGGTCATAAGCTTCTCTCGAAAGGCTGCTCATTCTTTTCGCTTCGGGTAGCTTGGTGATTAACTTCTCGCGGGACGGGTGATCCAACACCTCAATGAGAAGCCTACGGTAGGGTCTGTCCGGGAAAACGAACAAACCATCTGGGCCCGCTTCTTCCGTCACGATCTCTTCGAGTTATTCCGGATCCTTCTTCGCCCATTTCGAGGCATTCCGCTTATCGTGTCTAATCCGATAACGGAAGGCCGGGGTAATCGAAACCTGGACTTCGTCTATCTGCAAGACCACCCCATCTACGCTGGCATCTTGAACTACGGCTTCCAATCAGCCCTCAAAATAGGCATTTTTTCGTTGTCAGGTAAAATCTCGTGTGGAAACCTAACAGATATGTATTCCAATCGTCCCACTCAAACTGCTCTCTATGCTCTTTGCCTTGTGAGCTTGCTTTCGACATCGTCTCACGGCGGCACCCTTCTTTTGGATAATTTCAACGCTCCAGATAACCCCAACCTGGACCAATCCGACCAAACCGGCCGTCGTTCTGGAGTCGCATCTTTCGTTCAAATCCGCTCTTCGCGGATCCAACATGGCATCGTCGGAAACCAACTCAACCTCCTCACCAACCGGACTGGTCGAATCCGCTTCCACGATGACTCAGACAACAATACCTCCACAGCTGGCCCCTGGCATGATTGGGCGACCGGTATCACTGGGTCGGAGATTCTTAGCAACGGGAATCTGCGAGTGGAGTTTGACTGGATTGCTGGAAACGACAGTTCCCCTAACTGGGTTTCGGTCAATATGGGGATCTCCGGACCCGGTGTTCCTGAACCTGGCTTCCGGGTCAATAACGGCGAGACCGACATTGGGATGCTTTTCCGTTTTAACGGACAGACCGAGCTTTTTGACAACGGGGCCAACTTGGGTGCACAAGGTGATTTCACTGCCAACGTCGGTCTGCGTCGCGTCACTCTGGACTACGATTTCGATTCCTTCGCTGATGGAACCACGGTCGCTCTCACTGCCAGTGTTGATGGAACCCAAGTCTATTCCGGCAGCCCCTTCACCTGGGATGGAAATGGTAACAGCCTTTACTTCGAGATCGGAACCCTTGAGTCGACCAGCCTCGACAACATCCAGATTTCCTCCATTCCGGAGCCATCGATTTCTTTCTTCGCTCTCCTCGGTGGTCTCGGGCTCTTGCGTCGCCGACGATAGCCCCTTCCACTGGGCTACCTCTCCAAAGTCCGGGTCGGTGTAGCCCTCCCGTTATTTTACCGGCACCAAAATCTCCCGATGAAACTCCCTGTCTCAATCGCACTTTGCAGCGCTTGTCTCCTCAGCGCGCAAACACTCCTCCTCGAGGATAGCTTTGACGCTCCCGATAATGCCAACCTCGATCTTTCCGATCAAACAGGAAGGCGCTCCGGTACAGTCCCCACCATTCAAGTTCGTTCCTCGAGAATTCAGCACGGGATCATTGGGAACCAATTGAATTTCCGAAACAACCGGACCGGGCGTATTCGTTTTCACGATGATTCAGATAACGACAATACCACCGCCGGAGTCTGGCACGACTGGGCTGGCCCCACTACCGGACCGGTCATCACCTCCGGAGGGGGGCTCCGGATTGAGTTTGACTGGATTGCTGGAAACGACACTTCCCCTAACTGGGTTTCGGTCAATATGGGGATCTCCGGACCCGGTGTTCCTGAACCTGGCTTCCGGGTCAACAACGCCGAGACCGACATTGGGATGCTTTTTCGTTTCAATGGACAAACCGAACTCTTCGATAATGGAACCAATCTCGGTTCACAAGGAACGTTCACCCCAACCATTGGTCCTCGCCGAGTGGTCGTAGACTATCTTTTCAATGCCTTTGCCGACGGCACCGCGGTCGACATGATTGCCAGCGTCGATGGCGTGGAGGTCTATAACGGCAGCGGCTTCACCTTCGATAACAATCTGGGCGCGCTCTACTTTGAAATCGGCAATCTCGAAGACACTATTCTAGACAACCTCGCCATCTCGGCACTCGGCGATAGTGGCTATAGGATCTCCCTCGGTAACGACAGTTTCATCTCAGCCAGCCTTCAAGGCACTGCTATTGGTACCCTGTCAGCAACCAACGAGGGAACATCTGATCCCTCCACATTCACTTTGGTTGCCGGTGAAGGCGATACCGATAACGATAAGTTTCAAATTAACGGCGATCAGCTTGAGATCGGGAACTTTGATTTTACTGGTGCCAATTCGATTGACGGTCAGGAGTTTTCCATTCGGGTGCGAGGTTCCGGGACGGGGACCACCGAACAAGCATTCACTCTCACCCTAACCAAGGACGATGACGGCGATAATCTCCCTGACGACTGGGAGCTTCGATGGGCTAATGATCTGACGGTCCTTTCCGGTTCGAGCGGAACCGAGAATGCCGATTCGGATACGTTGACCGACTTGCAGGAGTTTGAGATCAGCCAGGGAACTTCATCCCTTGTTGTTGGAACCTATCCTGACATTGATCCAACTAGCGGAGACGGTGATAGCGACGGACTCGATGACGACGAAGAGATTCTTCCCTCTCCTCCCCGTCTGGTTACTGATCCAGGAAGTCCAGATACGGATGACGACGGACTCGATGACTTTATTGAGAGCAACTCCGGCACCTTTGTGGATGGCAGTGACACCGGATCCAGCCCTCTCAACTGCGACACCGATGGCGATGGAGCGAGAGATGGTCACGAAGTCAGTAATAACTCTGATCCGTTGAATGGTCTTGAGATTCCAGCTCCAGCTTCGACCCAAGTGACCGTTCAGCAAATTACCACTGATCTGGATTCCGAAATCAGTTTGGACAAAACCTACACCCACGCAATCAGCGGCGGTGAAGCCGGAACCGTCAATGGGGTCTTTTTCGAAGCTCTCGAACCCACCATCACCCCGGTGAACTTTAACTGGGATACTTTCGGAAACACCAAAAGCGAAATTAACGCGAACTCCGCCCAATGGGCCCCCGATACCGCGGCCATTCCTCAACTCTTCACCCTCCTGAACTCCTTCACTTATTCAGGCAGCGGGGCTGGTCCGGGAAGCAGGCAACAATTCACTCTGTCCAATCTCACGCCAGGACAAAACTACGATCTTCGCTTCTATCTCCGTCCTTGGACCCTGACCGATTCAGGCCGCCCGATCGACCTTATCTTCACGAATGGTGACCAAGTGATTCAGCCCTATTTCGCCTTTCCCGAGGATCGCCTTGGGAGTGTCCTCGGGATTCCCGATCAACAACAGACGATCTTGCTGAACTTCAACTACACAGCCGAAGGCACAGACCTGATCATCGATGCCAATGTGCCTGACTGTGCCGTCAATCCGAGCGGAAGTTTCCACATGTATGCTCTCACCAACGAAGTCAGCACTTCAGTCGAATCCCCATTGATGATCACCAACACCGCCATTACCACAAGCGGTCAATTCGTGATTGCCTTTCGAGGAAAACCGGAAACAAGCTATCAGGTCACCAAGTCATCGACCCTCGACGGAGCTTTCTCTCCTCTCGATCTCCCGCTATTTGCCACAACAGACATCAACGGAGACGGACAAGCGATCGTTCCGTCCAGCGAAGCTTCTGATTTCAAAGAGTTTTACCGACTCGAGGAATAATCAGATTGCGCCCTCTTCACTTTACGATTTTCTTAAACGACCTCGATACGAGGTCGTTTTGGCACAGACACTTCCATGGATCTTAGAACACTCTTCTTCCTTTTCACCACCCCGCTGATTGCCGTGGAAAGCGTGGTGACTTTCAACGAACTTCATTACAACCCCGCCGGAAACGATGAATCCGGAGAATGGATTGAGCTACACAACCAAATGTCGATTAATGTCGACCTGTCCGGCTGGCGTTTTGCAGCCGGTATCGACTATACCTTTCCGGAAGGTACGGTCATCCCCGGGCAAGGGTTCATTTTGATTGCCAAAGACCCGTCGAACCCTTCGCTTGCCGGACTCAATGCTCTTGGCCCCTACCCCAACTCCCTGTCAAATGGAGGCGAACAGATTGAACTCTACAATCGGTCGGACCGTCTTATGGACCGAATCGATTACCAAGATTCCGGAAAGTGGCCGGTCGCTCCGGATGGCTCCGGAGTGACTCTCGCAAAGATTGAAGGACAGCATCTCTCCGGAAAATCAGCCTCGTGGTCTAGGAGCGATCAAGTCGGAGGGACTCCCGGTGCAGTGAACTTTCCGGTCACGAACCAGCCTATTCTGCGTAACTTCGTTCCAAGCGACGCCACCTGGACTTACTTTGATTCCACCTCGGCTCCCCCCTCGACCTGGAACACCGCCAGCTTTAATGATGCTTCCTGGGACTCCGGTTCCGGTTTGTTTGGGAACTCGACTTCCGGACCAGCGGTCCTCACCGTTACCGATCATCTGGTCGAGCGTTTTCGAGCTTCGGACCTCGGCTTAAACAACGGACAAATTGTGACCAACTGGAGCGACACCGCGACGGGAGACGGCCAAAGTCAAAACGCTACCGCCGGAGGCGATCCCACCTACCGAAGCAACGTCACCCCATCGGGAGAACCAGCAGTTCGTTTCGATGGAAACGATGAACTTCGTACTTCTCTCAGCCCCGGCATCGCCCCTTCCTCTGGCTTTGTTTACATTGCCGTTGTTCGAGCCAATGCTCCGCCTACGGGTGGCGGAGTGACCACTGGTTCGGGGCCTTACCTTTGGGATCGTTCTCTTACCGGAGGTGGCAATCCACTAACATCACTCAAGGCGGATGGAGGGCGCTTTGGGCTCCAAAAACGCTACAACAATGGCTCCGGTCTGGGGGGGCCGGTTTCCAGTTCACCCATCTCAACAAGTAACTTCCAGATCGTGGCAATCCGTCGAAACACGAGTTCGAACCAATTCGAAATGTGGATCGATGGTGTCCTCGAATCCACCGATCCGGACAGCGGAGCAGCCCTTACCCCTGACCCAATTAACATCGGACGTCACGCCACAAACCCCTCAGGAGGCTTTAATGGTGATATCGCCGAACTTCTCATCTATAATGAGGAGTTGTCCGGTGCTGAACTCGAGGCGGTCGGATCCTATCTCGAGAACCGCTACGGTCTCGACACAGCCTACCCTGGCACGACGGTCAACACGGAAACTTCGGCAAGTGCCAACACCAGCTATTACCGGCAGGAGTTCAACTTTAATGGAAATCCCGCCAACACTAGCATTCGCCTCGATGCCCGGTTCTCTGATGGCGCGGTCTTCTACCTCAACGGGGTGGAGATCCATCGTGAAAACCTTCCTGCCGGGACCATCACTCACACGACCTCGGCACTTTCCGATCATCCCACTCCTTCATCAATCGGGATCCTCACCCTGCCAGCCACTGCCCTCGTGAACGGTAATAACGTTCTCGCGGTTTCCCTCCATTCGTCATCCGGCAATTCCACCACAGCTTTTGCTTCGAGCCTCGAAGGCACGGAACTTCCCCCGGACCCTGCGAGCTCCGTGGGACTTATGTTCTCAGAGGTTTCCCCGGCTCTTGATCCCTCGTTTTTTGTCGAGATTCAAAATCCTACTGCTTTTCCCATAAGCACTTCGGGATACACCCTTGAAATCAGCGGCAGCACTCCCGCAACTGTTCCTCTCCCTGACACCACCCTCAATCCGGGAGATTTCCTCGTCATCAATCAAGCCCAGCTCGGGCAATTACCAGCGGACAACGACAAGTTTTTCCTTTTCCCTCCTGGAAGTGGATCGGTGTCTGATGCCCGACGGGTCACCAATCGGCTTCGGGGCAGTAGCACGAACTACCCCGGTTGGTGGCTCTTTCCCTCTTCACCCACACCCGGCTCCGCCAACGCTTTTTCTTTCGAGGACAACATTGTCATCAACGAAATCTGTTACAACCCCCCCTTTTCCGATCCCTCCCCGGGAATCCCTCCGACCATCGAAACCGTCCCCCTTGTTTCTGCTTCCGCCACCTGGCGCTACAACGAAAGCGGGAGCGACCTCGGGGCCAGCTGGGCCTCAGTGACTCATCCTGTCGGAGGCAACTGGCAATCCGGACCCGCCACCATCGCTTATGACATCGGATTGGGAACTCCCATTGCCACCCTGCTCACTGTTCCTTCCAACAACTTTCCGCGGGTCGTCACCTACTACTTTGAAACTGATTTCACGCTCACCTCCGATCAGGCTTCTTCGCTCACTTCGCTTTCCCTCACTCATCTTATCGACGATGGAGCGGTGATTTATCTCAACGGAGTCGAGATCGATCGCATCAATATGCCTACCGCCCCCACCAACGCTTCTACCTTTGCTAATGATGGTGTCGGGGACGCGGTCTTTGTCGGCCCTAACTCCGTCTCAATTCCGCAGGGCATCGCAGCCGAGGGGAACAACCGGATCTCGGTTGAAGTTCATCAGGCCGCGCTGAACAGCTCGGATATTACATTCAATCTCGCAGTCGATGCGGAATTCACCACTGACCCCGGCATCCCTGCCGTTCCGGCAAGACCGGGAGAAGAACAATGGATCGAAATCTACAACCGCGGCCCCTCTCAGGTCGATCTCACAGGATGGAGTTTCGGAGATGGAATCGACTATACCTTTGCAGACAACACTACGATCGCGTCGGGCGAATATCTCGTGATTGCAAAAGACCCGGGTGCCCTTTCCTCTTCGCACCCTGGCCTCGCCCCGCTTGGCCCTTACAATGGATCACTATCCCGAAACGGGGAAACCGTGACCTTGCGCGACTCGTTTAATAATCCTGCAGATTCTTTGCGGTATTATGATGGAGGTCGCTGGCCATCAAAGCCCGATGCCAGTGGATCCACCCTCGAACTGACCGATCCCGATGCCGATAATTCCCTTCCCGGCGCTTGGTCGGCTAGTAGCGAAGTTTCTCGTACTTCCTGGCAAACCTACACCTTCCGAACTACCGCATCCGCTAGCACCGTTGGTCCTGACACGCAATGGCGCGAGTTTATTCTTGGGCTCCTAGAAGAGGGTGAGGTCCTCATCGACGACCTCACGGTCACCGAAAACCCTGATGGGGCCGCCGTCCCATTTATCACCGACGGCACTTTCGAGTCAGGCAACCTTGATTCCTGGCGCGCACTCGGAAGCCACCGAGAAGTCTCAATTATTCCCGATCCGTCCAATCCCGGAAACAATGTGCTTTATCTCCGGGCCACGGGCTCGATCGGCCACATGCACAACCATCTGGAAACGACCCTCCGTAATGGAGAATCAGTCGTCAACGGGCGGGAATATGAAATCTCTTTTCGGGCCCGTTGGCTGAGCGGAAACCATCTCGTGCACACTCGGCTCTACTTTAATCGCATTCCACACACCTTCCGACTCGAGCGCCCTTTAATCATTGGTACCCCGGGACAGCCAAACTCCACTTTACTCGCCAACGCAGGACCAACCTCGCAAAGCCTCACACACTTCCCGGTTGTTCCTGCAGCCGGGGAATCTACCGCCATCAGCTTAGAGCTCAGCGATCCCGATGGAGTCGCATCCGCCACTCTTCACTACCGCGTCGAGGGAGGCGCCTTCTCCACGGTTGCGATGGTTGGTTCGAATGATATTTGGTCGGCCAATATTCCCGGGCAAGCAGCAGGACAGGTGGTCCAGTTTTACGTCACTGCTACGGATTCCCTGGGTATCTCCAGTGTCGTTCCCCGCGACGGTCCCGAATCCCGCGCAATGTATGAAGTGGAGGATAATCGCGCCGCCACCACCTGCATCAACAACATCCGGATCATCATGGATCCTGCTGACCAGGCCTTCATGTTCACTCCCCGCCATGTGATGGGTAATGGCCGCCTCCGCTGCACGGTAATCGACCAGGAAAGCCGTATCTATTACAACGCAGGCGTTCGCGTGAAGGGTTCCCAACGGGCCCGCACTCAAAACAGCCGCATTGGTTTCAACCTCGGTTTTCCGAAGGACCAGCTTTTTCGCAACGTCCACCGCACCGTCGCCATCGATCGATCCGAGGGGCAGGTGGTCGGTCAACGGGAGATTCTTTTCGATCTCGCAGCCACCTCGTCGGGCGGCATTCCCGGGGAACACAACGATCTTTGCTATGTTATTTCACCCAATCCGGTTCATACCAGTGCCGCCATTCTCCAGATGGCTCGGTTTGGATCGGTCTTTCTTGAAGATCAATTTGAAGACGGCGACGATGGCACGGTTTACGAATACGAGCTAATCTATTATCCCATCACCACGGACGGAGGAGGTTTCAAGGTGCCACAACCTGATCGGGTTGTGGGGCGCGATGTCAATGACATGGGAGACAATCCTGAAGACTATCGCTGGATTTATCTCATCAAGAACAACCAAGAATATGACGACTACGACCCTGCGATGCGGTTGGGAAAACTCTTCAGCGAGCCCACCGCAAGCTTCAATGCGCAGGTTGCTGACACTCTCGATGTCGATCAGTGGCTTCGCGCTCTTGCCTACTCATGTGCATTCGGAGCGGGTGATTCCTTCTTCTCAAACGCCAATCACAACGGCCAGTTCTACGGTCGCCCGGACGGCAAGCTTCTTTACTTCCCCCACGACAACGACTTTGCCTTCAATACCAACCGGAACATCTTTGAAAACTCCGAACTGAATCGGATTGTTTCGGCCAACCCGGCCTATCGCCGCGCCTACCTTTCCCATCTCTACGACATTTGCACGAACGTCTTCAATTCCTCCTGGATGGCACCATGGACGACTCATTTCGACGAATGCGTTCCGGGTGGTAATGTGTTTAGCGACGATCTCAGCTACATCAACTCCCGGTCAAATTCCGTGTTGAGCCAATTGAACAGCCAGTCCGGCCCGGTGACTTTTGCGATCACAACAAATGGAGGCAACAACTTCTCCACCAACAACAGCCCAGTCCAACTGCAAGGTCAGGGATGGTTCGATGTGAACGAAATCCGCCTTTCCTCTTCCTCCCTTCCCCTGCCCCTCAATTGGAGCAATAATACCACTTGGAACATCGATCTCCCCCTCACCTCCGGAGCCAATCTTGTCGAATTGGAAGCCTACGATCACCTCGGAAACCTGATCGGAACCGACACCATCACCATCACACAAACCGGTGGCATTGCCCTGCCCGATGACTCCAATCTGGTTGTCTCGGAAATCTACTACAATGAACCTGGTAAGCTTGAATCAACCGAGTATCTAGAACTCTTGAACATCGATCCTTCTGTCACCCTTGATCTCACCGGCACGAGTTTCACCGACGGCATCACTTTCACCTTCTCTCCTGGCACGACCCTTGCTCCGAACCAGCGGATAGTTGTGGTCGCCGACCAAGCCGCCTTCGAGGCTCGATATGGAACCTCGGCCAACATTGCCGGCACCTATTCCGGCGGCCTTGCCAACGGTGGAGAACGTATTGAACTCTCACGGCCAGACAGCACCATTATTCGCGCCTTCACCTATAGTGACGAAGCTCCCTGGCCATCCGAACCCGACGGTGATGACTACTCACTGGTGTTAATTCTTCCTGAAAGCAATCCCGACCACGATCTTGCTTTCAGCTGGCAAGCCAGCATTCAAGCCGGTGGAACTCCCGGTAGCGACGATTCCATTGAATACGCCACTTGGAAACAGTCTTTCGGAAATCCAGCAGACGATGCCGACCCCGAAGGTGATGGCTGGACCATCCTTGAGGAATTTTTCTTTGGCGGGAGTCCCGTGACCTTTGATGACCTTGCTGCAGCGACCACCTTTGACACCACCTCATCACTTTTCATTGCCTCAGTGAGAAGACGGGTCGGCATCAATGCCACTCTCACACTCCAGCAATCCACTGATCTGGTGAACTGGATCGACTCTCCCACCGCGACCCTGCAAGCGACCCAACGGATCCCGGGGTCCTCCCCGGCTGTTGACCTGCAAACCTGGACTGCAGCCTTTGACGGACCGACGCTCTACTACCGTTTTAGGATCGTAAACTGAGAAGCTCAATCCAATCGAAATGAGCCTCCTTTTGAAGGCGGTTCAATCATCGCAAGCACGGGAGACACCTAAACAGAGGTGCTCATTGAGGAGCGACGATTTCCTGCCGGATCTCACCCACTCCCTCGATTCCGAGCTCGACCACATCCCCCACTTTCAAATATTTCGGAGGTGACATCCCGGCGCCCACGCCTCCGGGTGTTCCGGTCGCAATAACATCGCCAGGTAACAGGGTCATGAAATGGGAAATGTAGCTGACCAGCTCCCACACGCTGAAAATCATATCGCTCGTAGAACTGTCCTGACGGATCTCACCGTTTATTTTAGACCAGATTTTCAATTTTTGCGGATCAGAAATATCATCACGAGGAACCAGCCTCGGACCAGCGGGACAAAAACTATCGTGGCTTTTCCCTTTGGTGAACTGACCTCCGCGTTCCTTTTGCCACGAACGCTCCGAGTAATCGCAGACGACGAGGTATCCTTTAACGTAATTCATCGCGTCCTTCTCGCTCACCCGCTTGGCACGCATCCCGATGACAACTCCCAACTCTACTTCGTAGTCGAGCTTCTGCGCTCCAGGCGGAAGCTCCACCGGATCAAACGGTCCAGACCAACTGCTAGCGGCCTTTTGAAAAAGAACGGGCTCCTTGGGAATGGGATTCCCAAGTTCACGGGCATGGGCAGCATAGTTCTGGCCAACCGCAATAATTTTAGAAGGAGTTTTCAAAAAGGAGCCGCTCATTTGGCGCGATAAATGATCACCCGGGTTTGCGCGATATCATCGTGCAGGCAGTTGCGATCTCCCCGGAAAATTAGGAGGGCATCGATCAACGAGATGAGACTTGTGATATTGGTATTTGGAATCACGATTCCTAAAAGCGCCAGAATTCCGTACCGCTTGAAAGCGATCGTCTTCACAGCGGCAGGAGTTCCATCAAGGTTCACGATCTGGGTCTTCATTACCATCTTCCCGATACTCTGAGAGGTCGACTTCCAAAACTTCCATTGGATGGCGATGTAGAGCCCCATCCCCAGAATCCCAAAAACAAGACCGCCCACAAAGTCGAGGGCCGCCAGCTGGTTAAGAGTTTTTTGGACTCCACTCCCTTCCACCGGGTCCGCCACCAGCACCCCGAGAAGCAAGAGGACCAAGACGACGAACACTGGAATCATTATCAATCCGTCAATCAACGCCCCGGCAAAGCGTTGGCCAAGTGTGGCATAATTGTGCGGACCAACTCCACCCACGGTGGCGGCTTGGTCAGCTTCAGTCGTTGGCGCCGCATACGGATTATCCTGATGTTCGGACATACCAATCAGTTAGACAGAAATTCGAGTCGACGCAAGCCACACCAAATTGTTTGTGATTAGGGCGAACATGAATTGAATTTCCAAACCGCGTCGGATCGCCTACTCCCGCTCCAGCAAAAAGCTATGTTCGAACTCCTCTATACAGATCCTGAATGCAAAGCTCGCTGCGGCCGCCTCACAACGCCCCACGGGATCATTGAGACCCCAATCTTCATGCCGGTGGGTACCCAAGGTTCGGTCAAAACCCTACATCCCGAGGACCTCCAGACCATGGACGCCCAGATCATTCTCGGGAACACCTACCATCTCTGGCTCCGCCCGGGCATCGAGGTGATTGGCGAGCTAGGCGGACTTCATGCCTTCACCACCTGGGATGGTCCCATGCTCACCGATTCAGGTGGCTTTCAGGTCTGGTCACTCTCCAAAATCCGCAGAATCACTGAGGAAGGCGTCCAATTTCAAAGTCATCTCGATGGCACCCGCATGATGCTCAGTCCGGAGAAGAGCATGGAGATTCAGGGAATCTTCGGTTCAGACATCGCCATGCTCTTCGATGAGTGCCCACCTTACCCTTGTGAACGATCCTACGCCGAAGAGTCCACCGATCTCACCACCCGTTGGGCCAAGCGTTGCCGGACTTGGGTCGAACAAAACCGGCCGCAAAGCGGGACCGGAAGACAACTCCACTTTGGGATCGTCCAAGGCAGTGTCTATCCCGATCTTCGCGAGCGCTCGGCCCGGGAGTTGTTCGATCTCGATTTCGACGGATATGCCATCGGGGGTGTTTCGGTGGGTGAGCCTGAGGAAGAGATGTTTGCGGCGATCAGAAATGCCGAGCCATTTCTACCAATCGATAAACCCCGCTATGCCATGGGGCTGGGCACTCCAACTCAGCTCCTAGAAATGATCAGCCAAGGGGTCGACATGTTCGACTGCGTGCACCCCACCCGCTGTGCCCGCCACGGACAGGCCTTCACCCCCGATGGCCCAATCCATATTAAAAACAAAGAATTCGAGTTCGATTCCTTGCCCCTGGCACCCGACGCTCATCCGCACGTTGCCCGATTCTCCCGTGCCTTCCTTCGCCACAGCTTCCGGGCCGGAGAAATCATCGCGCAACGCGTCCTCTCTTTCCACAATCTCCATTTCTACCTCCAATTGATGAAGCAGTCTCGCGAGGCGATCGCAGCGGGTCGATTCCGCGAGTTTCAGCGCGATTTTGTGGCCCGATACACCGCTTCGGCACGCTAAGGCTTGTTTCCGCTCCAAATCCGGTGGTTTAGAGTTGCTTTCCTTGGCCAATCCTTGTTTTTTCCTCCCCCTCCCTAACTTCCCCTCTGGCGGTTCGGGGCCAAATCTCTACT
>JBMYLT010000030.1:0-35453 GCA_049596615.1 Akkermansiaceae bacterium | reverse complement strand
TCAAAACGGCCCTATATGCTCGACTATATCGCCCGCGCCTTCACCGGCTTCACCGAACTTCACGGTGACCGATTGGTCGGGGACGACCATGCCATGCCCGGGGGCTTTGCGACCCTCAATGGTCGCAAGTGTGTGGTGATTGGCCATCAGAAAGGAAGAGATCTCAAGGAGAACCTCAAACGAAACTTTGGTAGTGCTCACCCGGAAGGTTATCGCAAGGCCCTCCGGATGATGGAAATGGCAAAAAAGTTTTCCCTCCCGATCGTGACCCTGATCGACACTCCGGGAGCTTATCCCGGAATCGGGGCCGAAGAACGAAATATTGCCGAATCGATTGCCCGGAACCTCCGGGAGATGATGACTCTCGATGTTCCCATGGTGGCAGTAGTTTTGGGAGAAGGGGGATCCGGAGGTGCGCTGGGGATCGGGGTTGCAGATTCGGTTCTCATGATGGAAAACGCCTACTATTCCGTCATCAGCCCGGAAGGGTGTGCGGCCATTCTCTGGAAACACCGCAAGCATGCGCCCGAGGCGGCGGAAGCAATGAAGATTACCGCTCCTGATCTTGTAAAGTTCGGCCTGATTGACGAGGTGATCAAGGAAGTACCTGGAGGAGCCCACCATGATCCCGATGCGGCAGCTGATGCGCTGCGCGACGCGGTTTCTGCCCAACTGGATGACCTGCTGAAGCTCTCGGTGGCTGACCTCAAAAAACGACGCTATGAGAAGTTCCGTCGTTTCGGGGAATGGGAAAGGAGTTAGCAAGGCCGGACTCGCGCGCCCAGCCATGGCAATAGGGCACTGATTGCCATCGGTTGTGATCAGCTTGTTAAAATCGGGTATCCTTTGGCGGGTCGTGCTTGCAGACCGTCTTTTGGGAAGGCAAGAAAGGACCGTGAGTTTTTGGGTGATTTTGCAGGCAATTCTTCCGGTCTATTTGATGGTCGGGGTTGGTTTTGCGATGCGGGTCTTCAAGGTGGTCACTCCCGAAATGGAGCGAGGAATGCTAAAAATGATCATTCATTGTCTCTACCCTTGCTTGATTTTGGACAAGGTGTTGGGAAATTCGCTGGTTCAACAACCGGAGGTTTTGTTTTCTGGTGTCGGCATGGGCTTCGGGTTGGTGATGTCGGGGATGTTGCTTGCTTTCGGGTTTGGAAGACTGATGGGATTAAAGGCGGGGACGGGCCGGCGGACCTTTTGTGTCACCGCAGGAACCCAGAATTTTGGTTATATCGCGGTGCCTTTGCTAACCGAGCTCTTTGTCCGGCAAAATGGTAATGACGAAGTATTAGGGGTCTTGTTCGTGCACAGCCTTGGTGTTGACATTGCCTTGTGGGTATTTGGGGTGATGATTATGACCGGTTCGTTTTTTGGAAATCCGAAAGCGATTGTGAATGGGCCGACGGTTGCCGTTGTGGTGGGGGTCTTGCTTTCGACCACCGGATTATCAGGCTTCTTTGAGGCATCGGGCGGGGGAGTTCTGGGCGGGAGTGTGCGTCAGGGCATGTTCTGGCTTGGGGCTTGTGCGTTTCCGATGGGGTTGATGGTGATCGGTGCAACGATGTATGACCTGATTGGAAAAGAGAAAATTTCCCCCAAGATCGCGACTGGCTCGCTCCTCATCAGAATCGTTTTGATGCCGATGGTGTTTATTCTTGTCGCGAATTCACTGCCGATAGTTACGGAACTCAAGCAGGTTTTGGTGGTCCAAGCCTCCATGCCAGCGGCGGTGACTCCCATCATCTTGGCAAGACACTATGGGGGTAGTCCTGGGGTGGCGGTGCAGGTGGTGATTGTCACCTCGGTGGTGGCTTTGGTGACAATGCCGCTCTGGATTTCCCGTGGAGTTCTGATAGTGTTCGGTTAATATGAAAACTTTAGCAGTACTTTTGTTATTTGCCGGAGGACTTTGGGCGCAGGAACCGAAGGCCGAAGAAGGCCTCACGAGCGTGCTTGAAAAGCTGATGGGAAAAAACGGGGGGGATCGCCTATTTTACTTCCCGACCAAGACCGCGCCGGATCTGCCCACAAAATTTGGAGTTCTCTTTGATGACGTCAATTTTGAATCTGAGGACAAAACCAATCTGCACGGTTGGTTCCTGAAGCCCAAGAATGGTTCCACGATCAAGGGAACGGTCGTCTTTCATCACGGGAATGCTGGGTCGATGGGGTATCACCTGCCCTTTGTCACTTGGATGGTGAAGGCGGGCTATCAAGTGCTGATGTATGATTATCGGGGCTACGGGAAATCGGGTGGTGATATCAAGCGGAAGGGTTTAATCGAAGACACCCGGGCCGCGATCAACTACGCCAAAAGTAGGAAAGACGTCGATGGGAAGAAGATCATTTCCTATGGGCATAGTCTGGGAGGAGCCAAATCCCTGGCTGGGTTGGGAGAGAGGATGATCCCGGGAGTGCGCGGAGTGATCTCGTTTGCCGGATTTGCGTCATACGAAGATATGGCGCGAAAATTTGCCGGACAAACTGGGGCTGATCTGGTCACCGACGATCATTCCCCGCGGGATCTCGTAGAAAAGATTTCCCCTGTGCCTCTTTTGATTGTTCATGGTGACAAGGATCGGACCGTGCCGTTGGAACAAGGCGAGCTTCTCTTCAAGAAGGCAAAGGAGCCCAAAACGATTTTTCGGATCCCGGATGGCGGACATACTAGGGCTCTATGGATGAACGACGGGCAATATCGCGAGAGGGTGCTGGCCTGGATGGAAAAGGTTCTAGCTTAGAGTTAGATTGCCTTGCCGGGTTGCAATTAGAAAGATCTACGAGACAATCTGATGATGAAAAAAGCAGTGATTTTGACGGTCTGCGGCTTGTCCTGGGCCCAAGCAGACGATGAGAAAAAAGTCGTTCGGGGTCATGTCTTTGCGTGGCCTTTCACCGAGGTAGAGAAGATGCAGCCCCGCGGTGGAACGACCAAGGGAACTGAAGTGGTCCTCGATAAATCACCAGGTCGTGCTTGGGAGAAGCTTTATGTGGAAGAGGTTCCGCTTTCGATCGAGCGGGACCGCAGGGCCATCCTTGCACTCGCCGGGAGCTACCGGGTTAGTTTTGATTTTATCGAAACCATGGGTTTCACGGAGGGTTACAAGCCACAAAAGCCCTATTTTTCATGGGGAACCGAGCACGTTCAGGTCATCGCGGAGGAGCCTGAGTTCATCAGTCTGCAGCACACCCTGGTGATGTATTTTAAGGACAAGGACGGCAAGGAATCCGGGCCGATGGTGATGAAGCATTGGCGTCAGGATTGGAAATATGAAGATACCGATCTGCATACTTTCCGGGGAAAATTAACTTGGACTCGCGAGACCAGAAAGCCTGAGGAGGTCAGTGGAAAGTGGACTCAGTCCGTTTATCAGGTGGACGACTCACCGCGCTACGAAGTGGTTGGGGAGTGGAATCATGGTAACGGGATGTCTGTTTGGCGGAGTGAGTCAAGCTGGCGCCCCTTGCCGCGGCGGGAATTTTCGGTGCGAGATGACTACGATGTCTTGCAGGGAACCCATGAGATCGCCATTACCGCCTCGGGATGGGTTCACACCCAGCAAAATCAAAAGCTAAAGCTTGGGAAAAAGGGGCGGAATACGGTCCTCGCTCAGGAATACGGAGTGAATCGTTACGAGCGGATCACTTCGCCAACACTGAAACCCGCCGAAGTCGCTTGGAAAAAGACCGGAGCTTATTGGGGAGAAGTCCGCAAAGCGTGGGCCGAGGTTTTTGAAAATAATGAGACATTCTCCCTCAAGCCTGAGTTCGACGACAAGAAGCTTTACCAACATCACTTCGGATATGCGATGAAAGTCGAAAATAGCAACGACGCCTACGATGTTGAAGCTGGGCGAAAACACGCCTTCGAGACCGTGAAAAAGTTTGTCGTAACCGGAGCTGGCAAAAAAGACGGAAAATACTGATGGCCCGTTTGGTGGTGATCTGCGGACCTGCAGGGGCGGGGAAAAGCACCTACGGAAGAAAACTGGCTCGAGAGACCGGTGCGTGTCTCTTGGACAGTGATACCGTCACCGAGCCAGTGGTTCGGGCCGGAATGGCATTGGGTGAACTTGATCCGGACGACCGTGATTCCCCGGCTTTTCGGGAGGCCTTTCGGGATCCGGTTTACGAGTGCCTTTATCAAGTTGCGGCCGCGAATCTTCCCCATTGTGATGTGATTCTCGTTGGGCCATTTACTTCGGAGATTCGAGATCCCAATTGGCATCTCCACCTGTTTGCGCGTTTTGAGATCGTTCCGGAGATTATCTATGTTTGGGCCGAAGACGAAGTGCGCCACCAACGCATTGCAGCCCGGGGAAATCCACGGGATGCTGCGAAACTGGCTGATTGGAAGGGGTTTTTGGCTTCCCATCGGTCGGAATGCCCGGCCTGTCCTCATCGGTTTGTGAGCTGATCTTCTTTTCTTGACCTTGCCACAGGGTGTGGGGGGCGATATGCCATCCTTGTGTGGAAATGGTCTAAGTTATCAGCGGTGAAGTGGGCCGATGCCTGGGAAGAGCGGTTCTATGGGAACCCGAATTCAGTCATTACCGAAATCAAGGGCGGAAAATCCGTTCGTGTTGAGGTTTACTGTGAAAATGAGGCCGAGGCTGAAGCAATTCGTAAGCAATTTGGGGGATCAGTGAGGGAGTTAAAGAGCCGAAACTGGGTTGCAATGAGTGCTCCCAAGGCAGAGCCCTTAATGATTCGTGACAGGGTCATTATCTCACAGGTGGAAGTGCCCCCCGAGACTTTTCCTGGCCGACACGTGATCGTTGTCCCTCCGGAAATGGCCTTTGGGACCGGGGATCACCCGACGACTGCGACCTGTCTACGTTTTTTGGTCGATCAAGTGGAAAACCTGGGAGATGGATGGAGCTTCCTTGACTTGGGGACGGGTAGCGGGGTTCTTGCGATCGCCGGCAAGATGCTTGGGGCCGACCACGTGACAGCCTTTGATTTTGATGGGAAGGCGGTTGAGGTGGCGGAACTGAACCTTAAGCGAAACAGAGTGGAAGGAATCGAACTCTTCGAAGAAGATGTCTTCCGATGGGAGAGTCCTAGGAAATTCGATCTCGTCGCGGCAAACCTCTTTTCCTCGGTCCTGATTGAAGCACTTCCGCGAATTGCGAGTTGGGTGGAGGACGATGGACGCCTCATCCTCTCGGGCATCCTTTTCGATCAATGGCCCCAGGTCCGAGAACAGGCCGCGAACTGCAGGTTTTCTTGCTTGGAAGAGAAGGTGATGGGCAAGTGGGTGACCGCCTTGTTCCGTTCGAGAGCGGCCGTGAGGGGAAAAGAATAAAAAATAAAGCTCGGGAAACCGCATTTCCCTTGCATGGAATGCAGTCGAGGTGCAGAACAACCCCGCTCCCCGGGGGGAATGCGCTGTCCGCGATCTCAGATGTTTTTTCCCGGTTTTTTGGGTCAATTTAAATAATACATCATCATGGAAAGCCTTTCGAAACGCGTCACTTCAGTCACCCCGTCACTCACGCTTTCAGTGACCAACCAAGCCAAGGCTCTCCGGGCGGCAGGCGAGGAAGTTTACGGTCTTGCTGGGGGCGAGCCGGATTGCGACACCCCAGACTTCATCAAACAGGCTGCCTACACCGCGTTGGCGGAGGGGAAAACGAAATACACTCCGGCCGCCGGGATTCCCGAGCTACGGGAAGCGCTTTCCAAAAAGCTCGCCGATGACAACAAGGTGACTTACGAGCCCAACCAAATCTGCCTCACCTCCGGGGCAAAACAGGCCTGCTTCAATGCCATTCTTTCGGTGGTTGAAGAGGGCGACGAAGTCATCATTCCTTCGCCTTACTGGGTGAGCTATCCAGAAATGGTGAAACTCGCGGGTGGTGTTCCGGTTCTCGTCGACACCAAGGAGAGTAACAAGTGGAAGATCACCGCCGACGAGTTCGAGGAAGCCATGTCCCCGCGCACCAAGATGATCATTCTTAATACTCCGGGAAACCCTACTGGTTCGGTATACTCTCGGGAGGAAATCAAGGCCATTGTGGAGGTTGCTTCGTATGAGGACATCATCATCCTCGCTGACGAAATCTACGAGCACCTCGTCTACGGTGATCAGGAACACGTAAGTGTCGCTTCGGTAAGTGAAGAGGCCTGCAATCTCACCATCACCGTTAACGGATTTTCGAAATCACACTCCATGACCGGATGGCGGGTGGGTTACACGGCCGCCCCCGGTCCGATCGCCAAGGCGCTTTCCACTATTCAGGGGCACACCAGCTCCAATGCCACCACTTTTGCGCAATACGGTGCGTTGGCCGCTTTGCAGGATGAGGCATCTGGCCCATTCATCGAGAACCTTCGCGGCGAATATGATGTTCGACGCCAGTTCATGCTGGCCCGCCTGAAGGCAATCCCGAATGTTAGCGTGGTTGAACCGAAAGGAGCCTTTTACTTCTTCGTAAACTGCACTGATTTAGGGCTCAAGTCGGTGAATCTTTGCGATAAACTGCTCACTCGTTACAAGGTGGCTGCTGTTCCGGGGGTCGCTTTTGGTCACGATATGGGAGTTCGTATCAGCTATTGCACAACTCTGGATATCCTCAACGAGGGAATCACTCGATTCGAGGAGTTCTGCCGGGCTCACTAGGCGGACTTTCCCTCGGAAAGGAGAGGGCCAGCTTCTTTCGGGGTTTGGACTTCGGTCCAAGCCCTGATTTTTTACCTCTCGCGAATCCCCAAAAAAAACTCCCGGGCATTCTTGGAAAAAGTGTCAACCGGACACTCGCAAAGTGAAGCAAGCTCATCTGTGATCATGCGGAGGTTGGCAGGATGATTCAAAGAACCGAGATTATGACTCGGATAGGGTGGGGCCATATCGGGTGCATCGGTTTCCGCGAGAATTCGTTCAAGAGGAATCTGGGTAAAGACCGCCCGAGTGGCGGCCTTTTTGGGGTGGAGGAAATAGCCGGAGAATGAGAACCAGGAACCCAGTTTGAGACACTGCCGGGCCACTTCAATCGATCCACCAAAGGAATGGAGAAGGAAGCGGGGAAGGGCAGGTTGGGACCTGAGTTCATCGAGTAGAGGTCCACAGGCTTTCAGGCAATGAATGGTGGCCGGTCGGTCGAGCTCGTGAGCCAGTTCAAGTTGGGCTCGAAAGACCGAATGTTGGGCTTCGAGATCCGGTTTTTTCATCCAGCGATCAAGCCCGCATTCTCCAAGGCCTGCTTCGGGATGAGCTTCCAAGAAATCCCTCAGCGTTTCGAACCAGGAGGGAGAGCGCTCGGACACTTTCCACGGGTGTAGTCCAAAAGACGGGATCACGAAACCAGGGTGTTGATTGGCCAGCTCCGACACTTTGGGCCAATCTTCCTCGCAAGTTCCGTTCACCACGCAGGCGGTGATGCCTTCGGATTTCATCTTTGCGATTAGAGTTTTCTGGTCTCCCAGAAAGCGGGGATCCTGGAGGTGATTGTGGGCGTCAATCATCGAAAGCAAAGGCAAGATTAACCAGACTCGGTCAGAAGCAAAGCGGCGGCCTGTTCGAAGCCAGCCTGGGTGGCTTCGGAAATATTTACGGTCTGGGAGGCTTCCTGATAAACAGAATCCTGGGAACCCGGTCGCCGATAGCACTGGTCGTAATGATCGATCAGAATGGACTCTAGGAATGACGGCCAGTTTTCCTGATCAATCTGTTGAAACCAAAGGTCGACCTGTTCGTGTCCGCGGAGATGACGAAGGCCGTCGAGAGTCTCTTTCAAGGAGCCAGGGTCTTTGATGAAGTGTTGGTAGTCATCAGCCAAAAGGCTGGCACGCTCGGCAAGAGGAGTTTTGACAAGAAGCACCCTGCCGTGGGCCATCTCCTTCCAGAGAGCGGTCGGGCATTGAATGTGTCCAATCCGATTCGATTCGGCTTCGGTGAAAACCGGACGATTGGAGTCAAATGACTGCAGTTTCTCCCAGAGAAGGGTTTCAAAACGCTTTTGGGAAGGTTGAGGGGATTCGAGTGAGCGCCCGAGGATGGATCCCCGATGGTTTGCGAGACCTTCGAGGTCGAGAACCTGTGCCCCCTGTCTTTCTAGTTCGTGTAGCAGTCTAGTTTTCCCGCAACCGGTGAGTCCGGCGAGGATTCTAAGCCCACCCTTAAGGCGTGAGAGAGAAGGCTCCAGATCGTAGATCAAAAACCGGCGCCACGCCTTATAGCCTCCTTCCAGAACACGGGCCCGCCAGCCAATGGAGCGAAAAATCAAGGCCATCGAGTGGGATCGCAGATTGCCGCGCCAACAATAGATGAGGGGTGCAAAAGAATAGGCTCTTTCCGCCAAGGTGGTGGCGAGATGTTGGTGAATGTTACGGGTGATCAGGGTGGCTCCGAGACGCCGGGCCTCATAGGGGTTCGTGGTGTGCAGGAGCCCCACTTCATGGCGTTCCTCATCGTTCAAAACGGGGAGGTTGATGGCGCCGGGAAGATGATCTTCAGTGAATTCGAGGGGCGAACGAACGTCGATGATATCCGGGAACTCCGCGAGTGAGAGCGGCGGTTTGACACGTTCGGGGAGTTCCATCTGCCGCTACTCCTTTATCTCGACAACCAAGCCGACTTCGACGGCAACTCCGAGAGGAAGAGAAGAGCAACCCACGGCGGTACGAGAGTGTTTTCCGATTTCACCAAAGATCTCGACGAGGAGATCTGAAGCGCCGTTGATGACCTGCGGATGATCTGTGAAATCGGGAGCCGCGTTGACGAAACCTGAGACTGCCAACACCCGAGTGACCTTGTCGAGCGAGCCAATCTCGGCCTTGACCACTGCGAGACGGGTCAGCATGGCGAGCCGGGCAGCCTTGTTTGCTTCTTCGACCGAGCACTCGGTCGGGACCTTGCCGAGATACTTGGTGTCTCCCATGATAGGAAGCCCTCCGGAAATATGCAGGAGGTTTCCGGAGCGGCTGGCGTTGAGATAAGATCCGAGAGGAGTGGTAACCTCGGGTAACTCTAGACCCAGTGATTGGAGGCTTTCTTCAGGAGTCATCGGGATCGGGAGGAGCTGATTTTGGCTTGGTGTATTTGTTGGTAAAGAGGGCAATGAATCTGCGTCCACTCGCGCTGAGGCTAGCTTTTCTTCCAGTTCCTATCAGCCGGTCTCGAGTGTAATATTCGTGTCGAGAGCGGGTGGTGCGCACAAAGGTGACGGTGGGTTCGTTGACCTTCCGGTGGCTCGGGGTCACGGCAAGAGGAATGCCGGAATCGGTAAACGAGAGCTCCCACGACGGACTTTCCACCTGGTAGTCTCCTCTTTTCAACCAAGGGTATCGCTCGGTGATTTCGAGCTCACCATTCTTTCGGGGGATCGCCACTTTGAAGTAGGGTTGGGCTCCCTTGAGAAAGCCAGGAATGGTGATGTCGTCGCGACTTTGAGTGGCGAGATAGAGGGAGGCGATATCGATCCCGATGAGGTTGAGGCCATTGTAGATCCCGTGGGGATTGGTGCCACCGATCCAGTCGTCAAAGTTCACCGTGGAGAGCATACAGAGTTCTAGGTGAAGATGGGCGCGGGCGCGGGGAAGTCCCTTCCCGGTATAGCCCATGACGCCGAGGGGGTGGCCCGCAACGACTTTGTCATCGATGGATACGTCGATTCGCGCCAAGTGGGCGTAGAGGCTGTAAAAGGGTCCGCAGTCCCATGCGTGTTTGACCACGAGATATCTTCCGTAGGTTGTGCTAGTGGCGGTGTGGACGACCTCACCGGCGGCGATGGCCCGGATTTCGTCGAGTGGATTGTTGTTCCGGTCCCGCTTCATTGGCTTGATGTCAACTCCCTCGTGGAAGCGAGTCGCAATCACACCGTCCTTTTCAGTGCGTCGAAGAGTCCGCACGAAGCCATACTGTCCTGCCGTCCAAGGTGTGGAGACCTGCTCTTCAAAATTGCGATCGACATACATGTAAAAGTCTTCGGGCTTCCCATTGAGGAGCGCATCGTTGTCGGTCGGCAGAACAAGTTTCAAGGGCTCTTGCGCTAAGAGCGGAAGAGTGAGGGTGAGGAAGGCAAGGGACTTGATCATTGGGCCCGGCGATTACGTTCTTTTTGGGCTTCCCGCATTTCTTTCTGTGCCGCTTTGCGTTGTTGCTCGTGTCCTTTGATTCGTTCCTTCCATTGCTCCTGAGTTTCGCCAGTGATAGGCATAGCGTATTCGAATCGAATGATCTCAGATAGGGTGATTCCTTGCCAGATTACCAATTTGCCATCGAGCACGGGCTTGTCGATGTGGACCAGGTCAACCGGGCGGCCGTTCAGCATGGCCACCAACCATTTTTCTCGCTCGCTGGTCGTGATAGCCGCGATTCGTTGGGCTCCGGTCTTGTTGAAAGAAAAGGTCGCTCCGAAGGTGCTGTCTTTTGTCTGGAAGTGCTTCAAGGTCAGGATTTCCTTGTTCAAGGTGACCGGTGTCTTACTGAAGAAGACTTGTCTGTTCCCGATTGGAACCGGAAAGACCATCTTGGGACCATCGGCCTGATTGCCTTGGATGTGAAAAGTGAGGCGGTTCTTTTCGGGGCGTTTTGCACCTCCCCAGGCAGGAAGTGCAGTTACTGCGGTCATTAGAAGAAAAAGGGGAAGTCGATTCATGTCATTAGTCGGGTTGCTGGCAAAAGGGGTTGATGGCTTTTTCCCGGTCGATGGAGGTTTGAGGTCCGTGCCCGGGGAAAACCGCGGTTGGTCCGGGGAGAATGTAGAGCTTTTCGCGAATCGAGTCGAGGAGTTGATCGTGATTACCTCCGGGGAGGTCGGTGCGGCCAATACTGCCATTGAACAGGGTATCTCCCGCGAAAAGAAAGGATTCCGAGGCAAGATGAAAGCAGACCGAGTCTGGCGAATGCCCGGGAGCGTAGGCAATATCGAAGGTGAATTCGTCGATTTCAAGCTTCGTCGTTTCCTCGAGGATTTCGTCGACGACATAGGGTGGAATATCCACCGGGAGGCCCATTTCGCGAACCCGGTCCTGCATGATGATGTCGGGGGCGTATTCCCGGAAGGCGCAGACCCGGGCTCCGCTTTCACGGAGGGCGGCCACATCGTCGACATGGTCGAAGTGTTGATGGGTCAGAAGGAGATGGGTCGGGGTGAGGCCATTGTCGCGCGCAAAGGCTGCGATTCCTGCCGGAGCATCAATGATGACGCAGGATTGGTCATCCCGAACGAGGAGGTAGCCGTTGGTGTCCACGAATCCACCGGTGTAAGTCAAAAGGTTCATGAGCGGAGATGGTCGATGGCAGGAGCGATGTCCTCGAATGGAATGTTGGAGCAAGTCAGGGCATGACCTGGTTGGTCGAGAAGCACGAATGTTCGTTTACCTCCGGCGAATTTTTTGTCACGCAGGAGCTTTTCGATCACGAGTTCGGTGGAGATTTTCGCATCCAGAATGAGGGGAAGCTGGAATCTTTCCAGCAACACGAGGATTCGTTTCGAGGCTTCCCGTGGAAGTCCGGCATGGTCCTCCGAGAGTTTGAGGGCGGCGCGGGTGCCGAGTGAAATGGCTTCGCCATGAAGTAGCGTGCCGTAGGGGACTGAAGCCTCGATGCCATGGCCGATGGTGTGGCCAAAGTTGAGAAGGGCCCGGGTGCCCGAGGTTTCCTGTTCATCTTCTTCGACAATCCGAGCCTTGATCGCAACGTTTCGGGCAATGAGCTCGGCCGGAATCACGGATCGCGGCGTGCTTGATGACTTCCGCAAAGCCTTCTCGAAATTCCCGTCCGGGCAGGGTGAAAAGCGTGTCCGGATCGGTTAGGACAAGGCGGGGCTGGTGAAAGGCTCCGATGAGGTTCTTGCCTTCCGGGGTGTTGACACCGGTTTTTCCTCCGACCGCTGAGTCGACTTGCGACACGATGGTGGTGGGGATTTGAACAAAGGGGATGCCTCGATAAAAAATGGCGGCGACAAAACCGGCGAGGTCGCCCGTGACGCCTCCGCCGAGGGCTACCACGAATGACGAACGATTGTGTCCCGCCCGGATCAATTCGCGCGAGATCTTATCGGCCTGCGCCATCGATTTGGCGGCTTCTCCGGCCGGAAAAATGTGCGCGGTGGTTTCGTATCCGGCATTGGATAAGGAAGACACCATCTGATCGAGATAATGCGGAGCGACGTTGGAATCGGTGATGATTGCGGCCTTTCCGGACAAACCAGCCGCTTTGATATGTTGGCCGGCTTCGGCGAGTAGGCCGGGAGCGACTAGGATGTCATAGGAGCGTGATCCTAGGCTGACTTGGACGGTGTTCATTGATGTCGACGGCGGTGCCAGAGGGTGATGTCGGGATTTTGAAGAACCCCGACCGGTGAGTCTTCGAGTTCGAATGAGACGACAAGGTGCTTGAGAAGAGCCAGCGAGGCAAGCGCATCGTAAAGGGCATCGTGCCACGTTCGGTCCGGGGCGTGGATCGCGAAACCGTCGAGATCGAGACTGGTGCAAAGATCGCCGAGGGCGTGCGAAGGGTGATCGGGCCAGGCAGCGCGTGCGAGTTGCAGAGTGTCGATCCACGGACCAAACGAGTGGCCTGGAAAAGCCCGGAGAAAGCGCTTTTCAGTCCCGTGTCCGTGGGCCACCACCGGACCACGGGCGAGGTTCCGTTTCACCACTGGCCAGAGGGATAAAAGCGAGGGTGCCTCGCGGAGGTCATCGGTGGTGATGCCATGCACCTTGCGGGCGGACCAGGTGATGTCCTGATTACATTGAAGAAAAGAGACGAACGGATCGTGAAGATCCTTCTCACTCGACCAGGTCGCTAAACCGATTTGCACGGGCGCATCGGTGCGACCTTTGGCAGTGCCCGCCGATTCGAAGTCGATGGCAGTGAAGATGGCGTCCCGAATCTTGATAAACGGGAGATAGCGAAAGGTTGGGAGAATGGGAACTGGAAATCGTTCCACGGGAGGCTAGTGTTATTTTCACTGATTTCCCGGATTTTTCCCTCGGGTCGCTAAGATTGTGTGGCAACCTCTCCGTAGAATGAGTGTGAAGATTGCTTCATTGATTTTTTTGAGTGGCGCCGCCATCTTAGGGGCGGCTAACAAGGTGGATTTTCAGCGTCAAGTACGGCCGATTCTTTCGGACAAGTGCTTTTTTTGTCATGGAACTGATTCGGAGACCAGAGAGGCCGATCTTCGGCTTGATATGCCCGAGGGGGCTTATGAGGATTTGGGTGGCTATGCTGCGATTGTTCCGGGCAAGGTGAATGATTCAGAACTCTACCTGCGAATCACCAGTAACAAGAAAAAGGAGATCATGCCTCCGCCGAAATCTCACAAATCCCTCACAGTAGCTGAGGTTGAGATTCTGAAAAAGTGGATTGAGCAGGGTGCGGAGTATGATGAGCATTGGGCCTATCAGGATGTGAAAAAGGTGGAGGCACCCGCCGAGGGGGAAATTGATTTCCTGGTGAAGCGGCGCTGGGAAGCCGAGAAGGTGAAGGGGAGTGATCAGGCTTCACGGGAAACGCTGATCAAACGACTTTCATGGGATTTACGAGGCGTGCCTCCAACGGCAGCAGAAACACAGGAGTTTCTTGCAGATCAAACACCACAAGCCTGGAACAAGTTGGTGGATCGTTTCCTTGCCGATCAAAAGTATGGCGAGCGCATGGCGGTATGGTGGCTCGATTTGGTCCGCTACGCTGACACCATTGGTTATCACAGCGATAATGAGATGAACGTCTCTCCTTATCGTGATTACGTCATCGACTCCTTCAATCGAAACAAGCCGTTCAGTGAGTTCACCACCGAGCAGCTCGCTGGGGATCTCCTGCCGAATCCAACTCTTGAGCAGAAAATTGCATCTGGATACAATCGATTGCTCCAGACCACCGAGGAGGGTGGGGCCCAGGAAAAAGAGTATCGGGCGATTTACGCCGCTGACCGCGTCAGAAATATTTCAGAGGTCTGGCTCGGTTCGACTTTGGGATGTGCCCAGTGCCATGATCACAAATACGACCCTTTTACGACCAGGGATTTCTACTCGATGGCAGCCTTCTTTGCTGACATCAAGGAACGTGGTATTGGGAAACGTCAGCCAAACCTGACCGTTCCCTCGGCCGCCGAGCAAGCGCGCGTTACGGAATTGCACCAGCAGATTGCCGCCGGTCAAATCGCCACCCTTTTGCAAAAGGATGCTGCTTTCCGCGCGAAAGTTGATCAGGGCTTCCAGAAGTGGGTGGCGAATGGAAAGGTTGCGCAGCCGATGTGGAGCAAGGTTCGGCCTGCCAAGTTTCAGACACCCGCGGGAACCAAGCTTGTGTTGCGCGGTGACGGAACGGTAGTCGAGGAAGGGAAAAACCCGGCCAAGGCCAGCTACCGGATGACTTTGCCTCACACCGGGAAAGTCGCGGCAGTGAAGTTGGAGGCCCTGACGGATGCCAGTTTTCTCACCAAAGGGGGGTTTTCCCGTGCCAATGGCAACTTTGTGCTCACAGGAGTCGAGCTGAAGTTCAAAGGAAAGGCATTGAAGATTTCCAAGGCAAAGGCTGATTTTGAACAGAGCGGTTTTCCAGTGGCTCACGCCATCGATCGCAATGCTTCTAGCGGGTGGGCCGTGGGTGCGCACGAGGCAGGTCGCCGCAACGGAACCCGTCGCGCAGCGTTCTATCTGGATCGTCCGGTTGAGCTTAGTAAAGGAGAAGAACTCGAGTTGGTCCTACACTACCAATCGCAGCACGCGGGGCACACCATTGGACGACTCGGGGTTGCAGTGACCGACAATGCTTTGGCCGCGATTGATGGAGCGGCCGGCCCTCCGCCGGAAGTCCTGGCGGCTCTTAAGTCGACCAGCCGGACTGCGGAACAATTGACGGTTTTGCGAAGCTACTATGTGAAATCCGGTCCGGAAGTCATGGCGCAACAGGAAACGCTGAAGGCGTTGGAAGCTGAGATTAAAAAAATCGAATCCGGGAAGCGCAAGATGTTGGTCTCCGAGGCTTTGCCGACTCCCAGGATGACCCGAGTTCTGCCCCGGGGAAATTGGATGGATGATTCGGGCGATGAAGTCCAACCAGCCGTGCCTGAGTTTTTGCAGAAGGGAATCTGGAAGGTTGAAGGGCGTCGGGCCAACCGGCTGGACCTTGCCAATTGGATCCTCGATGAAAAGAACCCGCTGACTGCCCGCTCGATAATGAACCGGGTCTGGCGATTGTTTTTCGGGCGCGGTCTTTCCGGAGACGTCACCGATCTGGGTGGTCAGGGGCAGGTGCCTTCCCATCCCGAATTGCTCGACTGGTTGGCGGCCGATTTTCAGGAGCACAACTGGGATTTGAAAAGGATGGTAAAGAAGATCGTGACCAGTGAAGTGTATCGTCAGAGTTCTCTCGTCACCTCCTTCATGCGTGAAAAGGACCCGGCCAATGAGTTGATTACCCGGCAAGGGCGGTGGCGCGTCGACGCGGAGTTTGTCCGTGATGCCGCTTTGGAGATTTCCGGCCTGCTCAATGATCAGGTCGTGGGCGGGGGAAGTGTCAAGCCCTACCAACCGGCCGGCTTCTGGCAGCATTTGAACTTCCCGAAGAAGACCTGGAAACAGAGCCAAGGTGGCGACCTTTATCGTCGCTCTGTTTACACCTTTTTGTGTCGAACCTTCCCTCATCCCTCGATGGTGGCTTTCGATGCTCCCAGTCGTGAGGAATGCACGGCCGAACGCGCACGTTCCAACATTCCCCAGCAGGCACTTGCAATGTTGAATGACCCCATTTTTGTGGAGGCTTCGCGCGTTTTTGGAGCCCGGATCGCCGCGGTGAAGGGCGAACTGCGAGCCAAGATTGAATGGGCGATGAAGGAGGCGCTTTCTCGACCGGCAACGAAGGAAGAGGTCGACCTTTTGCTCGCAGTTTACAAGAAACAGCTCGAGAAGTTCAACAAGGATGAAGCGGCCGCCCGTGAGTTCTTGTCGACAGGAGAATGGCCCGCGGCCGAAGGAATTGCTCCTGCCGAAGCGGCCGCCTGGGGGCAGGTCGGCCGAGTGATTTTGAATGCCTACGAAACAACCTCTCGATTCTAAAAGCGATGATTGAAGCAACCAACCGAAGGACATTTTTGAATCGGGCCACCGTGGGAATCGGGGCTCTTGCTCTGCAGCGTCAGCTAATGGGGGAAATCGATAGCGGGATCAAGCTGGCAGGATCACCTAAAGCCAAGCGAGTCATCTTTTTGTGCATGGCGGGCGGTCCGTCCCATCTTGAGACCCTCGATTATAAGCCCACCCTCGCCAAGATGCATGGTAAGCCGATGCCGGAATCGATCACCAAAGGTCAGCCGATTGCGCAGCTTCAAGGAAAGGCGCTGAAGTGTCTGGGGCCGCAGTGGGATTTCATCAAGAAGGGGAAATCGGGCCAAGAGATTTCATCGCAGTTGCCCTTTATTGGAAAGATGGCGGACGACATCGCGATTGTGCGTTCGATGACCACGAAGCAAATCAACCACGATCCTGCTCATACTTTCATGAACTGCGGAACGCAGATTTCCGGCCGTCCGTGCATGGGGTCGTGGATACAATATGGTCTTGGCAGTGAAACGAAGGACCTTCCGGGATTTGTCGTTTTGACGTCGGTAGGTGGCGGGCAGAGTCAGCCGATTGCGTCGCGACAGTGGCACAGCGGGTTTTTGCCCAGCAAATACCAGGGTGTGCATTTTCACTCGAAGGGAGACCCAGTTCTCTATGTCGGAAATCCCAAGGGAGTCGGTCGTGGAGATCAACGGCAGGTCATCGATGCGGTGAACGGGCTGAACCAGATTCGTAACGGGCTAGTTGATGATCCGGAGATTGCCACCAAGATCTCCCAATACGAAATGGCCTTTCGCATGCAGGCAAGTGTGCCTGAGTTGGTCGATCTAAAAGGCGAAAGCAAGGAGACTCTCGAAATGTATGGCGCGAAGCCAGGCGATGGCTCCTTTGCGAGTAATTGTCTCCTAGCGCGGCGATTGGCCGAGCGCGGTGTTCGGTTTATTCAGCTTTATCACCGTGGCTGGGATCATCATGGCGGGGTGAAGCGTGGAGTGGCGACCACCGGCAAGTTGGTCGATCAGGGCAGCTGGGCTCTCGTGCAGGATCTCAAACAGCGGGGTATGCTCGAAGATACCTTGGTTGTTTGGGGCGGTGAGTTTGGCCGCACCCCGATGTCACAAGGAGGTGGAAATAATCCGGGGCGGGATCACCACATCAAGGGATTCTCCCTTTGGATGGCTGGAGGCGGAATCAAAGGTGGCGTGACTCACGGGGCAACCGATGACTTTGGTTATAACGCGGTTGATAACGTGGTGACGGTGCATGACCTTCATGCCACCATGCTTCATCTGTTGGGCATCGATCACCAGAAATTCAGCTACAAATTCCAAGGACTCGACATGCGCCTCACTGGCGTCGAGGGCGGGGTCAAAGTGGTGAAGGAGATCCTAGCCTAGCAGCTCACTTTTCCTCCACATCCGCAGCCTGCCTTGCTGGCCAATTTTTCGGCGATGCGGTCGGCGGTGGGAGTAGTGGAAAGGCCACCGAGATTGGTGCAGCGAAGTTCGCGTGGGATCTGGTGGGCGACTTTGTTCATGGCCACCACCACTTCGTCGAAGGGCACCAGGTGATCGTAATCGGCGAGGGCCATGTTGGCGCATGAGAGAGCATTGGTGGCTGCCATCACGTTTTTACCGAGGCAGGGAGCTTCGACCCGGTTCGCGATCGGGTCGCATACGAGGCCAAAGGAATTCTGGAGAGCGAGAGAAGCTGCGGTAATTTGTTGTTCGTTGGTGCCTCCGGCCATCCAGGCCAGGGCAGCCGCGGCCATCGAGGCGCCGGATCCGGTTTCGGCCATGCATCCGCCTTCTTCGGCTGCGAAAGTGGCATCCAGAGTGATAAAGACGCCGATCGTTCCTGCGAGAAGGAGGGCGAGGTTCTTTTCTTCGTTTGATTTACTGAGAGCATTGGCAGCCGCAAGGACGGCACCAGGCATGGCGCCGCAGGAACCAGCGGTGGGTGCAGCAACAATCACGCCCATCGATGACTTTACTTCCATGATGGCACTGACCGATCGGATCATGGCGTTGGAAATGTCGCCGGGAATGAGACGACCTTCATTTTCCGCTGCCTGGAATGCCGGTGATTGGGACCCAAGAATCCGATCCTCGTACTCGGTGCCGGCAAGGCCGGTAGCTATGGCGGTCTCCATGATGGAGCGAATGTAGTCCATTTGCGCCATCACCTCGTTCTCACCAACTCCTCCGCGGGCTGCTTCATAGCGCAAGGCGGCGTGAGCGAGAGAGATTCCTTCCTGCTCGGCGTAGGTCATCATTTCCCCGGCACGGGAGAAGGGGACTTCAATGTCGCGTCGCGCGAGTATGGGAAGAACTGCCGGGAGGTGACGGATCATCTTGGGTTTGAGAGCCTTTGTAAGTCGTTCGATCTCTTTGGCACTCGGAGCGCTTCGAAGGCTGAAATTCAAAAGCTTGCCATAAACCGGGTCAGTGTGGCTTGAACATTCTTCGTGTGATAGCAATTCGTGAACATTCTTCGGTTCTTCGACTCCAAAAAGTAGAAGGTGGTGATAATCACCCGCCGAACTGAAGGGTATGCCCTTGAGGGCGATCGTTTCGATCATCCCTCCGCCGGTGGAAATGGCATCCAGCTCGTAGCATTCTCCAGATTCTCCGTGGAGCTCGAGACGGTAGAAGTTGGGGTGGGGGGCATCGTAGCTTTCGTAACGCAGGTCGATTTCGATTCCGGCCTCCTTGAGAGCCCTCTCGTATCCCGGAAGCTGCGGATCATCCGGAGTCCAGCCGAGAAGTCCGCCGTAAAGTCCGAGGTCGCTCCCTTGTTCTTTGTGGGTTGTGACTAGGGAGCCGTTGGGATCGTATCGCACGACCATGCGCACCACCTTTTCACCCGCGAGGGCACGGGCGAGACGGCCAATCCGGTTAGCGGCCGCACTATGAGAACTGCTCGGGCCTCTCATGACCGGGCCGATCACGTCATTGAAAATACTGGGAGGAGTTTTCATGGTGCTAGATGGTGCTGGATAAAGCAAGAATGCCTTAGGATGGGGATTCGCAACAGGAGGGATTTGGGAAATTTTTCTAACTGGGCCTTGAGCTTGATCGATGGCGTAATCACACATAGCGTCGGACGATGGAGTTGATTTGGAAGAGCGATATCCTTGGGGTCGCGATCGTCTTATTCGGTTTGTGTGTCGGCTCCTTTCTGAACGTGGTCATTTACCGTGTTCCCCGCGGCCTGTCGGTCAACGATCCCAAGCGTTCGTTTTGTCCTTCGTGTGGAACGACTCTACCGGTTTGGCAGAATATTCCGGTCCTCACTTGGTTAATTCAGCGAGGAAAGTGTCGTTTCTGTGGGGCACCGATTCCCGTCCGTTATCTTTTGGTGGAAGTGCTCACTGGTGGACTTTTTTTTATGGTCTGGCGGACTTTTCCGATGACTAGTGCGCTGCTGGCGATGGTTCTTTGCACGATCTTGGTGACAGTCACCTTCATTGATGCCGAGCACCAGTTGATTCCCATCTGGTGGACTTCGGTGGGTTCGCTTGTTGGTTTGTTGGTTGGGATGATGTTTTCGCCGGTCCTTTTGGATCTTTCGGATGAAGTGTTCGTAAAATCTCAGGCCCGGGGATGGGCTGGTCTGGTGGCATCCGCAAAAGGATGGATGGTTGGTTTTTGCGGACTGGCAATGGTGGTTCTTCTAGGGAAACTGGCGTTCGGCCGATTTAAACTGGAGTTCGAAAAGCCGGAGGATTGGAAGCTTCAGGAGGGTGCGGAGGATGATCCTCAGCTCCAGTTTGTGATCGGGAAAGAGTCGTTTTCGTGGGACGACCTTTTCTATCGTAAAAGTGATTGTCTTCGAATCGAGGGGCATGGGTTTCGGGTCGACGGGAAAAAGCTTGAAGGACGGTCGATGGAGATTCGTCGTGACGAGGTGATTATCGGGGAGAAAATTTGGAAAATCGAAAAGCTCAAATCGCTCGAAGGTCAGGCAACAAAAGCGGTGATTCCCCGGGAGGCGATGGGAATGGGCGATCCGCATCTTCTGGGCATGATCGGCGCCTTTTTGGGGTGGCCTGCGGTGGTGTTCGTGGTTCTCAGTAGCTGTTTTTACGCCATTCTGACTGCTTTAGTGGGGCGGATCGGCTTCGGTCGACCCCTTCCTTTCGGGCCATTCTTGGCGCTCGGGGCGCTGACCTGGGTATTCGGTGGGTGGAAGCTGTGGATTTGGTATACCGGGATTTTTCAGCCCACGCCTTAGCGCTTTGAGATGTTAAAAAACGTGGCATTTTCCTTCCGGGACCTCTGCGGAATCGAGGTTTGACATCTTCTCTCATTTTTCGCTATCTTGCGGAGTGGGGTCGAGTCTCACTCCGCCATTCTCATCCCTTTTCCATCTATGAAATCTCAAATATTGACTGCTCTTTTGGCAGCCTTTTCCGTCATCCCGGCCTCTGCTCGCCCGATAAAGGACCGCACCGACCAAGCTGTGTTGAAAAAGGCTGCTTACCAGGTCGACAAATATGTCGCTGAAATTTTCCGCCGGAAAAAGCTCACCGTTCCCAAGGTGGTGGATGATTCTACCTTCCTGCGCCGGAGCTTTCTTGTGGCTGCAGGTCGTATCCCCACACTTGAGGAAGCGGCCAGTTTTCTTGAGATCGAAGATCCCTCCAAGCGGGAGATGTTGGTCGATTATCTGCTCAAAAGCGATGGCTATCGCAGCCACATGCAGAACTACGTTTTTGATCTCTTGAGAGCGAAGGACGGCGGCCGGAATGAGACCAACTCCTACGCGCCTCCTTATCTTCGTTTCATTCAGGAGTCGGTGGGAAAGAACACTCCATGGGATGAGTTCGCCCATCAGCTGGTGGCCGCGAAAGGAATTGCTTGGGATGAGGGCAATGGCGCGGTTGGTTACTACATTCGGGACAAGGGGATGCCTCTCGATAACCTCGCAATTACGATGCAGATCTTCACCGGTGAGCGTCTTGAATGCGCTCAGTGCCATGACAGCCCGACCAACAAGTGGGAGCGTATGGATTTCTTCGAACTTGCGGCGTTCACTCATGGCCAGCGGGAAATCAACGACGGAGTCTGGAATAAGGCCCGTCAGAGCTACGGTGACGAGGACTTCCGTCGCTCGGAAATCGGCCGGCTGTTCTATTGGCTTCGCGACAATATCCACTATGGAACAATCGCAGATCAAGGTGCAGGCCGCATTAAACTCCCGAGTGATTACCAATATAAGGATGGTGACCCGGGCGAGATGATTGGAGGACGGACCCATTTTGGGAAAAAGATTCGTTCCTCGGATCGTCGCGATAGCGGCAAGTCACGGGTCGAGTTTGCCAATTGGATGACCTCTCAGAATCCGAACTTCGACTACGTTGCAGTGAACCGGATGTGGGAGCGCGTCATGGGTAATCCGCTCACCGAGCCGGTGGATACTTACGTTAAGCCCGAGAAGACTGCGTCACCTGCCCTCGTCAACTATCTCATGCGTCTCATGGTTGACCTCGACTACGATTTGAAGGCCTTTCAAAACGTTCTTTTCCTCACCAAGACTTTCCAGTTTGCCGCGAACCCGAAGGCCTTTGAAGTTGGAGTTCCGCAGGCATTCAATGGTCGCCAACTTGAGCGCATGAGCGCCGAGCAAATCTGGGACTCTCTGGTCACTTTGGTTGCCGAGCATCCCGATAAGCTTGCCAAGCGGAAGTTCAGCAACCACATCTACTACAACAACAAGCCCGTGCTGGTTGGTGAAATGACCATGTCGCAACTCGCGCAGGAAGTGGTCGCAATCAAGGACCCGGCCAAATATCGCGAATATGCCGAGAACCTTCTCCAGAAGATTAAGTCCGGCTCGAGCAGTTCTTCCGCCAGCAAGGACATGATGATGATGGCATCGCGGTCTCGTCCCGGTCCCGCCAAAGGAATCGCCAGAGCTTCCGAACTTGCGGCGCCAGCTCCGGCTGGTCACTTCCTGAGGGAGTTTGGTCAGTCCGACCGCGAGCTTATTGCATCATCCACGAAAGAGGCCAACGTGGCTCAGGTCCTCGAAATCATGAACGGTCACGTCGAAAAGATGGTGGTCTCCAACCGGGGAGCTTCCGTATACGACGCACTTAAGAAAGGAACGACCGAGGCCGACAAAGTGCGCTACATCTATTATGCCGTTCTTAGCCGGCCTCCCAGCGATCAGGAAATGAACATGCTCATGCGTGATGTCATCGACGGCAGCACCGAGAGCTATCAAAACCTCGTCGCCGCTCTCATGCAGACCCACGAATTCATGTTCGTTCAGTAAACTCTCCCCACTCCAAAAATCCCAATACCCACCAAATACCATGGACCTTCACAAGTTTCATCAAGCCGACGAACTGGGCCGCCGCCAGTTCATGATCAATGCCGCCCGCAGTTATCTCGGAGTGAGCCTGGCTCCCATGCTCGGAGCTAGCCTGGCCGGTAATTCCTTCGGACAACAGCACACCGGGGGAGCGAAGGCCGAGCACGTCATTTTCCTGAATATGGGAGGCGGCATGAGTCATCTTGACACCTTCGACACCAAGCCCAAGAACGATGACGTTCAGGGTCCAGTCGAATCGATCAATACCAGCGGAGATTTCCAGATTTCCCAGTATCTCCCCGAGACCGCCAAGATCGGAAACCATCTTTGCGTGATCAATTCGATGACCTCTCGTCAAGGGGCACACAGCCAGGGACAGTACCTTCTTCATCGGAGCTACTCGCCGCGAGGAACGATTGTTCATCCTGCTCTCGGAGCTTGGGTGGTGCGCCAAAAGGGTCGCAAAAACACCACTCTTCCCGGTTTTGTGACGGCCAATACCAGCCCGGCTGTTTCCTCACCGGGATTTTTCGGAGCGGAGTTTGGCGGTGTCCCGCTCGGTCGTCCGGACGAAGGATTGAAAAACTCAAGTCGTCCCGGAAGCGTCAGCGAGGAGGATTTCAAGCGCCGTCTAGCCATTGCCGATGCTCTAAACAAGACCTTTGAGGAAAACTACAAAACACCTGCGGTGAAGGCTTACGATAGTCTCTACGAAGAGGCTGTAAAGCTTATGCAGAGCAAGGATCTGCAGGCCTTCGACATCAATCGTGAGCCTGGTAAGGTTCAGGAGGCTTACGGGAAAAACCGTTTTGGTCAGGGCTGTCTTTTGGCCCGCCGACTGGTAGAAACCGGCGTCCGTTTTGTCGAGGTTTCCCACGGTGGCTGGGACACCCACTACGATAATTTCACGAACGTTGAAAACAGAGCCAAGACGCTCGATCAGGCGTTTTCAGCCCTTGTCAACGATCTCGAAACGCGGGGGCTTCTGAAATCGACTCTGGTGGTGATAGCTACCGAGTTCGGCCGGACCCCACGAATTGTCGCCGAACACAGCAATGGACGGGATCACCATCCGGCCTGTTTCTCGGCAGTGATGGCCGGAGGCGGAATTGCCGGGGGACAGAAGTATGGCGAAAGTGACAAGAATGGAGCACGCGTTGCCAAGGATCCGGTTACGATTCAGGACTTCAACGCAACTATCGGTTACGCTCTTGGAATTGATCACGCGCAGGTTGTGAGTTCTCCGAGCGGTCGTCCCTTCCGATTGGGAGGAGCTGAAGCTGATCTCGGCAAGCCGATTCAATCGATCTTTGGGTAGGAACCCTAAATAGCGCAGAGCGCCAGTCGGCTAACTGGAGACATGGTGAGGCGCTTCTTTTGCTAGAAGCGCCAATTCATCAACAGCTGAAAAGTGAGTTCGGCAGGGGCGTTGTTGTGGGACTTCTTACCGCTCCAACCGTGATGCTCAGACCTCTTTTCAGGCAGGAGGTTCCGGTGATATAGATTAGGTGTCCACCGTTCGCGTCCAATTTGCCAATCGTAGGGGCGGATTTGGGACGGGCTCGTAGGGAGGCACAGGAGCAAGCCATCCTGGGAGGCCGGGTGATAGAGCTGTTAACTCCGACCACCTCGATAGGATCGAGGAAGCTGTTTCGAAAAAGTGGAAATCAAGGTGGAGCTTTAGTTTGTCTTCAAGAGGGCGTGGTGCGGGTTGGTCTGAACGGTTTTCTTGCATTGAACCACGGAGTTTTGCGACACATCTCACAGGGATATTCTACTTGAAGCCATTTCGGCTGCTTTGGTGAGCGAGAGGTCTTTCGAGGAATCCTGGTTCATGGTTCCCCAAGCAATCATTTGTATTTGATTCAGCGGACCAATCGTGACGAGCGCACGACAGACGGGGCGAAAGATGGACCGACTCTTCACTTTCTGCCGAGAGAGGAAGATAAGAAAGCTGACCTTTTGTAAAGTCAAGAGGCCTTGCTGGCCAAGGCGCTCCTTCGACGCCAAACTGCCAAAGCTTCCACAACCATCCAAAACTCAATCAGCAGGGTGAAGAAGCCAAAACTGAAGAGGAGCCAGTTATGACCTTGGGCAAAGTTTCGCAGGTTTAGGGACATCGCAATGGCGGGAAGAATCAGCATGAGAATCCCAGGTGCGAGAGAAACGATAACGGGAAGTCCGCGCCGGCGTAGCCAAAAGGTGATGACCAAAAATGCAAGACCGGCGAGGAGTTGGTTGATCGCGCCAAACAGAGGCCAGAGAAGAATACCGCCGGTTCCCGGAGCTTTTCCTTCGCCGCCGGGCAGGCGTGCGATGAGATAAGCGATGACGATCGCAAAGATCGTGGCGACATGGCGGTTGGTGAGCCAGTAGAGTGGGTTACCATCGACATATTCGCCGACCCGTCGTCCGTTAACCCGATGACGGGGAGCGAGATGGCCGGCGAGCTCTTGGATGACGTAACGCTGCAGGCGGCAGGCGGTGTCCAAAGTGGTGGCGGCAAAGGAAGCGACAAAGACACCCATCAAGGCGATGGCAAACTGGTGCTGAATTCCCAGAGATTTGAGGAAGTTGGCGCTTCCCTCCACGAAAGCACCCACCTTGGCCGCGAGGGCATTCGCGGAGTTCCAGCTGTCATATCGGGCTTCGAATGCCGCTTGTCCTGAGAGGAAGGACTCTCCAGTCCCGGTGCCCAATCCCAGTCCTGAAACACAGGCGAGAATCACAAGGATGGCCAGGAATCCTTCCACCAACATGGAACCATATCCGACGAAACGGGCGTCGGTTTCACACTTCAACTGCTTCGAGGATGTTCCCGACGATACCAAACAATGAAAGCCGGAGATGGCCCCACAGGCGATCGTGATGAAAAGAAACGGAAAAACGCTGGGGGCACCTTCGGGGTTCCAGTTGAAGGCCGGGGCTACGATTTCGAGGGAACGCCCTGATTCTTCAGCGAAAGGGGGTGCTCCTCCAAAGATCGAGGCCGAGATCAATCCCATCACGACTAGGCCCAACGCAGAGAGCAGTTGCAGGCTGTTGATGTAGTCGCGAGGTTGTAGAAGGCTCCAGACCGGGAGAACCGAAGCCAAGTAGCAATATCCCAAAAGCAAACTGACCCAGGTGATGATCGAGAGCCCATTTTTGTCTGGATCGTTAGGGTCTCCTCCAAGGAACTCGTTGATTGAAGCGAGAAAACCAACATCGCCGTAAGCGACGGCGAAATACATGACCGCGAGCGAAATGAGGGAGGGAATCAAGATCCTGGCTCCTTTCCGGTGCAAAAGCACTCCAATCACCAGAGCGAGGGGAATCTGGACAAGGCAGGGGACGATCGCTTGCGGGTAAGCCTTGAAAACGCTGGCGATCACCAGACCGAAGATAGCGAGAACGATCGTTAAAGCCAGAAACAGGATGGAAAGGAAAAGAATCCGGGTGCGCCGGTTGATCACCCGACCCGCGACATCACCAATGGTCTGGCCGCGATTGCGAAGAGATACCACCAAGGCTCCGAGGTCGTGGACCGCTCCGATCAGGATGGAGCCAAAGATGACCCAAAGAACGGCCGGCACCCATCCCCAGATGACTGCGATGGCCGGGCCGACGATGGGGCCGGTTCCGGCGATTGAGGTGAAATGGTGACCAAAGACAATACTCTTTTTGGTCGGCACAAAATCGTTTCCATCTTGTTGGGAAATGGAAGGAACCTTGGCGTTGGGATCGAGCTTGAAGAGTTTGCTCCCAAGCCACTTTCCGTAGGTGTGGTAGGCGAGCAGATAAAGGACAAATGCTCCAAGAGCGATGGCGAGGGTGCTCATAATTCAGCCGAATTCTGTTTACCCTCAAGAGCCTCAAAGACCGGGGGGGGGACGTATCTCCGCACAGTCTCCTCCCATCCGGCGGGGCCGATCAGACCTGTCACCATGCTTGAGGAAAGCTCCGCTTTGTCCCGTGGAGGCATCAGGAAGACGGTGTTAATCTCTGGGGCCATATCGCCGTTGATATGGCGCATGACCCTCTCGTATTCGTAGTCACCGGGCGACCGAATCCCGCGGAGGATAAACTCGGCATCCACTTCTCGGGCGTAGTCGACGAGATAACGGTTGTCGAATTCGGTGATGGTCAGCCGCTCGCACGAAGGAATGGAAGCACGCAGGAGTGCGATTCGTTCTTCGGTGGTGAAGGTGTAACTTTTGTTGGGGTTTTCCCCGATTGCGACAACAAGACGGTCAAAGAGGGCGAGACCTTGGCTCACCATCCAGAGGTGGCCGTTGGTTGGTGGGTCAAAACTGCCTGCGTAAACCGCTGTTTGCATCGTTTCGTTAGCGATTGGTTATGTTGCGGCCGGGAAGCTTGGGTTTATCGATGGCAGCGCGGGAACGCATCTTTTTCATCCACCGCTCGAAGTTCCCCTTTTTCTTTTCGGCAACGACCATGTACTTCAGCTGATCCCGGGCCTCTTCGAATGACGGAGATGGCCCAAGGGTCCGCTTCTCGACACGAATTATGGAGTAAGCAAAGCCTGCATCAAGAGGACCCAGCAGTTGGTTTCCTTCGGTCTCGAAAATCAGGTTTGCAAAGATTGGGATGAGGTCCAGACGAGAGTAGTCTTCCCAAAGTCCGCCAATGCTGGCTTTCGAATCGTCGGAATATTGTTTGGCAAGATCCGAAAAATCCGCCCCTCGATCCAACCTCTCTTTGATTTGCTCAGCGAGCTTAAGCTGGATTTCGGGATTAATCTTACTCTTTGTCAGCCGAATGACACGATAGGAGGCCTTGTCCTTGGAACGATCCCGGTTGGCGATCTTCCAAGTCTTGTAGGCCTCCCGTAACTCGCTTTCTCTGGGCTCGGGAACATCTCCAAAATGCTGGGTCCTCACGATTTGGACTAAGATCTCACGCTTTTGCTGTTGCTTGAACTGGTCGCGGGTGACCCGAAGATTCTTGAGGTATTCCTTAAAGAGCTCTTCGTCCCCGTTGTATAATCGATCAACAATTCGTTTGATCTCTTCTTCCACCTGTTGGTCGGTGATGATCGAGATCCTGTCTTTGAATTCCGAAAAGATGATAGCGCGGTCGATCATTTCGTTCAGCGCCCGTTCCCTGATTTGTTCCAGCTGCTTCTCGAATGCCGGGCCCCGACCCGGAAACTGAGCTTTCAGTGCCGCTTCGGTGGAAGCCACCTCGAGTTTCAACTGGTTCTGGGTGATGACCTCACCGTTCACCTTCGCCACGATCCGGTTGACCATGATTCGTCGGGACCCGGCGGGTTTGATTTTGTCTGTTGTGGGAGGTGGCTTCTGGCCAATGATGTTTGAGATAGGGAGAATGGTGAAAACCAGAGTAACGAAAAATCTGGATGGGACGATAGTCATGGGATCTAAAGCGTTCTGAGTAAGGCGATGCTTTCGGCGAGTTTATCGACCGCTTTTCGGGAACTCAAGCGGGGAAACTTCCCACCGGGGGGGAGAATGTAATCTCCATTTCGCTGCAGCATGAGCCGGTCCTTACTGATTTCCACCACCTGAACGGCTTTGGCGGACGCAATCACACGGAGGCGATGGACCTCGAAGAGGTGGAGAACGGGGTCGGGAAAGCGTCCAAATCGGTCGCGCCAATTCTTTTCGATCCTAGAAATCTCTTTTTCACTGCGCGCCGAGGCCAGTTGACGATAAGCGGCCACCCTCATTTCCGGGTCTGGGCCAAAACTCCTTGGGAAAAATGCGGGGACCTGCCCGGGCTGGTTGTCCCATTTTCCCTCTGAATAGACCACAAAGTCGGCGCGCACTTGGGCATCGGCCCGACGCCGCGACTGCTTGCCCTGCAGTTGTTCAACCGATTGCTGCAGGAGCTGGCAATAGAGTTCAAAGCCTACTGCGGCGATATGTCCCGATTGCTTGGTGCCAAGTAGGCTTCCGGCGCCCCGAATTTCGAGGTCGCGCATCGCAATTTTGAATCCGGACCCCAGTTCGGTATATTGCTTGATGGCGCTGAGGCGTTTTCGGGCATCGCCTCCTGCGAGCAAATCGCCCGGAAGAAGCAGAAGCGCATAGGCTCTTTGACCGGAACGACCGACCCGACCCCGTAATTGGTAGAGGTCAGCGAGTCCAAAGCGATCCGCACGATCAATGAGGATGGTGTTGGCATTCGGGATGTCGATTCCACTTTCAATGATGGTGGTGGCCAGCAGGACATCGGCTTTACCATCGACAAAGTGATGCATCACCGATTCGAGATCCTCCCGGTCCATTTGGCCATGACCAATGACCACGCGAGCTTCGGGGACAAGGTGTTCAATCCGCTCCTTGACGCTTCCGATTGAAGCCACCCGGTTATGGAGAAAGAAGACCTGACCACCTCGGGTCAGCTCGCGTCGAATGGCATTGCGAATGAGCCGTTCATCGTAGGCGCAAATAGAGGTCTGTACCGGGATACGATTGGGCGGGGGTGTGTCGATGGTGGACATGTCCCGGGCTCCCATTAAGGAAAGGTAGAGAGTTCGCGGAATGGGCGTGGCAGAAAGCGTGAGGACGTCGATCAGACGGAATCGCTCTTTCAATATCTCCTTGTGCCGGACCCCAAAGCGCTGTTCCTCATCGACTACCAGTAAGCCCAACTTCTGGTATTCGATTTCAGAGGAAAGCAGGCGATGAGTCCCGATGACGATATCGACCTTGCCTTCCCGAAGCCCTTCAAGAGTGTCCCGGGCCTGGGCAGGAGACTGCAATCGACTGAGGAGACGAATCTCGAACGGATAGTCACTCATCCGTGCCTTGAAGGTGCGGTAGTGTTGCTCCGCCAAGACCGTGGTGGGAGCCAAAACCGCAACCTGTGTACCGCCGGTGACCGCTTTGAAGGCGGCTCGAATTGCCACTTCGGTTTTTCCAAACCCCACATCTCCACAAATCAAGCGATCCATGGGCCGGGGCGACTCCATATCGATTTTCGTTTCCTCGATCGCTTTGCGCTGATCCGGGGTTTCGGTGAAAGGGAAGGATGCTTCAAAATCCTGCATCCAAATTCCGTCCGGTTGATGAGCGTGCCCCTGCTTGGAGTCCCGCTCCGCCTGCAAGCGAAGCAGGTGAGCCGCATAGTCCATGACGGCTGCTTCCGCCGTGAGCCGGGATTTCTTCCACTTACGATCACCCAGTTTGTTAAGCGAGGGCTTTCCGCCACCGACTCCGACATAACGGGAAACCAGGTGGCTTTGATCGATGGGGACATGCAGGGTAGCGCCATCCTGATACTCGATGCTCAGCTCCTCACGTCCTTCGTCGCCGTCGACGAGTCCAATGAATTCCCCAATCCCGTAGTCGGCGTGCACCACCAGCTCACCTTCATTCAGTTCGTGAACTCCGGCAATGGCCGCAGCATTTCGTTGATGGCTTTCCCGCGAGGTGCCTCGCGTGCCTGGCAGGTGTTGGCGGCCGAAGATTTCAAGGGTGGAAAGGATGGCCAGTTTTTGTTCGGGAAAGACGAAGCCTCGTCCCAGGCGGCCTTCCACAAAAGTCAAAGCACCCGCCTCCGGTCCTAGGACTTCGGTAAATCGATGCCTCTCCGCTTTTCCCGGAGCGATCAGGCCAACCTCCCAGCCTGCCTTTTGCCATTCGGTCAGTTGTTCTTTGAAAAGGGCCCTGCTTGAATCGGCGATTACGAAATCCCCGGCCTCAAATCCTGCTGCCGGAGAGGAATGGAGATTTGCATGGTAGGATCCTTCGGGTTTGTTGGTGAGAAGAATGTCGATCTGGCCCTCATCGTCTTCATCGATGGACAGAACGAGGTCCTCGGGAGCACGCCAAGTCGAAAGTTCCGGGCCCGCTTCAGTTCCCTTGCGACTGATCTCGACCCGTTCCGTGCGTTTGATGGTCGTTTGGGTTTCCACGTCAAACTCGCGTATTGACTCGATTTCATCTCCAAAAAATTCGACCCGGATCGGGTTGGGGAGTTGGGTGGGGAAAAAGTCGATGATGCCACCTCGTTTTGCGAACTGTCCTCGCTGGAAGATTTGGGGGTGCTCTTCGAAATCGTGCTCAGCGAGCCAGGATAGCAGTTCAGCCGGATCCAGCTCTTCACCAACGTCCAGAGTAAGTTCGTTTTGATCGATCACCGAGAGGTCGGGCGCCGCGCTCTGCCACGAATTTCGGGACAGGATCACGGGGAGGTGGGGACTTCGGGCAATTCGATGCAAGGTGGCTTGTCGCTCGGCTTCCCGGTTGGGGTCGGCCAGCTCTTCTTCGACCACGACGGTGGGCTCGGCGAGAACCAACGCGGGGCATTTCCAAAAGGCCAATTCGGAGGCCAATTCATCCCTTCGCCGGGCATGGGGAGTCATGATCCACAGTCGTCCTAAGTTTCCCGAGGAGATGCGGCGCGCCAACGCCGCAATCAGAAACCCTTTTCCGGCGGGATCGCAAGAGGCGAGTTCCACCGACTCTTGGGGACGGGTTGGCACGGAATCCCAAATGGCCTGGGCTTTGCCCAGCCATTGATCCTTCGGGGAAGACACGCTCACCGAGGAGGCTATAATCGGGGGGCGGGAGGTGCGCAACGGACACCTTCCTCAAAAAAAATAAAGAATGGCTTGTCAAAAAGCTGTCACAACCCTAGACCTCCGCCCCGGCCGCGAATGTGGTCAGCAAAAACCCAACGATGCGCAGATAGCTCAGTTGGTAGAGCAGTTGGCTTTTAACCAATTGGTCCTGGGTTCGAGTCCCAGTCTGCGTACCAGATTTATAACCCGTTCAGCCTCAGTGGTTGAGCGGGTTTTTGCTATTTGGTTAGCTATAAAAAGCGAGCAATATACTGGTAATCTATGGGGTTTGAAAAGATTCCGTAGATTTTCGTAATGAGTTCTTTATTGTTGAATTCAGGGCAGGGTAAAGCAGGGAGGTTATTGACATCCAATTCGGACCGGCCTCAATAGCAGTGTTGCGGAGGATACCCGGTGTTTTTTGAGGGCCTTGATCTAAGCCTTCAAAGAAGTTCGGAACTAAAAGTTCAGGGCTAGTGATCAAGCGAAAGTCATCTCCTCCTAACCAAAACGGGAAAACCAAACTCGACCTTCACCACTCTTGCGCCGAAAGCAAATTCCTAGCAGCAAGGAAACGGCTGGAGCTCGTTGTCGGTCAAAAATTAAATTATACTCGCGTTCGTCAGACCCGGGTGCCATGAATGTTAGCAGTTATTTGTCTATTGAATGATCGATTTAACCACCGATTAAAAAAGTAAAGCGCGATGAAAGCAAAAGGATCTTTTACGTTACTGGTATTGAGCCTGTTGATCCCGGTGGTCAACGGCAAGAATAGCGACACCGCACAACAGCGTTACCAAGCGCTGGTAGCCGAAGTTGCAGCGGCGAATCAAGCTTGGGAAGCCCGCGTAGCCGAGTTGCGGAAAGCGGAGAAAAACGGTGGGCCTCCGATTGCCGCCGGTGCCTTTGAGTCTCCCTTGATTCCGTTCGTCGCGCGGTTCGATGCGGTCGCCCAGGAATATGCCGGAACAGACGATGCTATCCCTTTCCTAACTTGGATGGCTCAGAATGCTTTGTCGATGGTCGGTGATCAGCGGAAGGCGGCTAAAAATGCGGTTAGAACCCTAGTCACGACCCATCGATCGTCTCCCCGTTTGGAGGATCTCGAGTGGATGATCGGTCGGCTCGATTATTTTTATGACGCCCCGCAAGCGTTGGTGGTCGGCCTCAAGCTGGAAAAAGAATCTCCGAGCCCCAAGGTGCGCGCCTATGCGACGTTTTCCCGGGTGGGTGCCACGATCAACAAGGCACCGGTCGACTCGGCAGAGTTTCGTACTGCCAAAGCGGAGATGTTGAAGGTCCTTGAGGGAGTCGAGATCAAGAATCTCACCTCGGCCGTCAAAACCAGGATCAAGATGCGGGAGAATTTTTCCCTTGGGATGACGCCCCCCGATATTCAAGGTGTTGACTTGGATGGTTCTGCTTTTGCCCTTTCGGATTACAAGGGGAAGGTGCTGTTAATCGACTTTTGGGGTGATTGGTGAGGCCCCTGCCGGTTGTTATACCCACACGAGCGGTCGCTCGTGGTTGAAATGAAAGACCGTCCCTTCGCCCTGATCGGGGTGAACTCCGATGAGCTCGATCGCGCCCGCGCCGCGGTGCGGGAGAACAACATCAATTGGCGCAGCTTCCAGAACCAACCCGAGGGACGGGAGACCTCGATCTCGGAGGACTGGCTTCTCTATACGTGGCCAACGATGGTCGTGCTCGATGCGGATTTCAAAGTTCGTTATCGGGGCAGCAATTGTGATGAGGCAACTGCGGTCGCCCGCCGATTGGTTTCCAAATTGGACGGCAAACCGATTGCGAAGGACGGTCAATAACCCTCTTTGTTTCCCATGTATGACGCGAGGTCGGCTTCATCGAAGCATCCCATGCGCCTCCTCATTCTACCTCTCCTTTTCATCGTCTTCTCTGTGCCCTTCACCAAGGCCGAAGATCTCAAGGTAATCACCTACAACATTTGGAACGGAGCGGACGAAGAAAAGCACGAACACCTCGCTTCATGGGTCAAAAAGCAAGATCCCGATGTCGTCGCACTCCAGGAACTGGTCGGTTTCAGTAAGGAGAAACTCTCCACTTTTGGGAAGTCGTGGGACCACCCTCATGCCTTGATCCTTAAAGAAGATGGCTATCCGGTGGGGCTCACTGCGAAAAAGCCTATTAGTTTGGTCGGTCGCTATCGCGATGGTCTCTGGCATGGCGCTCTTCATGCAAAAATCGGCAATATCCATTACATGGTGGTCCATCAGTGCCCAGGTGACTACAGGGTTCGGTTGCGCGAATCTAAAATTCTCACAAAAGTGATTGGCAAATTGATCACCGAGAATCAGTCCGTCATTGTCCTCGGCGATTTCAACGCCCATACCCCGGCGGATAGGGAGCTACTCGACAAGCAATCGGCTCTGATCGAGCGGCGAAAAGAGTCGAAGTTCATGAATGAGGGCAAATGGGACTACAAAACCATGTCCCACTATCTCGATCTCAAGCTGGTGGATCTCAACCTCAAGCATGCTCCCAAGAAAAACATTGAGCTTGGAACCTTCCCATCGCGCGCACTCGGCCACGCCAGCACCGAATCAGACCGGCAGAGATTTGCCGAACGTATTGATTTCATCCTGGCATCCCCTGATCTCGCTAAACGTTCTACCAAATCAATGACCCACCATGACGAAATCCTGAATAAAATCTCCGATCATTATCCCATTTCCGCTTCTTTTAAGTTGCGCGAATGACAATGCGCCTGACTCACCTTGGTGGCGTAGTCTTTCAACCTGCAGATCCGGTTCGCATCACTCAGAAGTAGTGCTGGTTTCAGTCGAAAAAATAGGCCAAACATCGCGATTTTGGCGGGGATGCAGGCATCGATGACAATCTTGAAATCTGCCGGTATCAAAATCCTTTTTCTTTTCGATGAGTTCCGCCCATCTTCAGTTTCTGCGGCCTTTCTGCCCAAAGTAAATTCCTAGCAGCCAGTAAATCATGAAAGGCTCTTCAAGAAAACATTTCATCTGCCTCTGTGGGTGGTTCATCGTTACTCTGACGTACTTCGCCTTCTACTATGATGAATTCTTGAGCGTCGTTACTCCACTTGTAGGGGGTGTGCTTGTTCTTACAGGTATTGGTCTTGTCATTTCGGGTGTGATGATCGGAATCAAGGGTAAGTCAAGAATACCGCTCGTTACGGCTCTCGTTGTTGCGGCGATCACTTTTACTGGATGGTTTACTCCGGTAGGAAAAACAATGGGCGCCCATTATAAATTTTGGCGAGAGAAGGATTACTATGAATCGGTAGTCACTGAGATCGGCGATGGGACAGACAAATCAAGATATCGTTTTCCGGTGCTTGTTGAATCCGGTCCACCGGTCCGGGTCGCTTTTTCTTGGGGAGGAATCCTCGACAATTGGCACGGTATCGTCAACGACCCGACCGGCGAAGTCATGAAAGCGAATCTTCTCGATTTGAAGACTTGGGAGAATCGCAACGACCCGGAATACACCTCTGTCTCCATGCTCTTTGGTGGAACTCTGATTCGTGCCCAGCACCTCGGCGGCGATTGGTATCTCTGCTGGTTTACCTAACCCTTCCACTTCTATCTGTCTCGCCCGTGAAGAGGCTTCGATTCGTGATGGCCACTATGTTCATCCGGAAAAACTATCCAATCTGGGTTGCCGAAAACTCTTGAAAAATTGCGGTGAAACTTGAAATAGGAATTCGAGGGAGTAGGGCAAGACTTTGCCTCAGAGTAGATTACTTTTTGTTCCTGCGCGTGTGTGTTTTTACAAGGGAAGAGTCGACTACTCCACATTGAATCTGAAGAACGCGGCCCTGTCCTCTGGAGCGAATTCAAGGCAGATCCTGCCATCGACCACCGATACGGAATCAGGGTTTATGGTGAGGGGTGTGAAGGTGCGCAGGTCTGCTGACTCAAAGAGGTTGAACTTCAATTGTACGTTGCCAGCTGCATTTAGTCCGATGGTGTAATCCGCAGACAACGCGCGGATCTGCTCTTCTGTAAAACGAGCGTCGCGTTCGGCGGCGAGCTCGTCGTAGTCGGCCTGGGTTGGTCGTTGTGACAATTCATTGATGGTCGCATCGCGGGCCGAGACTTCCGACGCGAGGGCATTTGCCAGAGAGGACAGGGCTGTATTAGAGGATTGCAGTGAATCGCGTTCGGTTCGCCATGCCGCCATGAAGGATGGTAATGGCTGCCACGATGCCTCGTAGACTTCCTTGATCGAGGCCTCAAAGCCCGTCCCGATGTTCTGGGCAGTATTCGCAATCGCGCTGATTTCTACGCCATTCTCGAATTTCATGACGACACAGCGAAGCCCTGCATTATCATTGGAGTCAGCTGGAAAAGAGCCGGGCTTAACCCAATATTTGCCGTAAGTGGTTTGGGTGGGTGGCCGCGGATGCCATCCGAGTTGGTTATCATCCATGGCCGCTTGGGATTCACTGGTGAGAATGGTGTTGGAGTTGGTCACCTGGTGGATTAGGATGGAAAGCTCGGCCACGGAGAGGAAAATCCCCGCGGAGCCCGGGCGTAGGGAAAATCCAGGAAAGGTTGTGCCGGCTGCA
>JBMYLT010000029.1:0-39619 GCA_049596615.1 Akkermansiaceae bacterium | reverse complement strand
GCCCCCGGTTGGTATCTCCACAGTTTGACTTTGCCCGGCTGACAAATGCCCGGTCCTGCAGGGAATGAATCACATCCTGAGTGTAGCCAATGGAAATGGAGTCCCCGATGAGAAAGACCTTGGGCAAGATGAAGGCACTGGCCAGAAGAACGATGAGGCCAAGGAGAACAAAGCCGAAGAGGATGAGAAAGAAGAAGATAAAGTGCCCAAGACACGCGAGGAACGTTTGGTTGATCTTCGCAACGGCCCTGGATTCCAGTCCATTCCCTGGGTCAAGGCCGATGAGCGCAACAACGCGCTCACCTTCGGGACCGGCTACACCATGACCCTTTACTACAACCCCAACCTCTACCGAAATTCATTTTCAGAGGCTGGCGAACCAATCTCGAAGCGAATCAGCACCGGTCGCAGCAGCATCCCCCTGACAGACCAGGGAGACGCCCAGATCGAAATCCGTTATGACCGTAAAAAGGGGCTCATGATCCTCTACATCAATGGCAACTATGCTGCCCAATGGAGCGACCCTTCGGGTATGCCAGGTAACGGGTCGGGTTTCGGAATTCTCAACACCACCTCGACAGCCCGCACCAAAATCTCGGAGGTGAGAATTTCTTCTTGGAATGGCATGAAGGACACCGCTCAAAGCATGACTCACTCCGAACGCGACGTCACTCTCCTTACCAACGGCACCGACCGTTTCTCCGGTGAACTCCTTAAGATCGAAGAGGGGGTCGCCCACATCAGGTCCCAGTATCTTACCGCCAAGATTCCCGTGGCAGAGATCGCTCATATCGTCCTCAACGAATCGTCAACCACCGACCTGGATTCGGAGGAGCTTCCTGAGGAGTTGGTTTGGAAAGAGGAGCCAATCTCCATCCTTTACGAGCCTTTCGGGCTGATCAAACTCATTCCGACCTCCGCCACCCGGGAGCGTATCAGGGGAACATCTCCATTTCTGGGAAAACTGGACGTGGATCTAAGTTCCTCCTCCGTTCTCCGTTTTAGCGAAGGGTCTCCCGACCTTTCTGATTGGTTCGATGATCTTTAATCTCCCCGCTCAAAATTTCATGCGCGCTTTCTTCCTCGTCTCCTTCCTTCTGTCTTCCTCGCTTCTTGGCGAGGAGTTCGACCGACTCACCCTCTCCAACGGGGATCTCTTCGTAGGCAAGGTGGTCTCCTTGGACGATGGCTTGATCAAACTTCAAAGCCCGCACAGCGAAAAACTGCTGGAGATTCTCAATGAAAACCTTCTCAAGCTAAGCTTTGCCAGTCAGGCCGGCTCAAGCGAAGTAAGCAACGATTTGCCGAAAAACTCCCAACAGGTCGTCCTCGATAACGGGGACCTTTTTCCGGGAGAGTTGGTTGCCCTCGATGACAAGGCGATTATCTTTCAGACTTGGTTTACGGGTGACCTGACCATCGAGCGCCCCCAAATCAGCTCGCTTCTGTTTGGTGTCACGCCCCAAAAATCAGTCTACCGTGGTCCTAATGACCTCGACGAGTGGGATCAGGAAAATGACCGGAACTGGAGCGCAAGTAATGGCACCTTGATGGCCCGCCAGCGGTCTACGATTGGCCGCAATTTCAACCTGCCAGCCAACTTTGTCTTCCGTAGTCGCATCAGCTGGGAAAGCTCCCCCAACTGCCACATCCATCTCTGTTCCCAAGAGACCACTACCGAAAATAACCATGCCGGGGATTCCTATCTGGTCAGTCTTACTTCCAGCGGGGTCCAAGTTCAGCGGATTCTGATCAACGATGAAGGCAAGCCGGTTTATCAAATACTCTTCAAGAACGCGGTCAGCCTTCGCTCCCAAAACGCCAATTCGGTGGAAGTCGAACTTTTGGTTAATCGCGAGTCACGACTGATTTCACTCTACCTCGACGGAAAAAAAGCAGGTCTGGGGCTCGACCCCAACGAACCGCCGGCCGGCACTTGCGCGATTTTCGAAAGTCATAATCATGCCAACGGTGACATGAACGTGAGCGAGATCGAAGTGAACGAGTGGGATACCAAAACCCAGGCTCTCCGACGCGAACCTCGGGTCGACGACGACAGCCTCGACACATTGTCGGTTAACGAGGGAGACCGCTACAGCGGGGAAGTCCTCAGCTACGACCCAACCGAAGACAGCCAGTCCTTTTCCATCAAGACCAACCTTGCCCCCGAGCCCTTTTCCATTCCCCTGGAACATTGCGCCGTGATGTATTTCGCGCGGACGGACCATGAAGATTTCCCCAAGTGTCGATACCGCATCAATCTGAAAGTTGGAGGTCACCTTACAGTTTCCAGAATCAAACTCGGGGTCGACGCCCTGACCGCAACCCATCCTTGGCTGGGCACCCTGACAATCGATCGACGCGTGATGAAATCGATCACCAAGAGCTGACCCCAAATCTTTTCCAAACACCGTGAAATCATCTTTCCTCATCGCCAGCTGTTCCATCATCTGCTCCCTCCCCCTCTGCGGTCAGGAAGCTGTGGAATCCAAACTCGCCGACGAGGTGGCGGAACCCGCAACTGAGGAGAAGAGCAAACCGTCCGTTCTGACATTCGCGGACGAAACCACAATCACCGGTTTTCCGAGTTCCATCGATGGGGCTAAAAAGCTTTTGACATTGAAGTCTTCCTCGCTCGCGGGAGAGACCACTCTCAAGACCGACCGGCTTCTTGAAATGAGCCTTCGTGGCAAGCCCCGGAAACTTGAGTCGGACCACTACGCCATCGCCACCGTCAAGGAACACTACCAGCAGGACTTTCACGACAGCATCCGCGGACGACTCGTCAAACTCGATGAAAATGAGATCATCCTAGAAACCTGGTATGCCAGCCAGCTCACCTTACAGCGGAAATTCATCCAATCGCTAGACATCTACAACCAGTCCCCTTCCTTCTACGAAGGACCCGATGGTCCGGAAGGATGGGTTTCAGCCTCAGGCGATCTCAGTGACAATTGGATCTTTCGGGATCGCGCGATGATTTCCAAAGGCCGGACTGGAATCGCCCGGGAAGTGGAAATCCCCGAAAAAGCCAAGATTTCCTTCACCGTAGATTGGAAGTCTTCGCCTTACTTCCGCATCGTGTTCTTTTCGGATGACGGCAATCGGAACTACCCCAACTCAGGGTATTCCCTCAACGTCCAGCGTTCCTACCTTGCCCTATACCGTCATGCCAAAAACGCCCGCAACGACGATATCATCAGCGAGTCTATCCGTTCACTTTACAATGCGGAAAGCGCGACCTTCACCATCTACCTCGACAAATCCAAGAAAGGGACCAGCGCCATCTATATCGACAACACCGAAATTGGTAATTGGACCGGCACCGATGACAATGTCTTGAAGGGCAAATGGCTTCACTTCGTTCCCCAGAATGACAACCCCATTCGCTTCAGCAAGATTTCCGTTTCTCAATGGGACGGGGTCCTGCCGGCCCGCAAGCCCAAAGAGGAAGGCGAAGAAAAGGATCCGGATGAAAAAGATGAATTCGAGGAAATCCGGCTTGCCAATGGAGACGTGGTGAGCGGCAACGTGAAGAAAATTGACGCCGGGATTGCTTCACTCGCCACCGGATACGGTGATGTTCGCGTCCCAGTCAAGGTGATGCGAAGCGTGGGTCTCACCGGCAAGAAGGATCAAGTGATCATGAAGGAAAACGATGTTCGCGCGTGGTTTCACGAAGGGGGATACATTACCTTCAAACTCAAGTCGCTCAACGAGAAGACCCTCATCGGTTACTCGCAGGCTTGGGGTGAAGCTGAGTTTGACCTCAATGCCTTCTCACGAATCGAGTTCAACATCTGGCGCCCTGAACTCGATGCCGCACGATACGGAACCGGTTCTGATTGGTAGGAAGACCTTCGCGGCACTAGGTGACGCTTGCATCCCTCCAAACGCCTCTTACCGTCCCGGTATGCGAGCTTCCATTTTCCTTCTCGTGTCCACTCTAATTTCGGCCGCAGCACCAAAACCATCGTATCCGGCGGCAACTCGCGGAGAGACCGTGAACATCCTTCATGGCAAATCAGTTCAAGATCCCTATCGATGGCTTGAGGATTTGAACAGCGAGGAGACCGGCTCCTGGATCAAGGCTCAAAACACCCTGACCGAATCTTATTTGGAAGCGATCCCAGGACGAAAAAAACTCACCGACCACCTCACTCGTCTTTGGAACGTGGAGCGATATGGCATCCCTTTTCGGGAAGGCGACAATTACTTCTTCACTAAGAACGACGGGCTACAAAATCAAGCTGTTCTCTGCTCCGCCCCCACTCTCGCGGCCGAACCCAAGGTTCTTCTCGACCCCAACACCCTTTCGGAAGACGGAACCGTCGCTCTAGGTTCTTATGAGGTCTCACCCAACGGTCGTCATCTCGTTTACTCCACCTCGGCCTCAGGATCTGACTGGGTGGAATGGCATGTCCGCGACATCGAAACAGGCAAGGATCTCGAAGATCACTTGAAATGGTCCAAATTTTCCGGAGCGTCATGGTCCAAGGATTCGAAAGGCTTTTATTACGGTCGCTTTCCCACCCCAGACAAAGGTGAGGAAATGACGGCCCAGAACACCCACAAAAAGATCTATTATCATCGCCTTGGAAACCCGCAGGAAAAGGACGAACTCGTCTACGAACGCCCGGAACAACCGAAGGAAGGGCTCTATGCCTGGGTGAGTGATGATGGCCGCTATCTCCTCATTCAAATCAGTCGCGGAACCGACACCAAAAACGGACTCTTCTACCGTGACCTTTCAAAGCCTGATTCACCAGTTGTGGAGCTCCTTCCGGATTTCGATGCCTCCTACGACTTTGTTTCTAATCTCGATTCCACGTTCCTCATTCGAACCGATCTTATGGCTCCAAAACAAAAGGTCATTGCCATCGACCTTTCCAATCCGGAGAGGAAGAACTGGAAAACCATCATTCCCGAGTCCGAGGAAACCCTGCGCTCGGTGTCGCATGTCGGCGGCACTTTGATCGCAAACTACCTCAAGGATGCCCGCACCGAAATCCGCCGTTTCAAAACCGATGGCTCCCGCCTTCCCGAGGTCAAGCTTCCCGGACTAGGAACCGCTTCGGGATTTTACGGGAATGCCGATCAAACCGAGACCTTTTACGCCTTCACCTCCTTCACCAGCCCAGGGACCATTTATCGCTACGACACCGCTCAGAACACTTCGACGGTTTTCAAACAACCAGCCACTCGCTTTGATCCCGACAACTACGAATCAAGCCAGATTTTCGCGACCTCGAAGGATGGAACTCGTGTGCCAATGTTTGTCGTCCACCGAAAAGGACTCAAGCTTGACGGCTCAAACCCCACCCTCCTCTATGCCTATGGAGGTTTCAACATCTCACTCCGCCCCTCCTACTCGGCGGCCACCATCGCCTGGCTCGACCTAGGTGGAGTTTACGTAATGGCCAACCTTCGCGGAGGCGGCGAGTATGGCGAGGAATGGCATCAGGGCGGGATGAAGCTCAAAAAACAAAATGTTTTTGATGACTTCATCGCATGCGCGGAACACCTCATTTCAAAAAAGTACACATCCAACAAAAAACTCGCCATTGCCGGTGGGTCAAACGGTGGACTTTTGGTGGGCGCCTGCATGGTACAGCGGCCCGATCTTTACGGAGCCTGCCTCCCCGCTGTGGGAGTGATGGACATGCTCCGCTTTCACAAGTTCACCATCGGCTGGGCCTGGCAGGCGGAATACGGAAAGCCCGACGACCCGGTCGATTTTGCCAACCTCCTCAGCTACTCTCCCTACCACAACCTCAAACCGGCCACCTACCCTGCGACTCTTGTCATCACCTCGGATCACGATGACCGAGTGGTTCCGTCGCACTCTTACAAGTTCACAGCAGCACTCCAATTTGTTCAAAAGGGAAATGCACCCACTTTGATTCGGATTGAAAGCAAGGCGGGCCACGGAGCCGGCACTCCGACTTCCAAACGCATAGAGGCCGTTGTGGACAAGTATTCCTTCCTTTCGCGGAATCTTAATTTCCCGCTAAATCCCTGATCAGTCTTCGCCCGCAAATAGGGCATCCTTGAAAAGGTCGATCTTTCCGTCGGCCCGACGCCTCAGTTGTTCCAAACGAAACTTTTGCCACCCTTCGTCCTTCCGGATGACATGAAGAGCATCACGGATCGCTTCCCGATTGGCTTCGAAGTCCCCCTCGAGTGTCTCGGAATAACGGTCAAACCACTCGCGGACTTCTTCATCCGTAACCTTCGCCTGCACCAAGCGGCTGATATGTTCTGCGCGCTGGATCCGCGCGGCCACCCGCATCTCTTGTTCCTTTTCTCCCTGCCACCCCGCCCGCTCGGCCAACGCAGGAAAAACCGAGGGATCGTGATAGCGGGCTCGTTCTTCCTCTACCGCTCGATCAATCTGGTCATCCGCCACCGCCACCTCCTCCGAGGTCGACACTTTGATCTGAAGCTTCAACAACTCGTCGTCGATCAGCTCATTCACGATCAATAGACGCAAAACCCGCCGCTCGCCGGCCGAAGTCTCTTCAATGGTCTGCCCACGGCGCCAAAGATACTCATGCAGGGATTCCTCGACCTGACGACGATAGATGGGCCGGAAGTAAACCCGCGCCACCACTCCGTCGGCCTTGGCCTCGGCAATCGCCTCGGGAGTATTACGTGGAGACTTTTTCAGGGAACGATAGAGCGGCCCCTGCCAATAGAAAAAATCGAAGACCAGATAACCGGTCAGGATACCGTAGATCCCCATCCGGATTGCCATCGCTCTAGCCACGTTCTTCATCGCACAATCACCTTGGCTCCTGGACGGACGTATTTGGGAAACCGGGCCGCGTCCCAGTTAGACAAACGATAGCACCCCGCACTCTGGGAACGGCCAATCGTCCGGGGACTGGAGGTTCCGTGAATGCCGATCCCGGCCTTTGAAAGCCCACACCACATCACTCCGACTGGATTGTTAGGCCCGTGTGCCACCTGAACCCCGTTTTTACTCCTCTTACCTTCCTCCAACAGTTGCTTGTCATAGCGCCATGAAGGAAACTCAATGCAAGTCTTCATCTTCCAAGTTCCACGGTGGATGAATTTTTCCTGTCCAGGCGTGATCGGAAACATCGCTACGATCTTCCCAAGGGGTTCCTCATTTTTCTCTGCAACAATGATCGCGGAGCCCGGGATAGACACCGCGGCCTGACTTGGATCATACACAAACAATTGTTTGTTCTTGGTATCGATGACCACATTGTGCGCGCTCAGTTTCTCGTCTTCACGGTAACCCCGCCCAGCCGCCAATTCCTCAATCTGGAACGGTTCGATGTTCGGAACAATCACAGGGTCTCCCGGCTTGAGGGAATAGGCCTTTGTCTTGCTGTTCAGTTCGATAAGGAACATTTCCGAGGTGTGATATCGCTCAGCCATGAACTCGAGATAGCTCCGGTAAGCCATAAACTTCACCCCACCCACGTCCTCGTACTTCCGAGGCAGGTCCGGATTGACAAACTTCTTGGCAAAAGAAGGAACGATCCCGACCGCATAGAGATATTTCACTTCTTGATGGGCCTCCACCAGCAAGGCATCCCAGTCTTCCGCAGACCTTCCACGGAACCGATTGTAGGAATAAACGGCCTGCTTGGTGAATTGACCGAGCTTGCCATCCAGAAATCCCGGGCCGAAGCATTTCTGATCCAAGAAAATCTGAACGCGCAGACCATCCTCCCCCTTCAAAGAGGTCTTGCTCTTGTCGTCCTTGCTTTGAGCGACGAGCGTCGCACAAAGTAGAAATGGTAAAAGAATGCGCATGGAAAACCTGTGTCTTGTGGAAAGTTAACATAGTCAAAATTTTCCGCCAACCCTCCGATTCGGAATCTGATCGCCCGACAGAGTCCCGCTCATCAATAGTAAACCTTGATTTCCCCGCTCCTTCCCCTAATCCCCCTTCATGCGTTTTGACGAACTTGGCCTCAAGGAGGCCGTTCTTGAGGCCGTGACCGAGTCCGGTTACGACACTCCCACTCCGATCCAGGCCCAGGCCATTCCCCTAGTCCTCGAGGGTCGTGACGTGATTGGCGCCTCTCAAACCGGAACCGGAAAAACCGCAGCTTTCGCCCTGCCCTCGCTTTCAAAAATCGAGCCCATCGGCAAACCCCAGATTCTCGTCCTTGAGCCAACCCGGGAATTGGCCGACCAGGTCGCCGAGCAATTTCTTCATTACGGCAAGCACACCGGCTGCAAGGTAGCCCTGCTCTACGGTGGAGTTGGACACGGAAAGCAAGACGAACAACTCAAAGCCGGAGCCGATATTGTCGTCGCCACTCCAGGCCGACTCATCGACCATTTCTATCGAGGCACGATGAGATTCAAAGAGCTCAAAATCCTCATCCTCGATGAGGTTGACCGCATGCTCGATATGGGCTTCCTGCCCCAGGTCCGCAAGATCATCAATCTTTGTCCCTGGAATAACGACGAACAGACACGTCAAACCCTTTTCTTTTCCGCAACCATGCCTCCGGTCATTGCCGGCTTCGCGGAGTGGTGTCTCACCGATCCCGCAAAAGTGGAGATTGCCCGCCGTGAGGTGGCCGCCACGGTGTCACACGCTTTCTTCCCGGTCGCGATGACCCAACGGGATGAACTCCTGCTCGGACTTCTGGAAAAAACCAACTTCGATTCCCTGATGGTCTTCACCCGGACCCGCAAGGAAGCTGATCTCATTTCAGACCTTCTCTCCAAACAGGAGGCTATCGGGGACAAGGTCACGGTGATGCACTCGGACATCCGCCAGAGCGACCGAATGAAGGCGCTCAAAGGATTCAAGGATGGAAGCTTCAAGATTCTCGTCGCCACAGATGTGGCCGCACGCGGCATCGACATCTCCGATGTCACGCACGTCATTAACTATCGTGTGCCGGAGAACGCCGAAGACTACGTCCACCGGATTGGGCGAACCGGACGGGCCGAGAAGGAGGGTGACGCCTTCACCATCCTCACCGCGGATGAACTCGAGTTCGCCGAATCGGTCGAGACCTTCATCAACAAAAAGATCGAACGCAAGCAGCTGGAGGGGTTCACCTACCAATATACCGCTCTCCTTGATACCGAGAAGCGCCGTCCCATCAAGAAGCCGCGACGTGGCGGAGGACGGAGAAGGCGATAGCTTTTCACTTTTCTCTTTCGAAGCGAGACTTTCGACCCATCATGGACAACAAGACTTGCTGAACCGTGCGCACACTCGGAATAGACCCGGCCGTCCGGAATACCGGCTACGCCATCCTTGAAGGAGATCACTCCTCGGCAAAGGCCCTCGACTACGGCGTCATTTCCATTCCGCAAAAGATCAAGCAATCGGGAGCCCTCGCCGCCGTGTGCACCGGAATCCGCAACCTCATCGAAAAATGGCAACCCGATGAAATGGCGATCGAGGGGATCATCTACGTGCAGTCTCATCGCACCGCGATCTCGATGGGTGCCGCACGGGCCGCCCCTCTCATCGCGGCAGCTGGCTTTGGACTCAAGGTCTTTGAGTACTCCCCGAAAAAGGTGAAGCAGGCGATCGTTGGGAAAGGCACCGCGGATAAAAACCAGGTTGCCTTTATGATCCGGGCTCTCCTTGGACTTTCGGAAACTCCGCCGTCAGATGCCGCCGATGCCCTCGCGATTGCCCTTGCCCACCTGCAAGCGTCCGACCCCCGACGGGCAACAGTGATGGACCGACGCGAAGTCTAGGTTACGAATTTAAAATGAGACCCGCCGTCAATCGGCCCGAGGAAATGGCACCCTCGATCGAGGCGCTGACCGCATGATCACCGCAGACAAGGATTCCATCCAGCTCCCGAACGCCCACCGGTTCGGTCCGCAGCTGTTCAGGTAGCGCCTTCTCAATCAGGTCCGTGCGAAGATGCCGCCAATCCTTCACCCGATCGCCAAACCAAGCACTCAACTCCTGTTGGACCTTTGTCGGAATCTCATCCCCCGGGTGCAGGCCAAGCAAGGCAACCGATACCAGTGACTTCCCGGCCGGAGCATACCCGCCGGCAACATCCGACATCACGGCGACATTGTTGACCAAACCCCGACCGGTTCCGTTCAAGGCAATGATGGGCTCGTCGAGAGGTGACTGCCCGGCCTCGAAGTAGAGGTTGGTGACGCTCCGCCACTTGGGTTCGTCACTTCCCGTAGTTCCTGTCAATCGCAACGCCGTAGTGGCATCGGTGGCCACCAGGACCCGACTCGCCGACATGACATCTCCGGATTCGAGGATCACTCTGTCACCTTCCACCGAACGAACAGGAGTGGAAAGCCGCACCGCATCCTCCGGCAATCTTGTTTCCAGTTGTTTGGAAATCTCACCCATACCACCCATAGGCACGGTGGCACTCCCTTCGCTGAACATTTTGAACGTAAACTCAAACATGCGACTGGAGGTCCGTAGGTCCCTCTCGAGAAAGATTCCTCCGTAGAAGCTGCGGAAAAAGACATCGATCATCCGTTTCGAGAATCCGGCCTTTTTTAGGTAATCCTCGGTCGAGGTGTCAGGACGGGTCATAATTTCATCACACCGCAGGCGTCCCACCTTCCATCTCAAAAAAGCCACTCTCAGCTTATCCAAAAGTGAACCTACCGGCGAAACAGCCGAAGCGACGAGAGCGTTCGGACGACGAAAAACATCCATGACACGATGGAGCTTTTTTCCATCGAAGACCAGCGCACCGGGCTCAAAGGACTTCAGTTCGAGAGCCTCAAGATCAAGCATGGCACCCGCCGCTGGGTAGGCGTCCAGATAGACCTGAAATCCGTGATCGAGCAGAAAGCCGCCCACCTTGTCGGTTCTGACCCGACCGCCCACGCCGTTACTTGCTTCCAAGACAACAATCGGGCGGCCTGCTTCATGCAGATCCACCGCACATGCCAAACCCGCTAGCCCGGCTCCAACGATGACAACTGGCTCCATGTCGTTACTTTAGACCAGTTCCGGAGAATCGCTCGCCTCGGTGATGCAAACAGGATAAGTGGAGTGTGGATGATTGCGGTTCTGAGTGGGTATCTGGATGAAGTGAGTCGTTAAGCCAGAAACCTCTTTCGGCTCCCAGCCATTGACCACCCTCCATTTCGCCAGCCACTGTACTCCGCCCTAGAAAATCGCAAAATTGGCCGATTACCCTGCTTGACCAATTCTTTCTTCGACCTAAAGAAACGTAAAGAACAACCGGTTTTCCGGAAAATCGAACATCCATGGCACGCGATACACCTCCGAAACACTTTTCTGTAAAACACGATTTCAAGCGATTGGGGTTCGCTCTTCTCTTCCTTGTTGGAATTGCCTTCTTCGCTTCCAGCCTTCGGCCTGATGGAGCGGACATTAGCATCGAGCTTGTCATCGCTGCTATGATCGGAGGCTATATGGCGATCAATATCGGAGCAAATGACGTTGCTAATAATGTCGGCCCCGCAGTGGGCTCCAAGGCTCTTACTTTACTAGGTGCCATCTTGATTGCTGCTATTTGTGAAGCAGCCGGTGCTCTCATCGCAGGTGGCGATGTCGTTAGTACCATCAAAAAGGGGATCATTGATCCGTCGCTGATCCCATCCGGCCGGATCTTTATCGCGTTGATGATGGCTGCTCTTTTCGCCGGAGCTCTCTGGCTTAATATTGCTACCGCTCTCGGAGCACCGGTTTCTACCACCCACTCCATTGTAGGCGGAGTGCTTGGAGCGGGAATAGCCGCCGGAGGATTCGGAATCGCGAACTGGACTCAACTGGGAATGATTGCGGCAAGTTGGATTATCTCTCCTGTAATTGGCGGCACGATTTCAGCGGGCTTCCTCTTCTGGATCAAAAGAAGCATTACCTATCGTGAGGATATGATCAGTGCCGGACGCCGAATGGTTCCCATCATGGTCTCAATCATGATTTTCGCCTTCAGTACTTATCTCATCATGAAAGGTCTCAAAAAGATCATCAAACTGGATATCCTTCAGGCTGGTGGTATCGGACTGGCTTTGGCTGTCGTTGGCTACTTCCTTGTTAAAGGTTTATTGTCCAAACACTCAGTTTCGCTCGCAAACGAGAAGGCTTCAATCAACAAACTCTTCACCATTCCTCTAATATTCGCCGCGGCCCTTCTGAGCTTCGCACACGGAGCAAACGATGTTGCAAATGCGGTTGGGCCACTGGCAGCAATTGCCGATGCAGTTTCCAGCGATGGAGTAGCTTCAAAAGCTCCCATCCCATTCTGGGTCATGGCGATCGGAGCTCTTGGAATAGCGATCGGCCTTGCTCTCTTTGGCCCAAAGTTAATCAAAACGGTTGGCAGCGAGATTACCGAACTTGATCAGATGCGTGCCTTTTGTATCGCAATGGCAGCAGCCATCACGGTTATCATAGCTTCCCAACTTGGTTTACCGGTAAGTTCGACCCACATCGCTGTAGGCGGGGTTTTTGGAATTGGATTTCTGAGGGAATTTATCAAGCACGGACACACTCGCACGATTCACGCTATCGAAATTTGCCATCAAGGGGAAGATCGAGCTGAGCTAGAACGCTTCATGGAAAAATTCGAGGCTGCTTCGGTGCAGAAAAAACGTGCAATGCTAGCCGAGCTCAAAGGCAACAAGGGGTACAGCAAGCTAAGCAGATTGGAGCGCAAACGCCTCAAGAAAGATTTTCGCCACGAGCTCGTGAAACGGTCTGCGCTAATGAAGATCGCCGCGGCTTGGATCATTACGGTTCCTGTCTCCGGTCTCCTGGCAGCCGGTCTTTTTTTCATGGTTAAGGGCATCATAGTCTCTGATTCAGATGGCAATCAGGAGGTCGAAAAACCAGCGATCGAAGTCACAGGGCGATCAAGCTAGTGAAAACTTCAGTCTATTTTGGCATAAGAGACCGACGCATATCGTAGGAGTGGCGGTCTCGTCAGCACCTCAAAACCCTCGCGCAATCGACGACAGCAGATGGTTTCCGGAGGGGATTTTCCGGGCTTTGTTTACCGGGACCCGCTCCCTCCTCCAGCGGTGGCAGCGGGGGAGGCGCTCCATTCTCCTCGCTTGGATCATCGGGAAGGACGGTATCGCGCCAGATCTAGCAACCTTCGTTGTTCGTCACTTCGTTTTCCTTTTCCGAAAGAACCTTGACCCCCTTTTCAAGAAAGATGCCGGCCAATTCAAAAGCCCCCGAAGCAACGGCCTTACCACAGCCCAAACTTTCCGCAGGACAAGGCGTAGATTCCCATCGTAGCATTAGCCACGCCATGCATCACCACACAGGCCAGCAAACTACGGGTCCAAACCGCAACCGCATAGGTAAGCGAGCCATAGACTACGGCCCCGGCATAATCGATAGGCGCATGGGCTACCACAAAGGCTAGTGTGACCACCACAAAGGAAATCCACGCCGGCTTGCCAAACGGAACCTTCCAATAGTTACCATCCATATCGAGTAGAAAGCGCATTAAAAAACCCCGCCAGAAAATCTCTTCCACCAAGGCCACCACGATTACCGCCCGCAAAAAACGCAAAATGAGAGAACTCCAGTAAGCCGTAGGATTTTTAAAAACACCCGGATCAAATCCCTCCCGCCGAGGGGCAAGGCCAGTCAGTTTTTCAAAGAAGCCATCCGGCTCACCGTTCATTTCCAACCAGTCGAAGAGAGTGGTTGGCAAAAGCCAAAAGGCGATACCAATCAGTCCGGCCAAGGCCCCAATCCACACCTTGTTACACCATTGGAATTCGTAGTGCTTCCAGAAAAAAGCAAGCACTCCGAGACAGACTACGGTTTGAATGGGGTAAAAGAGTTGCTCCGGCCAGTGGCGATACCACGGGGCCTCATCGTGTTCCCATAGCATTGCCTCACCGGCAAACTGATAGATGAGGTTAAAAATCATGAAGGCCGCAAAGGGCACCACATGAGCCAGCGTACGATCCTCCCGCCAGATGAGCAGTTGTTTGGTCATTTTTTAAAGACTCTCCACGTATTGCTCCATGGCATCCATGGCGGTCTCGAGATCATCCATCCCGGTGGCATAGCAACACCTCAGGAAACCCTCACCACTTTCTCCAAAAGCATTACCAGGAACGGCCGCCACCTTGCCAGCCTCCAGAAGCCCGGTTGCGAATTCGTTGCTCGTGAGTCCGAACTTGCGGATGTCGGGAAAGACATAAAAGGCACCTCCAGGCAAATGGCAGTCGACTCCCATTGCATTGAGACGTCCCACCAAATAATCACGACGGCGTCGATACTCCGCCTTCATCGGAGAGTAGAGATCCTCGCCTCCCGAAAGCGCTTCCAAAGCCGCCGCCTGACTGGTGATGGGAGCACAAAGAATCCCGTATTGGTGAACCTTCATCATGGCCTCGACCAATTCAGGCGGTGCGCAGGCATAACCAAGTCGAAATCCCGTCATCGCAAAAGCCTTGGAGAATCCATGCAACAAGATGGTTCGCTCCTGCATTCCCGGCAGCGCCGCGATACTTAAGTGCTCTTCGTCATCGTAGCGAAGTTCACTATAAATCTCATCACTGATCACGATCAGGTCATGCTCGATGCACAAGCGGGCAATCCCTTCCAGATCTTCGGGAGTCGCCACCGCTCCGGTAGGATTGGTCGGGAAGTTCAACATCACCACTTTGGTCCGGTCGGTGATAGCTTTAGCCAGCGCATCCGGTCGTAGGGAAAAACCGTCTTCCTTGGTAGTAGCCACCGGAACCGCCACTCCGTGAGCCATGACAATACTCGGAGAATACGAAACATAACACGGCTCGTGGTAGATCACCTCGTCGCCCGGGTTCAGCAGAGCACGCAAGGCCAAATCCAATGCTTCGGAAACGCCCACCGTCACCAACACTTCGCTGGCGGCGTCATATCTCGTTCCAAAAAAGCCCTCGACATAATCGGCAATCTTCTCGCGCAAGGTCAGCAAGCCGAGATTAGAGGTATAACTCGTTTCCCCCCGCTCCAACGAGTAGATGGCTGCTTCCCGGATCGTCCAGGGAGTGGAGAAATCGGGTTCTCCCACTCCTAGGGATATGATGTCGTCGCGGCCGATCACCAACTCGAAAAAGTCGCGGATCCCGGACCTGGGAATCGCCTGCAAATGAGCGGCCAGCTTGCTTGTGATTTCCATCGAAAAATCCCCCCATCAGGGCGTTACCGGCAATCGGCTCACTTCCTCGTTCTCCCCGAAAAGAAAGCCTTTTTCCTTGTAAGACTTCAGCCGGAAGTGAGTCGCGGTCGAGACAACCCCCTCCACCGTGCTGAGTTTTTCAGACACAAATCCAGCCACCCCGAGCAAATCGCGGCCATCGACCATCACGAGCAAGTCATATCCACCGCTGATGAGATAGCAGCTGATCACCTGCTCGAAACGGGCAATTCGCCGTGCTAGGCGATCAAAACCTCCACCTCGCTCCGGGGTGAGACGCACTTCAATAAAAGCGGTGACATCGTCCTCGCCATCGCGCGCCGGATCGATCATAGCGTGGTACCCCCGGATTGTACCGTCCTTCTCCCAGGCGGCAATCTGAGCGGCCACCTTGTCCTCGGGTTCACCCACACGTTCCGCCAATTCCGCATTGGAGCAACGGGCGTCCTTCCTCAAAAGGTCCAACAATTGATTCATCTTAGCTGGTCCCTCTTAGTCTCCGAAACAAACTCCCACCGCCCGGGCAGCAGCCACCACTTCGGTCTCAGGCTCGACCAAACGAAGCTCCTCCACCGCATCTTTGATGGGAACAGAATCGACGTGATAGCTGTGATAGCTCACCATTTTGCCGAAGTCCCCTTCGCCAGCCAGCTGAACCGCCATCACCCCGAAGCGGACTCCCAGAATCCGATCCAAAGGCGTTGGCGTCCCTCCGCGCTGAATGTGACCCAGCGTGGTACAGCGGGTTTCCTTTCCGGTGAGTTCGGCGATTCGCCCTGCCACTCGTTCACCTATTCCGCCAAGACGAACTTCACCTCCACAGTTCTCATCGATGGTAGCCAGGTTTCCATCAGGATCTTTGGCTCCTTCGGCCACCACGACCAACGAGCTGGAGTAGCCCTGGGCTTCCCGCATTTTCAAGTGAGTGGCCACGTTCTCGTAGGTGAACGGGATTTCAGGCAAAAGAATGACGTTCGCGGCTCCAGCAATCCCTCCCCAGAGGGCAATCCAACCGGCATGACGCCCCATGACCTCAAGGACCATGACACGCTTGTGGCTCTGCGCCGTGGTATGCAGGCGATCGAGGCCGTCCACCACAGTACTAACCGCGCTATCAAAACCGAAGGTCATCGAAGTCGCTTTCAGGTCATTATCGATAGTCTTGGGAACCCCGATGATGGGCCAGCCCTGCTCATACAACTGATGGGCGGTGGTGAGGGAGCCGTCTCCACCAACCACCACCAGTGCTCCGATTTCCAGCTGGTCGAGGGTTTTCCGGGCACGATCGATGATCTCTTGGGGAACGCGGGCCACATCACCCTCACCCACCTTAGCAGCAAAGTTTCCCTTGTTCGTTGTACCCAGAATGGTGCCTCCTTGTTTGATAATCCCCTCGGTGTCTTTCGGAGTCAGGAAGGTAAAATCCCCCGGAGGAAGAATTCCTTCGAAGCCATCTCGAAATCCGATGGTTTCCCATCTTTTAGACGCGGCCGCTCCAACCACCCCGTGGATCACGGCGTTCAATCCGGGGCAATCGCCGCCACAATTCAAAATTCCTATTCTCATGCGTTTTCTTGTTAATAAAGGTGGGAGACCATTACTTTGGGTCGGTGACTCTGAGCAATTCACGTGCCTGACTGACCGGAGATCCCTGTTCTCTCCAGCCATCATAGGCCGGCCAACCCTGTTCAATCAGCTTTTGGGAGATTCCCCACGGGTTGGGATTTCGAAGCGAGACCAAGATCAACCGTCTCGTTAAAACCGAACTGCCTCCTCCAGGAAATTTGGTCACCTTGGGCTTTCGTTCCGAACTGGTCAGCAAACAACCGCCCGCACCAACCATTCCGCCGTTGATGATGCCATTAACATTTCCGGTTCCAACCATCTGGTGAAGATTACTCAACCTAAAGGGGCGTTTGAGATTTCCTCGATACGAGGACACCGTCCGCTGGCGTTGTTTCACATAAAACTGGAATCCCGAGTTTCTCATCGCATAGATTCCCAGCTTTGCCATATCGCGGGCTGTGGAACGATTGTTTCCCCCATCAATTGCAGTCCCTTCCGGGGAGGTGAAGCGGGTCCGCATCATGCCCAGCCCTCTGGCCAAATGGTTCATTTCGGCCACAAAGGCTGACACAGGAGATTCCCCTCCGGAACGAGCCTGAATTGAACGGCCCGCATGATCCGCGAGAGTGTAAGCCGCCACATCATCACCTGCGAGAAGCATGGAATACATGGCTTCGCGAAGCGAAATCCGATCGCCCGGAATCAACCTCATCGGATTCGCCCCACCGCGGCCGGCCGCGGTGGTCGGCACGATCGCCACCTCCGCCATGCTGGATTTGCTGAGTCGAGACCAATCGAGAACCACCATTGCCGTCGCGACCTTGGTCAGGCCGGCCACCGAAACCCGTCTCTCGGAATCGAGCTCAAACACAATCTTGCCGGTAAAAGAATCCACCGCAATGTAGCTCTCCCCCGCTTTCCCGGCCCCGGCAAAAAGCAGAACGAAGGCACCTCCCAACAGGCAGGCTTCGGCAACGCATCTTTGAACGAACGACCCTTTTGACATTTCGGACCGCAGGACTTTAGGCAAAAGCAATCCCAAGACAACTCTCAATCCCCGGCAGGGGAAGTTCGCGGAAATCTCCTTCTTTTTTCCAATCCCCCTCATTTTCCCATTGCCAACCCCCGGGATTTTCCGGCATTCTGGTTGAGTAATGAAAAACGCCTTACTGATCCTTTTCGCCCTCGGGTTTGCCGTCCCGGTCCAAGCGGACATTCATGTTCCTCCCGGCTCCAAATACAACTCCACCCGTAAGCTGGGACGGGCTGTTGCCAACATTCTCTACGGGGTAATTGAAATCCCCGAGCAAATCGTGCGCAAGACTGAAGATAACGGCAGCAAAGCTGGTTGGTCGCATGGAGTGGTCGACGGCACCCGCCGCACCTTCCGCCGCCTCGGATACGGTCTCTACGAGCTCGTCACTTTCCACTGCCCGGTCCACCACGGCACCTTCAAGCCCCCCTACTCCCGTTGCGGAGCTGATGACCGGCTTGAAATGAACCCGCGCGACGGTCTTTCCGAGGTCCCACCCGAGCTTGGATTCGAGAGCTACTTCAGCCACTCCCGGTCCCAGAAGTACTGATATTTCCTCTTGAAACTCCAAACCCGCCCTCCGTCCGGAGTGCGGGTTTTTTCTTTTTTAGACTTTTTCTCGTCGCATCGTTTCAGATCCATCCTAACTTTCCGACCCAATATGCTTCGCTTTCTTCCGTTAGCCCTCCTTCTCGCCTTTCTCCCAACCTCATTCGGGCGGACTTGGAAAAATGCTTCAGGCGATCAGTCCTTTGAAGCCGCCTATCTTTCAAACGACGGCAAACTAGTCACGTTGCGGCGGGGCAATCGCATTCTCACATTTGCAATTTCCAAGCTCCACCCCGACGATCAGGCATGGTTACGCACGAACCATCCGCCTAAATCAGACAATCCCGATCCGGCCACCGGGAAACCAACCGCCCCTGTTCCCAAAGGAGCCGCCTTTGACACGCTCGAGTTTGGCGACACTCGGAAGGAAGTCATCGAAAAGCTGGGCAAAAGCCAGTTGGTCGAAAGCACCGTCCCCGAAGTGATGTTGGCCCGGGTCGGTCTCAATGGCTCATTTCGAACCAAGCAAACCATCGGAGGTCTTCACTGCCACCTTTACTTTGACTGGAACGACAGCGGGAAACTCAAGGAGGTGACTTTAAGAACCAAACCAAAGTCCGGGGATTCTTACTCCAGCCTCCTTCAAAGCAACTGGGGAGAGCTTATTAAACTTCTTACTATTCTACACGGCGATGCCGTTCAGGGAGCTCCCTACCCCAATGCCTCCGACCTGCAGGACGGACTTATTCTCGGGTCCCATTTGTGGTACACCGAAGACGGACACTCGGTCCTTCTCGGCACCGGTCAGGAAGGTCGGGACTACTCCATCGTCGTCCGGATCACCAGCGACAAGATTAAGGCCAACCCAACGCAATAACGGCCTCAACCTGCTGCGCGAGCGAAAGCTCACTATCGACCGGCACGAGCCAGTCTTCCCGGCGAAACCAGTTGCGCTGCCTCTTAGCATACTGGCGGGTCGCAATGACAATCCGCTCCTCGCACTCTTGGAGGCTCAGCTCGTCCCGCAGGTAAGCCTCGATTTCACGAACTCCAATGGCCTGACGAATGGTCGCCGCTTCCTCCGGGAGCTTTTTCACCTCGGTAATCACACCCGCTTCAAACATCGCCCGGGTTCTTAACGCGATCCGTTCCGCAAGAACTTCACGGGGCCATGACAAGACCACGCCTGACAACCCCTGGACCTTTTCAGTATCGGCAAAATTGCGACGCAAATCCGAAGCCTTTCCTCCGGTGATCAGACAGATCTCAAGCGCCCGGGAAACATGCCGGTGATTTCCCGGATTCTGACGGGCCGCTTCCTCCAAATCAAGCTCCTGCAGACGGCGATAGACCTCCTCCACCGGCAAGGCTTCCAATTCCGCCCGGATTTTCTCATCTGCCGGAGGGGCCTCAGAGACTCCGTGGGTCAAGAATTTCAAATACAAGCCCGATCCTCCCACCACGATTGGTCGCTTCCCGCGGGCTAGGATTTCATCGATCACCTCTCGGGCCCGGGAGGCATACTTGGCGGCATCCATTGCTTCAACCGGATCGTGCACGCCAAACAAATGGTGGGGACAGACGCTCTTTTCCTCTTCCCCGGGAGCAGCAGTGAGGACTTCGAGGCCGCGATAGAGCTGAAAGGCATCTCCATTGACGATTTCTCCATCGACCTCACGAGCCAGTGCCAAAGCCAGCAAGGTCTTCCCAGAGGCCGTCGGACCGCAAAGATACAAGGGACAATCGCTCACTTCGGCTAAGCTACAAAAAAAGCCCGCCCGGAAAAGACCGAACGGGCTGAAGAGGTTTCCCGGGATCGCTCAAGAAGAATCCTATCCCTGATTCTCGGGGAGATTGGGAGGCGGATTCTCCTGCGGTGCCGGATCGCCATCGGCATCCACCGGGCCCTTGGAATGAGCTCCGTTCACGATCATCGTCCGCCCCATGAAAGGCTGGTCGTGTAGCACCTCAACCGCCCGCTTGGCTTCATCGACGCGCGCCATCTCAACAAAGGCGTATCCTTTGGAACGATGCGTGTTGCGGTTGTAGACAATCTCGATATTGCGCACGGCTCCAACACCCTTGAAAAGGTCTTCGAGGTCGTGTTCGGCGGCATCATAGGAAAGATTCCCTACGTAGAGGCGCTTGCCGTCGACCTGCGAACTATCGGGGGTCGGGCGTGGCTTTTGCCGGGCCCGAGCGGTCTTGCCCCCTCCACCACGACGGCCGGAAGCATCCCGAACATTCTCCTTACGTGGCTTCTGACCTTTTTTGGCCGGAGCCTCGGGCTTGTAGAGTCCGAAGAATTTGAGGATTTTCTGCCAAGTCGTCAGCGGCGGCTTGGGCTTGGGTCCCCGACGACGGCCGCCTTCCCCTTGGTTTTGGCGTCTCCGTTGCTGGTTCCTTTGTCCACCGCCGCCACCCTGTTGGTTGCGATTGCGATTCCGGTTTCGGTTGCGATTCCGGTTTCGGTTGCGATTCCGGTTCCCGCCTCCTTGAGAAGACGATCCACCGGATGAATTTTGATTCTGTTCTGACATTGTTGTGTTTCTTTTTGGAATTCAGGTCTGTGCCATCGAGCTTCGGTCCGGGAATCTGCCACATTGGGGAGCCAGCCCAGCGCTTTGCGTTCATTTCAGCTAAGCGGAAGATCAGATCTTCCCGGTCCTTCTTGTGATTGATTCGACAACCGAAAAGCGGACTCTCCGGAAACCTGATATCAGGAATTCCAATCGTTTCGGGGAACCCCGGAACATTGCCTCAGGGTTTGAATGCGATTGTAAATACTCCCGACTCCCAAAAACGTAGGGACACCGCATTAGAAGGCAAGCGGGAATCCCACTACCCTGTTTGACTGCCACTTGACCTCATTCGCGCTTCCGGAAAAACCGAAAACAAGTCGAAAATCGAATCCGTCTTCCGGCTCGCCGAAATTGTGAAGAGCTTTCAGGAAAATCCCTGTGAGTGGGACTGGTAAGTTCCACCATTTCAGCCTACCTTCCTCTAATGATTCGGTGGTTTTCCCTGCTCTCGTTTCTTTTTTGTCTCGTGCTTCCCGCTCAAGACACGACGAACACGCCGATTCTCATCAAGCCGAACACGCCCGCCGAGGAGGAGAAATCCGACGATTCCTTGGCCACCAATGCCTCGGTTTTCAATCAGGGATCGGCGCGCACCATGGCCATCAGCGTCCCCGCACCCCGGGGACTCATCCTTGACCGCAAAGGACGGCCGTTGGCCCAGACCAAGATGGCCTACCATCTCGCCCTTGACTTCACGGCTTATCGAGAATCTGGTGGCATCGAAGGAGCCGTGGCTTGGGCCAAAGGACTCATCGCAACTGCAAACTCCCTCGTGAAGGGTAAACAGAGCTACAGCGACGAAAAGCTGTCCAAGTATTACCGGAATCGGCGCTGGCTCCCAAAGAAGATCTCCAAGGTTCTCACCGAATCGACCGCCAAGAGCCTGGAAAACAAGCTCCCTCCCGGACTCACTCTTCTTCCGATTTATCTACGTTACTACCCCCAGAAGAGCCTCGGGGCCCACCTCATCGGCTACGTTGGGGCCAAGACCGTCCTTCCTGACGGCCCTATCAATGACGGCGACCCGCTTTTCCAGTCCACCATGGGAAAGGCCGGATTTGAGAAGATCTTCGATGACAAGCTCTCCGGCACCCCTGGCGTGAAGAAGATGATCTTCGACCAGCAAGGAAACAAAGTCCGTGATGAACTCATCAAGCGGCCACGTCCAGGTGGCAACGTGGTTACCACCATTGATCTCGATTGGCAGCGCTATGCCGAGAAAGTCCTCCAGGAAGGAAGCAAACGTGGTGCCTTCGTGGTCATCGATATCCAGACCGGGGAGGTCCTCGTGATGGCATCGCGACCGACCTACGATCTCAACGAATTCGTTCCTTTCATCACCTCCAAACGCTACAAGGAACTTCGTGAGGATCCCGCCGCACCCCTCTTCGGCCGGGCCTTTCAATCCGAATACCCGCCGGCCTCAACTTTCAAACCCATCGTCACTCTCGCTGCCATCAACAGTGGCGCCATCCAGCCAGAAGAAACCTTTGACTGTCCCTACAAAATCCAAATCGGAAACAAGTGGTTTCACAACCATTCTCCGGGATATCAAGGCTGGGTCGATGCCAAACGAGCGCTCGCGAAGTCGATCAATCCTTGGTTTTATCAGGTCGGGATCCGAACAGGACCACAGACTTTCCTCTCGGTGGCTCGTCGGCTCGGCTACGGAGTAAAAACCGGCCTACCTCTGATTGGAGAAGCCAAGGGTATCGCCCCCACCTCAGCCTTTATCGAATCCCGCATGGGACGCCCGACCACTGATGGCGACACCGCCAACCTCTCAATCGGTCAGGGTCTGGTGACCGCTTCACCTCTGCAGGTAGCCCAATCAATGGCCGCAATTGCCAACGGTTCAGTCTTGATGCAACTCCAGTTGATCCGCCAGATTCAGGACTTTCATGGCCGGGTCATTGAAGCTCCATCTTTCCGGAAACGAAATGACCTCGACTTCACATCCGAAGCACTCCAGACGACCTACGACGGGATGCGGGACGTCGTTCATTCTGACTACGGAACTGGAAGTCGCGGTGGCCTCGACTTCACCATCATGTGCGGCAAAACTGGTACTGCCCAGTGGAAGCCTACCATCAATCAAAACCTCGCCTGGTTCTCAGGATTTTTCCCATATGATCGTCCCCGCTACGCCTTTGCCGTGGTCTATGAAGGCTCACCCGGAGAGGCTGTGAGTGGCGGACGTAATGCTGCCCCGATGGTCAAACGTTTCTTCCAAAACTTCCGCACGCAGATTGAAGAGAAAATCGTTCCACCCGCCCGCGCTCTCATCGTCACCGAAGATGGTGCTTCGACCTTTCCCAACGACGGCTCGATCCCCAAAGCGGTCGTCGTCGGTGACGACAATGCCATTCCCAAGGCCATCATTGTCGAGGACGAAAACACCATTCCGAAGGCCATCATCGTCGAGGACGAAAATATCATCCCAAAGGCTATTATCGTCGAGGACGATGAACTTCTAAAACCCACCATCGACCCGTCCACTCTTCCCAAGATTCCCAATGCCGTTCTGGTGCGTCCGGGAACCAACAAACCGGCCCCTCCCATCCCCACCGTCCCAGGCGACGATGAAATCCCCAATGCCATTCCGGTCAGGCCGGAACCGGAAGCCCCGGGCGAAAGACCCCGACCAGCTCCGGAAGTTCCCGGCGATCGCTAGGCTACCACACACCGAAAGTCTCGCTTTCCTCTTTACCATTCCCAGCGGACAAGGCAACACACGTCTGGGCTGCACCGGCCTCATTCTCCTCAAATAATCATGGACTTACAAGTAGCTACCCTTTGCGATTTTGCCGCCGAGTATCAAGGCAAGATGGTCATCTCCGGAACCTTCGACGCCCTCGCCGCCAAGGCCACTCCCATCGTTCACCCCCAGTGCTCCCTCGCCATGCGCTTCTGCTTTACACCCGAAGACGATGGCGATCACGAGCTGCAAATCTGCGTCATCGATGAAGACGGGAAACCAGTCAACGAGAAGATGCCCATCAAGGGCGCCATGCCAGTCAAGATGCCCGAAAACTCGGCCTTCATGACCCGCCACCTGATCGTGGGATTCCAGGGTCTGACCTTCCCCCGTCCCGGCGTCTATTCCGTTGACATTCTCGTCGACTCCGAATTGATCCAGCGACTTCCCCTCCGAATTATTAAGGTCGAGGAAAATCAACCACAGGGTTGACCCTGAGTCCGGCATGGCCAGCAGCCCGACCAATCTTTCCGATTTCCGTTGTGTCCTCGTCACCGGAGCCACTTCGGGACTTGGCCTCGAGTTTGCCCGTCAGCTGGCTCCACGCACCGAAACCATTGTTTTAGTGGCCCGCCGGGAGAAAAAACTCGAGGAGGTGGCGGCCGAATTGGTGACCCTTCATCCTCACCTTCAAGCCAAGGTCTTTGCATCCGACCTTGTTGATAATGCCGGGCGCAACTACCTCATCAACGCCCTCTCCAGAGAAGATCTCTCCCCCGATTGCCTCATCAACAACGCCGGGATGGGAGACTACGGTGAATTTCGTACTTCGGAATGGAGCAAAACGGAGCAGATGATCCACCTCAATGTGGAAGCCCTGACCCACCTCACCCACGCCCTCCTGCCCGGACTCATCGCAAAACGGGGTGCCATTCTGAATGTCAGCTCACTAGCTGGGGACCTTCCCATCCCCGACTTCGCAGTTTATGCCGCCACCAAAGCCTACGTTTCCAGTTTCAGCGAAGGATTGAGACTGGAACTGCGCGACAAGGGAGTTCGTGTTCTCGTTTCCTGCCCGGGTCCAGTGAAAACCAACTTTGGGCAAACCGCCCGGCGTTCCACCACCAGCAAACTCCCAACCAAGGAGTCCTTCTACGTTCCTGCTGACAAGGTCGTCCGTGACTCCCTGGAAACCCTCCTCAAAGACCGTCCCCGCGTCTATCCAGGACTTAAGGTCGCCGGCGTAGCCGCTCTCATCGGGCTCCTTCCCCTCGCGGCCGTGCGACTCATGATGTCGTCACGACCTCGCAAGAGCGAGTAGACTGAGCCTCTTTGGATCTTCGGAGACTCCTTCAGTCATACCTTCTTAACACTAGCGTTTTCCTCCCGCCGGCTCTCCATTGGTCGTGAGAACGTGGATCTCATGCAATCCACGAAAACCATCAGCCTGAAAGGCCCAGACCACTTTTTTGTCCGGGTTAATCTCAATGGCATCGGGCATGCCATCTTTTCCCTGACCATACTGACAGGTGACGATGTTTCCGTTCGCCAGCACCTGACCGCCGCAAGGATCAGCACAGCGAGAATCGACAAAGACCCACTCGGCTTTCCCATCAGCTGAGAAAATCACCGACTTGTTGCCATTGGTGAGATTCGCCATGATTTTCCCCTCATCCATCACAATCGCAGTGAAGGGCCAGTTTTTCTTGGGCCGTCCTCCCAACTCGGGCAGGTCGGTCTTTATCGTCCGAACCACCTCACCCTCGGGATTATACTCCTTGATCGCGAAAGCCAATAGATGTGGGACCAGGTAATTTCCGTTTGGGAGTTTTCTCGCCATCCGGATTTGCATGTGGGTATTTCCAGTTTCAGGCTTCACCGAAACCTTAACCACGATCTTACCGTCCTTGTCGACCTCAAGAATCCGGGGCTTGGCGCCCATCTCAGCAATCATGGTGTTCCCGTTGGGTAGTCTCGTTGCCGTTGAGATCTCCTTGTTCCCATCGGCGAGTCGATACTTGAACACTTCCTTTCCCTCTCTCGTGAACTCTTTCACTTCTTTTGCGAAAGCAATGAGAACATTGCCATTTGCAAGGACCTCGCCATCTCGTGACCTTCCCTTGACCTCCCACACAATCTCACAGTCCTCCCCCACAATGGCCGTCTTGTTTCCGGTCATCAAAAAGGAATGCTTGATACCACTCTCACTGATTTGCTTTCCGAACGGGGCGGCTATCAATGAACCCACGCTTGCTAAAAGAAGTATCAATTCACGTTTCATGATCGAAACGCTACCCCGCCGGAAACCATCCGGCCAGATGAATTGAAAGAGCCTTAAATCTTCGTCCCTTCCGAACGAACTAGTCTGCGAAAGGCCTCGATCAATTTCAGGCTAACCGGCCCTGGTTTACCATCGCCAATCTCGCGGTCGTCCAGCTTGACCATCGGGATGGTTTCGGCCGCCGTTCCGGTCAGGAATGCTTCGTCAGCTGTGTAGAGGTCATAACGGGTGAGCGATGCCTCACGGATGGCAATCCCAATCTCATCACACAAATCAAAAATGACTTGGCGCGTAATCCCGTCCAAACTGCCATCCGAAACCGGCGGCGTGATGACCTCACCTTTCTTGACCACAAAGACATTATCGCCGGTGCACTCCGCAACATAACCCTGCTCGTTGAGCATCAGCCCCTCCTTGGCCCCCGCCTTGAGCGCTTCCACCTTGGCCATGACGTTGTTGAGATAATTCAAGGACTTGACCTGGGGGCTGAGACTGGCAGGGGTAGGACGTCGAGTGGAACAGGTCACGACTTCGAGACCATTTTCGTAAAACTCCGTCGGGTAGAGAGTGATCCCGGAAGCAATCACGAACATCGAAGGGCTGGGACACAGATACGGATTCAATCCCAGATCTCCCGTTCCTCTAGTCATGACAAGACGAATATAACCATCAGTCAGACCGTTGGCCCGGATGGTATCGAGGATGGCCGCGCAGATTTCCGCGTGACTCCACGGCATTTTCAACAGAATCGCTTTAGCCGAGAGGAAGAAGCGATCGATGTGTTCCTCAAGACGGAAAACCCGCCCTTCATAGAACCGAATCCCCTCAAAGATCCCATCGCCATAAAGCAAACCATGGTCAAAAACTGAAATCTTTGCTTCCGCCTCCTCGACGATCCCACCATCCAACCAGATTTTACGACTCATGATAATCTCCTTGCTCAGCGCGCATCCTGCCTTTCAACCCCGGGCTTGCAATCCTTAAGGACTAGGAATTTTCCCCCTCCATCTGCGCCAGAATTGCCGCCTTGGCCTGGATAGCACTTGGGTCATCCGGATGATCGGCGAGAATCAGCTCGAAACACTTCAGAGCTGCTTCAAGTTGTCCCATCTCGGCGAGAATCATCCCACACTCATATTGGGCCAAGACCAGATTTCCCTGAAGTTCCAAGGACTTCTGCAGGCTCTTGAGAGCCTCTTCCTTCTTTCCACGCAACCGGAGAATCCTTCCCTGGGCATACCACGCCGAGGGGTCCCCCGGTCCCAACTCCACCGCTTTAGCGGCTGCCTCTTCAGCATCAGATGGGTAATCCCCCTGCATCAAAGCCAGAGCATAGCTGACATAGACTTCGGGCCGGTCGGGCTCCATTTCCAAAGCATCCTCGTAGTGGGTGATGGCCGCTCCAAACTTGTTCTGCCCGATAGCATCCGCCGCCTTCATAATCAGCTCATCGACTTCGCTCAGCCCCAACTCCTTCACCTTGGCCAAGGCTTTGGCGGCCTGCTCACTTTCCCCCATCGTATTAAGAATCACAGCATAAAGCTGCCAGCTCTGGACATCGTTGGGATCCTCGGTCAACGCCGATTCCACCGCGGTCCGTGCCCCTGCCATATCTCCAGCTTGGGCCGCATCGATCGCGGCATTGTAAAACTTCACATTCGGACTGCTCATCGGCGGAGGGCTTAGCAGATCCACCCGCCCTCGCCGAGGCCTTAGTCTTGCAAATCACTCTTCGCGCCGCATCTTTCCCCAAATGCCCAACGTCACCCGCGATACCCTGGTCAAAACGCTCGAAGAGATTGCCCTGCTCCTCGAACTAAAAGGAGAAAACCCCTTCAAAACCCGGGCCTACCGGAACGGAGCTGAGATCGTGCAAAATTTCGACGGAGATATCGTGGCCCTCGCCGCCAATGACCAACTCAAGGGCATCAAAGGCATCGGCGATGCCTTGCAACAAAAACTCAACGAACTCGCTTCCACCGGCACTCTGGCATTCCACCAAAACCTCCGCGATGAGTTCCCTCCCACCCTTTTCGAGCTTTTTGAGCTTCAGGGACTCGGACCCAAAAAGATCAAGGCGCTCTACGATCAACTGGGCATCTCATCGATCGCACTCCTCAAGGAAGCCTGCCAGGGACCGGAAATTTCCAAGCTCTCGGGCTTCGGAGCCAAGACCGTGGAGAAAATTCTCGCAGCGATCGAGAACCGCGAAAAATTTGCCGATCGGTTCCGACTCGGTGATGTCGCTCCGCTCGCCGAAACCCTCCTTGAACGCCTTCGCGATCACCCCGAGGTTCATCGCTCTTCCATTGCAGGTTCCTATCGTCGCTCCAAGGAAACCCTGCACGATCTCGATTTTCTGGTAGCAACCGGGAAGCCGGCCGAACTCACAGCCTTCTTCACCAGCTTTCCCGAGGTCCACGAGATCATTGCCCAGGGCGACACGAAGGCTTCGATTCGCCTAGAGAACGGTCTGCAATGTGATCTCCGCGCAGTAAGCAACGATCACTATCCGTTCGCCCTGCAATACTTCACCGGAAGCAAGGAACACAATGTCGAGCTCCGCTCGCTGGCCCGCAAACAAGGACTCTCGCTTAATGAATACGATTTCACCGGCGAAGGCGAAATTCCCGAAATACGAGAGGAATCCGACATCTATCGCACTCTCGGACTCGATTGGGTTCCACCCGAACTTCGCGAAAACCGGGGAGAAATCGAAGCGGCGAGCGAAAACAAACTTCCAAATCTTGTCGAACTCGAACAACTCCGGGGGACCTTTCACAATCACACCACGGCATCCGACGGAAAAAACACCCTCGCTGAAATGACCGAAGCAGCGCGAGATCTTGGACTCCAGTATCTCGGTATCGCCGATCACTCAAAGTCTTCCTTTCAGGCCAACGGCCTGAATGAAGAACGTCTTGAGAAGCAAATCGAGGACATCGCAACTTTGAATGAAAGTTTTGATGATTTCGCCCTCCTGAGCGGAAACGAAGTCGACATCCTCAAAGATGGCTCACTCGACTTCGACGACTCGCTCCTTGCCAAATTGGATTACTGCGTGGCATCCGTTCACAACGCTTTCACCCTTTCCGAAGACGATATGACAGCCCGCCTCATTCGGGCGATGGAAAATGAACACGTCACCATGCTTGGCCACCTCACCGGTCGTCTCTTACTCAAGCGCGATCCCTATGCCGTCAATATCGAGAAGATTATCGACTGTGCCGCCGAAACCCGAACCGTCATTGAACTCAATTGCAATCCGTGGCGGTTGGACATGGACTGGCGCTGGTGGCATCGCGCTCGTGACAAAGGTGTCCTCACTTCGTTGAACCCCGATGCCCACGCCACTAGCCAGCTGCAATTTTTGGCCTACGGCATCCGACTCGCCCGCAAGGGATGGCTTCGACGGGAAGATGTGCTGAACACCCGCTCTCTCACCGAAGTCCGCGAATGGCTCGCCCTTCCCAAATCAAAACGATGACTCCAATCAACATTCGTGATCTCGGAGCCGGCCTCGATTTTCGGCAGACCTGGGACTTCCAGGAAGACCTTGTGAAGCAACGTCGTGCCGGGAACATCAACGACACCGTTCTCCTTCTCGAACATGCTCCCGTTTACACCATCGGCCGCACGAGAGATCAAACCAGCCTCCGAGATCCGCAACACCTTCCCCACCCAGTGGTGGAAATTAATCGAGGCGGACAAGGTACCTTTCACGGCCCCGGCCAGTTGGTTGGCTACGCCATTCTGGATCTCAATCAGCGCACCAAGGACCTGCACCTACACCTCCGCAACCTCGAAGAAGTCATCATCAGAGCCCTTGGGCATTTCGAAATCAAAGCGGAGCGCCGCGATGGGCTTACCGGCGTTTGGGTCGACGATCGAAAAATCGCCTCACTCGGGGTAGGTGTTCGATCCTGGGTTACCCTGCATGGCTTTGCGCTCAATGTCGAAGCGATTTCACTTCCTCCTTTTCAGCCGATCACTCCGTGTGGACTCGATGGTGTTTCCATAACCTGCGCAGACCTTGAAACCGATCAGGTAATGACAATCGAGAACATGAAAGAAGTCATCGCCGCCACACTTCGCGATGTTTTTGACGACCCAAACTAGGGCCGAACCTACTTGACCCTCTCCTTCGTCTTGGGAATTACGATCGGTTGCTCGGCCGCTTTCCAGCCAACCATACCAGCTCTGAGATGCATCACCCTCTTGAATTTCAGCCCGTCCCAAATTGGAATAACGGCACCGCTTCGTCCGCCGCTGGCACAGTGCATTAGGTAAGTCTTTTCCTTATCCAGCTTGGCCAACTTCTCAGCAAAATCCTTATCCTTCATATTGAGGTTGATGGCCCCCTCAATGTGCCCGGCTGCAAACTCCTGCGGAGTCCGGAGGTCAATCACCACGGTCTTGGGATCTTTGTTCAATTGAGCCACCGCTTGTTCCACGGTGACATCCTTGACCTCACCAAAGCCAAATCCTATCGAGACAAAAAGTGCGGTGATTGCGAACAAAAGGTTATTCATTTTGAGGGACCCTACACACGCATCTCGATGTGACAAGGAACCGAACTCTCTGATTCACAGCTCAACCCGTCACCGGTCGCACAGGAACCCCTCTCCCCCGGAAGTAATCCTTGGCCTCGGGAACAGTGTGCTCTCCAAAGTGGAAAATACTCGCTGCTAGCACGGCATCGGCTTTCCCGTCGTCCAAGACCTCAACCATGTGCTCTAAATTGCCAGCTCCACCGCTCGCAATCACCGGAATGCCCACCGCTTCACTCACGGCTTTAGTCAGTTCGATGTCATACCCGTTCTTGGTCCCATCAGCGTCCATGCTGGTCAGCAGAATCTCTCCGGCGCCCCGGTTGTAAACCTCCTTTGCCCACTCGATGGCATCCAGTCCCTCAACCGGCTTGCGTCCACCGTGGGTGTAAACCCCCCACCTTCCAGATCCCTGACGTTTGGCGTCGATTGCCACCACAATGCACTGGTTCCCGAATGCCTTCGCGCCCTCGTCGACCACCTCCGGTCGAAAAATCGCGGCCGTATTGACCCCCACCTTATCTGCCCCCGCCAAAAGCATCCGACTCATGTCCGCCACCTCGCGGATTCCTCCTCCCACCGTCAATGGAACAAAACACTGGGCCGCCGTTTCCCGCACCACATCGACCATTGTCTCACGCCCGTCTGAGGATGCGGTGATGTCCAGAAAAACAATCTCGTCCGCTTGCTGTTCGTTGTAGGCCACCGCCGACTCCACCGGATCCCCCGCATCAACCAGATCGACAAAGTTTGTGCCCTTGACCACCCGGCCATTCGTGACGTCGAGACAGGGGATGATTCGCTTCGCAAGCATGCCTACGATTTATCCCGCCCGCTCAAAAAAGCAACCACCCGGGCCGCACAATTCCTTACCCGCCGCTGATCACCCCGACTTCCTTCTCCCAGCTTTCCAAAAGCATCTTCTGCTCCTGACGGCTCCGCCCACCGGGTAAATCCGTTCCTTTCGTATGAACCCTGGCCAGCCCTTTTACGACCAAGAGCTCGTGCAAATACAACTCTGTTCCGTTCCATGGCACGATGACAAAACAGTATTTCCGTTCCGGTCCGTAGACGTTTTCCCATTTGGTCAGTACCTTGAAATCTCCCTTCTTCAAGATCCCCAAAACAAACGCTTTCGCTTCTTTTCCGATCTCAACCACTTCTTCCCGGCTGACTCCTCCAAACTCCCCCGCCTGATCATCGAGCCTCTTGCCATTATTTCCTCCGTTCCGGTAGGTCCGATAGGCGGTCTCCGGAGCATCGACGAAATACAAACGAAACTCGGTTTCCCCCTTTTCGTGTTTCACGTGAAAGCTGTCACCGTCGCAGTTTCTTCCTTCGATTAATCGACACTCACTCAAGAATTCGAGATCAGCGCCTTCGGTCTGCACGACTGTAAAATCACCCACCGGCGGGGTCACCCATGGCAACCCGCCGCGCATCACCGCGACCACCACAAGGCCGGCAAAGAGCAGGAATGATCCAATTCCGGTCTTCATCACTCTAGAGGCCTTTGTGACCGCGATACTCCCTATAGGTTCCCGTGGGCACCACCACCGAGCGCCACTCCTTTTTCAAACGTCGGTGAGCCTTGATAAACTTGCTCGGGTCAGCCCAATTCGCCGTCGTCTTGGCCACACTTTCACGAAACATCCCGATCGTGAGATTGTGACGAATCTCAAAATGCAGGTGGGCCGCATACATTCCACGATTGTTCCCCATCGTCCCGATCTTCTGACCCCGTTTCACGAGATCTCCTTTTTTGACCAAAATCGATCTCAAGTGCCCATACTGGGAATCGACATACTTGACCTGACCGTTCGCCGGATCCCGGTATGCGTGGCGAATCAAAATCACGCGCCCCCAACCGCCCTTGACATCCGCTGCAAAGGTGACCACCCCGTCGCCGCACGAATAGATCGGATCGTTGAGATCAGTATCCCCGCCCCTCGTGCCATTCCAGTCCTCGCCAAAGTGCAGCGGAGGCCGTAAACGCAATCCGCGAGCCTTGTAGTATCCTTTCGCTTCCGGCTTTCCGACCGGAAAATCGAAACCGTCGGCAAGCTTAATGCGCAACGCGCCACCCGACGACATTGCCGCCATGAACCAAAACGCAAAAAGCACTCTCCAGTTCATTTCTTCGAACCAGCCGCCGCTCTTCGTAAACGGTCCATCATCGCCACTCCAATTCCAGTCTCAGCCACCGTTTCGGTGACGATCACATCCACCCTCGCGGCATCGAGTTGACGCAAACAATAAAACAACCTCACTGCCCCTTCCGACAGCTTGCCTTTACCCGGGCTCATGACCTCGACATGCGCCCAATCGTGGGCCTCCACGAGCGAATTCCGCCCTTCTCCCCGATAACTCAGCAATCCATACTTGACTCCTTCTTCTGGATGGAATCCTTCCGCCTTTTCCACCACCATCAAAGGAGTGGCCGGAGCGTAGTGACCTTCGACTTGTCCGGGAGCCTCGACGTGATCCTCCTTAGTCCGCTTCGGCTTGATCACTTTGGCAATTTTGCGGAGATCTTCGCGCGAGATTGGCCCCGGTCTCAACAGCCTCAACACCGGTCCTTTCTCCGTCATTTCCGGCGCCACGATGGTGCTTTCAAGCCCATCCCGGCAGGCTCCACCGTCGATTACCATGGGAATCTTCCCTCCCAACTCTTCCAGCACCGCATCCGCCGACGTCGGGCTGATGCGGCCAAATCGATTCGCGCTGGGTGCGGCCACCGGTATCTCTCTAGCCACCGCCCTCATAACCTCATGAGCACTCATTCTCACCGCCACCGTCTTCAGTCCGCTGGTCACCAAATCCGGGACATCCGGATTACGGGGGAGAACGATCGTGAACGGCCCCGGCCAAAATGCCGTTATGAGCTCATTGACCACTTCCTCCAGCTCCTCCGGAATCTCAACCACCAAACCCAGATCCCTTTTGTGCCCGATGTGGACAATCAACGGGTCAAAGGAGGGCCGTTCCTTGACCTCGAAAACTTTTGCAACCGCCTCCGCATCAAAGGCATCTGCGGCTAGGCCATAAACGGTCTCGGTAGGCAATGCCACCAGCTGTCCATCCTCCAAAAGAGCCACAGCTTCCGCCACGGCTTCCCGCCAATCTTCAAAATCCGCTACCACTCGCTTCGTGTCCACACGCGATCTTTAGCAGATACCGCTTCGCGAATCGAAGTCAGAAAGGTAGAGTTTTCCGACAAGATGCAACGGAACGTCATCCTCATCGGATTCATGGGAACAGGGAAGTCCACAATTGGACGCCGACTCTCCCGGACTTTCGGCTATCCGCTCATCGATACCGACCAGTTAATTATGGAGCAGGAAGGCCGCCCGATTCCGGAAATCTTCGCCGACCAGGGCGAGCAGGCTTTCCGGGATCTTGAAACCAAGGTCCTCCAATCTCTCTCCAAGCATTCGGGCCACATCATCGCTACCGGGGGCGGAATCATCGGACGCCCAGAAAACCGAGCCCTCCTTCGAAACCTGGGGTATGTGGTCTGGCTCATCGCTAACCCCGCCGAGATCCTCAACCGGACCTCACGAAACACCAACCGCCCCCTTCTCCAGACCAAAGATCCTGAAGGAACGATTCGCGACCTTCTTGAGGCCCGCACCCCCCTTTACCACGAAACCGCCCACCTTGCTATCGAGACGGATCAACTGTCCTTCGACGAAGTCACGACCGGCATCATCGAATCCGCCCGATACCACTTCAGAACCGTCAAATGAACCCCGGCATCGTCAAAGCCAACGTGAAGTTCGTCGCCCGACAGCTTGGCTTCGACGACTGCCGCATCGCCACCGCAGCCCGGGCTCCCCATGCCGATGACTACCTCAGCTGGGTCGAAGAAGGACATGCCGGTGATATGAAGTGGCTCGAACGAAACACCGAACGGCGATGCGACCCCCGCGAAGTCCTTCCTGGTTGTCGCTCGGTCGTTTCCCTCGCGCTCAACTATCTCCCTGCAAGGGAACAACCTCGTTCCGATTATCGAATCGCCCGCTATTCGTGGAATGATGACTACCACGACGTCATCGAAGACAAACTCAAAGATCTCGACCTTGCCCTTCAGGACATGGGAGGAATGCAACGGTACTACGTCGATACCGGCCCGGTGCTCGAGCGCGACTTTGCCTCGGCCTCCGGACTCGGATGGAATGGGAAATCAACCGTCCAAATTCATCGCAAACTGGGCACCTGGTTTTTTCTGGCCGAACTCCTTACCACCCTTGAGATGGATTCCGACACGCCTTCGAGCGATCACTGCGGAAAATGCACCGCCTGCATCACGGCCTGCCCGACAAACGCCATCACCGCACCACGAAAACTGGCAGCCACCCGATGCATTTCCTACCTCACCATCGAGCACAAAGGCTCCATCCCGATCAAGTTCCGCCGTGCCATCGGGGACCGGATCTACGGATGCGACGACTGCCTCGACGCCTGCCCGTGGAATCGTTTTGCTAAGACCGCGCGCGAAGCGTCCTTTCACGCCCGCAAGTCCATCTTCTCAAACTCTCTGCGGGACTTTCTCGACATGACGGCCGAGGAATTTCGCCAAGCCTTCGCAAAATCTCCCATCAAACGAATCAAGCACGAAAGGTTTCTCCGCAACGTCTGCGTCGCCCTCGGCAACACCGGCACTATTGAAGATCTACCCAAGCTTGAGGAACGTGCTACTCACGATTCTCCCCTCATCGCCGAGCACGCCCAATGGGCCGTCACCGAAATCCAATCCCGCTCCCAATCATGAAGCTCAAACTGCTCGTCTTCTTCCTCCTTCAAAGTTCGTGCTCGCTGTTCGCAGCGCAGGATTCTCCTCCCAACATTCTCCTCATTCTCGCCGACGACCTCGGCTATTCTGATCTCGGTTGCTACGGCTCTGAAATCCAAACTCCCCACCTCGACGCCCTTGCGCAAAATGGCCTTCGTTTCACCCACTTCTACAACACCGCCCGATGCTGGCCCACGCGTGCTTCTCTGCTAAGCGGCTACTATCCCCAACAAGTGCGACGCGATATTGTCAAAGGTTTCAAAGGACAAAAGAAACGCGGAGGCTCACGTGGCAAACGACCATCTTGGGCGACCCTTACGCCAGCCCTTCTCAAGCCCGCCGGCTACCGCTCCTACCACATTGGAAAATGGCATCTCGATGGCATGCCTCTAGCGACAGGCTTTGATCGCTCCTACTACCTCAAGGACCAAGGACGCTTCTTTAATCCCACCACCCATTACCTCGACGACAAGAAACTACCTCCCGTCAAAAAGGGGGCGGACTTCTACGCCACCACTGAACTCGCCAACCGCACTCTCGCCTTCCTCGAAGAGCACGAGAAAAAGCACCAGAGCTCACCCTTCTTCACCTACCTCGCCTTCGCAGCACCTCACTTCCCGCTACATGCACTCCCCCAAGACATTGCGAAGTACGAAAAGACTTACACTTCGGGTTGGGACCACATCCGCACCAACCGACACCAGCGTCAAAATCAACTTGGCTTTCCAACGGTCGCACTTTCACCCGTGTTGAAAGAACTTGGGCCACCCTATCACTTTCCCGACCATCTCAAGAAGCTCGGACCCGGCGAAGTCAATCGCCCCCTCCCTTGGAATTCCCTCACTGTAGAACAGAAGAAATTCCAAAGCAAAAAAATGGCCATTCACGCCGCCATGATCGACCGAATGGACCAGGAAATCGGACGCGTTATCGCCCACCTCAAAAAAAGAGGGCGTTTCGAAAACACCCTCATTCTCTTTCTTTCCGACAATGGCGCGAGTGCCGAGATCATGGTGCGGGACGGCGGACACGACCGAGCGGCCCCCATGGGATCCGCGGCCACCTACCTCTGCCTCGGCCCCGGTTGGTCCACCGCCGCTAATACGCCCTTCAAAAAGCACAAGACCTGGACCCACGAAGGCGGAATCTCAACCCCGCTCATTGCCCACTGGCCAATTGGATTAAAAGAGAAAGGCTTCCGGCACACCCCCGCTCACGTCGTCGACATCCTTCCCACCATTTTGGAGATGAGCGGAACCGAACCTGGGAAAAAGCCGGTTCCGCTCCCCGGGAAAAGCCTCTTGCCAGTCTTTAAAAAAGACCAACTCAGTTTCCACAAGTGGCTCTGGTGGTCACACGAAGGCCATCACGCGATTCAGAAGGAAGGCTGGAAAGCCGTTTCTTCGTTCAATCAACCGTGGGAGCTTTACCACCTTTCGAAAGACCGCAGCGAAACGAAAAACCTCGCCAAGACGCGCCCCAATCAACTCCAATCCTTGAAGTCCCTCTGGGAAAAGCAAACAACCCAATTCCTCTCTGACCTCCAACAATAATCTAAACAAGCCGATGAAACTCAAATCTCTCCTCCTTCTCGCTTTCGCTTCTTGTTCACTCTCCTTCGCTCAGAAAAAACCTGCCACAATCCCGGCCGAGTTTGGCTTCGTGGATCTCTTCAATGGCAAAGACCTTACCAACTGGGTCGACGTCAACACCTCACCCGACACCTGGTCGGTGAAGGACGGGCTCCTTGTCTGTTCCGGTAAACCAATCGGAGTGATGCGCTCCAAGAAACAATACGAAAACTTCATCCTCGTCATCGAATGGCGTCACATGGAAGCCGGTGGCAACTCCGGGGTTTTCCTTTGGAGCGATGCCAAGCCCGGACGAAACCGCCTTCCCAAGGGGATGGAAGTTCAGATGCTTGAACTGGAGTGGCCCAACATTCACAAACGCCGAGATGGTTCTCCGAACCACCCGGGTTACGTCAGTGGTGAGCTCTTTGGCGCAGGTGGCATGAAGGCCGTTCCTGAAAACCCCCGTGGTTCCCGTTCGATGTCTTACGAAATGCGCTGCAAGGGTAAGGGCGAATGGAACAGGTATTTGATCGTGGCCGTCGACGGAACTGTCAAACTCTCGATCAACGGGAAATTCGTCAATGGCATCCGCGAAGCAGACGTTCGCAAGGGCTACCTTTGTCTGGAATCCGAGGGAGCCGAGATCCATTTCCGTAAGGTCCAGATCATGGAACTCCCCTCCGGCCGTGCTGCCGATCTCGGTATGACCACAGATCCGGCCAAATAAAAATCGCTGGGTCAGTCTTTTTAGAACCAAAGTGTTTCTGAAAAGAATTTTCAGAACAAAAATTCCGGTCAGACCCGCTTTCCTTCGCAATTTTCTAAGACCATGAAATCTCACTTCCTTGTCGCCATCGCCTGTCTTGCCATTGGCATTTCCGTTGCCTGGGTCTTTAAACCCGATTCATCATCCGGAACCGGCTCTACCGGCGACTCCGCGGCCGCCACCATGGGGAACCAGGATCTCTGGGAGAATCCAACCCGAAAATGAGTGATCGCAAGCCGCTCAAGTCCAACCGGAAGCCGGGTGGTGAAGGTGCCAACCCCAAATTCGCCACGATAGTGACGAGCGAGGGAATGAGCGAAGAAATGAACCGCAAAATAACCGCGATGCTCAAGAAGCAAAAGATCGCTCAAATCGACGCTCGCATTGCCAAACTGGTAGCCCAGCTTAATCTCACAGATGATCAGGAAGCCGCTTTGCGAAAAGCAACCGAAAGCAGACTCGAGGGTTCAAAAAACTCTTTGGAAAAGACGGTGATCCCTCTCAACTCGGAGAGTTAATGCAATCAGATGGCATCGACGAAGCCCTCGTCGACATTTTGACCACGGAACAGGTCGAAGAACACAAAGCTGTCAAAAAACGTGAACGGGCCAACCGGGTGGAGGCTCGTGCGCTGCAAGAGCTGGCCCGACTAAGTGACTTGGATCTAACCCAAGATCAAAAAGACGCCGCTTACGACATTCTCTACCAGCAAGCCGAAGAATCGGTCGGCGACGGAACACCAGCGCAGGGAATGCTCAGTGTAGTCACCGATGGCTTTGGAATAGAGGTTAACAGTGACGCACTCGATCTCCCCACTGCCGTGATCCCAGCCAACGACGATGCGGCCAGCGGAACGGCAAAATCCGACCCCCAGACTTTGATGATAGTAGCCCGTGAGGGAATGGAGCAGCGAATCAACGAACGAGTGAATTTCCTCCGCCCCGTCCTCAGTGAAGCACAGCTGGAACAATACCAACGCAGCCTCGAGCTGAGACAAGGTAGCCTTTTTACCGAATTCCTTGGCGAAACCGAAGTCGGAGGAGCGGACGGAGAAACAAGAGAGGGTGAATAGGACGGACCATCACCGATTCATCCAGTGTTGCTATCGCGAGGCAGGCCCTACCGGGAACTCTTTCGATCTCGAAGTGAATTGGTTCCGCTTGTGGAATTTTAGTATTCACCTGACAGTGGCCTTGTCTTTAACGAGACAACAGCCACGTTGTTTTGGTAGTTTGGTTTTGCCACAAAACATCAAGCCCCAACGCCCCTCCGCCAAAAACTCTATTTTTCAAATGTCCCATTGACGGGGAAACATGAACGTCCACCCCACCCCGATCCGTCAAAAATCGCTGCACCAGATCGATCCACCCATTGACACGGATGAGTGTCCTGCGATGGTCAAGCATGACTTGGGACAATCAATTTCTTGAGCTTTTTGGCCGCTGCCTCACTTCTTACCGGGAGGGAAACACGGACTTCATGAGTTATTATTCCGAAGACGATCTCAAATTCCTCGCGACCATTGGCTACAAGCCCCGCGAGATCTTCGATTTTGTAGAAGACTTTGCCGACGAGGGAGTTCCATCAGAATCCACTGCCCTTCTGATCGCTTCGGTACGAAGAGACTATTTCATGACCATTCAGAAAGGCCAAGCCAGTGACCATGAAATTTCTCGGTCTGATGTCCCCTCTTTTGGCGAAGAAACCGAAGGGATCGCCTACCTTCCCCGCATTTTCGCCAAGGCTACCGCCAAACTCAAAGGAGAACTTGATCCTGATATGATGTATGGCTGTGGAGGTGATCGAAACTTCCTCTCCGAACATGGCATTCATCCAGCCGACTTTCTTCGCCACGTTTGGGCTGCCGATGGCGATCTCAGCAAGGTTGCGGCGCTCTTACGAAGATAGCTGTTGCCGTGCTGGGGCCTTGGTAATTTTGTGAAACCGGGGATGTATCAGAATGTGTTTATCTCCTGCGCCTCTGTGCAAAAAAAGAGCCCCGATTTTTCCAGTGTTTGGAAAAACCGAGGCTTATAACTGGCGACGACCTACTCTCACAGGACCTATCGTCCCACTACCATCGGCGCACAAGAGTTTCAC
>JBMYLT010000028.1:0-40615 GCA_049596615.1 Akkermansiaceae bacterium | reverse complement strand
GCTGACGTCGCTCACCACGTTGGAGCTCGTCGCGACGAGCGTTCCGGGGTTCAGCGGGTTCAAACACTTCGGGCTCTTTCTTTAGGATATCGGCGATGTCATCGCCCGGTAAAATGAGGGTGCTGATTCGTCCGGCCCGGGCGATCACCATTCCGACAATTCGCCCCTCCAGATCAACGACCGGCATCCCGGCGTCCTGAGCTTCCAGTTCCATGTCCGATTGCATCACATTTGCGAATTCGCCGCGAACCCGGCTCTGTGACCCACTCATGCGGTCCATCCGCTGAAGCCGCGCCGAGGTTCCTTGCTCATCAGTCCGCCCTTTCAAGGTTGGGGTCACCTTCACCTGCTCTTCGCCTCGCTTCAAGACAATGACGGGCTTCTCCCCACTCCTCATCCTTCGCAGTCGGGTCGAAAGCTCGAAGAACCCGGTGATACTCTGTCCAGCGATGCTGACGATGATGTCCCCTGGTCTGATTCCAACCTCAGAAGCCGCTGATTTGGGCACGACCTCTTTGACTACAACTCCCTCGCCTGACTCAGTCGCATCCATTTGAATTCCCAAAAAACCCTGGTCGGTACTTTTGAGGCTCCGTTCTTTCACACTCAGGACTCCCAAAGCATGAGGAGCTCCGCCCTCGCTTATAGCGACCAAAAACGCGCCTTCGTCCAGATTTCCACCATTGGCCCACTTGGCGGCCGGCGCGGTCAACCCTCTCACCTCAAGCACAGCCAAGTCTTGGTCAGGATAAACTCCGATAACCCGGCAAAAGACTGATTTCTCCGCCTCAATTACCGTGAACAAACGTATTCTTCTGGTGACCTCGCTGGCCTTGGTCAAAAGCCGACCATTCCCGATGGAAACTCCGTAGGCCACTTGCTCACGTCCCGAGTAAATCGGGTAGGCCACCTTCTCGGCCTCAAAGTTGACCGCTCGCAGGGTTTTGAAAATGGCTGCCGCCTGGGACTCGGTGACCTCCCGATCGACCTTTGGAATACGAGGAGGTCTGAGTTGCCCGTGGGCCAAGGGAAGGCTTAGGAGAAAAGCAAACGCAGTGACGGTGATCTTCTTCATATCGTTATCGTCTTTGGTTGGGATAGATTTCGCTGAGTTTGGCCAGAGTGACCGATTTTTTGAGAGTCTTCCCGTCTCGCTCAACGGTGACCGAGACTTCCGAACCAGGAAGGCGGTCCGCAAAGGCTTCCGAAAGCTGGGCTAAGCGGCTGATTTCCTTCCCGCCAATCAAGGTCACCTTGTCCCCCACCTTGATTCCTGATTTTGCAGCCGGGCTCTTTTCCGGGACATCTTCGACAACCAGAGCTCCATCTTCCTCCCGGAGGATGATTCCCATGACCGGGCGATCAGGATCACGAGCATCGCCACCTAGGCTCCCCCATGACTTTCCGGCGAGCATTTGGTCCCAGGAACTTTTGAATCCGGCAAGGCCGGCATGATTGTTGATCTGGCGGTCGGGACCGATGTTGGAATGGATGCCCACCACCCGGCCCTCAAGATCAAAGAGCGGTCCACCACTGTCTCCTCCGATCAAGGTGCAATCAGTTGTGACGAAATCGAGTCCTCCCTTGGTCATCACGCGCCCAAACCGGACCGGAGGCCGCCGGGTCGGATCGTAGCCCTTCGGGTGACCCATCGCGACGACGAAATCGCCAACGGCAAGGTCCTTGGAATCTCCAATCTCTGCAAATGGCCAGGTCTCCTCCCCAACCAGTCGCGCCATCGCAGCATCACGGGTGAAATTGGCACCGAGAACCTCCGCCTTGGCCTGTCGTCCGTCCGGGAAGATTACAGTCATTTCTGCACTTCCGGCAATCACGTGCGCGGCGGTCAGGATGAGTCCATCGGCCGAAACGATGATACCGCTCCCGGAAGCTCCATTGCGTGTTGAAACCAGCGAAACGGTCGCGGCAGTTCTTGTTTTAACAACTTTCTGGACTTTGGCCTGCAATTCCCTGAGTTCCCCCAGACTTTTCGGCAACGGGGCCGCCAAAGACAGGTGACTGGAAAATGCAAAAAAAGTTAAGATCCGCAAAGTTTTCATCGTTTTAAGTCTATCGGTTTAGAAACGTCCTCTTGTTTCAAAAATAATCAAGTGAAGGACGGGGCTAGGCCGCTTGAGACATTGGCCGGCACGACCCTTACGGCTGATTTCCTCCCGACACCATGCCCCCTCGCAAACAGGCACCCAAGAAAACGAAGAAAAAGGCCGCGAAAAAGCAGCGGCGTTTTCTTGTGGATTCCTTTTTCCTCTTGATCGCGCCGTTCCGGCTCATTGGCCGGCTGACACGCAACCTTCCGATCTACTGGAAGTGGCCTCTTCGTCTAAGTCTGTCTTTTGGCCTGGTGGCCCTGGTAATCGGCCTGATTCTCTCGGCGATCTATCTCAGCTTGGCCTACACCTACGATTTGGAAGAGGTAGTCCAAATGCCTGCACGGACCGAGATTCATGATCGAAACGGAAAGATCCTGAAGAATCCGGATGGCAAGGAAATCGGATTTCTTCATGGCACAAACCGACGCCTCATCGAGTACGAAGAAATGCCACCGCACTTTGTGGAGGCTCTCATCGCCCAGGAAGATAAGCGATATAGAAGTCATGGAGCAGTCGATTTCTACTCGATGGGCCGGGTGGCGTTCCGGGCTCTCACCCGGGGAAAACTCGAGGGCGGAGGCACCCTTAGCATGCAACTTGCCCGGAACACCTATCAGCTCAAAAAAAACCATGAAGGTCTTTTGCAAGGGATCCACCGAAAATTACTCGAGACTTTCATTGCGGTGCGAATCGAATCGAAGTTTGAGAAAAACGAGATCCTTGAGCACTACATGAACCGTATATTTTGGGGAGGATCGATCCGAGGGGTGGAAATGGCTGCCCAGACATATTTTGACAAGCCAGCCCGGGAACTCAATCTGGAGGAATCCGCCCTTCTGGTCGGAATCATTCGAGCCCCCAATCGGTTCTCTCCTTTCCGGTTTCCCGAAAAGGCCAAGGATCAGCGAGATTGGGTTCTCGAGAAAATGGTGGAAAACGAAGTAATCACATCCAACGAAGCTAAGGCCGCCTCCCAAAGAGAACTCGCCATTGCCCCCCCTAATAACCTTCGTGAGGGAAGTTATGCTCTAGACGCCATTCGGCGTGATCTGACCCGAATTCTAGAAGAGCATAACATTCGAGACGGGGGCCTCATCATCGAGACCACCATTGACTCTGCGATCCAACGAATCACCGAACGGGCGGTGGAAAGCCACACGGCCCGGCTGGAACGAAGACCGGGATATCTTCATCAAAAGCGTTCCAGTTGGAATGGACGCGGAAATCCCGCCTATCTTCAGGGAGCAGCCGTCGTCATTGACAATGAAACGGGGGCAGTATTGGCCAGCGTGGGCGGAAGAAGCGCCAACGAATCCCAGTTCAATCGAGCTCTACAGGCAAAACGGCAGATCGGATCGCTTTTCAAACCCTTCATCTTTCTTGCAGCCTTTGATCGGGGACTGACTCCCAACCAAATCGTCAGTGATGCCCCATTGCAAGCGGGAGAAATCCCGGGAGCTCAACCAGGATGGAGCCCAGCAAACTCGGATAAAAGATACTTCGCAGAGATTCCCGCAAAGCGAGCTCTCATCGAATCCCGCAATACTTCCGCGGTCCGAATTGGGGCCTTCGCCGGGATGGACTCAGTCATCGGGGTGGCCAATGCCGCTGGATTCGATGTCGATGACATCGACCTTGTGCCCTCTTCCTACCTCGGTTCGTGGGGTTCTTCGCCTGAAGTCATCGCCAGCGCCTACACCATCTTTCCCAACGGAGGCACTCGTTTTCGCCCCTACTACATTCAGGCCATCAAGAACCGGGATGGCAAGATCCTCTGGGAAAACGGTCCTATTCCCTATCGCGCAGCCGACGCCAGTTCGGCATGGAACGTTTCACGCATTCTTGAACAGGTCAACCGGAGCGGAACCGGGACTTCAATTCGTTCCGCCTATGGATTCCGGACTCCATCCGGTGGTAAGACCGGAACTAGCAATGGACCAGTCGATGGATGGTATGCCGGGTTCACCTCGGCCCTGACCTGCGCGGTCTGGGTGGGGATGGACGGTGGAGAAATCATCATTCCAGGCACCTCCGGTGCCAGTCTGGCCCTTCCCATCTGGGTTGATATCATGAAATCATCAGACCGGCTGCCTCACATTAAAAACACCGCCATTTCCCCAGCCCGCGCCTTGATTGTGGAGCCGGCGAGCGAAGAAATCCCGCAAGCCCAACCGGTGGAAGATATTCCTCAGGCGGTCCCAATACGTTAAGTCCCCAAAGAAAAACGGACGACTTCCTTTCGAAAGCCGACCGCGTAAATGAGGAGCAAAGATTAGGGCTTACTCCTCCCCTTCCTCAGTGGTGTCCTCGAGATCAATGTCGTCATCGGCAAGGTTGTCGATGTCGACCCACTCAAGGAAAGCCATGAGAGCGGAATCGCTGGGACGAGGTCCCAACTTGGTGATGCGACAATATCCTCCGGGACGATCCCCGACGGCTGGTGCCACCACGTCAAAAAGGCGCTTCACACTGTCCTTCTGGCGAAGAAACTTAAAGGCCATGCGACGGGCATGAACTCCGTCCTCTTTTTTGGTCAAGGTGATCAGCTTCTCCGCAATCGGGCGAAGAGCCTTAGCCTTGGCCAACGTGGTACGAATCCGTCCGTGCTCAATCAACGAGCAGGCTTGGTTGGACAACAGAGCGCGACGGTGACCGTCCTTACGCTGAAGTCTGACTGTTTTACGACGATGTCTCATCAGGTTGTTACTAAATTAGTGGTTTGTTGGTGCAGACCTTGAATTTTACTGGTCAAGGTTTTGAGCGATGAGATCGGCAAGTCCGACTGGAGCTTCTTCCTCGACGCCGAGACGTGGAGCCGGTGCCCCGATGGTGGGTCCGGTGAGGAGAGAGGGGTCGAGATTCATGCCGAGGCCCAGACCAAGCTCCTGGAGCTTGTCCTTGATCTCGTTGAGCGACTTTTTACCAAAGTTCCGATACTTGAGCATCTCAGCCTCGGTTTTGAGGGCAAGTTGACCCACCGAAGTGATGTTGGCGTTGTTCAGACAGTTGGCGGCACGAACCGAAAGCTCGATTTCGTTCACGCTCATATTGAGAAGCTTTTTAAGAGCGGCGTTCTCTTCGGACTGCTCGGCAGGTGCTTCTTCAAATCCAACGGCATCATCGTCGTAGTTGACGAAAACGTCGAGGTGGTGACGAAGGATGGCGGATGCCTGCAAGAGGGCGTCGTGAGGTTCGATTCGTCCATCAGTCCAGATGTCCAGGACAACCTTGTCGAAGTCGGTCATCTGACCAACCCGGGTGGCACCCACTTCGTATTTCACGCGGGAAACAGGGGAAAAGATTGAGTCAATGGCAATGACGCCGATGGGCGCACCGTCACGCTTATTTTCGTCGCCGGTTTTAAAGCCGCGACCGACCTGAACCTCGATCTCAGCGTCGAAATTGACCTTTTTGTCGAGGGTACAAATCACCTGGTCCTTGTTGACGACCTCGTAGATATTGTCGTCTTGAATGTCGCCTGCGGTCACCACGCCCTCTTTCTCAACCTTGAGGCTGAGCACGCGGGGCTCCTTGTCGTGAGCCTTAAATTTCACCTTCTTCAGGTTGAGGACAATGTCAGTGACATCTTCGATGACTCCCGGGAGAGTCGCGAATTCATGCTGAACCCCGGCGATGCGTACGGAAGTAATCGCGGCTCCCTCCAAGGAGGAGAGAAGAACCCGGCGAAGCGAGTTGCCAATGGTGTGACCAAATCCCTGTTCGAACGGCTCGGCAGTGAACTGGGCGTAGGTGTCGGTTGCGGTGTCTTCGTTTTTGATGAGGCGGTTGGGAAGCTCGAAGCGGTTCAGTTTGACCGGACTTTCCTTTTCTTCTGCAGCAGTGTTTTCTTCTGACATTGTTTTTTTGGTTGCCGGGTTCCCCTCTGGCGAGCAGGTCATTCCCAAAGGAACGGCCTAGAGGACCTACGGCGGTTTTAAATGCTCGCGGGCGCGGAAAAGACCAGTAACGAGGGCGCGATGCAATTCTTTTTTCAGGGAAAATCTCAAGAAAACACGAATTTTTAGGTATTTTCACATGAAAATTCCGAAAGCTGGACTATCGATGGTTAAGATCGTGAAAGTGCTCAAGTCCAAGAAAAATCTCACTCGCTTTACTTACGAAACGACGGCCTTCGAAGGTTGGAGGCTCTGTGTCAGTCGGGCAGGAACGACTTTCACGAAATATTTTTCCGACAAAGCTTTTGGAAGCGGGAATCAGTCGCTCAAAGCTGCCGAGGTAGCCCGGACGAAGCTCCTCAAACTGATCGACAATTCCCGCCGAATTAATGGTAAACTGAGCAAGTCGACTGTAGAACGAGCTCACCAGATTCTGAAAAACGGCTGATTCAACCATGTCTGAGCGCTATCGGCGGGCAATCCATTGGTTTCGCCGGGACCTTCGTCTCACCGATAATACCAGCCTGATGGAGGCAATTGCCTGCTCGGATGAGTTGATACCTTGCTACATCATAAGCGATTGGCATGAGCAACACGCTTGGACGAGCGCCAAACGCCAACAGTTTCTTTGCGATTGCCTGAATTCATTGGCCGCAAATGTCGATCATCTAGGCGGCTGCTTGGTGTTTCGCCGTGGCCCTCAAGTCAAGGAATTACTCTCTTTAGTCGAGGAATCAAAGGCTGAAGCGATCTTTCTCAACCGTGATGTGGACCCTTACGGTCAAATGATCGAGGAGGAGCTGCGCCAAAAATCGCCGGTTCCTGTTCATTTTTTCGATGATTGCTATCTTCATCGCCCGGGCGAAGTGTTGAAGGGGGATGGTTCGCCCTACCGCGTTTACACGCCTTTTTCCAAGAGATGGCTGCCGCTCGAGAAGAGAGGGCCAGTGGGACGCCCTTCATCTTTCAACAGCCCGACCGGCTTAAAGTCCCTCCCGCCCCCCGATCTCTCGTTGTGGAACCTCAAATCCGAGGATCACTGGGAACTTCTTCCAGGTGGTGAAAAGGCCGCCCGGCATCGGATGAAGCTAGCCTTGTCCGAGCGAATTCCATCATACAACGATCAAAGAGATCTTCCCGCGGTCGAAGGAACGAGCCGACTCTCCCAGGATCTCCGTTGGGGAACCCTCTCGATTCGGGAGCTTTACCAAAAAGCCATCACAAGTGGATCCGTTCAATTTCTGAAGGAGCTAGCGTGGCGGGAATTTTATTTTCAGATTCTCAAACATTTCCCCGAGGTTCTCTCCGAAGAATTCAACCCCGACTGGCGTGGATTGCCTTGGGACGAACCGGGCGAGGCTTTTGACGCATGGAAGGCCGGGAAAACCGGATTTCCCATCGTGGACGCCGGGATCCGGCAGCTCCTATCCACGGGCTTTATGCACAATCGGGTTCGGATGATTGTAGCTATGTTCCTAACCAAGGATCTCCACATTGATTGGCGACTAGGTGAGCAGTTCTTTGCACAGCATCTCCTAGACGGAGAGATTGCATCCAACAATGGCGGATGGCAATGGAGCGCCGGGACCGGTGCCGATGCCGCTCCCTACTTCCGGATTCAAAATCCGTGGTCCCAAACGAAAAGATACGATAAGCAGGGCGAATACATCAAACGTTGGATTCCGGAGCTATCTCAGGTCGACTCCAAGCGGTTTCAGGCCCCCCCAGAGGATGGGAGAGCTTTGGCCGAAGGATATCCGCTTCCCATCGTCGACCACGGAGCCGAGCGTTTGCGCACCCTCGATATCTTTAAGAAGCACAAGGCCGCCAAAGCGGGTCACTGAGCTGACTTTTTGAGAGATTCAACAATATCCGGAAGCTCCTCCGAGGGGATCGCGAAGGCCTCGACACGATTCACCGCTGCAATGTTCATCCCGACAAATTCACGATCGAGAGTAAAGACCGGACCTCCAACCTCGTTTCGGGTCAGCATGGTCTCGTGTTGTATTACCATAGGGAAGCCCGTCCTCCGTTCTGATTGTTGGAGGTCGCCTCCGCTCAATTGATCATTTCGAGTGGGTCTGCGCCCATAGAGTTTTTCCCGTGACATCAATTCAACATCTAAGGTCAACTCATCATCACCCCGCTTGAGCTTAATCCTCACCGAATCCCCGGGTTTTTTATCTTTAAAAATTTTGAGGATTTCGGCGCGCTTTTTGATGGTCTTTTCGTCGAGGGTAAGGAGGGCGTCTTTCGGTTTAACGCCTGCCTTTTCCGCCCCAGATTTTTCGGTGACCTTGCCGATAATAATGGTGCCCTTTTCCTCCTTTAGCTCCACCCCAAGAACAACTCCACCGGGAACGGGAATCTCGCGCCTGTTAGCACTGATGATTCCAGGACGAGGACGGCGAAAACGCCTTTCGGTGGAACCATTCGAGACAACCCAGGTGCCATGGGTAAATTGGGTGGGCTTACCCATCTCAACCGGCTTCAACCCTTCGGCTTCGATCTTGACGAGCGAGACGTCCCAAATTTCGTCGGTGGCGACCACTTGCGGGGTTCTATACTTTTTTGTCCCCACTCGAACATGGAAGTCTTTTACAAGCTCAAGCTCGCTGGCCTTGGTCAGAACAAGGCCGTCCTCCGATACGACGGTTCCATATAGAAAGGGACTGGAGGTTTCATTATTGTAAAAGGCGGCGCTGCTTTCCTGCAAAGCGATTTGAACCGGAGACAGGGCCTCCTGAATCATCGGGCCATTTTTCCGTTTCTCGGAAGGCAGAGTCTGCGCTGCAGCGGACAGCACAAAAGTCAAAGCGAAGGCTAAAACAGGAAGTTTCATGGGCGTGGTTCAAGAGTAATGGCTTTCTCGGTGGTTTCCTCCCCACGGACCCATTTCAGGTTAATTTGGTCCCCCTTGGAAATCTTACCGAGACGATCTTCCAGTGCTTCCTGGGTAGCTTTCTTGCCATCAACCTCGATGATGCGGTCATCGACCTTCAAGCCAGCCTTCTCGGCAGGGCCACCTTCCCAGATTTCCGTGACTTTCAACCCGCCTTCCTTGGCTTCTTCGGTGATGACTCCTAAGAACCCCGATCCCGGAACGGGCTTCTCCGCAAAGCCACCTTCGCCGATAAACTCCCCTTTTTTCAAATCTTCCCAGTGACGCTGAAATTCACGCAAAGGCACGTGCATACTTTCTTCCCGGGAAGCTCCCACGCGGCTGTGGATTCCGATCAATTCACCGGCCATATTGAAGAGCGGGCCACCGGAGTCGCCTCCGATCAAAACGCAATCAGACTGGATGGTGGTTTCGGCTGAACGGACCAACCGCCCCACTCTCACGTTGATCCCCCGCTCTTTGTCGAATCCCCCGGAATGGCCGAGGGAATAAACCCAATCGCCAAGCTTTGTAGTGTCATCAAGATCCACCTTCGCAAACGGGAATGGACCATCATCCGTGATTTGAAGCATAGCGGAATCGGTTTCGGAGTTCAGGCCGAGCGCTTTTCCTTTCAGCTTCCGGCCATCTTCCATTACCACCGTGATTTCCGCACCTACTTTAGAAGTGACGTGCGCCGCCGTCAAAACCAGCCCATCCTCGCTGATGATCACTGCGCTTCCCGATCCCCCTCCCATCTGAAGGCAGACGGTCGCGGCCCGTGCCCGTTCGAGACCTTTTTGGAGAGCCTCCTGGATCTCCCGAAAGTCCTCGATCGTTTTCGGAGCCGCTTTATCATTGAAGCCCGGGCGATCCGCAAAGACGCCGCCGGCGGATAATACAAAACAAGCCGAGGCAATGATTCCTCTAGATTTCATGGGTGAGAAGTAAGATTTGATTCGATTGATGGCAACCCGCAAAAGAGACGGTGATTTTTCCGGGAAAAAGATTAACATCGAAAGGCGGCTACGGTTCTGATTTTCTTCGGGTAACCACCGGTAAAGCGGAATCAACCCCTTCATTTGCTACCATATGAGATTTTTCGCCATCACCGCTATTTTGCTTCTCTCTCTTGGATCATTCCTGGACGGAATTGACATCCGGGTGGCAACCTACAACGTGCGCTTGGGACTTGGACCATCGGAAATCCCGGCTCCCGGAAGCCCGGGCTTAATGATTCCTTCTCCAACTGCCGCGGTTCTTCGTCGAATCGACGCCGACATCGTAGGTCTTCAAGAGATTAACTCGGATGATCTCAATAACGGTAATCTCGACGATCTTTCTGATTTCTTGGGGCTTGATTACCTCTTTGTTCCCCAAACTGCGCTCGATTCAACGTCACGTGTAGTCATCCTCTCAAGATACCCGTTTTTGGACCCGTCCCCGACCAGCATTCTTTCTCCCCCCGGTGCCAACGATGTCACCCGTGCTGCTGCGGCCGTTATTGTCGATGTCCCCAACACGACGCAAGATCCGACGATCATCAATGCTCACCTCAAATGTTGCTTTGATCCCGACGACCCCTTTCGCCGGGCGGTGGAAATGACCCGCATCCGGAACTATCTGGAGAGCCGCGGACTCAACGGGTCGGACAATGTCGTCATCATGGGCGATTTCAATCTCCTGGGACAAACCGACCTCATTTATTCCTCACTGCCTCCCGGTCTTCCTCCAAGCTATGACTTGGGCAGCGATATCGAGTTCAACGTCGATTATTTTATCGATCCGTCCCGCTACTTTACCGGTCTGGGAATTGTCGATCCGGGCTCCCGCCAGCAGGATGGAGTATCAGCGGCGACCTTTCGCGGCTCGTCTTCCTCAACACTCGATTATCTCCTTTTCTCCAACGCCATCGGTTCCCGCAATCCACAGACGGAGATTTATAACAGTAATCTCGAATCCAGCTTTGCTGGGCTTCCGAAGTCAGGCCCCCCCCTTCCTGCAGCTACCAGTGCAGATGCCTCAGATCACTACCCGGTTTTTGGAGATTTACGACTCGAAAACGGCCTCGGCCTTTCCTTTGCTGCAAGTCAGACCACCTTCAACGAGGGCGCAGCACCAGTGACGCTCACCGTAACGCTGGATGCTCCGACCGAAACCGAGGTGATCATCACTTTGAACAGCGACGATCCTTCGGAGTTGCTGCTCGCACAAAACACCCTGTCCATTCCCGCCGGACAGACCACCGCCATGACAACGGTGACCGCCTTGTTTGACAAGATCTCGGATGGGACTCAAACTGTTGATCTTTTTGCTTCAGCCCCGGGCTACGAAGCTGAGTTTCTCACCTTCTTGATTCAAGATGCCGACCCGCAGGCTTATTGGCTGACGGATTTTTCGATTCCAGTGATCGAAAACTTCAGCAATTTTTCAGGGACCCAGACTCCTGCTGCATGGTCCGATGGAGGTATCAACTGGCGGGGGATCGATGATGGTAGTTTGGGGAGCTTCGGAGCCCGTTCTTACCGAGGATCACTGGGAGTTTACGAAACTTCCCCCGCCAGCTTCCAAACGACCGTGCGCAATGACACCGGAGAAACCATTCCGGCTCTGGAGATTTCCTACGATGCCAGTCACTTCCGTCGTTCTGCCGGCGGGTCATCCGACCAGCTCCGCGTTTCCCTAGTGCGAGATGGAACAGCCACCGTCCTACCTTCTCTCAACTATGCTCCTTCTATCAACGGGCCTGATGGTCGCTTGCTCCCTCCGGAGACTTCCACCCTCAACACCATTCTTCGTGAGCTCAATTTCCCTCCGGGAGAGGAGATGAACCTTTTGGTGGAGCTCATTCCGGGAAGCCCGCCCGGGAATGTTTCCAGTGATATTTTCATCAATGAGTTCCATTATGATAACATTGGAAGCGATACCGGGGAGTTTATCGAAGTCTTTGCTGGCGAAGCTTTTACCGGGCTCCCCTCTCAAATCGCGATCCAACTTTATAATGGAAACAACGGCCGTGCATACGGATCACTGCAGAATCTGCAGAGTTTTGTCGAAACCTACCCCAATCCTCCGGGTGGACCTCGTCTCTTTCACAAGGAAATCGAAGGCATTCAAAACGGTTCCCCCGATGGCATCGCCCTCGTAGTGAATGGAGTTGTGAAAGAATTCCTTAGCTACGAGGGAGCCTTTACCGCCATGGATGGAGTGGCGGCCGGAATTATTTCCACGCCAGTGGGAGTTTCCCAGGTGAATACTCCCGTTGGTCGAAACAGCATCGCCCGGATCGGCAGTGGCTCGACGGCTGGGGACTTTACCTGGCAGATTCAAACGGGTCCCCATACCCCAGGCTCAGTTAACACCGGTCAGACCTTTGCGGAAAGCCCCCAACCCCAGGGCATCGCAATCGACAACCTGGTTTTGACTCCCTTGGCCGATTCCGATGGCGATCTCCTCCTCGATCTCGAGGAAATCGAATTGGGAACAGACCCAACCCAGCGGGATTCCGACCACGATGGACAAGATGACCGATTTGAGGTCTTGTTGGCGGGGACCAACCCGCTTTCCCCCAACTCGTTTTTCAATCCAGAGTTTCAATTGGGCCCCAATGGCCCTCAATTAGCATTTCCGGGGCTTGAAGGGCGGATTTATCAAGTGGAGGTGACTGATGACCTGATAAATTGGAATCCGCTCCCTCCGACGACCGGCGATGGAGAGACCATCATCGAGGACCTTCCCCAAGCGGAACAGCTCTTCTATCGAGTTCGCCTATCAATTCCCTAAGAAATGGAAGCTCGCCTTTTCCTCAATTCGGTTTAGGACTTTGAGTGTGGAGGGTTTATTGCGCACGGCACTCATCGGTATTACCTTTGGCCTTGCCGTGGCCGGGATGCGCGGAAAACTGCCCGAGTTTCTTCAACGGTTTGACACCAACAATGATCATCAGATCGACGAGGAGGAACGGCAGGCTATTCGTGATCTCAGATTCAACCTCCGCCAGAAAAAGCGTCAGTCGATCGATCGCAACGACGATGGCTTGATTTCTCTCGAAGAGGTAAAAAGCGCTCGCGAGGTGATCCGGCAAAAAATCTTAGCGCGTCGCCAAGAGAAGTTTCGCGCAATTTCCGGCGAAGATGAAGCAATCTCACCTTCAGAGTATGCCTCAATCCCGGGCCTCGATTCGCTACCAAAAACCTCCTTCGAACGCCTCTGGAACCACCTCGATCACAACAAGGATGGGATGGTCTCATTTGGTGAGTTTGAAGGCACCCTGCGCACCCATATCCCCCCTGATCCAGAAGGAGATTAAGCTCCCAAATCTGAGCTGCCTCGTTCTCCTAGTGAATTCGGACCAAAGGCTCTGGGAAGAAGATCCTGCAGGTTCACTTCTTCGATCAGGCTCCCCTTTTCATCGGCCATCAGGACCCGCAGAGAGGGTGCAAACTCGAAAAGGACCTGACGACAGGCACCGCAGGGACTCCCACCCCCTTTGACCGACAAGGCAATGGTCTCAAAGCTCTTTTCTCCATCCGAAACAGCCATGCCGACTGCGACTCGTTCAGCACATAACGTCAGGCCATACGAGGCATTCTCAACATTAGTTCCACAATAGACTTTTCCGGAGGATGTCAGGAGAGCCGCTCCGACTGGAAAACCAGAGTAGGGACTGTACGATAACCGGCGTACTTCGACGGCCTTTTGAATCAATTCACGATCAGTCATGGGAATCGATCTTCTTTGCTGCTTCGAGAGCAATCTTCATCATGCTAGTGAAGCTCCTCTCACGTTCCTCACTGCTGGTGGATTCCCCGGACCGGATGTGATCACTGACGGTACAAATCGCCATGCCGCGCGCTCCAAACTCGGCACACACTCCAAACAAACCAGCCGCCTCCATCTCCACACCCAACACCCCCATCTTTTCCATGCGATCGAACATTTCCGGCAAGGGGGTGTAAAAAAGATCAGCGGAGAAAAGGTTTCCGATTCTAACAGGGATTTCAAGCTCTCGTGCCGCTTCCACATGAGCGGCAAGCAAATCGTAATCGGCAACGGCCGCAAAATCATAACCTCCGAATCGAGCACGATTCACTCCGCTGTCCGTGCAACAGCCCATCCCGATCAGGACATCGCGAACCTTGACCTTCTCAGACACAGCACCACAGCTTCCGACCCGGATGAGATTTTTCACGCCATACTCTGTGATCAGCTCCTTGGCGTAAATGGAAATCGAGGGAATCCCCATCCCACTCCCCATTATCGAAACCCCCGTTCCCTCATAATTCCCGGTATAACCCAACATGTTGCGGACTCCGTTAATCTGTGAGACGTCCGTGAGAAAAGTCTCGGCAATGTATTTCGCCCGAAGAGGATCCCCCGGAAGCAGGACGGTTTCTGCGAAGTCCCCAGCGGCGGCTTCAAGGTGTGGCGTAGGCATGTCCGTTCCTACCCAATCATTTTTCCTTCGTCCATCTCCACTCCAAAGAACTTCGCGACCGTTGCCGCCATGTCGGCAAAACTTCCGCGAATTCCATGATCACCTGACGAAGGACCTCCCGATCCCGTAAACATGACCGGAACGCGTTCGCGAGTGTGATCGGTCCCGCTCCAGGTGGGATCGTTTCCATGATCCGCGGTGACCAGAAGGAGATCATCAGGAGACATCCAGTTGAGAAACCCCTCCATCTCGCGATCCCACTCTTCCAAGGCAAGCCCGTAGCCCAGAGGATCGCGACGATGTCCAAAGAGCATATCGAAATCCACGAAATTAGTCATGACCAATCCACTTTCGGGAGCTTCTTCCATCGTCGTTTTCCAGGGGGCAGGATGCCCGCCCGCTTTCACTTCTTTGGTGAATCCGGTGTGCGCAAAGATATCCCCAATCTTGCCAACACCAACCACCACCTGCCCTGAATCCTTGACCTTTTGTAAGACGGTGGGCTTGGGCGGAACCACTGAATAATCCCGCCGGTTTCCAGTTCGTTCGTAGTTCCGGGGCTCACCAATGAATGGCCTCGCGATGACTCTACCCACCAATGGATCGTTCAACAAGCCGCGTGCCACTTCGCAAAGTTTATACAACCGATCCAATCCGAAATACTCCTCGTGAGCGGCAATCTGAAACACTGAATCCGCCGAGGTATAGAAGATCGGCTTGCCAGATATAACGCTCTCCTCCCCCAATCTAGAAACGATTTCGGTCCCACTGGCATGGCAATGGCCAAGCGAACCGGGAAGTTCACCCACCCGATGAAGTTCTTCCAGAAGCGATGTAGGAAAGCACTCCTCTCTCTTGGGAAAATATCCCCAATCCCATCGCGCCGGCACTCCCGCCATTTCCCAATGGCCACTGGGAGTGTCCTTGCCGGTCGAGATCTCAGTGGCCGCAGCAAACGCTCCTTCAACATGGGTTTCTCCCCAACCTTTCGGAAGGCAGTCGTGAACCAAGCGGTAAGCTTCCCCCAACCCCAACCTCTGCAAGTTGGGAAGGTGCAATGGTCTCCCCTCGTTCTTCACAAACCACTCCGCAATGTGACCAAGTGTGTCGCTCCCTTCATCTCCAAATTGGCGAGCATCCGGAGCCCCGCCAATTCCGACTGAATCAAGGACAAACCAAAAAAGCCGTTTCATGGCGTCTTGTTTTTGCCCTTCTCGGCGGCAAAGGACTTAAAGCCCCCTTCAAGGACCACGACTTCAAAGCTCCCGTCCTGTCCGTGATCTTTTCGGATGAGATCAGCGACGTATTTCGAAGACCCGCAACCCGTCTTGTTGCAATAAACCACGACTTTGGAACGAGGAGACTTGTTCATGCGAGACAGGAATTCCCATCCCCAATCTTCAGGGTCAATTTTCTCATTAATTAAAATGGACCCTTTCACCCCGTTCCTCTCCCAGTCCTCTCTCGGCCGAGCATCCACCCATAAAACATCATTCGCAGGCCACCCGCGAACCGTTGACAAACACACGTGGTATTCGGGCAGACTTTCCTGGTCACATTTGACCGAGCGGTCCGGGGGAGGCAGCACCAAGTAGGTCACGAAGGCCGCCGCCGCACTGAACAGACAGATTCCTAGCAGCGAAAAGAGAAGTCGCTTCATCGCGTGAGGTTCCGTCGCACCGTGGCGTAGACCGCCACTCGTTTGAATCGTGGAAACTCACTGTCGGTCTGCAAACTGATCAATCCCAGGCCGGCCATGGCAGTGCTCGTTGGCTTCACCCTGATTTCATACTCCCATCCTTCCCGAATCGTCACCAGTTCATACGGAAACACTTCGGTGTTCCGTCCTTTGTGTTGGACAATCTTGATGGGCTTGTCGTGCTTTACTAGAATGCGCGCGGTTTTCTGATCGGTCGCGGCACCAAGATCCCATTTGAGATTATTAGGAACCAGTTTGATCAGTTCGGGGATGTTCACCCTGATGGTAAGTTTGACGAGTTCCTCACGACCGTGGAGTTTCAGTCCAGCCCCTTTCTCGACCGTGCCGAGAAACTGGGCCGTTTCCATCTTCAATTTGATCACACCCTTATCCCCAACCTTCCAGTTTAACTTGGGTGAGCGATCCGGGTTCAAAGGCTCAACACGGGGGTCGCCCACACACGAACAAAAGACCTCCATACCTACGATTTTTTCGTCCTCTCCTTTGATTACGAAAGGGAAGGAAGCAATGACCTCGTCTTGTCCGGGCTTGATGTCAACCTCCACCAACTGTGAATCGAAAACCATTTCCGCCCAAAGTGTTGGACTCCAGAATCCAATCATAAAGAACAGGCTTTTGAGTCGTGGGATCATTTCTTGATTTCTTCGATTTTCACCGCCATCACGAGACGTCCGCCACGCCATTCCGGACCCAGCAGATAAAGGGTCCTTCCCAAGGTCAAAGTCGGATTGACACTAAAGATCTTACGCTTGCTTTGCCAATATTCGAGAACCATCTGCACCTGCTTGTCCCCGCTTCGTTTGATCGGTTGGAAACTGATGAGGATTTCCTTGGAGGGTCGCAAGGGAGTGGCCCAGTTCTCATATCCCTTGAGAATATCGGGGGTATCCACTCCCATTAAGCGGTATTCCTTGAAATCGAGCTTAGTAATGGCGTGAAGCCGTTTGGCCTCCTCGGGAGACACTTCCTTGGTGAAGGCACCTCCCGCCGTCGGATCACCATTGGTGGCAAAAATCAATTTCACACTCATGGACCCGATCGATTGCATGGCGGGGTCCTGTGCCCTGAGCTCCGAAAGAAGCAGGGAGAAAATGAAAAAGAAGGCGGGAATCTTCATGGCCAATTAATCGAAGCGCCGACCCTCCGCGCTCTTGTATTGCTTCGGAAGCCCTTCGTAATTCGTGACCGCTCCAAAATCGATGTCATCGCGAATTGGAGTGATGCCATTCACGACAATGGCGGAAACTTCTCCGTTGGTATCAGCAATCACCTCGGCATCCAGCGAATCACCTGCCGAGTAGACCGTTGGAAAGATAATCGACTCAGCAGAGGCCGGTTTCAGCGAGGTGTCGGCAACCGTCGATTCCTCCTGATGACCGAGCCGATGACCGGCAAAGAAGGACAGCACTAGGGCCATAGCTCCAATCGGAGCCCAAGCCCAACCCAGTGAATTCCACCACCGCTCTGCTCTCTTGGCCGGGCTTTTGGAAGCAATCTCCAGATTGACTTTGCGCATCAGCTGGCTGTTGAAAAAATCTCCGTAAGGTGGTTCCACCGAAGCCTTCACTTCTTCCGAGATCATAGTCGACATCGACTTCATTTCAGCGAGTTCTTTTTCTAGAGCAGGATGATCAGCCAAGAGGGATAAGAGATCGCTCTCCTCCTCCGAGTTTAGGACACCGTCCATCCATTTGACAAACAGCTCTTCAGTTCTTTCCTTTTTCATCACTCAGCAGGGTTTGTAGTTTTTTTCGGGCGTAATAAAGTCGGCTCATGACGGTCCCGAGGGAACACTCCATAATCTTGGCGATTTCCTTGTAATCAAATCCTTGGACCTCACGCAGAAGAACGGTTTCACGATGTTCGGCACTAAGAGTAGCCAAGGCAATCTGAATTCTCTGGCCGAGCTCCGAGTTGGCGAGGGCCTCATCTGGTCTTTCAGCAAGCGAGGGGCCGGTGCGTGAGCCGGCTGCGATATCAGATTCCATTAGAACGTTATCATCAAGTTCCCCGGCGGAATCGATCTTCCGCTTTCTTAGCCAGTCGTAAACGACATTGTGGGTGATGCGGTAAAGCCAGGTCGAAAATTTGGCTCGCGCCTCAAATTTAGGTAGCGCTCGCCAAACTTTGAGGAAGACCTCTTGGGACAGGTCCCAAGCATCTGCCTCATTTTTAATCATATTTTGAATCATCGCATAGACCTTTCCACGATGGCGGGTCACCAAGGTTTCAAAAGACTGGGTGTCCCCCTTTTGACTGGCTTTAATCAGACTATGATCGGGAATTTCCTCATCGCCTGAGCCGTGCCCGGAAGAGACCCCGGTGGGAGCCATCAATCGGTTTGACGTGAGCCAACGCGAAAAATTCATCGACGAAGCCAAAAATTACGGGATGGGTTCTCGTCTGACCAGCCTTTAGAGACCGGGAAACAACTCTCGGTCAATCCCTAGCCCTTTTCCACTTCGTCCAAAATCGACAACATTTCCGCAAAAATATCCTGATTGAAAGCATCTCGCTTCCCTTTCAACAAGCTCAGGATCCATTTCTGCAACTTGGTCCGCCTGTCACGGCTAAATCCACGCACCCAGCCCGGCCCTTCACTTTCGATCATGACATTTTCCCTACGGCCGTGGGCATGGCAAGCAATCTCACGGTAGTGGTGCAAAGCGCGATCGAGGAGGATCCAGGCAAAGTTTTCGCTCTCAGGGGGTCCAACCGTCAGCGCGCGACGGCGATCTCCCTCCAAACTGATCCCCTGGGCAGTGAACCGGAGTTCAGGGAAACGCTCTCCCTGGAAAAAGGCTCCACCCGCTCCCGTGACCACCCCGATGACCGTTCCCAGGCCATGCGTCAGTCCTCCCGTTCCAAGATCGACTGCGACTCCTGCGGCCCCGCCGGTCAAGCCCGCAGCCCACGCCAGTTGAGAACGGGAAAGCCCCCACTTCTGCCAAGTCTCCCCAGAGGTGAGATCGACCCCATGAAACGACTCCCCTTTCACCCGAACCCGCAAGAGTTCATGTCGGTAGCGCTTCAAAAGCTGGCGATAAGCCTTCTCCTCGAACTCGGCGATGGCTTCGTAGTATCTCTTTTGCAAGCGGTCGCGAACTCGCTCCTTGCGATGGTCCAACTCCTCTTCCTTGAGCGAAATCTTCTCACTTTCGCGGTGACCAAGGGATTCCCCCAGAAAATCCATGATGATTTCGGCGCTCTCTTCCCGGCGCTGAAGCCATTCCGTGTCGATCAAGCGAATGGTCTCTTCGATTCGATTCTGGTTTCGTTCGTCGATCTGGAGCAATGACTCCAAAAGACCACGCCGCTCCCGAAAGCGGGCCCGATGGGCGTTGAAGGTTCGCACCAGATTAAAGTAGCTTCCCAGACGATTACGCCATTCCTCGACCCGCTCGGGGTTTCCTCCCATCTCGTTTAAAAGCGCCATCCGGGGCGCCCCGGTCCATCGCAGGATCTCAATTTCCGCCAAAAAGGAATCCCGCAAAGGTTTGGTGGGATCGACCACGTAAAGCACCCCGGCTCCATCCACCACGGGTTCGAGCAAGCGTGCTTCATCCTCGAATTCCCCCCCCTCGATCTGCTCGTTGACAAATCGCTTGATCGTTTCCCGATCCGGGGTCCCGGTTCCATGAAGATCCTCGATCATCCGCATCGCTTCCAACGGACGTGAAAATCCGGGCGTATCCAGAAAGCGAATCATTTCCCGATCATCGAACGACAAGGGGAGAATCTGACAATGGGTCGTTTCTCCAGGTATCCCGCTCACCCGAATGATCGCGTCGTCATCGATTTCCAGAAGCGTCGAAAGCACCGACGACTTGCCCATGTTGATCTTTCCCACGACCGCAAAGGTCGGAGCATCACTGACCCATTCCTTCATTCCTCTTCGTATGCCACACACTCTAGGCTAGGATCGTGGAGCCCGTCGATGAACCCGGACCAATTCTGAAAGTCATGGCTGGCTGGTGCTTCCACTCCATCTCCCATCACCAAGACCCGGAGAACAGTGCTCTCTCCGGCCTCCCGTCGGATCCGCGCGAATAAGTTATTCATCTCCTTGGGAGAAAGATTCCATCCTTCCACGAGAATCACAACCCCACATGGAGCGGCACGCATGGCTTCCCAAGCCTCCTGCTCTTGTTTCTGGTTCAGAACGCCGACCTTGAACATCTCCTCGGGATTTACCCGCAGTCGCCGAAGCAAAAAGGGACGAATGGCTTCCTTGTCAAAATTGAGCCCCCCGACCTCCAGCAAAACCACCCCGTCCTTCATTCCCTCCAAAGTGACCGAGCGTTCCACCCGGCTGATTTCCCTCCAAAGCTTGCGATGTGCCGGGTCCTGAAACTCGAGCGAGGCAAGAACGCCACGCTCCTTAAAAACAGCTCCCAGCCAAATCAAAACTCGGGGAACAAGCCCCCAAACAAACAAGGCCAAAAACACGAACTCATAAAAGGCCGTCCACGCCGCATCCCCAGGGTTTCCCGGGAATTTCTGCAACCCAGCCACTTCCTCGGAGGATAATCCTGCCCCGCCCCAGGGTGCGGCCAGGATTCGAGTCACCTGCCCTAGACTCTCACCACCAAACCGAGACAAACTCGACTCCCAGTAAAATGAGACCTCAGTGAACCAGAGAACCCCGAAGAGTCCTCCGATCAGTCCCAGGTTAAACCCCACCCCGCCGAGCTGAAGCATTCGGGTGAGACGCCATCCGAGCGCCGAGGGCTGTCTCCCCTTCCCCTGAACCAAAGCCTGCCAGGCCTTTGGGCTAACTTTGCCAGCCACCTTCCGCACGCCGCTGAAAAACAATTCTTTCAGCCAACCCAGTCCTCCGATCCAATACCGTACCACCAGAAATCCGATCGCCCCGACGATTAAAATCAACCACTGGATTCCAATCGTCCCGGCCAAAAACACCCAGATATTGAGCACTACTCGCCCTTCGACCCGGCTCACCAATCCTCTCACTACTCCGACTCCCAAAATAAAGAAGATGATTAGAAGAAGAACTCCGATCAAGCGGGTGGCCGATGTCACCTCCGCCCCGCCATCAGATTCCTTGTTGCGAAGCCATCTCTTGAGGCCCTCTCGTCGAGTGGCAGCCGAAGATAAATCCTGACCTCGCAGTTGCTCGCGAATCTCCCTTCCAACTTCTTGACCCACGGTAGGCGAAGTCGCCACCGCGACCTCGAAATCCACGAGATCCTCCAGAGACCAGCTGCCTTTCCTGCCCGCCGCCATATGCGTAGAAACTCTGTCCCGCTCTGGCGGAAAATGCAAACCCATCAAGCTGGGCTCCGGATTCTCCATTCCCCTCCGAAAACTTCTTGCCAAATCAAAGATCTCTGGCAAAACGCGCGGGCCGTAAGGTAAGTGTCGGGGCGTAGCGCAGCTTGGTAGCGCGCTTCACTGGGGGTGAAGAGGTCGCAGGTTCGAATCCTGTCGCCCCGACCATTGCTTTCCTGAAGCTACGGGCTTTAAAGCCTCTCAGGAAACCAGGTCACCAAAAGGTCACCAAAAGGTCACCAAAAAACGGGATGCACACTGATCCTATCCAGCCTCCCAAAAAATGGACAAACACTCACCTGGGTCGTCATACGAAGCATTCGATGACGCACTCAACAGAGTTCCTCCTCATCGGCCTCCACTCGAGAAGCCTGTTGATATTGACTCCGAAGAAGCCATCCAGAATCGCCAATCTTTTCACTCTGAGTGGACCACAACCTAGAATGGTGGCAATCAACTAAGGACAAATCGATACTACTCCTGCGAATGCAAACTTGCCGGCCTCACCAGCGAAGCACGCCAGAGCTAGTGGAAAAGGAGTCCGTTTCCATGTGCATCTCCTGGAGCATCCTCACGAACAGGTTGCAAAGAGGAGTGTTGTCGTCTCTTTGGTGAGCAATATAGCCACCGTGACTTAATCCCCCGCCCGCAAGTATGATGGGATTATTGCGTGGATCATGAGCGGCGGCGTTGCCAAGGTTGCTTCCGAGTAACGTCATCGTGTGATCGAGAAGCGTCGCGCCGCTTTCACGGTGCTCCTTCATACGAGTCAGCAGGCCATTAAAACATCCCAGGATGGCGTGCTCGATTTTCATGAGTTGCTGGATCTTCCCGGGATCGCGGCCGTGGTGTGAGAGGTTGTGGTGTTCGGCAGAGACACCATTAACGAGCGGAATCCCATGATTGTTCTGGATCACGATGCTAATGATTCTTGATGAGTCGGACTGGAGGATGAGGGGCACGAGCTGAAAAAGCAGTTCGATACGACCCACGAGATCAGCTTTATCAACGATGTCCTTGGGGATCGATGCATCGACCACCGGCTTGGGGCGATCGCCCCATGCCCCTGCTGCGGAGAGATCACGCTCGGCCTGGCGGACGGCTTCAAAGTAGGCGTCGAGCCGATCTTGGTCACTAGAGGAAGCCCTAAGGAACAGACGGCTTCGTTTCTCGCTGAGCGCGTCGAGGATGCTGCGACCATCGTTCAGCATTTGCTTCTGCCGAGTCACTTCGTGCGGCTTACCCTGCAGAAACAGCTTCGCAAACACTTCGGATGGCCGTTCATATGCCGGAATCATGACCCCGTTCTCGGTATAGGACTGGCTCATTGGCCCATCGGTGCTAAGCGAGAGTGAAGGAAAGCGTGTCACATAGCCTAGATGTCTGGCAGCGAATTGGTCGACCGAAATGGAATTACGGAATCCATCGCTTCCCGGATTGCGCGCCGCACTCAACCAAGTCATCTCACACTGGTGCTCGCCGCCCTGATCTGGATGGGACAAGCCAGAGAAAACAGTCAGATCATCCCGATGTTCCTTCAATAGCGCCAGGTATTCCGAGGCTTTGTAATTGGGTCCTGGCTTCACCGGAAAAAAGGCCGGCGAATAGAACCCGAGAGTATTACAGATGAAGAGGGCACGCTTCGGAGGAACGGCCTCGGCAGGTTTCCCGAGAGCCTCCAGCCAAGGTAAACCCAGTGAAACCCCGGAAGCCTAGAGAAACCTGCGTCGATTTAAGTTTGGGGTGTGCATTGTTCAACTCCGGTAGATCATTTTTTGCGAAACATCTCGCTCTGCACCACAGAATGAATCATGGCCCGGACTCCGTAGCCCCTGGCTTTGGCTTTCTCTAAAATTTGATCGCGTTCGCGCCGGTCGGCAAACTGGATCTCTGCACCAGTGGAATATGCGATCAACTGGTTAAGAACGTGCTGGGCGATTTGATCCTCTTTCTTCATGAGTATTTCCTTGAACTCGCGAATATCTGAAAACGACTCACCATCACTTGTCTTTCCGGAAGGATCAACAAACAACCCAAGCCGATATTCTCGGACGGGGCGCCCGAAGAGCTTAGTGGTGGGCCTATCACCCTCACCAGTTGAACGGTAGCGGCTCCTAAACCCGCCGATGGGATCGAAACTTTCCAACGCAAATCCCGGCGGATCGATGTCCTTATGACAACGGTTACAGCTTTCAACGTTCCGGTGGGCGACCAACTCCTCGCGAATTGTGGTTGTCCCCCGCGTGTCTGGCTCAATCGCTCCGGCTCCCGGAGGTGGTGGGCTGGGCGGGGTTCCGAGAAGATTTCCTAGAACAAAACTCCCGCGTGGCACGGGTGAAGTGTTCGTGCCATTGGAGGTGACTTTCAAGATACTCGCCTGGGTAAGAAGCCCCCCCCTTGGACTATCCGCAGGTAATATCACTTTCCTGAAGTCAAGCCCCTCAACACCTGGAATTCCGTAATGCCCGGCTAGACGACAATTCAAAAAAGTGAAGTCTGAGTCAATGAACTCCCCCACACCAAGATCACTTCGAATCATCTCGAAGAAGAAGCGGCGGGTTTCCTTCAACATGGCCTGCCGCAAGACATCATCATATTCGGGATAAAGGTTCTCGTCCGGCGTCGTGGCATCGATCTCGTCCAGCTCGAGCCATTGATCAAGGAAGTCTTCGACAAAGCGCTGCGCCTTTTCATCCTCAAGCATGCGGTCGACTTCAGACGCAAGCACATCTGGCTCATTGAGTTGACCTCCGGCGGCAAGAAACAAAAGTTGATCATCCGGCAGACTTTTCCAGAGAAAATACGAAAGCCGAGTCGCCAAGGCGAAATCGTCAAGCTCTCCAGGTGCGGCCTCGTGATAGAGAAACTCAGGCGAGCTCAACATGGCACGTAAAACAACTCGAAGCCCTTCCTCGAAGCCCCGACCGTTCTCAAGCACCGGTCTCGCAAGCGTCGCCCAAGTCTCAGGTTCGTCATCTAGGAGAGGACGCCTCAAAGCCCGTGGCCCAATTCGGCTCACCACCTCTTTAATCTGATCTATTGGGTCTTTCCCGAGATCGATGGAGTAACCTCCTCTGGAACCGGCTCGAAAGCCGACGTCGCCGAGCAGCTTGCGAGTGCGCTTGGGAGGCCAATGTTCCTCAATAGGCCCCTCCAAAGACAGACCACGAATCGCCAGTCCTTCGCCGCGATAATCTCTGGCGCCGACGGCCAACACGTTTCGACCATTTAGGTCGTAGTCGAGATCAGCAGGTGCCAGGTAGAAATAATCACCCGGAGAAAAGTAGTGTTCGACTTCGACCTGCCTTGGTTTCCCCGGTTTGAGTTGCCAGCTACCGATCAACTCACGAATCCCAGCAAGATCATTTCCACGGTAGATGCAAAAGGTCACGGGTGTCCTCGCTTGAAAGGCATACGCTTCGGCCTTGATCCGATACTGCCCCGGCACCTTAAAGCGGATGCCCATATTGTTACTCTGCGTGGTGTGCGGGCGGTCGTCAAAGATCACGAGCTCGTCCTTATTTCGTTTCACGGTATTGCCCCCACGTCGCAGCTCCCTTTTGAACCACATTTGGAGATAGGGATGATTGGGGTAATCGATCACGCGTGGCTTGGGGTCTGGTCTCGGCCTTAGTTCGATGGCTTCATCGATCGCCTCGTCGGTCGCCGCGAGATAGCTGCGGATATGCACTGGTGAAATCCCTTGATTGGAAGCAATCGTATCAAATCTGGAAGTCATGCTTTCCGGAGGAAGTTTTGAAGAAAGATCGCCACCAATGCCGAGAAGATCGTGCAGGGTGTATTCATATTCGGTCCTGGTAAGACGCCGAACCGGAGCACGTCCCTCCTTCTTCTGTTTCGCCAGACTTTCGTCGAGAAGATCTCGTTTCAGCGAAAGCAACGCCGCTTTCCGATGACCGGGATCAGGCCGTGCCTTCTTCTTCGGCGGCATCTCTCCGGACTCAATCATGTCATAAACATTCTCCCATATCCGGAACGTTTCCGGATTGCCCACGTCGAATCTCAACTCGTCGAAATTCAAGGCGGTCTTCGTAGCTGAGTCATGGCAATCGATGCACGAGGCCTCGATGAGCGGTTCAATTGATTGCCTAGGCAAACTCGTTCCTCTTTTGTCGACTTCCTCCTCTTTGGCACCCTCAGCGATGTAGCTAAGAATCCTAACAAAAGAAGCTCCCCGGTTCGGCATCTTGGGATCGATACGGCGTTTCTCTTTCCAGAGTTGAGCGACCCGGGCGCGCTGCTCTGGCTTCAGGCCGGCCATGACGCCGTCGACGTATGCCTGATGACGACTTCCATGGTAACCCTTGGGAAGTGGATTTTTGTCGATGCGAGCGAGGAGCTTTGCGTGCTCTGAGGCCTCGGCAACTGGACGAACGGGTGTCTCATCGCGAGGCTTCTTTGTGGACGACTGCTCCTCTGGCACGGGCCACTCTGGAGCTTCGGCCATGACACTCCGATAAATGACGGAGGCCTGCTCTTTCAATTGAGTGGCGAGTTCGGGGTGCTTCAGTGCGATATTGTCCTTCTGACCAGGATCCTTGGAGAGGTCATAGAGCTGAACACGACCCAGTCCGCTCTTTTTGAGTTCCGGAATCCAAGACTCTTGAAAGTAATACAGTTTCCGAAATTGCGCCCTCAGTCGATTGGCTTCGGGATTGGAAAAGTTCCCGTTGAACATGCGGGAACGAAGATTCATTCCGCCCAGCTCTTTCTCGAGATCATCGCCAAGGACTTCTTTGACTTGCTCCATGAGTCGATCGGCGGTTTTGGAGTCGATTGGAGATCTCGCCGTGGAAGATGCGAAAAGTGTGTGATCCCCCACTCTCATAACCATGCTTTCATTACTCATTATAACGAGAGGTTGATGCCGGGAGAAGATACCCGTCCCAGTCAGCAGAGGCGCGAGGTCAGAGCCGTCGAGATGAACTCCCCTGGGTTTATCGATGCCGACCAGCCCGCAAAGAGTGGGCAACAGGTCGATCGCTCCGGCCGGTTCATCCTCGACCCGGCCACCGGGGATCCCGCCTTTCCAATAAACGATACCCGGAACGCGATGTCCGCCTTCGAAAAGCGCTCCCTTCTTGCCCCTAAGCTCCCCATTCCGCTCTTGCAAATAACTGCCGTTGTCGGAGCAGTAGATGATGATCGTGTTGTCGAGTTCGCCGAGCTTTTCGAGCCTAGCAACGAGTCGCCCGATAGCGCGATCCGTATTATCGATGGTGCCGCTGTAGATGGCTTCCCGTTCGTCGAGCCCGCCATACTGGGAAACGATCTCGTCAGGCGCCGCGATCGGGTCGTGGGGTTCGTTGAACCAGAGATTGAGGAAGAAGGGCTCGTCGCCGTCGCGCTTTTGATCGAGCCATGTGAGAGCCTCATCGACGACGATCTGGCAGGAATAGCCTTCGATGATCCCAACGCGTTTTCCGTTGCGCAGGAAGTTGGTCGGGTTCTTGTGACTGGGGCCCGGTCCATTGACGACGCCGAACCAGTAGTCGAAACCATGATCGGCGGGAGTGGGATTGTCGCGATTTTGGACAGGCATGCCGAGGTGCCATTTCCCGAAGTGAGCGGTGGCATAGCCGTTTTCTTTGAGCACTTCGGCGATAGTCGTTTCGCTTTTCAAGAGGTGCATCCGGTGGAAGCGCTCGTCGAGGACGGAGTAGACTCCAGTGCGTGGGTTGAGTCGTCCTGTGAGAAGAGTAGCGCGCGAGGGGGAGCATGTTGGAGCTCCTGAGTGGAAATCGGTGAAGCGCACTCCTTCGGCGGCTAACTTGTCAAGAACAGGAGTCTTTACCGGACCGCCGTAACAGCCGAGGTCACGGTAACCAAGATCGTCGACGAGGAGGGTGACGACGTTCGGCGCTTTGCCCTTGCTCAACCCGGTCAAGGCCAGCGAAAGGAAGCCCAGATATGTAAGCACGTTATTCACGATCAATTTCTACGATCGAGCATGATCACTTAGGTCGGGCACGAAACTTAATACTCGAAACGGTGCCACCTGTGCCGACGGAGATGTTCTGAATCTGCTGACCCAACTTTTCATGCCATGCAACAAGTTCGTAGTCTCCAGGTGGAAGGTCAGGGATTTCGAATTCACCTTCGGTGTTCGTCACCGCGAAAAAGGGGTGATCCATGACCCAAAGATGCGCTTCCATCCATCGGTGAAAATCACACTTGAGGGTGATTGGGCCCTCGGGTTTATCGAAGAATCTTTTACGATCAGGTGATCCTTGCGGCTGGGCGATATTAAACGGACGATTCTTTTTCGACAGCGAGCGGACATTGTGGATGAACGGGTCGCCGTTTTTCATCAAGAGTTCCTGACCGACACGGACACCTTGGACACGAGGAGTGAAGATCGAGCCCTGCTGATCGAGAATTACCGGCTTGGCGGGGGGACCATACTCGCCGGGAGGAGGATTCTTCACGTAGACGAAAACGTTCGCGAGACCACCTGACTTCCCGACGAGGATGCTCTCATCAAGCGGCTGGGATTGATGAAGCTTGCGACTCGCCTCATCCATTTGAACGGCATTTCGTTTGGGACGCGGACCTTCAAAACGAATGTTGCCTTTGAGAGATGGCATTTTATTTCCCCCTGAAATCATCTTCGGTTTCTTGGTTACGTCAGTGACCTTGGCCTCGAGCACCAGATCACGAAATCGTCTATCGCTCACATCGCTCAAGGATTGTAGAAAAGCGACCAAGCCAGCGAGCTCCGCGTCGGTGATTTTCATACTCGCGTATGCCTTGTCACCACTTGCTGCTTTAGTCATTTTCCCCCTGATAATCGACCGCAACTCGCCGTCGCTTTTCTTGAGATTACGCAAGGAACCCTTGCCCACGGAAAACTCTGGCCCGCTGTGACAAGCCATGCAGTTGGTTATCGACGGGTCACCTTCGGAGCCCAGAAAAGTCTTAAAGCCCTGATAGCCCGCAAGCCCCATTCCCGGTGGCAGCTTCAGCTGAATCCTCCCCTCTTGATTGGCCAGGCGGCCATGAATCCGGCCAGCGAAATCCTTCGGAGATTCTCCCTCGAGCGCCTTATCAGGAATGCGATTCACGTAGACGAAGGCATCGAATGGAGCTCGTTTTGAACTATTAAGTCGATGGACTCCTGTTTTCTCCTCCAATGATTTTGGAGCAGGTTTTTTACCGAGGTTTCCTGGCTGACCTTTAATGCGCCGGGTCACGTTTCGCCTGACAATCTTTCGAAATTTTTCGTCTGAAATCGAGTTGATCCACTTCAAGGCTCTCTCCGGATCCTTCGTGACCAACCCATGAGCCAGCCCATTAATTGCAAAATCCCTGTCCTGCGATTTCTTCATCGCTTTGACTCGTTTCTCTACGGCCTCAATTTTCACTCCCCCGACTCCCCCACCTAATCTTCCGAAGGCTGCTGAAAGAGCTGACCCACGACCTTCAAGGTTCGTTTGCTTGAGAGCCAGATCTACCGCATCGAAGGGAACTGAATCAAATCTTCCAGATTGAATCAGCTTGGTAGCGCTTTCCCCTGCTTTCTTGGAATTAGCCGTTTGAACACGATCAGCTTCAGAGGCAATTCCCTGCTCCGCGAGGCTTAGTTTGATAGGGCTCAACTTGATCCCACCGGTCTCTTCATTAAAATCGTCAAGGATCTCCAGTTTGATTACCGCTCCACAGGCATTCTCCATATGTCTCGCCGGGCCACTAGTGCTGGTCCAGACATTGCCATCTTTGTCGAACTCAATCTCCCGTGTGTAGCTCACCCGAAATGGCAAAGGAAATTCGACGAGATACTCGGTCTTCGGATTGAAGCGATACAGCGTGTCATTCCCTGTGCCGCAAATCCATACCATACCATCGGGCGCGACATTAAGTGCATAGGGAATTTGGTTCAGGTAATCTGGCAAAGGATAAGTCGTCCACTTTTCGGTTTTAGGGTCAAACTTACCAAAGACACCTGAACCAAAACCCGGAACCCAAACCATTCCGTCGGGCGCTACATGAAGCCGTCGTGGCCCTCGGAAGGGAGGGTTCCACTCGGTAACGTCGCCGTCGGGAGCTTTCGGATCAATACGACCAATCCGATTACCGTTAAGTTTGGAATACCAGATCATACCGTCAACAGGCGAGTAATCGAGGCCATAGGGAGTGATCCCTTTTGACTCCCCCTTACCGCCAGCTTTAACCTGCCCGGCCTCGAGCAGATGATACTCCTTGCGCTCGAACGTCTTCGGGTGAAGTCGGAAAACAGAATTACGACCTGCGTCGGTATACCAAATATATCCTTCGGGGTCTTTCGGATCGATCCGCAAGGTGTGGGGCCATGAACCCCGTTCCGCCGGAGCCTCGGCACTTGAGAGAATGGTGTACTCCTTGGTATTGAGATCAAATTTCGCCATCTCACCAGAAACACAGAGCGTAAGCCACATTTCGCCCTCGTTGTCGGGCTCGATTGAGTGCGGCCCATGCGAACCCCGAGGAAGACGATAGTAAAACCGCTCTCCAGTTTCCGGATCGAGTGTTGCGGTGTATTGCTTCCCAATATGGACGACGTAGGCCAAACCATCGTCACCTACCTCAAGGTCATGAAACGAGCCCTTATAGGGTTCCCCCATTTCCCAGGCCGTAATTTTAGCTTTCGTCACCATACCGGTTGGTGCGGGCGGCGGAACGAAAGGGGGCCAGCGGTCAACGGCATCGTCTTTATAAGTATCGATGATACGCTGTACGATCGTCTGCTTGGTATGGGGATAAAGCCCTCCAAAACCATCCATTCGTCGAATCATTGTCTCCCAATCGACCGGCTTCTCCGGAGTACGAAATCCAAGCGTCCCAATCTGATGGCAATATGAACACATCATTTTGAAATTCAGTCTGTCTCGCGGACTATCAAACTTCAGTTGGCCGAAAGCATTGGAAGCAGGACGTTGCGCTTCCAGTTCTTTTCCAACGGCTGGCTCCATCGTGATTTCTATCTCCCCACCACCAAGCGAAACTTGCTCGATCCACTTGTCTCGCAGGCCAGGCAAGCGAGCCCGGATTCGAAAGATCGCCTCATGGAGATTTTCAATCCGAAAGCTTCCGTCAGCCTGCGAGAAAACAGAAGTAGATTGACGCCGGTCATCATCAAAGGCCGAGACCATAACCCCCCCCATGGTCTTACCGCTTTGATCTCTGACAAAACCGAAAACTTCCCCACGCGCACCCGGAGCCTTCCCTGGCTCATGACGAATCTGTGCCTTTACCTTTCGCTTAATGTGGGGATTCTCCCCGTCTTTCGTCTCCGCAGGCGCTGGCTTAACGCTCTTGGTTCTGACGTAGTCGAGGATTTTGATAAAGGAGGCCCCACGATTTTTCATCTTAGGAAAGAGCCGCTGCTGCTCCCTCCACAAACGTCCGACCTCTGCCCCTTTGGCTCCAGCTGTTTTAAACCAATTGTCGACAAATGCCTGGTGCCCGTTTCCTCCGGGGTAGTCTTTGGGAAGATCGCGTTTCGCTATTTCTGCGAGCAAGTCCCGGGTCCTATTATTCCGATCCGGTGTGATCCCGGATGATTTCTTTTTTGGAGCAGTCGAAGCCATCCGTTTGCTCGAAGTCGCTCCTTCTTCAATACAGTAGAGATACTGGCTTCCCCGCAAGAGCATCTGCCCTTCGACCAAGGCCGCCGAAGCGCGGAATTCGTCGTCAAGCTTGTTGGCTGCCAAAACTTCAAACTCCTCGCCGCGTTTCAGAACAAGCGTAACTCCGTTTCTTCCGGTCACGTAGATTTTTCCAGCCGCACCTACCGGTGAAGAGTATACATTTGCCACCGATGGAAGACGCTTTGCCCCCATCAGCTCCTTTCCGGTTTTGGCATCCAGAGTCGAATAAAGACTCTGATTCGACTTCAGAAATCCGAGCATGCCGTCATAGAGAATGGGTGACGGAATGTAGGGAGTGTTCTTCGACTTGCTCCAGACAATCTGTTCGCTTCCGGTGATATCGCCCTTGGCCGAAAGCGGAAGCGCCAGCAGCGAGTATCCTTGATAACCGCTCATGCAATAAACGCGCTCCCCATCCGTGACCGGACACGGGATGGTGTTTTGCGAAAGCCCGCCGCATTGCCAGATGATCTCTCCAGTATTCAGGTTGTAACTTCTCACGAGATTATTCCCGCAAGTGATTATCTGTGTCGTCCCCTTATAGGGAGCGATCAACGGAGTCGCCCATCCATTAGGCTCATCCCGATCCTTCTTCCAAAGAGACTTCCCGGTCAGGGCGTCGAGAGCTTCAATTGTCGACTGTCCGCGGTGATCCCGAAGAATGACCACCTTACCATCGTGAACAACAGGCGAACACCCCTCACCCAGGCTGGCACCCACTTTTGCCTTCCCGAGATTTCGACTCCAGAGTTTCTTACCATCCAAATCAAAGCAGTAGAGCCCAGCTGAACCAAACCAGCAGTATAGGCGCTTCCCATCTGTAAACGGCGAAGCCGAAGCATGTGAATTGTCTTTGTGATGTCCTTCATGCGGAACTAGGTCTGTGGCCTGTTGTCTCCAGATTTCCTTCCCGGTGTTTCGGTCAAGGCAGATCACAACGAAACTATATTTTGTATTGGGATGTTTGATTCCAAAAACCCGCTCGGGTTGTTCCTCAGGTTTAGGCAAAGAGGGATCAACCTCACCGGTGTTCACGGAGGAAAGCAAAAAGACTTTGTCTCCCCAGACAATCGGACTCGAAACCCCTCGCCCTTCAAGAGGGATTTTCCATTTGATGTTTTCGGTCTCGCTCCAGGTAATGGGAGGATTGGCGGTGGGGGAAACGCCGTTAGCTTCGGGGCCACGCCACTGGTGCCAGTTATCAGATTGTTTCATTTGTCCCAGCACCGGGACGGCCAGGGCAATCAGGAGATGGGGCATTAGGAATTTCTTCATCATTCGCGTTCGACTGAATTGGTGATTTGCGACCAGATCAACGGAGACACCCCACTGGAGTCATACCATTGGGCAGCAGCAGCAGGGTCTCGCTGGTAGTATTGACGGCCCACTCGAATCATTGCGGCATCGCGTAAGCCCGGGTCCGAGATATCTGAGACCCAGGTCATCGCCATCTCCCCGTCCCGATGCACGTGGGCACTGACAAATCCGTTGATGGCAAGATTACGATCTGATCCATCAGCCAGCCCATTGATCGACCCTGCCGCTGCAACCGGATCTCTTGAAGCCCACACCGCATAAGCAGCACTCCAGGCGTCTCTTCTTTGCCGCCCCTGAGGCAAATCATCTGCCCAATTCAAAGTCGGTTCCAAGCCCTGATCGCGCACCAGCTCACGTGTTAGCTCGGCCATGGGACGCCAATGGTAGTTTTCAAGATCACTTGAATCGTAAAGGTATTCTGTCGCCATCTCCACGCCATGATCGACCAAACCCTCTAAAAAACTGGGACGAACCCGCGCCTGTAACTCGGAGTCGAGTGACTCAAAGAGTCCAATCGCCTCAGTTGGGCTGACACTTGCCAAGCCTGGAATCATCTCATTGAGAAAGCCATATCGATCTTCAGACGGCAGCCCATTAAAATGCCTGATTGCCTCTTCTGGCATGTATGCCCCAATGGCATAGGCAAGAAGTTTGCCCTCCTTGTCTGCGCCCTGAACTCTCATGGCCTTCCGGATCGCCAAGACGTCAGAAAAGCTAATATCCCCGGACCTGACGCTTCGAAGAATTCGATCCAAGGCCAGCCGGCGTTCAATCGGACTTCCTGACTTAACAACGTCATTCACCAGAGACATCAACTGTTCCTCCGTTATCTCACCAGTAATCCACTCCCCAAGCATTTGTTTTTTTTCAGAAAGATGTGTCCTCGAAGAACGCACTCGCCGACGGGTATTGCGATCATTTCCACGAAGAGAACCGGAGTGACTCTTAACAGCGTCTTGCTTAGCAAGCCCTGTTTGTTCCTTCCCGCTCTTCCGGGAATCCAACCCCAAAAGAAAGGCCCCAATGGTAACAAGCAACCACAAGCAATGTTTGAGAGATATTAGCTTTATCATATCTGGTTAGTCCTCCGATTGCGCTCCAAGAGACAACAGCTCCACACTGAATACCCCCAACCCCACGTCTTTTTGATAGGTCTGAATCCAGAGCCACACCAACTCGTGGCCAACTGGAGACTCGACAAACCTGCTCCTCATTCGCTGAAAATCTGCAAGAGCCAGCTCAATCTCGAACCATCCCTGGGCATCTCTCTCAATCGTTCTTTTTGTCGAAAACTTCCCTGAGAAACCTCCACGATCGTGATGAGTCCCAAAGCCAAAACTGATCTCGTAGTCCTCATCAAGTCGCCCTCGTATTCGGAATCGTGCCCCCTCCGAGAGCAGCACTGGCCGATCTCTCCCGATCGAAGGACCCAACACGGCTGAATGCAACAAGACAGGCTCGATTTTCTCGCCGTGATCACCCCTAAACAGATGAGCCTCGGCACGCAGCAGGTCAGCATGTCCATTCGGTCCTACCCTTAACGTTCCTTGCCGGGCATCACGAGGCAACTCGCTCTTCCAGAACCGCACTTCGTCACCTCTCGGCCGAGCTTCAAATCGACTTTCTTGCTCCAACGCCGCCACCAACCGATGATCAGCTCCCACTTCCTCAACACGACCATCAGCCAGACGGGTCACCTTCACTTTTCCTTCGTTGACGATGAGGCTCGTCGAAGTCGGACTTGCCGACACGTTGAACTGGGTTCCAAGCACAACGGCCTCCGCCGAAGGGGTGATCACCCTCATCGGCCTTCCTTCCGGCTGCGGCCTCACTTCTAGAGAGAGATCTCCCTCGCGCAATCGGATCATCTTACCGGCCTCGCCGTCCGAGATCGTCACTACGGCCGGCCCTGAAACCCAAACACTGGACTGATCGCGAAACACCAACTCGATCCAAGAATCGAGCGAAGAAACTTCAAGTGTTCCTCCTGTTAACTCTTCTCCGATTTCGAGGGCTCCTTCAGCTTGTTTTCCATCAGCGATCCATGTCACTGCCCCGTTCAATTCGGCAACCCGAGCGATTAACTTTGTCGAGGGTCTGGACCGAATGGCAAAGAAGAAGACCGTCACGAAAACAATCAGAGCCGCTGCTCCAAGCCCTATAAGCAGGTAGCGTCTTGTATGGAGGGCTTCCGGACCAGCCTCAGCTTCAATCTCAGGCATACTCACGGCAGCATCGCGCAGATTCGTATCTAGTCGGGCCATGGCCGCAAACCGGGAGCGAAACTCCCGATCAGACTTTAAACGTTGATCCAACCTGAGCATCTCATCCTCAGAGATCGTCCCAAGAAAGTATCGCTGGATTAGGTCGCGGTAATATTCCTTTTTCATGGCTGACCTCCTTCCGTCATCAATTCTCGCTCCACACACACGCGGAGCTTTTCCCTTAAACGGCCCAGTAACTTGTAGAGACTATTGGCGGAACGCCCGTTCTTTTGAGCGAACGCTTTCAACCCACCCGATTCGCGGTAAGGCAGGAGCACCAGACTTCGATGATCATCCGAAAGCTTCTGAAGACAGGAGTCGAGGGCACTTCGCTCAAGGTCAACTTGCCCCGGTGCAAACCCAAGGCCCTCATCTGCAAGGAGGGCCACCGTGTCCTCGCTTAAAACCAGCCGGTCCCGTGCGGCAGTGCGACGAGCATTCAGAGCCTTGAATCGTAAGATGACCTTCGCCCATGGAAGAAATCCCATTTCATCCTCCAATTGATCCAACTTCTTCCACATCACGACGCTACCCTCCTGAAGTACATCGTCTACGATTTCCCACGACGGAAGTAAGGTCCGAAGAAATGCGCGCAACTCCGGCTCGTGGGAGACGAACAGGCGCATAAACTCAGCTTCTTTTTCTTCATCCATGGTCGATGGTGACCAGTTCCAGGTCGGCGTGTCACCCTACTATTCCCATCCAAGATCCGACCTGCCAAAAAAAAACATTTCTGGAGAGTTTTTGAATCCGACATTGGGAAAGCAGCTTCACCTCCGGGACATGCATTGGTAAAGCAATCTAAGGTCTAGCGGAAATTTCCGCCTAAGTCTCCCATCACCTCCTTCCTTGCCAGATACCACGTGTTCCATCGACCTTGGCGCTCAAGTCAGATCATTGCGAAAGCAGGATGCTCGCTCGCACACAAAACAGCATCTTGGCAACATCTCAGTTGCAGCGGAATTTCACAAACTACCCAGCGCCTCGAAAACCTTCCCCGGAACAGGGCACACCTCAAACCACTTTTCTTCCCTGGTCGTCCGTGATTTAAGTGGCTCCTGATAGTATTTTCTGACGGTTTCTTCCGATGCTCCGCAATAGTGTGCTGCGGTTGATCTTCCTTTGCTCGCAATGAGATAAGTGAGATGCGATTTGCGCAGTCCGTTTCGCTCCCGAAGACAAAAGCTCCATACTGAATACCCCCAACCTCACGTCTTTTTGATAGGTCTGAATCCAGAGACACACCAGCTCATGGCCAACTGGAGACTCCACAAACCTGCTCCGCATGCGATCAATGATGTAAGTAGAAGAAGATTAACCCGGAAGAAATTAGCGCGAGGAACATTCCCGGACAAGGATAGATGGCGACGGCTGATTTGATTAGACCGAATCAGGGACATCTTCGATCGCTTTTTGAGATGGTATTTTCAAATCCTTAGCTTGAAAATCGGCTTCGGTCAGTCAATCCCGATGAGCATAAACATTCCTTGCAGCTTCGTAGCCTTCGCAACGGCATCTCCACTCCTCGCAAGCACACTGGTCAATAGCGGTGATGATTGGCACTACTTCAAAGGAACAGCCGCTCCACCTACCAACTGGCAGACCATTCCCGATGCTTCGCTTGATGCCTCCTGGCTAACCGGACCCGGAGGCATTGGTTATGGCGATGGGGATGACGCCACCATCCTTGATGACATGGAAGATGGCTACCGAACCGTTTACATCCGCCGGTCATTTACGGTCACTCCGGAGGAACTCAATCCTGACGAAGAGGTCATTCTAACCATTGATTACGATGATGCCTATGTGGCTTACTTGAACGGGGTCGAAGTCGCCCGCAGTGCTCTGGCACCAGGCAATATTTTTACCGAGCCATCACACACCGACGGTCCTTCATCAGTGCGCGAAGCAGGCAACCCTGAGACGATCAATCTCGGAACCGTCTCCGAATTACTCCCAGCCGGGACCCATGTCCTCGCCATCCTCGGAATGAATGAAAGCCTTGATTCCTCTGATTTTTCTCTCATTCCCAATCTTGAAACCCAGCTTCCCCCTCCGCCTCTGCAATGGACAATCAATGAAAGCCCGATTGTCCTCACCAACACCTTCGATGTGGAGAATGGTCAAACTCTCACCATTGAAGCCGGAGTCGAAATTCAATGCCCTCCCGGAGTCAACGCCATCAACTGCGCCGGACGCATCATTGCCAACGGAACCGAATCGCAGCGAATTCGTTTTGTTCCGTCCGTGCCGGGAGGCACATGGGGCCGACTGAACCTGACCGGGCCTGAAGAATCCAGCCTCCTTTACTGCGACTTTGAACGTGCTGATTCCGACGGCATCCTTCGATTGCGAAACTCGGACCTGAGACTCGAGCACTCACGTTTTATTGATGTCGACGAGCAGATGGTCGATCTCGTAAACAGCTCGTGCACCATCCGCTACTGTGAATTCGACAGCATCACCAACGGGGAGTTACTCCACTTCACCAACATGCCTGCCGCGGGCCATGCCTTGATTGCCTACAATCGATTCGGCATCCCGGGAATTCCTGCCACCAGCGGATACAACGACATCATCGACTTTACCGGTGGTAATCGACCCGGGCCCATCGTGCGCTTCATTGGCAATGTCTTCCTAAGTGGAGTCGATGACGTCTTCGATATGGATGGCACCGACGCTCATATTGAGGGTAATATCTTCTTCAACGTCCGCAAGGAATCCAGTCGAGCATCCAGCTCCAGCCCCATCACAACGGGAAGAGCCGGAAGCAATGATTCCGAACTTGTGATCGCGCGAAACTTTTTCGTGAACTGCGAACACAACGTCCTGATCAAGGACTCGGGGACCATTCTGATGCAGAACAACTCGACGCTAACCATCACCGAAAATCCGCTCAGTAACAACAGCGATCCTGGTGGTAACGAACAAGCCGGCATCATCATGTTCGGAGAACCATGGCGAAACGACCCCTATGGTGCGGGGGCCTATTATGAAGGCAACATTGCCGCCGACCTTCAGGTCAAAACTCCGTGGCCCATCTTCACCGAAGCAGAAGCAGCAGTCGGGACTTTTTTGCGCCGTGACCACAATTGTCTCCAAGGATTTCCTCAACCGGGAGCGCGAAACCTCTCGGGCGATCCTCTCTTTATCGACACCACTAACCTCAACCCTGAAAACATTCTTCAGAAGCTCGCCTTACAAGCCGATAGTCCGTGCCGTGGCACCGGGCCCAATGGCCTGGACATGGGCGCGGTCGTTTCCGGTGGCGCCAGTATTTCTGGAGAACCTGAAGGGGTCACGAGCGACACCTCAGCCACCTTGACTGTGGCCGGACCCGGGATTTGGGTTTATCGTTGGAGAGTCAACGGAGGCCCATGGAGCGAAGACGTTTCCTTGGTCCCCCAGGCTATTTTGGAAGGCGCCCCGCTCACGGCCACGCTTTTCGACAATGCTCCTCCCATCGAATTGTCGGACCTTACGGACGGCACCTACACCGTCGAGGTCCTTGGTCAAAACAGTGCTGGAGACTGGCAGGGATCTCCCACCATTTCCAGAACGTGGACCGTTCAAAGTGACTTCATCGACACCGATGACGATGGGATGCCCGATGATTATGAGATCACAAATAGCTTCGATTTTGAAAACCCGAATGACGCTGACCTGGACGCCGATGGCGATGGCATTTCCAATTTAGGAGAGTATCTCGCCGGCACTCTCCCCCGCGACCCTTTAAGTGTCCTCGCCCTTCACCTTTCGGTCTCAGGAGATGATCTCGCGTTGACCTTTGAGGCTGTCGCCGGCAAGTCCTATCAGATCCAAAGCAGTTCTTCGCTGGAATCCGATTCATGGATCGGTCTCGAGACGATTCTCAATGCTTCTCCCGGCGAACAACGATTCCTCGATCCTCGAGGGGATCCGGTTGAAAAAACTTTCTATCGGGTGATTACTCCTGCACCAAAATGATCTAGAGTCCTCAAAACCGGCCGATGAACCGAAGCGATCAAAATAGAACATTGGTCCTATCTTTTCATCAGAAAAATCGTCCGTCTTCCTAGTTGCCATCAAACCAGCGAAGGTAAGGCCAATTGTTTCATTTGACCAAGTCTGTCAGGGGAAATCTCAGGAAGTAAAGCTCGGTCGGCCCTTCGTAAAGCACCCCCACTTTGTCATCACCCACCGGAGCAAGACAGGAGTATCCGCTCCCATTGCGAGCATCGTAGAGAGTGTGGTTTTTCTCTGGCCAAGTCATCCCCTCGTCTTTCGATATCTTGATTGTCATGTTGTAGCGCCCCCTTCGAGTATTGGGGTTGGAAAAGATGAGCAGGTCATCCATCCGCAGCAGGCTAGCCATACAGACCGGCTCGTTAAGCCCCTTTCGGTCGGTGGGATGGAGCTCCCAGGTTTTTCCCATATCAAGCGTCACGCCAACCGTTCGGGCGCCGCCACGATTGTCGCGACAGTTCAACATTAACGAACCATCGCTCAACTCCACCACCTGGGCCTCCGTGGTGTTTGACTTGATCCCGGTTCCCACCTTCCAGGTTTTTCCATGGTCCTTGCTATAGATAATTGTCGAAAACGGTGTACCTTTTTTGCTACCATCAGACTTCTTGTCCCCGTCCTGATACTGGGCCGCAAAAACGATCGTGCCATTCTTCATAGTGATGCCGGCTCCCGGTCCCTGAAGCAGAAAATGCCAGTCGGGCTTCTTCACCTGCTTGGTGATGTTGATTGGCTCCGACCAACTGACCCCATCGTCATCACTGTAGGCCAGCATCAACTGCCCGGTCTCTTCAGGCTCCATTCCCTGCCCCGATCCCCGCCAGGAACGATTACCATGACTCCAGGTTCCAATGACCCAAATCCGGCCGTTCCCTCGATCTACCAAGACCGCCGGGTCTCCCACTCCATCGTAAGACCACTTCGGGTCCTTGCCCATGTTCAGGACCACTTTCATCGGTTCCCAGGTCTGTCCGCCATCCACACTCCGGCTCATCCCCACGTCAATGTCTCCCGGTAAATCACGCCCTGTCCGATACCGCACATCATAAACCGCGATCAACGTTCCATTATTGGTGGTTGCTAGGCCGGGAATCCGAAAGGCCTTAGACCCATCATCACCATGTTGGCGCACCGCGTAGCCGATACGTTGCGCTCCATCCGGAGAAGTAACCTCAGGCTTCACCAACTGCCCACCATTCAACTTCACCTCGAGAACCCGGGCATCCACCATATCCTCAAGACTCGCAGTCTCGTGCAATTCCACCGAGACCCAAAAGAAGTTCTCCCCATCATGCAACTCGGCCTTCCCCTCGCAAATCCATATTCCCCCGGACCTCCGGGCTTCTCCAACGAGCTCGCCACTCCCGGCTTTGGCACTGCCACCCGAGGCCAAAACCCTCACCGCTTTGATCGCACTCAGATCCGAAGTTCCTTCCAGATCGAGCGTCAGTCGTTCAACCGACCTTGCCGTCCCTCTCCCTTGGGACACAACCAGAAGGCCCAGGATGGGGTTGTCTTTCTTCCGAATCAAAGCAGGAATCACCGGTTGCAACGTGGTCACGCTTTCAATGACCATGGGCTTCACTTTCTCCACCGCCAGATCGTCGATCATCAGCCCACTACTCTTGGGAGTGGTAGAAACAAATCGTAGCCCTTCTGCACCTGCTTTTAACGGCGATTCAACCAAGGTTAGAAAACCGCCCACTCGAATCTTCTTGTCCCCATTGTAGACCTCCCCCCATTGACCCTGTCGTTTCTCCTGAATACGGAATTGAAATGGCGATCGACTCGTCCAGCGCTCAGCCCAAAATGACAGCACTAACTCTTCCGATGTTTTCTGTGGGAAGATGAGCTCAACCGCATGATTCTCACCTCCCAGAAGACGCAAACTTTTCCGACCACTCTTGGCATGCTCATCATGAATCTCCGCATGTCCCTTCGAGGTCTTGAAGACCCCGGCCTCCGTTTCCAAAAGATCAAATCCACCTTTTTGAAACGACTCAAATCCCTCACCCGCCGAAAGGAGCGATCCCATCGTAAACCAA
>JBMYLT010000027.1:0-40658 GCA_049596615.1 Akkermansiaceae bacterium | reverse complement strand
ATGTTTTACGTACCGGGAAAATGACCCGCGAACTTGAGCGGGCCATCATGGCTCATCACAATCCCGCCCCGATGAAGGGCGAGGGTAACACTGAATAATTTTCTACCCCTCTAGATCACCATGATTTCCGCATTCACCAACACCTGGAAAATCCCCGAGCTCCGGGATCGTCTCCTTTTCACCATGGCCATGATCGTGATCGTGCGTCTCGGTGTTCATATTCCGTTGCCTGGAGTGAACATGGACGTGATCCGCGATTACGTGGAGTATGTGAAGCAGCAGAACGCCGACGGCGCGGGCGGCGGTGTGGGTGCCATCCTCAACGTCTTTTCCGGTGGTGGTCTGACCAGCATGGGTCTCTTCGCCCTCGGCATCATGCCCTACATCTCGGCATCGATTATGATGCAGCTCCTGAGTGCAGTGGTGCCCAAGTTGGCTCGTCTTAAGAAGGAAGATGGAGGTCAGCAAAAGATCAACCAATGGACCCGTTTCGTTACGATCGCAATTGCAGCCGTGCAGGGCTACTTCCTCGCCCAGTCGCTTGATAATCCAGGAAGCAACCCGCTTCTAAGCGGTATCGACAAGGTGACCCAAAACCAGGATCTCGTGCCGGCCTTCGGGGCTTGGTTTGTGATTCAGACCGTCTTGATCATTGTCGCCGGCACTCTCCTCCTGATGTGGATCGGTGACCAGATCACCGAGCGTGGAATCGGAAACGGAGTTTCGCTGATCATCTCGGTGAACATCATTTCGTCGCTTCCCGGTGTCATCGTGCAAATCTGGAATACCTTCGTGATCGAGCGTGGAGCCGATAATCCCTTCGCTCCACTTCTCATCGTGTTGATGGTGGTTCTCTTTCTCTTCGTGATCGCAGCCGTGATCACGATTACCCAGGGTCAGCGAAGGATTGCGGTGCAATACGCCCGTCGGGTCGCTGGTCGCCGCGAGATGTCCGGAGGCACCCAGTATCTCCCGCTCAAGGTGAACTACGCCGGGGTGATGCCGGTCATTTTTGCAACTGCCATTCTCCAGCTTCCTACCCAGCTTTTGGGCCAGATCACGGACGCCGGCTGGGTTCTGACCATCCGGGATATCCTTTCGCCCAACGAGCCCTGGTTCTATCTTCTCTCGGGCTTTATGATCTTCTTCTTCAGCTTCTTCTGGGTGGCCACTATGTTCCAACCTTCGGAAGTGGCCGAAAATCTCAAGCGCGGTGGTGGCTACATCCCGGGCGTGCGTCCCGGCAAGCCGACTTCGGATTTCCTTGACTACACTATGACGCGCCTGACTTTTGCTGGTGCGCTCTTCCTGACCTTAATTTTCATGATGCCCTTTGTGTCCGGGCTGGCTCTTGGCCTCACGCCCAACAGCCTCATCACGTCTTTCTTTGGCGGCACCAGTCTTCTCATTTTGGTCGGGGTTCTGCTCGATATGATGCGTCAGATCGAGACTCACCTCCTGCAACGCCAATACGATGGCTTCCTACGCAAGGGTAAGATCAAAGGGCGCCAGCAACGCCAGCTCAGCGGCCAGCAGGCCTCCAGCTCGTCGGTGCTCTATCTTTGGGTTGTTCTGGCGGTCATCGTTTTGATCGCAATCGTGGCCTTCTTCATCAATGGATAGATGAGTTCCCGGCGCCTCGTCTTCCTCGGCCCTCCGGCGTCGGGGAAGGGAACCCAGGGAAGACGACTCTCCGACGACGAGGGTCTAGCTTATCTTTCGACCGGAGCGCTTCTCCGACAAGCTATGCGAGACGAGACGGCATTGGGCGTGCAGGCGCGGCCTTACCTTGATCGAGGCGAATATGTCCCGGACGAGATCATGGTCCCCATGGTCCTTGAATGGGTGGATCGGCAGGAGGGGGGGTGGTTGCTCGATGGTTTTCCGCGAACCCTGGCTCAAGCTGAGGCTCTCGACGAAGCTTTGAATGAGAAGCCTCAGGCGATCATCCTGCACGTCCCGGATCATGAACTCCGTCTGCGGATTGCTTCCCGGCTTGAATGCGTAGATTGCCACCGGGTGGCCCGTGAAGGGGAGGGGCCGATTTGTCCGACCTGTGGTGGGCGACTCGAGCCGCGGGCCGATGACGCCTCGGAAAACTTTGAAAATCGTCTTCAGGAGTATCGACGTCTCGTCATTCCGGCCATTTCCTATTACTGCCGAAAACAGCGGGCCCGCATCGTCAATGGCATGGATTCGCCTGATGATGTCTACGCGCGAGTGAATGGCTAGCGTGTTCTCCGGCTTGACCATCGGGAGTTCCCGAACTACCCCAGATCGCTATGGCGAAGCGTTCCAAGATTCCCATCAAGAGCAAGCAGGAGATCGAGAAGATGAGAGAGGCTGGCAAAGTCGCCAGCGATATTCTCCAGCGAACTGCTGCTTTCATTGAAGCAGGGAAGACCACTCGGGAGGTCGACGAGTATGCTCTTTCACTGATGGAGGAACACGGAGTCAAGAGCGCTTTTTACGGTTACCGGCAGTTTCCAGGATTCACCTGCATCTCGATGAACGAGGAGGTCGTTCACGGGATCGGCGGTGACCGCGTGATCAAGGACGGAGATCTCGTCAAACTGGATGTTGGAATCAAACGTCAGGGTTGGATCGGTGATAACGCACTGACTGTTCCGGTGGGCAAAATCAACGGAGAACAAAAGCGCTTGCTCGCTGTCACCGAGGAGTCCCTCTTTCAGGCCATTTCGCATGCCCGAGATGGCAAGCCTCTCTACGATCTTTGTGCTTCCGTGGAGGCCTACGTGAATCGATTTGGCTTCACCGTGGTGAAAGACTTGGTCGGTCACGGAGTGGGTCGCCAGCTTCATGAAGAGCCGCAAGTGCCCAATTATCATCCCGGGGGGCGATCCCCGATTCTCAAGGCAGGGATGATTTTGGCGATCGAGCCTATGATTAATGCGGGCGTTGGTGCGGTCGATTGGCTTGATGATGGATGGACGGTTTCCACTTCCGACCGTCGCCCTTCGAGTCACTTTGAGCACACCGTTCTCATCACCAAGAGCGACCCGGAAATCCTGACCTGGCGTCCGCGGACTGCCCTGCCGGAGCAGTTGGGTATTCCTCCTCTGCCCTAAATCGGTTAGGGTTTCGGTGTGAGAATAACCCGATCGGTGTTGCGTTCAGCTCTTTTTGGAGCCATTTGCGTGTTTGTCACCAGCTGTGCCAGCATTAAGCAAAAAGGCTATCGGGCCTTCGTTGGTAAAATTGATCAGAATAGTGAGCTGGAAATCTCAACCTATCCTGCCTTCTTTAGTTCAACCAAACATGAAGTCCCTTTCGTCTATAAGCAGAGGCAGTCTCACGAAAAGGTTTTCTTTCAGCTCTCTGTGCGGGACCGGAAGAAGAAAATTGGGCCGAATGAGCATGTCGATTCGATTTTGATCAGAGAGTTTTCATACAAACTTGATGAACTCCCACGTAAGACCTTGCTGAGCAATTATCGTGAGTATTTTTGGATGCAGGATAACCCGAATTACGAGAAGCGTGATCTCCCGCCTATTCCGTATCGTCCAAGTGGCGTGATTTTGGTGGAGGTTGATCTCAATTTGAACGGCAAGGATTTTTTGTTGCGAGGTAAGATGCCGGCTTCTGCGAAAACACTTGTCTATCCATTGGCGATGGAGTCCTTGCGGTAGGAAATATCCGAAGAAGGCTAACAGAATTTCCCTATTTCTGAATGGGAAAGTGCCGTCGAACTGGCTAGTTTCTACGCCGATGATACGAAAGTTCTGGTCTCACTGGTCTAGTGGACAAGATGATGATGGGCTCCGGGCAAACCGGAGCATTTGTGCGGTCGTGCTGGCTACTGTTGGGACATTTGGATTGGTCGGTCACCTTGAAGGGGCCGAAGCATTCCGCCCAATTTCCACAAGAGCGATTGGGGGGAAGCCCAGTCCGCTGATTCCTAAGTACGTTTCCAGCCTCAGTGACTGGGGCGAACGTTATGGAGCTGGTAATCGCTTCGAGGAGCAGGACTGGCTGTTGCTTGGACTGCAGGTCCGGGGGCGGGTTGAAAGCCTCGATAACTACTACCGGCAGCCGTCGCTTCCTTCGGATGAGGGATTTTACAGCCGAATCTGGGCTTATGTTGGGATTCGCGAGATCCTTGATCCTTTCCGGTTCACCATTGAGTTGGCTGACGCCCGTCGCGAGGGGATTGATGATTTTGCGCCGACCTCAAGCGAGATGGATGACTGGGGCTTTCTGCAAGCCTACGCAGAACTCTATTTTGAGGATGGTCTCTTTGGAATGCCCACCAGTTTCTCGGCTGGTCGTTTCTCCTTTGATGCCGTCGATCGTCGCATTATCGCCCGGAACCGCTATCGCAATACCGCGAACGCTTTTGACGGAGTGCGACTTCGTTTGGGCGACGACAAGTCTCCCTGGGAAGCTACGCTGTTCGCCCTTCGTCCGGTGAGGCGGGGGTTTGATTCCTTTGACAACGAGTCGAGGAGCTCGCGTGAGTTCTACGGTGGTTATGCCACCATTCGGGGGAACTCACCCTCCTTGGTGGTTGAACCTTATTGGTTCTATCTTGAGGACGGGAGACTCTCTGCGCGCGAGCGAAAAATCCACACGGCCGGTGTTCACGTCTTTGGCCAGTTTTGCGAAGGAACCATTGACTACGACTTCAGTGGTTCAGTCCAATGGGGGCGTCGTGATGGCGAAGATCACTTTGCTTATGCTATCCATGCCGAGATTGGACGCACTTTCAAGCATTCATGGAAGCCTCGCCTGGCGGCTTGGATCAACTACGGAAGTGGCGATGGCGATCCGAATGACAACGACAGCGGGCGTTTCCAGGAGTTGTTTGGAGCTCCATTGGGAATGTATGGATTTACCCGGTATTTCACTTGGGAAAATACCGTTAGTCCGGTCCTCTCATTTGCTTTCAAGCCAACCGATGATGTGAAAATTGAGACTCTTTTCCGGAGTTACTTCTTAGATAGCAAAACCGATGCCTGGGTCCGGGGATTGAGAAGAGATCAGAGTGGATCGAGCGGTCGCCATGTCGGCGAGGAGATCGACATTCGAGTCCGCTGGCAAGCGACCGAAAACTTGCTCTTCGACACCGGCTTTGCCCACTTCATCCCGGGCGGGTTTGCCGAGGACACTGGAGATGCTCCGTCTAGTACTCTGGTTTATCTTCAGGCTCGTTTCGACTTCTAGAGCTAAAGAACTTAACACGATTTTGCAAAACCTCGAGGTCAGGAATGGCCTCGAGGTTTTTTCTGCGGAGTTTGGACTTTAGTCCCAGTATCTAAAACCCCGGGCCCCGCGCTCGGACTGAAGTCCAAGCTCCGTAACTAGACTACGTGATTGCCTCTAGGCTTTTGGCGATCAGACGATAAAGAACGTGCTCTTCGCTGGATAGAAGGCGATCAATAAATTGAGGGAGCCAGAAAAGGTTTTCCTCTTTGAAAGCTTGGCCATCTTCTTCGTTCAGCGAGCTGAAAACCAAAAGCAGAACGGCAATGTGATCGGGCGCGAGGGATTGGTATCGTTCTGGGAGGTCCAGGTGGCCCGCGTCGATCATCATCTGAATGCGGCTTGCCACGACGGGGCGATTCGAATCCTCGAATGCGGCTGCCCGGGCCGGTGCTTTTGGATCAAGGATGAAGAGTCGGCAGAACTCGACCGCAGCATCTTCAAAATCATGCTCGTCCCAGTCTTTCTGAAGCAGGGTTTCGATTTCCGGTTCAATCTCGATCAGCAGGGGAACAATCTTCGGGCTCTGGAGGGAGGCCAGAGTTTCGCGATTGATTTCCTGAGCGAGAAGCGAGGCTGCGAGCCCCGCCACTGCGGCTTCGGGTGTCATGAGCAATCCTGCTAAACTTTCTCTATCGAACAGACGTTGTCGTACCAGTTCTGACCGCCGATGAGTGGGGCCGGATTGATCGGAAGGGCGTCATTGATGTGAACGCCGCCTCCAATACCGCCGCGCTTCTTGGCCCACCAGACGCCGTCCTTGAGACGCTTGTCGCTGAGCTTGCCACTCTTTCCTTCGGCAGGTGATGTTTCGGTCGTGGATGACTGACCGACAATGCCGTGTTCGAAGTGACCCACGTGGTGGGAGCACATCACGACCTTGGAGTGCATCCCTTTCAGGAAGCGAACATGGTTGGTGAAGCTTCCCATGACTCCCTTCTCGCCGGAGCGATAGGTAAATCCAGTCGGGCGATAAACCGAGACTTTTACTTCATCACCTTCGCTCAAGCCTAGAGCCCTCCCGGTATCGGGATGCATGAAGACCGGGTTGGTGTGGATGATCTCGGCTGAATATTTCCAGTGGCCGGAGCGACCCTGGGTATGAACGTTCCATTTGAAGGTAGAGAAAATGAAGCGGTCTTCGGGCAGATCAACGTGCTCGGGCACCTCGTGCCAGATGGCGAGCGGACTGGCATTGCCATCGGTGAGGGGGAGACCCACCGCCTTGGCAGCTTCCGGGAAAATCTCATCGTAAACATTGATGACGCGATTCGGAGTGGGGAAACCGCGAACTGGCTTGCCGTCTTTGATGATGCCGACCGCTTTGCCGTCTTTTTCAACCAAGGCTCCTTCGGCGAGCTTCTTGTCTCCGCCAAAGTTGGTTCCTTCCAGTTCTTTTTCGGTGAGCGGTCGTTCGTACAATTCGTAGTCTTTTGGCCGACCTTCTTCCTGCCAAATACCGCGACGTTTGAATTCCTCCCACGAAATCGGGAGTTCTTTATACCAATCTTTGTAGAGGGACTCGTCGTCCTGGTAGGTGAAGTGTTTCTCCATTCCTCCGCCAATCTTGTGAGCCAGTTCGCGAAGGATCACCTGGATCGATTTGGCCTCCCCTTGTGGTTTCACTAGCGGCTGGCGCACGCCCGTATAGGGAACGAGACCATAACAGTTGGTGGAGTGATAATCCCAGCGTTCGAGGCTGGTGGCCTCGGGCAGGATCATGTCGGCCAAGGCTGTTTGTTCTCCGTATCCGATATCAACGGCGACGTGGAAGGGAATGAGCTCTTCATCCATCAAGACCTCACGCGCGGCATTGGCTTCCGGATAGCCGAAGGCGGCTCCAAGCGTGAAGGACATGTAAACGGAGACCTTCTGGCGCCCTTCCTTGATGTATGGGTAGACTAGCTGACCGACACGCATCTGATACCAGTGCCAGGCGAGGGGATACTCGCTTGGGGTGGCAAGCTCGCCGAAGTACTTCTTCTTCCACTTCTCGGGGAAGTTGAGCACGCGCTCCTGCACCTTCTTGGGAAGTTTCTTGAAAGCCGCTTCGTTGTAGCCATCGCCAATTCCCCACGGTTTGGGGTCGGAAGCCTTGGGTTCGGGCATTTTGAGATTGGGTAGCCCTTCTTGGCCGTATTTTCCAGACCAACCGCGAAGCGAGGACAAGCAGTATCCGCCCGGCTTGCCGACGTTTCCGACCAGAACATCGAGGGTGCGAATGGCGCGGTCGGCCTGCATCCCGTTGTAGTGCTTGGCTGAACCACGGTTCGACATGGTGCAACAAGCCGGAGCTGCTTTGGCAAATTCGATAGCGATGCGTTTGATGTCGGCAGCTGGAACGCCTGATTTGTTCTCGGCCCACTCGGGCGTGTAGTCTTTCACCGACTTGCGAACCTCTTCCAAAGGAATGTTGGCCCAACGATCCCAGAATTCCTTGTTCTCAAGCCCTTCTTTGAGGATGGTGTGAATCATGGCGAAAGCAATGGCGCCATCGGACCCCGGCATCACGGTGTAGAATTCATCGGATTTGCTCGCAGTGGCCGACGGCCGGACCTCAAAGGTCACCAACTTGGCACCGTGGTCGACGCGGGCATTTTGCAGACGATGGGCCATGAAGAGCCCGCCTTGGTATGCTTCGTAAGGGTTGCCGCCCCAGTTAATGACATACTTGGTATTGGAAAGATCCTGCGTTTCCCATTCAAAATCGCGACCGTAGAAGGACATCAAAGGAGCCCTTCGATTTGACGAACAAATGGAGCGACGGTTCAAGCGATGAGGCGTCCCAAAGGCATTGGTGAAGTGTTTGGTGTAGCCTTTGGTTTTGTCGCGACCGTAGTGGAAGACAAACTCTTCCGGAGTCCCCTTTTCCCGCAAGGGGCGCATGCGGTCGGCAAGCTCGGTGTAAGCTTCCTCCCAAGTGATTCGCTTCCACTTTCCGTCGCCTCGTTTGCCGACCCGGCGAAGCGGGTAAAGAATTCGCTCGGGGTAGTATGTGTAGGAAATCATCCCCTGTGCCTTGGAGCAGAGATTGCCTTCGGTGTTAGGATCGAGGGGGTTTCCATCGATCTTCCGAACGAGACCATCCTGAACCCAGCCGATGACCCCGCAGTGGTTGGTGCAGGCGAAACAGATGGTGGGAATGGCTTTGGCCTTGGTGTAGTCGAGGCGTCCCAGAACTCCGAGGGACTGTCCGGTAGTGCCGACCTTGGCGGCTACCTTGGTGGGAAGGAATCCTCCCGCAACCAGAGCGGAACCAAGTTTAAGAATCGAGCGGCGTGTTTGATCAGGCATCGTGAAAATACTCTACTTCTTGAGATTGTTTTGTTCGTAGGTGACATCCTCGTCTTTGGGATCGAGTTGCACCCCGGTATTGGCCTTCTTTTCCATCCAGGTTTCGTGGCTCACGTAGAGAACCGATGGATCGGTCTTGGCTTCGGGCTTCCAGGCCTTGGCTTTCTTCTTCTCCGCCAATTTGGAGATGCGCGATTCGGGATCATCAAGATCCCCGAAGACCAGGGCATCAGTCGGGCAGTTTGAAACACAGGAAGGTTCAAGTCCGATCTCGGTACGATGAGAACAAAAGTCGCACTTCTCGGCGACTTCCTTTTCCTCGTTGATGGAGATCGCTCCGTAGGGGCAGGCCTCAACGCATTCCTTCTCGAGGTCACAATTGCCCTCGTCAACATACACCCGTCCGTCTTTCTCGCGCTTGATCGCTTTCGAAGGGCAGGCCTTCAGGCATGGGGCATCAGCACAGTGCATGCAAATCAACGGAGCAAACGCCAACTGATTGTTTTGAGGTTGCTCCAGATAACGAACGCGCATGCGAAAGTTTCCGAGAGGAACTTCGTTCTCTGTCTTACAGGAAACCGAGCAGGAATGGCATCCAATGCATCGATCCAAATCAACCAACATGCCCGCTCTTTTATGGTCGAGGCGGTGTTCCTTACCGACCTTTTCCCAAGGCAATAATTCAGCGTTATCCATCGGGGTTAGATAAGAAAATTCATGCTCCTGCTGACAACTAAAAAGAGGTATCAAAGGCAGAGGAATTCATTACCAAATGAAACCTAGTCTCATTTGTCTTTTAGTGAGGCGAGATAGGCGATCAGGTCGCGGGCTTCTGCCTTGGTGAGTATCCCATTCATCGGCGGCATCGTCGAAAGCGGCTTGGTCATTTCCGCGATCGAAGAGCGAGGATAGCTTTTCTTTTTCCCGGTCGCCAGATCGGTGATGGTGATCTGCTTCTTGGTTTCCTTGTTCAGGGTGCCGCCGATGACCTTGCCGTCTTTGAAGGTGACCGAAACGGTGCCGTATCCCGGGGCAATCTGAGCGCCGGGGTTAAAGAGAGACTCGAGCAGATAGTCGCGCTTGTGGAGAAGTCCCACATTTTTGAGATGAGGTCCTGCCACGCCGCCTTTAAAGCGATTCTTTTGGCCCTTGTGGCATCGGGTGCACTGGGCCGCGCCGTGGTTGTAGAAGACTGCTCGTCCCCGGGCGATGTCGCCTCCCTCCAAAGCGACCGTGTAAGCAGAGAGGGGATCGGCGGGGTCGAGCGAGGCCTCGTAGGCTTTCAGAGCATCCTTGACCTTTGGGCTACCCAGCCTTGCCGCTGCTTCGAGAAGGTCGAGATGGATGGCTGGTGGTTGATCCTTGAGCGATTGCAACTTGGCGAGGATCAAGGTTGCGGCGCCCGGATGAGACATTGTGCCGAGAACGGCGACGGCAGACTGCTGGTCGATCGTTTTGCCGGACTCAAAAATCGCTTTGGTGGAGTTTAGGGCATCGTCGGGGGCCAGCCGGGCGAGCGCGGCGAAGCTGTTGGTACGAATCTCAGATTTGGGATCGGTAAGCGCCGCAACCAAGGTGTCCTTGAGAGGGTTCGGTTTGATTTTCTCAAGGGTCTTGAGGACCGCGAGTCGGATGGATGAGGCGTTCTTACGGTTGGTGAAATGGCCGAGGAAGATCTTGGGCGAGACCTTCAGGTTGAAGGTTTCGGTGGCCCGGATGACTTCGGCCAGAACTTCACTCGTCGTCGTTTCGAGAAGCTGGTTGAGAGTGCTCGTAATCGCAGGCATTTCTTTCTCAAGCGAACGGTCGTTGGCGAGTGGGCGATGCTTGCCGGTGGTCGGGTCGGCCGCGGGTGGGTTGGACCACCGCTGAAGTGCGAAGAGGGCTTCGATTCGTGCGTTGTCGGGGAGCTTTTCGTTCGAAGCGATTTGTATCAGGCGCATTGCGTTCTCTGAACCACCGACACGGAAGATGGTGTTGATGATGCGATTGTCGATGGCGGTGGTAGATTTGCCGATGAAGCTGGTCAGCTTGGCGAGAGCGGGGCGGGCGTCTTCAATGTAGGCGTCATTGATCGCCTGAATTGTCTCGATGACGATGGAAGGATCCTTGTCTTTGAGGAATTTGGCGATCCCGCCGTGCTTGAGCTTGCGGAGCACGAGCACGGCACCGCGCCGGACGGCGGGGGAGGGATGGCTGGCGAGTTTGGTCATCATTGCCGGGCCAGATTCGTTGGCTCTGGCAATGGTGAAGAGACCTTGCACCGCCCCGTGGCGAAGATAGGCATCGGCATCGTTGTTGTCGGCGAGGGATTCGACCAAGACGCCAACATCTTGTGTGTCCCTTCCTTTACCGAGAGCGATCGCGGCAAGAAGACGGACATTTAAATTCGGATCGGCGAGAAGGCTTCGTGCTTGAGAATGCCCGACCGTCATCCCAGCTTCGCCCAGGCCTTGAACGGCCTGCGCACGGATTCGCCACTCCAGATCTTTTGTGAGATTAGTCAAATGCGTCAGGGCTTTCGAATCATTCTGCAGACGGCTCAGCTGGCAAAGGCCCCAAAGTCCATGGAGTCGTGTCAGCAGGGGCTGGTCGGAATCAGTTGCCTCGATGAGGAGCGGGATGTTTTTTGAGTTTTTCGCTAGAGCAAACTGGGCACGTTGTCGAACGCGTTGGTCCTGATGGCGAAGAAGCTTGGCGAGCTCTTCAGGTGACCGTTGATCGAAGCCCTTCGCGAAGAGCGTGCGTACTTGTTGAGTGACCGGCTTGGCAAGCTCCTCCGGGTTTTCAAAGACGAAGATATTGCCCAGATCGTAAGTTTTCCAGCCGCCGGTGAAGTCGCTGGCGTAAACGCGGCCGTCGTAGCCAAACTCCATGTCGGTATTCAGGAAGCCTTTGATGAAGGTCTCGCTGCGCTTGAGATCGAAAGAAGCACCTGAAGGTTCGACTTCGAAAGCGATGATCTCACTGCCTCCACCGCGATAGTCGCAGATGAAGAAGTTGTTGTCCCACTTTTTCGCCAGACCGGTGCCGGGATTGTAGGTCAATCCTGAAGGCCCTACTGAGATGTGTTCGATGGGCGGGAGGTAGGCCGCGGGGCGGTTCTTAGCTTCCTTTTCCCAGCCTTTTTCCTCCATCCAGGGAATGCGGTGGCGGTGGCTGACGTCGATGACGTGACGGAAGTTGTTGAGGTTTTGGTTGCCGCGATTCCATCCCGAACTGGCACCCTCGACCATGTAGACGAGGCGGGCCTTGTCGCCCATGTCGGCGTTGTTGTCGACGGAGAAGGCTGATCCATACTGGTCAAAGGCGATCTCCTTGGGGTTCCGAAGTCCATAGTGAATCACCTCAAGGCCGCTGCCATCGGGTTCCATACGGAAGATCGCGCCAGCGTATTGATCGTAAAGGTGGCGTCCGTCGGCGGTCTTCAGATTGTAGCCGCGATCTCCAATGGTGAAGTAGATGCGTCCGTCCGGCCCAAAGGAAAAGCCATTGAGATCGTGTCCGCTCAGACTCACGCTGATACCGTATCCTTCCTGGAGTGATTCGCGTGTGTCGGCCTTTAAGTCGCCATCGGTGTCCTTTAGCATCCAAACGTGAGGGATGCAGGCAAAATAGACTTTCCCGTTCGCAGAAAAGATCCCAGCGGCCGTGCCATCGAGCGGGTCATTGAAGCCATCGGCGTAAAGCTGGGAACGATCAAGAATGCCATCGTTATTGTCATCGACCAGCACGCGGATTTTGTCGGAATACCTGGTGTAGTATTCGAGTGGTTTGACCTCGGCGTGCTTCTTGTACATTTCGAGCCGGTCGGCGGTGGAGGTGAGAGCGATCTCGTCGCGCAACCAATGTTGGTTGCGCCGGTTGTCTTCGATGCCCCGGTCAAAGCGATGGGTTTCTGCAAGGTAAAGGCGGTTTTGCTCATCAAAGGCAATGGCGGTCACGTTCAAGGCATCGGGCTGCTTGGCATAGACGCGGGCCTTCATTTCCCCGGGCCAGGTGATGGTGGAAAGCAGGGCCTTGTCGGGATCCTTGGCCGGGAAGTTTTCTTCGCTGGCTGTGCCTTCGATTTTTCCCGGATCCTTGGTTCCGGGAGGCAGGGCTGCGAGCAGCGAGGCTAAGGAGAGAAAGAGGAAGCACTTAGTAAGCATCGGGGAGAAAACTTGGCGGATGGAGGCGATCTTACAAGCGTTAGAAGTCTCGCATTAATTTACAAAAAAGAGCCGCCCAAAGCGGGGCGACTCCTGAAAAGAGAAAATCGGGATTCCGCGAAGCTTATCCGAAGATCTCGCCTTCGTTGAAGAAGCGCTTGAGTTCGGCTTCGGCAGCCTCCGTGCTGTCGGACGCGTGGCAGATGTTGCGCATTTTGGAGTCTTCGGCTTTTTCGCCAAAGTCTCCACGGATGGTTCCGGCGGCGGCTTCCTTGGAATCGGTGGGCCCGAGAAGGTCGCGGACGCGGGCAATGACGTTTTCACCGCTGAGAGCGAGGGCTACCACGGGAGTTTCCTGCATGAAACCACGCACGGAAGGGAAGAAGGGCATTTCTGCGATGTGGGCGTAGTGCTCGGCGAGGATTTCGTCGGACAGCTCCATCATCTTGATACCCCGGATCTTGAAGCCTTCGGCCTGGTAACGGGCGAGGATGGTGCCGACGAGGTCCTGCTTGATCGCGTCGGGCTTGAAAAGAATGAGTGTTGTTTCTTCTGCCATGTCTGGGTGGAACTAGGCCAGCAGGAGGTGGGTGTCAACCTTAGGACGGAGGCTGGGGTCACATCTTAAAGCCCCAGCGCGATCTCGAGACGCCTGTTTTTGAGTTTAATCTGCTGGATCAGAAGCCTTCCCAGCATGTCTTTGAGGTCCTCGTCATCGATGGTGTGGACCACTTCGTCGTCGAAAAGCTCCCGGGAAGCGGCAGTAATGCTGGTCCGGACGGTGGGTTCGTACTTTTCCGAAATGCGGTCGGTTTGGAGCTCCTCTAGCTCGTTGTCGGAGGTCCGCAGGGTGTGATCCGCCCGATTATAGCGGACCGAACTCGAAAAGATGGCCCCGATTTTTTCTTCTCCCACAAAGGGCACAACGACGGTTGCGGTGGCTTGGAAGCGGATGCGATTATCGAGCCCGACCAGATTTACTTTGGGCTCGTCGATGATGATATCGATGATCCCGAGGACCTTTTCTTCCTTGGGAAACTTAAGGGCAATCTTCGCCTGGAGCTCTTCTTCGGTGAAGCTGAGAGAAACGATCTCATCCCCGGGTTGATGGCCGGAAAGTAGGAGATAGCTGCCCACCACAGCGGCGGCTCCCAAAATCGCGCCGATCAAAAGGACGACGTGAGTTTTCATTGGCCTGGCCTAGAGAATGGAGCCGGGAGAATAATCAGCTGCCCCGGGATGAGACTTCTTAAGTGCGTTAATTTGTTCAACGAAGTGGCCAATTTGCACCTTGGCTTGCCCCACGTTGTCCCGCCCTGCTTCCAAGATGGCAGCGAGAGCGTCGGCATCGAGTGGAAGACGATCATCTCCTGCGAGGCGCTCGAGAAGGTTGTTGTGAGTGGCCTTACCGTTGCGGAGATCGTGGACGGTGGCGACTGCGTGTTCCTTGATCGCTTTATGGGCGGTTTCGCGACCGACCCCGGATTTGACAGCTTCCATCATGATGGTCGTCGTGAGGAGGAAGGGAAGGTAGTGTGAGTTTTCTTTCTCGATGACGGCGGGGTAGGCGTCCATTTGATCGAGGATAGTTAGGAAGGTTTCAAACAGGCCATCGATGGCAAAGAAGGCATCGGGCAGCATCACTCGCCGCACCACCGAGCAGGAAACGTCCCCTTCGTTCCATTGGTCGCCGGCCAGATTGGAGGCCATCGCGAGATGCCCTTTGAGGATGGCGTGAAATCCGTTCACGCGTTCGCAGGATCGCGAGTTCATCTTGTGCGGCATCGCGGAGGAACCGGTCTGACCTTTGGCGAAGCCTTCTGAAGCCGTTTCGTGCCCGGCCATCAGGCGCAGGGTTCTGGCGAGCGAAGATGGTCCGGAAGCCAGATCGACGAGTGCCGAAACGACCCGGAAATCGAGCGAGCGCGGATAGACTTGTCCGACATTAGTCCAAGCAGCGGGAAGACCGAGGTGCTCGCGCACTTGCTCATCTAGGCTGGCGACTTTGGCAGTGTCTCCGTCAAAGAGGGAAACCTGGTCCATTTGGGTGCCCACTGCTCCCTTGAGCCCACGCACGGGGTAGGATTGGAAAACGGTGTCGAGACTCTGAAAGGCCGAGAGGATCTCCTCGCCAAACATCGTGAGCCGTTTCCCGAAGGTCGTGGGCTGGGCGGCCACGTTGTGGGTGCGGGCGGTGATCATGAGGTCGGCCCAGGCTCCAGCGCGGTTGCTCAGGCGGGCAAGAACCGCGATCGTTTTATCACGAATGACTTCGAGCGAACGATAGACCTGAAGCTGTTCCACGTTTTCGGTGAGATCGCGCGAGGTCATACCTTTGTGGATGTGTTCATGGCCGGCGAGGTCATTGAATTCCTCGATGCGTGCTTTCACATCGTGGCGGGTGATGCGTTCCCGTTCGTCGATGGCGGAGAGGTTCACTTGGTCGCGGACAGATTGGTAGGCCGCGATCGCCTCGTCGGGAATATCGAGTCCGAGGTTCTGTTGGGCCCGCATCACCGCGATCCAGAAATCGCGCTCTAGCACAATCCGTCCCTCCGGGGACCAGATGCGGCGGATTTCAGCAGCGGCGTAGCGTTCGGCGAGGACGTTGGGAATCATGGGCGGAGGGAAGCCCGAATCCCGAGCAAACTCAAGTCTCCAGAATGAGATCAAGCGCCTCAATCAAATCCTTCCGAATGAGCAGACCCTTGCGGTAGAGAGCCATTTGTTCGCGTTCGTATTCGCGACGGCCATCTGTTGTTTCCACCGGGATGGGGTCGTAGCCGAATTCGGTGAGATCGTAGGGTGAGGCCCGCATGTCGATTTCGCGGGCTTCAATTGCAAAAAATAGGGTGCGGGCGAGCAGGTCTGAGGAAATCCACGGGCTGCTTTTGTAGGCCCACTTGTAGAGGTCCATGTTCGCGTGGATGCAGCCGGGTTGCTCATGCTCCTCGCGGGTGAGGAGGGTGGGGGACAGACGATTAAATTTTACCGCACTGGGTGCGAAGAAGCGGAAGGCGTCGAAATGCGAACAGGAGATCGGCCGGGACGAGATCAGGGCGTCGATTTCCTCTTGTGGAAGCCGCAGCGGAGCGCTTTCACGATGACGAATGTCGGACCCCGAATAAACCATGGCCCATTCGTGCAGGCCGTGGCAGGCCAGATGAGGCGGGCGTTCCTGGGTCAGACGGAGGAGCTGTCGGATCCAAACCAAACGCGCGCGGCCTTTTTCGGTTAATTTGGCGGGATCGGCGAAAACAAGCCCGTCCTTGCGGTGATAGTATTTTGGGGAGAAATCGAAGTGGGGATCGTCGTCCAGCAGGAGTCCCACACCGGGGTGCCATTTCTCGAGCCGGCCGAGGGAAAATGAATAGTAAGTGTGGAGGAAATCGTAGATTGGGTGCTTTTGGCCTCGGGACTTGCGGTCTCGCATTGGAACCGTGATTTCTTCCGCCGTCGAACGGTGTTGCTCCGCGAGGGATTTCCAGACGCTGACCGGGAGAGGGCGTGATTGGGTTGGAGAAAGGGCCATAAGGCGGGGGAAGAATGAACGGATTTGTCGATTTTTGCCAAATAAACCTTGCGATCGTTGTATGGACGTCCTAGCGTCCAGCCCGCCCCGAAAGGAGCGAACAATACAGATCGCGGGATGGAGCAGCCAGGTAGCTCGTCAGGCTCATAACCTGAAGGTCGTAGGTTCAAATCCTACTCCCGCAACCAATGAAAGCCTCTCACTCATAAAGAGTTAGGGGCTTTCGCCTTTTTGGGGAAATCGTAGTATGAACACTTACTGTGAGCACAATTTTATTGGTGTAATTACCGCACTCTTTTTCGCTTAATTCCCTTCGCTGGATCTTTGAAAAGGGAGTGCTTTTTAAGTCCCCTTTTTGATAGGCGTGCCAGTTTTAACTGATGTCTAGATTCTCCTGATCAGCGAACTTCTATCCTAAAAATCGTGTTTTTTGGCCTTCCATCGTGAAAACGTTTTTTTCGATTAGTGTCGGAGTTCATAAGACGCAGAATTTTCCAAGCGATATCCGTCCAATCAGGAAAGGGGAGCTTCGGTCGAAGGGCGGTGTTACTTTTTGCTCTGACGACGCGTAAGGCGAATTATGTCCAGATTCTGTAAACTCATCCAGTGTGTCCTGTTTTCGTTGAGCTGTTTTCTGATTGCCTATGGAGGTGAAACCCGCACTTGGACTTCGACCGATGGTAGGAGTTTGAAGGCTGAGTTTGTTTCGGCGAACGACAAAAATGTTACCCTTCGTCGAAGCTCCGATGGACGTCGCTTTACTCTGCCGCTCAGCAAAATCTCGGAGGCCGATCAACAATGGGTTGCCGAAGCTCTGGAATCCCGGAATGGTCTAAAAGAAAAGAAGCCGAGTGGCATTTTCGAAGATCGCCTAACCGAGGATTGGGAAAAGATGGAGTATGAAAGCCTCAAATTCCGTTTCTTTAGTAAAAAGCGAATGAGTGGGAAGAAGCGTTACCCCATTCTGATCTTTTTGCACGGGCGTGGATCGGGTGGAAACGACAACGAAAAACAGCTGAACGGAATCCTTCGGGATTTCGCATCTGGGCGATTTCATGACAAGAATCCGTCGTTTATCTTTGCCCCGCAGTGCCCCGACGACAACAGGGGGTGGCGTGGAGAGTATCTCACTGATGTGATCGGGCTTCTAAAAACTGCGATGAAGAACCTTCCGGTCGATGAAGATCGAATCTATATCACCGGACTCTCGATGGGCGGGTTTGGGACTTGGTCGGCGCTTGCTGAAGCACCGGATCTCTTCGCCGCAGCGGTTCCGGTCTGTGGCGGGGGGGATCCAAGGACAGCGAAGGTGATCAAGGATATCCCAATCTGGACCCACCATGGGGTGGCGGATGCCGTGGTGAGTGTGGAATTCACCCGGCGGATGGTTGAAGCCTTGAAAAAGGAAAAGGGAAACATCAAGTATACCGAGTACGACGAAGCTTCCGGCGTGAAGCATGATGCCTGGACGCCTTGCTACTCGAATCCCGAAGTCTTTGAGTGGATGTACGAACAACGTAAGGGAGGCAAGAAAGACAACTAGATTCTAAGACGAACTTGGGTGGGCCTCCTTCCTCCCATGTTGTTGTGGCGAATCACGAAAGAGTCGTAGATCAGGACGCATTTGATGATTGGTTTTGCTCCAATCGGTGATTCGTGGCCTTTGGCTACAATGATCTCAGGACTAATCTCTCGTGGCTTGGGCCATGGTTACCAGCTCAACGGAGGCTACCAAACGATGGAATGAAATCGCGATCTAAAGAAGCCAGCCTAATCACTGGGGCGAATTTGCGGATTCTCCGGGGTGCCTAAACACCCTTTAGCACGCCCGTGGAGTCGCCGAGGCGGTCAGTTTTGGCGCCGGCTTCGTGGAGCATGCGCATGTAGAGGTTGTTCAGCGGGACGCTTTGGCCGAGATCTAGGTGACGTCCGGGATTGAACTCTCCGCCGGCATTTCCGGCGAGGATGATCGGGAGATCTTCGTGGGTGTGACGGTTGGCATCGGAGAGTCCGCTTCCCCAGACAATCATGGAGTTGTGAAGGAGGCTTTTTCCGTCGACATCCTCGGTGGCCTTCATGCGCTCGAGGAAATAAGCCAGTTGCTCGTTGTAGAAGGTGTCGATCTTGACGATTTGATCCATCTTACGCCGATCGTTGCGATGATGGGACAAACCGTGATGACCTTCGTTCACTCCCATGTGGGTGAAGTTGCGGTTGCTACCATCGTGGGCCAGAAGGAAAGATGAGATCCGGGTTTGGTCCGTCTTGAAGGCAAGTAGCATCATGTCGAAGAGCAGGCGGATGTGCTCCTGATACTCGCGAGGCACCCCTTCTGCGGGAGCGGCCACACCGGGATCGGGCGGAGGGCCGAAGCTCTCTGCTTTTTCAATGCGCCGCTCGACCTCACGCACCCCGGTCATGTATTCATCGAGCTTGTTGCGATCGTTCCTGCCAAGCTGGTTATTCATCGATTTGGCATCGGCCATTACGATATCGAGAATGGAACGTTTTTCGGCGCGTCTTTTGGCGAGGCTCTTTTTGCGTGCCTCGTTGTTGTCGCCTCCGAAGAGACGCTCGAAGACCAAACGGGGGTTGGACTCCGGGGTCATCGGCTGCGTCGAGGACCGCCAGGAAAGGTTATATTGATAAGCGCAGGAGTATCCCGAGTCACACCGTCCCGACTTGCGGACGGCGTCGCATGAAAGCTCAAGCGAAGAAAGTCGCGTTTCGGAACCGATGTAGCTGGCAGCCATTTGGTCGACCGAGACTCCAAGTTTGATATCGGCTCCGGCGGTTTTTCGAGGGCGTGCCCCGGTGAGGAAGGTAGCCCCGGCGCGGGCGTGGTCACCAGCTCCATCAGGACCGGCGGTGCCATTAATTTGCTCAAATCCCTTGATGATCTGCAGGTCCTTTTTGAAAGGACTTAGCGACTTCATCGAGTGATTGAATCTAAAGTCAGAACCCGTGCCCTCAGGCCGCCACTTGTCCATGATTACGCCGTTGGGGACGTAAAGGTAGGCCATGCGCAGCGGGGCGCCGGTGGCGGTCACTCCCCGGGCCACGGTCTTGGCGGCCTTCACCTCAGCTCCCAGAGAGCGAAAGGCGGGCAGGGCGATTGAGGCTCCGACTCCGCGGAGGAAGGCTCGGCGTCCAAAGTTGCACGAAGTTTGGTCCATGGATTGATGGGATGAGTAGACCCGTAGCTGGCTAAAAGGCTCTGTCACCTCTACGCTTCTGAAACGGTACACTTTCAGTAATCGCATAAACGAGATTTTTCAAGCCTCCACCCTCCAGCACGGTTTTGGTGATGATGGCATTCACGGCGGGGGAGTCGTAGTATTCCACTCCGCGGCCGAGGGCGTAGGTGAGCATTTTTTCGGTCAGGCAGCGGTAGAAATCCTGCTTTCGCGAGGTCGTGAGGATCTTCTTGAGCTCCATGACGTTGGTAAATCCCTCTCCGGTGACCAGCTTGCCGGCGCTGTCGATCTTCTTGCCGTCCTGTTGGTCGCGCCATTGGCCGATAGCGTTGAAGTTCTCGAGAGCGAGCCCAATTGGATCCATCCGTTCGTGACAAGATGCGCAGAGTGGCTTCTCGCGGTGCACTTCCATGAGCTGCCGCATGGTGGCGTTACGGTCGAATTCCTTCGCCACCTCCTCGAGTTCGGGAACATTGGGCGGTGCGGGGGGAGCGGGAGTCCCGAGAATGTTATCGAGGACAAACAAGCCTCGATTGACCGGCGAGGTCCGGGTCGATTGCGAGGTGACGATGAGGAAGGTGCCCTGTCCCAGGATTCCGCCCCGGCCTTTGACGCTTGGTTCGAACTCCACCTTGCGGAAGTGCCCTCCCTTTACCTCTTTGACGCCATAGAAGTTTGCGAGGTTTTCGTTGAGGAAGGAATAGTTGGCATTGAGTAGTTCGAGAAGCGGCCGGTTCTCGGTCAGGACATGCCGGAAGAACATTTCGGTCTCCCTTTTCATATCGTTGCGGTGACTGCCGTTGAAGATACGGCTGGCTCGACGCCGGTCACGCTCGCGGGTGATGCGGCGGACATCGATGTTCTTTCCGGGCATGTCGCGGGCCTGCAACCACTGTCCCACAAAGTTCTGCACCATGCGGTTGGCTTTGCCGTCTTGCAACATGCGGTCGACTTGCGCTCTCAAATTATGCCGCAGTTTTCCTTTCGCGGCTAGTGCCAGCAGTTCCTGATCGGGGGACGAACTCCAAAGGAAGTAGGAAAGCCGGGAGGCGAGCGCGTATTCATCGAGCGCGACCACCTTGCCCGGGTTGTCGGGCTCGGATTGCACCTCACTTCGATAGAGAAAGCTTGGCGATGTTAAAATGACGGTCACAGCCAGGCGAACCCCGTCGACAAACTTTGCTCCTTCCTCGTTGCTCCGAGCATTAGCAAGTGCGGTGATTTGACTCACGAGCTCTTTGCGCGGCGGACGGCGGAAGAGCTTCGTCGCAAAGCTCTGAACGATCCTGCCCATGTAGGCCTTCTGCTTTTCCTTTTCTTTGGGTGCAAGGCCATTGACAAAGATACGCTTATAGCTGTCGGGGTAGAGTTCCCAGGCGCCATCGGATCCGATCCGAGACAATCGAAAGCGGTCCACGCGAATCCCGGCGGTGCCACGCCCTTCGCCTTTATTGCCAGGCTCGATGGCAAACTCGAAGCGATGCTCACCTTTCGGGAGCTGGAGTTTTTCGACAAAGCGACTTCGCAGCGACTTGTCCGAGTTGATGTCGTATTCCTTGAGCTTTTTACCATCGACCAAGAATTGCCACTTCGCGGTTTGATTTTTGGGCCGGCCGCCTTCGTTTTGAAGTGAGAACGACACTTCCACTTGGTATTCGCCTCCGGCTTCGATGCGACGTTTTGCGGTCACGACCTGCTTTTGGTTCGCCTCCATGAAACGGGCGGTCTGGCTTCCGCCACGGTCTTGGAAACTGCCCGCGTCGATGGTGAGGGGTTTGGGCATCCCGGCATCTTCGGGCAGGGCCTTGGCAGCAATTTCCTCGGCCGCTCCGAGATACTTTTCCATCAGAAGAGGAGAGATCGTCAGGACATCACCGATGGTGTCGAATCCGAATCCGGTGTCGTCGGCTGGGAAATTTTCGTTCGCGTCAAATCGCACCCCGACGACATCCGCAATGGTGTTTTGGTATTCCTCGCGATTCATGCGCCGGATCGTCACGCGGCCCGGATCGGGATTGTTGGGGTCCAACTTGAAGATCTTCTTTTCAATCCACGCGAGGATTGCTTTCCGCTCTTCCACGTTGGGCTGGAACTTTTCCTTCGACGGCGGCATGAGGTCTGTCCGGACATTTTCCCAAATCCGCAGCCAAGCCAGACGGTCTTTGAGGAGGGCTTCGGTGCTCTTGTATTCATCGAGGACAAAGTCACCTTTCTTTGCCCCGTCTCCGTGACAATCAAAGCAGTAGTCCTGCAACAGCGGTTTAATTTTTTTCGTGAATTCAACCTCCAGTTCCTTCGAGATTTCATCATTAGCCCGGCAGTTTCCGACCGTGGCAATGATTGAGGGAAGCAAAAGGAGGGATCGAAGGGTGGGAAACATCAAGAAGTAGGGGTTCCGCTGAACCGAACGTAGCAAGGTTCTGGGTCTTTTCAATTCAAGCTGAAGTTCCGTGGGTGAGCCCTTTTCAGGAGGGGGTGGGATTCAGGTTTCCTGAGAGTCGGATCTGTTTGGGTTAAAGCGGGATAGCTATTTTTCCTTCAGTTATTGTCTCGTGATTGGGTAAACGTGGGACATGACATCGAGCTTTAGATTGCTCCCTTTTTTTGAACTGGTGTCTTTTATTACGGCCATCTTGTTGGCCGTCTTGCCGCTTGCGGCTCATGAAAAGACGCCCTATCGGGGTGCTCGTGATACCGGCAAAGTGCTCGTGTTTGGAGGAACCGGTTGGTATCGTCATCCCGAAACGGCAGCGGTCAGTGGATGGCTGGCCCGTTTGTCTGATGACTTTGGGATGCAGGTCGATGTTACCGCGACTCCTCAGGATATTGAGAAGATCCTTGATCGCTATCAGGTGTTGGTCCTCAACAACTCCAATGAACTGGTGAAGTTGTTTAACGAAAAGCAGCGGAAGACTGTCGAGGAATGGTATCGAAAGGGTGGGGGGATTGTCGCTTTGCATGCCGCGCTGGTCCGCCAAAAGGAATGGAAGTGGTTTTCCGAACTGGGCGGGTGTGACTTCAACAGCGATTCGGAGTATCTCGAAGCAAAAGTGGTGGTGGACCCCAAGGCGAAGGACCATCCAGCCGTCAAAGGCTTCGGCGGGACTTTCCTATACAAGGCGGACTGGACCAATCACGACGTGAGTGTGACCGGGAAGCCGGGCATTCAGGTTCTATTGAGAGTGGATGAATCGAGCTACGAGCCGGTTCGGGATTACTTCAAAACGCGTGGCGGAAAAGCGATGGGCAAGGATCATCCCATCGCCTGGATCAATACCCTGAACGACGGGCGTTTTTTCTACACCGAGCTGGGACACGATGTGCGCTCACTGGATACCAAGTTCGGACGCCAACACATCATCGAGGGTATGAAATGGGCAGCGCGAATGGATGAGAAGAAGAAGTGATCGCTGGAATTGCCCATTTTCGTCACCGACGGAGCCCCCGACCTTTGGCTACTTCGCGATTGCTTTAAAGCCCGGCTTGTTGGAGTTTCGGGGCCCGACAGGAATCGGTTGGAACAATAATAGCACACCATGAGCGAAGAGAAACGCGTTCGCATCTATGACACCACGCTTCGGGATGGAACTCAGGGAGAGGGATTTTCCCTGTCGGGTCTCGATAAAATCCGCATTGCCCATCGTCTCGACGAGTTCGGAGTAGATTACATTGAGGGTGGTTGGCCAGGTTCGAATCCCAAGGACATCGAGTTCTTCAAGGCGGCGGCGAAGGAAATCTGGAATCACGCCAAGATCGCGGCTTTTGGATCGACCCGCCGAGCCGGGGTAGCGGTCGAGGAAGATCCGCAGGTCGCATTGTTGCTTGAAGCGGACACGCCGGTGGTGACCATTTTTGGCAAGAGCTGGGAGCTGCAAGTGACCGATGTTTTGAGAACCACGGCTGAAGAAAACCAGGCCATGATTCGCGATACCTGTCGTTATCTCAAGGAAGCGGGTCGCGAGGTGGTCTACGATGCCGAGCATTTTTTTGATGGCTACAAGGACGGAGCAAATCATGCGATGGCGACTTTGCGGGCGGCGGTCGAAGGTGGGGCCGATTGGTTGGTGCTGTGCGACACCAACGGAGGTTGCCTCCCAACCGAGGTGGCCGAAATCAGCGGAGTGGTGCGGGCCGAGTTTCCGGAAGTGGCTCTGGGAATCCACACTCATAACGACTGCGAATTGGGCGTGGCCAATGCCATCGCGTCTGTGCAGGCGGGAGCAACGCAGGTTCAAGGTACGATTAACGGCTATGGCGAACGGACTGGTAACTGCAATCTCACCTCAGTCATCCCCATTTTGGAACTCAAGATGGGCAAGGAGGCCGTCGCCGATGTCACCAGAATTCGTGATCTTTCGTTTTTCGTGGATGATGTTTCCAATAACCTTCATTTTGCGAGGGCTCCATTCGTCGGGCGAACCGCCTTTACCCACAAAGGCGGGATGCACGTCAACGCGGTGCAGAAGTTGGCTCGAACCTACGAGCACATCCGTCCGGAAGAAGTGGGCAACGAACGCCAAATCCTCGTGAGCGAGCTGTCGGGACAGTCAAACATCTTGATGAAGGCCGCGCACCTCGGGATTCCCCTCGAAAAAGGAAGCGAGGAAGCTCGCGACATCCTTGTCAAGGTCAAGGAGATGGAGCAGGCCGGTTATTCCTTCGAAGCGGCCGGAGGGTCGCTGGAGCTTTTGATCCGACGGACGCTTGGAGATTATGAGCGATCGTGGACGTTGCACGAGTATCATTGTTCGTTCCGTCACTATAAAGATGGCCACGCTCCAGTGTGTGAAGCGACGGTTAAACTGGAGGTTGCGGATCGGATTCACCATACTGTTTCGACCGGGCACGGGGTGGTCAATGCGCTCGATGGGGCACTTCGCAAGGCCCTCGGAACGTCATTTCCGGAACTCGAGAGGATGCATCTCATCGATTACAAGGTCCGCATCATCGATAGCGAGGAAGCCACCGCGGCCAAGACGCGGGTTTTGATTGTCCACAGCGATGGGCACTCGACTTGGGGAACGGTGGGGGTTTCCGATAGCATCATCGAGGCGAGCTGGATTGCCTTGACCGATGGCCTTGACCTTTTCTTGAAGAAAAGATGAGTCACTGGGTCACTTTAATCTTGTGGAGATTTCATCGATCTGTCAGCTTCCGATCGGTTCATAAAAATAAAAACACCTACGAACCATCGGCTCCGCAAGGAGTAATCAGGTTGTTTCGGCAACCCGGCTAGGCCCGATTGGGTCTGGCTAAATTTAGACACCGCCCGGATCGAACCAACCCGGGGGCGAGCTTTGAAAAACTGGCGGCCTCAGGAATGAGTCCGCCGGTTTTTTTTGGGGATTCGTTTGATTCGCGAAAAAGAACAAACGGAAAGCTTGTTTTATCGTCTAAAATGGAGAGTCTTCTAACTCTTCGCACCGAAGAAACAAACAATCGACAAAAGACTTATGAGTTCAGAAAAGAACGATAAATTAGTATTCTGGGGCTGCTTCATTGCGCTCATCACCACGGCATTTGGCTTCATCACGCGGATGTTCATGTTAGATGACCCTACCATCACTCAGGATTTACTGGGGCTGGATGAAGCCGAAGTGGGGATCTTCAAAGGAATCCAAGTTTGGCCCTTCGCCATCAGTATCATTCTCTTCAGTCTGATCATCGACAAGGTTGGCTACAAATTTGCGATGATCTTTGCGGCCGTTTCCCAGATTTTGTGGGGAATCATCGGAATCTATGGACTTTCGGTGGCGGATACTGACCCTGAATTGGCCAAAAAGTTGCTCCTTTGGGGCGGTTTGGTTCTAGCCCTCGGAAACGGAACGGTGGAAGCTTTCATCAACCCGGTAGTTGCCACTCTCTTCGATAAAGAAAAGACCAAATGGCTGAACATCCTACATGCTGGTTGGCCTGGTGGCCTCGTGATTGCGGGGATCGCCGTGATTCTCATGGGCGGAATGTCCTGGGAAGCCAAGTTGGCTCTCATTTTCATTCCTTCGATCCTCTACTTGGTCATGCTGCTCCGTTGCCACTTCCCGGTTCAGGAACGGGTTGCGGCTGGGGTGAGCTACCGGGATATGCTCGGTGAATTCGGTTTCGGTGGTGCGGCGGTTGTTGCAGTGTTGATGTTCCTTCAGTTTGACCAGGCGATGCCCGGAAACTCTGTTCTCTGGATGATCGTTTGTGCCGCCATGGCAATCGGTTTGGGGCTCTACACCAAGAGTCTCGGACGTCCGCTAATGTTTGTTTTGATTCTCCTCATGACTCCATTGGCAACGACTGAGATTGGAACTGACGGCTGGATCGCCGGGATCATGGCGAGCTCTGTTTCTTTCCATGCCGGCTGGATTCTCGTTTACACCTCGGTGATCATGATGGTTTTGCGCTTCTATGCCGGACCCATCGTGCATCGTCTCGCCCCTATCCCACTTCTGATTCTCAGCTCAATCCTTGCGATTCTGGGTCTCCTTGCCCTTTCCGGTGCCTCGGGAGTTGGGTTGATCTTTGCCGCTGCAACGCTTTACGCCCTTGGAAAGACTTTCTTCTGGCCCACCATGCTTGGGATCGTCTCGGAACAAACTCCTCGTGGGGGCGCACTGACCCTTAACTCGGTGTCCGGGATTGGAATGCTCGCGGTCGGTGTTTTGGGCTTCCCTTATATCGGTGCGCTTCAGGAGAAAAAAGCCGTTTCGGAATTAGCAGCGCTTGAGGAAGCCAAAAATGTACCCGGCCTTGTCGTCAATGGAGCTGTTTCTGGAGACGCGCTTGAGGACAAAGATATCTACTATGGAGCAATCAAATACCAAAGCTTGGAGTCCAAAAAAGTGGATGCCCTGCTGGAGGACCAGAGTGACGATGTCAAAAAGGCTGTCGCTGATTCCAAGGATGGTAGCGGGCAAAAAGCTCTGGCCAGTATGGCCATTTTCCCGCTCATCATGCTGATCGCCTATGTGATTCTCTACTTCTACTTCAAGAGCAAGGGTGGCTACAAGCCGCTCGATGTGGCTGCCGACATGGCTGGCTGAGTTGAAGGAGCGGTCCGCTAAGGCTGCATAAAAACAAGATATTTACGAACAAACGGCGGCCATTGGGTCGCCGTTTTCTTTGCTGGTCGGAGGTTGTTCACATCGATCGTGGCAAAAAACATTTGTCATCGCTGTTGAATTCCATAGGAGTCGTCCAGCTGCAGCGCGTTTTGAAATCCGGGTTCGCTGCTGCTTCCAACACAGCACCTATGAAGATCCTCACCAGCCTCGCCGTCGCCGCCAGTGCTCTTTTTCTTCTTTCCAGCTGCGGGAATAGTGGTTCCTTTGGAGGAATCCACACCTTCAACGCCGCAGGCTTTAGGTTTGCTCGTTCGAGCGGATGGAAGCACTTCCATCCCAAACCTGTCTCAGCCACCGCCCTCAAGCGCACCCAGGGATTGGCTCGCGACAAGCACGGGATGCCCACTTATTCTCACAAGACCCGGACCCGCGTGGTTCGCACCACAGCCTACTCTCACGAGGAAAACGAGGTCGGGGCACCTTGGCGCAAAAATGCTCTTGGAACTTATCTGAAATACGGGGCGGTGCGCAGTGCCGCTGCTGATTGGTCGAAATACCCCGTCGGGACCAGATTCAAAATTAAGGGACTCCCCTACACTTACATTGTCGACGACTACGGCTCTGCCCTCGCCGGGACTAACACCATCGATATTTATCACCCCAATCTGGCCAGCATGCGCCTTTGGGGGACTCGCATTGCTGAAATCAATGTGATTCGCTGGGGCGATTGGGAACGGACTCTTAACATCCTCTCGAAGCGGATCAAGTATCCGCACACCCGCATGATGTATTACGCCGCCAAGGCCAAGGTGGCTTCCGGGCGGGTCGCGCGGAACTAAGTGGTTCGATCGTTTTTTCAGACCGGTCTCGTCTTCTTCGGGCGAGGCCAGTTTTTTGTTGGCACCCCGCTGATCCGAATGCGAGGGATGGGAATGCTGAAAAAGGAACGGGCCGATTATGTCCTCCATCGCCTCGAAGAGCTCTACCCGGAAACGCCGGTCCCGCTGGACCACTCCAATCCCTTCACTCTTTTGGTGGCGGTCTTGCTTTCCGCCCAGTGCACCGATGCCCGGGTCAATATCGTGACGCCGGCTCTCTTCGAACTTGCTGACTCGGCTCGAAAAATGGTGAAGCTCAGCGTGGAGGAGATCGATGCCATTGTTCGCCCCTGCGGTCTTGCCCCACGGAAGGCCAAATCGATCCGCGGGCTTTCGGAAATCCTGCTTGAAAAGCACGGAGGTGAAGTGCCGGCCGATCTCGAGGCCCTCGAAGAACTTCCCGGAGTCGGGCACAAGACTGCTTCCGTGGTGATTTCCCAGGCCTTCGGTGAACCTGCTTTTCCGGTCGACACTCACATTCACCGGCTGGCCCAGCGGTGGAAGCTCACCGACGGGAGAAACGTGACCAAAACCGAGGACGATCTCAAAAAGCTCTTTCCTCGAGAATCCTGGAACAAACTGCACCTGCAAATCATCTTTTATGGGCGCGAGTATTGCACCGCGCGGGGGTGTGATGGAACGACCTGTGAGATCTGCCAAACCCTCTTTCCAAGGCGGAAATCGCCGGTGAAAACAAAAAAGTGACCGTTTTAGGGAAGCTTTTCTAAGACTTTTCCCGCAGGGGGAGTTGCACACCTCAAGCGACTGGAAAAACGCTTTTCATCAAATTCTGCAAAAGTTCCTTTACTCAGGGGACGCACTTTCGAGAATGCTCGCGAGTTCTGAAACGAACACACCGAAAGCTAACCATTATGACCAAATCTTCACACCTGAACACGGCCAAAGGATGGGTCGTAGGAATCGCCCTGACTCTTCTCGCAGCTGCTCCTGCCATGGCCCAAGAGGACGGCGGCGGAAAAGAAAAAAGCGCCCTCGACAGCTACCTCCTCGATGGCGGACCGCTCACCATCTTCATCGTTTCGGTCGGTCTCCTCTCGCTGATTAGTTTGACTGTCTTTAATTTCATGAACCTTACCAAGGCCAAGTTTGCTCCCGATGATCTCAAGGCGGCTCTTCTTGACCACATGACTAACTGCCGGGTGCGTTCCGCTATTGAGCTGTCTGCTTCCCACCCCTCTTACCTTGGCCGCATGATGGCCTACTCCCTTCCAAATATCGACGCCACCCGCCCCGAGGATCTCGGTCGCGATCATGTCGAGGACGCCATCGCGGATTTCTCCATCAACGAGACTCGTAAGCAGATGACCTTCATCTCCCTGCTGTCCCTCGTGGCGCAGGCCGCTCCGATGCTCGGACTGTTCGGAACGGTGTTCGGGATGATCGGTGCGTTTGCCACTCTGGGTGAGAACGCCGGAGCGGATCCCCAGGATCTCGCGAAAGACATCTCGGTCGCACTTCTCACCACGATGTGGGGTCTGATCGTCGCGATTCTTTCTCTCTTCGCCTACTTCTTCTTCAAGAACCGCTTCAATGCCCTAGTGGCAGACTGTCACGGCACCGCTGAGAGCCTCATCAATGCGTCCATCCAGACCGTAAATGCCGACGCACATCTGGCTAAGATTCCTGAGGGGATTGCCGTTTAACCCGCTGGAGGGAAGGGGATCTCTCCTTCCCTCGCGTTGAACTTCAAACCACTCCGAAATCTCATGGCCTCCGATAGACTCAGATCCGTTAACAAGGACCAGGGCGAATCTGCCGAGATGGATATGTCGCCAATGATCGACATGGTCTTCCTCCTTCTTCTCTTCTTCCTCGTGGTCTCCAATCCCAAGACCATCAAGATTGACCCGACTCTTACTCCGCCAGTGGCTGCCAATGCCCAGGCCGCCAAGAGTAAGAACGGTAAGATCGTGTTGAATATCCGGGACAACGGCGACTTCGTGAAAGAAGACGCTCGTTCGATCATGGCTGACCTCGATGCCGTTCGTGAGTATCTCCGCGAGCAAAAGGAAAGGGTCGAAGGGAATGGTTACGAGCCCGTGCTTCACATCCGCCCGGACGAAGAAGTGGAGTTCAAGTTCGTCCAGCGGATCATCAAGGCCGGAGCCACCGTCGGGATCAAGACGGTCGCCTATGCCGCCTTCAACAAGTAATCGCGCCCACCAACACACCTCTAAATTATGGCTCGACGCAAAAAAATGGAACCACCCGAGGTCGATGAACCCGGGTTGGATATTTCTTCACTCATTGATGTTTGTTTCCTGCTCCTCATCTACTTCCTCGTCACGACCCAGATTGTGAAGAAGGAACAGGAACTGAGCACAGCCCTTCCTGCGGTCGCTCCCTCGGACACTCCGCCGGATCTCGCTCCCTTGCTCATCATTCTTGAGGCCAATGGAAACGTTTCCATCAAGGAAGAAGGTGGTTCGATTGTTCTCATGGATTCCGACGCCGACGTGCGGGAACTTCCCCGACTCTCGGAGCGTTTGAAACTTCATAAGAGCGTGGCTGACACTTCGGGCAGCAAGCCTCTTGTGCAGGTGAAGGTGGACGGCGATTCGATGGCACAGCGGGTCACTGATGTGCTCAATGCCCTCGCCGGAGCTAAGATCACCGAAATCACCTTCACCGATCTACTCGACCCAGAAGCGGAGTAAGGTTTCTGTTCGCAATTCTGCGAAATTTGAAGAACATCCAAAGAAATAGCCTCTTCATCCGTTTCCACGATTGCCGGAAGGCTGGGGAGCCGACCAAGCCCTCAGCCTTTTTTAATCCCACAAACAATCACACCTAAAAAAAAGACATGAATACCATTCCCAAGATCTACCGTCAGATGGGCCTCGCTCTTCTGGCTCTCTTGTCCTTCGCCACCAGCGCCAGAGGGGGGATTCAAGACATGAACCAGGACGCCCTCACGGCGATGAAAGCCGGCAAATGGGCCGAGGCCCACCAGATCCTGGTCAAAGCGACCAACGCCTTCGATGGCCGGGCCCTCCAGCTTTACGGACCCCGCTTCGGCTGGTTCTGGTATCACCGCGGATTTTGCGAGCTCAAGCTCAACATGTTCAAGGACGCCATTAAGTCCTTCGAGAAGTGCTATACTAAATACAAGAACACCGCACCCAAACCCAACCAGGCACCCAGTAAGAATTTTTACGAAAAGAAAGCTCTACTGATGTGGGGGCACGCCGCCAAAGGCGCTGAGGAATGGGCCGAGTCGATCCGCATGTATAAGAAGTTCCTCGCCGAACGCGATCCCGCCCGGGACAAGTATGAGAAAGGCGTCTTCTTTATCAACATGGCGATCAATCACTTCAAGTTGAAGAAGATCAAGGACGGCAACGGCCATCTCGAAACCGCGATCAAAGGAAAGACCACCTTCCCGACCCCCAACAAGGGAATCATGGCTGCCTTCAATGCGATGGTGGAAGCCGTCATCGAGGAGAAGAAGGAAGCCGATCTTCTCGATTTCATCTCGAAGAACCGTTCCCACATTAAGCTTGAGCCATTCGAAGCTCACGAGTTCTCACCGCTCTTCATGAAGCTGGCCCAGGATGCCAATTCGGCCGAAATGATTCGGTCCGCCTTCGAGCTCTACTCGCTTGTGCCCAGCACTCTCGCCGCCATCGATGACATCAAGGCACGTCTCCTGACTCTTTCTACCTACGAACGGACCATTAAGGATGGATCAATGATCGTCAAAAAGAGCGATCTCACCGCTGATCTCGAGGAACTCGAGAAGTCCAATGTTGCTGGGAAGGTAAACGAAGTTTATGCCTACCTAAACACGGCGGTTCTTCACGAGTCCGATGGCAATGTCCGCGGCGCTTTTGCGGTCTACGAGCAAATGGAACTCTACTTCCCGAACGCCAAGATCATGGGCAAGGAGGGCAAGGTCATTCCCGCTCGCGAAAATAACCTCTACAACCTCGTGCGGACCTCCGCTCTGATCGGTGAGGTTCTCATCACCGAGCAATACGGCTCGATTTTCCTCAAGGATTTTCCCAAGAGCAAATACGTCAATGAAGTGCGCCGCCTCATGCTGACCAGCCTCTTCTTCAACGGAGAGTATGAGAAGTGCATCGAGGTTGCCGAAATCATGATGCCCAAGCTTTCGGAAGGCACGAAACAGCACGAAATCTGCCTCTTCGTTCTCGGTGGGAGTAAGCACTACCTCGGAGAGTTCTTCGATGCCCAGCCGCTGCTGGACAAATACATGAGCACCTATGGCAAGGACGAGAAGACCGATAAGCTTCGCCTCATGGCTACAACCTACTTCCAGGCCGCCAACCTTTCACGCCTGCAGGAATGGTCCCGTTCAGCAGACTTACTCGACAAGTTCTTCGCCAAGTATCCCGATCCTAAAACGAACGTTTACTATCCCTTTGCTCTTTTCGATCGTGCGAACTGCTACTACGCCGAAAGCGAATACGATCCGGCCCTTGAGAAAGTCACCCGGGTTGAAACCGAGTTCCCCGGTGTTTCCGTGATGGAGCAAAACCTCGCTCTCAAAGGCAATATCCTTGAGGGACTCAAGAAGCCCGAAGAGGCCGAGCAGTATTACCTCAAGGCCCTCGAGCTCGCCGAAAATAAGAAGAATGACCTCGTCGCTGGAGAGTGCCTCTTTTACCTCACCGCTCTCATCGGGGCCGAGAAGAAGGGCAAGGAGCCCAACCCTCGTGCTTCCGAAGCGGTGCCTTACTATACTAAGTTTTGGAAGGAATACGGATACGAGTCTCCCTTCAAGGCCAAGGTAGCGGTAGCCGGGATCCCCGGAATGCGCGCCGTGGGTAAGATCGACGAAGCTCTCGAGCGTCTCCAGACCGTGATCGCCGGGCTGGCCAAGGAAACCGGAACTCCGGGTCTCGAGGAGGCCATCGGTTCCTACACCGACGAGTATCTCAAGGAGAAGACTCCTGTGGAGCTCAAGAAGCACTACTATAGCTTCCCGGGTATTGACTCCCGCGACAAGGCCACCCGCGCTCTCCTGCGGATCGCCATCATCGGGGTTTACGAAGATGTTCTTGATGAGTCGAATCCTGAAGAGGAAGCCGACAAGATCCGGGATGCCGAAGCTCAGATCAAGATCCTCTTTACCGAGTTGAAGAACGATTTCGATCCGAAGGAGCTTACCAACTTCATCTTGGTGAAAGTAGGGAACTTCATCCGTAAGACTTCGAACCCCAGTGCTGCCATCATCTACTACAAAGAGGCCCTGGCACGCACCGAGGATCAGTCGCACAAGTTTGCGGCCATCTTTGGTCTGGCTGATGTTTACTCGAAGGGAACGGCCGGACAAAAAACCGAAGCGATCGGTCTGCTCAAGCGAGTCATTGCCGATTCAGACGACGAGGACGACAAGGAAGAGGCTCTTTACCTCACCGCCACCATTCATGCCGAGAACGGCGACTACGATGCTGCCATCACAACCGCCAAGGAGTATCTCGCCAACAAACGCTATCGCCGTTACAGCTCCGATTGCCGGATGCTGCTCGGATCTGCCCACGATCAGGCAGGTCGGGTCGACGATGCCCTCACTGCCTACTCGCAGGTTTGGAGCTCTAGCATGGGCACCATCGGGAAGTCGGCTCCGGCCATCGACCGCTGGATGGATCTCCTCTGGAATCGCGGTCGTGAAAACGACAAGCAGCTCGCTTACGAACGCGGTTATGACTACGTCAAGATGACTAGCAATGCCGTTAAGAAGGCCACCCTTGAAGAGCGCAAGCTTTGGGAAAAAGTTCAGGGACGCGTGGAGCAATACGAAGCAAACTCCGCGGTCACTCCCAAGACTGAGAACGAAGAAAAAGACTAAACTTCTGAAGCGAAACCCGAAATTCCATTGATTGATATGAAACGGATCCTCATTTCGACCCTCGCCCTCGTTGCGACCTTCAGTCCACTGTTTGGACAGGAGGGAAAGTTCCCGCGCATCCTAGTCCAGACTGGTGAAGACGAGTTCAGCGGCTTCATGATTGATGCCAACAAGACCGAATTCCTTTACCGGGAGACCATGAAAACGACGCTCACCCGTCGCCAGCGGCTTTCTAGTTGCACGGTCTATTTCTTGCACCCGCCGGAGTTCATTGAAGCTCTCGAGCTCTACAAAGCCCGTAACTACAAGGACGCGGCTGAAAAGTTTGCCCAGTGCGCCAAGGACTACGAAAAGTTTAAGGAGGTCAAAGCCAACCCATCTATCTTGGCCGGGTTCTATGAGATGGAGTGCTACCGCCGCCTCGAAGACCTTGAGACCCTCATGGGATTGGTGGAGAAGTTTGACCCGCAAACTCTCCTCCACGAGAGTCACAAGCTCCAGTATGAGATCTATCAGGTCTTCTGGGATGCCGTGCGGACCAAAGGATGGGTTCGTCTTGAAGCCATTTGTAATGATCCCAAGTGGCGCAACCGCAAGATGCCGGGGAGTCTCCGGGCTCAGATTTGTTACGTGCAGGGATTGGCCCGCGAAGGTATCAAGCAGCCCATCAAGGCTCTCAATTCCTACAACGGAGCCTTTGTTGCCGACTTCTCGGCCTCGGAAGAGATCACCCGGAAGTCTGCTCTCAACTGCTTGCGCATCATTCTCGCCCACGAGGATGTCAAAACGGCGATGGATCTCTACTCGACCGAAGACTACAGCGATGAGTCGAATGGTGCAGAGTTGATTAAAGAGGCGACCGCACTTCTGGAGCTTTGGGACAAGGTTCTGGGAGGCGGAGAGAACATCCCTGCGAAATACAAGATCTTCCTGAAGTATCCGCCCAAGAACAAATGATCTCCTGACGATCTGAACCGGAGACTTCAATGACTCTTTAACCAACGGCCCCCAGTATGCGGGCCGTTTTTTTGGCGGAAGTCAGTTCCACAATCGCTTGGTGGCCGATTCCCAGATTCCACCCTTTTAACGCGCCCGGTTGGCAGTCTGCAGGTAGTCACTCCTTTTGAGGAGCTTTATCTGAGGTTAGACCTCGGGGATGACAGAAGCAGTTTGCGCCTCGGGATAGATGAATTCCTTCCCTTCGTAGTTTCGGAGAACGGTATGTTTTTCATTGTTTTCCACGATATATTGAGGATTGAGCGGGATCTTTCCGCCTCCGCTCGGGCCATCGACAACATATTGGGGAATGGCATAGCCCGAGGTGTGACCACGAAGCCCCTCGATGATTTTTATGCCTTTGGAGATCTTGGTGCGAAGGTGGGAGGTGCCCTGGATAAGATCGCCTTGGTAGAGATAGTAGGGCCGGACGCGACACATAAGGAGCTTTTGGACGAGCTCCTTTTGAACTTCGACCGAGTCGTTTACCTTGTCGAGAAGAACGGCTTGGTTGCCCATGACTATTCCGGCATCGGCGAGGCGCCCCAAGCCGTCGCGCACCTCGCTAGTCAGTTCCTTTGGGTGATTGGTGTGGATGGAAATGAAAAGCGGATGGAATTTTCTGAGCATGGCACAGAGTTCCGATGTGATCCGTTGGGGAAGGAAGATTGGGATGCGGGAGCCAATCCGCAGAAACTGAATGTGCGGGATGGCGTGGAGCCGTGACAGGAGCTTCTCGAGCTTGGCATCGGAGAAAAGAAGGGGGTCACCGCCCGAAAGCAAGACGTCACGGACTTGCGGGGTCCGTTTGAGATACTCGATGGCCATGTCCCACTGGGTTTCCAGCTTTTGATCGGAGACCCCGGATACCACCCGTGAACGGGTGCAGTAACGACAGTAGGAGGCGCAACGATCGGTCACCAGAAAGAGAACCCGGTCCGGGTAGCGATGAACCAATCCTGGGACTGGCATGTGGGAGTCCTCGCCACAGGGGTCGGACATTTCCGAAGGATCGGTATAGGTTTCCTCGATCCGGGGGATGACTTGGCGGCGAATGGGACAATCTGGATCCGTCGGGTGAATCAGGTTGAAGTAATGGGGAGTCACTGCGGTGGCTAGCTTGGTCCCGGTGAGGAGAATGCCTGCTCTTTCTTCCTCACTGAGGGTGAGGTGTTTCTCAATATCCTCGAGTTTGGAGACCCGGTTCTTGAGTTGCCACTTGGCGGAATTCCAATCGTCGGCCGGGATGTTTTGTTCCGCCCAGTATCCTGGAGCGGAAGGGGTGAAGGAAATGTCGCTCAAAACTGACGGATTCTAGGTCGAAATCCCTGGATGTCAAAGGGGGGAGACTTTTCCCAGTCCGGGGGCTTTGAAGAGGCAGAATGTCCATCTTTCGAAATAGTCAAATGATGGGGTGTTTTTTTCCTATGATAAGATTGTGGAGCGGTGGATTCTCTGCCATTGCTCATATTACTCAAACTGGAGCAATTTGGGTGTTTCGGTGCTGAAATCGAATTTTTAGCCCCATAAATAACGACAAAACGACCAATGAAACCTAAAGCACAATGCAGCAAGACCACGCTTCCACCGGGGTCTGAAGCCGGGCGCAGGAGACGATTCTCCGGAAATGCGACCCGGTTTTTTGCGATCCTCGCCGGCCTGTCGGCGGGAGTGACCAAGGCCCAAACCCTCGTCGCCGACGGCAGGGTTCAGGTCTCCACCAACAACGCCAACTTCGACATCTCGGTCTTTCCCGGGAGGGCGATGTATAACGACCTCGGCAACGGAGCGATCACCCTGACCAACATGTTGGGCGATGGCACCGTGCTGGATTACAAGTTTGTCGGGAACGATGGGGGCGGAACCGCTCTCACCGTCTACGCCGATGGAGGAGGGGGGTTCCTTTCGGATCCCTTTGCGCCTTCCGCGAACATCAGCGGGGGTGGCCAGGACTGGGCCAACGTCTGGGTTACCAGCGATCCGGGTCCCGATTTCCTGCTGAATCCTCGGGATCACATGCCTACCGGAACTCCGGGCGCCGACCGCACTTTTGCTTCGGCTGCTGAAGTGGATGGTACGGTCGACATCTCCGCTCTGACCCAGGGCACGATCTACTTCCCCCACGGGACGTTCATCAACAACTGGACGATTACCGTGACCATGAGCGGACCGGGACAACCGGATATCACAACGACCGAGACCCAAGGTGGAAACGGACCTGGAACCAACTTCGGTTGGATCAGCAGTTTCAGTTTCACTGGTGCCCAGGACTACGACACCATCACATACAACTACACCAATGGTGACCGTGATGGTTCCCGTGCTCGTTTCATGGGAGTCATTCTGGATGGTCCGGTGGAGGCGAACGCGACCTTCATCGAACTGGCCGGAGATGATCCGGCGGTCGTGGAGCGTGCCACTTCTTACACCGATCCGGGGGTTTCCGGTATGACCGATGGTGCAGGCAATCCGCTTGGCCAGGCCGATCTCGACCTGATCACCGTGGATTCCACGGCAGTCGATCTCAGCGTCCCGGGGAGCTACCCGATCGTGTATTCCTACCCTGGAAATGATCCGCTTCTTCCCTCAAGCATCACCCGCACGGTGACGGTTGTCGATACCCAGGCACCCACGGTGGTCTTGAATGGTGACGCATCCATCACGATCACCGCCGGACAGCCCTTCGTGGACCCCGGTGCCACTGCGACCGACGCCAATGATGGTGCGGCGACGCAGGTCTACGGAAGTGCCGGTTCTCCCGCTTCTTCCGAAGCCACCGGCAAGTGGACTTTCGATGATGACACTATCAACGATAGCTCCGGAAACGGCTACAACGGATCACCTCAGGGCAACATGGTTTACAGCAACGACACGCCCTATGGCTCCGGTAAGAGCATTGATTTCCGTGGTGGAAACAACGCGTTCTACGTGGAAGACGGCACGAGCGACCAATCGGTCTTCCAGCCAATTCCCGGTCTTCGTCCACCGGCTGCCACCGATCCGGTTCTCGTCGAACAATGGGTCGTCGAAAGCACCGGACCCGACTTCACCGCTGATGCCAGCACTGCAGACTTCATCGGAACGAATGCCGAAATCGACGCCGCCGTCGCGGCTGACAGCGAAGCCGCCACTTCCAGCTGGGACAACATCAACTTTGGTGATGGCAACACTGGCCGGGCTTCTGGAGACAGCTTCTACCCCCGCGCGGTGAACAACAACCCGGACAACATCGCCATCCGCGCGACCGGCGTTCTTCGGATTCCCGTGACCGGCGACTACGACATTGGCTTCCAGTCCGATGACGGCTCTTCGCTTCTCATTGAAAACACCAACGCTGTTTTCCAGGCCCCTCTCCTCGAGACGGTCGGTGGCGGACGGATCATCCAGAAACTGGCGACCGCCGCGGTGGTTGATAACATCGGGACCCTCGGTGCTGCCGGCGATCTTGGCGACGCGCCTCTCTCCACCCAGCCTCTGCTGGACGGGGGAGATGCTTCTCCGCTCTTCGAACAGGCTGGTGCGCTGGTTGATCCTGGCGTCCCAGGCCCCGCAGTGAGCAACAACTCCCTGCTCTTCACCGGGCAGAGCCTCGATGCTCCCTTCAACGCAGCCTTCAATGTCGAAGATGCCGATGTGGCCAATGCCGTGAACAGCGTGACCGGAGTGACCACTCCGGGTGCTGCTTCGGAGTTCACTGTTGAGTTTTGGGCCAAGCCCACCGCCAACGGTAACCTCCTTTGCCCCATCAACAACCTAGTCTTCAACGGCCCGGCCCGGAACGGCTGGCTCTTCTACCAGACTCCCGACGACAGTTGGGAATGGCGGGTGGGTGACAACGCCGGTTACATCGATCCGGTGAGAGCACCGGCCAATGCCTTCCCGAACACTTACGACCAGTGGAACCACGTGGTCGGTGTCATTCGTCTCGACAAGACCGACCCCACGACTCCGATCTACACTTCGGAAGTCTACGTCAACGGGGTGCTGGGTAACTCGGCGGTTTTGAGCCGCATTCCTTTGGTGAACAACTTCACCACGGCCGGTGGCGATCCTGCTACAGTTCGTGTGGGTGCCACCAATCAAAATGTTGATTTGGGTCCCGGTCGTCCTTACATCGGTTGCCTCGATGAGATTGCGGTCTATGACACGGCCCTCAGTGCTGCCCAGATCCAGGCTCACTACGAGAACGGTGCGAACTCACCTGCTCGCACGGTATCCTATCCCGATGCCATCGTGGCTGACAGCCCGCTTGCCTACTGGCGTGGTGAGGAAGCCCAGCCTGCCATCGATAACTCCCTGACCGGACTTTTTGCTCCGGCCAACGGAGGAGCGCAGACTGCGGTCGGACGCATCACCCTCGCTGCCGGGGATTATCCCATCTCGTTCATTTCCCGTGAGCGTGGAGGTGGTGAATACTGCGAAGTCTTTGCCAAGCCGGCGGCTGCCGAGTCCTTTGACCCGTTGAGCTTCCAAGGGTTTGCCGGCTATCCCATCGATAGCCCGATCACGATCTCGTTCTTCGCCAAGCGTAACGGCTGGGCCGGAAACTGGTCTGGTTTGGTCACCAAGCGTGGTGAAGGTGGCCAGGGCTACCAGGTCCGTCGTCGCGCTGGCGAGCAGAAGGTAATCTTCACTACCCGGGGCCTCGGCAACGATGATCCTGTCCAGGGAACCAACACTTCGGTGGGGGATGGCGAATGGCATCACATCGTCGCGGAATACGGCGGTGCCGGTGGCAATCGGAAGCTCTGGATCGACGGTGTTCTCGATTACGACATCACCAGTAATGGTCTCATGACTCCCGCTCCCGGATTCAACTTCGCGGTTGGAGCGACGGATAACAATGGAGCTCCCGGCCCGAACTTGCAGAACTTCTACCAAGGCCAGATGGATAACGTGTGTTTCTTCCATCGCACCCTGACCGACGAAGAGCGCTTTGGCCTTCTGGCTGGTGGTGACCGGGTGGATGTCAACACTCCGGGCACTTACACCGTCCGCTACGTCTCGCTTGATCCTTCGGGGAACTCCTCGGTGGCAACCCGCGAGGTGATTGTGGAGGCTGATCCCGCTGCTCCGATCCTGACCCTGACCGGCGATGCCGAGTTGGTCATCGAGGCCAGCAACGATCCCTTCGTGGATCCTGGTGCCACGGTGGCAGAAGGACCGGGTGGAATCAACCCGGGTGCCCCGCTTGACGCAAACAACATTGTGGTCAGTGGAGACACGGTCGATCCTGCCGCTCCCGGCAGCTATCGCCTCGTCTACAACTACACCGATGTCACGAATGGCACCGCGTTGCCCGTCGAGCGAGTGGTTCGAGTGGTCGATACCACTCCCCCAGTGATTACTCTGAACGGACCCGAAAGCCTCTTTGTGGTGATTGGAGAGCCCTTCGTGGATCCCGGTGCGACTGCGACCGACCTGGTCTCAGGCGACTCCCCGGCGTTCCCAAGCGGGTTCCCCGGACAGAGCCTCCTGGGTTACTGGTCCTTCGATGACCCCGCCAATCCTGGGAAAGATGACTCTGGCTTCGGCCGGGATGTCACACTTGGTGGTGGAGCTGTCACCAGTGATGCCTCTCCGGCTGTTGGGGCCCGCTTCCTGAACACCGCTGGAGGAAACCGCTTCGCCACCGTTCTTGGTGGAACGGCCGCCAACGACCTCTACGATATGGGAACCGATAGCTTCACCGTCGCGACCTGGGTTCGCGGATGGCCTGGTGCCAGCTGGGTGCCCTTCGTCTCCAAGCGAGGTGAAGGTGGTCAGGGATGGCAGTTGCGCAAGCGCTCCAACCAAACCAACGCCACCATCACCACCCGTGGTGCCGGTGCCGATGACAACCCGACGGGGGCTCCGTATCCTCAGGACGGTCAGTGGCACCACTTGGTGGGCCGCGTTGATCGCACGACCAACGAGAAGACAATCTGGGTCGATGGAGTTCAGGTGGGAGACACCGGTTTCCTGAATGGCAACCAGATCAACCCGGCTTCCGCCCACGCCCTGACCTTCGCGGCCCGGGATAACGGCGGTGGCAGCATTGGAAACTTCTCGAGTGTCGATTTGGATGATATCCAGATCTACCGGAGAGCCCTCGCTGACAGTGAGATCGCCGATCTGGCCGACCCCAACACCGGAGTCGATGTCTTCCCGAATGTCTTCGACGAGGAGACCCAGTTCGACATCACCTACACCGCGACCGACGGAGCAGGGAATTCCACCACGGTGACCCGCACGGTCACGGTGGTTCCAGGTGCTCCGTTTGCCATCACCAGTACCGTCTATAACGACAACAACACGGTGGGAATCACCTGGAACTCAAGACCAGGTGCCTTCTACACCATCGAGGTGTCGACAGACCTGGAAAACTGGGCGGAAATCCAGGATGGGTATGCGTCGCAAGGTGAAGAGACCAGCTACACCTACACCGGTGGCGGCGGGGTCCTTCCCGACCCTGATCCGACCGTGAATCCTCAGATCTTCCTGAGAGTTTCACAGGACCAGT
>JBMYLT010000026.1:30548-47811 GCA_049596615.1 Akkermansiaceae bacterium | reverse complement strand
TCATCGATCTTCGCTTCCTCCTCCAACGGAAAGACCCGGGTAAAGTCAGAAAGAAGAGCCAGAGTTAAGTTAAGGCGGCCCTTCCACTCGACCCGGAAGCTGAGGCGCCCGACGTCGGGCATTTTGGCTTCGGGAAAAACGAGTGGTTTTGCGCCAAGGCTGTAGAAGGATGCCCCGGAGTGAACCCAAGGGGAGGATTCAGCGGGTCCTTTTTCTCCATCTTTTTTTGTTTTTTCCTTCTCCTCCTTTTCGGCCTTGCTTTGAAGGTTTTCCAGGATTGCCCAGCCATCTCCGGTGTATGGTCCGCTGTAGAAAAGATCCCCGTCAAAGGGGTTGGGAGAAATCGATCTCAGATGGGCGCGGGGTATGGTGAGATTGCCGGTGACGTCGCTCTTGATCACGAGCGATTTGTCATCGAGCGAAACGATTTCACCGGGGATGCGATCTCCGCTCACCAGGGTAAAGAACGAGCTGTTGTTGTGAAGTTTGATCGATTGTCCCCCTTTACGAACGATCTGCCGCACACTGGACAATCCAAACAAGATAGGACGGTTAATGTCCGACCGTTCCCAAAGAAGACCATTTTGGATTCCACCGAAGGTTCCGTGCATCAGGTCTCCGTTTTCGAAAAGGACGATGTCATCTCCAGCCGGATCGCTCTTGATCACTTTTCCTCTGCTCTTTTTCTCGAGGGAACTATCAACGATGACACCTTCTCCCTTGAGGATGATTTCGGAAAAAAGGGCCGAGGGGAGGGCGGCACCCAGAAGAGCCAGGAGAGCGGATCTCATTTTTCGTAAATGGGCAGGAAGCGGTAGTTCAATGCAAGTGAAAGGAGCGCCCCGGCTGTGTTGAAGGAGGCTCCCCGGCTTCCTGGGAAAGATCCGTCGGCCCCTTGAATGGTGCTGAGATAGCGGGTGTTCTGTTTGTTCCATTCTTCCCAGACCTTATCGTCCGAGTGGAATAAGGCTTGGGCCATGTAATATTCAAAGTAGTAGGCGTAGTGCCTTTCCCGGTAGTTGAGGTTTTTGGCGAGATACTTCGCGCTTGCCTGATAAAGCTTGGTCTTTTTCTGTTTGGCGAGCGATTCGCAGAGGACCCCGATGGCCGTCAGGGTGGGTTTGTCTCCCATTGATGACTGGTAGCCGTATCCGCCATCACTTCCACGGCACTTCCGCATGTATTTCATTCCCTTCTCAAGAGCGGCATCGGGAACAGGAATGCCAGCATTGCGGGCGGCGTAAAGGGCGACGATCTGGCACCCTGCGATTGAGGTGTCGGATGACGAAGAATCAGGCGAATAGCGCCAGCCTCCTAGCGGGTTTCTTTTTTGCGAACTTAGGATTAGGGCTACTGCTTTTTTTAAAGCGGAGGCAATCTTGGGGTCGCGATACATCCCGTAGCACTCGGCGAGGGCGAGGGTGGCGAATCCATGATTATACATCGAGTTACCAATGTAACCATTTCCAGCATCCTGCTCCTTGAGGATGAAGTCGATCCCTTGCTTGATGTTTCGGGAGTAGGGCCCGTGGTTGGGGTCCTCTCCATGGGCCAGGAAAGCCATGACCGCAAGGCCGACCACTCCCGGATTGTCTCCGACGCCATCGGACCACGATCCATCTTCCTGTTGCGTGGTGGCAAGCGCGCGGAGCCCGCGCGTGTAGATGTTTTCGACGGCAGCGGGAATGGGATCCCGGTCCCTTTCAAGCGGATTTTGCGCTTGGGAGGGGAGCAGGGTGGCAGCAAGAAGAATGGCAACGAGAAGGCACATGGCCTGAGTTGCTGGGAGTCGAGGGACTTCGAGCAAGGGTAGATTTACTTTTTGGCCGGAGCCTTTTTGTTGTAGCCGTCGAGAGCTTTCTGGAATTCCTGAGGCAAGGTTTGTCCAGACTTGCCGGCCGAGCGGGGAATCCGTCGTTCAATGGCCTTTTTGCCTTTGACGGATCCTGTACTTTCGGTGTTTGCGGCATCGGAATCACCGGTGGAGCCTTCGCCCCCTTGTTCCGATTTGCCATCCTTATCCTTGCCTGGCTTTTCGCCCGGCTTCTTTCCCATCATTTGGCCCATCATGTCGAGCATGGCACCCATGCTCTGTTGACTGCTCTCTCATGTGCCGCCGGACTGCTTTTGTTTGGCTGCTTCGTAAATCTTTTCGATGATCTCGGTTTGCATCGCAATGGTGTCTCCACCGGTATCGGCGTCTTCAAGGGAATCGGTGGCCTTGCCCATCAGGATCTCAACCTCCTTGAGGAGGCTAATGACTTTGGGATCGGTTTGCTCCATGATGAGCTCCCGGGTGTTGGCGGATTGCTTATCCTGATCGATGGAGACTTCTTCGGCTCCCTCTTGGTGTTCGACAATCGCCTTGGCTTTTTCGGCTTCAGTGAGCTTCTTGGTTTCCGCCTTCTCGGGCGGTTCAGCGTGGGAGGCCGCAATGGCGGCGACTGAGGCCACAGCGGCCAGTATGGATTTTTTCATAAGCTTTGGGTGTTGGGGAATTATTCTTCGTTGAGTTTGAGTGAGCGACGCAATTGTTCAAGCGAACGAGTGCGACCGCGGATATTTTGTTCGGCTTTCACCATGCGCATAACTTTGAGCATGAATTCGAAATCTCTTTCTTCCTGGGAGCCGCCTCCTCCTCCGCCCCCGTCACCGCCGCCGCCGTCATCCTTGTCGCCTTCGAGCTTCTCAGCCCAAGCCTTCAGCTGATCGGACCATTTTTTGGAAAGGCGGGAGGAACTGTGGATGTGATTCTGGGTGATCTTATTGCCGAGCTCCTCGAGCTTCTCACCGATCAGGGAGTCGTTCATTTCGTCGACCAATTCCTTGTGGATGTCCTTTTGGGTCCGGGCAAAGAATCGTTCGAGATCTTCCATGATCCAGCGAACATCGTTGGTGAGGGAGCTTTGGCGGCCAAAGACTTCGGTAAGAAGCCTTTCATGGGTAGGGTCGCTGTCGTCCGCTCCCGGGGTGCTTCCAGAAGGCAGGAAAGCATCAGGATCCTGGTTGAGGTAGGATTGAACGAGCGTCATCCCGATAGCGCCCTGGTCGGAGGAGGCCTGTTTGAGGCGGTTGACGAAGGTCGAGGCCTCGAAGTTTTCTTTGGCTTCGTTGGCCTTCTGGATGGTTTCCTTCATTTTCTCAACCAACTCCTTCTGCTTTTCGATGGCCTCCTTGAGGTCTTTCTCGGTTTTCTCCGGCGTCGAGTTGCTTTCTTGGGTATCTTGAAGTTTGCCCTCCACTTCCGGCATGTCGGTTTCGGCCATCTCCTTCATGTCCTTCAGGGCATCGGCCATCTTCTTCATCGTCTTAGGATCGATCTCACCGTTGTTGGCGGCTTGTTTGAAGATGTCCTCCATTTTCTTGGCAACTTCCTCCATCTTTTCTTTATTCTCCGTCTCCTTGCCTTCGCTTTCGGCAAGGCGGTCGCGGGCGTCTTGTTCCTGAAGTTCTTCAGCCGACTTTTCACGGTCGATGCGCTCGTTGGCGTCGAGGTTTTCGATTTCGCGTCGCACAGCTTCCTCAAGCTCACCGATCACTTCATCGAATTTCTTTTGAATGACCTGGGCTTCCTGTTCCTTGGTCATAATGATGATTTCGACTGGCTCGGAATAAACCTTCTCGCTCCCCGGGCGGTAATCGAGTGTGTAGGCCTTCAAGAAGATCCGTTGTGGAGTGATGCCATAGGCCTCGGGGGAAAAGACGATGATTTCACTGAGTTGTGCCGAGGAAGGAGAGCCTTTCTTGAAGATCTGGCTGCCTTTAGCGGGTTCGCCTTCGGTGGGCACGGTGAACTCTCCGGCCCAGCTGAGGCCGATCTCCTTGAGGCCAAAATCATCTTCGGCGAGGATTTGAAACTCGATGGCTTCGCCAACTGGGATCAACTGGAATCGGTCCACCCCTTGAGTGTAACAGGAAGGCGCCATGTCCTGCTCGGTCTTAAGTTGGACCGTGAAGGAGGTGGCTCCCTCCAAGCCATTGATGTCCGTCCAGGTGACTGGGACCTTGGCGTGGAAACGACCGAGTTCGATTGAGCTGGACTTGATTGTTTTGCCGGAGATTTCGAGGGCAAGGTCGCTAGGAGCCGGCATGTCCACCAAGGCGATTCCTTCCTTTTTGACCTCCTCGACTTTAGCCGTCTTGGGTTCTTCGAGTTCCTCGGGGGTGGTGGGTTCGAGAGGGGCGGTTTCAGGGATAAGTTCCTCTTCGATTTTCTCAGGAAGGAGGCGGGCAGTGGCCGAGGACAGTTCCCGGGAGAAGGTGCCTTCGAGAGTGACGGTGCTGCCCTCCACGGTGGTCAGGCTGCCCGTCCGGATACTCACTTCGCGGGGAGGGAGCTCAAGGTAGTCTGGAAGCTTGACGATACCGGTGAAGCCGTCGCTTTCAGGACGGACCTGAGGTTCGACCCTTATCTGGTGCATGGCGTCCCCGGCTTCGACGGTAATGACCCCTTGGGCATCTTGCTCAGGGAACTTGAAGCGGTAAACTCCGTTCTCATCGATAGTAGCCGAGATCCACTGTTGCTGACCATAGCGGGCGCGGGCCTTTTCAGGCTTCTGGTCGCTGTCTTTCTTGAGAGGGGCTTCGAAATCGAATTTTTCTCCCAAAGCTACGATTTTTGGATTGGGCATGCGATCGACATCGAACTGAGTGTAGGTGTAGTGCTCTGTGTCGGAGAGGGGCATGAGCCACCGTTTAAAGGCGTTTTCTCCGGCCTTCGGGGCAATCGTGAAACCGAAGATGATGGCGGCGGTCCCTAGGGTGACGGCGAGTGTAAGCTTTTTGTGCCTCGAATAAGGCAGGGCTTCGGTCATGTCGCGTTTTGCGGCCTGTGCGGCCACGTGGACCATGGCGGCGGCTCGAAGTTCCGGAGAGAGTGATTCCCGGGCTTCATCCTGATCCTGAAGCTCTACGATTCCGAGGAGCCGGTCACCGAGACGGGGGAATTTTTTGGCGATCAGACGGGCCAGCTGCTCTTCGCGCTTATGGCCGTAGACCCAGCGGCGAATCCAGTAGGGGGCGAAAATGGCCGCCAGCGAGGTGCCTGCAATCAGGATGCCCAATCGGACGAGCGAGGAAAGTTCCACTTGGCGTTCGATCGCAAAAACAAAAAGGAAGGAAAAAATGAGGCCAAAAATCCCGGCGAGAACAGCTTCCATGATCTTGATCCGCCAGAGAACCCGTTGGAACTCGGCAAGCTGCTTGCGGAGGTCTTCGGGAATTGTGGTGGAAGGGGGAATCACGTTAGTGGGCATCGGGAAAAAACAGCTCTTAGTAGTTTAAGTAAGCTTGTGCTCCAGTCTGTCAAAGAAGCACCATGAATGCCAGCGAGATTTTTTCATTCACTTGATCATCAAAAACGACACTTTAAGTCGGGTTTTGTTTGTTTTTTTCGCTGGTCGGACACTAGAGCGATTGGTAAACAATTCTTAAATTTCGACCTGAAATGATTGAATATCCCAGAGATCGCCAGCAGACCATTCCGGAAAGTTCAGTAAAGATCGTTGGATTAGGGGGCGCAGGATTGAACATGCTGGACCGGGTTGCTTTGGATGGTATCGATGGGGCGGAACTCCTCTCGCTCAATACCGACGTGAGAACCTTGTCAGGCACAGTAGCCGGGGAAAAAATCCAGTTGGGCCGGAATCTGACCAAGGGACTTGGGTCTGGAGGAGACCCGGAATTGGGACAAAAGGCCATATTGGAGGCCGAGGATGAGATTCGTGATTCTTTGAGAGATCGGCAGATTGTCTTTCTCTGTGTTGGGCTCGGAGGAGGAACGGGATCAGGGGCTGCTCCGATTCTGGTGCGTTTGGCGCGGGAGGCCGGGGCGTTTGTGGTAGTTTTTGCGACCATGCCCTTTGCCTTCGAGGGCCGCCGTCGACGCCATCAGGCCGAGGAATCCCTTAACCAACTAGCCGTTTTGGCAAATGCCTTGGTAACCTTTGACAACGGCCGCATGGGTGAGCTGGTCCTACCAAAGCAAGGGGTGCATGAGGCATTTTCGGCCGCCGATCGCATGATTTCCGACAGCATCACGGCGGTTTCCCGGCTGGTTCTGCGCCCGGGATTGATTAACGTGGGACTCGACGAGTTGATGTCCGCCTTGAAGACGACCCGTTCCCGCTGCCTCTTTGGATCTGGTCTGGGACGCGGCGAAAATCGGGCCCAGTCCGCTTTGAAAGCAGCCTTAAACAGCCCGCTTTTGGACCGGGGAGCCTTGCTTGCCGATGCCACCACCGTGCTGGTCCATATTTGCGGGGGTGAAGATATGACGCTTTACGAAGTGGAGCTCCTGATGGAGGGGCTGACCAAGCATATTCCGAACGAGGCCCATTTATTGTTTGGAGCGGCCACAGACCGCCAGATGAAGGATGCCTTGAGCGTCACCGTGATCAGTGCTTTGCCCGAGGAGAGATTGCAGATGACCTCGCCGGTCGAGGAGGAGGTGAAAGTGGAGAAGGTCGAAGAGGTCGTCGAAGACGCCGAGGAAGAAGATGAAGTCGCTGAAGAAGAAGTAAACGAGACCGCTAACGAGCCTCACCTGACGTTGGTCGATGAGGAAGACGAGGAATCAGAGGAGGCCGAAGAAGAGGAAGTGGGGGAGGATTTGTCCGTGGAATATGATCTTGAGCCTGATGAACTCGATGAAATGGCTGCTCCGGGATTGAAGTTCGTTGAGGAGGAAGTGGAGACGGAAGAAGTGGTAGAGGAGCCTGAAACCGATCTGGTCAGCGATGAGCCGGTTGTCGAGGAAGTGCAAGAAGGGCCAGTTGCCGAGGCGAAGACCCGCGCTTCGAAATCAAAAAGGCAGTCGAGTGGACAGGGCGAATTGCTTCTCGAGGGTGTGCCGAAAGGGAGGTTTGACGGAGAAGAGCCCAATGTTTCCAAAGACGGAGAGGATCTCGATATTCCGCCTTACCTGCGGAAAAAGCGACGTCGATAGCTCGTTGACAGTGGGACTGGTCCTGACTTCATTCTGGCCGTGCGAATTTATCGTCATTGCGGCGGGCTGACCGAAGAGGTCGGCGACTTTGGCTTGGCACTGGGAGTTTTCGATGGCGTTCACCTGGGCCACCAGGCTGTTTTGGATGCCGCCAGGGGGTTTTCCCGGCTGGGTATTTTGACCTTTGATCCTCATCCGGTCCAGATCCTGGCGCCGGAGCGGGCGCCTCGGAGGATCTTGGCCGGCTTGGAGCACAAGAAACTGATTTTTGAGAGGTTGGGCGTTGATTTCATGGTGGTGATGGAATTCACCCCTGAGTTCGCCTCCAGAGAGGCCCGCGATTTCGCGAACGAGTTGTTCTCGTGTGAAGCAAGCCGGTTAGCGGCCGGCGGTGATTGGAGTTTTGGCAAAGGACGGCAGGGGACGATGACAAAGCTCGCTGAGTGGGCGCAGGGAACCAGCGTGGAAGTCGTGGAAGTCGGTGCGGTGACTCTCGCTGGTGAAAGAATCAGCAGTACTCGAATTCGAGAGCTCCTCAAGGGAAACAATCTCGAGGGAGCGGCAGCCTTACTCGGGCGCCCGTATTCGGTTTTTGGGGAGGTGGTGAAGGGGAGGCAGTTGGGCCGCACCATTGGATTTCCGACCGCCAATGTTGCCGTTCAGGACGAACAGCTTCTGCCCAATGGTGTTTATCTGATTGAAGGGAACGGGATGCCCGGAGTCGCTAACATCGGGACACGACCCACGGTGAACGACTCGGGGCAGCGGTCGCTTGAGGTCCACCTGTTCTCGGATGAGATCCCAATGGAATACGGTTGGAAGCTGGAGGTGGGCTTTCTTCGCAAGCTCCGGGAGGAACAGAAGTTCGAATCGGTCGAGCAACTCACCGGCCAGATTGCCCGGGATGTCGAGGAAGCCCATCGCCTCCTCAGTTAACAAATTGCATTTGCCTTTTCGATGGGAGTTCGCTAGGGGCCTTAGCCCCTGCGAGACCTGCGGGATATTGCCATGGAAAAGAAAAGTGACTTCGGACTGATTGGTCTGGCCGTGATGGGTCAGAACCTCGTGCTCAATGTGGAAAGCCGCGGCTTCCAGGTTTCGGTATACAACCGGACTACTTCCAAGATGACCGAGTTCATCGGGGAGAATCCCGGACGCAATCTCGTGGGTTGCCAATCACTCGAGGAGTTCGTGGAGTCCCTTGCCACACCCCGGAAGATCCAGATCATGGTGCAAGCTGGTCGCCCGGTCGATGCGGTCATTGAATCCCTAATACCTCTTCTTGATCCCGACGATATCATCATCGATGGCGGTAACTCGCTCTACACCGACACCGAACGACGCGACAAGTATGTCGGTGAGGCCGGTTTTCGGTTCATTGGGGCCGGCGTTTCCGGTGGGGAAGAAGGCGCTCTTAAAGGGCCTTCCATTATGCCCGGCGGACCAGCTTCTACTTGGGAGGTGATGAAGCCCATTTTTGAGAGTATATCCGCCAAAGTGGATGACGAACCCTGCGTGGTTCACATTGGGGAGGGCGGTGCCGGACACTTCGTCAAGATGGTTCACAACGGCATTGAATACGGCGACATGCAGTTGATCTGCGAGGCCTACAACATTTTCAAGGCGGCTGGATTTAGCAACGAAGAGCTGGCCGATATTTTTGCCGACTGGAATGCCGGCGACCTCGAGTCCTTCCTTATCGAGATCACCGCCAATATCTTCAAACAGATCGACCCGGAAACCGGAAAATATATCGTCGACCTCATCGTCGACAAAGCAGGACAAAAGGGGACCGGTCGCTGGACCATGATGGAAGCAGTTGAGCACGCGGTGCCGCTTTCGACCATCGGCGCTTCTGTAGAAGCCCGAATTCTTTCTGCGATGCGCGCCCAGCGGATCGATGCCTCTAAGATTCTTCAGGGACCTTGCAACAACGACTTTGACCTTAGATCGATGACCAAGGAAGAGCTCGTCACTAAGGTGCGCGATGCCCTCTATGCTTCCAAGATTGTTTCTTATGCACAAGGACTCGACCTTATCTCCAAGGTGGGGGCCGAGAAGGGCTGGGAACTCAATCTTGGCGAGATCGCCAAGATCTGGCGCGGTGGCTGCATCATCCGCGCTCGCTTCCTCAACCGCATCACTGAGGCCTATCAAACCGATGCTCCGACCAACCTGATGCTCGCTCCCTTCTTCACCGAGATTCTCACTTCGGCCCAGCAAAACTGGCGGGAGGTGGTTAGTCTGGCCGCCCTGAACGGCATTCCGGCTCCCAGTTTTTCCGGGTCTCTCGCTTACTACGACAGCTATCGCTCCGAGCGTCTCCCGGCCAACCTGCTTCAGGCCCAGCGCGACTTCTTCGGCGCCCACACCTACGAGCGTCTCGACAAGCCCGAAGGCGAGTTCTTCCACACCGAAGACTGGCCTGAGTTGATCAGCTAAGTGCGTTTCATCGAATCTAGAGCGGCACTTCTCCCATGAGAGGTGCCGCTTTTTCTTTTGGTCTTCGATTTGTTCTTCAATCAATCACCAGAGGCTGGTCGGTCATTTGTAAGAGTGGTCCTATTTTGATTTTGATTGCAGTTAATTGCTTTTGGGGTCCCTTGGGGCTGCGTCAGATCGTGGTCTGGCGGGGGAGGTCGTTGAAAAGATGCGAGCCTACACCTTCCTGATTTCAATTTTGACGAGCTTTAAGTGCCTGGCTGGATGACAGCACGTAGTGCCAGCAGTCCGCTCCTTCTGATCAGGTAGCTTTTGGGCTCAAAGGCTATGCGTTAGGTGGAACAAGAGCGGAGATTTCACGCAAAGGATTCGAGTCTGTGAAGGTCTCAATCGACCGCAATACTGAATCGATCGTTGAAGTTTTCCTCAAGCCGAAGTGAACGAAGATCTTTTGCCGAGGTGTGCCACTTCCTTGCTTTCGGGTTTCAAGTCTCTAGCCTCCTTCCATGCATGAAGACATCGAAAAGGTTCTGATCGCGGAGGAGGTGATTGGGAGAAGGTTAGAAGTGATTGCTCGCAAAGTGGAGGAGGACTTCGCGGGGGAGGAGAGTCTGCAGGTGGTGGCCATTTTAAAAGGAGCTCTGGTTTTCATGGCCGACCTTTTGCGTCGGGTGCCTCTCAAACTTGAGATCGAATGCCTCAGCGTGGCCAGTTATCACGGCGGCACGGAAAGCTCGGGGAAGGTTGATTTTCTCGATCAGGTTCTCCCTGATGTCTCCGGTCGTTGTGTTCTTTTACTTGATGACATTCTCGATACGGGCCGAACTCTCGCGGCGGTCTCGGAGAAACTTCGTACGATGGGAGCACGCGAGGTGAAAACCTGCGTACTTCTCACCAAGGATAAGGAGCGGGCGGCTGATGTGGAGGCGGACTACTCGGCCTTTGAGATCGGAGATGAATTTGTGGTGGGATACGGTCTCGATTTCGATGGCAATTATCGCAATCTTCCCTACGTGGGAGTCTTGAAGCCCAAAGTGATAGAATCATGACTTGCTCAGTTGTTCGTGAGTTGGATTCACTGGGGCATCTTGTTCGTCTCGGGACGAATTTGAACTGCACCGTGATTCAAGGCCTGGACCTTACCAAAGTCGAGTTGCCGTGGAGTGAGATGAAGTTGGCCGGTGCGGTCTTTTTGGGGTGCCGGTTTCCGACCCAGGTTTCGGTGTGTGATTTGGTGGAGCGAGGAGCGCTTGTTTTCCCCAAATTCCCTGATTTACCTTACAACCCCTATCGCCCCGAACTCTATACTCGTGACGAATTGATGGAGGGCTGGAGCGAGGAGGAGGACCTGAGCGTCGATAAACGGATCTACGATCATTTCGTGGCCCACGGGAAAAAGGAACCCGATATCGTGGAGGCTCTCGCGGAGCGTCTCCACGATCATGCCATCGATGATGGATTAACTGATCTTCTCGAGGGACGGGTGGAAAAGGATGGGGTCAAAAAGGTGGTCGCGATCATGGGTGGGCACAGCACTGGTCGTGATGATCCGTCTTTTCGGAAAGTGGCTCACCTGGCGCGTCGGCTGACGGCCGAGGGTTACTTCATCGCGAGTGGTGGAGGGCCGGGAATCATGGAAGCTGCTAACCTCGGTGCCTATCTTGCCGATCTCGATGAAGGTGAGCTTGAGGCGATCCTCGATGATCTCGCTTCCGCACCAAAATATACAAACGAAGGGTATCAGGAAGCGGCCAACCGGGTGATTGAGAGATATCCGTCAGGGCATTCCAGTGTGGCCATTCCGACTTGGTTTTATGGGCACGAACCGACCAATTCGTTTTCGCTACATGTCGCCAAGTATTTTTCAAACAGTATTCGCGAGGACGGGCTGCTGACGATTGCCCGTCACGGAATTATTTTTGCTCCCGGACGGGCGGGAACCACCCAGGAAATCTTTCAGGATGCCTGCCAGAACCACTACGCCAGTCACGAGGAGATAAGCCCGATGGTTTTTTTGGGAACGGAACGCTACACTAAGGAGACACCGCTCTGGAACACCATTCAGACAGTTTCGGAGGGGAGACATTACCAAGACTATCTTTTTCTCAGTGATGAGGTCGATGATATCGTGCAGTTCATTCAGGATCACCCACCGCTCTCGAGCGATGGATTGAAGATCGTGGAGTGAATGGTGCCTAGCGCAGTGCTGGAAGTGGCGGAGCCACCAGGCGGATCTGGTGATGGTGGATCGATGCCAGTTCCTTGAGAGCTTGGGCGAGTGCCAGTTGCTGGTGAGGCGGGAGAAGCCGAAGACCAGGAAGGGATTGAAGCTGGTTCCGAAGTTGAAAGAATGGCTTTGCGATGGGTTTGACAGTGATGAACTCGTCGTCCTTGCCCCGAGGTTCCGGAGAGCCGAAAAGTCCGTCGAGGGGGGGGTGAGGGTTCCGGTAGAAGATGAGTTTCGTAATTCGCCAATTTAGCTAGCTTGGCGGCGTGTTTGATTGCTTCGTTGAGTCCGCCGATTTCATCAACCAGACCATGCTTGAGAGCCTGGTCTCCGCCGTAAACCCGGCCGCCGGCCAGATTCTCGAGATCGTCGGTGAGTTTCTTACCCCGACCTTCGGTCACTCTCTTTTTGAAGAGGCTGTAGACATCGAGCATGGAGTCCCGAATGATCTTCTCTTCTTCGGCACTAAAAGGGTGGTTGGTGTTGTAGAGGTCGGCGTGCTTGCCCCGCTTGTAGTTGTGGGTGCTAACTCCGAGGTCGGCGAGGAGGTCGCCAAAGGTTAGTTTCATCCCGACCACTCCGATTGATCCAGTGATGGTCCCGCTTTCGGCAAAAATCTTGTCGGCTCCGGAAGCGACATAGTATCCGCCGCTGGCCGCTACGCCACCCATGGAAACCACGAAAGGCTTGCCGGTTTCATTGAACCTTGAGGTGGCTTCCCAGAGGACTTCCGAAGCGAGAGCCGAGCCTCCCGGGGAGTCGATACGAAGTATAAGGCCACGGCAGTTTTTGTCCTCGCGGGCTTTCAGAATTTCGGTGCGAACGGGAGCGACCGACTGATCAGTGATTCCACCTTCAAGCACGACTACCGCGAGGTAGGGAGAACGTTTGCGATCCTTTTTGTCTCCCGAAAGGATGAGGCTGAAGAGATCCATGAAGCCGTCGATTTGGGGTCCGGAAAGATCAGGGAGCTCGTAGCTGTTATCGAAGTTGGCGTCCTTACCATATTTTTTCCGGACGGTGTCAATGAATCCGGTGCGGTATTGCAGGTCGTTCACTAGTTTGGACTTGAGTGCTTCCTTGGGCGTGATGAACCCTTGGTTGATGAGCTTGTTGAGTAATCCCGGAGCAATTCCTCGTCCCTCGGCGATAGTGTTTTTCATTTGCGCAAACAGGGCATCATAAAGCTCCTCGTTTTGTTTGCGGGCCGGGTCGGAAGGACCGTTGCGGTAATAGGATTCCCCGAAAGACTTAAAGTCGCCGATGTGAACGACGTGGGCGGTGACACCGACCTTGTCGAGCAGGCCCTTGAAATAAAAGCTCTCGGCAAAAAGTCCGGTCAGGGAAACCGAGCCGCCGGGCATGAGTACGAGGTGGTTGGCATGGGCGCCGAGCTGGGCGGTCTTGGCGTTGAGATTTTCGGTGTAGATCCAAACGTCTTTTCCGGCATTGCGGATGACCTTGAGACTCCGTGAAATTTCCTGCAGCTGAGCTTGGGAAAATCCAGCTTGTTCGACTTCAAGAACCACTGCGGGAACCTTCTCGTCTGTTGCGGCCCGTGAGAGCGATCGGACTAGGTCGAAATGGGTGAGGGGCCTTTCGGTCGAGAAACTCAGGTCAAGGAGTCCCCCGGAGACATTGCCGCTTTCCGAAAGCTGGCCCGAGAGGTCGTAGACGGGAATCGTTTGGCCAGTCAACAGGGAGGCTAGAGCAGAAAGAAGAACGATGATCTTTTTCATAAGTTGCCTCCAGCAACATCAGGATTGTTTCCAACGCAAGCGCTGGAAACCTGACCTTGCGGTTTGAGGCGGACCCGAGCCGCTTACAGGAAGATCTTCTTCCCGTCGTTTTGAGCGCTTTCGTAGATCGCAGTAATCACTTCCACCGACTTGCGGGCTTCGGTGGCAGAGGTGCTGGGATCGCGGCCTTCGGCGATCGCGGTAACCACTTCCTCAAAGTTGCGCTGGTGTTGGTAGAAATTGATGGCGCTGGGATCGTTGGCTCCGAGACCTCCTTCTTGGCCTTTCATGAGGGTGCTTTTGATTTCGGCATCTTCTGGCTTCTCTTCCTTGAAATCCCACATTTCAAAAGCCTCATCGGCGAGGAAGACCGATCCTCCAGTGCCTGCGAGCTGGACCCGTGCAGGGTGGCCGTCGGCTGACCAGGTGCAGGTGGAGGCTTCAATTACACCATGGGCTCCATCTTCAAACTCGAGGATCGCAACGCAGTGGTCTTCGACTTCAATCCGCTCGTGAGCCAGGCAGACGGTGTTGGCTTGCACACTCTTGACCGGACCGGCAAGGTAGATAAGAGCATCGACGGTGTGGATGGACTGGTTCATGAGGGCGCCACCGCCATCGAGGGCCCAGGTGCCCCGCCATCCGGCGGAGTCGTAGTAAGCTTGGTCGCGATACCATTTAATGTAAGCCGAAGCCGAAGCGAGGGTGCCAAAGCGTCCTTCTTCTGCGGCCTTCTTGAAGGCATCCATGCCCGGATGAAAACGTCGATTGAGAACCGCCGCGAGGGTCTTGCCATTCTTGGCCGCGGCTTCAATCAATTGGTCGATCCGTTCGGTGGTGATCTCGAGCGGCTTTTCCACGATAGCATGTTTGCCGGCGTTCAGAGCGGCCAGAGTCGGGTCAAGGTGTGCTCCACTGGGGGTGCCCACGGTGACGATTTCGAGTTCTTCATCGGCGAGAAAATCCGCCATGTCGGAGTAGGCGGTGGCACCGTATTCCCCGGCGAGTTTGTCGGCCGCTTCCTGACGAAGATCAAAAACCGAGTGGAGGGTGCCACCGGTCATGGCGGTGATGGCTTTGGCGTGGAAGTGGCCGATCATGCCGGCTCCGATGATTCCGAATTTCATAAAGTGCTCGGGACAGTTCAAACCATCGCCTCAAATCTGGCAAGGAACGCTTTACCTCCCTTTTACGTAACGGCTCTTGGGATCTGCTTATGGTGTCCTTGTGAAAAGAGCAAAATTTACCAAGCGGTTCATGTTGACGGACCTGGGGCTTGCTTTGTGTTGCTCTTGCGGTCTTGATTCTAGCCTCCAGTCGACCCTGCGGTCAGCCGCCAGAAGAGTGCTGGATTTTCGGAGCGGCTGAATGAGTAGCTGTTAATTTGGATCGATCCATTGTTATCGGATGAAATCGTTTGGCGAATGGTCCAGTCGACCAAATCGGGCGAGGTTTCGAAAATCAACTCGAACCCGGTGCGGGTGAGATGGGAAGGAAAAGTGATTGTGCCCGTGTCTCCATCAAACATGACTGGAGGGAGAACAGTGAGTTGGTTGGGGTTGGTTCCCAGGGCGTATTCAAGGAAGTTCTTCAGTGAGTCACCATCATCATCATCATCTTCCGAACCAACACCATTGGTGGCGGCCCAGGTCTGATAGTTTTCCCCAGCAACGAAGGTACCGGGAGTGGGTAAATCGCTTGACCATGATTCGGGGAACCCGGCGAAGCCAAGGGAAGAAAGTCGGGTGAGAGAGTTCCCGTTATCCGCCATCGGCCAGGGAGCTTCGGAAAGATAGCGGACTTCGTCTGCGATGATTTGACCGAAGGCTGGGGCTGGGCCGGCTGTTTGCAGTCTGACTGTGCCTTCGGTATCATTCAGCGGCCCGTCCGTGGCTGGTCCCAGCAAGAGCACATTACTCGGGATTCCGAAGTGGGATCGAAAGTCATCTGCCAAGGCGGTCTGGGTTAGGGGGTCAAAGGAAACGACCACCAAGGATTGGCCGGGCGACAGGGAATGAGACCCGTTGAAATCAAAATCTAAACCTCCCCGGAGTCGCCATTGGTTCAGAGAGACCAAGTTTGTTCCGGTATTGGTCAGTTCCACGAACTCCCGTGAGTCAATACTCTGGGCGTCGTAACTGACTTCCGAGATCACCACCGGCCCGATCAGCGGTCCGCTGTTGGCTGCACCGGAGGTGCTGGCAGTCATGGAATAAAGGGTGTTTGCGCCCATTCCATCGGGCCAACGTCCCAGCGTGCGATCGGGGTCGGCGGCCGCAAAGTCGACTCGATCGACAAAGGCCAGCGGATTACGATTTGAGTCTCCTTCAAGGAGCCAGAGGGTGTCCCCGTTACCTCCGCTGAGCCCAAAGGGGCGCCCCTTTTTCCAGCTTCCTTTTACGGGATGATTGTCAACCGCTGTTCCATTAATCACAAAAACATTGGCATCGACCAGAAAGACATCGGAGCTCCCATTAAAGTCCGAGACCCCGCCATAGCCATCAATGGTAATGACATCGCCGTTCTGGAGTCCGTGATTTGCGGAAGTGACAAGGGTGTAGGGTAGATCGGGAATGGGTGCGTAGTTGGTAATCGGTTTTGCGGGAGAGTCTTCAAAGCTCGTAGCTGGAATGGTGAGGTATCCGGAAGGCTCGAGAATGACCGGTGGTAGGGTGTAGGCTTGATAGACTGACTTGCGATCCGTGAGAAACCATCCCGTCAAGTCGATAGGGGAAGCGGTCGGATTGTGAAGCTCGATAAAGTCAGCGGTTGAATTTGATGAAACCTCGTTGATTACGATTCGCTGATCGGAAAGGGGGCCTTCGAAACCCGGTGACCCATGAAAAACGACGCTGGGTTTCCAGTTAGAGGGATCGCCTACGGAGATTGTCCCGTCGACCAATTCCAGTGAGGAACCATCACCATCGGGACGCGAAGGCCAGGCTCCGGTATCGTCGTAAGCAAAGGAAATGATAGATGTTCCTTCAAAATCGACGATGGCGAGAGTCTCACCTCCGTTATCGAGACCGCCTTCAAAAGTCCCGAGAATTTTGTCTTCGGCCTCTGTTCCGTAGCGGAGCAGAAAGGCGTCGCGATTTCGGACAAGCAAGCGGTGTTCGCCGGGATCGAGGACCTGGAGGTCAAAGTCGAAGGTCACGCCGTCCACCAAACTGGCGCCGCCCAGATTGAGAGATTCGGTTCCTTTGTTCCTGAGTTCGAGAAATTCAAACTCTTCCGCACTTTCGATGATGGTTGGGCGGGCCGTATCGAATTCCACTAAGGTGAGATCACGGGGATGGTAGTTAATTTCGCTAATGGCCAGATTGCTGGAGCTGGCTGGTTCTTCGATTAAGAAAAGTCCGGTAGCGGGAGCCGACCAAGAAGCACCGTCTCTGGTGCGGGCAATCAATTGGCCCGATTGATTTAAAACCAGATTGGCACGCGAGACCCCAGCCGAGACATCGATTCCGAGGTCATTGCTTCGGACGGTAGCATTGTGGACTTCGATGGCGAGGACGTTGGTTCCTTCCAGAAGTTCACCCGGCGCCAAGGAATGGCTGTGTTCAAGGATCTGAGTTTCGCTCGCATTCCCGGCAGCGAGGTTGGCATATCCGACCGTCCCGGCGGGCATGTTTTCGCGGAAGATCTCGCGACCGTTAAGGTAGACGATGACCCCGTCGTCACGAATAATAGAGAGGTCGAAAGTGGAGGCCCCGGCGGCGTCGGTGACCTGGAACTCCTTGCGAAAGTAGGCGGTGGTGACCCGCCCGTTGGGGGAGTTGAGAGTGAACACGGTGTTCGCGGTGCGGCCGCTAATGGCAGTCGAAATCTCTCCGGCCAATAGTCCTTGGCCGGCGTTCCAGGAAGCGTCGTTGAAATCAGGGTGTTTCCAGTCGTTGTTGTTGTATG
>JBMYLT010000026.1:0-30538 GCA_049596615.1 Akkermansiaceae bacterium | reverse complement strand
AACGACATCGCTGTCCGACTGGGCCACGCCGTTGGTGAGATAACTCCAACCAGTAGACTCGAAGTCAAAAAGGGTTTCGGGCACTCCGCCCGGGTTCAGGCTGATGGCGTTGGGGTTGATACTGCCGTCAGGAAGGCGCGGGTCGGTTCCATCCTCAGTGTAGTAGATTGTGCCCTCTTCACTCGAGAGCCCAAGTGTGTTTTTTCCGCCGACGTAACCACCATCCGATGGTTGTCCGTTGATGGAAAAGACGGGAGGGTCAGTGGTTGGGTAGAGGCCGGATCCGCGAAGAGCATTGATCACATTATTGCTTCGGACTGGAAAGTAAGAGTTGTAGAGCCGGTTTTGTTCGGCCAGCCATTCGCCCCGGTCGTAGGGATTGGAACGACGATGATCGCCCCAGCGGGCGGCCTCGGCGAGGACCGCCTTGTCGATGGCGGTGGCGTATTTTTCCCAGCGGGCTCGGCATTTTTCTGGAGTGAGCGCGCCGTCGCCGGTGAAGTGACGGTAGGCTCGGTCGGCAAAGCGCTGTCGATATTCCGGCATACCTTCCAGGATTCCCCTGATGTCCATCGGATCACGTGGGACGGATGATTCGGTAGGGCTTTCGAGAACACGTTCGCCATCCCATGAGTAGAGTTTCCATGGAGCCATGTCTGTGGGGTCGTCAAATGCCCCCCCTCCGGCGGCCCGCCAGTTGCCATCGACCTTGAGATCCCGGTTTCCCCCGTAGCGCTGAATGATTTGGAAATCGATGTAGGAGTCGATGTCGACCACTTGTTGAATTTCCTCCCAGTTTCGGCCTGCCACGGTTGAACGCATAGCATTCCAGGCAGCCGAATTCCCATTGACATAAGTGGCTCCGTTACGGGCATCGATAAGATCGCTGTCGTCCCCGTTGTGGTTGGCGTAGTGCACATTGTCTTGGCGTTCGCAAATGTTGTGAAGTCCCCAGTAAAGGCCGTTGACGAAAACGTGAGCCAGGAATCCTTCACCGGCATCCTTGTTCCCCATGTCGGAGATGCTCTCGCGCATCCACTGGTCACGGATCATCGAACCACGCGATCGCTGGTTGCCATCACTGTGAATCCAGGAATTGTTGTAGCCGGCGCGCAGGGCGATTGAGTTAAAATTGGTGACCTCGCTGCTGGGAAAGAGAGCCTGATTAAGGCGGCCGGGTCCGTAAATTTCGCGAAAGCGAAATGAAAGGGAGTGCTTCGGCGATCGATTGGGAATCCGGCTCGCACCCCCTTGAACGCGAAGACCGCAATGCTCCTGAAAATCGGACCGGCTATCATTGATTCCAGGGATGAATTCGGCGGAGCAAGCCCGCTCCCAGGCAATCCCTTGTTGCTGGGAATTGGCGTAGATCGTGACAAAGTCCTGGGGCGGCATTGAGATTGAGATCGCGGGTGCTTCGCGCAATCCCTCGAGCATGGCTTGAGCGACAGTGAGACCGCCATGACCGGCCGATGGGCTGGTGGACCGGGTGATGTCGGGATCCATGTTATAGTCACCGGAGGAAAGATTGCCGTATCCCGGGGGCTGGGTTTGTTGGAGAAAGGAAAGATTTAATCCACCTGTATCGGTACCGTCAGGGTTGGCATTATCGATATCGAAGAGAAGGTATGTGTGGGCTTGTTCGTTGCTGGGCGAAAGGCCCGGGGCCATGGCGGCCGAGCGAATTACGGTTGTTTGCGAGATCGAGATCGGTCTGGAATAGGCGGTTGCCGATGGCGTGGGGTTGCCGCTAGAATTTAGAGGAGGATTGCCATCGGAGGTGTAGTAGATGGTCGCGCCGGGAGTTGTGGTGCTGAGCGTGATGGTCTGTGCGGACTGGTAAAGCCCCCGCCGGGGAGAGACTGTAAGTTCCTCGACCCGGGCCAGTCCATCCGGATCGTTAGCCGTGCCAGGGGTGGGGGTTTCAAAGAAGACTGTTTGGCCTGTATTGGGGTGAAGACCGTATGAGATATCCGGAGATTGTCCGGGGTAAGGTGTGCCTGAGGAACCAAATTCCGAGGCTACCGAAAGATCGGGTCGGATCAGAAGGATGTTTTCTCCTCCGCTGGAAAGGCGGAAATTGGTGCGAAGATTGCCATTGGCATCCGGAAATCCATCCCCGGTGGCTAGAACAACCAGGAAACTATTGGCAGGCAGGATGGTGCCGTCTGGAAAAGTCCAGGCATTGGGTTCGGACGGATCATCAGTCAGATGCCAGCCACTGAGATCTTCGTCGGTTTCCGTTGGATTTTGAAGCTCGACCCAGTCATCGAATCTCCCCGAGACCGCGTTCGGAACTTGGATCGTGTCGTTGGCAGCGAGGAACTCGGAGATGATGACATTGGCCGATGTTGGTAGGACGAGATTCAGGCCAATGAGCAGGGGTGCCAGATGGGAAGAAGGGAGTTTCATACTGAGTTGATTTGACAGGGTAACCTGTTCAGTCGGGTCATAAACAAAAAAACTTGGATCAAACGACCAACCCGTTCCTTCGGATGACGGATTTCCACTCAAAAGCTGCGATCATCGGCAAATCCTAACGGAGAACGACCGCTCCGGATATCGAGATCTTCCATGATGATTTATTGCGGAGTAGTGTCGGGTGGAAACTGGCTTCCCCGATCTTGATCACTCCTCGCGGCTCGTTCCAATATTCGAGGGGTAAGGCGGATCTCTGCACGATCGCCATCGAGTACCGGTCGTTCGCCGTTTGGGCCGGGAACAAAAGCGCCTGCCTGTTACAATTCGCTCATGTAAACGGGCTCCTTGCCGACTACCTTTTTGCAGTGCCCACCTTTTGAAGGGTGGCCTTACGATAGAAGGAGATGGAATCGGAAATCGCTCTGGCGAGGGTGCGCTGGTATTTTGGGTTGTGAATGAGCCACTTCTCGTTGGGGTGGCTCATGAAACCACCTTCGAAGAGAATGGCGGGATGTTTGATTCCGGTGAGAACACTGTATCGTGCGCGGCGAATGCCTCGGTCGGGGACAGTCAGGTTCGCGCGAGCGAGCAGTTGCAAGCTGCCCCAATGAACTGCCGTGGCAAGGGCGATGTTGGCTGAGTCCTGTGCATTGCCCGTGAGTTTCTTGAAATCCGAATCCTTGAGAGTTCGCCCGTAGTGTGCGACTCCCGTGGGGGACAGAGTGAAGGTTTCGATCCCGCGGGCCTGGGAACGTCCCCGGGAACCCACCGAGTTGAAGTGGATGCTGATGAAGATCGCATTCTCTTTCTGATTGGCCATTTTGACCCGATCTTGAAGGCTGATGAATCGGTTGTCATTCCGGGTCATGATTACCTTGTATTTTTTACGTCTGAGGTGTTCGGCTAACAGCTGGGCTACCTTGAGGTTGTATTCGGCCTCCGTCCCCAGATCATTGACCGCCCCGGCATCCTGACCTCCATGCCCCGGATCAATGATGACAGTATCAAAGGCTTTCGCTTCCTTGATCTTGTAGGGCCTGAGAACTGGGTCGATGACTTTGAGAAGGTCCGTGACCGAGATGTGATAGGTCCCAAGGAGAACCATGTTGTGACTGAAGATGAACTTCACATTGTTCATCAGGACCTCCTGACCTCCCACCCGAAACTTCATTGTGACTTCGGTGTTTTTGAGAGTGATGTAGTTCCCCTCTTTTGCCATGGTGGACATCTTGTAGAAATCCTTGACCTGGCTCAGCGGCACATATTTGGAGCCACGGTATTCCTTGACTTTCCACTCTACTAGCGCGGCCTGAAGAGGAAGGAGACAAGCGAGGAGGATGAATACTCGGCATGTACGAAGAAGCGGCATGACAGGAAAGGACGAATGCTCGTAAGGCGCGCGAGGCTAGGATTGCTCTGATTCAATGCCAAGTTGAAAAACCAGAGGGGCCGTTTATTCGACGCCGGTGATCGTCAAGGGCGGGCGGGGGATCGCTTCTCCGAGTTTCCGACCAAGAAGATCATCAGATAAGCGGGATTCCGGGCTCAGAACCGTGACTTCGCAACCGAGATATTCCGTGATCAGACCGCCACCGGTCGGGGCAAGGAGGTAAAAGCAGATTTTGCCGTCTTGTTCGACTTCCACTAGGGCGCCCGATGCCACTTCTGCGTCAAAGTCAAAGGCCGGAAAATCGAATCCCTGGAAGCGGGTCAGTGCTTCTTCCGCTAGGGTGAGCTGCTCTCGCTGAGCCTCAGCCAGATAGGAGGCTTCAATGGCCCGGGTATCGTATTTTCCTTCCGACCGGGTCTCTTCGCCAATGGCGTTCTCGGTTGTTTCAGCAAGGGCAGATTTGAGGACGGAGATTCGAGTTTCCAGTTTCTTTGTAAGATCCCGGATGACATCCTCTTTCGTCATGATAAGCCGCGTCTTGCTTGCACTGCTTTCGAAAATCCTTCGAGGACTTCTTCGGTGGTTTCCCAGTTGATGCAGGCATCGGTGACGGATTGGCCGTAGGTCATCTCGTCCGAGATCTTTTGGTTTCCTTCCACCAGGTTGGATTCGATCATGACCGAGGCGATCGCTTTGGAGCCACCGGCAATTTGCGTGCAAAGGTCGGCGGCTACCGTAGGTTGGTTGCGATAGTCTTTGTTGGAATTGCCGTGCGAGCAATCAACCATGAGTTGTTCGGGTAGCCCGGTTTCGCGGAGTCGTGCGGTGACGGGTGTAATCTCCTCCGCGGTGAAGTTTGGCCCACTTTTGCCCCCTCGTAGAATCAGGTGGCAGCTGTCGTTTCCAGAGGTGGTGACAATGGCCGAAACCCCTTGTTTCGTGACCGAGAGAAAATGGTGTGGCTTAGAGGACGCCCCAATCGCATCGAGTGCGATTTGGATCGACCCGCCGGTTCCGTTTTTAAATCCCACCGGCATGGAAAGGCCGGAAGCCAGTTCCCGGTGAACTTGTGATTCGGTGGTTCGGGCCCCGATGGCTCCCCAAGAAATGACGTCGGCGTAATACTGGGGTGAGATGGCATCAAGAAACTCGGTGCCTGCCGGAACGTCCATTTCAGCCAGTTTTAGGAGCAGCTCTCGGGCGAGCCGAAGTCCGCGATTGATGTCGAATGAGTTGTTGAGCCCGGGATCGTTGATGAGTCCCTTCCAGCCGACAGTGGTCCGGGGTTTCTCAAAGTAGACCCGCATTACGACAAGAAGGTCGTCACAGTATTTTTTGGCGGCAACCTTGAGCTTTCCGGCGTATTCAAGGGCGGCCTCGGGGTCGTGGATCGAGCACGGTCCTACGACCACGAGGAGGCGGTCATCGTTTCCTTTCAAGATCTCGGCAGCCTCTCGACGGGTGGAGGCCACCATGGCGGCAGCGGTTTCGCTGAGAGGAAGTTGGTAGGCGAGAACGGCAGGGGAAATCAGGGGATGAATTCCTTCGATTCTCAGGTCGTCTGTTTTGGTGGTGGCCACGGGCGGAGTCTTGGGAGGTTTTCTCGCAAATTGCAAGAGTGGAGGTTTGTCAGGTAGGGCGAAAGCGGGCATTCTCATCAACATGGCTCGGAAAAGGAGAAGGCGGCCGCCGATCAATCGTGACCTCACTGCCGGGATGGTGCCCGACCTCGTTTGCAACTTTGTGGACTCCACCGGCGACAAAGATCTTGATGAGCGGATCCTTGATCTCGCCAAGTCTGTCGATGGTGTGGATGATTTCTGTCTTCTTTCCGAAATGATTGCCACGGCGGTTGGAATGGCAAAAGGCGTGACCGATCAAGGGGACTTGAAACTCGCCAACCGGGCGCTCAAGGAGATGCGAAAATCGAGTGAGATTTTTCAAAATTTCCGCGGACGCCCCAAGGTGGCTATTTTTGGTTCCGCTCGCACCAAGCCGGAGGAGAAGGAATACCAGACTGCGGTGGAGTTTTCCCGTCGTATGGCCGCAGAAGGTTTCATGACCATCACCGGTGCAGGGCCGGGAATCATGGCTGCTGGCAACGAGGGGGCTACGGCCGAGAACAGCTTTGGTCTCAATATCACGCTCCCATTCGAAGCGGCAGCCAATGAGTTCATCGCAGGTGATCCCAAATTGATCGACTACAACTACTTTTTCACCCGCAAGCTCGCCTTTGTGAAGGAGGCCGATGCCGCGGTGGGAATGCCAGGTGGAGTGGGGACACAGGACGAGATCTTCGAGGCACTGACCCTGATTCAGACCGGCAAGGCGCGCCTGCATCCCATCGTGTGTCTCGACGCTCCCGGTGGGACTTACTGGAAGTCCTGGAAACAGTTTGTCGAAGAACATCTGTTTCGGCTCGGGATGATTTCCGAATCAGATTTTTCTCTCTTTAAGGTGACCGACAGTGTCGATGAAGCGATCGCCGAAATTACTGGCTTCTATGCGAACTTCCACTCGTATCGTTATGTCGGCGACCGCCTCGTGGTCCGCCTTCAATCGGGGCTCACTGATGCTGCGGTTGCTGATCTCAGCAATCGGTTTTCAGCGATGGTGAAATCGGGAACGATCGAATCTTGCAAGGCTCTCCCCGAGGAAGCGAGCGAACCTGAACTCGCGAGTTTGCCTCGGGTGGTCTTTCGGCACCGGCGTCGCGACTTTGGATTACTACGTGAGTTTATCAACGCTCTGAATGTGGCGGAACTGGAGGGCTGATGGCAAAACAACGTGCCGATGCTTTGTTGGTGGCTCGGGGGCTATGCGACTCCCGTGAGCAAGCTAAGCGGTTAATCATGGCGGGGGAAGTCATGACAGGGACCGAGAGGATCGAAAAGCCAAGTACAAGGCTTGCTGAAGATGCCGACCTTTCGGTGAAGGAAAAACCGAAGTACGTCGGGCGAGGTGGGTTCAAACTGGAAGGAGCCTTGAAGGAGTTTGAGATCGATCCCAAGAGTTGGATTTGTGCCGATCTTGGAGCTTCGACGGGTGGTTTCACCGATTGTCTCTTGCAACATGGAGCGGCGAAAGTTCACGCCATCGACGTCGGGACTAATCAGTTGGTTTGGAAGCTGAGAAATGACGAGCGGGTGGTGTCGAAAGAACGTTTTAACGCCCGGGGTTTGACCGTGGAGGACTTGGGCGAGCGGGTCATGCTAGTGGTGATGGATCTTTCCTTCATCTCCCTGACAAAAGTCCTGTCGGCAGCTTTTGGGATTCTGGATGAAGGAGGAACGGTCGTGGCTTTGGTGAAACCGCAGTTTGAGTTGTCGCGTGAGGAAGTGGGAAAAGGAGGGATTGTGCGGGAGCCGGAGCTCCATCAAAAGGCGGTCGAAAAGATCCGGACTTTTATTGAAGATGAATTGGGGCGTGAATGGTGTGGTGAAATGACCTCGCCGATTACCGGAACGGACGGAAACGTCGAGTTCCTTGCTTGGATGAAGTAAGGTCCACGAATCCTCGTGAAGATCTGGATCGTCAGCGATGAGGGCTAACAGATGTTCGCTAAATTCAAGGTTCTGTGAGGTGTTTATGTCCAAAGCATTGAGGCTCAGAATTTCATCGAAGGACTCCTGTCTCTGTGTTTCGGCCTTGCCTTCGGAGATCGGGGCGGGCGCTGAAATCGATATCTTTTGTCGAACCAACCAACTCGGAAGGATGGAGAATCTGGCGGACAGAAGGTAAATGTGTCGCTTTTTTACGCAACTAGGTGGTACCCGCCATATGTTGGGGTTCTTTTCGAGAGGCGTTCTTGGTGTTTTTGCAAATGAGTTGCATTAAGGTTGGTGGATGATTAGGTTCCCGCGCACCCTTTAGGTAGGCTACCCAATCATGATTTCGGATGGATCGGTTCCCGGGATAGGAGGAAAAGAGGCCGAGGGTCTGGATTCCTGGCATGGCCTGTCGTCTTCCGGTGATTGTGTCGCTTTTGGCTTGGAGAGTGTCGGCAAAACCCAGTTGCTGTCGTCCTTGACCGGGAAGATCCCGTTGCCAGAAAATTTTAGAGGCTCGACGATTTCCTGTGAGACCTTTCACGATAGAGGCCTTCGTTGGGTCGATACTCCGGGAATCGTGCGTGATTCCGATACCTTGGCGTCGCATGAGGCGATTGAGATGTTGAAGGAAGCTGACCGGGTCATGCTCGTGGCGAGGTCGGACCGGGCGAACGAAGAGCTTCCGCCTTTGCTTTCGGCGTCTGCTGGTAAGCCAGGGATGGTTGTGCTGACTTTTGCTGATCGCTTTCCGGCGGAAGGAAAGCTGGATCCAAATGAACTTGCGGAAACCTTGGGAGTTCCGGTCTTTCTGGTCGATGCCCGTCGTCTCAAAGAGGAGGAAGCCGGGACGATTCGTGCGATTGCCGGAGCGCCAGTAGAGAAGCTGGAGCGCTTTCCTGAGACTCCTCCTTCCGAGTTGACCTTGTCGACGCCAACTGAAGAGCGTTGTGATGGATGGCTGGAGAAACTCGTTTCTTTCCCTCTTGTCTCGCTTCTTCTGCTCTTTCTGCCGGCCAGCATCTCAATTATCTATGCCAACCGCTTTGCCGATTGGCTTTATGATCCTCTCGGTGGCTTGTTAGAGCCAATGCTGACTGCGATTGGAAATTGGCCAAGTTTGCTGTCAGCTCTTTTCGGTGGTGATTATGGCCTCTTGGCGATGTTTCCTTTTCTGATTCTCTACGCGCTCCCTACCATCATCGCGTTCTCCGCGATCCTCGCGATCTACAAGTCGACTGGTCTCATTGAAAGGATGTCGATTGTTCTTCATCCTTATCTCCGTCCTTTTGGAATTGGTGGTCGGGATCTTGTCCGCGTCGTGATGGGGTTTGGTTGTAATGTTCCCGCTGTCATCTCCACCCGTTCTTGCCACAATTGCTCGCGTGGTGCTTGTATTTCGGCAATCTCATTCGGATCGGCTTGCTCGTATCAACTGCCGGCAACTCTGGCGGTTTTTTCAGCGGCGGGTTTAATCGGGATGGGATTTGTTTACCTTGTCGTCCTCGCGGTTACGACCTTGATCTATCTCCGCTTTACCACGCCCAGAGTTCTTCGATTGGCTACGAATTCGTTGGTTCGACCAACATCCGACCCGTTGAGTCCTCCGTCCTGGTGCTCGGTGGGTCGGGATATGCTTGGAAACCTGAAGCAGTTTGTCTTGATGGCCTTTCCGGTTTTCGTCGTCATCTGTTTTGTGGCTTCGTCTTTGGCCTGGCTTGGGGTTCTTTCCACCCTCTCAACAATCCTTGCCCCGGTTCTGGGGGTCTTCAAATTGCCGGGTGATACGGCGACTTCGGTCGTTCTCGGTTCGGTTCGGAAGGATGGCATCGCTATCGGGTTGTTGGACGGAACCGGTGGGGGTTTGAAGGTGGCATTCGAGTCTCCGGCCCAGGTGCTGACGGCGGTGTATCTGGCCGGGGTGTTGCTGCCCTGTCTGGTGACACTTTTTACCATCGCCCGGGAAATGTCGTGGAAGTTTGCCGGTAAGTTATGTGCCCGCCAAATGGTCTGGGCCTGTGGATTTGGACTGGTGATTGGCTGGGGAGGTGCTCTGTTTGCATAGTAGAAAAAACACCATGGCACGCGAAGATATTCCTAAAACCGTTCGACCTCTTTTTGAGATCGAACCGAATGCTCCGGTCATTCCGGAGGATAAGCCCGAGATCGCCAATCGGCCGGCTGAAGCGAAACGGGTGCTCAAGAGAATCGCAGCCATCATCGAGGATCACCGTCGCGCGTGTGTTCCGTTGAAAGTGGAACTGGGCATCGATGAATTGCGCGTTGTCATCAATGCCCTCCGGGATCATGCCAAAGGGGGCTCCGGTGCCCTTAAAATTGACGGTTCTGACGAAATCAAAAACTACTGTTTGACCCGCCTTTTTGAGGAGCTCGTCGAGGAACCGAGTAACATTCTCTACACGACCTCAACTGGTCCGGACACCATTCGTTATGATGCCATGGAGTCGGCCTTCTGGCTCGAGTGTCTTGACCTCCTTGAAGCAAACTACGACCCCGAAGAATCATGACCACGGTGTTTTCCAGCTACCAACAATGGCGCAGTACGATGACCGAACATGCCAAACTCACCCTCGATCAGAACTACTGTGAAAAACGGATCGCAGCGCTGCAGGACGAATCTCTTCCACAGACCAAATCTTTCGTGAAGGCCTATGGTGCCAAGTATCGTGACCAGGTTATCGAGTGGTTTCAAAAAGCCCTTTCCGAATTATGAGCAATCAATCCACGATCACTCAGACTCAAGTTCTCATTGTTGGCGCTGGGCCGGCCGGGTTGGGGGTCGCTTTGGCGCTAAAGCAAGCCGGAGTGACAGATCAGCTCGTTGTGGATGCCCGGGAAGTGGGTGCGGCCTTCAAGTCCTGGCCCAAGGGAATGTCTCTTCTGACTCCTTCTTTCTTCTCAAATTCCTTCGGTCTGACCGATCTCAATTCGATTGATCCCAATACTTCGCCTGCGGATTTCCTCAACACCCAGCATCCGGATGGGCCGGCCTACGCCACTTATCTGGAAGCGTTGGTGGGGCATTTCAAGCTTCCGGTTCGCACCGGGGTTATGGTGGAAGAGGTGGAGAAGACGGATGATGGATTTGTGGCGGCAACTTCGAAGGGACCGATTCAGGCCAACTATGTGGTTTGGGCGGTTGGGCAGTTTTTTCATCCCTGTCGGGATGATTTTCCGGGTGCGGAACACGCGCTGCATAGCTCGCAAGTTAAGGATTGGGATTTGTTGGAAGGAGATCAATTTGTCATTATCGGCGGGTATGAGAGTGGGGTGGATGCGGCCTTGAATCTGGTCCATCGCGGGAAAAAAGTTCGTTTAATTTCGAGCGGGGAACCTTGGGCCTCCGATCATCCCGACCCCTCGCGTTCCCTCAGTCCCAGAACTCTGGACCGTCTTCGGGATCTCTTGAAGACTTCTGGAAAGGTGTCATTGCTGGAGTTTACCAAGAACACCAGAATCGAGGAAATCGAAGCCGGGGAGGGATACTGGACGCTGAAGGACAAGGACGATTTCCCGATTGCGACTCGGACCAGACCTATCTTGGCCAATGGCTTCCAGTCGGGGCTCGGATTGGTCGACGAACTTTTTGATTACGACGAAAACGACTTGCCGGTGTTTTCGGAGGAGGCCGATGAGTCAACGATTACCCCCGGGTTATTTTACAGCGGTCCGTCCCTTATTCACCGCAATGCTCTTTTCTGTTTTATCTATAAATTCCGGGCACGCTTTGGAGTGATTGCCCGGGAGATCGCGCAACGGATGGAGATCCCAAACGTTGAGGAAAATCTTCGTTCCTACGCCGAGGCGGGTTTCATGAACACCGATCTTGACTGTTGCACCAATTGCCAGTGTGCCGTTGAGTCCAAGGCTCAGAGTAATCCGGAGCCTGCATCGTTTGAGCAAAACTAGCCCTGGTTTGGGCGTTTACCTCTCTAGGAAAAAACCCTTTCTCCCGGTCACCAACAATAACCGACTTTTGGTCAAAGTATTATTCCAAGAGTGACCGGACAATGGTCAGAGCCCAGGACATCGGCGTTGATTTCGGCACTCCGGAGATTGTTCCGAAGGGCTTCTGAAACTAGCCAATAATCAATGCGCCACCCAACGTTTCTAGCCCGGGCTCCGCCGCGGTAGCTCCACCAAGAATAGGCTTCGGATTTTTTGGGGTGAAAATGGCGGAAGGTATCGATAAATCCGGCGTCGAGAAGTTGAGAAAAACCCGCTCGCTCCTCAGGGGAGAACCCGGCGCTCTTGTGATTCGAGTCTGGGCGTGCGAGATCGATTTCCTGATGGGCCACGTTGAGATCACCAGAAGCGATGACTGGTTTTCCTTCGGACTCCAGCGATTTCAAAAACTCGCGGAAAGCGGTGTCCCACTCCATGCGGTAAGAGAGGCGGGCAAGTTCATTTTTGGCATTAGGTGTATAAACCGTGACGAGAAAGTGGTCGGGAAACTCGAGGGTGATGACTCGTCCTTCCCGGTCGCCTTCGGATGCTTTCTTGCTTCCGATTCCAAGTCGCACGTCAAGTGGTTCGTGCTTGGTAAAAATTGCAGTGCCTGAATAGCCGGGCTTCTGGGCAGAATTCCAATAGTTGCGGTAACCGGCCAACTCGAGAGGAAGCTCGACTTGTTCGGGACGGGCTTTGGTTTCCTGAAGACAAAGAATGTCGGGATTGTGGCTGGTGACAAACTCGGTGAAGTTCTTCTTCAGAATAGCCCGAAGCCCGTTCACGTTCCAAGAGGTGAGTTTCATGTGGGGAGAGTGAGCCGGGGAAGATACTCGGACAATTATTTTCGTTTTCTCTAAGTTACGGCTTTTGTTTTCGTTCTCCCGTTTAATAGGGTTAGCCTAGATTTATTCGTTCAACGGACAATCGACGGATTCTAAAGATTTGGGCGACCCTAAACAAGTCATTTGAGGCGGTGAGGGATCTCATGGAAAAGCGGTGAAAGTGGGGATCACTCAGTTCGCCTTTGTGGTTGATCGGGGAATGCGAGACCATTTCAAGATCTCCATTATCGTGTGCCCGGTTCTCAAGGAATATCGGAGTATGAATGCAACGATTGGAGTCACATCGTTTTTCTGGGCGTGAGGCGAGTCATCCTGATAGAGAAGGAGATCGTGCTGAAGGAGGAGTCAGTGATACGCCCAATTGGGAGTTGCTTCGGAACCGATTGGATCTTCATAGGTCTGCCGTGGAGGTGGGCGGGGAAGAGTCTTTCGGTCCTCATGTTCAGGTCGCGATTGGGTTTACTATGAAACACTCATCAAGCTCTGGCTCCTCTGCCAGACCACCAATACAGTGCTTGGACTTTAGTCCGAGCATTTGCATGGTCTCCGCGCTAGGACTAAAGTCCAAGAACCGTAGGTTACCTAAAAGAACTTCTTGATCGTTTCTTCTTTTGGAGGCTCCGAGAAAAGAGAGCCGATGATCATGGCGGCAGCGCCGATGAACCACATGATGGCGGCGGGTGTCACTCCGCCTAAGATGTGGAGTTCTCCACCGAAGCCCGACATCGAGAAGAAGATGATCCAGCTAATGAAGACACAGGTTACGCAAGCATAGGCCCCTGTTCGAGTTGCTCGTTTCCAGTAAAGTGAAGCGATCACGAGTGGTGTCAGCGCTGCAAATCCCGAGAAGCTCCAAACCGCCAGACCGAAGATGAACTGCTTTTCCTGCTGAAGCAGAACCAAAGAGATGAGGTAGATGACGATCACGATTCCAACGATGAATCCACGAGCCATCAGGAGCGTCTGCTTGTCGGAGTAAGTCTTCTTCGATTCGTGCAGAACAATGTCGTTGGTAAACATCGTGCCGAGACAAAGGAATTGGGAATCAAGCGAAGACATAATAGCAGCGAGGACGCCTGCGGTGACCAGTCCGACAATCAAGGGGTCTCCTACAAGTTTCGAGACCATGACCGAAAGCACGATGGCCGGATTGGTGTTGGCCGACAGTTGGCCGCTTGCCCAAATCCCGATGAGAACGCAGGGAACCCAAACGATCATAATGCAGATGGGGTGAGCAATCACTGTCAGCTTAAAGCTCTTCGCACTTCGGGCAGTCAGCCAGTGCTGGAAGAGGTGAGGGAACATGCCGACTGAAAGCGGGATGAACATATAGGTCAGGAATGTCAGTTGTGACACTCCGACTTTTCCTTCGACAGTTCGGACTTTGTGGGTGTCGAGGGCTTGTTCGGTGGCTGCAGCAACACCCTTGAGTTCGTCCGAGATCAGATAGAAGGCCAGCACACCCATGATCATGAACACGATTGTCTGAAAGGTATTCGCCCACGCCGCGGCGCGCGATCCTCCGGCGAAGATGTAGGTCAGGACCACGATACAAATGACTAGGCCGGTGAACCAAGGCGGAATGGCTCCGTTATCAGTCCACTCTGGAAAGACACCGGGAGAAATAATCTCGCCATTGGGCTTGGCTTTCATTTTCGTGACCCCTTCGATTGTCTTGGCCGCGCCAACGACCCCGATGAGGAGGTATGGAATGACCAGAAGCACTAGGATGGGAAAGAGGAGATATCCGAAAGCCTTCGATTCAAAGCGGGCGCGAAAATACTGAATTTGGGTGACGTAGCCGTATCGCTTTCCGATCGCCCAGAGTTTGATGCCAATGAGGAAGAAACAAGCGGCATGAATGAGACCCGATGAGGAGGCCATTAATCCGTAGGTTCCGATTCCGGTTCCAAAGGCCTTTCCAGTTGAACCAACTAAAGCAAAAGCCGTCATGGTGGTGCCAAAAACCGACATCAGGAGCATGAAGGGCCCGATGGAGTGGCTGGCGACAAAGTAATCTTTCGAGGTTCCCCGGAAGAGGGTCTTGGAAAAAAGGGCAAGGCCTAGAAGAAGACCCAGATAGATCGAGATGACGATGACGGTGGTCATTTGGCACCTCCTTTTGAATCGTCATTGCTTCCTTCGGCCCATTCTTCAAGCTCGGTGGGCCAGGCCAATTTCATCACGATGCCCCAGAAGAGAGCGGCCACGAGCGAGTAGCAGGAGTGGTAGAAAAGCCCGACGGGCATGAACCCGAAGACAAGGTTAGCATTGTCCCAGTTCCAAAAATCCTGGTGTAGGATGAGGAGGACAAAAAAGACGAGGATAACGGGTCCTTTATTGGTCATGACGATTTGTTGGGAGGGAGTCTCGCGAAAGGCTTTGCATGTGTCGATGAAATCCTACCTTGGGCGGGTGAAGCCGACTAAAAATCTAGCGCAGGGAGTCGCTCCCGGCGGGCAGGCCCTTTTGCTACAGGAGCACGACGGCGAGTATTTCTTAAAAGTTGGGGGAGTTCCGTTGATGAGCACCACGGCCTGTTCCTCGGAGCAGACCATGGCGGAACTGGCTTGTGGACAGCGATCGGGGAAACAACGGGTTTTGATCGGCGGGTTAGGGTTTGGTTTTACTTTACGTAGGGTGCTGGAACTGGTCGATGAGGAATCTGAAGTCAAAGTGGCGGAATTACTTCAGCTGATGATCGGATGGAATCGCACTTTTCTCCAGGAAGTCAACGGGAGCCTGCTGGATGACGCCCGGGTCGAGGTCTTGGTGAAGGATGTTTTCCAAGTCATGAAAGGGGAGGGGGGGTATGATGCCATTCTGCTCGATGTTGATAACAGCCCCGATCCGCTGGTGCAGGAGGGAAATGGTCGGCTTTATCGACGCAATGGGCTGGAATTGGCCAAGGCGGCCCTTAAAAAAGGCGGGCGAGTCGTGTATTGGTCGGCTCACGAGGATCCATCGTTTCTCAAGTTGCTGCGCAAAGTGTTTTCAAAAGTGGAAGCCGTTCCAGCGAAGGCTTATCCGAAGGCGAAACGTTTCACGCACACCTTGTTTGTGGCCAAAAAGTAATCGAGGAGATCCAAGCGAAAACGTTGGGGTCAGATGCTCATTCGAGCGAACAGCTCGACGAGAAAAAAGACAGAGAGACCGTCAACAAAAGAGGCGAATAGCAGCAATGAAGGAGCGGTTCACTGGGATGCCGAGTGAATGGAGAGCCAAGGTTGATTCGACAAACCTAGGCCTCGCGGTATTTTTCATGCCACTCCCGATAAACCTTGGGCGAGATTTCCGAGGGTTTGATTTCCGAGCGACCGCCCCAGAAGACATTGGTATAGCTGACGGGGATTCCCGATTCTTCGAGGTGCCTGTCGATGGCGGCTTTGTGCTCGAGGACCTTTTCTTTTACGGTGCCGTGAACAACGCCCATGATGTTGACATTGCCAAACTTCGGACCGCCCTCGCGCCAGTAGGCGTGCGTCATGCAGTGGTGACGACCAACCTCGCCGCCGGTTTCAATCTCTCGGCCTTTCGGGACGGCCCAGTGGAAGAGTCCGTTGAAACGAGTGACGCGCTTGCCAGTATCGGATGGTTTGACGTGTTCGAGGAAGGTGGAGAAGCGGCCAATGACTTTTTTGCTGTCGAGAATATGGGCTACTTCGAAAAATCGTTCGAGGGAAACCCCGGCAATCTCAGCACGCTTGTCCCAGCAATTGACGACAACCTCCTCTGGCGCGAGCTCTTCCTTAAGAGCTAGAAGGACTTCCCACTCTTCATCGCTGAGATCGACCACGGTGGTCGTCATCATTTCCGCCGGAGCGTCGAGTTTGGCGCCGGGTTCGAGATCTTTGCGTCGAACGTGGCCCACCCCGAGAGCAAAGACCCCGTTAGCAGGCATCAAAATGAATTCCTCGGCGCCGACAAGGCGTTTCAGGACGTTGCCGTGTTCTTCGAGCGATTCGCCTTGGGGCACTTTGAGAGTGGTCCAAAGGCGATAGCCGGAGCCGGAGATGTCGGCATCAGTCGAACGAATCACGACGTGGCCGGAAAATGGGTCTTCCTTCGCCATGAATTCGAAAGCGTCGTTCAGTTTCTCCTCGGGAACGCGCCAGGCCACGAGGGCTCCATGAGCCAGTTTGGTGGCGAGCATCGTTTGGCGAACCCGGCGAATCACCCCGGCTTCCAGCATCGCGCGAATGCGTTCGAGAACTGTTTCCAGATCGACACTGGATTGCTCGGCGATGACCGAAAATGGGTCCTGTTGGAATCCGGACACGAGGTCTTCGGAGACCGAGAGGATTTTGGCGTTAATTGGGTCGTCGTGTTCGGTCGGGATGGTGTTCATTGGGAAAGGGTTTGTTGGATGAATTGGTAGGCGGATTCTTTGTCTGAGAGCCGTCCTTCAAGTTGTTCGGTTTGGATCGTGCGTAGAATAAGTCCGATTTCGGGTCCGTGATTGATTTTGAAATCGCGGATGAGGTCGTGTCCGTTGACAAGAGGTTCGGGGATGAGAGGCGCGCGCGCAAACTCTTCTTTCTTAGCATGCACGAAATCGTAGTTGTCGCGAAAACCGTTGGAGCTGTCGCAATCGACGCGGTGGAGTTCCACTTCTAGGTCAAAGGTGTCCGCGGCCATAAAGCGTTTGAGCTTGGCTGTTCGCATGTCCTTGACGTGCATGAACTTCATGTGGCGCGAGACCATGAAGCTCACTTCATTAATCGTTTGATTGGAGTAGCGGAGACGCCGCAGGGTCTCTTCGGCTATTTCTGCGCCCACTCGGTCATGGCCATTGAAACGAAATCTTTTCGCTTCGGGATCCCAGGTCTGGGTGGCCGGTTTGCCGATGTCGTGCAGAAGAACCGCGAGGGCAAGATGAAGCGGCGGGTCGTTGAGAAGCGAGAGGGCGAGACGGGTATGGACATAAACGTCCCCCTCGGGATGCCATTGCGGGGGCTGTTCGCAACCGCGGAGGTCAAGAACTTCGGGAAGGAAGTGGCGGATGAGGCCAGAGTCGACCAAGAGGTCTAGGCCACGGTCCCGCTCGGGAGCCACTAGGATGCGAGAGAACTCGTCACGAATCCTTTCGGGGGAAAGCTGTGTGAGCAGGTGCGCGTTGCTTTGAATGGCGGACCAGGTTTCGCCTTCAATCTCGAATCCGGTGGTCACCGCAAAGCGGACGGCTCGGAGAAGGCGGAGGGCGTCTTCGCGGAAGCGTTCGTCTGGATTCCCAATGGCCCGGATTAGGCGGGCGTTCAGATCAGTTTGTCCGTTGACATAGTCAATCAGCTCACCGCTTTCGGGATCTTGAAAAAGACCGTTGATGGTGAAATCACGCCGTTGTGCGTCTTCTTCGGGCGTCGAAAAGGTGACCGAGTCAGGGCGTCGCCCGTTTTTGTATGATCCATCGGTACGGAAGGTGGCGACTTCCACTATGTCGCCGCGACCTTTGACAATAATTACTCCGAAGTGCGACCCAACTGCGTCGGACTTCGGGAAAAGACCCTGCACTTGTTCTGGAGTCGCCGAAGTGGCGATGTCGTAATCCTCAGGTGTTTTTCCAAGAAGCTGGTCGCGCACCGAACCCCCGGCAAAATAGACGACATGACCCGCCTTGTGAAGAGTGCGTGCGGTGTCAAGGGCGAGTTGTTTCTTGGTGCTCACGGTTGCGGGGGAAGGTTGTCGCGATGTGGTGAGGTGGCAACTCTAGAATGGCGGGTTGTCGAGAGACGGGAGGATTTGGCATTGTGGACCGAGTTCCGCATCCTAAGCCCCCCATCCAGAGCAATACGGCCTTCTTGTTCAAACCCTAGCCTTTTAAAAAAACCACCACCTGAGCTATTTTTGGGGCCATCACCCCGGGTTGGCGCTATCCCAACGAGCTCGTGGCCGAGATACTAAAGAAGCAAAAGGAACGCTGAGTTCGAATGGAGGATCAAGGAATTGTTTTTAGCATTTCTTTGTAAGAATAAGTCGATTCGATTGGGTAGTGGGAGGTTAGTTTTCCACAAGATGAAGTTGTCGTATTTTGTCACGTTAGGGGTTTCGTTTCCGGTGTGTTTGTCGGCTGACCAAAAGACCATGCTGGAGAGTTTTTCGGTCGCCGATGGGCTGGAAGCCAGACTCTGGGCCGGAACCGAAATGGTTCACAGCCCGATCGCGATGGATGTGGATGCCCGGGGAAGAATCTGGGTGACCGAGGATTTGCAGAAATCAGGAGTTGGAAGCGCGCATGCCCGCATCAAAATTCTCGAAGATACCGATGGGGACGGCCGAGCCGACTCTGTGAAGATCTTTGGTCCCACTTTTTCCTCCAAACCGATGGGGATCAGTGTCTTTGACAATGTTGTGGTTGTTTCGATGGCGCCGAACATTCATGTCTATACCGATCTCGATCGGGACGATGTTTTTGATCCCAAAGTCGATGAGGAAAAGATCATCGCGAAAGGCTTCCACGGACGCGGGCATGATCACGCCCTCCATCAGGTGGTGCCCGGGCCTTCGGGGAAATGGTATGTGAACCACGGGAACATCGGTGCCGATGTCGTGATGTCAGATGGACGGGAGATTCATGCCAGTTCCTACTACAGCCAGAACCCTCACAGTATCGGGAAGAAGAGTTTTGACGGGAGGCTTTATGTGGGCGGCTTTGGATTACGGATGAATCCCGACGGGAGTGAAGCCGAGGTCATTTTCCAAAATGCCCGGAATCCTCACGCCATGACCGTCACCTCATTTGGTGATGTCTTTCAGGCGGACAACGACGATCCGGCGCACGCGCGGGCAGCCTGGGTCATGGAGCACGCCAATTTTGGCTATGCCGCACTTGAGGATGGCAATCGCTCGTGGGAGGATTCGGCGAAGACTTGGGAAAAGAAAACGGTGACCCAGGAAATCATGAAGAATGCTTACGAACGGCATTCAAAGTCGTCGTTGCGACGCGATGAAGGCCACTGGAGGGAGCACTTTCCTGGTGTGAGCCCTCCGGGGAATCTTTGGGGACCGGGAGCTCCGACGGGCGATTACTTCATCGAAGGCGATGAGCTCGGGGAGGAATACCGGGGGCAGTATCTGGTGTGCGAAACGGTACATCGTGCGGTCTTTGCCTTCCAGCCGCAGCGGAAAGCCGCCCAGATCGAGCTTAGTGCTCCGAACAAATCATTCTTTGCTACCGACCGTCGTTCGAAGAACAAGACCGCGTCGGGTTTCCTGCCATCGGATGTGGTCGCTGGAACAGACGGGGCCCTTTTTGTGAGCGACTGGAATTCGCACGTGAACGCCCGGGGATCCGGGAACACTATCGGCGGGATCTTCCGAATCGCCAAAAAGGGGAGCGCAGTAAAGGTCCCCAAGATCGATTTTTCGACCACCACGGGCTTGATGGAAGCCTTGAAAAGTCCGGCTCCAGGAGTGCGGTGGGTGGCCCAAGATCGCTTGAAGAAACAAGACGGTGCTTTCAATGCCTTGATGGCTTTTTCCAAGGAAAACCAAGGGAATCCTTATTACGTGGCAAGAGCGGCTTATGTCTTGGCCCAGCTGGATGACATCAAGGGACCGGCCATTGTGAAGTTGATGCTCTCTTCAAAGGAAGAGCAGTGGCGAATCTTGGCTATTCGAGCCTTGAGAATGGCGGGAAAGGATTCGCTGCTGCCTCTCCTTGAGAGCTTGGCGGGTGATTCGTCGCCTGCAGTGCGGAGGGAGTTGTTGGCGATGATGCGAGGGATGGCCTGGAAGGATCTCAAGGCTCCGCTGGCGAAACTGATTGCGGGATACGATGGCAGGAATCGTTGGTATCTCGAAGCGTTGGGGGCGGTGTGTGACGATTACGCCCAGCAAGTCTATGATCAGCTGGTGAAGCCGTTACAGCCTGAAACCGCCAATTGGGATGAGCGGCAAAAAAATCTCGCCTGGCGGATTCGCTCGGCCGGAGCACTTACGGATTTGGCCCATTGCATGGAAGCCCAGAAAGTAGGAGGTGAAGAGTTCCGTCGCCTGGCTTATGCGTTCGGGCTCAACTACTCGGAGGAAGAGCGGAAGCGAAATCTGGATTTCATGCGCCGATTCCAAAATTACGAAGCCTTTCAGACTGATTCGCATCAGGAAACGATTCGGGAATTTCTAGAGAAAGATATCAATGATCCTGATCCGATTGCGCTGACTCAAAGCTATCTTTTCCCGACGAAGTTCGGGATTCCGACCAAGCTTGATTCGATCGAGAAGATCTCGGCCTTACGTCCCAATTTCGACAACGGGCGCAGCAAAGCCGCTCTGTGTATGATGTGCCATCAGATCGGGGGATCGGGAGCTCCGTTTGGTCCTGATTTGACTAACTGGGGGCAGGTCCGGGATGTGGCCACAGTGGTCCGTGCTTTGGTGGATCCTTCCGCCGAGCTGGCTCACGGATACGACAAGCCGCTTGTCGTGACCCAGAATGGGCATCGCCTCGAAGGGGTTTCCCGTGGCTACAGCTGGCATGCCGGAGCGATTCGGGTGAAGACGATGGGAGGAGTCACCTTGAAGGTGCCCCATCGTCGTCCGCACGCAAAAATTGAGTATCTGAAAGATCACTCGTGGATGCCTTCGGCTTCTGCGATGGGGCTCACTAATCAGGATGTTCGCGATATTGCTGCCTATCTGATGAGCGATATCGCTGGCGAGGTCGATAGCGGGAAAACTGTCAAAATGGAGCCGGAATTCAGCCGAGGAGTGGGGCCAGGCTGGGTTGAATTGACCGGAGATGACTTTGTGAATGTCAATTGCTACCCCGAAACCTGGAAGTGGGAAGGAAGCCACGCCTGGTGCACTGGAAAACCGACCGGAGTGATTCGCTACCGCAACCCGCTGACCAACTTTGAGTTCTCTTGTGAGTGGATGCACAAGCAAAAGGGCGGCAACTCCGGGGTCTTTGTTTGGGCCACCCCACAATCGGTCAATCGTCTTATGGAGGGGAAAGGGCGCCTTCCTCATGGGATCGAAGTCCAAGTTCTCGATCTCGGCTATCGTGAGATTTATGAGGCCCAATACAAGAAGAAGGGCGACTGGTTTACCAGCCACGGCGACGTCTTCCCAGTCGGGCCGATCAAGATGAAGCCCTTCCCGCCGGTGGCTCCGAATGGCCGGAGGAGTTTTCCTTCAAAGGAAACGACCAAAGGAGTCAACGAGTGGAACCACTACTATATTCGCGCCATGGATGGTGAGGTTCGTCTTTGGGTAAATGGGGCGGAAGTGTCGGGCGGCAATGGCATCAGCCCGGCTTCCGGTTTCCTTTGCCTCGAGTCGGAAGGTGCTCCGATTGAGTTCAAGAATCTCAGATTGCGTGTGCTTCCTCCGTTTGAAACCAAGCTCGAGGTTGAGGTGGGGACCCCCCCGCCGGTCTTGAACTTGCTCGGTCATCCGCTTTTGGGAGTTTGGTCCTACGCAGGGGCTCACACCCGGGAGTTTCTGCCCGATGGTCGATGCATTCTACGCAATGGCGATGAAGTCATTTGGACCAAGCGAGTGATTAGCAAAACTGCAAATTCAGCGACTCTCGAAGGGGGTTATGGACATGCCTTGAAGGGGGAAACGCTCCATATTGAAGGCCGCTACCAGGCGAAGCGTAAGAAGTGAGAAATCACAACCGGACAAACGGACCTGGATTATAGTCCGACTTTACAATGCTAGGTGAAGACACTCGGATAAATCCAAGCTCCGCAGATAAAACCGACTTCAGCTTACCCTCCAAAGAGCCAGAGAACAGGTTGGGGCCAGAAGCCCAGCACCAAAGTCAGTCCGGTCAGGATGGTGATGGCGTAGAAAGAAATTGTGCTCATTTTGACCGGAGAGTCATCGAGAGAATTGCGCCAATACATCGCGCGGATGATTTGGAAGTAGTAGTAGAAGCCAGCAACTGCTCCGACGCCGGCAAAAGCGACCGGTACCCAGAGGCCGCTGGCAATGGCGGATTTGAAGGCGAAGAACTTACCCCAGAAACCGGCGGTCAGCGGAAGTCCGGCAAGGGCGCCGATGATGACTGCGGTCATCAGAGCAAGAGTCGGTTGACGCTGGGCCAGCCCCTCGAAGGCAGAGATTTCGTCCGACCCGGTATTGCGGTGGATGACTGACAAAACAAAGAAAGCCGCGAAGCTGGTGCTGAGGTAGATCGCGAGATAGAACATGATGACCTCTTTGGAGGTCAGATCGGCCTCGGCAGTTTGCCAGGCTGCGAGCGGGAGCAAGATGAATCCCGCATTGGCAATAGAGGAGTAGGCGAGAAGACGCTTGAAGTTCTTTTGCGGGATCGCAGCCAGGTTTCCGAGAAGCACGGTCGCTCCGCAGAGGACGGCCAGAATGAATGTGGTTTTGGCTGCGATGTCACCACCACTCGCAAGGAAGGGCTCGGTCACTCGGACAGCCACCGCAAAACCCGCAGCTTTGGAGCCGATGGAAAGGAAAGCGGTTGTAGGAGTTGGAGAGCCCTGGTAAACATCGGGAATCCAGAGATGCATCGGAACGGCACCGACCTTGAAGGCGAGGGAGATCAAGAGAAGGGCCAAGCCAAAGAGTAGATAACCGGAGTTGCTGTCATCGATCTTGCTTCCGATGAGATCGAGTTCGGTGGTGCCGGTCGCTCCGTAGATCCAAGCAATCCCATAAACAAGGAATCCGGTGGAGAGGGCCCCCAGAATGAGGTATTTCACCCCGGCTTCCAGGGAACCAACGCTTCGACGCGTGTAGGCTACGAGGATGTAAAAGGTGATCGTGGTGAGCTCGAGTGAGACAAAGAGAGAAACAAGATCTTTGGCCGAAGCCATCCACATCATGCCGGCGCAAGCGAAGAGAAGGAGACAGTAGTATTCTCCGGTACCATCCTCCGAATCAGGATTGGCGGTTAAGCGCGAGAGGACCTTGCGATAGTCCAGTGCGAGAAAGAGAGTCAGAATAGTGGCCACAATGGCAAAACCTTTGAAAAAGCGGGCCATTGGATCCCAGGCATAGAAGCGCGTGAGTTCCTCGTTTTCCTCGCCGAATCCAGCGCTGGAAAAGAAAAGAAGAATGAGAGTGAGGACGAGAACGAAGACGCAGGTGGCTGCCAGACGCCCTTTGTGTTTTGGCGCCGTGAATGCTTCGAATACCAGAAGGATCAGTCCTGCCAGGAGGACGATGATTTCAAGCAGATAAGAGGACATGAGTCTTGGAAAAGAAAATTAGCGGGAGGCTTGTTCCGTGGCTTCGGCAGGGTCGGGGTCGTCTTTCAGAAGATCCAGCAGGCTGTTGGGATAAAAGCCCACCACCAAAAGGGCAACGGCAAGGATGGCGGCCGGGATCTGGCAGAAGGGACCGAAGTCTTTCACGTGATCGCTGTCTGTGTGGGGAACGGCCTGTCCCTGAAAGGTATGGCGGTAGGCCCGCAACATGTAGACCGCGCTGATGACCACTCCCCAGAGAGCGAGAATGGTGGCAACTTGCACGCAGCCCAGCCCTTCACCTTCGTAGCTGTTAAAGCCGGACAGAAAGACGAGGACCTCGCCCGAGAAGTTGGCCAGTCCAGGAAGCCCGATGGAAGCCATTCCAGCCAAACCGAAAAGGAAAGCCAGTCTCGGAGCTGCTTTGGCGAGTCCGCCGAGCTCGGCCAGCTCGACCGTCCCTGTCTTCCGACGAATGGTGTCGGTGAGCATAAAGAGAAGCGCGATGCTGATTCCGTGTGCGAACATCAGAACGACCGCCGCGGGTTTGGACAGCGGGTTGGCTTCGAAGCTCCCGGCTTCAATAAGCGCGGCGAAGGCCAGGAAGATGTAACCCATATGCATCACCGAAGAGTTGCCCAGCATCATGTCGAGGCGCTTTTGGTTGATGGTCACAAACCCCACCCAGAGGATGTTGCAAAGAAGGAGAATGATGAGGAGTCCAAGCCAGTCTTGCATTCCTTCCGAGACTGCCGGGTAGAGGCGGAAGAGGCCGTAGAGGCCGAATTTCTTCAGAATCCCGGCGTGCAGCATGGCGACCGGAGCGGGCGCTGAGGCGTAAGCCGGGGCCGCCCAAGAGTGAAAGGGGAATAGGGAGATCAGGACCCCGAAGCCGACAATGAGAAGGATGGCGATGCCGGACTGGGATTCGGAGTCGATTGGAGCGGCGAGAAGATCTCTGAAGAGCCAGGTCTCGGACCCACTGGCGCCTACCAGATAGAGCAAACCTGCGAGGAGAATGATCGATCCCAGAGCGAGGTAGACCGTGATCTTCCAGGCGGCTTCTTTGCGTTCCCCGGATCCCAAAATACCGATCATCAGAAAGGTTGGAATGAGAGCGAGTTCGTGGAAGGCATAGAAGAAGAACAAGTCAGTGGAGAGAAAGGCGCCCAGACCGCCGGCACCGATCAACATAATTGAGGAATACCAGAGACGTTCACGGCCTTCCGGGCACTTCCCGGCCATCACCGCGGTGAAAAGGACGATCACGCTAAGAATAACCAACACGACGCTCATGCCATCGTAAAACCCGGTGGCGAGGTGGATGTTGGGCTTGGAAAGAATAGACCATTCGAGGGTCCAGACCTCACTTTTCCAGCAGAAGAGTGAGCCAAGGCCAAGGAGGAGATTGAGACCCGCCGCGGCAAGTGCAACCTTCTTCGCTTTGCCACCGGCAATGATGGTAAACGCAGCAAGAAGGGGGATGAGAACGAAAATGATGCTCATGAAACAAAGACCGTGAAGTAGATGACGAGAATGACGCCCAGTCCGAAGAGAACGGCGTAGCCTTGAAGGTTGCCTGACTGCAGGCGTCCGAAGATGCGACCGATCCCAACGGCGGCGCGGGAGAATCCACCGACGATCAGGCCATTTATGAAGAGCTCGTCGAAGAAGTGAATGAAAGCCGCCACCGTGTCCTGCGCGATGCGGACCAGCTTGGCGTAGGCTTCATCGAAGTAGAATTTGTTGCGGAAGACCTGGAAAATCTTCTTCTCGGCGAGCGGGTCTTCGTCAGCCTTGGAGTAGAGTTTGTAGGCAGCCAGAATGCCGAAAACCACGGCCATAATCGATGCAATGAAGGCTGCGCCAACGTGAAAATCCATCGGAGAGTAAGCTGGCGCGATGAAGCTAGCTACGAATCCATAACCCGAGAGGATCGCAAGAACGGTGAGAATCAACAAAGGGGTCGACATTAGCGGTCCCACCTCTTTGGCGTGATCTGCATGCTCGCTTCGGCTCTTGCCTAGGAAGGCAATAAAAAAGAGGCGAAACATGTAGAAGGTGGTCAGGAAGGCCACGATTGCTGCAATTCCGAAAAGGAGAATGTTTTTCTCAAGTGCGGTTTCTAGAATCTGTTCTTTGGAGAAGAAACCGGCGGTGAAGGGGAATCCGCAGAGTGCGAGGGTGCCGAATCCAAAAGTGGCAAAGGTGATAGGCATCGTCTTATTGAGCCCACCCATTTTCCAAATGTTCTGTTCGTGGTGGCAGGCAAAGATGACCGCCCCAGAACCAAGGAAGAGGAGGGCCTTGAACCAAGCGTGAGTAAAGAGGTGAAACATCCCGGCGTCTGGACTGAGAAGGCCCACCGCCATCACCATGTAACCAAGCTGGGAGAGAGTGGAATAGGCGAGGATCTTCTTGATGTCATCCTGTTGGGTCGCCATGAGGGCGGCGAGCAGAGAAGTGATACCACCAATGTAAGCAATGAGATTGATTCCACCAAGCTCATTGAGTGTGTCGATACTCATCGTTCCGAAGAAGCGAGCCATCATGTAGACTCCGGCGGCGACCATGGTGGCGGCGTGGATGAGAGCAGAAACCGGGGTCGGACCTTCCATCGCATCGGGCAGCCAGACGTGCAGGGGAGCTTGGGCTGATTTGCCCATTGCTCCCATGAAGATGAGAAGGATGGAGACCGAAAGCATAGTGGGAGAAGCTACGAGAACCTTGGGATGGCCCCCTGTTCCGAGGACTGTTTCCAGCCCGCTGAAAGTGAAGGTGCCGGTCATGCCCCAGAGCATGAGAATTCCGATCATGAAGCCGAAATCGCCGATCCGGTTGGTGAGGAAGGCTTTCTTGGATGCATCGGCTGCGGAATCCTTTTGATACCAGTGACCGATCAGAAGGTAGGAGCTAAGCCCCACCAACTCCCAGAACATGAACATCATGAGGAAGTTGTCGGCGAGCACGATACCGGTCATGGAGAACATGAAGAGCGATAGGCCGCAGAAGTAGCGGGCGAGCGCTTCATCGTCTTTCATGTAGGCCAGTGAGAACAAATGAACCAAAAAGCCCACACCGGTAACCACGAGCATCATCCCGCGTGCCATCGACCCCATCTCAAGGCCGATATCGATGCTGCCAAAGCTGGGGATGGCGGCCCAGCTAAAGTGGGCCGCTACGTCCTTGCCCTGACCCAACACAACAATCGTTAGAACCAAGGTGACAAAAGCCGAGAGGGTTGAAACGAGAGCAGAGACCTCTTGTTTCTTCTTCAGGCCGAGATGGATGGTTGCCGCGGTGATCAGCGGCAGACCGAGGATGAGCCAGGGGAGTGATTCCATGGATGAATGAGTGAAAAGGAGTTAGCCGCGCATCGAAGTGAGATCCTCGACATTGATGGTTTGGCGGGCCCGGTAAAGGGCGACGATGATGGCCAGACCAACTGCAACTTCGGCGGCTGCCACCGTGATGATGAAGAAAACGAACACCTGTCCATTGTAGTCGGGCAGGCCGTTGGCCACGTGAAAGCGGGAGAATGCCACCAGAGTCAGGCTCGCGGCAGCCAGCATGAGCTCGAGGCACATGAAGATGACAATGATGTTCCGTCTGATAATCACGCCGGCCAGCCCGATCGCGAAAAGGAGGCCGGAGACAAAAAGAAATTCGTTGAGAGTCGCCATGGTCGGACAGGGTCAGGATTCTACGGAGGCTTTCTTGTGAGACCGCTTGGAGAGAACGACCACTCCGACGGTAGCCACTAAAAGGAGGGCGCCCATCACCTGAAGAGGGAAGTTGTAGGAGCTGAAAATGGTCCGGCCGATTAGGTTAGTATCGGGCAGCTTGGGAGCCTTTTTGTGAGCCAGGCTTTTATGAATCGCTGAGTCCTCTGGGTAGGCTTGAGCCGATTTAGCCATGGTCTCTTCGGTGATCTTCTTGAAACTGGTTTCTTCTGGGCCGGTTGCGGTTTGAATAACGCCAAGAACCTGGGCCACCAGCAGAAGTGGGATAATCAGTCCGGCAAGAACGGTCGAGGACCGGAAGCGCACTTTCTCCTCATTGTTGAGATCGAGGAGCATGATGATGAAAATGAAGAGCACCATGATCGCGCCAGCGTAAACGAGGATCTGGACGACCCCGACGAAGAAGGCATTTAGCCCGACGAAGAGTCCGGCGAGGCCCACAAACGAGAGGACCATTGCCAAGGCGCTGGAAACGGGATTGCGGAAAGCAACCAAAAGGACGCCGCCCAGGACTGCGAGAAAGGCTAGAAAGTAAAAGGCGAGAGGGGACATGTGGTTACTTTAACTCATTCCATTTGTTCACGAGACCGACGCGCTTACCGCCGATCTCGTAGAGACGTTCTTTGTCGTGAACCATTTCGTTGCGATTGGTTCCGGTGATGACGTAGTCCGGACGGAGGTAGATCGCTTGCTCTGGGCAAACCTCCTCGCACATGCCGCAGTAAATGCAGCGGATCATGTCGATTTCGAATTCCTTCGGACGCTTTTCCACTTTGGCCCATTCGTCGCCGGCCGGGATTTCGCCCGGTGTGATTTTAATGGCTTTGGGCGGGCAGATGAACTCGCAGAGCTGGCAGGAAACGCACCGTTCCCGGTCCTGTTCATCGGTCACCAAAGCAGGGGCGCCACGATAATACTCGGGCATCTGGTCATCCCATTTCTGCTCGGGATATTGCATTGTGACCCCAACTCCGGATGAGTTCAGGGTTTCCGCGCCGGTGGACTTCCCGGTAAGTGAGCGGAAGGCGTGACGCAGTGTGATGACCATTCCCTTGAGAATGGCACCGAAGTAGATTTTCTCTCCGGCGGAGAGCTTGGGGCGTTCAACTTTGACAACAGCCATGGTAGTAGGAGGGGGTAGGTAAGGGTGTGTTTAGACAGCAGAAGCGGAAGGTTTTCCAGTGGAGCCCTTGGCGATCTTGATGAGGAGGGCGGTGACAATGATGAGAAGAGAAAAGCCGGCCAGAACGCCCATCAGACCGAGATAGGGGTAGGACATTACGAGAGCGGCGAGGAAGACATTGATGAGGGCGGCTTCGAAGAAAACGATCCACCCGAGATTCATGAGTTGGTCGTAGCGGAAACGCGGCACCGTCCATCGCACCAGGATAAAGAAGAGAATGAAGAAGGTCACCTTGCCGAGAAAGACGCCGAGGTGAAGGAGGCTGACCCACCAGGCGCCGGTTGGAAGGAGTTGGTCGATTCCAAATCCGATGGACCATCCGCCGAGGAAGAGGGTTACGATCAGGGCCGAACCAACCACCATCGCGGCATATTCGCCCATGAAGAAGAGAGCGAATTTCATCGAGGAATATTCGGTGTGGTATCCACCTACTAGCTCAGTTTCACACTCGGGAAGATCAAAGGGCATGCGGTTGGTTTCCGCAAAGATCGAGGTAGTGAAGATCACGAAAGAAATGAAGATGGGAACCATCAGAAGCAGTCGCTGAATAGCATTTTCACTTTCCAGATATCCGGAGGAGAGAAAGAACCCGCCTTCGTTCCAGAGCGGAAGCAGGAGCCAGCCGTTGGTGACCTGCTCATCGACGATGGCTCCCAGATTCAAGCCCCCAAAATACATCAGGACCGGGATGATGGAGAGGCCAAGAGCAATCTCGTAGGAAATCATTTGGGCACAGGAACGAACCCCACCAAAAAAGGGATACTTTGAGTTGGAAGCCCAACCGGCCAGCGTGATCCCGTAAACCGCCAGAGAAGCGATGGCGAATATGAAGAGAGGGCCTACGTTGAGATCGGCCACCGCGAGCGGAATGTATTCATTGCCAATCTCCATCGGGCTTCCGAAAGGAATGACCGCCATGGTCAGGAGAGCCGGAACCACCACTAAAGCTGGTGCTAGCCAGAAGAAGAATTTTCGAACATAGGAGGGCGTAAAATCCTCCTTCAGAATGAACTTCAAGCCGTCAGCCACCGGCTGGGTGAGGCCGCCGATGGGGAGCGAGAGGTCCTTTTTAAATCCAAGGATAGAGAGCGGAACCATTGTGCGGTTGGGCCCGACGCGATCCTGGATGATGGCCGAAAAACGGCGCTCAAAGATCACGCAAATACTCACGAAGGTCATCGTGATCCCAATGAAGACGCCGATCTTGATGGCTGACGCGATAAGGAAAGGAATGTCGAAGTCCATGGAAGAAAATGAGAAGGAGGGCAGGAGTTATCCGACGATTTGTCCGGACTCGATGCGGGCCCGTTCTTTTTCAAGAAGAGGAATGGTGACACCAGTTTCGGTGATTTGCACCCCGAGGTCGCCGATGGAGCCAAAGGTCTGGCCTGCGAAGGCCTTGGTTTCCGTGGAAATGGCCCGGAGGACCCCGTCCATGGATGCTGGGACCTCATACTCTGGATCGAGCTTGGCAAGCAGGGCAGCCAGGCTTTCCCAATCGTCGCGGACTTCGCCCGGAGCAATAACTGCCTGGTTGGTTCGCTGGAGACGACCAGTGACATTGACGTAGGTCGCTCGTTTTTCTGCAAAACCAACGCTCGGGAGAACCACTCTGGCGAGAGAAGCAGTGGGATTCGCATGGGTGTGGCTGACTACCAGGTCGTCCAGCTTTTTGAGATCTTCTTTTTTGAAGTCGGCTTCCTCGAGAAGATCTTCTCCCAGACAGAGGAGGGCTTTGATTTTCCCGGAGGAAATACCCGCCCTGATGGCATCGAGTTTGGCACCCGGGTCATCGGTCCCCCAAATCAGGGAAGCTCCGGTGGTGTTTGGGTTTCGATCGGCCGAGATGAGTTTGCCGTCTGACTCTTTCATCCGCGGGACGATGGAAAGAAGCTCGGTGCCGAGAGCGCCCGAAATTTTCGATGCCAAAAAGATTTCCTCGTTACTGAGACGGCCGGAAGCGATCACCGCAACTTCACCGGGCTGTTGTCTCGCAAGGACTTCTGCAGCCTTGGCGGTAGCCTCGAGCCATGAGGTTTCCTCGTGTTTCCGCCCCTTTTTGACCATGGGAGAGGTCAGGCGATCGTCAGTTTGAAGCTGGTTGAAGGCGAGCCGGTGGCTGTCGGGCATCCAGGCCGAATTGACTTCGTCGTTTTGGCGTGGAGTCACCCGGAAGATCTCATTTCCGCGGGTCCAAATGATTGTGTTGGCACCTGTGCCGCAGTTCACGTCGATGCTCTTGGTTTCTTTGAGAAACCAGACCCTCATCTGGAA
>JBMYLT010000025.1:21163-47898 GCA_049596615.1 Akkermansiaceae bacterium | reverse complement strand
GGAAGAAGAAGAAAGTTAGTTTTGCTTTGTTTGCTGGGATGCCTCGTGTTGACCAATCCATTTTTGGCTCGAGTGGCTTATCGAGTTTGGGAAATCAGCCCGGTGGAAATTGAGTCGTTGTCCGAACAAAAGTATGAGGGAGCGATCGTCTTGGGAGGATTCGGAGGGGAAAATGAAGTCTTTGGTGATCGATTTGAATTCAGCGAGTCAGCGAATCGACTGACCCAGGCGCTTGAGCTCTACCACCAGGGCCGAGTAAAGCGGGTGATTGTGACCGGCGGATCGGCTGCCATTTTGACCGAAAAAACAGGCGAAGGAGAGGCCGTGGAAAGGTTTTTGGGAAGCCTTAAATTTCCCCAAGAAGGGCTGCTTGTGGAAGGGGCTTCGCGGAATTCTTACGAAAATGCGATCATGACGGCTGAGCTTCTCAAAAAGCAGGGTGCTGACCAAGAGACCTTTCTTTTGTGCACCGATGGCTGGCACATGCGCCGGGCCGTGGCCTGTTTCGAGAAGGCGGGACTCAAAGTGATTCCATTTAGTACGAGTGGTGAGCGACCGCTTTTTGATGAGCCTACTCCAAATCGTCTGCTGGTCCCGAATATGCGCGGTTTTGAGCGGTGGTCAAAGTTAGCGAAGGAAGTGATTGGCTTCCTTGTTTATGAGATCACGGGAAAGATTTAATGGTCGGGAATGTCGAGAGCAGTCAAAAAAGCCGACCGTTCAAAAAATTGGTTGTAACCGATTTGCAGGAAGTCCGTCTCTTGCAAGGAAGAGACGAACCGGTTGAGCTTCGTGAAATTTCACCTTACCGGTTTTTTATGAGAAATTAACCAATTTTCTCCGTAAGAGGAGCCGTCATGTTAGAACTTACCTTCGCTAGCGCTGTCGCTTTTTTGCTGACGGCTTTTTTTGTGTCGGTGGCTCTGACTCGTTTTTTCATCTTTGCCGGTCCGCAAATGGGCTTGATGGATCAGCCCGATGAACGGCGGGTTCATGTCGCTCCCGTTCCTCGTGCGGGAGGGCTTGCGATTTGGGTGGCTTTTATCGCTCTCCTTTGGGGGACCGATGCCTTCTTCCCGGAGATTTTCGTGGGTCACCACAGGACCACAAATATTGCTTGGACCATCTCGAGCGCCCTTCTGCTCTTGGTGGGTTTTGTGGATGACCGAAATGGACTAAAGCCTCTCGTGAAATTGGCGGGACAGGCTCTGGCCGCCGGCATTTTCTGTGGAATCTGTTATCCCGATGGATTCGTGCTCCTGAACATGCCTCTCCCTTTTTGGGTCGCGCTTCCGCTCTTCGTCGCTTGGTCTGTCCTCTTCATCAATGCCTTTAATTTGATCGACGGGCTGGATGGCTTGTGCGCGGGCCTGGTTCTGGTGAGCCTCTCGATGATCTTAATTCTCGCTCTGAGTATTGGAAATTGGAGGGATTCCGTCTTTGTGATCTTGATGATTGGCGCGGTAGGGGGATTTTTGGTCTTCAATGTTAATCCAGCGCGGATCTTTTTGGGCGATGCTGGTGCGATGATGTTGGGATTTTTCATCGCTACCATGGCGGATAGCGTCGTGGGTGAGCGGACCCTGGTCGGTTCATTGATGCTACCCATCGCAGTTGCTGGGGTTCCCTTGTTGGATGTTCTTTTAGCAATTTGGCGTCGTGGGTCTCGCAAGCAGATGCAGAAAAGCCGTGGCGAGTCCTCCAGTGGAGGAATCTTCTCGGCCGATAAAGATCACATGCATCACCGTCTCCTTGAAATGGGGCTGACACAGCGTAAGGTCGCGATGATCCTTCAGGGCTTGGCGGTGTTCGTCGCGGCTCTTTGTCTTTTTCCTCTACTCATGGGAGGGCGGACGGTCGTGATTTCCTTATTAGGATTTTTAATTGTCGGCCTTTTTGGGATCAGACACTTTGCCAGGATCGAGCTGGTGGAAGCCGGGAACTTAATGCAGCTCAAGATAAGGCGTCGGACCTTGGGCTTGTCCCATCGGGGGATCCAGTTTCTTTGGGATGTCTGCGCCCTTTCGCTCGCTTGCTTTCTGGCTATGGTGATCGAGACCAATTTTGGGCGTCGTTTGGAAGGCCAACATGTTTGGTCTGTGAATTATGGCCTGATCTTTCTTGTCTACGGAATCATTCTCTTAAGGGTCGCTGACGTTTATCAGCGGATCTGGAGTCGGCCCACCTTCCAGGACTTTTTTATCGTGGGAGTGGTGGTGTCGATGGTGGGGCCATTAACTTCCTTGATGTGGTCTCTGAACAAGCAGGACGTGACTTGGGCTGATTATCGGGCCGGTCTTCTAGCGAGCCAGATTGCGCTCTGGTTGCTTTTGATCCCGCGGGCACTTCCAGTCTTATTACGTGATTTTGGTCTTTGCGTGACCCGGCGCCGCTCTCGGAAGAATGAGACCTCAAAGAAAAGAGTCTTGCTCTATGGGGCTGGCGCGGTCGGGGCGCAGTTGATTGACTTTTTAAAGGTCGGGGGGAGTGAACAGATTTCGAAGTTTCAAATTGTCGGCTTATTGGATGAACATCGAAGTTTTCGCGGGAAAACCTTTCGATGTTTTCCCGTGTTTGGCGGGCTCGACCAGTTGGGAAGGCTCAAAGAGGCCGAGGGGGTCGATGGACTGGTCGTGACCATCAAGGATCTTCCGGATGAGCAGTGGGCGAAGCTGCTCGATGAAACGAAAGCCCACGGCTTAAAACTTTACCGTTGGAATGTTGCCCAGGACTTTGATCAAGTTGTAGAAGTTCCATCAGGTGGGGCGCAGATTCTTCATTGAGCTCGAATCCTAAAACTGGAAAGCAGAGAAGATCAACCGGGTGAGACATCGAAATTCTCAAACTTGAGAAGAGCATTCATTTAAGTATCTTATCAGCCGTGAACGATCCTGAATCACGACCGAACCGCCTTGCTTTCTGGGCTATCTTGTTTTGGTCAATCGCTATTTGCGCTCCAGTGGGCGCCGCTGAGGTGACGCTTGATCATCTTGTCCAACAATACGATGGGACAGCGAAGGCTCCTAGCGTGACGACAGATCCATCTGGATTGGAGGTGTCACTTGAGTTTTTCCCGCGGAGTCAGGCTGAAGAAATCTACCGGCGTGCGCCCATCGTGCCCCAACCTTCGCACCCGAGTTACGGGTTGAATGGAACGAACGACAAGTCGTTGGGTGATGTCATCAATCTGAGCGGGACGAATCGGCGCTTGGAATCGGTCGAGGCGGTTTTGGTGAACTGGGCGCGGGCAGAGAGCTACCCAAACCTTGCGGCCGCCAATCCCGAGGGTTATCTTCACCCGCTCACATTTTCTATCTACCGGGTCATCGGTCAGGATCTTTTTCTCCTCGCTGAAGAGACTCGGGAGTTTCTCATTCCTTGGCGCCCGGCTACTCTGGACGACGGAGGGGAGTATCCTTTTGGAGGAGCCACCTTCCGCGCTCGCTTTGATTTTCTCGAGGAAATCACGGTGAGTGGTCAACTGGCGCTTTTGATTTCCTACAACACGGCCAATGGGGGGCGAAGCCCGCTTGGAGTGCCCGGTCCTTACGATTCCTTAAATGTGGCATTGTCGAACCGGCCGGTCGATGTGGGGAGTGATGATGACCCGGGCCGGGTGGTTCGCGAGTTGAGCGGTTTGGGGCAGTCGGCAGCCTTTGGGTCACTTGCCCCGATGTTCATTGTGCGGGCTTTCCCAGAAGATCCTGTGTCGGGAGATCCCATCGATGCCGGCGGCTATCTCGTCGAGGCCAACGTCACGAGCGGAGGAGAGAGCGGCCAGGCCATTGCCAATTTTGAAATTCAGCCTCAGCCGGTCGAGCTCACTCTAACTGGTTTAAAGCAAGTGGCGGATGGTTCGCCGAAGTCGGTTGGGATTTCTTCCGACCCGTCCGGGGTGCCTTTTGAGGTGGTGTTTGCCAATCGCGACGAGCCTCCAACCGAGCGGGGGCTTTATCCCGTTTTCGTGCGTCTCGCTGATGGCAACTACGAAGGGGCGGTTTCTGGTGTCATGAGGCTGGGCTATTCCTTCCAGACCTGGATCGATGAGAGCGGCGTGGCGGCTGGGTTGCGGGGCCCGGAAGATGATCCTGATGACGATGGTTGGTCGAATTTCAATGAGTATCGAGCGGCTACTCGTCCTGACGACGGAGGGGATTTCCCGATGCCCTTGTTTCAATTTGTAAAGTCAGGCGAAGGGGCGTTAGCGGAATTCGTTCGAAACAATGAAGCGGCGGACCTCGAATACTTCCTGGAAGCGAGCGAAGATCTCGGAGAATCTTCTTCCTGGCAACAAATCGCGCTGCCGAGGGAGCCGACCAATCCTTTTGTGCCAAGCGAAATTCTCAGCATTCCATTAGAGTTTGTGCCGGGAGAACGCCGGTTTTTTCGGCTGAGGTGTTCAACGGTTGCTGGGGGCAATTGATCCCCAAGAAGAGGGGAGAGTTGACTAGCGAAGAGAGATTGAGTTTTGTCCCTGAATGGGCAGGCGAAAGCTCCGGTCAGGGGAAAGTTTCTCTCCGATTCTTTTGGGCTCACTTTTGGTAGCATTGCTGCTGCTGGCAGCCCTTTCGTCAAGCGGCCCTTGGCACCTTCGGCATGGATGGTTGTTTCTCTGCCTTGGCGGGTTGATGCTCACCTTTTGTCCTTCAATTCCGTTACCTAAATTTCTGTTGATTGTGTTGCCCGGGATCGCGCTTGCGTCCTGGGCTTCTTTTTTGCCCGTAAATTGGTTTCGCGAACCCTCCTGGAGGACGACCCTCGAGGAACTTGGAGTCTTCACCGGGGATTTGGTGGTGATTCAGACTCGGCTGGCACTGGAATCCCAGCTGGTCTTTTGGGTTCTCGCGATCGCAGGCGTTTGGTTGCTGACGCTGCGCTTTTCCCTCAAGGGGACCCGCTCTCTCGCGCTGGCCTTTGTCCTAGCGGTGACCTTCTACGCTCTTTTTTCGAAGTTGGCCCAAGGGCAGTTTGAGTTGACGCATGGACGAGAAACCTACGGTTTTTTCCCAAACCGCAATCACACCAGCAACTTTCTGAGCCTTGGCTTTGTGGTTGGTATCGGCGCTTTCTTTCAGTCAATTCGCGCGAAAAATTTCGCTTCCATAGGAATCTATCTCGTTTGCATCGCCTTGATCCTATGGGCTCTCTTCAGCTGGAATCTCAGTCGTTCCGGGATTCTTCTTTGTTTGATCGGAATTGCTCTCTGGTTTTTAGGTTTGGGTCGGCGCTATTTCGGCCGAAATGAGATACGGGCTTTTGGTCTCGTTTCTCTTCTCGGAGTTGGAGTCTTCTTTCTCAATGACTTTTCGGTCAAGGAGCGTCTCAGTGAGACCATGGTTCGCTTTTCAAGCGACCAATCGGAAGATGTCGTCGGGGGCGCGTCCCAAGGGCAGCTCTCGGACTTCGATTTTCGGGTCCCGATTGCTAAGGATTCGATCGGCCTGCTCGGGGATTATGGTCTCACGGGCGTCGGTGCGGGCCAGTTCCGTTGGATCTTCCCGCAATATCGCAAGGAAACGATCGTCGCTTCGGAGCAATTGGCCTTACATCCTGAAAGCAGTTGGTTGTGGTTGGCAGCGGAGTGGGGGGTTCCAGCGGCCTTGGGAGTGTTGGTTGTCGTCATTTTCTTCTACTACCAGGGCTACCGGAACATCAAGAAGCGGGGCAATCGCGAGCGGGCCTTGAGGCTAGGGTGTCTCATCGCCTCGGCGTTGGTCCCTCTCCATTCGCTTTTCGATGTTCCTGGTCATCGACCGACCCTCTTCTTGGCAGCCATCGTCCTTTACGTCATTTCGCAGAATCATGAACCTGATCCCACTCGCGGCAGTTCGCGGGTCGGGAGCTTGGCCGGACGGATTGGCGGAGGATTGGTGATGCTTGCCGGCGTTTTCTTGGTGGGCTCCTCTTGGTTTGGTTGGGGAAAACCAATCACGGTGGCCTATGAAGAGGAATTGGCCGAAGGGGCTGCCCTCTATGAAAGAATCAAGAAAGAGGAGTCTCCCATGAGTCCTTTCAAGACTCTCTCGATGAGAAAAGATCTCAAGGATCAAGCCAACGCCACTCTTGAAAAAGTTCCCTTGGAGGGCCGATTACATCGCCTTCGTGGATTGGCTTCTTTGCCTATGAAGGCGCAGCAAGGCGCCGTGGCTGAGGCCTTTGCGATCGACCGGGCCCTGACCCCATTTTCGGTCCGGATTCCACTGATTCACGCCACTGCTTCTCTGCCCTATTTTGAGTTTGAAGTAGCGCGCGGTTGGCGTGAGGCCATGGAGCGCTCCCGAGCGATTGATTCGGTCAGAGGAGATGGCGCCAAACTTGAGGAGCGGACATGGCGGCGGATCGAGAAGAGCGTTCGCAAGAATCCCCGCTATCTCGAGACTGCTTCCAAGGTCAAATGAGATTTCTCTAGTGTCTAGTGGTGCAGAGCTAACCTTACCTACTCAAACTATGATGAAGTTTCTCTTGCTCTTATTCGGGATTCCTCTGGCGCTTGCTCAAGACATCGTGGGTCCATATGTCGGAAGCGTTCGCTCTAGCGAAGCTCATTTTCTCTACAGTCCTGGGAAAGAGGAAAAGAATTTGCAACTCGTGGTCGCGGATAAGCAGGGGAGGGAGGTTGCGTCTGCGAAGGGGACTTGCCGTGAGGAGAACGACTACGTTGCGAAGTTCCGGGTTGTTGGCTTAAGGGAAGGAACAGCATACAGGTATCGAATCCAAGAGGCTGTCGGCGGCAAACAGAAGATCCTCGAGAACGGCAGTGATTTGGTTTTTGAAACTGTGGATGCTGATCGTAGCAAAAAGGTGACAGCCGTTCTCCTCTCGTGTGTTAAGAAAAAAGACACTGCCCCGGTCTGGGAAGAAATATTAAAGCTGAAGCCTCAGATCTTGTGTTTGTCGGGCGATACTCCCTACATTGACACCTCGAATCTCAATACGGTGAGAGCGAAGCATCGCGCATTTTTGCAGGAAGAACCATTGGCCAAAATCGGGAGACGGACGTCAGTGGTGGGGACTTGGGATGATCACGATTTTGGTCGAAACAATGGGAATGGACTCAACATGGGGAGTGGTGCCAAAGCAACACGCCATGGTTTTGTCGAATATCGTGCTCATGCTGAATTTGGTCAGGGAGACGGAGGCGTTTATCACAAAAGTGACTGCGGGGCCTTGGAGATTTTCCACCTCGATCCGCGGACATTTTCCCAGCTTGGGCCTTCACCAGTCGATGCCAGCCAGACCACCTGCTTTGGGAAAACGCAATGGGAATGGCTCTTGAAGTCGCTCAAGGAATCCGAGGCTCCTTTCAAGGTTTTATCGATGGGAGCGATTTGGCAGGACAAGAAGAATGGTGAAACAGATGACATGTTTACCTACCATTACGAAAGGGATGCTTTGCTCGATTTCATCCGTGATGAAGGGATTGAAGGAGTGATTCTTCACGGAGGAGATATTCACGTTTCCCGCTATCTGCTTCATCCGATGAGGGTGGGCTATGATCTCCATGACTTCATCGTTTCACCAGGGCATTTGAGCGTGATTCCCTCACTGAATCCCTATCACCCTTCGTTGGAATGGTCATTGGTGGAAGGGCAACAGTTTTTGACCTTGGAGGTAGATCCCACAAAGAAAGACCCGGAACTCATCGCCACCTTCCGTCAACCGGGAGGCAAGGTGAATCATCGGGTCATCATTCGGCATTCGGACCTATGTCCAAAGAAGCAACTCTCAACGTTGAGGGGGTATTGGAGATTTGAGGGTGGCTTCGAAAATGAATCTCAACTAGGAAGCCGTCTTGACGGCAAGGGGCGTCGAGGGGCTTCGATTGACAGAGCTGCAAACCGCTCGAAAGGAGCCCTTCGGTTGAAAAGAGATGAAGAGCAATACGTCTCTATTCCTCGTAGCTTCCTTGATGACAATTCATCGGGTCATAGTGTTTCATGTTGGATTAAGCCAAGGAGCCTTCCGGTTCATAGAAGGGGTGAAAGGTTCTTCATTCTGGAGTCAACTGCCGAGGGGAACGCGGATGACCGTCCCGCATGGCATTTGTCTTTGGAGTTGGCGGAAGGAGACAAGGCATCAGATCTCTCGGTGAGAATGCATACGCGGACGATTATTCCGGCTGCAGCGCCGGAGAAAGCTCCCACAACTCAGTCCTCAGGTCCATTCATCACTGAGCATTCCAGAAAGGACTTCGCTGAACGTTGGAATCACCTCGTGATGGTATTCGACTCAGACTCGCTCACTCTCTATCTCAACGGAAAGAAAGTGGCAGATCATCCCCTTCCGGTGGCTGGCCCGGCTGCCGAGTTTGGTGGAATGATCATCGGTGGCCACAGGGCAGGCCGAGGAAGAAACTTTGACGGGTGGATTGATGAGCTAAGCGTCTGGCAGGAGGTGCTTTCAGCTCAGAAAATTGACGGGCTATACCGAAGACAAAGAAAGATTTTCCAGACTGGGAGTCAAAAGTGATCGAGAGGTCAATTTGTCCTGTCCCCGTCGAGATCAAGCCTCTTCAAACTATCGCCCAGGGGTCTTATAGCTAGACGTCCAAACTGCGTCGCCAAACCCATTGAAGACGCCATCCCGAAAGACGCCTTGGAGTTTCCCACCCACGGCTGTCTTTGGGTGGCCCAGGAGCTCGCTCTCCGGGAGATCCACGTCTCCTTAGGAGGTATTTGAGGAGTCTGGAAACGAACTCCTCGCCAAACATCAACGGCTCTCCATACAATGATGGGTCTCCCGGTCATTCTTGGTCTTCGACCGCGATGAGTGGGAAATTGTCGGATCACCGAAGGCTGGTTGGCACAATCCCGCAAATCGCTTGATCGTCACGCGGATTTCGTTCTAGTCTCCTCGCGCTGCAAGGCGACCCGCGGGATTAGCTCAGCTGGGAGAGCAACTCGTTTACACCGAGTAGGTCGGGGGTTCGAGTCCGTCATCCCGCACCATTTCTTTTCCGCTGAATTTCATGTTCTAAAAGGATTCGAGCGGATTGAGACGACAACGAAGAGCGTCCTCATCAATCACTTGGGAACCTGCCCCCAGCAGTCTTCCGCCAACAAGAAGCCGAAACCAAGAATCAACGCCTCTCCGCCAAAAACTCTGGTTTTCAAATGGCCCACTGACGGGGAAGCTTACATTTTGTTCTAGGGCAAGTTTCGCTCAAGGATGAGGCGGGAACGATTGCTGGTCATGCAAGTGGAGTTTGGGCATCCTTTGGATTCGTAATACCGAATCTATGAAATCCTATCGCCTCAACCGCCTCTTTCACCGGGACTCGGGACGTTGTTTCGACGTGGCCGTCGACCATGGTTTTTTTAATCAACCGGGCTTTCTCAAGGGGATCGAGAGCATGCCGGAAACCATCAAGACTCTGGTCGAAGCCGGTCCCGATGCCATTCAGCTGACCACTGGGCAGGCCAAGTACCTCCAGCGGATCCCGGGCAGGCAAAAACCATCGCTCGTCCTGCGCGTTGACGTGGCGAATATTTACGGAAAGGAACTGCCATCCACGTCTTTTAGCCGGATGCTCGACGAGGCCGTCTTGCAAGCCGTTCAAATCGATGCAGCCTGCCTTTGTGTGAATCTTTTTCAAATCCCGGGCGCTCCGGAGGTGCATGACCAGTGCATCGAAAACATCCTCGCTTTGAAGCCCGAGGCCGATCACTACGGGATGCCGATGATGGTGGAGCCCCTCATCTTCCAACCAAATATCGAAGCCGGTGGCTACATGGTGGATGGGGACATCGAGAAGATTGTCCATCTTGTGAGGCAGGCCGTGGAATTGGGAGCCGATATCATCAAGGCTGATCCGGCGGACGACGTCAGCACTTACCATCAGGTCATCGAAGCGGCCGGTGAAGTTCCGGTGCTTGTGCGTGGCGGGGGCAAGGTCGATGATGAAACGATCATCAAGAGGACTCTGGGTCTTCTTGAACAGGGTGCGAGCGGTATCGTTTATGGACGCAATGTCATCCAGCATGACAACCCGGCCGGGATCACCAAAGCCCTGATGGCCGTGCTCCACGAAGGGGCTTCCCTTGAGGAGGCGCTGAATATCGTCAAGGGGTAGCCGGTGATGAAAGAAATCAAAATTGGCATCATTGGGGGTGGCCTGATGGGGCGGGAAATGGCGAGTGCCTTTGCCCGCTGGTTCGCCCTTGAAAACATGGGAGTCACGCCGGTTTTGACTGCGGTGGCCGACCTGAATGAAAACGCGCTGAATTGGTTCAAGGGCGTTCCCTCGATACACTTACGAACGACCGACTACCATGAGTTGCTCGCGAGTGATGAGGTGGAGGTTGTTTACGTGGCGGTTCCGCATCACCTCCACGAAAAGATCTATCTTGATGTTCTGGAAGCGGGGAAGGACTTGCTGGCGGAGAAGCCCTTCGGAATCGATCATCGTTCAGCCCAAGCGATTGCCAAAGCCGCTTCGGAAAGCGGTCAGTTCGTTCGTTGTAGTTCCGAGTTTCCCTTTTTCCCCGGCGCCCAGCGGGCCTTCAAGTATGTGCGTGATGGTCATTGCGGGCGGATTCTGGAGGCGGTCTCCGGTTTCCATCATTCCTCGGATCTCGACCCCAGCAAGCCTGCCAACTGGAAGCGCCAGTCACAAACCTGCGGTGAGATTGGAGTGCTGGGAGATCTTGGAATGCATGTGTGTCATGTGCCTTTTCGCCTTGGATGGAAACCGTCGCAGGTCTTCGCCCAACTCACCCGGGGGTTCGAATCACGACCCGACGGGAAGGGTGGGGAAGCAACCTGCGATACTTGGGACAATGCTCTCCTCAACACCTGGGTTAGGCCGGAGATTGGTCCCGATTTTCCGTTGCGTTTTGAGATGAAACGGCTCAGTCCGGGCGAAACCAACACCTGGTTTTTTGAGGTGGTGGGAACTGAGGGTGGCGTGCGGTTTTCGTCGAAGTCTCCCAAGCAACTGGAAATCTTTGAAGGAGGCAAGGAGCAGTTTTGGAAGTCGACCGACCTCGGGTTTCAGGTGCCTTACAAGACCATCACCGGAGGCATTTTCGAAGTGGGATTTCCGGATGTCATTCAACAAATGTGGGCAGCCTTTTTGGCTGAGCGAGAGGGAATTTCGGGCGGCCGTTTTCATTGTGTCACTCCAGAAGAGGCGGTGATGAGCCAGAGGCTTTTTGCCGCTGCACTCGAAAGCCAAAACCAAAGATCGGTGGCTCGTGTCTGATCAGGAACGACAGGGCATTCTTGCCGGAGGAAACTTCATTACGGATTACGTCAAGGTCATCCGTGAGTGGCCCGCTCAGGATACCCTCGCCTCCATTGTGAGGGAGGAAATGAGCAATGGTGGAGGACCCTACAATGTCCTCAAGGATATTGCGGTTCTGGCTCCCGAAGTTTCCCGGGAAGCCTGTGGCTTGATCGGAAATGATCTCAACGGAGACTGGATCATTGAGGATTCCCGGAAGAACGGCATTGAGGTGGAAAGACTGCAGCGGACTTCCGAAGCTTCCACTTCATACACTGATGCCATGACGGTGGAGTCGACGGGCCGACGGACATTTTTTCACCAACGTGGAGCCAATGCGCTGCTCGACCTCGAGCACTTTTCCTTTGAAGGAAGTAATGCGAAGATCTTTCATTTGGGATACCTGATGTTGCTTGATCGTTTGGATGAAATTGATGACGAGGGGCGAACCGGTGCCGAGAAGATCCTCAAGAAAGCCAGGGAAGCCGGGATGATTGCTTCGGTGGATTGCGTCAGCGAAACCGACAGTCGTTTTCCGGAGGTGGTGAAGTCGGCAATGCGATCGGCGCATCTTTTATTCATTAACGAATTCGAATGTGGTCAGGTATTGCAGCGAGAGGTGGTGCCGGAGAAGGAGGCCATGGTGAAAGCAGCGAGTGACTTGCTTGGCTTCGCTGGTGATGACGCGATGGTGGTTCTTCATGCCGCGAATGGCGCGGTGGTGACAGATCGCGAAGGCAGGGTGGAAGTCTTGGGAGCGGTTGCCTTGCCTGAGGACATGATCGTGGGAGCCACCGGAGCAGGCGATGCCTTTGCCGCGGGATTTTTGTTGGGAGTTCACGAAGATCGGGACCCATCTGTTTGTTTGAAGTATGCCGTTTCCAGTGCGGCCATGTCTTTGTCGCATTCCACTCCCTCAAATGGCATGAAGCCGTTGGCTGATTGTCTTGAATTGATTGAACGTTATGGAACAAGGTCCTTCTGAATTTGTCTCCGTACTCTGCAAGCTGCTCGGTGAGGAGCAGGTGCTTTGGGAACAGGCGGATTTGATTCCATACGGCTTCGATGGAACGGCGGTGATGAAAGGCGAGGCTGCGGTCGTGGTTTTGCCTAAAGAGCGGGAGCAAGTGGCGGAGTGCGTAAAGATCGCCCGTGCTTTTGATCGCCCGATCGTGACTCGCGGTTCCGGGACCGGATTAAGCGGAGGAAGTATTCCGGTGGAAGGAGCGATGGTTCTTTGCACGGTGCATTTGGAGAAGATGGATGAGATTGATCGCGAGAATCTCACCGTATTGGTGGAGCCCGGGGTAATCACCGAACACATCGATCGGAAGGCGGCCGAAGTAGGGCTCTTTTACCCACCTGATCCCGGGTCGATGAAGATCTCGACGATTGGAGGAAATGTCGCCGAAAACAGTGGAGGCCTGCGCGGGTTGAAGTATGGCGTCACGCGGGATTACGTCATGGCGCTCGAAGTGGTTTTGCCCGATGGCGAAGTGACGCAACTGGGGAGTGCCTGCGTGAAGGATGTGGCTGGTTATTCCCTGAAGGATCTCTTTGTGGGATCGGAGGGGACTTTGGGCGTGATCACCCGCATCATGCTCAAGCTTCTTCCTCGCCCGGAATCGCGGCAAACCTTGCTGGCGATGTTTCCCTCGATGGAGGAAGCGGCTCAGGCCGTTTCCGCGATTATTGCCGCCAAGGTGATTCCATGCACCCTTGAGTTTGTCGACCAGGTCACGCTCCGGTGCGTTGAGGATTACGTGAAGATTGGTCTGCCCACCGATGCCGCGGCCGTTTTGCTAGTGGAGTGCGATGGTCATCCCGCGGCGGTGGAAGATGACATGGTCACGGTGGAAAAGATTCTCAAGGAAGGCGGAGCCAGCCAGGTGCAACGGGCCGAGTCTGAAGAGAGGGCATTGCAATTGGCGTCCGCCCGGCGGCAGGCCTTCTCGGCGCTCGCCCGTCGACGCCCCACCACCATTCTCGAGGATGTCACGGTGCCGCGAAACTGCCTCGCGGAAATGGTGGGCTTCATCAAAGAGGTGGCCAAACGTCATGACCTTGAGATCGGGACCTTCGGGCACATGGGCGATGGTAATCTTCACCCGACCATCCTGACTGACGAGAAGGATGAGGAGGAAATGCACCGGGTGGAATTGGCTCTAAGCGAGATCGTGGACAAGACCATTGCGTTGGGAGGAACGATCACTGGCGAGCATGGCGTGGGCCTGGCGAAGAAGGAGTTTCTTGAGCGACAATTCGATCAGGGGAGCTATCAAATGTTGCGCCAGGTCAAGAAGACCCTCGATCCAGACGGCGTGCTGAACCCCGGGAAAATCTTTGATGTGGAATGACTGTTTCCCGTCAGCGTCCGGCCTCACTCAAGGAGTTGGATTACTCGATCCTCCAGCAGTGCATGCATTGCGGGATGTGTCTGCCCAGTTGCCCGACGTATCGAAGCACCAAAAAGGAACGACACAGTCCACGCGGAAGAATTGCCCTCATGCGGGCGGTCGCGGATGATCATCTCGCGATGGGGGAGGAGCTGCAAAAGGAGATGGATTACTGCCTCGGTTGTTTGGCCTGCACTTCGGCCTGCCCGGCCGGGGTTGACTACGGAGAAATGTTCGAAGTGGCTCGAGCGGAGAGCGAATCGACCCGGCAGTCGAGCAGTCTGCGGCACTTGACCCGGCAGTTGACCTTCCGCGGGTTGTTTCTTCACCCGCGGATGTTAGGTTTGGCCGGGAGAGTGCTTCGTTTCTATCAGCGAAGTGGTTTGGCGGGTTTGGCAAGGTGGTTGGGTTTGCCCCGGATTCTGGGACGCCGCATGGCAGAACTTGAAAAGCAGACTCCAAAAATGGAGAAGAATTTTTCCGAGGAACTCATCGCTGAACACGAGGCGCCACCTGAAGGCGTCCCCTGCCGGGGCCGGGTGATTCTCCTGAGCGGGTGCATTCAGAGTCTTGCTTTTTCGCGGGTCAATCGAGCGACAGCCGATGTTCTTTTGGCAAATGGTTGGGAAGTGATGACTCCTCGTCATCAAGGTTGTTGTGGATCGATCCACGCTCATAACGGTGAGCCTGAGATGGCTTGGGAGGCCGCTGAAAAGCTAATGGCTCAGATGCCCTTGGAAGAGGTGGATGCCGTCATTTCCAATGCCGGGGGTTGTGGTTCCCATCTCAAACACTATGGATCACTCCTTGTTGAAAACGATTTAGGCAAGGAGCAGGCCCGCGCCTTCGCAGCCAAGGTGAAAGACATTCACGAGTTTTTGGTTGAAACTGGTTTCCGGTCTCCGAAGAAATTGATCGAAAGGTCGATCACTTATCATCCTTCCTGTCACCTGCATCATGTTCAGGGCGTCGTTTCGCAGCCTCTTACGATTCTCAAAGCGATCCCCGGTTTGGAGGTCAGTCCCTTACCCAATGCCGGGATCTGTTGTGGCAGTGCCGGGATTTACAATATTCTTCAGCCCGAGGAGAGTCGTCGCCTTGGAGCAGAAAAGTGCCGGGACATTTGCGGCACGGGGGCGGAAGCAGTGGCGACGGCCAATCCAGGGTGCCATCTCCAGATCCAAAATCATCTCGACGAGAGTGGCGAAGCAGTCGAGGTGACCCAGCCGGTGCTTCTGCTTGCCGAGGCGTATCGTTTGGAATTTTGAGGTCGGGAAATACCCGACACTCTACCCTTCACGAAAACGGTTTCGAAGTCCTGACGCATATCTTCGGCGGCATCGCGCAGGGCGTGTTGCTGGCAAATAGGTTGTCTTCTAAACCAATCGTTTCGTGTCCTGAGATAGGAGTGCGGGTGTTGTCCAAGAAGCTGTTGTAGGACAGCGAGGTCATGACTTCGATCACTTGAGCGGCCAGTGGAAAAGCTAAAGTGAAAATGAACCTAAGCAACAACCCTTCTTTCTTTATCCTAACAGGACGCCGAATTCAGGACGAAAGGCGAGTTTTGTCTTCCGTGGAACGCGGGAATGCCCTTCGGCGCCACAAGCTGGCGAGAAAGCTGCCGATGAGACAGTGGTAGAATGCTGAAATCGCGCAGGGGGCCGCCGCGGTGGCGGTGAAGTGGGTTTTGGCGAGATGGGAGCCCAAGCCCGAGTTTTGCATCCCAACCTCGATCGAGAAGGTCCGGCATTCCTTCTCTCGCATCCGAAAGATCCACCCCCAAAGGTAGCCAAGCCCGAAACCGAAGGCATGCACCAAAAAAACGGCAGGCAATAGGGTCTTCCAGTGGGCCATGATGTTTGTCTTGGTCGCTCCCACCACGGCCGAGACGATCAGAACAATCACGAAAACCGAAATGAGAGGTGAGACTTTCTTAATGGCCCCCAACTTCCTCCCGGCCTGGGCGTTCAGCAAAAGTCCGATCACGATCGGGAGCAGGACGATCATCACCATTGAAAGAACCATACTGGCTGCATCGACCTTAAGAATGGCCGAGGCGTATCCCTTGGTGAGTAAGGGAGTGAGAACCACGGATAGGAAGGTCGAGCCCATCGTCATCATCACGCTTAAGGCGAGATTGCCTCGGGCGAGGTAAGTGACGACGTTGGAAGCCGTCCCACCCGGGCAACAGCTGACGAGGATGATTCCCAGCTTGAATTGATCAGGCAGTCCAAAAATCGTCGCCACGGTCCATCCGACCGCCGGCATGATGAGGAATTGCGCGGTGATCCCGAGAGCCACCCATTTCGGCATGGTGAGGACTTCCTTGAAGTCGGAAAAGGTCAGGGTCATTCCCATTCCTAGCATGATGACCCCGAGGCCGACTGGGATCCATTTCAGGGAAGTTCCCGGGATGACGCCCAGAAACCAAGTGAAGTGTTCCGGCAAGAACCATGCCCAGGCGGTGCCCAGAACAGTCCAGAGCCAGAACAGGTTCACCATCCGGTTGATCATCCCGGCGAGCCTCCGGTTCGGGGCGGTTCTTGCCAAGACTCGATTTGATTCAACCCGATCCTGAAAGTCGGGCTTGATCTAAAGTCGATTTTGGTGCGGAATTACAGGGATCCAACAATTTCGATTTCCTTGAGGACCATTACCATAGGCTCGCAAACCGCCCATGTCGGAGAAACCGAAGAATTGTGCCGTGCCTTGGCCGATGAGGTTGAGGCTCTTCTCAAGGAGAGAGCTGCGGAAGGGCGCCAGGCCGTTTTGGGGCTCGCCACCGGAAGCACTCCACTACCGTTTTACGATGAGTTGATCCGTCGTCATCGCGAAGAGGGCCTTTCTTTTGCGAATGCAGTGAGCTTCAATCTCGATGAATACGAGGGCCTGGGACGGGATCACGAGAAAAGCTATTGGCACGAGATGTGGACCAACTTGTTTAAGCACATCGATATCAAACGGGAGAATGTCTCCGTGCCGCCTTCGGAGAGTGACAATCCGGACCGCGATGCCGCGGCCTACGAGGAAGCAATTCAAAAAGCCGGTGGGATCGACTGGCAGTTGCTCGGAATCGGTGGCGAGGGGCACATCGGCTTCAATGAAAAGGGGAGCGAGATCGACAGTCGAACCCGTCGGGTCGCCTTGGCCCGTAAGACGATTGTGGACGCAGCGCCGGGATTCGGCGGGGAAGAAGGCGTCCCGACCCATGCCATCACCATGGGAGTGGCTACCATTTTGGAGGCAGGCAGAGTGGTCCTGATGGCCCGCGGGGTCTCCAAGACAGACATCGTCAAGCGAGCGATGTCCGGTGAGGTGAAAGCTGAAGTGCCCGCTAGCTTCTTGCAAAACCATCAAAATGTTGGCTGGTTCCTCGATGAGGAAGCGGCGGGCTCCGAGACAGATGCCTGAAACTCAGAAACTCACCGAAGCCGCCACCGGGCTGCCCCGACCCACCGATTACTTTTGTGGTCTGGACTGGAGTGACGAAATTCTTCCCCGTGAAATCGTCGCTTTTTGCCGTCGTGAACAAGATCACCGGACCAGCGGGTGGGACGGAATCTCTGCCCGAGCCGGGCGCTACGACCAGCACTCGCGATACGTCTTTCTGGTCGCTCTGGAAGGAAGCGGCAACATGGGAGTGGAGACCGAAACCCGTCGCATCAACAAAGGCGAAGCTCATCTGCTTTTCCCCCACCAGATTCACTACTACATCGATTTGCCCGAAAAGTTCACCTGGCTCTACGTCACCTTTGATCTCGAAGGGTCGGCGAGACAGGTTCTTGAATTGTGGCGCAGTGGTGGACGCCAGCTGAGTCCTGAGGGTCTTGAAAAATTGTCCGCTTTTTTGGATCGATTCCAGGAAGGAAAAGGTTTGCAGGCCAGTATTGCCCTCGGCCGCGTCTTTGAAGCGATGGAAACCGCTGAGCCGGCGCAGAACCATTGCACGCCCGATGCCGATCTGGTCGCACGCGTTAAAAAATATGTCATGGAGAACCTCGACGGCAATCTCGCCATGCCAGCTCTTTCCCGTCAGATGGGCGTCTCCGAGAGTTATCTCCGTGCTATTTTCCGCGAAGGAGCCGGGGTATCTCTCGGTAACTTCGTGCGGTCGGTTCGTCTGGTGCAAGCCACCTACTTGCTCGAGGAAGACCAACTTGATCTCGGAGCGATTGCTGAAACGACTGGTTTTGGATCTTTGACCAGCTTTACTCGTGCCTTCCGTCGGATGTACGACATGACTCCGAGTTCCTATCGAAAACGTGCCCGAATTGAGGCCAAAACCCCATTGAAAACAATCTCATGAGTGAAATTAAAAGTGCGACGACAGTAAAGCTGTCCATTATGATGTTCCTGCAGTTCTTTGTGTGGGGTGCTTGGTATGTCACCGCTCCCAATTATCTGGGGACGATTGGCTTTGACGGTGATGATTTCAGCTGGACTTATTCGGTGGGTCCGATTGCTGGGATTCTATCTCCCTTCTTTGTCGGGATGATCGCGGACCGCTTTTTCTCAGCTCAGAAGGTTCTCGCTGTCCTCCACGTGCTTGGTGGAGTGATCATGTTGATTGCTGCCAGTATGATGAAGCCCGGGGCCAGCCCCGCGGCCATCAACTGGGTTTTCTTTGGACACATGCTTTGCTACTATCCAACGCTCGCACTGACCAACACCATCGCGATGAAGAACATTCAGAGCGCCGAGAAGCAGTTCCCGCTCATCCGGGTCTTCGGGACGATTGGTTGGATCATAGCTGGATTGAGCTTGTCTTTTCTGGTCTGGGACAAGCAGGTGGAGATGTTCTACCTCGCTGCCGGAGCTGCTATTTTGCTGGGGCTTTTTAGTTTCGCTCTCCCGTCCACTCCGCCTACCGCGACAGGCAACGTCGGCATCAAGGATGTGCTCGGCCTAGATGCGCTGGTGATGCTCAAGGATCGCTCCTACCTTGTCTTTTTGGTGAGCTCGATGCTCATCTGCATTCCGCTCGCCTTTTACTACCAGATCACCAGCCGAGTCGTTGAAATGGCCGAGCTTCCAATTGGACAGACCATGAGTTACGGCCAGATGTCGGAGATCTTCTTCATGCTTGTGATGCCTTTCTTCTTCGCCCGACTTGGGGTGAAGTGGATGCTCGCGGTGGGGATGGCCTCGTGGGTGGGACGTTATCTCCTGTTTGCCTTCGGCGCCCCTGATCAAATCGTGTGGATGATCCTCATCGGAGTGGTAATCCATGGGATCTGTTATGACTTCTTCTTTGTGACCGGGCAGATATACACCGACAAGAAAGCGCCCAAGAAAATCCGGGCTCAGGCTCAGGGTTTGTTGGTGCTCTTCACCCTCGGTGTCGGAATGTTGATTGGGGCTCAAGTTGCCGGACAGGTTGAAAAGAGTGCATCTCCCGCAGCGGTCGCGGAATACGGCGACGTTGTTTCGGCAAAAGAGAAAGAACTCACCTTGATCGCCGAGGAAATCAAGGAAAAGGGCGGCACGCCTGAGGGCAAGAAACTGGTCTCCCAAAAGGAAACTCTGGAGAAAGAAAAGGCGGCCGCCCGGATGTCCCAGCTCAAGGCGATGGAGTGGAAGAAGCTTTGGTTATTCCCTGCGGTGTTTGCGGCTGGGGTCCTTGGAATATTCCTCCTCTTCTTCAGAGACAAAGGTGGTGACGAACCAGCAGAGGCATGATCCTCGCTCTCGAGGCGGGCGATTGGGCATTGATCACGGTGGCCGTCATCGTGATCGGCAGTGTTGTTGGGGGAATGGTGAAGTTTTGGCAGGCCGTGAAGGTTTTAAAGAAAGGCCCGCCCTCCATCGATTCCCAGCTCGCGGCGGAGCAAGAACGTGAATTTCAAAACAATGAGCAAGACGATTAAAGTATTGTGTGTCGGTGCCGGCCACATGGGAACCTCCCATGCCCGCGCGTATCATGCCATCGGAGCATTCGAAATCTGCGGGATCGTGACCCGGTCCGAGGGGAGCCGGAAGGCCCTCAATGCTGACCTTGGCACGGACTATCCCGAGTTTGGTGATTACTTTGAGGCCCTCGAAGCGAGCAAGCCTGACGCCGTTTCGATTTCCACTTATCCCGACACCCATGCCGAGTATGCCAAAGCTGCCATGGAGGCCGGGTGCGATGTCTTCATCGAGAAACCTCTCGCCGAGACAGTGGCCGAAGCCGAGGAAATCGTGGCCAAGGCTCAGGAGACCGGTCGGAAGCTTGTCATCGGCTACATCCTCCGCCATCACCCGAGCTGGATCAAATTCATTGAAGTCTCACAGACCCTCGGCAAGCCCTTGGTAATGCGCATGAACCTCAACCAGCAGTCTAGCGGAGACAACTGGGAGACACACAAGAACCTCATGTCGTCAATCTCGCCGATCGTGGACTGCGGTGTGCACTACGTCGATGTGATGTGCCAAATGACCCGCAGCAAGCCGGTGCGCGTGAGTGGCATTGGTGCCCGCCTCACCGACGAACTTCCCGAAGGGAAAATCAACTACGGTCATCTCCAGGTGACCTTTGAGGATGGTAGCGTTGGTTGGTATGAGGCCGGTTGGGGGCCCATGATGAGCGAGACTGCTTTCTTCGTGAAGGATGTGGTGGGCCCGAAGGGTTGTGTGACCATTTGTGCCACGGATGCCGGAGGAGAGGGTGCTTCCGCCGACGTCGATGCCCATACCAAGACCGAGTCGCTCCGTCTTCATCACAGCGAGCTCAACGAAAACGGCGAGTTTGTCAAAGCGGACGATTGGATCACTACCGACGATGAACCAGATCACGACGGACTTTGCTATCGTGAGCAGGAATACTTCCTCAAAGCAATCCACGAGGACCTTGACCTCACTGATCACATGGCCGATGCCATCAACTCGATGCGCATTGTCGCGGCCGCCGATGAAAGCTTCCGCACTGGAAAAACCGTAGAACTCTAACTCACTCGAATCTTATGATCAAATCACTCATTATCGCAGCTCTTTCGCTCGGCTCGGTTAGCGCCGGGGAATTTGTCGACCTCTTCAATGGCAAGGACTTCACCAACTGGGGTGGTGCGGGCAAGACCATGCAGAATGGTTACGAGGTCAAGGATGGAACCATCACTTCGACCAAGAAGTGCCGTTTCCTCCAGACCGAAAAGGAATACTCCAGTTATGTCTTCCAGTTTGAATTCAAGCTCACTCCGGGCGCGAACAATGGCCTCGGCATCCACTACCCGGGAAAAGGCGACGCTGCATACACCGGGATGGAAATCCAGATCCTCGACAACAGTGCCAAGAAGTATTCCAAGCTAAAGGACTACCAGTATCATGGTGGGCTCTACACTCTCGTGGCCCCCAAGCGAGGGTTCCAAAAGCCGGTGGGCGAGTGGAACAAGCAGATCGTCACTGTCGACGGCCCCAAGATCAAGGTCGAGCTCAATGGCACCGTGATCATGGAGGCCAACCTTGATGAGATTAACAAGACTAAGCCCAAGCATCAGGGCGCGAAGCGCCGCCAAGGCCGCATCGCCTTCTGCGGTCACGGAGACATTGTGAGCTTCAAGAACATCAAGATCAAGGAGCTCGGAGCGGCCAAGTCCGAATAGATTTCGAGTAATTCTTTCGAAGGTAGGTGGCTCTCATGAGCCGCCTGCCTTCTTTTTTTGTCATTGGAATTGGGTCTCCGGTTTTCAACCATTGCTTTTGAAGTCCCAATGACGATGGTCGAAGCTATGAAGTGTTTTGAGAGAGTGGGATGCTTGGTGCGACGCCTAGTTCTTGCAGTCTCACTGGGGCAGGGCGCTTTGGGCTTGGAGCGCCCCAATGTTGTCATCTTTTATACCGATGATCAGGGAACCCTCGATGCCGGGTGTTACGGCTCAAATGATCTTCACACCCCTCACACTGACCGACTTGCGAAGAATGGAGTGCGGTTCACCCAGGCCTATGCTCATACCGTTTGTTGTCCCTCGCGGGCGGCTTTCCTGACCGGGCGCCACCCGCAGCGTTCGGGCATCAACAACTGGACGCAAGGGAACATGAAGGGACCCAAGGGAATCAATATGGTGGTGGAGGAAGTGACCTTTGCGGAGGCCATGAAAGGAGCAGGTTATAAGACCGCGCTCTTTGGGAAGTGGCATGTCGGGTCCCACCAAGACCATGGCCCGATGAAACAAGGCTTCGATGAATTTTTCGGGATCCGCAATGGATTCATCGACAACTACAACCACTATTTCCTGCATGGCAAAGGCTATCACGACCTCTATGAAGGCACGACTGAGGTGTTTCGAAAGGGTGAGTATTTCCCCAAGATGATCACCGAGCGGGCGATCAAGTTTGTGGAAGCCAACCGGAAGAATCCCTTTCTCCTCTATTTGGGTTTCAACATTCCTCACTATCCCGAGCAGGCCTTGCCCGAGCACACCAAGCTCTACAAGGACCTTCCCATGCCCCGGCGATCTTATGCCGCAATGGTCACAACCACCGATTACTACATGGGATTGGTTTTGGCGAAGCTGGACGAACTGGGATTGACCGAAAATACCATTGTAATTTTCCAGAGCGACAACGGTCATTCCACCGAGAATAACAAGGGGATCAGCGTCGACGAACACACCAGCGGACTTCCCGAAGGCCATTACTACCTGGCTCACGGAGGTGGAGGCAACACCGGCAAGTGGATCGGGTCGAAAGGCAGTTTTCTGGAAGGCGGAATCCGGGTTCCGGCCATTGTGAGTTGGCCTGCCAAACTCCCCAAAGGGGTAGTGCGCGATCAGGCTGTCACCATTATGGATTGGTATCCTAGCCTGATGGAGTGGTGTGGCATTGAGAAACCCAAAGTCAAGTTGGATGGTCACAGCCTGCAACCCCTCATTGATTCGCCCGAGACCGAAAGTTCTCATCAGGTGCTGCATTTCCAGTGGCGGACATCCTGGGCGGTGCGGAAGGGCGATTGGAAGCTGATTGGCACCAAGGAGCGCAAATCAGGTAGCGGATTAAAGCTCGAGCTTTTCAATCTGTCCGGCCAAGAACCTGAGATGAAGGACTTTTCAACGGAGAAGCCCGGTTTGGTGAAGGAGCTGATGAAATTACACGAGGGCTGGGCGAAGGAAGTCGCTCCCTGACTTTTTTTCGTTTCCTGAATCCGGTCGAACGTTTTTGTCGAAGACCGGATTGATGAATACGACATCCTCCCTCCTCAAGAGAGCCTTGTTTCTGACAAGCGCCTTTTTCGCTTGTGGTTTTGCACAGGCTGCTGACCCGGCTGAAGCTAAAACAATTGGCCGTGTGGTCCGCGAACGTCCCGACCTCAGCAAGTTCCTGCAACTCCTCGACAAGACGGAAGCAGGTTCCCAGCTCTCCGAACGAACCAACATTCGTCGGACCGTCTTCGCGCCCACCGATGCCGCTTTTGCTAAGCTGCCCAAAGGAGCACTGGCAACCTTGCTGGACCCACGAAACGACGATCGTCTCGACGAAGTCTTTGGATTTCACATTTTGTCCCGTTCTGTCCCGGCCTTTGGGCTCGAGAAATTCTCTACTCTTCAAATGACGACCGGGCAGTTCCTCTCGATTAACTTCAAGGGAGGCACAATTGGAAAGGCTCGCTTCACCGGCGAGTCCATCGCTTGCTCCAACGGGACGCTCTATCTCATCGATGCTGTTTTGACCCCGAATACGGATGATTTGTTCCAACGGCTGCAAAAGGACGGGCGCTTCAGCATCTTTACCAAAGCCATCACGGCAAGCCGGCAGGGGAAGCTGTTTCAGAACATGCACGCCCTCTACACCACCTTCGCGCCGACCGATGAAGCCTTTGCCAAGCTCCCCAAGGAATTTGTCGATTCCCTTTTTCTTCCGGAAAACGACGAGCGACTGGAAGACATTATCAAGCACCACATCACTCAGGGCGTCTATGCCGCCGGTAAGATTCCTAGTTATCTAAGTCTTGGGGTATCGAATGTCACGCCCACTTCGGCCTTTGGTCAGCAGTTGAACTTCAAGGTGACCGAAGGCAAAGCCACCATCGACGGAGCCACCGTAGTGCAAGCCGATCTGCCTTGTGCCAATGGTATCATTCATGTCATCGATTCGGTGATTCCGCCGGTGGAGTCGGGCTTGCTCGAACTCCTCCGCAAGGAAGAACGATTCAGCACCCTTGTTTCTCTCCTCGAAGCCACGGGCCTCGATCTTCCGGTGGCTTCCTCGTCCTTATTCACGATCTATGCTCCGGTGAATGATGCCTGGAAGAAGGAACCCTACTCATCCCTCGTTGCCGACCCGACCGGAAGTAACCGTGAAGCCCTCTACGGCATCCTTGCTCGCCACGTGATCACTGGAAAGCATGTCAGCGAAAACTGCCTTCCCTACGCCAAACTGCGTACCATTCACGGCGCGCCCATTTATCTCACTCGTGCCAACGGACAGTCCCGCATCAGCGGGATCGATATTCAGGACAGCGACCGTGAAGGTTTCAATGGTCTCATCAATGGGATTTCAGAAGTTATCCCAGACCCGATGGAACTGCCGGAAGGGGATATTAGCACTGTCGACGCCATCAGGTTTGTGCAGGCGACTCTGAAAGTCGGTTCTGAACTCTACGGTCAGGGAAAGTATGAAGACAGCTGGAGATACTACACCGCACGCGGATACGAGTTCCTCTCGAAGTATTCCCTCTTTCTTGATCGGAGCAATGCCAAGGCCGCTCTCACGACCGCAATTGTCGACGACCAGCCGGTCTACCAGTTTGCCGACGATGCCTGGAGCTCTCGAAATGCCTTCCGCTCGGTTCTCCGGGCTCTGGAACAACGCGAAGATCGATTGCTCGACAGCTACTTGATGCAAACTCCGGACAAGGAACGCTTCGGTCGTTAAAGGTCACCGATTTCCTCCCCTCAAAAGCTCGTTTCTCTTGTGGAAGCGGGCTTTTTCGTTATCGATTTTGCCCCCTTCGGAGCAGGTCTTTGTTTATTCTTTTGGACCCGAATAGTCGCGTCCGAGGATTGGATTGAGCTCGATTGCTAGGATGTATACTGGGTTGGGCAATCTGCCGGCTTGGTTTCGCAAGAGCTGAAAAAGTTTTAATTTTTTGAATCCAAACTTCAGGTGCGGACGAAGACCCCAGTGACAAGCCAATTAAGGCCTTCGCAAAAAACCAACCTCCAAAAAAATGAAAATAGTTGCTACCTCCCTCCTCTTCGGAATTTTCGCCCTCATGTCGCCAGCTGTTGCTGAGACAAAGGCTCCCAAGAAAGACATCGTCGACACAGCCGTCGCCGCCGGATCCTTCAAAACTCTCGCCGCTGCTCTCGGAGCTGCCGGACTTGTGGACACCATGAAAGGTGATGGGCCGTTCACCGTTTTCGCTCCGACCGATGCCGCCTTTGCCAAGCTTCCCAAGGGAACGTTGGAAAGCCTCCTCAAGCCTGAGAACAGGGAGAAACTCGTGGCCATCCTGACCTACCACGTCGTTGCCGGTAAAGTGATGTCCAAGACTGCTGTTACTCTCGATAAGGCCACCGCTCTCAGCAAGCAGGACATTGCCCTCGCGGTGAAAGACAAGTCACTTACTTTGAACGGAAGTGCCAAGGTCGCTTCGGCTGACATCGAGTGCTCAAACGGTGTGATTCACGTCATCGATACTGTCATCCTCCCTCCCTCCAAGTAACTCAATCAGCTGATTACGAAATCGTTCGAACCCGGGTTTCCTTCGTTGGAATCCGGGATCGACTTTTCTTAATCAGGGGCCTTAATCTATCCCTGTTTGTGAGCGGAGCAGAGAGAGACATGAGCGGCGGAGATCTCCTCGCGCTAGTGGCCCAAGGCAAGGAAAGTGCCATGGATCGTTGCATCAAAGAATACGCCCCTCTCGTTTGGTCGATCGTTCGGCGATATGTTCATAATCCGTCGTCCGCCGAAGATGTCGTGCAGGAGACCTTCACGGATCTCTGGAAATCGGCGAAACGCTACGATCCTAAAATCGCCACCCACACCACGTTTGTTGGCCTCCTAGCTCGTCGGCGCGCCATCGACTTCACCCGAAAGGAGGGGCGTCGTCCGCAGCTCGAGCCGATGCCCGAGAGTGACAGTTTGAACCTCGCCTGCGACGGGCCCTCCGCCCTCATGAAGTGTGAGCGAGAGGACGTCCGTCAGGCTCTGACCAAACTTCCCGAAGAAACCCGGGAAATTTTTACCCTCCATTTTGATCAAGGGATGACTCATCCCGAGATCGTAGAAAAAACTGGCCTCCCGCTTGGGACGGTCAAAACCCGCCTGCGCCGCGGATTGATTGAGTTACGAAATCAGCTGCGCCCGGCAAAATCACCCCGGAATCCCCAGACCAATGACTGACCAGGATCTCATTTCCCGATTTGAAGAACTCGATGCCGGCCGTATTCTAGGCGATCTGGATGCGGCTGAGATGGATGAGTGGGAAAAACTTTCCCGTGACCCCCGTTGCCAGAGCGATATCTCACTTGAGTTGACCGCGGCCGCCCTTGAGGCTGAATTCCAAGACACTGGTCTCGAACTTCCCCAAGGATTGCTGGAGGAGTTGGAGAAGGGAACGGCTGATTTTGTCGTTCAGGAGACGGCCGATTTGGCGGAGGAGAAGATCATTCGCCTCCCCATATGGCGGAGGATTTTTGCGGACAAGGAGACCGGGTGGGCCATCGCGGCCATTTTCCTGATTCTCTTCGTGGCCCAATTTATGGTGAAGGAATCGACTCCCTCACCGGAAGACGCTCGGATGGTCCTCGTGGATGAAGCCGGAGATCTGATTCGCTCTTCATTCGGCGGTGTCGGAGATTACAAGGGCATGACCGGTGAAGTGGTTTGGAGTGACGCGCGCCAGGAGGGTTACATGTCTTTAGCCAACCTTCCAGTGAATGACCCTAAGAAGAACCAGTATCAACTATGGATCGTCGATCCTGAGCGCGATGAAAAGCCGGTGGATGGTGGTGTCTTTGACATCTCCTCGAAGGATGGAACAACCATCATCCGCATTCGCAATCCGTTGGTGGTAAAGGAGCCCAAGCTCTTCGTCATCACTCTGGAACAGCCCGGTGGTGTGGTCGTTTCCAAGCAGGAGGTGGTCGTCGCCGCGACTGGTTAATAAAGCGACTTATTCACGAAAAAACGGCCGA
>JBMYLT010000025.1:0-21153 GCA_049596615.1 Akkermansiaceae bacterium | reverse complement strand
GGATGTTCCTCGGCCGTTTTTCTTTTTGAAGGATGAGGTTTAACCGATCAGTGATCTAGCTGGGATGGATTCAATACTGAAAGTTACATAGAGGCGACCGTAATGCGCTTGGCTGATGGAGACGCCTTTAAGAAGAATGTCAATGGCGTCGAGGCAATCGAAGATCGAGGCCACCGTATTGCCAGCCTTGTCCCCTGGGGTAGGGATTTTTTGCGGAGTCTCCTCGCTTGCGAATCACTCCAGAGCGGGTCTGATGCGGAAGAACTGTCGTGGATACTCCGATGAAGGAATGAAATCCTCAGCGATGACGACCGTCGATTCCTCGCTGGTGGCAGGGATCGAGTCATTTAGCTCAATCCAATTGATCTCGGCAAGATCGTCCGTGGTTTCCAGAGCGTAGGTTCTTCCCGCCACGGAGGCGAAGGTGATGCTCAATTCCCCGGCTGTCGGGTCCCAGGTGATGTCAGTAATGGTGAATTCGTCACCACCATTGCCGGTTAGATCGTTGTAGCGTGATTCCACCGCAGTGGCATCGAGGATCTTGTTTTCAAAGTAACTAAAGCTGGAGATGTCTCCGGTGAAGGGGACAAAGGAGAAAGCGGTGCTGGTTGGGATGTTGGCTCCCCGTCCCAATTCTGCGCGGTCGCTCCCGTCCCAATCAACAATGGCGCTGATGCTTGAAGTGGGGCCGGCGACCAGCGTTCCATTGATGTAAAGGGAAACGACCGCGGGAGCAACCGGATCAATATCCACCGTGGCGACTAGATGGTAGAACTCGGTTGCTGTTCCAATGGTGGAAAGATCGAAAGGAAGGATGACCCGTTGATTGTTGTTGTCCGCTGACTGAACACGGAAATCTACGATGCTTCCCTCGAGCACTATTCCGGTTCCGAAGCCGTTTCCGCCGGTGTTAAAGAGGGTGTGTGTTCCGATAAAGTCGCCTGGACGGAAGACCAGCTCCCACGTCACGTCTTGCTTGGTGATGACATCTCCAAGTCCGGTGTGCCAAGAGGTTCCAGGGGTGCCTGTGAGGGTGTAATCCGCTCCATTGACCCAAGTATTGACCGCCGGGAAGTTACTGGTTCCGGCCACTGCGGTGGCGAGAGTGCCCTCTCCCCAGGTGATGGTGGAATTGTTGGTGGCGTTGATGCTGGGAGCCCAGACTGCCAAAAGACCCTCGGTTTGTCCTTCTGCCGACCACTCGATTGTGGGGGCGTTGGGATCGACAACCGTGACGGTCACTTCCCGGGTGGTGGAGCCAAAGCTATTGGTCGCTTCAAGCAAATAGGTGGTGGTCTCGCTGGGAGAAACTTCGAGTTCGCTGAGTTCAGTCACGTCCTGCCCGTTGAGGGTGACCGTCGATTCGGCGATGAGATCCCAAACCAAGGTGGCCGAATTTCCAGTCACAATGGTGGCGGGCCCAGCAGTGTTGAAGTTGTTGATGAGTGGGGCGCTTTCCACAAGGACCGTTACGCTCCGTTCAGAGGTCACGAGTCCACGAATTGCCGTCAGGGTATAGGTGGTATTGACAGCCGGGTTCACCGTGATCATGTCAACTCCATTGACATCGCCTACCCCGTTGTCGATGGTTAAGGATTCAACGGCAGGGTCGGTATCCCAACTCAAAACAACCGGGCCACCAGTATTGACTACCTCGGTGGAGGTCGCGTAGTCGTTGATCAAGGGGGCGCCGATGGCAAGGAAAGAGATGGCTTCGGCATCAAGTGCTTCGTCGTAAATCCGGACATCATCGATTCCCCCACTCCAAAAGCGGTTGGAAAAATCTCGTCCAATCCGAACATCGGTGATGCTGGCGGTGTTAATCGACCGGCTGAGGTTTCCACTGGGAGTGACAGCTGGATTGTGAAGTTCCGCATCGAGGATACCGTCGACATAAAGTTTGGCGTCGGTGACGTTTGGGGTGCCGTCATTGGCCCAGGTGACTGCAACATGGTGCCACTGTCCGTCATTGACGGGCGTGTTCCCGACGATGTAGCCCCCATTGACTTCAAGTCGAATGGCCCCGAACACTCCGTTTTGTGACTGAGTTCGGAAGGTCCATTTTTGTCCTCCCAGGTTGGTGCCCCACGAGACGATGGCACGATCCACATTGGCATCCGAGGTCCGCACCCAAGCCGCCACGGTGCGGTCATTGGTTCCGGTGACCCCAGGGTAGCCTGTGATCTGAACAAGATTGGTGGAGCCATTGAACTCCAAATGAGCGGCGCTTCCCGAAGGAACGGGAGCGAGGTTGGCGGTGCTCCAGGTGGCACCGGTGATGGCGCCCTCGCGATTGTTGACGGTATCGCCTGCGGTGGTTGTGCCGGTGCCTTCTTCAAACTTCCAATGGCCGACGAGATCGGCCGAGGCCAGAGAGGAAGCCAATGTCAGGGCAACAATGATTGATTGTGTATGTCTCATTAGCCTTGAGGGTTAACACGAGCCCCTCCGGACGTGAAGGAAAAATGGCGGAGGCCGGGGTCCTTTTTACGGAACAATTAGGCTAGGAAGCGTCGACGCAGATGAGCCAGATAAGGAGCGGGATCCGTTCGGGAACCGGTGGCTTTCTCCATCAAATCCTGCGGGAAATGGGTGGAGCCAAGGCGGTGCACATGTGCTTGCATCCAGCTCAGCAGAGGAAGGAAGTCGCCATTATCAAAAGCCGAGGAAACGGCTTCGTCTTTTCGAGCCGATTCAAAGAGCTGGGCCGCGTTGAGGTTGCCTAGCGAGTAGGTCGCGAAGTAGCCCAGTCCACCCATCGACCAGTGAATGTCTTGGAGGCAGCCCTCGGAATCACTGGCGGGCCGGAATCCAAAGAGCTTCTCAAACTCCTCATTCCAAGTGGCTGGAACTTCCTCGACCTGAAGCTCGCCGGACAGCAGGGCTCTCTCGATTTTAAAACGAAGGAGAATGTGGAGATCGTAGGTGGCTTCATCGGCCTCCACCCGAATGGGGGAGTATGCGGCACGGTTGATGGCGGGGAGGAAGTCATCGAGTGAGATTTCCCGAAGGTGCGGAAAGAGCTCCTGCGCACGTGGATACCATTTTTCCCAGAAAGGTCGTGAGCGTCCGACGTGATTTTCCCAGAGACGCGATTGCGATTCATGAATCCCGAGCGAAACCGCCTGCCCCGAAGGAAGGTGGAAATCAGAGGCAGGCAGTCCTTGTTCGTAGAGTCCATGGCCCGTCTCGTGCATCACTCCGAAGAGAGAGGACGAAAAGTCGTGATTTTCGTAACGGGTGGTAAGGCGAATGTCTGCTGGCCCCAGGGTGGTGCAAAAGGGGTGGGCGGTGGTGTCGATACGGCCTTGGGAAAAATCAAAACCGAGCGATTCCGCGACCTCGCGATTAAGGGTTTGTTGGGCTTCAATGGGCGCGGGACCGTGGAGAAAGTCTGCGGGAATGGTGGACGAGGCTTCTACTGCGGAAGCGGCAATTTCCGCGAGTTCGCTAGCGATGGAGTCGAATAGGGTAGCGACCTCGCGGGTGGCTGCTCCACGTTCGTATTCCGAAAGGAGGGCGTCGTACGGTTCGTCTTCGTATCCCCAGTGCTCCGCCTTCTCACGGGCGATCTTGAGTAGTTTTGTGAGATGGGGGGCAAAGAGGCTGAACTCGTCTTTCTGGCGGGCTTCCGACCAAGCGGCTTTGGCGAGCGACGATGTTTCGGAATCGCGCTCGACTAGTTCCTGGGGAAGCTTGGTGGCGCGTTCGTACTGATGGGTGAGTTCGCGTTGATTGGCGGGATCGAGGTCTGCGAGTCCATCGCGAAATGCGTCCGAGGTTTGGAGTTTGTGGATCTTCCCATGCAGATAGGAAAGTTGCTTGGCCCGATGATGGACCGCCTGGGACGGGGCGTAGGTTTCCTGGTCCCAGGCCAAAGTGGCGGAAGCGGAGGAGAGGAGGGAGATTTCTTGCAGGAGAGACTCGATCGTGTGCACGGGCGGACTGTCGGTGAAGGGCGTGCGGTTGAAAAGACATTCTCCCATGAACAATCAATCGGCTGGCTGGCGTATACGGGTTCCGTGAAACTCTTGATGATTTTTGGTTTGGCCTCAGGGCTGGTGTTGGCGGAGCCAAATCCTGACGAGCAACGTGTTTACAAGAAGGCGGGCGACGTCGAATTGAAACTCCATATCTTCAAGCCGGAAGGGCACAAGGCGACTGACAAAACTCCGGCAATTGTCTTCTTTTTCGGCGGAGGCTGGACCGGCGGAACCCCGGCGCAGTTCTACCCGCATAGCGAGTATCTGGCGAAGCGTGGGATGGTGGCTATCTCGGCCGAGTACCGGGTCAAGAGTCGGCACAATACCACTCCCATGGAGTGTGTGAAGGATGGCGTTTCCGCCATTCGCTGGGTGCGTACCCATGCGGTCGAGCTCGGGATAGATCCCAAGCGAATTGCCGCTGGTGGAGGTTCGGCCGGAGGTCACGTTGCAGCTGCCACCGGCACTACTCGGGGAATCGTTGAGGAGGGGGAAGACGAAGGTGTTTCAGCCCGTCCCGACGCCCTCGTCTTATTCAATCCCGTCTATGACAATAGCGAAAAGGGTTACGGCCACAGCCGGGTGAAAGGCTATTGGAAGAAGATTTCCCCGATGCACAATCTCGATAAGGAGACCCCTCCTACCATCGTCTTTCTGGGAACCAAGGACCGGCTCATTCCAGTCACCACAGCCGAAAAGTATCGCGACATGATGAAAGAGGCGGGAGTGAGATCAGAGCTTTTCTTGTATGAAGGACAGCCCCACGGATTCTTCAACAAATCCAAATCGCCTGAAAGCTATCGAAAGACCGTCGCGCAGATGGATGAATTTCTGACCTCTTTGGGGTTCTTGAAGAAAAAGTAGAGAGCGCACGGCATGGCGACCATCGTGAGAATCCGTGGAAGCCAGGATCAATTCGTCTTCCTGGGAACGGGTTTCGGGATCATGAAATCGTCTACCTAACATTTCCCGATTGAGTGAAGCGTTGGGAGTCCTTAGGCTACCGCCATGAAAGCACGTTTTATTTTTCCGCTTTCGATTTTGGCTGCCTCGCTTGTCAGCTGCACGTTATACAAGGATGTGGATCCGCACTTGAGCGGATGGCGCTCGCCGTCCCTTTCTGCGCCGGATCAGTTGGGACGGGAGATCAATATCAAGGAGGCAACCTCTGGGCCTTGGGCGGTGGTCTTCTTTTACCCGAAGGCGGACACGCCCGGCTGAATCAAGCAAGTCATGTCGCTGCGGTCTGCATTTGCGACACTCACGGAAAAAAAGATTCAAGTGATCGGTGTGTCAATGGACACGGTGGAGGAGCAAAAGGCGTTTTCGGACAAGTTTTCTATTCCCTTTCCTCTGTTGTGCGACACCACGGGCGCGATTTGTGATGCCTATCTCATTGAACACCCCAACAGCAAGCCCCGCCGGGAGACCTTCCTGTTCCGTCGGGGCGTCCTCGTGCATCATGACCGGGCGGTGAAACCGGCCCAGCAGGCTCGCGATGTGATCCTGAAATTCAACGAATTGGTGATTGCCGAGCCGCGGTAGGATTTTCTTGAGCCTCATCGACAAATCTTTCCGCTCATTTGTTTAGACAGATCGAGCGAGGCGGGGCGATCACTCGTCGTGATTATTCAGGGTCCGAAAGAAATCAAATCGCAGGAGAATCGCGTCGCGGATTGTTACGGCAATTCGCGCAAACGGATGTTTTTGAATTCGATGGGTGACCCTTCGGACTCTAGGCAGAGATAACCTTCAGAAGGATCGCAAGCAGTACCACCGGACACTTCCTCACCATTCACCCAGAGGCGGACCTCCCCGTTGATGGCACGGATGTAGTAGTGGTTCCACTCGTTGATGCCCTTGGTCAGACGCTTGGTAGGGAAGCTGCGCTTGCCATTCGGCGCTACTGGCGGAAAGGGTTTCATCTTTGCGGGGCCGGTGGGGAAGACGTCTCCGTGGGAGGTGAACCAGTCGGATGGCTTGCCTTTGCTCTTTTCCCAGTTGGTTTCGTATCCGAGATCGAGCACTTGAACCTCGATCCCGTCGGGAAGGCGACCTTTCCCGGCGGTCAGTTTTTCGATCGAGGCTGGGCTTGCCCAGGCAAAGACTCCCGAGTTCCCAGCGTGTTTCTTGTGCATCCATTCGCAAACAAGCTCGAAGTTTTTGATCGGTTCCTTCATGCGAATGACACCCACTGGCTTCCCGGTGCAGAAGGCATGTCCACCCTCCCATTTCCAGGTATCAGGATTGCAGTTTACGTTAACGAAGTCGTCGCCGGTCAGCTCCCGCCACCCTTGGCCGGTGCCGTCGATGAAAGCCTTTTTCAAAATGGGCCCGCTTGCGGGAGGAGCGGGTTTTTCGTCGGAAAAGGCATTGATGGCAAAAAAGCCGAGGCCGAGGCAGGCAAAGGAAGTCAGGAATTTGGAAATCATGATCTTGATATTGAAGGTGAGACTGGGAACATGATCCCTTCTCCTTCAAAACCAATCTTCTTTATGACTGATTCACAAGAAAGCATGATGAAACGCCGGACCTTCGTGGGCTTCGGTCTCGCCGCAGCTCTGGCCCCCGGAGCCACCAAGAGCAAGTCTCCCAACGGAAAGCTAAACATGGGCATCATTGGCTCAGGTGGCCGTGGTGGTGCCAATCTCGGCGGGGTTTCGAAGGAAAACATCCACACCCTTTGCGACGTGAATCGCAACACTCTCGCGGCGGTGAAGAAAAGATTTCCCAATGCCAAGACGACTACCGATTGGCGGGAGGTCGTGGCCGATCCCGAAATTGATGCCGTGGTCATCAGCACCGCCGACCACCATCACGCGCCCGCTTCCATCGCGGCCATGAGAGCCGGGAAGCACGTTTATTGTGAAAAGCCTCTTGCCCACACCGTGCAGGAGGCCCGCTGGATGCAGGAGGAATACGCCAAGCAGAAAGGCAAGATCGCAACCCAGATGGGCACGCAGATTCACGCCAATGGAAGTTACCGTCGCGCCGTTGAATTGATTCGCGCCGGAGCAATTGGAAAGGTCAAGGAAGCGCACGTTTGGTGCAGCCGTAGCATTCGTGGGGTGAATCCGGTGGTTCTTCCCGAGCAACCGGTTCCGGATTTTTTTGATTGGGACGTCTGGTTGGGACCGGCATCCATGAGGCCCTACAACGAAGGTTATTGGAAGGGTGGCAACCTCAACTGGAATCGCCGCTGGGAGTTTGGCAACGGGGTCCCGGGCGACATGGGAAGCCACCTCATCGATCTGGCCTGGTGGGCCTTGGATCTCCGCCATCCGCTCAGGATTTCTTCCGAGGGACCTGAGCCCGATGCCGTCGCGGCCGCTCCCTGGCAGGAAATCACCTGGGATCATCCAGGCGACCTCAAGGTGAAATGGTATCACGGCCCTGAAGGGATGAAGCGTCGCAACGATCTCCTCCAGCCGCTCGTCGGCAAGGACACCAAGATCAACCGTTGGGGGATCGGGGTGGCCTTTCTCGGAAGCGATGGCATCCTTGTCTCCGATTATGGCAAGAACGTCCTCAGCCCGGGGGCAAAGTTCAAGGACTACAAAAAGCCCGAGCAGAGTATCCCTCCCTCGGCAGGTCACTATAACGAATGGCTTAAGGCTTGCCGGGGTGAAGGGAAAACTCTGTGCAATTTCGATTACTCTGGAACTCTGATCGAACATAATCTCCTTGGTAATGTGGCCCACCGCGCTGGGATGACCTTGGAATGGGATGCCGAAAAGTTCCGCATCGCCAACGACAAGGCCGTGAACCGCTACCTTACCAAGGACTATCGGAAAGGTTGGGCCATCAACGGGTAAACCGACCGCTTGAGTATCCGAGTGACGTTAATTGGACGTTTTTCAAATACAATTGATCGATAGTTAGTTTTCGGCTGTGGGGATACCAATCTTCACGTCATGAAAAACAAACCTTCAAGAGGCAGCCTCCTTTCTCTGGCGGCTCTTCTCGTACCAGGGGCTCTTTCGGCCCAAGACGCTCTCAGTACGATTACGGTGATCGGAACACCCGAGCAGGTTTTCGAACTTCCCGGCTCCGGCTACGTGGCCCGGGCCGAAGATTTTCGTGCTTCAGGTTACCAGAACGTCAATCGCATTCTCGCCCGCGTCCCCGGGGTCTACACCAGAGAGGAGAACGGATACGGGCTCTTTCCCAACATCTCGATCCGGGGTGGGGACGGTACCCGTGCCGAAAAAGTGACCATTATGGAGGATGGCATCCTTTCGGCTCCCGCGCCATACTCCGCGCCGTCCGCCTACTACAGTCCTCAGGCCGCCCGGATGTCTGCGATTGAAATCCTCAAGGGCTCCAGTCAGATCCAGTATGGTCCCCAGACCACCGGTGGAGTGATCAATTACCTTTCCACTCCTGTTCCCGAGCAGGAAACCTTTTATACCCGGAATACCTATGGCTCCAACAACGAGTTCTTTTCCCATTCCTACTGGGGAAACACCGTGGATACTTCCGCTGGCCGGGTAGGCTACCTTCTCGAACTCTTCTACCGTTCCTCCGACGGGTTCCGAAAAATCGATAGCGGCACCGGCTATCCTGGGTCGGACAGCACCGGTTTCACTCTTGTTGAGCCTATGGTGAAGGTTTTCTTCGAGCCCAATACTGCCCTGAAGCAACGGTTTGAGTTCAAGTATGGCTTCACGGATTTCGATGCCGATGAGTCCTACACCGGACTGGCTGAAGGAATTGGCGGAACTCCCAACGACCTTCGCAGTAATCCGGATCGGCGTTATGCAGCGACCCGCTTCGACAACATGGCCACCCAGCAGCATCGCACCTACTTCAAGCACCTTGCAGAGTTCAGCGAGAATTTCTCGTTGGAGACAGCCATTTACTACAATCAGTTCGAACGGGATTGGTTCAAACTTGATGGCCTTCTCGATGCCGGCGGGAATGGAATCAGTGTTCGGAGTGCTCTCACTAATTTGACTGACTTCGGTATCTTGACTGGCACCGCGGCCGGCAGCCTCCGCGTGCGCCACAATGCTCGCCAGTATGAAAGTTACGGAGCCCAAGTTAGCGGGCAATACCGCCTCGAAACCGGTTCGGTGAAACACAATCTGTCCTTTGGTATGCGGTATCACGAAGATTACATCGAGCGCGACCAATATTGGGAAATTTTCGACCAGGGCGCAAATGGAGCCATCGTGGACCAGCGTTTCGCGATGGACAACGTGCGTCTTCAGGAGAGCGAGGCGTTCTCATTCTGGGTGAAGGACGAGATCAAGACCGGACGTCTGACGGTGACTCCCGGTGTGCGTTTCGAATACATCGACTATTTTCAGCGTGATTACTCTGAAGACAAAAGCATCGTGGCTGACCGTGTCGCCCTAGCTGCAAACCGTGCTGCGGTGACCAGCACGACCTCTTCGACTGGCTTGAGCGAAGCCATTCCGGGCATTTCCTTTAATTACGAACTGACCGATAGCCAAATGCTCTTTGGGGGGGTTAACAAAGGGATCTCAGTGCCTGGACCTCGTTCGGCCATCGGAGGAACCGACATTGAGGAAAGCATCGGCTACGAGCTGGGAACCCGCTACCGCTGCAATGGCCTGCAAGCTGAACTGGTCGGGTTCTTCACCGACTTTGACAACATCCTGAACACCAACGCCGGTAGCGGCGCGGGTGATGCGGCCACCAACGGTGGTGAGGCTGATGTCTTCGGGGTGGAAGCCTTGGTCACCTACAACCCGCTTCGGAAAGGCCGGACGGCTCTCCCGATGTATTTCTCCGCAACCTGGACCAGTGCCGAGTTTAAGAACGACATCGATAGTGGTGGGGGTGACAACATCTTCTCGGGTGCTGAGGACGGGAATGAAATCCCCTACATCCCCGAGGCCAGGTTGGCTGCCGGGATCGCCTATGAAACTCCGGAATTCGGAGTGAGCCTCGATGCCACCTACGTGTCTGAGACATTCGGGACCGGAGCAAACGAAGAATTCTCGGCCACCAACCCCCGGCAGGGAATTATCGATGAGCTTTTCATCGTCGATCTCTCGGGTCGCTATTATCTCAACGAGAATGTGACCCTTCTGGCAGGCGTTCAGAATCTCTTCGACGAACGCGGTGTGGTTTCCCGAATTCCACGGGGACCTCGCAACAACCAAGGCCGCAGCTACTACGTTGGCTTTGAGGCTCGATTCTAGAAACTCTTTGGTTTCACTTTTGGATGAGCTGCTTGGGTGAAAATCCGGGCAGCTTTTTTTCTCCAAATAGGTTTTTTGTTATGAGGGCTCAACTTTCCAAGGAGATTGGCGATGGCAGAACAATGTTCTGTTTCCGGTCGTGGGTGAGGAACTTGGGCTGTTGTTGCAACCACTTGAGTTGCTGAGATTCCTAACGCGCGGTATTGCTGAAAGTGAGGCGATCGACCTCTGGCTGGCTTCCACTCCCGGAGAGATCGTCGAGCGACTGTTGGCAACTTCAGGGACTCCATGCGATTAAGAAAACAACGAAGGGAGTTTTCCCCCCGGGATTTATGGACGAGGAGGTGGGTTCGCGTCAAACGAGTGGCTTCAGTAACTCGCGCAGGGCTTCGGCGTCGGGCGTGGATTTCACGGCGCCTGATAGAAGTGAATCGGCGAGGAGCGATTTCTTTTGCTGAAGTTGATGGATGCGGTCCTCGACGGTGCCACTGCAGATAAGCTTGTGAACGAAGACCGGTTTGTCCTGCCCGATACGGTAGGCCCGGTCGGTGGCTTGGGCTTCGGCGGCCGGGTTCCACCAAGGGTCAAAGTGAATCACGGAATCGGCAGCGGTGAGATTGAGGCCGGTCCCTCCCGCTTTGAGCGAAATGAGAAAAATAGGAATAGCCTCATTTTGGAACCGCTCCACAAGCTTTCCCCGATTCTTGGATTCTCCGGTGAGTTTTAAGTATGAGACTCGTCGGATGTTGAGCTCACGCTCGATGAGTTCGAGCATGGAGGTGAATTGGGAAAAGAGAAGAACACGACGTCCTTCCGCAAAGAGGGTGTCGAGGAGTTCGAAAAGGTAATCGAGCTTCGCCGAACGTTTTGCTTTTTTGGCGTCTGCGGTCTGCAGCTTGAGTAGAGCCGGGTGACAGCAGATTTGTCGTAGCTTGAGCAGGGCGTCGAGGATAGCGAACTGGGATTGCTCGAGACCGCGAGTTGCGATCGCTTCGCGCACCTGCTTGTCCATGGTCGCACGGACCGTTTCGTAGAGATCGCGCTGGGCCGAGGTGAGATCGACCGGATGAACCAAAATGGTTTTCGGAGGAAGTTCGGTAGCCACTTGGTCTTTGGTCCGGCGGAGGATGAGCGGGCCAAGCCGGGCACGCAGGAACTCGCGGCGTTCCTCGTCGTTTTCTTTTTCGATTGGCGTTTGGTAATTGCGGCGAAATCGTTCGAGGGGACCGAGGAAGCCGGGCATAAGGAAGCGGAAGAGCGACCAAAGTTCGCCGAGATTGTTTTCTACCGGTGTGCCCGAGAGGCAGAGGCGGTATTGTGCCTGAAGCTCGCAGGCGGCTTGGCTGACCTTGGCAGAGGGGTTTTTGATGTGCTGCGCTTCGTCGAGAATGATGAGTTGAAATTGATGCTTTTTCAGCTCGGTAATATCGCGTTGAAGAAGGGCATAGGACGTGAGGACAAGATCAGCGTGTGGGATGTGGGTGAAGAGTCTTTTTCGTTTTGGTCCCTGAAGGACGATGGCGCGGAGAGAAGGAGTGAATTTTTTGGCTTCGGCAAACCAATTGGGAACGACCGAGGTTGGTGCCACCACCAGCACCGGTGTGGTCGGACCTTTCGCCTTAAGTGACAGGATATGCGTCAGTGACTGCAGGGTCTTTCCGAGGCCCATGTCGTCGGCGAGAATGCCATTGAGGTTGTGTTCAACGAGGAAGGACATCCATTCTGATCCGGTCTTCTGGTAATCCCGCAACTCCGCCCGAAGTCCTTCAGGTGGTTGGAATTCCGCAGAAGCGGACTTCTTGTCGCGAAGTTTTTTGCGCAGACCGGTGAGCTCGGCAGGTGGGTCAAGAGGAAGGATGGCCTCTTCCGCAAGAGAGGCCGCATCGAGTGGATGAAGCGAAGGGGCCTTGGGGTCGGTGAGGGCCGCGAGGTGATGAAGAATGATGCGGAGGCGTCCAGCCGGCACCTGCAGGGCTCCCCCGCTGGGTAGATAGACGAGGTGGGTTTCCTCATCGTCGAGTTCGGCCAGTTGTTCGAGAGTGTCTCCATCGAGGAGTCCGGTGAGGATGGGCAGGAGATCGAGACGTTCTCCATTGAGGTCGATTCCGACCGAGAGGGTGAACCATCCGCCCGGATTGGGCGTGAGTGAGGCTTCCAGATTGTCGTCGGTAAGGCTGTGGATCTCGTGACCGAAGTCGGCGTCGATTTCGATCTCCCAGTCTTTTTCTGCCAGCATGCGGGCGGCCTTGGCGCGGAACCAGGGCCAGTAGATCGCCGGGGTGGAGAGGTGTGGGTCGGGAAACCAACAGCCTTCGACTGAGAGTTCGGACGATTGTTTTTTGGCCAGTGAAAGAAGGAAGCGATAGGTGGGATTCGTGGAGAGATTGGTGAGGCCGAGCTTTGTCAGCTGTTCGATGGCCCGGAATTCGGCGGGCTTGTCACGTGGAACGGGGGATTCGTGGCTGGTCTTGATGAGTGGAAAGGAGTGAGGACCGTAATGGACGGAGGGCCGGGCGACTAACCAGGTGTCCCGTTGTTTCATTTTGAGAGCCTGAAGAAGGAGCTGCACCACCCGGGAGCGGGCGGGTTCTTCGGCGACTTCGATTTTAAAGATTGGCTTTTCCGGCTCCCCTGGGGTTTGTCCGTCCACTGGTTCGCCTGGGGCTGACTCTGGCTCCGGGGATTTCAAAGGTGGCGAAGTTCCACCGCCACGGAGGAGGCGAGCCAGAGTGTTGGGGCGGGAGGCTCGCAGAAGAGCTGCCGCTGCATGAGGGCAGAAGGGACCGTAATCGCAGGTACACGAGGTGTCGAAAGCCCACTGGTCACCGGGCTCGGGCCAAAGATTGATTTCGACCTCGTGATCATCGCAGGTCGCGGTGAGCAGGTAACCGTCTTCGACCGGCTCCAAGTGAAGTACGGTCAGGAAGCGTGGCGATGAAAGTTTCTTGCCGTAAGCGAGAATTTCCTCGTCAAAACGATGGTGCCACCCGGAGTCGTAGAAGAAGGATTCAAGACCGCCGGACACGAGGCGACGATATCTATTTTTGCGCCACCTTCAATGCCTTGCCCTGGATTTGCAGGATCGGGTTTTCTATCCCGTAGACCAGTGCCATGGTGGCAGTGAGGTGGAGGCGGGATGACATGTAATATCCCTTGTCGTACATATCGCGGCCGGGAAGGGCAACGAAGGAGCCATCGTGGCAGCGGGCCATGTTGAGCCAGGCTTTGTTGTAGTCCATCATGTCGCGAAGAGCCCTGTCGTTTTTACAAACATTCGCACCGATGAGCCCCCAGCAGACCGAAAGGACACTGTCGGCGTGAGCGTCGTTGAGGTATTTCTTGGAGCGGCTTAATCCACCGGCGACGAGTTTGATGTAGTCGTTATTCACCTTGGAATCGCCCGCAAGTCGATGAGCCACCGTGGCGAGCCCCTGTCGTCCGGCCGAGGCGTAGGCGCCGCGCTTCGTGTGGTATCCGATGTAGCCTGTCTCGGTCGTGCTTTTACGCAGATACTCGAAGCCGAGATCCACCTTGGCCGGGTCGACTTTAGCGCCGCATTTTTTGGAAAGTTCCCAAGCGGCGAGTGCGAGTGCGGTGGTGATATTCATCGTGCCGTATCCTCCCACGTTGGTGTTGTGGCCAAAGCCCCCGGTGCGGAATTTATGCCCAACGTTGCCCATCTTTCCGTGGGTGCGGTCGGCGTAGTTTGCCATGTCTTCGACTTGGGCTGTTTCCAGTTTGGCGGCGAGGGCCTGTATGGTGGGAAAGACCGTTTTGTCTTTGCTGAGAAGGTAGTATTCCGAAAGGAAAATGAGTTGATAGCTGACGGGCCAGACCCAGATTCCGTCGCGGGGCATTTGATTCCACGAATGGGCCAGCTCTTTCGCCTGCTCCATTTCCCCGGACGCGAGGAGGGCGAGTCCGCTCATGCATTTCGCGTGGCAGGCTTCCCTCTTGATGAAAGGATGACCGGAGAGGTAGGCCGAAGCACGTTTGGCCAGAAGCTCGGACTTCTTGCACTGATTCGGGTAGGTGGCTGAAAAGGTTCCGATTTTTTCGAGGGGAACGATCACGATCATTTCCCTGCCCTTTCGGGTGACGGAGAGGGTGAGTTTTCCATCGCTTCCCTCCGATTCCTCGATGGCATTTCCGAAGTCCATCAGTGGGCCTTCATAACCGATGTCGGGGAACTTCTTCATTCGGGTCATGTGGTGCCCGAAGGTGTGGGCGACTTCGAAAGGGCGACCGTTCACCCCGGTGATGACGTCATCGATTTCGAGAAGTCCCGCCGAAGGTGAGTCCGTGAAGAGGTATTTTACGATGAAGGATTTGCTTTCCAAAATCGCCCGGGCGCCGGTGGGGCCAAGATTGATAAGGTAGCCGGGGACCTCCTTATCGGGACCCTTTTGGATTGGTTTTTCCCAACGACCCCGGTTGTCTTTCTCGATGGCTCCGAGAGGGAGGGCAACGATCGCGAGTAACAAGGTGAAAAGAGCGCGATGATTCATGGGAGGAGCATTAGTCGGTAAAGTGGGACTCGACCACCGGAAAATCAAGCCGTCGGCACAGGGACAAAAAAGCCCGGAGGGTCTCTCCGTGCTAACCTGGGCTACTGCAAGAAAGCACTACGGTTTTGGAATGGATACAGAAATTGGTGCGAGGGTCTTCCGAAGATGTCCCTTTCTCCGCTCAGATCATTAACATGCAATCGCCGTAGGAATAGAAACGGTAGCGCTCCTCCACTGCTTTGGCGTAGGCCTCCATGATCAACTCGTGACCGGCAAAGGCCGAAACGAGCATCAGTAGGGTGCTGCAAGGCAAATGGAAGTTGGTCTGCAAGGCGTTGATCGCTCTGAACTGGTAGGGCGGGTAGATGAAGATGTCGGTTTCCCCGTGGCAGGCCGCGATTTCCCGGTCGCGTGCGAGGTGCTCAAGGACCCGGGTCACGGTGGTTCCAACTGCCGCAATTTTTTTGGCGGCCTGCATCTTTTGAGCGGCTTCTTCATGAAGGACGTAGCGTTCCGAATGCATGTTGTGATCGCGGGGATCATCGGCCTTTACCGGCCGGAAGGTTCCCACTCCAACGTGGAGGGTTAGGAAGGTGTGATCGATTTTTGAGAGGAGTTCCGGCGTGAAATGGAGGCCAGCGGTCGGTGCGGCAATCGCTCCTTCCTCTTTAGCGTAAACCGTCTGGTAGCGGTCGCGATCCGACTTGTCGGGTTCCCGTTCCATGTAGTGGGGGAGAGCGAGATGCCCGTGCTCGTCGAGATCGGGAGGCGTGTCCCACTCGATGAGCCGCTCGCCCTTGGCATTGATTTGTACGACGGTGCCTGTACTAAGCCCCACTTCCACGGTGTGCCCTTCCTTCATTTTTTTTCCGGGCCGGACGAGGCACCACCAGTGGGTGGGATCGGGAGCATCGGTGCGGACGATTTCGATCGACCCATCGTTGGAAAAGAGGCGGGCCGGGATGACTTTCGTGTCGTTGAGGACGAGGAGGTGATCGGGTGGGAGGAGGTCGGGAAAGTCCGAGAATTGGTGATGCGAAATCTCGCCCGTGGCCCGGTTGATGACCATCATGCGCGAGGCCGAGCGATCATCGAGCGGGCGCGAAGCGATGAGTTCCTTCGGAAGGTCGTAATGAAAGTCGGAAAGCTGCATCGGAATTTGGAATGGTGAGCGGCGACTGGTGAATTTGAGCAGGGATTTCCGAAGTGTCATTTGGAGGACTCATTCCATCGGCAGCTTGTTGAGATCGATGACGGGCTTTGACTTGGGATTCGAGGGCTTCTCAAACCATTGGTCAAAGGGGACGCGCTCTTTGAAGAAGCCGCAGTTTTTGAGGAAGAAGTCATCGCCTTTGGTTCCTCCGGCGTAATCGAGTCGATGTCCGCCTCTTGCGGTGGCATCGGCGGTAAAACGGGCGCGGGTGATTTCGTGCCAGGTCCCTTCGGTGTCGCACACCCACTGGTTTCCGTAAACTCCAAGCCGTTGCTTCGCTCCAAACGAAGTCGCGAAGTTTTCGAGGAAGGAATGGAAGCCGGTGAGATGAGTGTTGGTGCGGGGGCGGCGGAAGCTGGCCATCAGACGCCATTCGTTGGCTTCCTTCTCACCAAACCACGAAGTGTAGGTGGTGGTATTGTCACCGTTGGGAACGACGCGGGTTAGAAAGCGATAGGTCTTTCCGGCTTTCCAAGGATAAACCATGAAGCTTTGTCCGCCCGACCCTTCGCCGCCAAATTTTTGGGCTCGCACCCCTTTGCCGGTGGCGAGAGTTTTCACGCGGTCTTTTTCGGGAACCTCTTTCGGATTATTGGTGCTGAAGGGACTCCAGACTGAAAAGAGAATCCATCGTTCGGTCTGGCTCTTCACCTGGAAGCCGAAGTAGCCCTGACTAAACCCGTTGGCCATGTAGTAGGTTCCGATGGGATCTTTTCCTTCGGGCACCGTGATTTCACTATAGGCCCACTCGATCTTCTTACCTTTGGGAACCTGATAACCGAGATGAACCGAAGGACCCCGTCGACCCCAGTAGAACATGTTGCCCTGATTGGTTTTAACATAGTGTAGGGTGACCTCGTCGTTGGATTTCACGATGAGATCGCTGACGCGCCCGAACTGGTCACCTTCGCGTATCGTGCCAGAAATTTTCACTTCCACATAGCCCGGCCCGGCGGCTTTGACTTGTCCGACCGGACGCTCTTTCATTTCGTTATCGGCGACGGTGATTTTGAATTCTTGATCACCACAACGAACCTTCCAGTCCGCAGCCTTTTCAGCCCCGCCCTTGAGCGCGAGATCGAGGGTGGCGGGCCGGTCGATATGGAAAAAGACCGAGTAGGCTTCATCGGATTTTGACCATGAGAGCACTCCGCCACGCCCTATTCCGTTGCCTGGAGCGGGTTCGGTGCGAAAGGAATTCCCGGCGAGGGGGACGGTCCATTCCCCGGCAAGAAGGGGAGCGATGAGGCTGATGGGGAAAAGGATAAATTTCATGGTCGTCTCTCAACCATCGAGCGAAGCCGGATCTTTCATTTGTTGCCTGAAGTTTCAAGACTCCGGGCAATCATCGAAACGGGCTGAGTTTGAAGCCAGTCGTTTACCATGAATACCTCAACCCAAGAGTAGCCCCGAGACCTGGCTCGTTGAGACCCGAGCCATGGACCCGATAGTCCTCATCTGTGAGATTCTGGAGGGCAACGTTGAATTGTAGATTTTCCGTCGCTTGATAACCCGCGAAAAACGAGGCGGTGAGATAGGAAGGAGTACCTCCGGGCGGGATCCTTTGGGTGTCGCCCCGGTCGTTGGCAGCCAGGCGGTCTTGTTCGGTGGCGGCGATGACACGTGCTTCGGCCCACCATTTGCCAGACGGGTGATCGTATCGAAGGGCAAGCGAGCCTCGCAGCGGGGCAATGCGTGAGACCGGCTCGGTGATATCAAGTCCTCCGAAAAAGGAGGGACGGTCGGCGTCGCCATATTGGTAGGTCAGAAAGCCGGAGAGGGTCCAGTCACGACAGAACTTCCATGATCCTTGAGCTTCCAGACCGGCGATCCAGGCCTCGCTGCCATTCACCGTCACTGTGCTGGTGTCAACGGCACTTCTGGGAACGCGGGTGATGAGGTCATCGACGAGCGTGTAGAAACCAGCCACCTCGAAGTTGAGGTTTTTGCTACGATGCCGGCTGCCGAGTTCGAAGGTGATCGTTCGTTCGGGGTCGAGGTCCAGATTCCCGCTGTTTTGAATTCCGGAACGAGTGGTGAGATTGCCCGAGAGGTCGTTGATATTAGGTGCCCGGAAGCCCTGGGAAATACCACCGAAGAGGGACCGCTCGTCATTCAGTTTGTAAATTCCGCGGATGCTTCCCACAAAGGCATCCCACGATTCGTCGGCGGAGATGTCATTGTTACCATCCCAGACCTTTCCAAGGTCTGCTTCCGCGTGGGTGTATCGCACTCCGGCCGAGATTTCGAAACACTCGTTAAATTGATGTCTGGCCTGGGTGAAGATCCCGAAGGACCGGTAGGTCGCGTCATCGGCCAAGGGTTGCCGTCGTGTTTCAAAAACTCCGTTTCGGGCCCCTTCGGAATCAATCTGATCTACGTAGTAGTCGGCGCCATAAAGGAGGGTGGTGTTTTTGGTCAGGTCGGATTGGGCCTCGAGGGTGATCCCGTAGGTCTGGGCATCGATATTGGCGAAGCGCGTTTGTGCGGAGGCTGGATTGCGGTTCTGGAATTCGGAATCCTGTGATTTCTGGAAGGAGAGGGTGGCCCGGTATCGTTGGATAGGACCATCCAGATCGTCGCCCTCGAGACGAAAGTAGCTCAGCGAGCGTTCCTGGTCGTAAACCCGGGAAGTGAATCCGCCGGGGGCAAGACCCTCCCAGCCGCCGGGGTTTTCGAGGGTGGAATGCCATCGATTGATATCGTCCTGATTCAAAAACTGGTGCGCTAGGGTCAGATAGTGGTTCCTTGACAGGGCCATCTCAAACTTCAAGTCGTAGTTTTGCTCGGGATAGCCGGTGCCTCTCATCCGGCCGTAGTAATCGGAGCGAACGTCGCCGAATTCCTTCAGGTTGGTTCCGAGGGTGAGCCCCCACCTTCCGCCAGACCCGAGGGATTGCTGGACTCTTCCGATATGGGATTCTGAATTGGTATCATAGCGGTAAAAGACAAACCCGCTTTGGAAGAAGCCGGGAGCCTCGTCACGGTAGCCGCTTGCCACGGTGATTGCGTTGAGAGTGCCACCTAAGCAATCGGAACCATAAAGCACCGACCCCTGCGACTTCACAAGTTCAAACCGATCGAGATTTAGGGCGTCGACGGTGTTGCCGTATTGGACAGGCCCCGGACGAAAGGTGGAGTTGTTCAAGCGAATTCCGTCGACCAGATAGAGGTTCTGTCTTCCCGTAAATCCCCGGATGTAGGGGGAGCCATGTCCATGAGTTGTCTTTTGCACCGAGACACCGGGAGTGAATGCAAGGGCTTCCGGGAGGGTACGAAAACCATTTTCGATGATGTCATTGTTGGTCACGGTGCTGACCGACTGGGTCGTCGAGGCAAGGAACTCCGGACTCCGCGAAGCAGTCACAATCACCGGTTCCAGAGAGTCCTGGGCTGCTGCGTGGCATCCGACAAGGACGACCAAGAAAAAGAAAACGAACTCCGGAGAGGTGGGTCGGGTTAAGTGCGGCACTGCGGCTGGCCTACTCAAAAGCTCTGCGAAAGACAATACTTATAATTGGGGCAGAACTGGGTGATTCGGTGAAAGTCAATGGCACAACAGGGGACGGTTGACTGCTGAACGCAGTGCCGCACCGCGGCCTTAGGGCGGCTACTTTTTAATGGCCAAGGTGACAGGATTACCTTCGGTCGTTTTGCTCCCTCACGCTGGACGATGATGCCTTCGGTATGTCGTTATGAGCCGGTCTTACTTCGTTCGTTTGGCAGCGGTGCTTGAACAGTGTTCTCATCCTGATCCGCCTTTGGCCGAGAAAGACTTTTATCTCGTAAAAATGGTCGGGGTGACAGGATTCGAACCTGCGACCTCGTCGTCCCGAACGACGCGCGCTACCAAGCTGCGCTACACCCCGCCAACGTCGAGGGTTGTGAATCCATGGTGCAGGAATATCAAGCGGAAATGATCACCCGCCTCACTCGTTCTTGCGGAGGTCGAGCATTTCCACCATGTAACCCAGCTTGACGGCACGTCGCTTCACGATGGACATGGTGCTTTCGGCGTAAATGGTGCGATACATGGTGCCCTGCATCTTGCTGTAGAACTTGACAAGGTAATTGATCTCCTTGTCACGATGGGCGACCCAGGCGCGTTGGGATTCTCGCAGGGCTTTCTTGGCCTCCGGGTCGAGCCGGGCCATGAGGGTCTGGTAGTTCTTATTGAGCTCGCGGTCCCAGGCCTTAGAAGCTACACCAAAGGCCTCGACCATGCCGGCGGTGGAGGGGTTCTTCTCGATGGCTTGGTCCATCGCCACATCTATCGGGTGCTTCTTGGGCCCGGCCTCATTTTGGGAGAAGGAGCATAGGGAAAGGGCTAGGAAGATGAAAAGTGAACGAGTCATTTTGGTTCGGTTTTTCCGGAGGATCCTCTTCCGGTCGATCCAGCCGTTTCTGCCGGTTGATCCAGTCGCTCAAAGCTGGCGCCCTTGGAAACGTCCCAAAAGAAAAAGGCGGCACCTCCGAAAACGACGACGATCAAAAGGGCAAAGATGAGAAGAAGGAAATTCTTCATGGGAAGCAGACTAGTGGGTCGGCGGGAGAAGAAAAACAAAAAAGCCCGACTGCTGAGGCAGGCGGGCTTTTGGAAGTGAAAGCGGAGGAGCTTATGCTCGTCCGAGGTAGCTGCTGTCCTTGGTGCTCACCTTGATGACGTCGCCTTGCTTGACGAAAAGGGGAACTTGGACCGTAAGACCAGTTTCAAGAACGGCCGGTTTGGTGGGATTGTTCGCGGTGTCGCCTTTGATCCCTTCGGAGGATTCGGTGATTTCCAGTTCGACCGAGTCCGGGAGATCGATCGAGACCGGATTGCCTTCGATGAAGAGGATCTCAACTAGTTGTCCTTCCTTGATAAAGTCCCGGGCGTCGCCCACGAAGCCTTCGTCGATGCCGACGGTATCGTAGGTGTTGGGATCCATGAAGTGGTAGGTGCCCGGCTCGGAATAGGAGAACTCCAGCTTCTGCCGGTCGGTTTCCACGATGTCCACCTTTTCGCTGGAGGCGAAACGGATGGTTTTGGTCTTTCCGGATTTGAAGGAGCGGATGGTGGCGGCGATGAGGGCGTTGCCCTTGCCGGGTGTGCGGTGCTCAAGGCCGAGAACGACTCCACGCTCTCCTTCATACTGGATGCACTGGCCACGTTTGAGGTTGGTTGCGACGATTGCCATGGTGGGGTGGAAGTAGGGGAGAGGAGGTGTCGGGTCAAGAGGGGAATCGTGTCGGGCCGGATCGCGTGGGCCGGCTTTTTTTGAAAATTGTTTTCGGAT
>JBMYLT010000024.1:0-51489 GCA_049596615.1 Akkermansiaceae bacterium | reverse complement strand
GCAAGACAGCCGTGGTCATCGGAGGGACAGGAGAGCTTTGCTCCTACATGGCCTTGGGTTTGGCAAAAGCTGGGGCGAAAGTTGTACTTGTGGGGCGAAACGAAGAAAAAGCCAATGAAAAGCTTGAAGTCATCCGAGCCGCGGGAGGCGATGGTTATTTTGCCCACGCGGATGCAGGTAACCGCAGCTCGCTGAATGAACTCCTGAACTCCGTTGTCGAGCAATCCGGGCAGGTCGATATCCTGATCAACGGCGCAGGCATCAACTCCCCCACTCCGTTTGTCGAAATCACCGACGAAGAAGCAATGAACATCCTCAACGTCAACCTCGTCGGGGTGATGCGAGCGTGTCAGGTTTTTGGAAATTACTTTCTGAGTCGCGACGTTCAGGCTTCCATCATCAACTTGGGATCCATTTCAGGAATCAACCCTCTCTCCCGCGTCTTTACCTACTCAGCCTCGAAGGCTGCGGTCCACAACCTGACCCGGAACATTGCGCGGGAATGGGCCGACCGCGACATTCGCGTTAACACTCTTGTTCCCGGATTCTTCCCGGCCGAGCAAAACCGTCAGGTCCTCGATGAATCGCGGGTCGCCGAAATCCTCCGCCACACCCCGGCTTCACGCTTCGGAAGCCCTGATGAGCTCATTGGCGCGACCTTGTTACTCGCCTCCAACCGGGCTGGCGGCTTTATCACTGGAACAGAAATTGTCGTCGATGGTGGTTTCAACTCAATGACGATCTGAGGCCGAAAGCCCCACAAGTGATTCAATCCTTGAACTCAACGACTGTCTCGCCAGGCTCGTAGACCCTGAGTAAGTCTCTGGCCCGTGCTTCCAGATAGTCCTTGTTGTTCTTGAGCGCCTGCGCCTCAGCTTCGAGTTGTTTTTTCTTGTCGATCAGACGCTGTTCTTCGTCCTTCACCTCGGAAAGCTCTTTTTCAATCGATTGGAGGAGGCGGTATTGTGGAATTGCCGGGATTGCCACCGCCAAACAAGCGGCCACCACGAAGACCCAGAAAACAGCCAGGGTTGGTCGGCCAAAAAAGCCACGCCGCAATGGTGCTTCCGGGAAATCCGGATGACGTGATCTTCGATTGCGGCGTTCCATGCCGACAGTAAAAGGGCGCACGAGGTATTACGGAAGTCCAAAATATTGAAAATCTCACCCGTTTCCCGCTCAATAGACCACGGGTCTGAAGATTCAGCTGGAATGACTGGAAACTCTACGTTTGCCTTTTAAAGCCCCACCTTGATTCATGTGTGCCCTCATTAAAATTCTCTTAGCCTCTCTTTGCACCGCCTTTCCGCTTTCGGCCGCCACCCCGCAACTCAAAGTGATGGCGTGGAACATCTGGCGAGCCGGAGTTAAAAAAGAAAGCTCGGGAAAGCCGGTTCAGGTCGCCCGACTAATCAGGCGAGAAATGCCCGACCTTGTCGCGATGCAGGAAACCTACGGGTCCGGTCCATGGTTGCAAAAGGAACTCAGCTATCAAATGCGCCTGCGTGGCCCCCACCTTTCCATCTTCTCGCGTCACCCTATCCTCACCGATCTTTCGGTGGGCGGCGAATGGAACTGTATCGGAGCCCTGATTGACGTGCCCCAATTCGGAAAGGTCGCCTTCTTTTCGATCTGGCTGCCCTTCAAAGGTGACATCTGGAAACCAGGATCACGAAAAGGAATCGCGAAGAAAGAGATGCTCGCGGTCTGCGAACCATCACGCGCAACTCTGGCAAAACTTCTCCCGGCGATCGAAGCAAGACTGAAGAAAGAAAAGCTCGGAGAGATCCCCGTAATTCTGGCCGGGGATTTCAACTCAATGTCCCACCTCGACTACACCAAAAAAGCCGCTTCGCAGTTCGGAGATCGAGTGATCGCCTGGCCCACCAGCCAACTCATGACCAAAGCGGGATTCATTGATACTTATCGGAAGAGCAATCTCAAGATCGATCGGAAGCGGGATTCAACGTGGTCGCCCGAGTTTCGCGAACAAGAACAGGACCGTATCGATTTCATCTACTCCCGGGGCTCGGAACTCCAACCGGAGTCATCAATTGTAATCGATTCCTTTCAGCCGTTTTTTCCTTCGGACCACGCTGCACTCGTGACAGTTTTCGAAAGAAGTATCAGGTTGGAAAACAAACAAAAGCACAAGTGAGAATCTTCTATTTTTGTGTTTCGCAACTATACCCCGCATCCGAAAGCACCTCAAACTACTCCTCTTCTGCACCCTCTGTTCTGCGAAGGCCTACATTGTCAGTAGCGCCGATATCCAACAATCCAACGGAACTGCCGAACCATTATTGCGCCCGAGTTTGACCGAGGTCCCGAATGGCTCTCTACAGGGCTATGAAGCTGAGATCAGGGTGAAAATCTCAAAGAATGGATCTTAGCAGATCCAAGCCAATTTATTCTGATCTACGCGAATCTTTTCACTCCTCGGAGATCCTGAAAAACCTCCGATTACCTTCAACGGAGATATCTCGGGACAACACGGCACCAATGCCCGAAATCTTTCCTTCCAGGACATTCCAGTTCTCCAAATCGCTAGATTGTTCAATACGATAGGTTCGGCCGGACCGGGAGGCAAAGGCTACCGAAATCATGCCCGGAGTCGCCGTGAAGACCGGGACAGAAGAAGGGCGATCTGCAGCATCGAGGGGACTGGACTGGAGGTTAATTTCATCACCGTCATTCCATCCGTCACCATCACTGTCCGGATTTGAGGGATCCGTCCCTGCCGTAATTTCAGCGCCGAGCGAGAGCCCGTCACTATCGAGATCGGAATCCAAGTCTCCTGGCCCGTTCTCCTCAACCGTTATGACAAACCAGAGCGCACCATTGCGGTTCCGCCCTTCCACGGTCGCTGTCGGTTCGGTTGTCAGATCAAATGGGCCAACCCGGAGGTTGACCGTGATCGCGTCACCGATACCTGAGGGTGCAACCACACTAAAATCTCCTTGGTTGAACACCGTATTATAGGAACCTGCTGCAAGGAAATACCTCCCCGGCCCCAGTTCTCCGGTAAGAAGACTACCCCGGCCCAGCACACTATCATCATTTGTCGCCAATAGTTCGCCGGAGGCGTCATAAAGCCCGATTTCTGTATCTTCTACCGCGGAGCCCCCAGTATCAATACTGACCACCCCCGCACGGATCGGACCGAGAGTGAGCGCCGAGGCAGGAGTATCTCCCGCCGGCTCGGGAACAGGTTCGGTAACTTCGAGGGAAAACCAGACGGCCCCCGTAGCGACTTCGCCACTCGCAGTTGTGACCACCTCGGTCGCAGGGTCAAAATTTCCCCGACGGACATTGACGGTAACCGATGGCTGATTCGCTGGTGCTGCGGCGACAAAATTGTTCCCAAAGCTGGTATTCCATGCTCCCGCTGCAATAAAGTAGGTGCCTGCGGAAAGCTCTCCAGAAAGAACACTTTGCAGATCAAGGACGCTGTCATCATTAGAGCCCAGTAGCTCACCGGAACTATTAAAGGCACCCAGCTCGGTATCTCCTATCGATGATCCCGAAGTATCAATGCTGAGTAATCCTCCCGAAACTGTTCCTAAGGGAATTGCCCGTTCAGGAGTTTCTCCCGCGAGTTCAGGGAGTGCTTCAGTGACTTCAATAAAAAACCAGATCGCTCCTGAGGACACTGCTCCCGTCGCCGTAGCTAGAATATCAGCATCTGGATTAAATGCCCCAGCCCCTACATTGAGCGTGATTGAATCACTGATCCCTTGGGGGGCGACCGCACCAAAATCGTTCTGACTGAACACCGTATCATAGGAACCAGCTGCGAGAAAATAGGTTCCAGGAGTTAGTTCCCCTGTCAAAAGACTCCCTCTTCCCAGCACGCTATCGTCATTGGACCCCAGCCGGATACCAGATGAGTCGTAAAGCCCCAACTCCGTATCGGCCACGGCAGAGTTTCTCGTATCAAAGCTATATTGCCCCGCCATTACCGATCCGAGGGAGATCGCATCTTGAGGTGAAGACCCAATCACAGGAGGCGAAGGAGGGCCCACCGGATCATTACCATCAGGATCGCTCAGGAACATACCGTCGAGTTCAGATACCCCGCTCCCATCGGGATCCAACCAATCACGCAGTCTTGAACCTGGCGAGCCCCCTCCCTCCCAACTACGCGACAACTTACCATACCAATCTGACCGATCATTACCGCACGCGGCATATCCTCCATGAAGCTGCCCCACGATCCGCCCATTCTGATCAAACATCGGCGACCCGGAAGAACCGCCCTCAGTTGAACCGAGCTCCCATCCAACAATCCTCCAGTGAGTGGCTCCATTATCTTCTTCTGAGCTCAAATAATTCGTCGAGCGCGGCTCATCAAAGTCAAAACTGATCCGCTTCTCAGATCCTTTGGGAAAGTGGACGCCCACCGCCAGCTCAGGAACCCCAGCGCGGGACCAGCCCGCAAGGAACACTCCATGATCCTCATTGATCGGATCATCGAGCTCGACGAGGGTCATGTCGGAAGCCTCAAACGTTGCGCGCAATCTCGCTCCGCTATTGAAATTATTGACTGGCCCGTTCCCAGCGCTCGCATTGGCAGAAGTCCCTCGAGTCCGACAGGCACTATTCTCGTGATTCCAGTAAACCAACATGCTTGCAGCATTAGACAAAGTAATCCCGCAATGATCTGCGGTCAGAAAAAGAGGCCTTTTGTCATTGCGGGTATTGTTGATCGCAGCTCCCGAACAAAAATACGTCCCACTGAGAATATAGACCCCGGCTGCCTTGATCTGATTCCGAAAGTGATTAATCAAAACACCAGCCCCGGACTCCTCTGCGGAACAGACCACGTCGATATGGCAGTCTCCAGCCGGAGCAGCACCCTCTAACTTCTCCATGCCAGCCGCCAAACTGAAAGCCCGGAAGCCACGATTCACACCGTTCAGACGAAGGTCTACCTGCTCGCGTTCTTCCGCCGCGACATCGAGGACGAGTTCCAGCTCGTCCCCCGCTACCAATGGAGTCCAAAGTTCTCCATGGTTTTCGTTATCCTCTGCTGTGAACGGCCTGACCATTAATTCTCCGTTTACTCTGAGCTCCAACTGGGCACTCGCCGGTAGACGAAATTGAGAAAATCCCAGATTGAGATTCTGTGCACCAGGCGCTTCAATCCGAACGCTCCAGCGACTTTTCGTGCCACTATCTTCCCAGCGCCCGTGGCTGCTGGGCGTCACATCGACTGGCCATCTCTCCGCAAAGCGAAGAGGCTTCCCTTTTTCAGGAGCGTGTTCCTTTCGCAACCGATCCACCTCGAGAGGAGGCACCTGCAGGGTGTCTCCGCCGGGGTAAGCCCTTCTGAACTTTTTGCCCCCCTCAACCCACTGGTGCCCCTTCGATAATACGAGCTTTTCCGGAAGGACGGAGTGAACAGATCGATCCACTGCGTGAGTCTTCAGTCGTGGAAACAGCAGCCCGATCCCAAGGCCTACAAATCCAACGATAATCAGAGGGAGGAGTCTTTTTCGCACAGCTTCGAGACTACCATTGATCGGCGGGAAAGGAATGATGAGTTTTGAGTGGTGAATTTCCACGCAGGGTGAAATCCATGGGGGCTGTCCGAGCAGGCCTCATTGGGATGTTCCCCCCTATTGTGAATGTTTGGACCATACCCACCCGCCTCGCAGTGCCAAGGAATTATCTGGCAGCGAATCAGCAGGTGACTTGTGAAGCACTCCACTCTCTGGAGTCGCCCAAGACCAGGATGCGCCCATCACCGAGAGGAACTTCGCTGCTAGGAATTTGCTTTTGGCGGAAAGGCCGTGGAAACCGGAGACTGGCATAACTCATGGGGGAGAAAGGGGGTTGGAGAGTCCGGGTAGTGCGACTGACTGAAGAGTAAGCCTGATACCCTCAGCCGCCGGAACCTTTCCGAGAAGCTTTTCCTCTCGGGTAGTGTGGTCTGGAATCCCCCGGAAAGGCCTACTCGCTCCGTGGGGCTTCCATCACTTTCAAGCGACCAAAGACCCGTGGAGCATTCCAGTAGTTTTTGCTGATCCATCGGTAGCCATCCGGAGGTTGGGGAAGTTCACCGGGCGAAGGAGCCCATCCTCTAAAAATAAACCCTATCCGATTTAAGTTATCTCCCAATTCCGGTTGGTAACTCCAACCGCCATGAGTGTATTGGAAAGACGAAAAAACGCCGCCTTTGGGCACCAGCCAGGAGAAGGTCGTGGCCCCAATTTCATTCGTCTCACTACGGGAGATGTGAACACTTGATTCATCTGGAAGGCTACCACCGGAAGTTGGATCGCTTCCACCTTGCGCAAACTCCATCAAATTGATGACACCATCGCCGTCGGGATCCATAAAAGGGCCGGATTGGGTGGGATCCGTAAGGCCTGATGCGACGATGAAATTCTCAAAGCGATTGGTATCTGGTGATGAAGGAAGTGGCACCGGTGCCTCATTTCCATCGAGCTGAAGCAAAAAGGAGACCAAATCGTTTAGCTCGTCTTTTGTCAGCGTTGAGGTGGCACCGTGAAGGCCGGAAGGATTGCGGTCCTGGAAGACGCTAAGCAACGTGGGGGCAGAACCATCGTGAAGGTAAGGTCCGGTTTCCCAGATCCCCCGAAGGGTCGGAGTATCAAAGCCGTCCAGAGTTCCTCCGAGGCGCTCGCCCGACCTTTCGGTTGCGGTCCCCACGTTGTGTCGTGCCCCGCTCGGGCTGTCGGTGTACTCATTCCCTCCGTGGCAGGACTGGCAATTCAAACTCAAAAAGACCTGACGTCCACGCATTCCGGACGGAGTGAGGTCCCCGTCGGGTTGCCTGAACGGGCTGGGCGGGAAAGTAGTCAGGGATTCCACGTAGGCGGCGAGATCATCGAGGTCTGCTGATAACCCTGCCTTGGCATCTCCCAGCGAGGCATGCCGGGTGCCAGCGAAGAACTGTTGATCTGCCATCAGTCCACTGGCCGAACCAAGATCACGGAGTTGCCCTTCGAAATCTTGGATCTCATCGAAATTCCCGGTCCAGTGTAATCGCCCATGTCCTGTTCCAGCCCGACCTCGCAAATCAGTGGTGTTTCGAAAACCCTCTCCCAGGGAAGAAAAATCATAAGTTCGCCCATCGTGCGACCCATCGAGATGACAGGAAGCACAAGACATATACCCGGCTTCATTCAGCTTTTCTCCAGCACTGTAAAATAGCTTCTTTCCGCGGAGAACTCGTAAAGACAGCCCTTCCGACCGCAGCAAATCAACCCGGATAATCTTTTGAAAATCGCTCCCTCCCTGCAAGATCGACGAAACGTCAAAGACCTCGAGAGATCTACCCAAAAAGTTAAGAACGAAAAGGAGACCTCTTTCAGCATCGATTTGGCAGGCAACTGGCACGGAGTCAGTTTCAAGTGTGGTTAAGCTTTCGCTTGTGGTTGAAACAACCACTTCAACCGCGTCATTACCCGGCAAGGTGACAAAAGCAAGGTCTCCGAGCGGACTGAAAATGACACTGTGGCAGCGGTCGCGATTGTCGTAGTCCCGACGTTCTGTCAGGACCTCCCGGGAAGTTGCGGTCGAGATGCTCATGGTAAGGGCTCTGACCGTCTGGTCATGAGTCAATTCCAGTCCGTCCAGTCGGCCACCACGCTCGATATTGTCTTTTTTTGCAGCAACCCAAAGGCGGCTGAGATCAGGCGAAAGGGTTGCTCCATGAAGGTAGTTGGGAAGCCCCCGGCCGGCTGTGGTGGTATCCGGACCTTGGTCGATTTCGAGCGGGATAGTCGTTTCAACGGTGAACGAATTGGGATTGATCAGGTAAACGATTCCACTTTGGTCTGGTGAGATGGCTTGCGTGACAAAAATTGAGCCTCCAATTGCAAGTGCCTCGGGCGTGGGGCGTTGACCATCGACAAAGTCGGGGAACTCCAGCGTGTTGCTTGTTGATCCATCAAAAGGATCGAGCATGAGGAGCTGAGCCGTGGCTCTCAGGGTCACGCAGGCATAGGAACCATCAGGGGAAAAACACAAAGCGGCGGGATCGCTGGCGTAAGGCAAAACCCGATGAATGGCAGGCGGACTGCCCGAGTCCGGTTCAAAGCGATAAATCGTATGGGAATCCCGGCAAAGGATCCAGATGCTCCCATCTGGAGCTTCCGCCACGGAGACAGGCCGGTCTCCCACCGAAAATTCGTTTTCCTTTTCAAAACGGGACAAACTGACGACGGAAACTTTGTCATTGTCCGGGTGACAGGAGATCGCAAGTGAGTCTGTCAGGATTAGAGGGCTTGATGACTTGGGTTGTTCCGGGGCGATGGGGTTGTAAACAACCTGCGTGAATGCCCTTGTGACAGATTCCCCGGGGACTGCGGGGTTTCGAGTGGTCAGAGTTCCGGTGATTCGGCCGGCGGTCTGATAGACGTGACTCACGCTCGTCCCTTCAAGTTCAGTGCCGTCTTCCAAAGTCCATTCGTAAAGCAGTTCTGGGTCCGGTTCATTGACCTCCAAAGTTGCTGTTGTCGCCACCTCGACTGGAGGCGAGATGACATCACCGGGATTTAAGCCGAGGTCATTTGCCGCGGTGGTAAATGTCACCGTTTCAGTTTCCGGAAGGGCATTGCCCACGAGGTCGGTCACGCCTCCGGCCGGCAAAATAAACTCATACTGGGTGCTTGGAGCCAGAGGGACCTCGGGGACGAAAGTGACCACAGTATAGTTGCACCCCCATCTGCCGGGAATCGGGGCTCCTCCGACCGGGCGAAAGATAAAGGTCGAAGAATCAAAACGCTCCAGATCCGGTGGTTCCGCAAAGGAGACCGCGATTTGACCAGACCGCGAAACGTTGGTTGTTCCATCGACCGGATAGGTTGCTTTAATGGTTAGGGGCGAGGTGTCCGGCTCGGTGTCATGAACCGCAAGGACAGCACCGATAAACTGCCCGTTGAGGCGAGTATCATCAGCCATGACCGCGAGGTTTCCAATGGGATAGGTAAACTGATCATCGATGGCACGATCTCTTCCTTGAATTCGACCAAGAAAAGCCATCCTTTGCGGATCCGAAATATCGTAGTGATAAATGCCCTCGAAGCCCCGTCTAAGACCGCCAAGAAAGAGCTCGTCATTGGAAAATGACATGTACTCGCTGGGAGGAATCGGGAGACTGGAAACCAAGCGAATATCCCGCGGATTCGAAGTCACATCAAACCTTCGAAATGGGGTGAGAAGGATCGCTTCCGTCCCGTAAAACCCACCGGAGTAGGAACGAGATGAAAGGATCTCCGCATCCAAAAATTTTGGCTCCAGAGGATCCCTGATGTCCACGGTGGCGACACCCGCCAGATTTTTAGGGGTTGTAATGACCAGGAGATCTCCCAAGGCAAAAAGTGGTCCGGCCGCCACGTTCCCCAACTGGGCGCGGCTCAATGTGGCGACATGGACAGGATTTTCCGGATCTTCAACGTTTACGACATAGAGACCGAATGTGGTTGCACCGACATAGATGAAATTCCCCTGCCAGGCGACTCCCCAGACGGCGCGAGCGACATCGCCATAGAAAATATTCGGGAGTTCAATGCTGCTGCTTAGCCGTGGATTCTCGGGATCCGTGATTTCAAAAATATCGATACCAAGGCCGGAGGTTGTTGAGAAGAAAGTGCGCCCGTCGGCGAGTTTTCCGTAGGTGACCTGGTGGGACTCGGCCTCGCCGTCCTGATGCGGGGATGTCAAGATACTGACTCGGTTTGGTGAGCGTGGGTCCGAGATCTCCCAGATTTCGTGGTCTCCATTGCCTGCCAAGACCAGATGTCCTCCGATGGCCGAGGGTTGATTCAGATGCAAATTTGTCATCTGCGGACTGATGATCTGATATAGTTCTTCTTCGGGATACGATGAGTTTGGGAACCGGACATTTTGTGCCCAAACCATTTCCCCAACGTATAACACTAAAAATCCCAGATATCTCACGATCGCCTGACCATAGAAATGCTTCAGCTCTGGTGCCAACATTTTATGCCGCATTGCAGGCATTGATCAAAAAGGGATACCCGGTGAGCAAGAAGGGACCGGGTAAACGACTTCCGGTCGACTACTTTCGGCGCCGGGAAACGGCTTCAGCTGCTAGGAATTTGCTTTTATCGGCGGCCTGCCAGATTTCATAGGCTTTATCGATGCAGCTTTTAGCTTCAGAATTTCCAATAGCTCCTCCAAGCGTTGCTATCAAAGCGAGGACATCTGGCGACGGACTATTTTCCCGAACGCGGGCTTCAATCTGATTTGCAAATCAACCAAACTGACTGTCTAGATTTTGATCTGCAAATGTTGAGGGATCCCGTTCTTCGCTAGGTCGCAAGTCATACCCTGCATCTGCGTAGCTTCTAAATAGGGCCGCGATATCCTTTGCATCCATTTTTGCATTTTTCGCCATTAACAGAGCCAAACAACCGACAACTTAGATATCATCACGAAAGCTTGTGAAACCTCCTCAAACCTTACACGGCGGTGTATCGCTATGTGTATCACTCCGCTGAACTGGGAAAAGAAATTCCCTACACCTCATTGATGTATAGGGTCTTAAGAAATGGCGGAGGGTGTGGGATTCGAACCCACGGATACATTACTGCATCACTCGATTTCGAATCGAGCGCCTTAAACCGAGCTCAGCCAACCCTCCTGAGTGCCATTCGGCGGGCGGGAACCTAGCAAAGCGGATTCCCGGGTCAAGTGCTCTCTGGCTCTTCTTTCTTTTAAGATTAAACTTCGCCTGACCCAATGCAATCCCTGCCCCCGCCACTCCAAAACTGGTTCTCCTCTCGAGGCTGGGATCCCTTTCCTTTTCAGGAGGAAACCTGGCGACACTACCTCAAGGGCCAATCGGGACTTCTACATGCTCCCACCGGATTTGGGAAAACCCTCTCGGTGTGGCTGGGGCCGATCGCCGAAACGCTCGAAGCCGGAAAGCCACCCCGGCATTGTGAAGTGCTCTGGATCACTCCGCTTCGAGCACTCGCAAACGATACTCTGCAAGCTCTTAGGGAACCGCTCCACGACCTCGATCTCAATTGGCCAGTTGAGGCGCGGACAGGTGATACCTCATCCCATCGCAAGGCAAAGTTGCGGGAAAAATTCCCCTACGCCCTCGTCACCACACCCGAGTCTCTTTCACTCCTTCTGACCTACGAGGACACACGAGAAAAACTGGCCCACCTAAAATGTGTCATTGTCGATGAATGGCATGAACTCCTTGCCACCAAGCGGGGGGTTCAGACCGAACTTTGTCTGACACGCCTTCGTCATTGGTTACCCGACCTTCGCATTTGGGGACTCTCAGCGACTCTGGGAAATCTGGAGCAAGCAGCCCGTCCCCTTTTTGGACCACTCGATCATCACCTCATCGCCGCCAACCATGACAAGCAAATCGAAATCGAAACCCTTATTCCGGACGAGATTGAGTCGTTTCCATGGTCCGGACACCTGGGGACTAAGTCGATCAAAAGAGTGGTGAAACAGGTATCAAACGCCCGCACCACCCTTCTTTTTACAAACACCCGGTCACAAGCCGAGATTTGGTATCAGGAAATTCAGGATTCGAACGCGTCCTGGCGCGATGCCATTGCCATTCACCATGGTTCTCTCGGAAAAGAGGAAAGGAACATTGTCGAATCCGGTCTCAAGAACGGCTCCCTCCGTTGCGTGGTTTGCACGTCCTCTCTCGATCTCGGAGTCGACTTCTCACCGGTTGATCAGGTGATACAAGTGGGCTCGCCAAAGGGCATTGCACGCCTCACTCAACGGGCCGGTCGGGCCGGACATGCCCCGGGCGAAGTTTCCCAGATCGTTTGTGTCCCGACCAATGCTCTTGAGTTGGTCGAGTTTTCTGCCGCTCGGGATGCCTGGCACCGGAAGGAAATCGAAACCCGCTTCCTGCTCCGCAAGCCCCTCGATGTCTTGACGCAACACCTCACCACCATCGTGCTTGGAGAACCTGCCTCGCCCGATGAACTCCGAGAGGAAATCCAGTCGTCGGCCAGCTACGAGACACTGACCGACGACGAGTGGGAATGGGCCGTCTCCTTCATCACCAACGGCGGTGCCCTTTCCGCATATCCCCAATACAAAAAGGCGGAGATTATCGATGGAAAACTCACAGTGACCAACAAGCGGACCGCCCAACTGCACCGCATGAACATCGGGACGATCACTTCGGACACCTCGGTCACCATCAAGTTTAGTGGAGGTCGTACCTTGGGCACAGTCGAGGAGGGTTTCGCCTCCCGACTGAAACCCGGAAAGCAGTTCATTTTTGCTGGAAGGAGACTCGAGCTCATTCGTTTTCACAAGCTCACCGCCACTGTGCGAGTCGCGACCAAACCCACCAAGGGCGAGGTTGCAATCTGGGGAGGCAGCAAGATGCCTCTCTCGACGGAGTTATCCCGCGCCGTCGCTCGGTCACTTCACGGCCCTGTGAACTCTCCAGAACTGAAAGCGGTTGCCCCCATCCTCGGAATCCAAAAAACCTGGTCGAAGCTTCCTTCTGATTCCGAGCTCGTCGTGGAGTTTACCCGCACTCGCGAAGGTGAACATCTTTTCGTCTATGCCTTCGCCGGACGACTGGTCAATGAAGGACTGGGAGCTCTCGTAGCCTTCCGGCTGTCGCGGGACTCCAGGGAATCGATCAATGTCACCCAAAATGACTACGGCTTTTGCCTTGGTTCCCCTCGAGGTCTTACCCTCGACGAAGACATTTTGCGAGAAGCACTCTCCACTGAAAATCTCCTCGATGACTTACTAACCTGCATGAACACCGCGGAAATGGCACGCCGCCAGTTCCGTTATGTCGCACGGGTTGCTGGCCTCCTCATCCCGGACATGCCAGGAAAAAGAAAACCAACCCGGGATCTTCAAGTCTCAGCGAACCTCCTCTTCGAAGTCTTCACTCAATACGACCCAGGGAACCTCCTTCTCGAACAATCAAGGCGTGAGATATTGGAGCAGCAACTGGAGTTTGAACGACTTCAATCCACCCTTGCCGCGATCCAGAAGCGCCCGTTCCGGCTGATTGAAACCAAACGCCTCACCCCGATGGCGTTTCCGCTTTGGGCGGAGCGCCTCAGCGCCTTTCTCCCAGCCGGTGATGCCGCAACGAGACTCGAAAAAATGTTGGCCAATTTGCAGGACGAGACAGGAAACTAGCCTACCAAGGGGATAGCCAACGAAGATTCCTACTTCATTAGGGCCCCCAGCAAGGAGTTCATTCCAGCAATCACCGAAGTTGGGTCCTTGATAAGACCGGCTGCCATGAGAGCATTGTCGGCGAGCTGGTTGGCGACTTGTCCAGCCACTTCCTCATTCTCCTCACGGAGCGAGTTGAGCTTCGCGACCACTTCATGATTGGGATTGAACTCAAGCCGTCCCTTCTGCTCAGGGGCATGCTGCCCCATGGCCTCCATCATGGCTCGCATCTGCCCAGTGGGGGCATCCTTCGGAGTCAAGGCCACGACAGGATGGCTCACCAATCGTTTACCCAAATCGACACTCTCCACCTTGTCACCAAGGGTAGTGGTCAACCAACCGATCAGTTCTTTGCCTTCCTCTTCGCTGAGCTTCGATTCCTCATCAGGGAGTTCCTCAAGATCAATCTCAGCCCGGTCGGCGCTTACGAGGGTCTTGCCTTTGAACTCCCGAAGAGTCTCCATGATGTAATCATCAATGTGGTCAGTGAAAAATATCACTTCGATCCCCCTCTTTTGGAAGGCCTCGACGTAAGGTCCGGCCTCCATGGATTTGCGGTCAATGCCAACAAGGTAATAGATCGACTCCTGATCGTCTTTTGCACGAGTGAGATAGTCGTCAAACGAGGTCTTCTTGCCGTCTTCGGTCATGCTCGACTCGAAGCGAAGAAGTTCGGCCAATGATTCGTGGTGTTCGAATCCAGTGGCAATCCCTTCTTTGAGGAAGCGGCTGAACCGTTCGTAAAACTCCTCGTGCTTTTCCGGGCTATTCTTGGCTTCCTTGGCAATGTGCTTGATGTAACGCTTGGTTAGCAGGGTGTTGAGCTTCTTGACGAGAGCGCTGTCCTGCATGGACTCACGCGAGATATTCAGCGGGAGGTCCTCCGAATCAACAACGCCTTTCACAAAGCGCATCCACTCAGGGAGGAGGCCCTGTGGTTCGGGATCGATGAGAACCTTGCGACAATAGAGCGACACTCCAGCCTTCATCTGACCAAAACCAAGTCGCTCGTGATTCTCATCTGGGGTAAAAAGGAGCGCATTGATGTTGATCGGGGCGTCAGCACTGAAATGGAGGGTGTGCCGGGGCTCGTCGACGGAATGAGCGCAATATTGGTAGAATTCCTTGTAGTCCTCTTCCGAGATGTCGTTTTTCGACTTCAGCCAAATCGCCTCAACCGTATTGACCCGCTCGCCATTGACCTTGAGTGGAAAAGAAACGAATCGGGAGTGCTTCGAGATGATTCCTTTCAGGACGTCCTCCTTCGCGAAATCCTGCTCGTCCTCCTTCAAGTGAATCACGATGCGAGCGCCCCGCTTTTCTTCTTCAACCTCTGAAATGGTGTAACCATTCTGGCCGTCACTTTCCCACTTAAGGTTGTCGGCCGATTCGTCCCACGAATGGGTGTAAACCTCAACTTTGTCGGCCGCCATGAATGCTGAGTAGAAACCCACTCCAAATTGGCCGATGACCGAAGCATTTGCGTCTCCCTTTTCCTTGAGAGCCTCTAAAAACTCTTTCGATCCGGAACGGGCAATCGTCCCGAGGTTTTGGCCCAGCTCCTCCCGGGTCATTCCGATCCCGTGATCACTGATTGTCAGAGTTCCCGCCTCTTCATCAGTGGTGATCTCGATCTCGAGAGGGAGATCACCTTGATAAATACTTTTCTCAGTCAACTGCTTGAGACGCAACTTTTCGAGAGAGTCCGAGGCGTTTGAAATCAATTCCCGCACGAAAATTTCTTTGTCGGTGTAAAGGGAGTGGATGACGATATCGAGTAGCTGCCGGACTTCGGCCTGAAACGACTGGGTTTGTGGTTCATTGACGGTTTCGCTCATGACTTAAATGGGAAAATTGGACGACGCGCGGAAAATAACGATCCCACTTCCCCTGTCAATGCCTCCTCTCTGGCTTCCACTTTTCGCAACGCCCTCTTTACACGCCGTCATCTTGGCTCACCTTGTCTTTGACATGCGACTTGGTTCACTTTTTTCGCTTTTCTGTCTCTCATTCGCTCCGCTCCTAGCCAAGGCCCAAAGAGGCTCAAAGACTGCCATCCCGGATTTCACCAAAGGTGCGGTCATTCCGGAAGGAATGAAACACGACTGGAATCTTGGGGCCACGGGTGCCCGGGGCTGGATCTACTGCGACCGCATGGTCACAACCGATGCCCGTCAAATCCTCATCACCAAGGTTGCCAAAGGATCCCCAGCCGACGGGGTCTTCGCTGAAAACGACGTGGTCTTGGGAGTTTCGGGAAAACGGTTTAGCTTCGATCCTCGCACGGAATTCGGGCGGGCTTTGACCGTTGCTGAGACTGAGAAAGAGAAGGGTCTACTTAAGGTCATTCGGTGGCGCAATGGCAAAACCGAAGAGGTGACCCTCAAGCTATCAGTCCTTGGGTCCTACAGTAGGACTTCTCCCTACAAATGCACAAAGTCGCAGGCAATTTTGGAAAAAGGCTGCGCCTCGCTCGCCCAGAGGATGCAGCAACCGGGCTACAGGGAGAATACTATCCCCAGAGCACTCAATGCCCTCGCCCTTCTTGCGAGCGGCAATCCGAAGTATCTCCCGCTCATTCGACGGGAAGTCGATTGGGCCGCCGCCTACCAAACCCGGAGTTTTCAAACCTGGTATTACGGGTACGTCATTATGCTGCTCTCCGAGTATGTCCTCGCAACCGGAGACCGCGCCGTTATGCCCGGTCTCACTCGCCTTGCAACCGAGGCTGCCGTCGGCCAGAGCATCGTCGGGTCATGGGGTCATCGATTCGCCAATCCGGACGGGCGGTTGGCTGGATACGGCATGATGAATTCTCCGGGACTCACCCTCACCACCTCTCTGATTCTGGCGCGTAAGGCCGGCGTCAAAACACCCGAGGTCGACCGGGCCATCGAACGCAGTGCCCGGCTCCTGCGATTCTACATTGGCAAAGGAGCGGTTCCCTACGGCGACCACAATCCCTGGATAGAAAACCATGAAGACAACGGCAAATGCGGGATGGCCTCGGTCCTGTTTACCTTTATGAATGAACCGAAGGGAGCAGAGTTTTTCTCACGCATGAGTGTGGCCTCACACGGAAACGAGCGCGACACTGGCCACACTGGAAACTTTTTCAATGTTCTCTGGGCCATACCAGGAGTGGCCCAGTCGGGCCCCGATGCCACCGGAGCCTGGATGAAAGAGTTTGGAGCTTGGTATTTTGACCTGGCCCGTCAATGGGATGGCACCTTCCGGCACCAAGGACCACCGCAACCCGGGAACGACTCTTACGCCGATTGGGACGCCACCGGCGCTTTCATGCTAGCTTACGCCCGTCCTTTGAAAAAAATCCACCTGACCGGAAAGCGCGACGCGATTGCTCCTCAACTCGACAAGAAAGCAGCCGAACGGCTCATACGTGAAGGCCGAGGGTGGAGCAACAAGGATCGCTATTCCGCCTACGATGCCCTCGGAAGAGACGTTCTTCTGGAAACCCTCACCAACTGGTCCCCCATTGTCCGGGAGCGATCCGCCATCGCGCTGTCTCGTTTGAAAGGAGATGCTCCGGTCGCACCACTGAATGCCATGTTGCAATCTTCGTCGCTCAACGCCCAACTCGGAGCCTGTCAGGCAATCGCGCGACTCAAGGTCCGTGCATCTGGTTGCGTGGACACCTTAATCCAAACTCTAGATTCAACGGACCTTTGGGTTCGGATCAAAGCGGCCGAAGCCTTGTCCGCGATCGGAAAGCCAGCCATCAAGTCTGTTCCGAAACTCCTAAAGTTGTTTACCGTAGTAGATTTAGAAAATGATCCGCGCGGAATGCAGCAGCGCTATTTTTCCTATGCCTTGTTCCGGAGAGGTGGATTGTTGTCTGGATCCCTTAAAGGCATTGACATGCCCACCTTCTACAAAGCAATCGAGGCCGGACTAAAAAATGAAGATGGCAGGGCGCGCGGAAGCCTTTCATCAGTTTACCGCACCCTGAGTAAGGAACAAATCAAACCCCTCCTTCCTGCTATTCTCAAGGCGGTCGTGGAACCCGCCTCGAGTGGCGTGATGTTTGCCTCTCAAGTCCGGCTCGAAGGCCTCAAGGTTCTCGCCAACCATCATGTGAAGGAGGGTGTCAAAGCGACCGTCGACTACCTTCACCAACAGAACCGCTGGGCCAGTGAAAAACGCACTCCTCAGATCCTCAAAATCCTTCACCAATACGGGGCAGCGGCCAAACCATTCCTCCCGCAACTCGAGGAAATTGCAGCAGACTTTGATGATGGCGAACCCGATTTCCCCCGACGCCTCAGCCGGGACAAAGCGCTCATGGTTCGTGAAGCGATTGAGAAGATCAAAGTAGCCAAGACGTCGCCAGAACTTACCAAAATCCGCTAACCTTCCCGATCATGCTCTTTCGATTCCTCACCACATTACTCCTCGCGTTCACCGCAAACAGTGTGGCTCATCCAGTCCCCGAGGATTCCCGGTGGCTGGTCTATCCGGGAGCTGAAGGTCCAGGAAAAGGGAAACACATCGTTTTGATTGCCGCCGATCAGGAGTATCGAAGTGAACAGGCCATGCCTATGATGGCCGGGATCCTCAGCAAACACCACGGCTTCGATTGCACTGTCCTTTTCGGAGTAAATGAACAAGGACTCGTTGACCCCACCCTGCCGGTCTATCCTAAAAAGGGAAAGGAGGAGGAATTCCAGTCCCACAATATCCCGGGTTTTGAGCACCTCACTTCCGCCGATCTCGTCATCTTCTTCCATCGACTCCTCACCCTGCCAGAAGAGCAATTGAAACAAATTGTCTCTTACCTTGATTCGGGGAAACCATTCATCGCATTGAGAACGGCCAACCATGGGTTTCGGGGACGGCTTCCTTACAAGATCAATGGGAAGCAGGTGAACTGGGGGCGCGAGATACTCGGAGGATCGTTCATGGGACACCATGGCCGCTGGCATGCCGATTCCACCCGGGGAACAATCGTTGAAGAGCTGAAAGATCACCCCATCGCCACCGGAGTGACCGACATTTGGGGCCCCTCCGATGTCTATCGTACTTACAAGGAAGGGACCTCTTTGCCAGCAGATTGCACCGCATTGGTATGGGGGCAGCCGCTCCTGGGACGAAGCCCAGACGACAAACCGAACCTAAAAAAGGAGCCTCTCCCCGTTGCTTGGTTCAAAAACTGGAAGACCAGCAGTGGAAAGGAGGCTAGAGTTTTCAACACTACCATGGGAAGTGCTCGTGATTTACAAAGTGCCGGCCTTCGCCGCCTCGTCATCAATGCCTGCTACTGGGGCCTAGCAATGGAGTCAAAGATCACGCCAGACCGGAGGGTCGACTACATTTCAAAGTATGCCCCCCTTCCCAGCGGATTCGCCTATGAAAAGCTCGGAGTGAAGCCCCAGCTTCCGACAGCCTACCGTTAGGAGTTAGCTTACCCTGCACGAAAGAGCCAGCCCCAAACAGAACCTCACTAGGCCTACCGACCATAGCTTAACTAACATACTAATAGCCGAACATTGGGGTCCACCTCAATGCCCTGATTCAAGGGAGAAAAAATCGAAAAAGGGGTTCTCGATTTGAAGAGCATTGGCCGAAAAAGGGATGTCATTGAAAACTTCTTCGCAAGGATCAAACATTCTCACAGAGTAGCCACGCTGTATGGTCGCCTTTCCTCCAGCCACCTTGGCTTTGTTGACCTCGCGGCTGCATCCCGTTGGATCCAAAAAATGGCTTTTTCACCGAACGGCACTCATTTTGTTTGCGCGAGCCTTTTCGGGCAAATCACTCTCTTTAAAGTGGTTCTCCAACAATGACATTTCCGCCGAATCAAACCCGGAGCAATGATATTAATCCGACAATCGACTTGGTAAGCTGACATCGTAAAATCTTTCGGAAGATCAAGCTTCCAGCAAAAATCTCGGTTGCGTCCAGGGTAGCTTTTGATAAAAAAAGGGCCGTCGAGCACGCCGCTGTAGCTCAGGGGTAGAGCAATTCACTCGTAATGAATAGGTCGCCGGTTCAAATCCGGCCAGCGGCTCCATCTCCTCCCCGATTCCGGGGCGGATCACTCTTCTCCGGCATGCTGAATCTCCTCTACCCTTTCGCCCGAACGGTCCTTTTTCGGCTCAATGCCGAACGAGCTCACGACCTCTCTATGGCGGGCCTTCGTCGAGCGGAAAAGCTGGGCATTCTCAACTTCCTAACAACGGCACCCGAATCCAAACCAGTTGAGTTGGCTGGATTAACTTTCCCTAATCCCGTGGGGCTGGCCGCCGGCCTCGACAAAGAAGCCAATACCATCGATGCCCTTGGCCTACTGGGTTTTGGACATCTCGAAGTAGGAACTCTGACGCCAAAACCTCAGGACGGAAACGAGTCCCCACGCCTCTTCCGCCTTCCGACCCACAAGGCCCTCATCAACCGCATGGGATTCAATAACCCTGGCATCGATCAGGGGCTCGCCAATGCCCGCTCAGCGACTTCCTTCCACGGCATTCTTGGAATCAACATTGGCAAAAACAAAACGACACCTAACGAAAACGCCAACGACGACTACGCCATCGCTTTTGAAAAGGCCTACCCCTGGGCCGACTACATCACGGCCAACTTTTCCTCGCCCAATACCCCGGGTCTTCGTGACCTTCAATCGGGTGAAGCAGCGGCCCGCCTTCTCGAAACTCTAAAGAAGCTTCAGACGAAACTCAAAACGGAAACCGGACGCTACGTCCCCTTCGCCTTGAAAGTCGCCCCGGATCTGGAAAGCGAACAAATCGAGACTCTTTCCAGGGTTTTTCGCGATGGAGGCCTCGATCTCCTCATCGCAACTAATACCACTATCGCCCGCAAGGCCGTCAAAGGTCATCCATTTGCCAAAGAAGAAGGAGGGCTTTCCGGAGCACCTCTCACGACACACGCGACCGAAGTCATTTCGGCTTTTCATAAGGAACTTGGCGAATCGGTTCCAATCATCGGTGCTGGTGGGATTTTCTCTGCCGAGGATGCCCTCGCCAAGAAGGCGGCCGGTGCAAAACTAGTACAACTTTACACGGGATTCGTTTATCAGGGACCGGCCCTGATTCACGATATCATCCGCGCTTGGTAAGATCTTTCGCTACCCGTCGTGCTTCAAGGTCAGCGGCCACCACAACCTCAAGTTCCTGCGAAGCCTGATGAGGGACTTTATTCATCGTCTCCTCGACGACCTTCCAGATTCCAGGAAAAGAGAGCTCACGCTGGCAAAAAGCCGCGTTTGCCACTTCATTGGCCCCATTAAGAACCGCTGGCAAGGTTCCTCCGACCTCTCCGGCTTCTCTTGCCAAAAGCAACGCGGGAAAATCTTCCGTCCGAGGCGCCTCAAACTCCAACCTCGCAAGCCTGGGGAAATCGAGTGGCTCCAATTCATTTTTTAAACGCTCTGGCCAAACCACGGCATACTGTATGGGAAAGCACATGTCGGTTGTGCTCAACTGGGCCAAGACACTGCCATCCACAAACTCCACCATCGAGTGGACGATGCTTTGGGGGTGCACGACGACATCGACCTTGGACATCGGAATATCAAACAACCAGCGGGCTTCGATCATCTCGAGCCCCTTGTTGAAAAGCGTTGCAGAATCGACGGTGATCTTGCGCCCCATCTCCCAAGTAGGATGCTTCAAGGCGTCCTCCAAAGTCACTTCGGAAAGCTTCTCGCGGGGCCACGTCCGAAACGGTCCTCCCGAAGCCGTCACAATCAAACGCCGCACCTCTTCGCTTCCACCGCGATGGCCCTCGAGGCACTGGAAGATGGCATTGTGTTCACTGTCGACCGGTAAAATCTTAACCGCTTTTTCACGGGCTGCATTCATCACAACCTCCCCGGCCATGACCAAAATCTCTTTGCTCGCCACAGCCACATCACAACCCAGTTCGATCGCTTTCAACGTCGGTCGCAAGCCCTCGACCCCAACAATCGCCACGAGAACCAAATCCGGCCTAGTCGCCTCAACCAATTCCACCAAGCCGGTCGCCCCAGCAAAGACAACCCGTCCGTCACCCTTCAACTCGGCCACCCGCGCTTCATCCGCCAGACAAAGATGAATCACCCCGAACTCGTTGGCTTGCTGCTCTAATTCCTCAAGCCGACAACCCGCGGCCAGCCCCACAATTTCCATGCGTTCTGGAATCTGCCGGGCCACCGTCAAGGCACTCGTTCCAATCGACCCCGTGGAGCCTAAAATCAAAACCCTCTTTCTCATGAGATTAGCCCGGTCGCGATGAGGTAAAAATAGGTAACCGGCGCGGCGAAGCAGAGGCTGTCGATCAGATCAAGAATGCCGCCAATTCCAGGCATGAGATTCCCCGAGTCCTTCACCTCGAGGCTGCGTTTAAGAATGGACTCAGCAAGATCCCCGGCAACCGCCACTAGTCCAATCAAGAGGGCGAGAATTCCCACATGGTGGCCCGGGATCCAGGCCAATAAGTCTCCGCCCCAGAACCAAATTCCCCATGCCGCCACTTGAGCAAAGCCCAGCGCGCCCATAAACCCCTCCCAAGTTTTAGCCGGACTTAGCTTCGGCGCCATCTTGTGTTTCCCGATCAATGACCCGGTAATGTAAGCTCCCATATCGGTGAACTTGGCCGCGGAAATCATCAGCAGCAGAAGCCACGCCCCGGGAACAGCACTTCCGCTCACCGGAAGATCCGCCCCTGTTAAAAAAATCAGGCGAAAGACAAAGGCGCCGAAGAGAATTGGAACATAAACATAGGCAAGCAAACCATCGCCAACCGCGTCGATACTCTGACGTCCCTCGATCCCATGCTGAAAGCGCACGAAAAAGGAGCCCAGTAAGACTACAATCAACCCAGCGAACTCCCACATGGTGTCGTTGTGATCCATCACCCCTGTTGCGAAGCACCATCCCGTCGGCAGGACTACGACCAATCCGATAAAAATGCCGATATCCCGACAACCGCCACCAGGAAGACTACGGAACAAACTGCGGAATTCAAGGGTGCCTGCAACTGTGAGAAACGTAACCAGTCCGTAAAACGCCCAGACATTTTGGGAAACGAACACCGCCGTGACAATCGACCAAAGAATCAGGGTGCTGGTCAGTCGGGCGCGGAAGACCTCTGCCTTGCTTGCTTTCTTGGTCTCCGGTGGCATCTCGGAGAGTTTTGGGCCGGCTTCAAGGACCGGCAATGACAATTCATGAAAAAAAGCTGCAACTCTTCCCACGGAGGCAGGTTAAATCGTCCGAACACGGGAAGATTCCCTCCCGACAACTCAACCAGAGTAATGAAACTGAAATTGACTACCACAATCGTCGCGCTTGCCTCATGCGCGCTCGCCCAGGCCGAACCTGACCAGGAAAAGCGGCAAAAACCACGCGGACCCCGTCAGGTTCCCGAAGAAATCTTAAAGCGTTTCGATGCCGACGGTGACGGCAAGCTCAACGAAAAAGAGCGTGCAGCTGCCATGGAAGCCCGCAAAGCCGAGATGCAAGCCCGCAAAGCCGAGATGCTCAAGCGATTTGATGCCGACGGCGACGGCGAACTCAGCAAAGAGGAGCGAAAGGCAGCCATGGAGGCTCGTAAAGCCGAGATCCTTGAGCGATACGACACCGATGGTGACGGCAAGCTCAATGAAAAGGAGCGCGAAGCTGCCCGTAAGGACATGCCTCGTCGCGGACGCCCTGGTGGACCTGAAGGTGGACCTCAGCGCAAACGCCGCGGGCCGAAGGTTGAGAAGCCCCGCGAGAATTCCGAAAGCAAGTAGATCTTACTGCTTTTCCCCCAAAACCCAAAGGTTCGGTCGCTCCCGCGGCCGGGCCTTTTTTTCTTAATCCTTCTTCAAGAGGTCGCGAATCTCTTCCAGGAGAACTTCCTGCCGGGCGGGCTCGGCGGAAGCACTTTCTTTTTCCTTTTCCATGGCTCCAATGATCTTCTTCACAACCAAAAACACCGCGAAGGCCATAAGTAAAAACGAAATCAAATCGGTGAGAAATACTCCATAGTCAATTGTCACGGCTTCTTTTCCAGTGGAAGGATCTCCATCGACAATCGGAATTCTAAGGTTCTTGAAATCAACACTGGCCGTCAAAACTCCCAGCGGAGGCATGAGAACATTCGAAACGAGAGACTTCACCACTGTCGCGAAAGCTCCCCCAATGATGATTCCAACGGCCATATCGATCAGATTGCCTTTGAATGCGAATTCTTTGAATTGTTTCAGCATGGGTATCTTGGGTTAGGTGTTCATCTATCAGACTGACTGGTCCCTTCTCCGCCAGCAAGCCAAGTTCTTTCGAGATTGCCTTGCTCAAACTCATTCATTAGAATCTCTTTATGAAAATTTCTTTCCTGGCGCTGGCGCTAGTGGCAACAGTTTCCGCTCAAACGGCTCACTTTCCCAGCATCGGGTGGAAAGAAAAAGAGAGCGACCACATTACAATCCGGACTCACAAAACCGGGACCGATCCCGCACGAAAGTATGCCGAAAAGACCTATGAAATTCTTGAAGCGATTCTTCCTGGTTTGACCACCGACTTCGAGCAGGACGAGTTCCGAACCCCAGCTGGAGGAAAAGCCGGGGCCAACGGAAAGTTCCGCTTCACCACCTACCTCGTCGATACTGGGAAGGACTTTCACGAACTCGTGATGACCGAAGCCAAAAAATACAACTGGCCGGCCGGTAATATCCAGGTCGTCAACCAGGTCGGAAACTTCACTGACAGCGAAAATCGCTTTCTGGTCATCTGCAAATCCGATCCCACCCAGACCGGAGGCGGCGGGGAACAAGACCGCACACCCATTCTTGTCCACAATACGGGCGAGCTCCTCATGAAGGGACGCTCCCGTCAGGCCCAGCTCCCCTTCTGGATGACGGCGGGGATGGGATATTACGCGGAGCACATGGTCCTCAAAAAGTGCAGTGTGGCCTACCTCGATTTCCAGGGCCACTACCGGCAAAACCCTGAGGATAAGGTGGACATTCGCAAAGGCGGAGTCCTTTCTCTTGGGTCCGATTGGACCCGGACGCTTCAGAACCTTTGCAAAAAGGGCACGCGCGTGAGTCTCGCTAAAACGATGGCCGCGGAAATCATCACGCTCAGCCCCAATGAATCGGGATACATTTTCGCCCTGACCTACTTTCTCGTCTCGGATGAAGAACAGGTCAAAAAATATCAGGAGTTTTTGAAGGCCATTCGCGAGGGGGCTACACCCGATGCAGCACTCCTTCTAAAAACCTACGGTTATGCCGACGATGCCGCTCTTGAAACCGCCTGGTATGAGTGGATGCAGAGCCGGAAATTCAAGTAAGCTCTCCACAACTGATGCATTGGTCGCGAACCCTCCTCTTCTTTATCCTGCTGGGAGGATCGGGTTGGGTTTCGTACCGTGTCTTTTCCCCTCCTTCCAATAATGAAGACAAGCCTCCGGCCCCCATCGTCTCGCCTCGTCGCCCACTGTTGACCGTTGATTCGCGGAGCAACCGTCCGCTCCTTCTCGATCAACCTGAAAGACAACAGGTCGATTCAACCAATCACGACGTCATGGTTCCCGACCTGGCCCTTGCCGATCGTGGCAGCCGGATTGAACGGGAGTCACTGACCCGTCTTCAGGAACTTACCGATCGCTACCAGCTCAGCGCAAATCAGCGCAGGGAAAGTTTCCCGCTATTAGTGCGGCACCACCCTGACTATATCGATGGCCTTGTGGTCAACGGCATTCTGACCAGGGCTCCCGGCGAGGTTGATTTCGCAACCGGCTTCGCCGCCATTCTCGATCTCACCCAACGCGAACTCTATCAGGAAGACCTCGTCTCAGACCGCGCCTGGTGGAACGAGATTATTAACCAGATCCGGAATGGGATAGAAGGTGACCCCGCCTCAGCAAAACCCGGAGACCCTTCAAATCCAGCCCCAACCAGACGGCCCTTCGGCGAATAGGACTTCTTCAACGTCGCTTGGAGCGATTCCGGCGGGTTTGCTTTCGAGCCGGCTTCCGTCGCCGGTTTGGCTTACCCCGCCCCGCTTGCTTCTTTTTTGCCTTTTTGGAGTCATCCTTCCACCCGAGCCCACGGCGGGCGCTCTTTTTGCCTGCTACCTTTTTCCCCAAAGAACCTCCAACGACTTCCACAATTTTGAAGTCCGCTTTCATCCCGATCCGGTCGACCGTTTCGACAACCACCGTGAGACGTGTCCCAGCTTGAATAACCTGCCCGCGGCTGTTGGAAAAACGATCGGCGTTGTTTTCAAAAAACCACCGCTGCCCTTCTGGAAATCCCTCCCGTTTGACCAACCCCTTTTGCAGGATATCGGTGCATTCGATAAACAATCCCAGTGCTCGAACCTCGGTGATGATGGCTGCGAAAACCGGTGGCGGATTTTCCCTCGAAGAAAGCTCCAGCCACTCCAGCATCTTCATGCGCCGACTTTCGCTTTCGGCATCGGCACTCGTCCTTTCGGTATCCGAGATGTGTTCCGCGATCTCATTGCAATACTCGGCATTGGGCATTCGATCGCAATCTTTAGGCCGGTTTTTGAGCAACGATTGAAGCGCCCGGTGCATCACCAAATCAGCATAACGGCGAATCGGACTCGTAAAATGACAGTAGTCGTTCTTGGCCAAGCCATAATGCCCATCGGGTGAAGACAAATAGCACGCTCGCTTAAGGCTCTTAAGCAAACCTACCTTGATTGCTGGCTCTTCGAGTGACCCTTTGGCCGAATCAATGAGCTTTTGGATATGTTTGCGATTGGTCAGATCACCAGGTTCATAGCCATGCGAACGAGCAAGTTCGGCGAATTCCTCGAGCTTGTCCGGGTCTGGATCTTCGTGCACTCGGTAAATGGTGGGACGGCCGGAATTCTTGACCTTGCGAGCAACCACCTCATTGGCAGCCAACATAAACTCTTCGATTAATTGATGGCTCTCGTTGTATTCCTCGCGATGGTAACCGGTGGGTATACCTTTCTCGTCGAGAATGATGTTCACTTCTGGCATTTCAAGGTCGAGACCGCCGTTGTCAAAACGACGCTTCCGCAAAATGGAGGCCAACTCCCAGGCTTCGCGAATCCGACGACCGAGTTTCCCGCCTTTGCCTGGATTTTCGAGAATCTCTTGAGCTTCGGCATAGGTGAATTTTCGCGGGGTTCGAATCACCGCGTCGTAAAACTCACTCTTCAGCACTCTTCCGCTGGCATCAAAATTGATCACCGCACACTTCGTGAGCCGATCCTCCTGAGGCACTAGCGAGCAGATCCCATTGCTCAATTCCTCTGGCAACATCGGAATGACCCGGTCCACCAAATAGGTCGAGTTTCCCCTCTCGCGAGCCTCCTGATCCAAAATACTCTCCGGTTTAACGTAGTGAGAAACATCCGCAATATGAACCGCAAGACGCCACCCCTTTTCCGTCCGTTCGGCGAGGACAGCATCATCAAAATCCTTGGCGGTCTCGGGATCAATTGTGATGACATCCCGCTCGCGCCAATCCGACCGGCGGGCAATCTCCGACTCCGGAATCTCGATAGGAATCCCACGGGCGGCCTCCACGACTTCGGGCGAAAAGGTGGCATTGATCCCATGGTGGTGAACGATAGCCTCGACATCGACTCCAGGATCGCCCGGCCAGCCCAGGACTTCGACAAGATGCCCTTTGGGAATCTCCTTGAGATGCTTCCATTCCGTGATCTCGACCACGACTAACTGGCCGGACCTCGCATCGAGGGTGTTACCCACCCGTATGGTTGGCGGGAGCCTTTCGTCCTCGGTTCTCACTGAAGGAAACTTTCCTTTCTTCAGGAAAATACCCGTCACCTTGCTGGAGCGACGTTCGACCACTTCGATCACCCGGGCTCTCAAGTCCTTGTGCCCGCGGGAACCGCCGTGGTTCTTGACCAACCTGACGCGAACACGGTCGCCATCAAGGGCCACAGCCATGGCACGCGGAGAAACATAGAAACGATCCTGCTCCTCAAAATCGATCCCGGTGGCAACATTTCCCTCATCATTCTTATCGACAAAAAACCAACCATGTCCGCCGGGGGTCACCCTGAGCTTCCCCACCAGACCTTCCCGAGAACGGCCTGAAGTTCCAACTTGATACCGTCCCTTTTTGCCCTGCGAAATTTCTCCAGCTTCCACGAGGTCGGCGAGATTCTCCCTCAGCTTTTTTCTCATGGTGCCCGGGAGATCAAGCGCCCGGGCCAATTCACTCTTGTTGAGAGGTCTCCCACCCTCCTTCCCCAAGAGCGCCAAAATGCTCTTTTTCATCTCCTCGGGCTTCGACATAGCGCCACCATGCCCTGCTCAAGCGACCGTCACAACTCCTGATCCTCGGGGAATACACTGGGATAGTTAAAAACGCCCTGAGTTTGGGTTATCCTAATGACACGGAAATAAAAAACCGTTTGGTTGCCAAATGGTATTTCTTCACCCTAACCTCCGCCCAACATCATGACACACCAAACAAAACATCCTCAACTCCGACGCGCTTTCACCCTGGTGGAACTGCTCGTCGTGATCGCCATTATCGCTGTTCTCATGGGCATCGCTTTCCCCCTCTACAACAGCATGACTGAAGGAGCAAAAAAGACGTCCACCCAGGCCGCCTGTACAAAGCTGGTCCTCGCCTGTGACGACTTTTACGAGAAGTATCAATATCTTCCTATGGCTCTAAACAACAACGCCCAGGACAACGAGGAAACCACTAACAATCGATTCATGCCGGCACTTTTGGGACTTCGAATCGCGGCCGATGAAAACCCCAATTTCCTGAGCTTTTTCACTTTCCAGCAAGCCGAAGGAAAAGGGGATGGAGCTTACAACGGACTCGTCCGTTCCGACAACCGGGCCGAACTCCTCGGGCCTTGGAAGAACAAGGAAAAGACGGACCGCCACTACCGCGTGATCTTAAACTACGACAACGACAACCAGCTCAATGTTCCCAACGAACTGGGTTCGGAGGTTCTCTTTGATCGCCGCGCCATCGCATATCACCTCGGCAAAGATGGCAAAGCCAGCGGCGAGTATAACGACGACAACGTCTACAGCTGGAACAAGAGCGACTAATTTTCTTTCGTTTTTTCGAAAGCCGGTCCTCTTCCGCGGGGTCCGGCTTTTTTGTGCTCCAAACTAGTGACAAGGAACAAGAATCCCGTCCTTCATCCCATGGATCTTCTTTTTATCAGCGGGAACGATAGTCGCCAAACAGCCGCGGAGTTGGGTCTTTCCGGCGCCATCCACAAAGTAATATGGGCAGAGGCGGACCCGGCCCACCATGATTCTTCGATCCCCCGTGGTCGGATCAAAATAGGGGTGTTCAACGAGCCGGGTTTCCTGAAATTCCTGCATCACCCGGGGTTGGGATTCAAAATCTCGCTGGGCCTCTTTGACCAAGGCACGCCATTCTACGGACGGAATATCATGCCCGATGGAGACTCCCCGTGATCCCCACGCCAGTTCACTGAATCCACTGACCTTAAGAACGAGATGCCGGTCCTTTTGACTAAACTCCCCCACCTCGTCCCACGAGTCCACGTCGAGCCGGGGCAAGGCCGCATGCGGAGGTATCTCGGCAGGGTCCACCACCCATCCGAAAGGAATGATTTTTCGAAGCATTTCCAAATGCCCCCCGCGCAACTCGCTTTCCCAAAGCCGTCGCAAGGAAGGAGCCCAGAAGAGGGCCAGCCAGAGTTTCTCCTCAAAATGGGGCTTGATGGGCGGAGTCACCTGATCTGCCTCAGCCATCTTCTGAATCGCTTGGATTTGCTCCCAGTCGAACAACTCAAAAAAGCGATAGACCTCACGATCAGAAGGCTTCCAGCTCTCAGCTTGATGGACTGTGAACCCTTCACCGAGCTTACCAGCAAGCCAGCTCATTTCGGGCCGATAGTCGGCAGACTCTTCCGATACCAGAATATCGGCTCCTTCAGAAAAAAGGGACCGAAAACCGTCGACCATCCCGGTTCTTCCCCCGAAAATCTTAAACCCGGCGGCCGCGTAGGTTTCGCTTAACCAAGCCAGGGTTCCGATCCCCCCGGGCACCGCATCCAGCTCCGATGCCGTCACCCCGTCTTCGGTGAGCAACAAATCAGGGCGGATGACCCGGGGCGTGACCCCTCGCTGCGCCTTCGATCGCTGGTGTTGTGCCATCCAGTCCGGCTTTCCGGCATCCAAAACCTGAGCAATCCAAGACGGACGCCGCCCTTCCGCACTTAAACGATACAATTCGTCACTGGCCTGCTGAAAACGATGGAGCGGATGCCCCAACCGCTGCAGGAACTTTTTTTCGGACCTGGACAGAGAAAACGGCTCCGGTGACCAAACCCACTCCCGACCGGAAAAGAAACCGGCCGCCGGAGCGGCATCTTTGAGGCCTTGCAGGGTCAATCCGCTCATGTGTTTAGCACCCTATCAAGGCCTGGCCCGACGGCAACCCCAGGAAAGCATGACCATTCAGGGAAATTTTCCATTGTCCTCTGCCAAATCCCGCGTATTCAAAGCGCGGAGCATGTTCTTCCTCAACAAAATGTTCAAACTCCGGGATAAGTCGAACCCGGAAGAGGAAAAGCCTTTCCTCGAGCACCTCGAAGACCTCCGGATCATGGTAACGCGGGTCGTCCTCACTCTGGTCATCGCAACGCTCGCCTGCTTCGTCTACAAGGACGAACTCATGAGCATCATCCGACGGCCTGTCGAGCAGGTCTGGGTGGACCGCCATGAAGCTACTCTCCCGAAGGACGAAAATATCTCCCTCGATGACTGGGAACGGGCCCTCTCCCTCTCTCAGGTTTCCACTCCACTTGAGCAATACGAAACGAAACTCGCCGAGGCCTGGTGGAATGCAGCGACTGATGAACGAACCCGTCGACTCACCGAGGCGGCCATCGTCTACCGGGCTTCCCAAAAGCTCCCTGAGGAAGCGCGCGAAGACTTCATCAAAAAACTGCCCGATGACAAAGAGAGTGTTCGGGACCTCGCCCTTGAGTTCCTGAAATCGAAACCCACTGCCGACCTCAATGCTGAAGGCAACCTTCGGTTGATGAGTTCTCTCAAGCCGACCGAGACCTTCATGCTCACGATGAAGCTGGCCTTCTTTGCCGGTATCGTGGTCTCTTTTCCCTTTATCCTTTTCTTCGTTCTTCAGTTCATCATCCCGGGCCTGAAAGACAACGAAAGAAAAGCTCTTTGGCCCGCTCTTATCATCGGTTTTGGACTCTTCCTTGGAGGAGTCTTCTTTGCCTATTTCTATGTCCTCCCGAATGTCCTCACCTTCTTTTATGAATGGGGTAAAGACATGGGAATCTCGAACGACTGGAGGATCGGATATTACATCTCCTTCGCCACCACCTTCGTTCTGATCTTTGGACTAGCCTTTGAGTTACCGGTAGTGGTGATGACTCTCGTCAAGATCGGGATTCTCAACTTCAGCATGATGCGAGAGACGCGTGGCTACGCTATTCTTGCCATCTTCGTCATTGCAGCGATCATCACGCCCACTCCCGATGCCCCAACCCTCTCGTTACTGGCGGTTCCGATGGTCATTCTCTACGAGATCTGTATCTGGCTCTCCTTCTTCCATGAGAAAAAAGTGAAGCGCATGGAGGCCGAAGAAGAAGCCGAACGCATGGAGCGGCTCCTCTCTTCATCTGATGACGATCCGGACGACCACGACCCGGATGACCATGACCCCGACGATCACGATCCCCACGATCACGACCCGGACGATCACAGCCTCTACGATCACGACATTCCAGATCACGATTTCTCCTACATGGACCCGGATGATCCTCACTATCACCCCGACCATGAACACCTTGAAGATCATGATGATCATCTCGACTTTCCGGGCGAACACCAGGATCCTGATGAATCGGATGGTGATCCGATGGAAGAGGACGATGACCACTCTGACATGGGCCCGGCAGAGAGTGACGGATCAGATCTGGTTGATCAGGGAGATGCTAGCTTAGAGGACGATCGGAATCCAGATGAAGACCCTGACTACGATCCGCTCCTTCCGGATGAGGACATGCCCGACGAGGAAAAAGACCGCAAGTGATCCTAGCCAACCGGACACATTCCTTTTAGACCTCGAGCCATGAAATCAATGACCGGATTTGGCCGAGGCGAGCACTCCGGCCCGGAGCTCACCGCGCAAGTCGAAATTGCGAGTTTAAACCGAAAGCAGGCCGACATTCATTTCAATCTCCCCAGGGAGTTGATGGTTCTTGAAAGCGACCTCCGCAAACTTGTCCTAGCCAGAGTCTCCCGGGGACGGGTGAACGTCGCCATTCATCTTGAAAAGAAAGAGACCAGAACTGGTGGGATTGTCGTAGACGAGGCTCGTGCCAAGGAGCTGGACCTCGCCTTCCAGCTACTATCAAAGAGCTTAGGGCGCCCTATCGAGTTGTCTGCTGCCGATTTTTTGCGAGCCCCCGAGATCTTTTCCTTCGGAGAAGGTGGCCTTTGTCCGGATAAAGCCAGCGAGGTCATCAGGCCCGCACTCGAATCCGCGCTTGAGGGGTTGATGACGATGAGGGCGGCCGAGGGGGCCGACCTCAAGAAAGACCTTCTGTCACGTCTTGCCATTCTGGAAAAAGCCACAAAGACCATCGCAGCTGAAACTCCGATCATCGTGGCCCGCCAGCGCGACCTCCTGCACTCCCGCCTGCGTGATGCCGGCATTGAGCTCGATCTGGAGGACGATCGCCTATTAAAAGAGATTGCCCTGTTTGCGGATCGTTGCGACGTCTCCGAGGAATCCACCCGTCTCGATTCCCATCTCAGTCGCTTTCGCAGTTATCTCGACTCGGACGAACCGGTCGGGCGCTCTCTTGACTTTCTTTGCCAGGAAATCAACCGGGAATTCAACACCATTGGATCCAAAGCCAACAATGCCGGCGTGGGCCAAACCGTGGTCGAAGGCAAGACAGAACTCGAAAAGATTCGAGAACAGGTTCAAAATCTTGAATGAAATAAACAAGCCGCATCAAGGGTCCCTCTACTCCTTGCACTGGTGGCACCCTTCGCTGTTCTTCCTTTCTCATGCGGATCCCCGGTTGCGCCGCTATAGCCGCAATTTGCGGCCACAGGTTTAAACTTCAACGAGAGCTTCATCCCGTACCAGCGCTACGGTCGAAAAAAGACCCGTTCGATGCGGCCTCGATTGATCACCTTTCATTCAACGAAGAATTTCGGACTGGGGCCAACGTCCCCGACTCCTGCAACGAGAGGCCTAAGAGAGGATTTCAGCCGCTACATCGTAGTTTCGACCTCGATGAATCGAATCCGATGGATCCACACGCTCTGCACCAGTCCCAGCAGGAACATGCAAATCACCACGAATGTTCCGGAATAGCTAATCAACGGGAGAGGAATTCCGGTGATGGGCGTCAGGAGGACACACATCCCAATACTCTCGAACATGTGAGCAAAGAACAATCCCACCACTCCTCCCACAATAATCCGTCCTGCCAGATCACGGCTGTAAAAGGCGATGAAGAGGCACTGGACCAAAAGAAGGGCGAAGGCAGTGACGAGGAGAAGTGAGCCACGGAACCCCTGTTCCTCTCCAATGACCGCGAAGATGTAGTCATTGTGGGCGGTTTTCCAAGGGATGAGCTTCTTGGCATGGAGAGATTGTCTTTCTTCGGTCGCGCCAAATCCCAGTCCGCTCCAACCGGCTTTCGCCACCGAGGTCGACACCCAATAAGGAGCGTAGTTTTTACCATCCGGACTCTCAACCGATCCTGCTTCAAGATACTCAAGGTACATCTCAATTCGTTCGGTTCCCCGCGGCGAAACGGTTGGCAAAACGGCAAAGTAGGCGATTGGGATAAACATCGCCGCCATCGCCCCAAGAAAGATCAGGTAACGCCAAGGAATCCCGCTCACCAGCATAACTACTACCGCCACCGGGACCCAAACCAGAGCTGATCCGGTGTCTCCCAGTTTTACCACAAGAAGAAAGGGAATCCCAGTCAACACCCCGATGAGAAGGACCCGGAAAGACGGTTGATCGAAAAAGCGATGAATCTTTGGAAGATCATTTGCCAGAGTGGCAATCGCGATGATCCCGGCAGCAATGGCAATCTGGGCCGGCTGGAAGCTGATGGGGCCGAAGGTCAGACGGTGGATATCGTCATCCAACCCCAGAGCTTTCACCGTCAGGGCCAATCCAACTAAATACATGGGCACTCCGAGCCACCGAACCCAGCGGTAATCGATCAACGCCGTTCCAAAGTAAACTAACGTTCCAAGCGCGATCCACAGTTTGTGGCGCTCGGCAAAAAAGCTCCCCCCATCAATCCCATCGGGTCCCGGCAAATGCCGCGCGGCACTTTCAATCGCAAAAACCCCGAAAACGAGGAGACCATACATCGTCACCACGAGAACCCAGTTCATACCTAGAATTTTACGAAAAAGTGGCGTCATCGTATCAACAGGATCGTTCTTATTCCATAGTCACCGGCCGTGAGAAAAGGTGGTCTGAAAGCTCTCCAGATTCTTCCCCGGCTTGGACTGACAGGTTAGCGCGGGTTTTTCACGAATTGAAATCATCCTTTTGTAAAGTTTTTAGAATCTTCTCGCGCCATCCATGACTCTGGGTCACCCGGCTTTACTGGGCCGATAGCTTCGAGCGAAAACCTCTCACCGGAATTCTTTTCACCGTAAGGAAGGGCACACCTATTCCGGAAAATCCCGGGAACATCACCGGCACAAAATTGGAATCCCACCATGAATGAAACATACCTTCGAAAGTCACATCCTTTGCAAGTAATCAGGAACATCACTTTCCTGTCGAGATGGAGGGGTCTGGGACGAAGAAAAACTAAGGACTCCACCCACTCCTGCCGCATGGGGAGCATCAAACAGGGTCGACCCCTCTGCATCCGGGAAGATGTAAGCACTCCGGATTGAGGAAATCCAACTTCCAAGGGAGCCCAAAAGAGCGGCAATCGCGCAGACCCCGATCCCGACTCCAGTCCAAAAGACCGCTTCGTTTTCAGCGAGGGAAGACCACCAACTTTTTTGTTCAGCTTCAAGCACGAGCGAATCGCCGACCTTCATTTCATCAGGAATCAACTGTCCTCCCTTCTCAACAATCGTTTTTTCCAGAACCGCAAGCCGGTCAGAAAGCTGGGTTGCGAAAACGTCTAGCTGTGAGGTTGCGTCTGACATCTCACCTGCCTCTGTCCGGGCTGGCAATTTCACCCTCCCCATCTCAGCTTCAGATGCTAAATCCTCGATTCTTCGGGTAAAACATAAGTCAGCTCGGTCAGGAGCTCCGCGAAAATAGAAAACCACAGCCGCCGGTTTTTCAGGGTCAAATTTTTGCTCCACCAGACCGGCCAGATCCAAAACCTCGGGCAATTCCTGTTCCGTATCGAAAAGATAGAGATAAATCGGGATCGAGACTTGTTGGACATGAAATCCCAAGGAAGTCTCAAGGTCGGTGGTTTCTTGACTCGTCAGCAGTTTCTGCGGATCCATCAAATAAACCGTAGGACGGTCTACAAGGTATCCGGGGAGGGCATCCTCGGGAATCAATCTGGGATCAACTTTCACCTCCTCAGTCAAAGCCTCGGTTTCGCTGGGACCAACAATCACCTCAACTTTGTCGGACTCAAGGATCTCACGGGCCAATTTCCCGATAAGACTTGAACCAGGGACATAGTTACCCGACTCCAAATCTCTCAGCTCGTGCTCATTCCAGTTCGGAAGCTGGGGCTGTATGCTCTCCTCTTCTTCCTTCTTCTTTTGCTCCTCCCCGAGTTTCTCAGTCTGAGCGTATGCAATGATCCAGAGGCACCAAACCAAAGCCAATTTGAAGATCCATTTCACGACTCAACCTCTCTCATATTTTCCTCCTCTTCAGCTGTCTGATTCCCATCTCGAATTCCTTCGAGCATCTCAGCCACCTTCGTGGGAGTTTGGCCACTTTTCGCAAGGACCGATTCAGGATCCCGCCGCACTCTTCGCCATCCCTTGATTAGGGTTCGCTCCAGCTTGCGAACCACCGCTTTGAGAGCGGAAAGATAATCGGTCTGCAGAAACATCGGGTGACCGGCCGACAAAGCCGCAAAGGTGGAATGCTCATTTAGGTAAGGGTTGAGAGCATAGCCGTAGGTAATGGACGCACTCTTCCCATTCACATCGACAACAATCAAAATGCCGTTCGAATTCGGCCGCTCGAGATCGACATCCTCATAGGCCGCGCGGTTCAACATCCAAAATCCAAACTGCCTGAGATTGTTGAGATCCTCAAAAGCTCCGAGATATACTGCGACAAAAAGCTGGGGAAACCGGGCTTCAAAACGCTCGAGAACCTTTCGCATCGATTCCCGTTCCTTCATTCGGAAGGCCCCTGCAACATCGGCGAACTTTCGGACCCGCACATCCCCGCTACCAAACACCTCATCCGCGTGGACCATGGTAAATCCGCAGTGAGGACAGGAGTCCGCACCTTGATGGATTTTTTGGACACAACGCGGACACTTCATCGAATTATCTAATTGGCCTTAAATGATATCATCCACCCGCTGAAACCAAGCATATTTAGAGTCCCTAGAGATTTCGCACAAGCAAACCCATTCCCAAGTCGACAAACCAAATCTCCCATAGCCCATGGTCACGCTAGCTCAAGCCACCTCGCCGTCTCATGACCCACTCAGCCGTGAGCAGAACCGCCAAAAGGGTAAAGACCGGCCAGATATCCCAAAGGGAAGTCTCACGAAGCTCTGTCCGGGTCTCATCTCCACGGAGGAACAATTCGGCCAGAGTGCCTTCGCCATCGTAAACCCGCCCGCCCGACGTCGAGGCGATCGATTCCAGAAGCGGACGATTGAGGGTTGTTTCGGAGAGTTCGACCGCGCTCAAAGCACCAACCACCCGGAATGTCGTCATCACTTCATCCCGCACGGTCACCTCATAGTTGCCAGGCCGCCGAAATGGACCAGCCAGCGCCTCGTGAAGTCCATTGGAGTTTTCTCTTGGCGCGAGAGGGATTTCAATGACTTCGCCCGATTCATGCTTCACCTTTGCGACGAGATTTTCATCCATCAGGGGATTCAGTTCACCATCGCGCAGTCGTGCCATTATTTTAACCCGGTCATCTCCAGTGTAGGTCAGTTGATCTGTCCCCAAACGAAGTTTGCTGTCACCAGCCCTCAAATTGGGACCGGCGCCCCAGCGAACCAATTGACCCCAAAAACGGTGGTGATAGACATCGCCGACTCCTTCCCGAAGCCGCCAGGTCCGGTCAGCCAGAAGCATGGCCACTTTGCCAGACCCCGTTTGGCGAGTTACCAACAGAGCGTTCTCTGCTTCCCGCTTCTTTCGCTCGGCCACTTCCCCTAAGGCCTTGTCCAAGCTGGCCGCCGAATCAATCCGCTTGCGAGTCTCGGTTTCCAGCCCCGCATAAAGGAGCACTTCGGCCCCGGGTTGCAGGCCATCGACCGGGTGGCGCCAGCGGATTTCCGGGAACTCTTTCCAAAGACGCTCGTTCTTAAACTGCCCCTCAACCTGAGCAGTGATGGGATGGTTCCGTCCAGCATTGGTCAAACTGAAGCGGAATCGTTCATCCCCGCCGTAGAAGGTCCTCTGGGACGTTTCATACTTCACCGGGACTAAGTTGCGCACCACTTCACTCCCGAAAGCGTGAGGCATTGATTCCGGACCAGCGACCAAAACCAAAAGCGCTCCACGCTCCTTGACGCAATCATCGAGAATCGACCATTGCTTATCGCTTAAATCATCGGGACCGACATCGCCCACAATGATGACATCAAACTTCCGCCATTCGTCCTCGCTTTCAGGCAGATCGGTGGCATTTGCTTCGCCTAGGGGACGGCTAGCGGAAGCAACTACTTTGGGCGGATTGTGACCTGAGATCCGATCGGGCTCGAGCAACACCGACTGAAGATGAATCGATTGATCCCGTCCGTAGAACAGATTGCGAAGATAGCGAAACTCCCACCGCGGACGGCGGTCAATCAAAAGGATGTTGGTTCGGGCATCACTCACAACGGTCTGAAATTGCCAGGCGTTGTTATTGTCGAAGCGTTCCCCATCTAGACCACTCAGAACCAGGCGATACTCACCGACACCGTCAGTCTCGGGAGCGTGACGGAATCGCACCTCTTCCCGGTAGCGATCCTGCGGAATGGAAATCTCCCGGGATTCCAACTCTTCATCTCCCGCAAACAACTGTAATTTTGCCTTTTTGCCGCGATACCCATCAAACTTTAACAAGGCTCCCACCCGGATCCGGTCGCCCAGATAAACCGAGTCTGGAGACTTCACCGAAATAATCGCGGCATCCTTGGGAGGATCTTCACTTCCGCTTGGAATCACGGCGACCGGCGCATCGAGAATCCCAAAACGTCTTGAGACATCTTCCACACTTCCCGGTCGATTGTGACGCCCGTCACTCAAAAGAATGACACCGGCCAGCTGGTCGGGCGGAACCTGATCGAGCACCGTTTCCAATCCTCCCGCCAGATCCGTCGCCTGATCCCATCCTTCCACCTCGATCTTGTCTTCCAACAATGCTCTTCGGGCGGAACGGACTTCGCGCACACCAACCTTACCTTCCAGCTGATCCAACACCCCGCTTGCAGCCAGCTTTTCCTGGGCAATCTCAAGCCGAGTCTTGGTTTCACCTTCGTCAACCAGATCCATGGACGCCGAATCGTCGATCATTAGGATGACCTCGCGTTCAATCTCCCGCTCGACGTAGCGGCTCCACACCGGTTGCAACAAGATCCAGAGCAAGATCACCAACTCGGTGAGCCGGAGAGCGGTCAAACAGCGACCCCGGGTCGGGCTGATTGAAGTTCGCTCGTAGCGATAGCTCCAGAATACCAACTCCGCCCCAAGCGCTCCAATCAACGGGATGACCCATTCGGGCCAGAAACTGTCGAGTTCAAGCCCTTTTCCAAGCAGGACCACAAGTCCCCAAAGGCCAAAAAAGATGGCTGCTCCCCGCACTAAAACTTTCATTGGCGACCTCCTTTCGCTTGCCCCATTGTCTTCAGGAACGACTCCGGGACCTCGTCCCGCTTTTCAAAGTCGACTTTGATCTCCTCACCGGCTTTTCGCGATTTCGAAACCCAACGGGCCAACAAACCTTCCAAGAAAAAGAGAACCAAAGCGGCTATCGCCAAAATTTTCCAAATCTCACGACCAAATCCCCCCCCACGGAGAGCAGCGAGCACATCATTGACCGAGCTAACCTCAATCAAATCAATCTCCCCACGAACCAATTCCCGGTCGGTCTCATTCCAGGACTCTATGCGGCTTTCGCCCCCTTCCCTCTCGACCACCACCGGCACCTCGGACTGGTCAAAAAGCAATCCGCGAATGCTCTCGGGAACCCCTACCTGGTATTCGCCAGGAATGGCAGATCCCTCAACTTCAAGAAGCTTGCCCCGCCTGCCCAGCAGGGCGCTCACCCCACGATCACGTCCGATCGGATCGCGAGCCTCTGCTTCTCCCAGAAGAAGATCATCGCCATCACTTCCGATTGGGCTGAAAACCGAGGATGGAACAGTTTCGGTTACCCCATCCGGGCGCTCCCACTTCAGACGAACGAACGCCTCGCCTCCTTCTTCTTCGTAGCGAGCCTTGAATCCCACCAGTTGCCCGGCTGTTAGCTTCACCGTCTCACTGCGACCTGATCCATCGGGATTTTTGAAGAGATCCTCGCCATCCAGAGTCACTTGAAGAGAATCATCGACCACTGAAACAAATCGATACTTCCCGGTGATCGGTGGCATCAGACTTCCCTCCCAAGTCACCTCGAAGCGATCCCTCCGAATCCCCTCGGCCGGAGCCTTTAACGACCAGTTATAATTGATGTTCGGGTCGATGCGACGCATCGACTTGCCACGCTGGGCCAGACTGCGATATCGAGCACTCAGTCCACCACCTGCCGGTAAGGAAAGGGTCGGTTGCCAGCTGGCCCGAACATTCAGCTCCACCATTTGCCCCCCCGCAAGCCAGTTGCTGAGTTCGTGCACCAGCGGAACGAAAACAGGGCGAGCCGGCAGACCGCCCATCCGGGCGTCCAAAGCTGTTGTGGTCACAAGAACCCGGCCATTGCCATAATCACGCAGGGCTAGAAAAATCTCTCCGTCGCCATAGCGAGCAGCGGCCGAAGCCCCCTCCGCCAAATCGCTGGAACCGCGATAACCATCGATCGAAGCCTGGGCCAAATCATCGCCCGCCTTGTTTTTGAAGAGGGAAAGCACGGGGTGATCAAAGCTCCCAGGAGCCAGCCGAACGCCATCATCGGGATAAACCATATCTCCCAATCGAAGAGGCACGACCGGTCCGTCACCTCCCCGCCACTCACCATAAAACCCGGGATCAATCTTTGGTCCCGCAATAATCCAAAGCCCTCCGCCATTGATCACAAAGTCAGACAACTTAACCGCAACCGAAGAAGGAAGTCGGGCTACATCTGCCAGAATAATCACCGCCTCATTGGTCAGTTCCTCGCGTGTCAGCGCAGCTGCGTCGATGACTCTCGGATCAACAAAAGTCTCCTCATCACCCGAAACCGGAGCCAGCGCCAGAGCGGTGTAGCCTCCGGCTCGATTGAAAAAGGAAGCTCCGGCATTGCCTTCGACTATCAGAACGGGAAGAGATTTCTTCACCCAAACTGCGGTCTCGCCCACATCGTCGGCCGCAAGCTCATCATTCCCTTCAAGTTGCACCCGGATGACCTGTGGTCCGACTTCGGCAAATTGATGCCGGTAGTCGATCACGGTAGTTTCTCCCGGCCCCATTTGCCCGAGGCCCTTCGATTCCAGCTCGGTTTCCCCGGCAGTCACCTGCATCAGGCCGGGCGTGACCACTTCGGTTCCGGTGTTCTCCACCGTCACCTTGATCACCACTTCGCGGTCAGTCCCAATGATGGAACGGGAAAGTTCGATTCCAGTCACCGAAACATTTCGGATTTTCTCCGGCGGCGTGAAAGTACGCATCAGGAGCCGCGGCTGGGCGCCGTCGGGAAGACCCTTCCAAGCATTCCCCAGATTCGCCCAGGAAGTCGGACTTTCCAACTGCCAGCCGAGCCGCTGCATGTCGGTAAAGACCACGAGATCCTTGCTGCTTCCTCTCCCTTCGGCTAGCGAAAGCGTAGCCACCCCAAGCGCATCATGAGCCCGGAAGGGACCGCCGACCGGTTCAAGTGAATCGAGCACCTCAAGAACGTCCGCGCGATGGGTCAATGGGGTTCCCGTCTTTAACTCGGGAGCCGGACCACCAAGAACCACCGAAAAGGCCGTTCCCTTCGGAGCATCATTGACAAAATCTTTGGCCTCTTTGATGGCACGCTCGAAGGCTGTCTTGCCATTCTCGCGGATTTGCATAGAGGTCGAGCCATCAATCACGAGGGCGACATCCCGACGCGCGCTGGTTTGAAAACGCTTCAGGTTTAACTCCCGTTCTTTCCAGATCAACACCCCGGCCGATGACAATAGAACAACCGCCAGCAAACGCATGACCCACCGTGCCTGCTTTGAAGAAAGCACGAAGGACCCGCCTAGGGTGGCAATTCCAAGGAGGGCCAACGGAAGTACGAAGAGCCAAGCTACATTCGTATCTGGTGGAACAAATGGACGGGCCACCGCGAGAACAACCAAGGCAATCAGCAGACACCTCGCGATCATGAGCAGAAAATCTTCCCACTCCATGCGACGACGACGAGCCGCGACGGTATCAAACAAAAACCGCATCGCACCCCAGTCGTATGGCTTGGCGGCCTGACGACGAATCATGTGCAAGATCACCGGAATGAGCACTCCGGCCAATCCGGCCAACAACCATGGATTTCGAAAGAGCATCTTACTTCCTCCTCCTTCCCAAATATCTCACCAGAGCGTCGGAAACTGGTGTCTTGGTTGAAACCGGAACGTAATCAGCCCGCAGCTTTCCGCAAACCTGCTCTACCGAACCAATGAAATCCCTGAGCTTTTCGAGATAAGCGGCCCGAACTGCCTGGGGATCGATGCGCAACATTTCCTCCACGCCTTCCAGGTCACGGAAGCGCTGGAAATTGCGGAAAGGAAACTTCAACTCCTCTTCGGCCAAAATGTGAAAGACCACCAGCTCATGCTGACGATAATCAAAATGGTGCAGGGCTTCAATCAAGTCATCGGGCTCATCGAACAAATCACTGATCAAAATGACCAACCCGCGGCGGGGTATTCGCTCGGCCACTTCATGCAAGACCGCCCCCACTCCGGTTTCCTCTCCTGGTTCGGTTTCATAGAGCTTCTCGCAGATTCGACGAACCTGACTGGGCCGATTCTCTGCCCGCATAGAGACTCTCAAATGGTCGTCGAAGGTCACCAGGCCGGCAGCGTCGCCTTGCTTGATGAAAAGATACGACAAAGCAGCTGCAAGGTATTGTCCATACTCAAACTTCGAAAGCTCGGCCTCGTCTCCGCGAAAGGTCATTGATCCAGAAACATCCAGCGCGGTGGTTACCCGAAGATTTGTTTCCTCGATGTATTGCTTAATGACGTTGCGATCGCTTTTGGCCATTACCCGCCAATCGAGATTTCGCAGATCATCACCGAGGGTGTATTCCCGGTGTTCGGCAAACTCTACCGATACCCCTTTGTCCGGGCTGGTGTGGCGGCCGGTCAGGGTCCCCTGCTTGCGCAGCCTCGAAAGCCATTCGAGGCGACGCAATGAGCCTATCACATTGGGCGCAAGCAAGCGCATGCACTCGGGCATTTTGAGGTGATCAGGTGTCTCCGCCATTCGCAGCGCCTCGTTCAATCCTAGATCTTGATCTCCGCGTCAGACCCTCCGATCTCTTCGACGAGGCGCTTGATGATGTCATCGCTCTTTACCCCGGCCGCTTCGGCGTTGAAGGTCGTTAAGACCCGGTGGCGAAGAACCGGCAGCGCCACTGCCGCGACATCACCATTCGTGGCATGGACCCGGCCTCGCAAGACCGCGTGAGCCTTGGCCGCCGAAATTAGGGAAATACCGGCACGCGGTCCAGCACCCCAGCCAACCATCTCCTTCACAAATTCCGGAGCTTCATCGGAGGCTGGACGAGTCGCTCGGGCCAGCTTGGCGGCAAAATCAATGACATGATCGCCAACCGGCACTCGCTTGACGACCTCTTGCAATTGAATGATCTCCGGTCCGGTCATCAATGGACTAATCTCCGCTTCGCTTGGGCTTGTAACCCGCCGGATGATCTCTCTTTCTTCCTCACCGGTCGGATAATCCACCACGATGTTAAAAAGGAAACGGTCCAGTTGGGCTTCGGGAAGCGGGTAGGTTCCCTCTTGTTCGATCGGGTTCTGGGTTGCAAGGACGAAAAAGGGCTTAGGAAGCTCGAGGGTTCTTTCACCCACCGTGACGTGGCCTTCCTGCATCGCCTCCAGCAACGCGGCTTGGGTTTTGGGAGGCGTCCGGTTGATTTCATCAGCCAGCACCATGCTTGCAAAGAGAGGGCCGTTCACAAAACGGAAACCTCGATGGCCAGTTTCCGGGTCCACCTCGAGGACGTCGGTTCCGGTGATATCGGCCGGCATGAGGTCCGGAGTAAATTGAATCCGCTTGTATTCCAAGTGGAGTGCTTTCGAGACAGTAGATACCAAGAGAGTCTTCGCGAGGCCTGGGACCCCGACCAACAGAGCGTGTCCCCGGCAGAACATGGCCATCAAAACCTGCTCAACCACCTCTTCCTGCCCCACGATCACGCGGGACAATTCTTCCTTCATCCGACCATAACTTTCATGGAGCCTCTTTACCGCGGCCTTGTCTTCACTCATGTTAGGGACTATTTACGCAATACTACCCCCGCGTCTTGCTCCATTTGAAAAAGAAATTTGCAGAAGCCCAAACTCCTCAGCTTTCACCTCTGAGGATACGCGCAGCCTCCTTAGCAAAATAGCTCAGAATGACATCGGCTCCCGCTCGTTTGATCGCAGTCAGGCTCTCCATCATGACCGCTTGTTCATTTACCCATCCTCCGGCGGAAGCGCTCTTGATCATGAGGTATTCCCCGCTGACCTGATAAGCCGCCACCGGGAGAGTCGTGCGACTTCGAACATCGCTGATGATATCGAGATAGGCCCCGGCTGGCTTGACCATCACCATGTCAGCCCCCTCGGCTTCGTCCAGAGCCAGTTCGCGAAGGGCCTCGCGACGATTCGCCGGGGCCATTTGGTAGGTATTCTTGTCTCCGGCCTTGGGGGCCGATCCCAAAGCTCCCCGAAACGGCCCGTAGAACGCCGAGGCATACTTCGCAGTATAGCTGCAAATGGAAACCTGCTGGTAATCGGCCTCATCGAGCGCCTGCCGGAGAGCCGCCACTCGACCATCCATCATGTCGCTGGGAGCGACAATATCCGCACCCGCCTCGGCCTGGGCCACCGCCTGATGACAAAGCACCGCGACCGTTTCATCGTTGAGAATCTCCCCGTCTTCAACGAGTCCGTCGTGTCCGTCCAGATTGTAAGGATCCAGCGCGACATCCGTCATGACCACCAACTCCGGGTGTGCCTCTTTCAAGGCCCGAATCGCCCGGGGCACTAAACCATCCGGATTGAAACACTCTTCCGCTCCTCGGGTCTTGAGGGATTCCTCAATCGCCGGAAACAATACGACTGCCGGGATCCCAAGCGCGAGAGCATCTCCGGCCTCTCTCACCAATCCATCCAGCGACCAACGGGTGCACCCGGGCATGGACTCAATCGGTTCATCCACCGCAATATCGTGTAAAAACAGTGGCAGGATAAAGTTACTAGGAGTCAGGACGGTCTCGCGACAAAGGGATCTGATTCCATCGCTTTTTCGATTTCGACGGGGACGAATTGGAAGTTCCACACGCCCACCCTAATTTCGAAATTCCAAAATCCGAATCCTAAAATAACCTTCTCCCGTGGCTCACACTCCGTTCAGCAATCTCCTGCAAAGGGACCTCGATACCCTCGAGAAGAATCTTCGCACCCTGATCACCCCTCATCTGAGAGCCGGTAAAGAAAACCTCTCGCTACTCAATGTCGCTTGTGGACGAGGTGATGAGACCGGGGTTCTAGCAAAGGTTTTGGGTGAAAAGGCAAAATCAACCCATCTGCAGGGACTCGACATCCGTGCAGCTCAGATTGACCAGGCCAATTCACGCTGGAAGAAGGAACTTCCCAAGATTGCTTCCAATGTGACTGCCGACTTCATCACTCATCGAGGCGACCGCTTGGCAGATCTCGGTGAACTAGACACCCCCGATCTCGCTTTTCTTCGCCATCAAAACTTTTGGAACGACCGTCCAGTCTGGACCAAGATCTTTGGACAAACCCTTGAGCAACTCAATGAGGACGGCCTCCTTGTCATTACTTCCTACTTTGACAAAGAACATGAACTCGCCGTCGAGGCTTTGAAGAAGCTCGGCGCCATTCAGGTTGGTGGGTTGGTCAATACGGATTCACGTGCTCTTTCCGACGCACCGGGCAAATCAGTCGACAAGCATCTCGCGATCTTCCGGAAGCCTTAGCTCGAAACAACACCTGTAGAGTCAAAAAACTTGTTGGCGGTTTCTTTCTAGGATCACAGTCACGCTAGATGGCACCAGCTGCTTCGGTCACCAGAGCCAACCTCTCAGCACTCGGGAAAAGACTGGCTTCAAAGTTGTTCATCACAAAAGCGTAGCTCATTCCATTCTCCGGGTTGGCAAAACCGTAGCTTCCGCCGGCCCCGGGATGACCAAAACAGTCCTTCTCGGGCCCTAGCCCAAGCATGACACCGAAACCAAACGAGTTTTCGATTCGCTGAATGACGTCGAGCCCCTTAATCCGGGGGCGAATCAATTCTGCGAGAAATTCCTGACGCAGCAGCCAGTCGTAAAACTGTGCCAGTCCGCGGGCTGAGCCGACGCCACCCATCGCCGGGAAACCAGCCTGCCATGCCCGGGACTGGTTCATTTCGCTCACTCCCGACAAGTTCGATGGCGAGGAAAAAGCCAGTCTCGTCAACGAGTCCTTGGCGAGCAGAGCTTCATAAAAAGCCTTCGGCTCCCCTCCTTTCGAGGCCCGCGCAGGAACCAACTCGGCAACCCGATCGAATTCTGATTCCGGCAGACCAATCCAAAAATCGATTCCCTCCGGACCCGCGATTTCCTCCCACCAGAATTCCCCCAACGAGCGACCGTCGATCCGCCTTACGATTTCGTCCGCTAGAAACCCAATCGTCCTCGGGTGGTAGCCATGAGTCCCCACCTCCCAGAGAGGCTTCTGTATCTCGAGCGAAGATACCACCGCCCGGTGATTCCAGATTGGGACCTTATGATTCAACCCAGCATAGCCCCCCTGATGGGAAAAAAGCTCTTCGAAGCTCAAATCAGACCTTCCTAGCTCCGGCCAAACCCGGTCCACCAGGCTTTCCCCATCCAGCCCTACACGATGCAGGGCCATCAAAACACTAGCCGCCATCGGCCCTTTCGTTGCAGACCAAACCGGAGCGATAGTCTGCTCTGTCCAGGGCAAATTACGATGGCGATCGGAGAAGCCCTCGTGTCGCGACACCACCTCTTCGCCATTCTTCAAGGCCACAAAAGACCAACCGATCTCATCATTCATAGCTCAAGCTCTCCCTGGATGGCAAAATCGCCCGGATTGATCACTTCAGCGAGGTGAGTCGAAAGCAAGCGGCAAGTCACAAGCCCAACATTGATCTTGAAAACCTTGGCGATGGCCGATTGATAAGCGATCATTTGCCCGGCATATCGAACACAAAGCTCCTTGCGCGTGTCCACTTTGTCAGTTTTGAAATCAATCACCTCGACATTGGTGATCTCATCTCCATCACGAAACACATGCAACCGGTCCACTACCCCGCTCATCCACTTTCCATCATGAATGAGTTCGAAGGCTTGCTCACGATAGAGATCTGCTTCCCGCTTCTCGAAGATCTTGTGAATTTGCGGCACTTTTAAAGCATCCTCGACAATCTTTCCGGCAGCAGAATAGGGCAGTGAAGGGAACTCGTTTTTTTTCAACCACCCGACTGTTTCAAAAAGTCGATGAACCTCGCTTCCGATTCGCTGACCGACACCACCTCCGGTTGAGACAAACGATGACTTCTGGCCGGTTGGTGTGGCGCGGCTTCTTTGAGGAACTCCCTGGGGTAATTTAGGGAATTGTGTGACCTCTGGAATAGCAGCGGGATCCAACCGCTCAGTCCAATCGGGATCAGATTCAGGGAAAGGAATTCCCGCGGACTGCCGAATCAAGTTCGCCGGACTCGCAAAGGTCTCACCCGATGGCTTCCCTTTGCGGCTTGGCGGTTCTTCAGGCAGGAACACATAAAGACCACGTTTCGCACGAGTTAATGCGACATACCACAAACAGAGAGCTTCGTATTTCTGAGCTTCTGACCAGCTTCGGAAAGCTTCCCTAGTTTCCGGGAATTGTTCGTAAGCCCACTTTCCAGGAACCTGAAGAAGCCAGCCCGCTCCCCGAGCGACCTGAAAATTGTTAGGGTCAGGAATCTGCCGATCGGCCACCTCGGGCAACATCACCACATCGAAGCCCAAGCCTTTCGACTTATGAATGGTCATCACCTGGATGGCAGCAACCCCTGGCGATTGATTCACTTCGAGGTCTTGGATTCGCCTTGCCGCAGCACGCGGGCACCCTTCGCCGGTGCGATCAAATTCAGCCAAGGCCGCAATCAGGTCTTCGGCTCGCCTCTTTCCGTATAAGCCCAAATCATTCCACTCCGAGGTGAGCACCGAACTCACAAAGCGAGCATAACCCGACTTTTGAATCTCACGGATCATCCCATCCCAGCGCTCGCCCCAGCCATCACCATACTGCGCTAGTTTCTCAACCAACGGAGACATTTCGAGAACCTCCCGGCTATAATCATTAGCAGGATTAGCCAGCCATTTCACGAGGTGCGTAACCACTACACCGACGGCATGGTCTTCACCAGGTTTGCGCTGCCCGGCTTCGATCACATCAAACCCCTCGGCGCGCAGGAGATCGGCATGCTTTTTGACCTGATCCCCGGTTCGGACCAAGACACCGCAGCTGAGATTTTTCTCTCCGATTCCCAGACGACGAAGCTCCTCCACCATCGCAGAGCCATCCTCTCCTTTTGATACCTCAATCACTTTGGCCTCGCCACTGAGGTCAGCCCGGGCCGCTTTGTGATCCTGCCACTCCCATTGGCTCCTGACTGATCTGCCAAAGAGATTTTCGATCACCTTCAGATTCCCACAAACAGTGTTCACAAGGGCCAGGACCGCCGGACAAGATCGATAGGAAACGTCCATCGGTTCAACCGTAAGTCCACCGTCATACTGTCTCCGGACTTTCGAAAACAAATTTACGTCCCCGCCGCGCCAGCCATAGATTCCCTGCTTGCGGTCGCCCACCACGAAGAAGCTCCCTTCAGGCTTCGAAACGGCCTCGTCGATGAGAGGCAACAAGCCCTTCCATTCGGCCTGGCTGGTATCCTGAAACTCATCCAGCAACCAGTGGTCGTATTTACCATCCAACCGATAGTCGATGAGCTCCCGCTGCAACCTCGCTTCCTCACTCTCGCTCCACTTACCCAGGAGGTTTTTAATATCGTCAAAGCCAAGGAGACCAGGGCGGCGCAGTTGCACTTCATGTTCATGATCAATCTCTGCGATCAAATCCCCAACCGCCTGCGTTTTGGTCACCGCATTCGCCATCTCACAATCGATCGCGAGCCGAAACACGCGTTGCCAAATCTTCCATACCTCGGGTTCGATTATCAGGTTCCCTTTTCCCTCCTTCACCGTCACTGGCCCCGGTTCTTCCAGGACTTCGAGTAAACGATTCCCGAAGGTGTTTGGTTTGAGTGCATTCCCGACGACATGGTCGTCAAAAATCTCGAGCATCTTGTCCCAGTTTTTTCCATTCGAAGACTTCCTCAGAGCAGCAATCAAACCACCCTTTTGTGCCATCCACTCTTCGGGATCCGGTAGATTCGGAAACACCGCAGGATTTCCAAAGTCGCCCCGGTTCGCCCCGGACTTCCAGATCTCGTGCCAGTTCTTCACGAATTCTTCGAGCGATCTTTGTACGCCCTGTTCACCACGACCCAGGGTCGCCCGGCGGAAGGCAAAACAGAATTCCTCCCGATTTCTAAAACCGTCCTGAAGCACTCCCTGCAGGATCCGGGTCTTCGCTTCCTCGAGCCGCTCACCCTGAAGAAGATCAAAACTTCCACCCGTAAGACCCAGCTCATACTGGAAACCTCTTACAACTCGTGAGAAAAATCCATCAAGCGTGGTGAACTGTAACTTCGGGAGTGCCCCGATCACCTTCTCCAGAACATCTGCAATCTCAAAGTTGGCTTTGACGTCCTCGCAAATCTTTTTGGCATGTTCGGGATCTAGGCTGCCCTTAGCCAACTTGGTGAGCACCGAATCCGCAAACTCACCGGCAGCCTTTCGCGTAAATGTCAGCGCAACCATTCGCTCTGGATCCACCCCGTCTCTCCCGATCAAACCAATCACCCGGTTTCCCAATTGATAGGTTTTTCCTGATCCGGCCGAGGCCAGAATGAGGAGGTTCTTTGCCAGAATGTCATTCATGCGGACTCCCCTTCCCACGCAAAAGCCTCCACCAATTCGCGGCCATAAATCAGGTCGTCAAAATCCTCGTAGGTCACTTTGGCAGCCGGTGGCCAAAAGACCTTGTTCTGCACTTGTTGCACAATCCACTCGGCACAACGGCGTGCCGAATCCTGGTCCTCTTCACTGAAATCTTCCCACTGGGTGATTCTCACGTTGGCCTCATCCTGGCCTATCGCAAAATAGCCTGCTTCATCGACCTTCCCGTATGCCTCGGCATAGAATGGCACCTGGAGATTTGTCCAGATCGTGCCGTCCGGAGCTCTCACATCCTCACCCTTGAGATGGTCGGGAAGCTCACTGCGAAATGCACGGCGGTGTTCTTTAACGACATCCTTGGCAATTTTGCTAGTTTTGTAATCTAGAACCCGAATCCGTCCATCATCGTGACATTCAATGCGGTCAATCTGTCCTGTCACCGTAATCTCGCCAAAATCCAAGGTGAGATTTTTTTCGACTTCCGTAATCCGCCAACCCGATGCCCGGATCTCGGCCTGTTCCTTTGCAAACCATCTCAGGCGCATTCGCATCGCCTCGACCTGCAAGGAAACTGCCAGCGGAATCTGGTCACCAAACTGACGGGCAACCCGGTCATCGAGCTCCTTTGAGAGCCATGACTCCAATTCTTTTGGATCGGCAGAATCTCGTATCTTTTCATGGCTACCCCACGCTTCGAGCACAAGGTGAAGGACATTTCCGAAATCGCGATGATTCCACTCCACCCGTTCGGGCTCAGGTTCGCTCATCCCAATGACCCGTTGCAAATAATAACGAAACGGACAAGCCAAGTATTTGGCAAAGGCAGTTACCGAAATTCGTGACTTGGGCTCAACGAGCTTGGGCCTCCACTTCCAACGAGCTTCAATTTCAAAGGGCGCTCCGGAATCAGCGGGCTCCACCTGGGAAAACAACATCTCCACCCGTTCGGCGAGAGTTTCTCCTTTCGAGGTCAGCAGTAGACGCGAAGGCATGAGGATATCTCCGCCGAGTGCCACTTTCCCTACAATTAAATCCACCCGCCCCTTTTCCCTCCTCATCTCCATCAACGAATGCAAGAGATAAGCATCACGGGCTGCCCGGGTTTCCTCCCGAGGCAGATCGAGAGCCATTCTCGCGCTTTCAGGTAGCCAGGGGTCTGTACCTTCGCGGCTTGGCACCCGACCTTCATTCATCCCGCAGATGACTAAATGCTCTGCCGGATCATGCAAAAGTTCAAGCCACCCTCCGACATCGACCATTCTCTCATCAGGAGCCTCCTCCGGAACCTGCCTGAGATCTTCACACAGCAGATCAAGCCAGAAGCCCGGCGAACGTGAAACCTTTTCCGAAGCTACCCTCGTGTCATCAAGCCATTGTGCTAGTCCTGCTTCGCCATCCCCATCCAAACGTGAAAGAAGCCTTCGCATTCCTTGATGAAAACCCTGTGACAAAAAGCGCGTTCTCAATTGATCAAAAGCCGTCATCACCTCCAAGGCCACTCCGGACATTCTGACCTGATGCTCGAGACGCTTCCGCTGGCTTTCACGCTCCGCCTTTTCAAGATCTTCGACGCAAAGTTCACAAGCCCGCTGGACATCACCAAGGTCTCTCACCAAGTGGGAGTCCAAAAGTTCGGAAAGCGCTTCCACTTGAACGAAAGGAAACTTTCGGACGAGATTCTTACTCGGCGCAAACGCCACCATATCGATCACCTCCTTGACCCCTGGATTCTGCAAATAACGCCGCCAGCATCCGAGCCAACCCTTTAACCCCGACGGCAAGGTGGCACCTGGATCGTGCACCGCCCACCCGGCACGCCCAAAGGATCGCACAAGCTCCGGGGCAACCTCTTCATCACCCGTTCCCAGACCGATCTGATCACTCTGCCTTCCGCCTTGAGCCACCTTTTGAACTGCCAAATCTGCCTGTTGGCTAGGACTCCCGGTTAAAAAAACTCCACCGTCTTCCGGCCAGACAATCTCTCGCTTATTCCAGCCCAGTCCGGGCCTTCCCCATTCATCCACATCCTCATGAGGCACCAGCGTCGTCACCGGAATCTCCAACCCTTCTAAAAATTTTGCGACCACCGAAGGCAGATCCAAGACACCGGCAATGACAATCCAATCGATCCCTTCGGGAAAATGGAGCAGACCATTTGCAAGAAGACTCGACTTGCTCTGATATCCCCACTCTTTCAGGCGTTTCTCAAGCTGACTTTCCAACCGAGACAACTGTGCCCACCGTTCATGCTCCAACTCCAGGACTGATCGGGCAGCGGTCGAAATCATGAGCCCGTTTTCCTGAAGAGTCGTTCGCAGATCAAAGAAGGCCCGCGCCAATCCCAAAGCCCATCCCGGCTGTTGGTTCAAAGGTGGTTCAGGGAGAATCGCGGCATAATCCCCCCAGTCCATAATCTCTTCCAGAACCTCGGTCCAACCCAACACTTCCACTGCTTTAGGTGCGGCTTCCTCAATTTGCAGGAAGGCTCCGGCGGTCATGACCTTGGGAGCCAGCACGGCCCCTTGCTCTGCCAATCCTTGCCTCACCCGACGACCACTTTGCGCGGTTGGGACCACCACAAGCATATTCGGCAGATCAGTTTGACGTTCTAACAACCAATCGATCAACAGGCCCAAAAACGGCCTCTCAGTTGATAAGATATCCTTTTCCGGTTTCACGCGCCCCCACTA
>JBMYLT010000023.1:24775-64035 GCA_049596615.1 Akkermansiaceae bacterium | reverse complement strand
TCCGGGGTGGGGGGGAGTCCAGTGAGGTCAAAATAGAGACGTCGAACCAGCCTTTTGGCCGAGGCCCGGTTCACCGGTTGCAGGTCTTCTTTTTCGAGGCGGTGTAGGATGAAGTGGTCGAGAGGGGATTGCACCCAGTCCGAATTTGTGACCTTTGGTGGAGCAGGCCTTTGGAGAGGTTGAAAAGCCCAGTGGTCGGACGCATCCACTTTTTGGGATTCCTGAAGGACGGCGGGTGGTTTGTCTCGGGGGTCGACCGCGCCATTGTTGATCCACCGAACAAAGTGTGCCACGACTGGGTCAGGTAAGGCTCCGTCCGGAGGCATTTCTGGGCCTTCCTGATGGAGAGCCTTGATCAGGAGGCTGTCCTTGGCGTTTCCCGGGATGACCGCCGGGCCGGTGTCGCCGCCTTTGAGGACTCCATCGCGCGAGTCCAGGAAAAGACCGGCCTTGAGTTTGCCTCGGTTGGCCGATTCCACCGAATGGCATTGGTAGCAGTGATCGACGAGAACCGGGCGAATCTTGCTTTCAAAGAACTCTATTTCAGCAGGTTGAGCGGCTACGGCTACGCCGGTCAAGAGAACGCTAAATGCTGGGGGAAGGTTCGAAGGAAGGGTCATCGAAATCGGTGGAGCATTGCTCGGCCAAAACGCCTGCAACGGGCACCGATGTTTACGAAAAATTCCTGTCGATCTATCATGAGGCGGCCCCGAGTTTTGCCCCTGCCTGCGTTCATTTAGCGGGACTTATGGGAGTTTCCTTGGGGCTAATCAATTTGACCGATTCGAGATCGTGTTCCTTGCCGTCGGGATCCAGGTAGACAACTTGGTAGGCGCCCTCGGGATAGCTTGAGAGGTCGAGTGGTTTGGGGTTTGGTTTTGCCTCTTGGCTGATCACCGAGGTGACTAGGGTGAGCTGGATTTTGTTCTTAACTCGCTTATGAATGACTTTCCTCACCCCAAGTCCCGAATTGATTATGGTTGGTTTGCTGGTGACCTTGCGGGTTCCTGAGACGTCGCAATTGATGATGAGACTTTGGTGATGGGAGGCGACCGATATCCCCCCCACGGTTTGGATAAAGGCCCAGTCCCGTTTCTTTTGCGTCAGGAAGCCAGGGCCTATCGAAAAAGTTAGCGAAGAAAAGACGAGGAAAGTGAGTGCAAGGATGGCTTTCATGGTTGTGGGGATGATATCGACAACCTTGTGGTTTAGCGGATCGGAAAGTCCGTCGGCTCATATCGGCACCGCGTTTCCGTGCGAAGCGATCGAGCTTGGCATCCCAAACAAGTTTGGCGAGGAAAGGAGGGGCTTCAGAAGATGGGTGGGGTGGTTACTCGTCCTTTAAATTGGCGAGTTTCCGTGCCTTCGCAACGCTGGTTGGATCGAGTTGTTTCGCGGTGGCCCGGATTGTTTTTCCGGCAGTGGTTTCGAAGAGATAAATCGAGTTGTCTTCAATTCCGACGAGTTTGGCTTTGATCTCGCTGCCGGCAGAGCTTTTCCAGGAGTCGATGCTGGTGCCTGCCACTTTGACTAAAACGGGGTCTTTACCGCTTTTGAAAGTGCCTTTCTTCTTGGCCTTGTTGATGAGATCTTTGGTGGCTTTGAAGATGGTGCCATATTTCTGGCTTTTCATGGCTGGGTAGTCGAAGCGCCCGTAGCTCCCGGTAATAGCAGGGTCGGTGAAAATGACGATGGGAGTGGCAGCTCCGCCGGTGCGGTAAGACGTCTTGATCTTTTCAGGGAGGCCGGCGGTTTCGGAGATATCGACGACGATACTTTTGGAGAACCCGAGGACTGCTTTGCTGGCCGACAGACTGACGGCTCCGGGACAAGCCACTCAAGTGGGCGTTGCATTTTTGTCGACGATGACGAACGCCAGTGGTTGCTTGGCGGCCGCAGCTTTCTTTTGAGCATCCTCGAGTTGGCCCAAGTTAAAAGAACCTCTGGGGATTTCGAAGGCAACCGCAACGGAGCAGGCGGCCAAAAGCAAGGAAGCAACACGAATCATGCCCAACAAGATAGCGCTTCCACCGGATGCGACAAGCTTGGTTTGCGGTTGGCTTAGCGTGATGCTGTCTCTCGCCCGTTGATCTTGAGATCATGGATTGACCAATAGAGCCCGCGGGCGCGCTTGGTTTGCGTGATTCGCAGGTAGCGGGCCTTGGTGGTGGAGAAGGGGATCTTGGTGATTGGCGAGGTGCCGTCGCCTTGCGCGAGGGGTTTGCTCCAGTTCTTCCCGTCGAGTGAGGCCTCGACTTTGAAGCCGCGTGGGTAGTCGCGGGTGGAATTGCCGGAATCGAGAGTGATCTGGGAGACTTCAGCGGTCTTGGGCAATTCGATCTGAACCCACATCCCGGGAGTTTGCGGGGTGTCGGTGGTATAGCGGGAAGCTAGATTGCCGTCCACACAACCCTTGAGGTGCGAGGCTCCGTGGCTTGCAGTGAGTTTCCAGCTCTTGTGGTTTGTGAGTAAGGGCGGGAAGAGCTGTTCGATTTCCTGCTGGGTCCAGGGGGTCTTTCGGGCGGAGTATTTCTTGCGCAGATTGGCGACGTGCTCCTTGGTGGTCACATTTCCTTTGTTGCCGAAGGAATTGCGGATGTAGGTGGTGATGTCAGCAATCCACTGGTCGTCGTTTGTGGCCATCGAGACCATGAGACCTTCGTACTTTTTCCCATCGAGATCGCCGGTGAGGCCGTGAAGAAGGGTGAGGACGGCTGAGTCGTCCCGCTCGGAAAGGCGCGGATTGTTAAGGAAGGACGGGGCCAGCTTTTGTCCTGGATTACCGGGCATGGGGGCACCCTTGCCATCCGCACCGTGGCAGGAGAAGCAAAGTTGCTGGTAGATTGTTTTTCCGTGGGACATTGCCTTGGCGAGCTGCTTGTTGCGCTTTGTTTGTTCGCGGGCCCGGGCGCGGTCAGCGAGGACGTCTTTTTGCGCTTTCTGAAGGTGGGCCACCACCGGGTTGTCCCCGGAGTTTTCCAAAAGCCGGTCCCTGAGGGAGATCAAAGCCGGATCGGTTGCTCCGGAGAAGTTGAGCGAATTGATAGTCTGAAGCATCATTTCGGGGTCATTGATGACCAGCTTTGAAGTCGTGAGGGCTTTCACGATGGAAGCGGTACCTTTGGCAAGTTCTGGCTCGGCAACGCGGACAGCATTGGTGCGAACGAGGCTTGAGGAGTCGGCGAGGGCCGCGGTGATCAGAGCTGAGGAGGCTTTGCCCATGCCCTCAAGCGTCCAGAGGGCGTGAAGGCGTCCGAGTTTGCTTTTGCCATTCAAGGCCAGTTCTTCGAGCTGGCCAACGACGCTTTCCCGGTCTTTCCGCAGAATGATGAGCTTTTGGGCGGTATCACGCCACCACCCGTTGGGATGGGAAAGGTGGGCAACGAGTTCGGCAGTGGATTCGTCGAGCATGCGGGGCTGTTTGTCAGGGCGAAAGGTGTCGTGGGTGAGGCGGTAAATGCGACCGTGCTGGATGTTCTTGTCGAGGCCCCACTTGTCGATGACCTCGCGGAGGTAGGAGCCTTTACGGGTCCAGTTGCCTTGTTGGATGATGCCGCGGTGCATGTCGATGATCATCATGGCGCCATCGGGCGAAGTGGTGGCCCAAAGCGGACGGAAGTTGATATCGCGGGTTCGGATGAATTCGGATCCGGGGTAGGCATTGGAGAGAACGGTCATGCCATTTTCGCGGGTGACCTTGGCCCGACGGATCAGGCGTCCGACCGGTTCGGGAATAATGAGGTCACCTTTAAGGTCCGCGGGAAGCCGGTCTCCCCGGTAGACGCCTTGTCCGGCACATCCGGTGAAGTTGTTGAGCCCGCCGCGCTTGTTGACTCGTCGCTTACCTCCCTGGACGTCGGGAACATCAGCAATGGGGAAGACCTCGCGGAATCCGTTGGCTTCCTGCCCGCGAAGGTCCAGAGCGCCGTAGGCGATTGGTTGCTGGAAGAAGAAGGCGGGCTTCTCCCCACCTGCAGCGGAATAGTAGATACGTCCGGCATCATCGCGTCCGAGGCCCCATTGTCCGCCTCCACGGGGAATCTGTTGCACCTCCAGCTTGCCGTCGGTGAACCGATAGCGCTTGTTCTCGTAGGTAAGATAAATCCAGTTATCAAGGTTCCAGATGAGGCCGGACGGCTGGTGCTCCATATTCCCGCCACGGCGCCCGCCATCGTAGATTTTGAGTTTTTCGTCTGCGACTCCATCCTTGTCTGTGTCGCGGTAGGTCCAGAGATCAAGGGTGTTGGTGATTCCGACCATTATCCGATCATCTAGAGGAAGGACCATGCGAGGTAAGAGGAGGTTGTCGATGTAGACGCTGTGCTTGTCGTAAATGCCATCGCCATCGGTGTCCTCGTGTCGGGAGATTCGGGACTTGGGAGTTTGCTCCCGGGAGGCGTCGGCATCCTGCATGTAGGTGCGCATCTCCACCACGTAGAGCGCCCCGTTGCCATCCCACGCCATGGCCACCGGTTCGTGAATTTGAGGGTCGGCGAGTACCAGATCGAGAGCGTATCCATCGTGTAGCTCGATCGACTTCCTAGCGGCTTCCTGCGAAAGAAAACCTTTTTGGTAAATAGTATCGCCGGGTTCAGCGAGGAGAGGGGTGATGAAAAGGAGAGGAAGGAGTTGTTTCATGGTGCTAGCGGGAAGACGATACGAGTTGAGACCGGATCAAATTTCAAGGATGTAAGTAGGCCCTCTCGGGGCGCCGAAGGCATTTTATCTAGGCGACACTGGAGGTCTCAACCCCCTCGTTGTTTGCGGCGGTTAACCTGATGAGCCTTTCGTTGGCATCTCTGGTGAGCGAGATCGTTATTTCTGTCGGGGCATTGCGAATCTTGTTAGGGCGTATAGAAAAATAAACCGATTTCAGGGAAGAGAAACCGATTCTCTGTCTTGTCTCGCTGCCGCTTTCCTGAAACAGTGTTGCTCCGCTGCTCGTAACAGTAAATTCACTTTATCATGAAACTTGTTTCCTGCCTTATTATTGCCCTGACATCGGTAGTCACGGCTCAAAACAAACCGATTTTCAGCAAGGGGGACGTGGTCGCCATCGTTGGAAATGGTCTCGCTGACCGAATGCAGCATGATGGATGGACTGAAACCCTAATTCAGGCATCTGCGCCTGATCTCCAACTAAGTTTTCGCAACCTGAGCCTCACCGGCGACCGGCCAAACAAGTTTCCCCGGTCGAAAGGGTTCATGGCGATGAATGATTATCTTAAATTTGTGAAAGCCAACGTCATCGTGGCAATGTTCGGCTACAACGAATCATTCGACACCAAGCCGGAAGATCATGCCAAGAACCTTGCCAAAATGATCGGCGAGTTCCGAAAGGATAACTCGGATCGTAAGATTGTGCTTTGCAGTCCGATCGGGCATGAAAACATGAAAGACCGCAATCTTCCATCGGGCCGGGCCAACAATAAGCGTCTCCTCACCATTACGGAAGCCACCCGGATTGCCGCAAAGGAAAACGAGGCCTACTTCATCGACCTTTATCATCCTTCGATGGAGCTCTACTCGAAGGCTAAATCGAATTTGACCATCAACGGCATTCATCTCAATCAGGACGGCAATCGCAAGATCGGTGAGGTTCTCGCCAAGGCTCTCCTTGGCAAGGAAGTGGCCGCGTCTCCCTCACACGAGAAACTTCGTGAAGCTGTCCTCGACAAAAACTGGCATTGGCACAATCGCTATCGTGCAGTCGACGGGAACGATATCTGGGGCGGACGTTCGGGCTTGAAGTTTGTCAATGGTCAGACCAACCGCGAGGTTTTGCAGCATGAGCTCAAGATGCTCGACGTCATGACTGCCAACCGCGACCCCAAGATTTGGGCGACGGCCAAAGGTCGAACCTACAAGGTGGATGATTCTAATACCCCTGACCCCATCCCGGTGATTTCAAATGTGGGTGGAAAGTCCCGTAGCTCCAGCAAGGCCAAGGAGGGAAACTTGAAATACCTCAGCGGGGAAGAGGGCGTCAAGAAGCTGACTGTTCCCGAAGGTTTCAAGGTGAACCTTTTTGCCGATGAGAAGAAGTTTCCCGAGCTCGCCAACCCGGTGCAACTTCAGCTCGACAACAAAGGGCGTATTTGGGCGGCTGCGTGGGCCACTTATCCCAAGTGGGAGCCCCTCAAGAAGATGAACGACTCCCTGCTCATTTTCGAGGACGACAACAAGGACGGGGTGGCCGACCGCGTTAAGGAGTTTGCCAAAGTCCACAACCCGCTCGGGTTTGAGTTCTGGAACGGGGGCGTCATCGTGACCAGCCAGCCGGACATCATTTTCCTTAAAGACACCGATGGCGATGATGTGGCTGATGTTCGCTACGTTCTCATGCAGGGAATCGGGTCATCCGACACCCACCACGCTGCCAACAATCTGATCTTCGGCCCGGACGGGGGGATCTACTGGCAGAGTGGGATCTTCCTGCAGCACAACCACGAGACCCCTTGGGGGCCGTCTCTCGCGACTGGTTCGTCAGCGATGTATCGTTTCGACCCGCGTCGTTACACTGTATCCTTAGTGGCTGGAAACAGTCCCAATCCGCACGGGACCAGCTTCGACCAGTGGGGTTACCTTTACGCCAACGACGGAACTGGTGGGCGTTCCTATCAGGTCCGTCCCAATGGCAAAGGATTCCGGATGTTTCCCCTCGTAAAGAAAGAGGTTCGCCCGGTGGCCGCCGACGCCATTGTTTCGAGCATGAACTTCCCGGATGACTGGCAGCAAAACTTCATCCTCTGCAACACCATCGGCTATCTCGGCATCAAGCAGTATCAAATGCACCGGGATGGATTTGAAGCCAACAAGTACAAGTTCGGCGAGGTTTGGGGGACTCCCACCGTCGAGCCCATGAAGAGCAGTGACAAGAACTTCCGCCCGACCGATGCCATCTTTGGTGAAGACGGCGCGCTCTACGTGGCTGACTGGCACAATGTCATCATCGGACACATGCAACACAACGTCCGTGACCCGAATCGCGACAAGAAGCACGGGCGGATCTATCGCATGGTCTACGAGGGCAAGCCGCTTCAGAAGCCGGTTAAGATCGACGGGCTTCCCATCGAGAAACTCCTCGAAAACTTCAAGCATCCTGACATGTATGTCCGTCATCGGACCCGCGTTGAGATCAGCGAGCTGGATACCGATGAAGTGGTGGCTGCGACCCAGAAATGGGTGAAGCAGTTCGATCCTACCAAGAAGGAAGACGGCATTCCCATGCTTGAAGCCCTTTGGGTTCATCAGCAACACAATGTCCGGAACACCGACCTCCTTGAGAGGGTGCTCAAGTCGACTGATCCTCACGTGGTCAGCGGCGCCAAGATGGTCCAGCACTGGTGGGGACCTGCCGATCCAGCCTCCGGTCCGCAAGAGTTAGAGAAGGAAGAGGAGATGAAGACAAAGCCGGGCGGAGTTGAAAGCGAAACTCCGGAACTCCTAACAGTCCGCGTGAATACCATCGTTGAGAAGATTCAATTCGATGTGAAGGCCTTTGAGGTGAAAGCCAGCAAGAAGGTGAAGCTCATCTTCGTGAACCCTGACTTCATGCCTCACAATCTCGTGATCACCAAACCGGGTAGGGCGGATTCGGTGGCTGCAGCAGCGATCGCGCTCGGGGCTGATGGTTTCAAGAAGCAGTTTCTTCCCGAGACTCCGGATATTCTCTTTGCAACGAAGTTGCTCGATCAAAAAGAGGCGGAGGAGCTTGAGTTCACCGCACCATCCGCTCCTGGGAAATATCCCTTCGTCTGCACCTTCCCAGGTCACGCCACCTTGATGCGTGGCGTGATGACGGTGAAGTAACGGTCGGAGTCAAAATTTGAATCACGGACCGGGGAATTTCTCCGGTCCGTTTTTTTGAGTCCATCGTGAAGGCTCTCCGGCGCGCGAGGCTTTCCTCATTGACCTGACATGGGGCGGATACATGATTTTTGGATGCACTGGATCTACAGTTCTTTGTTTCTTCTGTCGTTGTCATTGGCTTCGATGGCCAAGGAGGGTCGTCCGAATGTTCTCTTTATTGCGGTGGATGATCTTCGCCCTGAACTTGGATGTTATGGAGCTAGTCACATCTACTCCCCGAACATCGATGCACTGGCGAAGAGTGGGGTGCTTTTTGAGAAGGCCTATTGCTCGGTGCCCACCTGTGGGGCTTCCCGGGCTAGTTTAATGACGGGTTTGCGTCCGACTCCTTCCCGATTTTTGAGTTACAAAACCATCGCGGAAAAGGATGCCCCTGGGGTGGTGACGATGAATACCCACTTTAAAAAACATGGATACCGGACTCTTTCGTTTGGAAAAGTCTTTCACTCTCCCAAGGACAACGAAAAGGGCTGGTCCCAAAAACCGTGGTTTTCTTCCAAACCGGGGCATCAACTCCCTGTGAACCGGAAGAATGAAAAGAAGGGCGTTCTCAGAGGGGCTCCCTGGGAGATCGCCGAGGCACCGGATGAAAATTACCAGGACGGTGAGATTGCCGCGGAGGCAGTGAAGTGCCTCGGTGATTTGGCAGCGAAACCGGATGAGCCTTTCTTTCTGGCGGTGGGATTCAAGAAGCCACACCTGCCGTTTGCGGCTCCAAAAAAGTACTGGGATCTCTATCCGCTGAAATCGATTCAACTCCCCGGAAATTACCGTCTTCCTAAAAATGCTCCTGAGTCCGCCCGGTATTCATGGGGTGAACTTCGACGCTATTCAGGAATGCCAGCCAAGGGAGAGGTCACCGACGACCAGGGAAAATTTTTGATTCGCGGTTACTACGCTTGCGTCAGTTTCATCGATGCCCAGGTCGGGAAAGTTCTCGCTGAACTGAAAAAACAAGGTCTGGAAGAGAATACGATTGTGATTCTCTGGGGAGACCATGGCTGGAATCTTGGTGATCACACCTACTGGTGTAAACATACCGTCTACGAGTCCTCTCTGCAGATCCCCCTCATCGTGAAAGGTCCGGGTTGTGCGGTTGGAGGGAGAGTCGCCTCTCCGGCCGAGTCGGTGGATCTTTATCCCACCTTGTGCAAGATGGCCGGTCTTCCATTGCCAAAGACTTTGGAGGGTGAAAGTTTACAAGAACGCTTGGTGACTCCTGCGAGCAAGGTCGAGGATATCGCTTTCAGCCGTTATCAACGTGGTGACTCCATTCGTTTCGGCACGTGGCGATATAGCGAGTATCGGGACCGGCAGGGAAAAGTCATCGGGCGCATGCTTTATGACCACGCCAAAGATCCCCTCGAAAACGAAAACGTGGTCGCTCAACCTCAGAACAAGACCAAGGTCAGATTGCTCTCGGAACGCTTGAAGGACGAGAGGGAAAAGGCCAAACGATAGGACTTGCCTAGCGCGCTTGAAGAATCATCTCGGTTTCAAGACCAGTCAGATCTTTCAAGCCCTTGATCATGCGGGCGAGGATAAAGCCACCCACTACCAGAAGCGGTACTCCGATGACGAGAAAGCCCCAGCCGGTGATGCGTCCCACATCTTCGTTGTAGAGTTCGGGCCAGTTTGAGGCATTGGGATCGAGGTCGTGCAGGAAGTAAAAGGCGAGACCGAGGTTCATCACGGAAGAGAGACAAAATGAGCCGAAAAAGAGGAGTGTCGAGGTCCAGAGGAGGCGGGCCAGATCTTCTTCCTTGTCGTTTTCCCTCACCTTCTTGCTGATCCGTCTGTGGTCAAAGATGGCATCGTTGTAGATGAAGGCATTGAAGAGCGGACTGGAGGAGCGATGGGTGAGGAGGAAGAGCGAACCGAGGATGAGAGGCTGGATCGCTTCCTTGATTCCGAACAAGAGAGGAGCATGCTTTCGGGTTGCAGGATCGTCGCTTGAGAAAAGGTAAATTGTGATCAAGCCGGTGAGGAGGACGTTGCCTACTCCGACTGCGGAAAAGGTGTTCAGCTTCCCGGCCTTGAAGAAAAACCAGATTCCGTAGATCAGCGGGATAGCGATTGCGAGACCCATGGCTAGGTAGGGTCCGAGATGCCAGGCCTTGGCCCCTCCGACATCGGGGTCCTTGCTGCAGTAAGTCAGAAGCATTACCGGCAGAATGACGTTGACGATAATATCAGTCAGCGGGTTGTCCTGCTTTTTGGAGGCAGCGGGCGAGGTTGCTTCTGGGGAGTCGCTCATGGATGAAAAGACGGGCGGAAAAGAAAAAAAGTCCCGCGATGAGGCGGGCCTTTTTGGTGATTGATTACTTAGGCCGAGTGGATCGACTGCCCGGAGGAGCGGAGCTCGTCGCAGGCCTGGATCATGCGGTCGCAGAGCGACTGCTCGGCTTTTTTGAGGTAGCTGCGAGGATCGTAGTTCTTCTTGTTGCCGACCTCGCTGTCGATCTTGAGCATTCCCTCGATGTTTTCGCAGACGTGGGTCACGATGGGACGTGAAAAGGCATATTGCGTGTCGGTATCGATGTTCATCTTGATCACGCCGTAGTCGAGAGTCTCCTGAAGATCTTCTGGCGAGGTGCCGGATCCGCCGTGGAAAACGAGATCCATTTCAGCCTCATCGCCATACTTGTCCATGACCACCTTTTGGCCGTCGCGCAGGATGGTGGGCTTGAGTTTGACCGCACCCGGCTTGTAGGAGCCGTGGACATTGCCAAAGGTCGCAGCAAACATGAAACGTCCGAGCGGGTTGAGGGTTTCGTAAACCTGAAGCATGTCCTCGGGAGTGGTGTAAAGTTTCTCGGCGGGAAGGCCGGAGGTATCGTGACCGTCTTCTTCACCACCCACGCAACCGGCTTCGACTTCGAGGATGATACCAAGCTCGGCGCATTCCTTGAGAAGTTCGGCAGAGATCTTCATGTTTTCGTCAAGATCGACCACCGAGCCGTCGAACATATGGGACTGGAAGAGCGGTCCTTTGCCTTGGGCAATGCGCTTGCGCGAGGCCTCGAGGAGAGGACGGAGGAAAGAGTCTACTTTTTCGGGGTGGCAGTGATCGGTGTGAAGTGCGATGAGGACGTTGTATTTCTCCGCGAGGGTGTGAACGGCTTCCGCGAGTACAATCGCTCCGAAGGCGGCATCGGCCACCGCGGTGCCGGCTGCGAACTGTCCGCCGCCGGTCGACACTTGAATGATCCCGTCGGACTTGGCTTCTGCGAAGGCCTTGAGGGCTCCGTTGGCGGTGGTGAGAGAGGTGATGTTGATGGCCGGGTAGGCGTAGCCACCTTTCTGGGCGGCATCAAGCATCTGGGCGTATTGTTCGGGAGTCGCGACGGGCATGACGGGATTGGGGTAGCTCAGAATGGCTGGAGAGGCAAGGAGGGATCAGAAGGAACATGATTGGACAGTATGGGCCGGATTTCCTTAGGCTCCGGGCATGGGCATTGTCGGGATCATTTTTCTTTTGGGTTTGGGGTATCTTTTTTCCTCGGATCGAAAGGCTATTGCGTGGCGTACGGTGGGCGGGGCTTTTGCGATTCAGGTGGGCTTTGCGGTCTGTGTGCTGGCGACGCCTTGGGGTCGCTGGGTTCTGGAAATGATGACCAACGGAGTGAATAAAGTCATTCAGGCCGGTGGAGAGGGAATTGCTTTTCTCTTTGGTGATTTGGCCAATCCGGGGGGGACGATCGGTGGGGTTTTCGCTTTTTTCGTCCTCCCGGTGATCATCTTCTTCTCGGCCCTGATCGCGGTTCTTTACTACCTGAAGGTGATGCAGCTGGTGATTCTTCTGATAGGCGGTGGCTTGCGGAAAGTGCTTGGCACAAGCCGAGCTGAGTCATTTTCGGCAGCTGCAAACATCTTCGTGGGGCAGACTGAGGCGCCCCTGATTATCAAGCCTTATCTCGCGCGGATGACCCGCTCGGAATTGTTCGCTGTCATGGTGGGTGGGCTTGCTAGCATTGCTGGATCGGTGCTGGCTGGATACCAGAAAATGGGAGCCGACACCGGCCACTTGATCGCGGCTTGCTTTATGGCGGCCCCGGGTGGCCTGCTGTTTGCTAAGTTGATGTTGCCGGAAACTGAAAAGGTGGAAGATAGTCGGCTGGAGCTTGCGGAAGGGGATGAGGAGCCGGCAAATATTTTCGATGCTGCTGCGCTTGGAGCTTCAAATGGTTTGAAGCTGGCTTTGAATGTTGGCGCGATGCTACTGGCTTTTGTCGGATTGATTGCGGTGGTGAATCTCATCCTTGGTGGGGTAGGCGGGTGGTTTGGAGATTCAAACTTCAGTCTGCAGAAAATCCTGGGTTGGGTCTTTTCACCAGTAGCCTATTTGGTTGGGGTATCGGGAGGTGAAATCCAGCAGGCCGGGAGTTTGATCGGACAAAAAGTGGTGGTGAACGAGTTTGTGGCCTTTGGCGAGTTTAAGGAAATTAAAGAGTCCCTGAGCTTAAGAACCCGGGGGATCACCACCTTCGCCCTCTGTGGTTTTGCCAACCTCTCCTCGATCGCGATCTTGCTTGGCGGTCTCGGGGTGATGGCTCCCGGGCGTCGGAAAGAGATTGCCCAATTAGGCTTGAAAGCGGTCTTTGCGGCAACACTGGCCAATCTCATGAGCGCCGCGCTAGCAGGCCTGCTGATCTCTTGATTTTCTCGGAACTCTGCCGAGATCAAGCATTGCGCTCGTGCCAATCCGCGATTAACTACGCCTCATGAGCGGTTGCGGAAGCGGAAGGAATTTCGGCCCCCGGATGAAGATGGATGCCTCGCTCCATCTGGACAAGAAGCCCGACTGGATCAAGGTGAGGCTCCCAAATAATCCGGTTTTTTGGGACACCAAGTCGATGATCAAGGATCTCAGCCTGGTCACGGTCTGTGAAGAAGCTCAGTGCCCGAACCGTTGGGAGTGCTGGGGGCAGGGGACGGCCACCTTCATGATTGCGGGTGAAAAGTGCACCCGGGCCTGCGGATTCTGCGCGGTCAAAACGGCTAAGCCAGACGCGCTCGAGGACGACGAGCCCCAACGCGTCGCCGAGGCGACCAAGCGGATGAATCTTAACCACGTGGTAATCACCGCAGTGGCGCGGGATGATCTCAAGGACGGTGGTGCGGAACATTTCCAAAACACAATCGAAGCGGTCCGCGAGACCAATCCGGGAATCGTGATTGAAGTCCTCGTTCCCGACTTTAATGACAAAGACTGGGCGCTTGATTTGGTGATGAAGGCCCGGCCGCACATTTTTAACCACAACCTTGAAACGGTGGAGCGGCTCACTCCTCTGGTGCGGAGCCGCGCCAAGTATCATCGCTCGTTGGCCGTTTTGAAAAAGGCCAAGGAAATGGCCGGTGGTAAAGTGGCGACCAAGAGCGGGATCATGCTGGGTCTTGGTGAAAAGCCCGAGGAGATCGAGCAGGCTATGGATGACTTGCGCGTTGCCGATGTCACTGTGTTGACGTTGGGACAATATCTAAGACCGACCCCGATGCATTTGCCGGTGGTGGATTATGTGACGCCTGAGAAGTTTGAGGAATGGAAGGAAATGGCTCTGGCCAAGGGCTTCCGTCACGTTGCGAGCGGGCCCCTGGTCCGTAGCTCCTACCATGCCGCTGACTTCCACCCCGAGGACGATGTTTTGGAGGCGATTGAAGCCGACCTAGTTGCCCGGAATAAAGAAACAACGGTCTAATTGACAGCTGAACTCAAGGAGCGGTCGGCCGGGCAAGTCGGAGGTATTTTTTCCCGGCGGTCATATCAACGGTTGGAGCGTTCGCGAGGGAGTCGCGAAAACCAAACTGACTTTCTCCCGAAACCATCGCATTGGCTGGCACACGGGTCCAGGTGATGAGATCATCGGACCACTGGATTTCTAGATCATCGAGGGCCACGATGCTGCCTGTTTGCAGGACGGCTCCTTCCGGGCCGAACGAGAACAAATCTGTGGGAGCATTTTGTGCCGTAAACCCGAGGGCATAGAAAAAGTAGTTGGGAGCTGATCCATGAATGTCGGTGTTGTCCTCGCTGTTCGGGGCCAAACCGGAGACCTCCGCCCAATCCTGATAGTCAGGGAACTCAAGAAAAGTTTCCCCAGTGGCCTCAAGCTCTCCGCCCAAGGCGAACGCCACATCGATGGTGATCGGGAGATCAGGGATGGAAACGGTTTCACTAAATCCGACCGGAAGTCTAAGGGTGAGATCGTAATAAAATCGTCGACCTTCGACGCGGCCCGGAGTGACGGTGAGGGTTCCTGTTTCGTTGACCGTTCCGTTGAAGGGAGGATCATCCAAGGGGATATCTGGCACCGTTAAATCACCGGTCGCAAGAGTATTGGCAGAGCCTCCGACGGTGCCCCCGGTGGTTGTGACCTGATGCTGGGAGGCGTCGAATTCACCCGTTGTCGGATCGACTTCTCCCGGGGCCTCGGGCGTGTTGATGTCGAAGGTGATATTCTCAGCATCGAGATTGTAAGACCCCACTAAAAACCTTCTCCGGCTCAAGTTTACATCGCTCGTGGCCGCATCGGCCGACAAAATCGTCAGCTCGTCTGTTAGCCCGGTGATGGGCGAAATGTTCACTAGGACCTGCATGGTGCCGGTGACGGTGGAAGTGTCGCTTGAGGAGCCGATGAGGGAGACATCTAGGTCGATATCGATTTCGTTTTTGCCCGGTTGGGTCACAAAGGTCAGGGTCGCCTCGTTGGGATTTTGGGCGCAAAGCAAGGTCGCCAGACAGGGAATGGCTAGGAAGCAACGCGTTTTCACGGCTCGTTTGTAACAAGGGAAGCTCATCTTGCGAATGAAAAGCCGCTCAAATTTTAGAGAAATGTAGGTGGTTTTGAGAATATCCTGGATTCTGGAGGAGACGCAGGTTTGACCTCGCTGATAGCGGGGTGTTTGATCCGGGACCATGTCCGGAATTTGGTTTTTGATCCTTTCTTGTGTCTTTTTCTGTGGGCTTTGGGGAATTGCCACCAAGTTAAGCACAATTCACACTTCGGTGTCGGATGGAGCGACCGGGCTGGAAACGGACTCCGTCGAAATCTCGCTTCCGGAAAAGCCGGTCGATTCGCTCACAAAGATTACCATCAGCTTCTCGGATGGGCCGGGAGATCCTGCTGATTGGATCGGGGTGTATTTACCCGGTCAGATTCCTGGCACGGTTGCCTCCACCGCCTGGTTATATACCAACGGGACGCGGACAGCGGGAGGGAATAAAACGAAGGGCGAAATAGTTTTTCCTCCCGATACCCTGACGCCCGGTCGGTATGATGTTTGGTTCCTGACGGCGAATGGATACCGGGCTTTGGCGGGTCCTCTCAAATTGGAGGTTCGGGCACCCAAAGTGAAACCTGGCTGGGTCGTCTCCAGCTTTCGCCGGGTGCACGGAGTGGTGGGGATTGGTTATTCCGGAAAAATCTCAGCTTATGCGAATTCACCTGATCACGCATTCACGAAGGTGACCGGGCCGGCTTGGTTGTCAGTTTCTGAAAATGGAATGCTCACCGGAAGGCCTGGCCCCGATGATGTCGGCAACAATACCTTCACGGTCCGGGTTTCGGATGGTGAGGAGCATCAAGATGCCAGACTTTTGATCCAGGTGTTTCGTCCGGGAAAGGAAGAGGTGAGCGAACTAAAAGTGATGACTTACAATGCCTGGGTGGGCTGGAGTAGGATGAACCAAGGCGATCGCAAGGGACTTGAGTCCATCATTCGTTCGGATGCTGATCTCATTGGGATGCAGGAATGTGGTGGGTCATTCGGGCGCCTTCCAAAAAGATTGGCCGCAGATCTTGGCTGGCATTACCGCGACCGTGGTTCGGGTTCGCTAGGGATTTTGAGCCGGTATCCCTTGTCCGATGCCGCTGTCGAGGCGGGAGGTGCGCTAGGTGCCAGGATTCGTTTGTCGGTTTCCCCAAAGCGTGAGGTTGTTCTATTCAATTGTCATCTGGATCCGCATCACTACGGTCCGTATACCGCACAAAAAAAGGGAGCAACAGTCGAGTCGGTCATGGCCGAAGAACGGGCTTCCCGTCGCGACGAACAGATCGATGCCATCATTAAAGGGATGTCATTGTTTTTGGAGGGAAGTGATCGCCTCCCGGTTTTTCTGACCGGGGATTTCAATGCTCCTTCACATCTCGATTGGACCAAGGCCGCTTCAAAAGAACACGATGGCGTTTTTGGAGTGCCCTGGCCCACCAGCATGCAGGTAACTCATGCCGGTATGATTGATTCTTATCGCGAAGCAAATCCCGACCCGGTTCGCAAGCCGGGGAACACCTGGTCTCCGGTTTTTCAGGGTGATGAACCGCAGGACCGGATTGACTTGGTTTATTACAAGGGGAAAGGGGTGAAGACGGTGTCATCGAAAGTCTTTACCATGCCGGTCGAGGTGACCCTGGGTCGTGAAACCCGCGCAACCTCTGCAGTGCGGAATAATACTTGGCCGAGCGATCATGCAGCCGTGCTTTCGGTGTTTCGACTGAGTCCGCCTGTCGACGAATAAGCGGCAGAATTGATCACTCCGAAACCCGAAGGGTGAGGTATTCCTCGAGGGCCCGCGTAGGATCGTCGTGTCTCATTAGAGTTTCTCCGATGAGTATGGCGTTGGCTCCGGCATTGAGGGCGCGTTGAGCGTCTTGTGAATTTTTGAGGCCTGATTCGGAAACCAAAATGACGTTGTCAGGAACTTCGTCGGCCAGCTGTTCGGTGGTGGCAAGATCAGTGGTGAAGGTCTTCAGATTCCGGTTATTGACCCCGATCAAGTCGGCTCCTAGATCGAGGGCTCTTTCCATTTCCGGAAGGTCATGGACTTCAACCAGAATATCTAGCTGGATGTCACGGGCGGCATCGTAGAGCCGCCGGAGTTGGTCGTCGTCCAGCGCCGCTACAATGAGAAGAATGGCGTCCGCTCCGGAAACACTGGCTTCATAAATCTGGCATTCGTGGACGGTGAAGTCCTTGCGGAGCAACGGGATGGATGAAATCTTTGAGATTTGCACCAGGTAAGATAGGTGTCCCTGAAAATATTTCTCGTCAGTGAGAATGGACATGCAGCTCGCTCCACCGTCGAGGTATCGCTTAGCCTGGCGAACCGGGTCAAAATTTGGGTCGATGATGCCGGCCGAAGGGGAGGCTTTTTTGACTTCTGCGATGACCCCAAGCTGGTCCGGGCCTTTGTCGAGGGCAGTGCGGAAACCCCCGAACTCGTTGCGCATCAGGGCGGAGGCTCTCAGTTTTTTGGTCAGAGGAACCAGAGGCTCGATCTCCTGTTTCTTGTAGGCGATGATTTCGTCCAGCTTGTTCATGTCGCTTCGAGGGATGAGATACGCGATCGTCCCGAAAAGGAAAGGGCGCAATTCCATCCTTGTCTTGATCGCGGAGCGGGGTGAGCTTCTATAACGATGCGGTTGGTTTGGTCCATTATCTTTGCTCTATCGCTTTGGGCGGGCGGGCAGGACGCCACCACGAGCACGGTGGCGGGCCGGGTTACCATGACTGGTGGGACGCCACCTCTCCGGGTCGCGATGGTTCAGGATGCTGATTCGCTGATTAAGGAATTCGATACTCTGGTGGGTGAGTTGGCCGGGAAAGCCCTTCCCATCTATGTGCAACTCTATCCGGCGGTGGACGGAAAGCCGTCGGTGATGAAGCGCAGTTTTTTTGTCTCATCGCAGGGGGAATCAAAATATCGTCTTCAGATTGATTTGAGGCTGGGTCCGGGAAACTCCTTTGATCGAGGTGAGTTTGACCGTCGTCTTCTTGAGATGATTCTCATGGAGCGAACCTTGCGATCTTTGCCGGTTGAGGAAACCGCGGAAAAGGTTGAAATCAGGCCGTGGTTGGTGGCGGGCCTACTTGAGGCCATGGCGTGGCGAAATGGACGGGGAGACCGTCGGATGTATTCCTCCCTGATGGAGAGTGGCGGCTGGGTTGAGGTGGAGAAGCTGGTGGACCGAATCAATTTGACCGAACTCGATGTTCTGAGTCGGGAACTCTTTCGGGCTTCTTCAGGGGCTTTGGTCATGGCCTTGTTGTCGCAAACACAAGGGACCGAAAACATGCGCAAGTTTCTGGCCAGGGTTGCGGTTTTCGAGGGTGAGCAATTGACGCTTTTGAGAACACACTTTCCGCAGGTGAACCTCGGCCCCGAAGGCTTGGAACGGTGGTGGATGCTCCAGGTCGCGGCAATGTCCGAAAAGAAGCTGACTGAGGTGATGACGATTCCGGAAACCGACAGGCGGGTGGGGAAGATTTTGCAACTCCATCTCAAGGATGTTCGCGGGCGTCCCATGCAGGTTGGATTGGATTCGTGGCGGATGGTGGCGGAATTGGAAACGAAAGAGGAGCGGCTCGAGGCAGTCCGCTATACCGTTGATTTGCTAGCACATTTGAGCTTCCGGTGTTTTCCGACCTACCGGCCGGTGATCGGGGATTACCTCGAAATCATGTCGGATCTGGTCAAAGGCAAGACGAACAATATTGATGAGAGAATCGCAGGCATCGAGAGCTACCGGAAAATCGAGATGGAGCGTCATGCCAAGGTGGTTGATCTAATGGATTGGTTTCACCTGGTGAGTGTGCGGGAGGAAAGCGGAGCCTTTGATAACTACCTCCGTGTTCGTGAGAGCCTCCGTCATGGTGGGGAGAACCGAAACGATCCGTTGAATCGCTATCTCGACAAAGTCCAAACGGCTTTCGAAAAGAAGTGAGCGGCTAAGTCTGGAGTTAGTTTTTTTCAAGAAGGGGGCTCAAGGCGGATCTTGTGACTGGCCAACCAATCGAGGCAGGCCTGATGATCACGGTGATCATATTGCCATGAAGTAAACCCGAATTCCCTTCCGGTGGCGATGTTTTCGGGAAGGTCGTCGAAGTAGAAGGTCTCAGCGGGGTCGATTTTGTAGGTATCGACGGCCTTTTGGTAGAATGCGGGATCAGGTTTGATCGAACCGACGTGATGGGAAAAGTGATGATGGTCGAAATGGTCGAACCCGGAATAGTCGGCGAGGAAGGCTTTGGCGTGGCTGTTGTTGGTAGTTGAGAAGGTGATGAGGCGGTGGTTCTGTGCCTTGAGTTGCTCGACGACCTTCCACATCGGGGTGTTGGCCAGAAAGATATCCCTCCAAGCGGTGGTAAATTCCTCGGGGGTCAGCGGTGAAGAAAGAATGTTCAATGAATGACGGACAAAGTCCTCGTCACTGACCTCCCCCTTTTCATAGGAATCCTTAAGGGTGGCAAGTTCGGTGGGAACGGGGGCATTGGGTGAGCCTAGAACCGTTTTGTGGAACCGCTCGAAATGGAGTTTGAGGAGGACGTTGCCGATATCGAAGAGGAAGGTCATTGGGCTCGGAAGAAGGGCGCTAAACTTGAGTTAGAATGAAGGCGGCCGCTTCACGGGCGGCTGCGGGCTTTGCGAGGGTCAGAAGGCGTTTCTTTTGTTCCCGCCAGAGGGCGGCATCGTCGGCGAGGAGCGAGTCGATCGCGTCTTGGATGGCTGTAGCGGATGTGGCGAGGGAGCCGGTTTTGAAACGGGAGAGCAGTTCAATGTTTCCTTCCTCCTGTCCCGGAACAATGTGGTGAACGAGCATGGGGCATTGGGCTGCGATTGCTTCGTGCACCGTGGCTCCTCCGGCTTTGCCAATGACGAGATGGTGAGATGAAAGGAGTTCGGGCACGCGGCGGGTCCAGCCTTTTAGGCGAATGCGACCGGGGTAGATTTTCTTGAGGGGTTTCACCTTGCGGTAAAGGCGGCGAACATTTCGGCCCAGGACGACCGTGATCTGGGTGTCGGGGTGGTTCAGCGCGGCCCGGATCAGGTCTTCTACGTGGGGCGAGCGGGCGGTTGGGAAGAAGAGGATGTCGAAGGGGGCAACAGGAGCCTCCGGGGTCACGTGGGCAAGCTTTTCGAAGAGAGGACTGACCGGAAATCCTGTGATCTGGACCTTTTCAGAGGGAATTTTCTGGGTCAGGAGGTTTTCCCGGGTGTGGAGGTCGGTGATGAGGAAATGATCGCTGGGCGAGCGGGACCAGGCTGCGTTGACCTCGATCGAGTCGGTGATGACGGTGATGACGGGAATTCGGGGGTCGTTTTCGGTCAGTCGACTCACCATATAGGGATAGAGCGGGTAGGTGTTGACGACGATATCGGGTTGAAAGTCCTGGAGTAGTCGGGCGACCGCGCTTTCCGTTTTGGCGATGAACGGAAGGGGTCGCGAATAATCCTGCTTATCGGTTGAGCGGTAAATCCATGCCCAGAGGCGGGGGAGGTAAGTGGTGACCTCCCGGTAGGCCCGGCAGAGGAGACGGTTGATCCGGGGGTTGCCGAGGTTGCAAGGGTCGGCAACGAGTGCTTCGGCCCGGTCTTCGAGAGCCTTGGCGAGATTGCGGGCGGCGCTATTGTGACCGTCGCCGAAACTGGCAGTGAGGATGAGAATCTTCGGTTTCACTCGCGATGGGGGGCACAAGTAAAGGGGGGATCAGGAGTTGCGTCCATCCTGATTTGTGGCCAGCTTGTGGCTGCAAGTGGCCGACTCAAAAAACCAGAATTCAGAAGACGAACTTAGAGCAGTGAAAAACGAGGAGGAGGTGGTTCGTCTCGATTCTTCAGGCAAGAAAGCTCTGGAGAAGAGTGGCAAGGTCCGGATGCAGTCGAATGAATCGGCGGCGAGACCATCGGAGCCCGATGATGAGGTTCCACTGGAAGAATCTGAGTTGCAGGAACAGCTAGAAATGCTCGAGGAAGAGGCCATGGTTCCCATGGGTTGGTTTTATCTGCTGGGATTGGGCTTGCTGGCTGTCATTCTCTGGATGGGATTCCAGATTTTTGGAGGACCAAACGAAGAGGGGAATCTATCGGCTTCCCATGAAGCTTCCAATGCCAATTTAGGTGAAATGAGATCCCGGCGAGAAGCGGCAGCCCATTTTTCGGCAATGGTCGAGGTAGTGACGGCTTTCCTTGCTGCCGATACGGTGGAGGAAAGGCTAAAATACGTTCGGCATCCGAAAAGGGTCGAGCCATTGATGAAGCAGTATCACGCCGGGCGGGAGGTCGAAACCTACAGCTTTGAAGTGGTGCAGAGTTACACCTCGGCGACCGTGTCCAAGTACCCTTTTATTGCTTTGTCGGTCAGGACCAAAGAGGATAGGAACGTGCCGATTCTCGTCGAGGATGCCGAAAGCGGGCTGTTGGTGGATTGGGAGTCTTTCATCTGTTACAATCCGGTTACTCCCGAGGAGTTTTTGGAGAACAAGCCAACCAAAGCGGCGGCTCTTCGGGTCTATGCTAAGCTGGATAACTTTTTTGCATATGAGTTTGCCAGGGAGGAGGAGTATTATTGTTTCCGTTTGGAGTTTCGTGATTCGGATGTCTATCTCTTCGGCTACGTCAAGCGGGGCTCCACGGTGGAGCAGAAGATCAGGGACCTTTTTGGACCAAGTGGTTTCAATAGCCGAAAGCCTCTTATCCTGAGCTTGAGTTTCCCGGAAGGTGGCCGCGGGGAGCGCAGCGTCCTCATTGAGGATGTCGTGTCATCTTTGTGGGCTTACGGTTTGAACCCGGCGGAAGAGAAGGAACCCGAAGCTGGACCTTAGCTGTTATCGCGGGAAGGTGCCGGTTTACTTTCGTCGGGGATTATGTTTCCTTCCTCCCCACGAGATTTCGAGATCGAGCTATGAGAAACAGGACACATTACCAAAGTCTTCGAGGGAAACGGGCTCGGCTCGTCGGATACATTACTTTTGTTGTGTTGACTTCGGTTGCGGGAGCTCAGGAAAAGCTACCTAAGGTCCTGGAGCCCTTTTTCGAACCAAATCGTGCCTATGAGGCTGAGCGAGTCACTGTCGTGACGCCTCCCGAGATTGAGAAATACTTCAAACTCGTCGAGGAAGGAGCCGTCAAGAACCCGGAGTGGTATGCCGAGTATGCTAAGAAGGCCAAGCCGGGGGCCCCCCTTCCTTACCACGAGAACCTCAACCTAACTCCCCAGCAATATAAGGAATACCTAGAGCTTTGGGCAAAGCGGGAAGTCAAAATGGTTAAGAAAGTGGGAATGCGCGTGGAAGTTCGAAACGGAAGCTGGCGGATTCTGGTGGAAGGCCAAGCCGGGACGGTCATTTCACTTTTGCAATACGATGAGAAAAACGACCAGTTTGTTTCAACCAATGGAAACATGGTCCGTATCGATGATATCGATGCGGGTGCAGATACTTTGCTTGGCGAGTGGAAGGGTGTTGAGTGGCGGTATCAGGAGGAGACCGGTTTGGGGAAGATGAAAGAAAACTTGGGTGTGGGCAAATCGGCGGACGGTAAGAACGGATTCCTAGTTTATCGCCTGCAAGACATTTCTTCGACCGGCCGGTTGTTGCTTGATCAAAGCGTCATCATTCGCTTCCCCCTTGGGTGATTGCCATTCGTGATTTGAGTGAAGTTCTTTCGAAGAGGGATTCTGAGGCGCCGTTGGCAAAAGTGTCTGGCAGGGTTGATTGTGCTTCCACTGTTGCTCTGGGGAGGGGGCAATCTGTTCTTTTTGACACTGCTGGGTCGGGGAATGGTTGCCGATCAAGTGACCGCGAGGCTTCGGGTGGGATGTGAACTGGACTCCCTGAGTTGGTCCCCTTGGGCAGGGGTCACAGTTTCCGGAGTACGGTTGCTGGCACCCGAGGGTTGTGGTCAGGAAGGGAACTTGTTGGAGGTTGATCAGGTCTCGATTGATCCTTCCTGGACTTCCCTGTTTGCCGGCAAGCTACGTTGGGAGCGGATGGAGGTGACGGGGGGCCGCGTCGATCTTTCCGCGGAAGCAATCCGAGCCGTCCTGGCAAAATTTGAATCTCCTGCTATTCCCAAATTGAAACTGGAAGGTCAGGATGGCCGTCTGGCCAGGAATGATCCTTCCAATCCTGAGAACTCCCCGAATCTTCCGGAACCATCCTTTCCGGGAGTTTCGAAAGAGCCTCAGAAAGAGAGGACTTGGAATGAACGCCCGGAGAAGAAAGCACCAGTCGGGGATTTTCAGGGCGTCGTGGTATTTTCAGATGTCACCCTTAGGTTTTTTTCGATGAGGGCGCCGAATCTTGCGATCGCCATGACCGGGATCGAAGGGGAGATTCCTCTGTGGGGGCCGGCGCGAGAGGGGCGCTTTGAGTGGGATGAACTGACTTTAGGAGATGAATTGAAGGAGGTCGGCACCTCCCTATCCATTAATTGGCGTGATCAGTCGATCCGTTGCAAGGCGGATAGTCTGAAAGTTTTCGGGCTCGATTGCCGGCTAAACGCTTTGTTTGGAATGGCATCTGGTTTTCCTTTCGGGGTCCAGATCGACCTCCCGAAGCAGGATGTTGATTGCAGTCCCCTTTTTAAAAGAAAACAATCCCCTCTGGAGATTAATGGATTGGTTTCAAGGAACGTGTTGCAGGGATACCTAGCCACACCAGCGGCATTTCGGGGCAGTCATTTCTCGGGTTTTGAGGAATTCGTTTTTCATGACCTCAGTGACGGCGGGGAGACTCGTTTTGAAAGGGGGCAGGCGGTGGCGGGAGTATCGGCTGCCGGAGTGGTTATTCAAGACCTTCGGGCGATCGGTAATGACGATGCTATTTTGATGAATGGCTTCACGACCTTTGGCGGAGAGGCGGCAGCGACGGTTCGAATTGTCTCAAGCCCTGAAAGGGCGAGTTCCCATGAAAAGCGTGTCCAGCACGGGAATCCCGAATGGACGCTGGATTTTGAACCACTGCTCACTCCTGATAGAATGTTTCGAGATCTCCGACTCGAATGGCGGGAAGGACAGGTCATGATTGACTTGGCAGAAGGGCGGGCCTGGGTTCCTTTTGTGTCTGCCCTGCGGGGAGTGCTGGGGAAGAGAAACACCACATTATCGATGGCGCCATGAGAATCATCGCAGGTCAGGCAAAAGGGCGGGTCCTCAAGGTGCCCAGAGACGTTTCAAGGCCGACTACGGACAGGGTGAGGGAGTCGGTCTTCGGCATTCTTGCTCCGGTCTTGAGTGATGTGAAGGTGTTGGACTTGTTTGCTGGTTCAGGGTCGTTGGGGTTGGAATCGCTCAGTCGTGGTGCGCGAGAGTGTGTCTTTGTGGAACGCGATCGCGGAGCATGCCGGGTGATCGAAGAAAATCTCAGGAAAACTGGTTTGTCCGGAGGGCAGGTCCGAGCAATGGAGGTTTCCCGTTTTCTTCGCGGACGAGGTGGCCGTTTTGATCTTATTTTTGCCGATCCACCTTATACGGATGGCTTGAGTGATCCGGCGGCCGAGTTGATGAGGGTGGATGATTGGAGCGAGTGGCTGGCTGATGGAGGGTATCTGATTCTTGAGCAGGAAAATGCTGGTAAAGTGATTTCTTTGGGAGGATTGACGATCGCTCAGAGCAGGGAGTATGGGCGGAGCCGAATGACCTTTTATCAAAAGGAGGGCGAGGTATGAAACGACGCACGATCTTGGCCTTTTGGGCGATTCTCTATCTGATGGTCACTCTGATCGGCGCTCCTTTTTGGCTCGTGAAAATGTGGCGCCGGGGAGGCAAGGGGAGCGGGCTTCTCGAACGATTGGCAATCTACAACCGGGATGCTGAATTTGAAAAAGTTGGTGGGATTTATGTCCACGCGGTCAGTGTGGGTGAAGTGCTTCTCGCTTTAAAGGTGATCGCGCAGTGGCGGGAGGAAACCGGTGATCATTTTGTGCTGGTGCCGACCACAGCAACCGGGATGGCGGTGGCCAGGGAGAGAGCCCCTGACTGTGTGAGGGTAATCTATGCCCCTCTGGATTTCGGCTTTCTGATTCGCCGGGTAATGAAGCGTTTTGAACCCCGGCTGGTGGTTATGGTGGAGTCGGAGTTATGGCCCAATCTGATTTCACAAGTTCATCGTCTCGGGATTCCCCTCGGTCTGATGAATGCCCGGCTTTCGCCTCGATCGGGTCGACGGCTTGAAGCATTCCGGGCGGTAGTTTCTCCCTTTCTGTCTCTGTTGGAACGGGTGGCGGTTCCGGAAAAGGAAGACGTAGAGCGTTGGGAACGAATTGGGGTGCCCTCGGAGTCGCTTGCCTGTGTGGGGAATGTTAAGTTCGACCCGAGTGCTGCATCATTACCTGTCAAGCGCGATGAGTTTGCTCAGATGCTCGCAGCCTTCCCGGAAAAGCCGGTAGCCATGGCGGTTTCGACCTTTGCCAGAGAGGAAGAGTTTTTGGATGAGGCTTTTCGCGAGGCTGGCTTCCAATCGGTCATTGTGCCACGTCATGCCGAACGTCGTGATGAAGTAGTGGAGGCCCTTGCGGGAAAGGTGATCTTGCGAAGTCGGTTCAAAGGGCCGGAAAGCGATGAGTCTTTTGTCATCGATAGCACTGGCGAGCTGCGCGACTGGACAGCTCACGCCGATGTCGTGGTGATCGGGAAAAGCTTCTTCGAAGAAGGTGGCCAGAATCCCTCTGAGGCCATCATGGCCGGAGTTCCGGTGATTTGCGGTCCCAAGATGGCCAACTTTGAACCGCTGATCAGCGAGTTGAAGGAAGCTGGAGGAATTGAGATGGTTTCGAATCGGGAGGAACTCCTGAGAGCTCTTCGTCAAGTGGACGAGAGGCAAGTAGAGGCGGCCCGCAAGGTCCTTGACAAGCACACCGGAGCGGTGAAGCGCAGCGTGGTCTTCTTGTCCGGTGGAAATCCGGTGTGACGCGGGCCCTGCAGGTTCGTCCTAACCGGCGGCCGTTGCGGCGAGTTGGTCGTGGAGAGCCTGATATTCGGCCACCACCCGTTCGTCGGAGAAATCCTTCTTGGATTGCTCCATGATCCGTTTGATTTGAAGATTCTTCTGGTCGGGTGGCAGTTGGTAAAACTCCATGGCTTGATCGATGGCCCAGCGGAAGCCGTCGTTCGTAAAGTGCTCGAAGAGGAATCCGTTTCCGCAGTTTTCGTGGATGTTGAGGTGGCTGACCGTGTCCTTCAATCCTCCGGTGGCATGCGCGATGGGAAGGGATCCGTAACGGCAGCCAATCATCTGGGGGAGACCGCAGGGTTCGAACGAGGAGGGCATCAGAACAAAATCCGCCCCCCCGTAGCCGAGGTGTGAAAGGGACTCCGAGAAGGGTTGCACCGCGACGTGGCTGGAGAGTCCATGATAGGCTACAATCCCCTGGAAGTGTTGTTGGTAGGGACCGTCTGCGATCATTACGATCTGTAGACCGAGGTGGGCGTAATCTTCCACCAGCTGGAAAAGAATGTCTGCGAGGAGCTGGCAGCCCTTTTGGATGGGATCCAGACGGGACGGCCAGAATAGCACGGGCGCCGAGGGGTTTTCATCAAGCAGAAGCCGCCGCTGAAGATCTCGCTTAAGCTCGGGTTTGACGGTATGATGGCGGCGCGGGCCATACTCCTGCGGAAGATAGGAATCGACCTGGGGGTTGAAGGACCGGTCGGGGGCATTGACAATGCCTGAGGCTGCTCCGGCTTCCCTCTTGTGATAAAGTAGGTGGCTGAGGTGAGGGGGAATGTTGGCGTGATGGCCCATCGCGACCTCATCGAGAAAGGTCGGGCTGACCACATTGACGTGAGTTGCTGCGGAGATCCCGCTGGCGAGGAGGTCGATGGGGTTGGTCCAGTAGGATTCGTCAAAGCTCTGGGGGTAGTTTCCAAAGTAGAGCTCGTCCCAAAAGTCGCCCCCGGGAATGCCGGTGTTTTCGAGCTGGGCGAGGGTGGCTTCCTGAGTGTGGATGTTATGGATGGTGAAAAGGGTGGGGATACCGAGCTTTTTGGCCTCGGCCGGAATGAGCCCGGTCATCCAATCATTACAGTGAATGATATCGGGCTGCACCCGCGGGATGATGTGGTTGATGAGGTCGCGCTGAAAGGCGAGGGCGGACATGAGGAGATCATCCTTACAAGCCTGGTAGACCCCGCCGCGACGGTAGAATTTGCAATCCTCGGCGAGATGGATGCGTTCGCCGACGGAAATACGAGTCCGCTTGCCGGGGTGGGTGGTTTCCTCGCCTCCCTGAAAAAGATTACGGTAGTGGGGGATGGCGAGGTGGAGGTCTTTTTCGGCTGATGTCAGGCCGTGGACAAGAAGGGCGGAAACATCAGCTAGTCCGCCGGCCTTGGCGCGCAGACGCTCGGCATCATCCGAGAGCTTTTTTGAGACGTAGGAGATCTCCGGAGTGATGAAGAGGATACGTGGACCAGGATCGTGTGCTTCTTTCTGACTCTTTTTTTTCGCCATGGAGTTCGTGTGAGGTCTTTTACGAGGGTTTCGGGTTCTTCGTTTGGACCCGCCGCAACGCCGGCGTTCTTTGATAGAGCCCTTTTTCTAAATAACTGTTTTCCAAAAGTTTGCTGGATTCTCCGCCCTCCGGATTGCTTGTCCGGAAATTAACTACAAATCGTCGCCGGAGAAATGATTAGCAGGGGGTGTGCCGGGTCGAGGAACCTTTGGTTTTGTTCATCTCAGAAGGGCGACGGTCGTTTTCCGGATTGGGGATTTCCGTCGGGAAAGCGATTTGCAACCTCCTGGGGTCATGGGCCTGTCACTCGGACGCGGTAGAATTTTCGGGCTTCGGACGTTTGAACGAAGGTGACGCTTGTCGATGCGGATGCGATCACCGAATCGTGAAGGCTCCAGTTGCCGGTGAGATCGAGGCTGGATTCCACCAAATAGGTTCGGCCGGGAACCGATGCCCAGATGATTTCGATCTCGTTGGGATTCTTCGTGGGGACAATCGACAAAATACGGAAGGAGTCTGAGGCGTCGAGTGGATCGGTGCCCGCTACTGTTTCCTCTCCATCAGGAATTCCGTCTCCATCGGTATCAGTAAGGTTGGGATTGGTTCCGAGGGCATTTTCGCGAATATCGCTCAATCCATCGCCATCCGCATCTATGGCTTCGGCAGCACCCGGGCTGCCGTCGGTAAAGGCGGAGGCGCGCCAGTTCAGCGGATCATTGTAGTCGCCCTCGGGGTCGACCACTTCAAGGGATGGGCCGATACCGTCCGCCTCGACCGGCCAGGGAGCTTGGTCATTATAGGTAAAGTTGTGAATAGTGTTGCCAAGGGGGTCGCGGAGTTCGACGTTTTCGCCACCATTGGAGAGGGCGCCCGAGGCCCAGATTCCGGCGATGGGGATGCTGTTTCCGTAATGACTTGCGAAGGCTATTTCGTCAGCCACGAGTACGGCATATTGACCGGGAGCCAGAGTAATGTTTCCAAAACTGAAGGCTGCGAACGGCTGCCCTTCGTCAAAGGAAACGCCATTGAGAGATAAAGGTTCGGAGCCAGTGTTTTGGATCTCGATGAACTCGAGGGAGGATCCGCCGACGGGGTGATACATGACCTCGGTAATCCTCAAGTGCTCGAGAGTCGGGCTGCTGAGCGAGGGGTCGACTAGTAGTGAGTCGTCGAATTCGATTCGCACCGCTTGCGCCGAATCGGTCGCGACAAACAAGCCGACTCGAGAGTAGCTCATGATGCCGTCCGCGCTGCGAAGTGTTTGCCAGACGCCGGGCTGGTTCCGGTATTGAAGGTCGATCCCGGTAGCGGTTCTGACAATGCGAATAACGGCTTTCTTCTCCGTCCATGCCATCGAGGTGAGGGTGCTGGTGCCGGAGGTCGTGACTTTTTTGACCCGGAGGAAGTCTCCATCATCGATGCCGATGCTAAAGCGAACCGGTGAGCCATTCTCGATGCCATCAGCAATGATTCCGGCAAAGAAGTCACCTTGCTGGACGGTGGCCAGAGTCACCTCTGAGGCAAAGGACCAAAGCTCTCCAGGAGTGTTACGCCACATTCGGGGGTGCTCGGGCGAGTTCAGTGTCAGTGGTTTGGCAGAGTCCATTTCCACTTTCACGGAGAGTCGGTTGGGGGTTTCGTCAAATGAGTAGGAGGCGGATTGTGTCGTGCCGTCCTTGAGAGGAAGATTTTCGGTGGTCCAGTGGTCGAGCAGGATGTCCTGATTGAAGGGATCCCATCCGGAGTTTGCGTAGGCCACGATTTCCCGGATTGCCTGGGACTGCACACCATCTTCATCAGTTGCCGTGACCGTCAATTCGTAATGTCCCGGGGTGTTGAAGGCCACGGTGGCGCTGGAAGGGGTGGGATTGGTGATTCCAGGGCCACCTGCCAGTTGGAAGGTAAAACTGAGATTGGTTCCCTCGGGGTCATAACTTTCGCCGGCACCGATTTCGAAAGGGGTGTTAATCGGAATGCGGTATGAGCCGGGGTCGGCATCAAGAACGATCACCGGTGCGGCATTGCCACTTTTGTTGACGGTGAAGACTTCGGTTCCGGTGACGTTACCTTCTTGGTCGATCGCCTGTACCTCGAGCTGGTTGACGCCTTGGCTGAGTTGGATGCCTTCGAGGGTCCAGCTGGTGGTACCGGTGAATCGATAAGTGACCCAAGGTTGGCCGACCACGGTGATGCTGAAGGCGTTGGCTCCGCTCGTTCCGCTCAGCGAGATAGTGTCGGCCGAGGTTGACAGTGAAGAGCCATTCCCGGAGGTCACATTGAAGGGAGTGTTTAGAGCTGTGCCGATGGTTGAATTAGCGGTGGAAATGCGATTCTGGTTCCAGCTGTTGTAGGTTGGTTCGTTGCTGGAATAAGATGACGAAGCATTTTCCTCGCACTGGAACCAGGCATCGAGGCGGGCGGAATTGGCGGTGTATTTTTGCACCATCTCATTGAGGTAGTGGTTCACTCGCTGCTGAACATAGGGCTTGAAAAAAAAGTTCCGGACGCCGGCGAGGTTCCCGATGAAGGGGGCGTTGGAATTTCCGAAGGTCAGATCGGAGTCCCATTGGATAAGCATCCAGCGACCGTCGGTCACCCTGCGAAGGAAGTGTCCGTTCTTGCCACGGTTGCGGGTGAGGGTGTCCCAGTCGTCGCACCATCCGCGGACAACGGCATTGGCCGCCATCATGTCGATGTCAGCGGTCCGCTCGATTTCTTCGCGGTTGAACGAGTTGGTGCCGACCATTTCGGCCCAGTTGATGAATGAAGAGTAATCGTGCTCGGTCTCCCGGGACCTCTTGATCCACTCGGATGAGTAGCGTTCTGGTTCGTAGGTTCCTTTAAATTCCCAGGTGGCATTGCGCTGGCCGCGACTCCAGTTATCCTGGAACCACCATTCGTCGTCGATCCGGTAGAGCTCCCCCTTGTGTCCGTCCTCCCAGTTACGTTTTAGGAAATCGTTTGCATTTGGCTCGATGTCTTCCCGAAGCGAGGCACTCCCTCCGTTGATGATGACGCGCACAAATTCGTTCTCGTTCGCGGGATGGCCCAGGAGGTAGAGCCAGTAGCGGATGATGCGGTTGTGGTAGGCGCGGCCGCCTCCGGCATCATTGTCGACTGACCGCTTAGTGTAGCCGCGGAATCGACGGTCAGCGGGCGTTTTCCACTTCATGCGGGAGAAGTCGTCGTTTCCCGAGCGGGTCCACGGGCTGCCGCTCTTTCGCATCTCACAGTTGTAGATGATATCGCGATCGTTGCTGATGAAGGTGGTGTTGAAATACTGGTTCGAGAGCCTTGGAAAATCGTAGTCGAAGGTGGCGGTTTCCCCGGTGCTGCCGGATGCCGCACGGTCGCGGGCTGAGATGACAAAACGCTGGATGCGGAGGTTGGTGGGATGGGTGGAGTTGTCGACGACCCACATCGCCGGTTTCTGTGGAGCCGGGGATGGCTGGATCGTTGTGCCTTCGGCGGAAGAGGCTTCGACGTAAAATTGGACGATGGAATTATCGCTCTGGTAGTTGGTCAGAGTGACTGAATAAATGCCATCGTTCGCAATTTCATCACCCCCGGTCGCACCGTCGTCAAACATCTGGCTGCTGTTCCAGGTTCCATTGCCCGAGACGCTGTCGAGACGATGGCGAAGGGTGACGGTGTCGGCGTCGCTGGCCTCGACGGTAACGCGCACTGGGTCGCTTGAGGTGGGTACGGGTGGGCTGTGGACCAGACCGTTCAAGGTGGGGGCGGGTGCGGAGAGTGCTATGGGGTTGGGAGCACCCGGACTGCCGAGACTACGGGGCACGGGAAGATAGATGGTGCCGCCGAAAGAACGGTCCCAGGTTTGCACATTCAGGGTGGGCTTGCCGGAAATCCAGCGTGCTTCGAAGGTGAAGTTGAGGGTGTCATTGTCCTGAATTGAGGTGACATCAATCTCGCAGCGATTGGCTTTGACGTCGCCGTGACCGGTGGAGATGAGATGGAATTCCCCATTGGAAACTGTGCTGGCGTGGTGGGTCCCCTGGCAGAGCCAACCGTTGTTTGCGGATCCTCCGGTGGCCAAAGTGACACCGGAGCCTGGGAGGATATTGCCGCTGCCGTTGCGGGAAAGGTTGAGGTTTCGGAGGGCGAGGTGGGCGTCGCCGACGGCTTGCATGTGAAGCTCCTTGTAGTCGCTGGCCGCGCCGCGCCTGTTGTTGTCGAGGTATTGTTCTGAGATGGTGAATTGCTTGAAGGAAGATTTATTGCTTTCATCGGAAGCCGTCCATGCGCTGGCAACGGAATTGTCCATATCGGGGTGGCGCAGGACGAGGCTGCTTCCTTGACCACCGGCGAGTTCGGGCCAGTTGCCTCCCGTGTGATAATGAACTTCGTCAACGGGATTACCCCAAGAATCAACGAGGCGAAGAAGCTCGCCCCCGTTGGCCAAGGAACCTGAATATTGTCCGACAAGGTTCGGATAGTTGATGAAGTTTTCGTTGGCGGCGATGACGAGGTATGCCCCGGCCGACAAGGTGGTGCCGGACGGGAAGGTGAAATCAATTCCGTCTGTAAAACGCCATCCGGAGAGGTCGACGGACGAGGCCGACCGGTTGAAGAGCTCGATGAATTCACCATCACGCGACTCGGTGGGTGGATCGACCATCAATTCATTAAAGACGACGGAGGTAATTCGTTCTGGGTTGTTGGGGGTGTTGCGTGTACCAGTGGAGCTTGCGAAGAAAACTCCGGAGCCATCGGGGTGTGCGGCGGAAAAGTTCCGTGGCGATTGGAAAGGAATTGCGGCGGCATCCAAGACGGCGTCGGTTCCACTTAGGAGAAACAGAAGTAGTTCGTCCCCATCGGCGGTGAAGGATTTATTGAGCGCCAGAAAACCCTTGGCATTGATGGTGCCAGTGAGTGGAACTTTGTCCGAGAAGTCGGGAGAGCTGGCGAGGAAAAGACCGTCAGCGGCGATTGTAGCTGGGGCGGGATTGTAGAGCTCGATCCAGGAGGTTGTGCCGTTCTGGTCAAAGGAAACTTCATTGATCTTTACGCTGAGTTCTGAAGAACTGCTTGCGTTGGGAGCGCCGGGGCTGGGTTGGGAGAAAAGGAACCATGAAGAGGAACCATCACCCTTTCGGCCGAGGGAGCGACCGTCGAGAGGGACGGGTGCATCAATGGCATTGGCGATGGTAGTGCCATTTGGCTCGGTCAGGTAGATGACGGTGTCAGCTTCCGGATTGAGGCCGGCATCGGTGTAATTGATGACAACCAATCCGGAAGTTGGAACGGTAGTGCCTGCGGGGATCTGGTATTTGTTCAAATTTCCAGGCGAGTCGCTGAGGTACCACCCGGTGAGATCGACGGGAGACGCGCCGGGATTATAAATTTCCACGAAACCGGCCGCCGTAGGGAGGACCTCATTGATCACCAGACTCGGGCTTGAGGGAGCGGCGATGCTGAGTCTTGCGCCGAAGACGCAATCGGAACTTCCGGCGTTCGTTTGATGCACCTCGGCACAAAGGACGTTGGTGCCTGCGACGAGAGCGGAGCCGTTGTTGGTGGCGACTGCCAGTTCCTCGGTGGCATTCCCTACGGTTCGGGTGGCGGTGGTTTTCCAACCAGCGTCGGCGGTGGTGCCGACTCCTCCTACCGGATTGCCGTTGAGATAGAAGTAAACTCCATCATCGGTGATGACGTCGATGGTGACGTTGGCCCCGGTGGTCGCTCCATTATAAGTGAATTCCTTACGGAAATAATAGGTGATGTGGTTGTCCTGATTGCTGCTGTCGAGAAGGGGAGTTTGCAGGCCCGGTGCGGGAAGGGCCGAATTTTCGAAGCCGTAGAGTCCTCCGTTGTTTCCGGCGTCGTTTTCGAGTGTCCATCCGGGGTGGCTGTAGTTGTAGCCGGGAAGATCCCAGTCTAGGCCTAGGTCTAGATTCTGATCATTGAAGTCCCAGCGGTCTCCGTAATTTACGAAGGGGATTCCGACGGTCAGGTTGACTTCGGGATTGGGGAAAGGTTCCTCGGCGCTGAAGGGAGTGGAAAACCCCGGGGTGGGTGGAGCGGCCTCCCAGACCCGGTAGTCATTGATGGCATAGCTGTCGTCGACCAAGACGAGGCTGTGCCCCGCACCATCGGCGGTGAGAGGCCAGGGGTGGCGGTCGTCGTAACGGAGGGTGCAACGTACCGTGCCGTTTTTATCGGCGAGGGTGATTCGCTCGCCTCTGTTAGCCAGTTGGCCGGTCCAGGGGCCAAAGATGCGAATGGAAGTGGGGACGTTGTAAGTAGCGCGAAAAGAGGCGGGATCGGTGTCGCAGAGAATGATCCTTTCGAAGGCTTTCAAGAACGAGTCTAGAGGTGCACCGTCCGAGAAGTCGGGAAAGGTGAAGGAGGCCCCGTCGGTGAGCTCCCATTTCGCGATGTCGAAAGGGGTGGCTGTCAGGTTTTGGACCTCGATGAATTCATGTCCTCCCACAGGGGGGTGATACATGACTTCACTGAAGACAATTTGCTCGGCCTGAGAGGGGATGAGAAGAACAAGGAAGAGAGAAAAAAGTAGATTTGAGCCCTTCATAAACGATCTGAGTGTTTGGGGCCGGCGTTAATTGCCCCGGACTAGCGATTGTTCATAAGCACTCATGAATTCAAGGCCGAATTTAGGGGCTTTCGTAAAATGCTCGCTTGAATCGAGTCTGGATTCTGCCAGAAGTAAGGAAACCTTAATCAAATCAATGAAGATCATTAAATTTTTCGCCCTCAGTCTCGTGATTTCAGCTCTCAGCGGGCTGACTAGCTGTCATACCATGGCTGGGATGGGGCGCGATCTTGAGAAGGCTGCCAACGGAATTCAGAACGCGATCCAGCGCTAGTAAGCTGAATTCTGCTGCAGGATTTTTTGATAGAAGTCAACGAGGGCTTTGGCTTCCCTCTGTATGGTGTAGTGCTTTTCAACGTGCTTTCGTCCGGCCTGTCCAAGTGATTTGGAATCCAATTGGATGAGCTTTTCCAATGCTCTGGTGGTTGCTGCGGTGTCCTCCACCGGGACGGTAAATCCGTGGTCTCCTTCGGTGATGATGTCTCGCCAGGCGCCGGCGTGGGAGGCGAGCACTGCGCATCCGCTGGCCATCGCTTCGGGGATGGTGAGACCAAAGCCTTCGCTCCGAGAAAGAGCAGCGACGATTTTCATGCCTTGAAACAATCCGGGGAGGGCCTCGGAGGGTTGCTTTCCGAGAAAGATAATGCGTTTGGAAAGTGCGGCTTTCCTGATCTTCGATTCAATCCACTTTTGGTAATCGCGAAACTTCGGGGTCGTTTCACCGACGATGACCACGGTGGGTTCGGGATTATTTTTGAGGACGGGAATGGCGGCGTCGACAAGGACATCGATTCCTTTTGAGGGACGAATTCGTCCGAAGACTCCGATGCCAAATTTGCCGGGCAAATCGAGTTTGCACCATGCTTCTTTCCGGTCAGATGGTGGCTGGTATCGTTGCAGATCGATGCCGTGGGGGATGATGACATCGGCCGGACTCCCAAGGTATGAATTGGCGGCTGAGCAAGTGGTGATAATGCCGTCCATTTGCGACATGAGCCAGCGGGTGAACCGGGTGTGATGTCTCTGGGCGGTGGAGGTGAAGATGATCTTGATTCGCGCGCCGAGTTTGCGGGCTGCCAGGGCCTGGATCATTTCGTCATTGCGGCGGGCATGAAAAACACGGTTTTGGTCGTTAAGGGAGATTAGGTCACGAAAGCGGAGGGTGGGAGTTCCTCTGGGAAGATGGTGTGGGCTCATTACGACGAGCGGCATCAGTTTGCGAACCTCGGGCAGCGTTTGCAGCATGGTAGAGGTGACCCCGGAGAAGCGCTTCGAGGAGTTGCCCAGAATCAGCGAAGGAACATTCATCTAGTCGATCGCAGTTGGGTCGTGGCCTCGAGGGGCGAGGCAGAGACCGATGGTTCCGATGAGAAGAAGGTAGCAGGCGAGGAGTTCGAGATACGCTTCGACTGTGGCCGGGACATCGCGATGGTAGTTTTCGCCGAGAGAGGCTTTCCATAGCACCGGAGTGCCGAGAAAGCGGGCGAGAACGAAAATGAGCATGAAGGCAGAAGCGAAAAAGCCGGCTGCAGGGCGCGAGACAAACTCATTGATAAACTCGCCGAGGTGACGTCGATGTTTGCGGAACTTGATCAAGGCGAAGATTCCGAGAGGGAGGTAAAACCATTCGACGGCAAAGACCGTGGTGCGTTCGATCAGGGTGTCCGCTTCGCCCAGAGCCGATCCCAGGCAGATCGCTCCCATGATCTGATAGAAGGGACCCACTTTGCCTGCGGGTCGGGCTGCTCCAAACCAGAAGGCCGAGGTGGCCAGAAGCAGGATGAGCTGAAGTCCTTCAACGATGCCCTCTTCGGTCGGAAGGGCAGGGCTGTCCGGAAGCCAGGCCGGGAAAAGAATGGCAAAAGAGCCCGCAACCACAAGTGCGGTGGAAAGGAGTGGATTCCTGTATGGAGAACTCACGACGCGAGAAGCCTCACGAATGGAGGGCTCGCAGGCAAGAACTGAGGGACGCGAATTGCGGGCCTCAGCTGGCCTTGAGAGGCGGTGTTTTGATGGCGAAGGTCGTTTTGACGCCAGGAGTGGAGGAGGCCGAGATCTTTCCTTTGTGAGCTTCGACCGCTCTCATCACAATGGAGAGACCCAGGCCCGTGCCCTTGATCTGGGTTTGTGAATGGTGTTTTGCGACTCGGTAGAAACGTTTGAAGATGAAGGGAAGATCGCTTGCGGGGATGCCAATACCGTTGTCGGAAATGCGCACGGTGAGATTTCTGTCCTTGTCTTGAGAGGCCTTGATTTTGACTTTTAGAGGGATACTGGGGTTTTGCTTGAGAGCATTTTCGACCAGATTGAAAAGAATCTGGGTCCAGTAAAATTGATCACCAACGACCTCAATGTCGGGCACATCGACGACAATTCTGGCACCTTGCTTTGCGATCACGAGATCAAGACGTTCGACAATGTCCTGAACGCAATGAGCAAAGCGAAACGGAGCCAGCTTAAGAGGAGCGGCATCATCGGATTCTAGTCGTGAGATCACCAGCATGTCTTCCACGATGCGGTTGATGCGGGTAACATGCCGCACCATGGTGTCGAGCATTTTGGCGGCGATCGCGTGGTCGTCGAGCCCACCCTCCTCGGTGAGGTTTTCAAGGTAGCCCGAAATGATCGAAAGGGGAGTTCGAAGTTCGTGGGAGGCATTTGCCACGAAATCCTGCCGCACTTGGTCCGATTGAACGCCTGGCGTGATGTCGCGCATGATGAGCTGGAACTCAATGTCATCGCTCCCAAGGCTGGTGGGCCGCAGGTCCATGACCCAAAAGGAATCCTTGTCGACGTATTTTGAGGAGAAGACCGACGTGGGCGGAAGGCGGAGTTTTTCTCGATAGACTTCGGGTGAATCGAGCACCCGGGTCAGCGAAGAAATGATTGGTGAATCGAGAAAGACCTGCCGGACGGGGCGGTTGAGGATTTCCCGGGTTCCGAATAGTTGCTTGGCCGGGTTGTTGCAACGGGCGATGATTCCCTTGCCATCAATTGAGAAAAAAGGATGGGGGAGTGCGTCGAGCAGGTGCTGGATTTCCTTGTTCTGATTTACCTCGGCCTGCTTCAGGAGCTCATCGGTGTCTTTTTTAAGACGCGTCAGCGTGTGTTCTGCCGCACTAGCCTTTCGTCTTGCCAGAATGAACAAAACGAGAAAGACGATGGCGAAGGCATAGGCGAAATAGTTCATTCGACTTCGCGGACGCGGTATCCCACACCACGGATGGTTTCAATCAGGGAACCTGAGTCGCCCAGTTTTTGCCTGAGGCGTTTCATGTGAGTGTCGAGCGTCCTGCTATGAACGTCATCATTGTAACCCCAGACGACCTTCAGTAGTTCGTTTCGGTCCTGAGCTTGTCCAGCTCGTTGGCAAAGGAAGAGGAGGAGTTTGAACTCGGTCGAGGTGAGAGAAAGTGGCTCTTTCTCTAGATAAAAAGTGAGGCTGTTTTTGTCGAAGCGAAAGGGACCAAAGGAGAAGACCACCGAGCCGGGGGTGGAACGATTCCGTTTGATGATCGCCTTGACTCGCAAAATCAGTTCCTTGGGGCTGAAAGGTTTTGTGATGTAGTCGTCCGCTCCCAATTCGAGTCCCTTGATGCGGTCGTCGATCTGACCTTTGGCGGTCAGCATAAGGACCGGGATGGCATGACTGCGGGAATCGCGCTGCATTTCCTTGAGCACCTGGTAGCCGTCCATCCCCGGAAGCATGAGATCAAGAATGACGAGAGAGGGTTGCTCTTGAAGCACCTTTTCCAGGCCTTCACGACCGTCGGAAGCAATGGTGACCTGAAAGCCGCTGCGTTCCAGGTTGAAGGCGACCAGATTGGCGATGTCGATTTCGTCCTCAACTATGAGAATGTGTTCCATTTCTGCCCGTAGATAAAACGGCAGTAGCTTAGTTGTCGAGGCTCCCAGCTTGTGACTTTTCTGTCACGGCGTCCAAATGTTGGTGGATTTATCGAGACGGAGGAGGTGAAAAAGCCTTCGCGCGGGAATCGCAGAAGAAAAAATCCGCGGCATTTCTTCCGTGAAATATTCCAAGTTTGCTTCATTTTCCCTGAAGATGAGTGCGGTGGCCGATCAAAAAAAGGAAACCAGAGCGGGGAATTACTTTATCTCCAACTACCCTCCCTTCTCGTTTTGGAGTGAGAAAGAAAATGAACGAGTGGAGGAAGTTTACCAGCGATCTCCGGGCGACGGGATACCACTTGGGCTCTACCATCACATTCCTTTCTGCCGAAAGCGCTGTCACTTTTGCTACTTCCGCGTCTACACCGATAAGAACGCGGACGAGATTAAGCATTACCTCGATTCCACCGTTCAGGAGCTTGAGATGATGGCACGCAAGCCACTGATCGAGGGAAGGAAGCCTCAGTTCGTCTATTTTGGAGGAGGGACTCCCTCCTACCTTTCCGCCAAGCAGCTGGGTAGCCTCACTGACCGAATGAAAGCCATTTTGCCTTGGGACGCGGCCGAGGAAGTTGCTTTCGAGTGCGAGCCCGGCACCCTCAATTCAGGCAAGCTAGCCGCGATTAAAGACATTGGTGTGACCCGTCTGAGCCTCGGTATTGAAAACTTCGATGACCATATTCTTGAGATCAACGGAAGAGCCCACCGGTCGAAGGAAGTGGGCCGTGCCTACGAACGGGCCCGGGCTGAAGGGTTCCAGCAAATCAACATCGATTTAATCGCGGGAATGATCGAGGAGACCGAGGAAAATTGGAAGAAGAACATCGAGCGGACCATCGAGCTGGAGCCGGACAGCGTCACCATTTACCAGATGGAGATTCCTTATAATACCACGATCTATCGTGAGATGAAAGATACCGGGAAGTTGGTGGCTCCGGTGGCGGATTGGCAAACCAAGCGTCGTTGGGTCAAAGAGGCCTTTGCCAGGCTCGAAGAGGCTGGGTATACCGTGGGTTCCGGCTATACAGCAGTGCGGGACCCCGGAAAGACCAAGTTCATTTATCGCGATTCTCTCTGGGGAGGGGCCGACCTGCTTGGACTCGGGGTGGCGTCTTTTTCGCATGCCGCTGGAACGCATTACCAAAACCTCACTGAAATCGATGACTACGTAGCGGCGATCGAAGCGGGCAGGATGCCAACCAAACGCAGTTTTCGAACCACCGAGGAACAGCGGATGATCCGCGAGTTTATCCTGCGGATGAAACTCGGCCGGGTCGATGCTGGGCATTTCCAGGAAAAGTATGGCGTCGATGTCCTCTCCCGATGGGACAAGGAATTGTCTCAGCTGACAGACGAGGAATTACTCCACGTCGCAGGCCGGGAAATCGTTCTCGAGCGGGATGGCCTCTTGTGCGTCGATAATATATTGCATGACTTTTTCCTTCCGGAACACCGGACGGACAAATTGGTCTAACCAATGACCGAAGAGCCGGACATCGGGGACCTGCTCCTTGGGAAGCTTTCCGGGGTGGCCCTGGAAAAGGTGGAACCTGCCGAAGTAGGTCAGCCCTGCCGGAGCCTGCTTTGCCACGAGCACGACATGACCTCAACCTTGGCGGCTTTTCATGGCGGAGAGGTGACCTTGGAGATATTGAACGAGGAAAGGGAGGGGGAAAG
>JBMYLT010000023.1:19702-24765 GCA_049596615.1 Akkermansiaceae bacterium | reverse complement strand
AGCTATCTTCGTGAGGTTTTGCTGAAGGTCAAAAACCGGCCGGTGGAGTATGGAGTGATCCGAATTTTCCTAGAATTTTTTCCTGAGGATCTCGGCGCTGCAATTCGAGCCGGAGGGCGCCCCTTGGGTGCCCTATTGAACGAAAGCGGGTTACGTTATGACAGCCGGCCGCGGGGTTTTTTAAGGATCAAAAGAGCCGATTTCCACGCCGATTTTTTTCCACCGGGCGATAGTAAATTCCTGTTTGGGCGTTACAATGAACTGCTGGATCAAGACGAAAATGTTTTGGCCCGGATCATTGAAATTCTACCAACAGAGATTTTATGACTTCCAACTCATCCTACGATTGTGACGTTCTGATCATTGGGGCCGGCCCAGCCGGAGCAACGGCTGCCACTATTCTTGCGGAGGAACAAGGGCGCAAGGTCATCGTTTTGGAGAAGGAGCATTTCCCGCGTTACCACGTGGGCGAATCCTTGATCCCGCACTGCTGGGACACGCTCGACCGAATCGGTATGACCGATCGCTTGGACGCCGAAGGATTTCAAGTGAAACAAAGCGTCCAGTTTGTGAGCCCGGACGGTGAATTGTCGGCTCCCTTTTATTTTTCCAAGCACACCGATCATCCCCGGGCCAAGACTTGGCAGGTCGATCGCAAGACCTTCGACAGCATGATGATGAAGAGAGCGCGGGAAGCCGGGGCAGATGTGCGCGAGGGAATCAAGGTGCTCGATTTTTTGGAGGACGATGGAGTGGTTACCGGTGCGGTGGCGGAAGACGAAGAAGGGCGTCGTTTTGAAATTAGGTCTCGTATGACCATGGATGCCTCGGGGCGGGATGCGTTGTTTCAACGGAAGAAAAAGTGGCGTAAACGTGATCCCAAGCTGAACAAGATCGCCATCTGGACCCTCTACAAGGGGGCCAAACGTGACCCAGGAATCGATGAAGGGGCGACCACGGTGGCCTATGTTCCCAACAAGGGTTGGTTTTGGAACATTCCCTTGAAAGATGATATTGTCAGCACCGGGATTGTCGCCGAACGAGATTATCTCTATCGAGATGGGCGGGATCTTGCCGCGATCTACGAGCGTGAGATTAAAGAAAATAAGTGGGTCGAGGAACACCTCTCCGAAGGTGAGCAGTTTGGTGAGTATTGGGTAACGGGTGAGTATTCTTATCGCGCTGAAAATTGCGCAACCGATGGCTTGTTGCTGATCGGCGACGCTTTCGCTTTCCTAGATCCGGTGTTTTCGTCCGGGGTATATCTTGCTCTGACCACCGGCTCAATGGGAGCGGATGCGGTGGGACGGGCACTTGATGCCGGAGATACTGGGGCGGAGCAGTTTCGTGATTACGGAAAACGTGTTTGTCAGGGGATCGAATGGATGCGTAAACTGGTTTACGCGTTTTACGACGAGGACTTCAGCTTCAAGGATGTCGTCGCCAAGTATGCCGAGATTCGACACGATCTCACAGATTGTCTGATTGGTGATCTCATGGACAAGGATTACACGGAGCTCTTCGATCGTGTCTCCGAGTTCGCTGATCTTCCGAATGATCTTGCTCACGGGAAAACGGTTCAAGCTTCGGCATCGCCTGCTTCGGTGGGCTGAACTTGTCTTGTCGGCCATCGAGCCAGACAATGCCAACATCGAGCGATTTGAGAGGACATTTTGAGGCCATCCGCTATTTCTAAGGATGTTGTGCGGATTTTTCTTCTCCTGCTTCTTTCGATTTTTGTTTGCTCGTGTGCCCGCAATTCCGGCTACCGTCAGTCGCCGGCCCTGAGCGTTGAGACCTTGAAGAATGGCGTGGTTCTCGGCCATGTGGAGATGGATGACCAGGGTGATTTGATTAGTCGTCGTCAACTTGACCAGGTGACAAGTCAGATCAAGGCCGAGTCCAAAGTGCCCCTCCTCCTGTTGATCTACATTCACGGATGGAATCACAATGCCTCAAGAAACGTGATTTCAGGGAGTAGTGATCTTGAAGATTTTCGCGAGGTGCTGGTAAAACTGGGAGAAGCTACTGATCAAAAAACGATGGGTATTTTCGTGAGCTGGCGGGGAAGGTCTCTATCGACCTTCCCGGTTGGTGTGGATTTCTTCCATCGACGGGCGGCTGCCCTCCGGGCTGGTGGGGTAGCTGGAGTCGCGACTCTTCACGAACTGGGAATGACCGCCCGTCAGGCCCATCGTAAGAACCGAGTAATCATGGTCGGTCATTCGTTAGGCGGGGCCCTTTTGGAAAGTGCCATGGGGGAAGCCATGGCTGCACAAGTCGCGATCGCGAAAGCCCGGGGCGAAAAGTTGAAACGAGCCGATTTTCCTGCGGACTTGGCCATTTCCTTGAATTCGGCCGGTTCTGCGATCAAGGCCCGGCAATTAGTGACGGCCTACAAGGAACGGGGCGTCGAAGAGGTAGAAGGAGGCCCTTTGCTGGTCTCCCTGACCAGCCAGAAGGACGTGATCACGGGAGCGTTTTGGCCTGCGGGACACTTTTTGGGACGCTACGTTCCGGGATTCAATTGGTTCAATACCAGCGTGGCGGGCCAGTATCGCAAGGACTCTGAAAAGGACCGGGTTGCCGGATCCCAAGCAGATTCCCACCGGTCCACCGTTGGGCATTTTGAGCCGCTCTTCAGCCACCAGTATCGCAAAGTGGTTTCTGAAGACCGGGACCTCAGCGCGATTCTCCGGGATAACCGGAATGGTCGGCGGGCGAATGGCTTTGTGGTGAAAGGAGAAAAGGAGGTCTTCCTCTTTTCGCGTCCGGATCCGCCTGTCTACAACGAGACTCCCTACTGGATTGTTCCGATTCCAGCTGAGTTCATCAAAAACCACTGGGATCAGTGGAGCGGCAATTTCATGGCCTTGGCGACTTCCTTGATGTCACTGACCAAATCGTGACAAAGACGGGAAAGACCAGAGGCCAGTGAGGGATTGGGTTGTTTTTTCGTGATGATACGGCAGTCTCTAACCATTGGATGAGGGTCACCATTCTGACAGCGGGAACGGGCAGTTATTACTGCGGCGCCTGCATGCGGGACAATGCACTGGCGAGGGAATTGATCGCCCGGGGGCACACGGCCCATTTGGTGCCGATGTATCTGCCTCTGCGATTGGATGAAGAGAGAGTTGATAAGGCGACTCCGGTTTTTTTTGGAGGCGTCAATGTATTCCTTCAAGAAAAGTACGGGATCTTTCGGAAGTTGCCCCGCTGGGTTGACCGATTGCTTAACAAGCCCGCGCTTTTGCGGGCGGTGGCAAAGCGGAGCCATTTGACCTCGGCTCGGGAACAGGGGGAGATGACCTGCAAGATGTTGCGTCTCGAAGAGAGCAACCTGGGGCGGGAAACCGACAAGCTGGTGGCGTGGTTGGAAGGGGAGGAACGCCCGGATGTCGTGGTGCTTTCGAATGCCCTGCTGGCAGGTCTTACTGGAACATTGAAGTCTCGTTTGAGAATCCCGGTGGTAGTGACATTTCAGGGGGAGGATTCGTTTCTGAACGGACTTCCTGATCCATGGCGCAAACAAGCGTGGGATGAGATGGGGAGGCGAGTGCGGGAAACCGATGTCATGGTGGCTCCAAGTCAGTTTTATGCCGGGGTGATGGAATCCCAGTTGGATCTCGAGCCCGGCGCCATCCAGGTGGTTCCAAACGGAATTGATCTCACCGGGTATGGCCGGGCTGAGCCAAAGAATCGCATCGGGTTTTTGTCAAGGATGTGCCATGGAAAGGGGCTTGGGATTCTCGTCGATGCCTTTATTCAACTCAATGATCCATCGCTCGTTTTGGCGGTAGCTGGAACGATGGGAGGGGGAGACAAGGAGTATGTGGAAGGCTTGAAAAAGCGGTTGGAAGAAGCCGGAGTAGCAGATCGTGTCGAGTGGTATCCGGATCTGAAGCGATCCGAAAAGGTGGATTTTTTGAAGAGCTTGAAGGTCTTCACCGTCCCGACGGTCATTCCGGAGGCCTTTGGTTTGTATGTTGTGGAAGCGATGGCCTGTGGAGTGCCGGTGGTGATGCCAAGAGCCTCGGCCTTTCCGGAGATTGTGGGTGAGTCAGGTTGCGGAGTGCTGGTGGAGCCTGAATCGTCCTCTGATCTGGCTCGGGGTCTGCGTCAGGTTCTTGACGACTCCGACCGGGAGGTGATGGGAGAAAAGGGTCGGCTTGCTGTTGGGATTCGTTATCATGTCGGCGCGATGGCCGAAGGATTTGAGGAAATTTTTGGGAAGGTGGTGACGAAGTGAGTGCGGCCTATACCTGGAGTAAGCCGGTGGAGTTTTTTGAGACGGACCTCGCGGGCATTGTGCACTTTTCAAATTTTTACCGCTGGATGGAGTCGGCTGAGCACGCTTTCCTGCGGGATCGCGGAGTGCTTTTGCATCAGGGGGGTCTCGGGTGGCCGAGAGTTGGTGCGAGTGCGGATTTCAAGAAGCCGGTTCGGTTTGGCGATGTCGTCACGGTCACTGTTGAGATTGCCGAGTTGCGAACCCGCTCAGTGCGATACCATTTCGAGATCGGGGTGGAGGGTAGCGAAGACGTGTATGCTACTGGCGAAATGGCTTCGGTTTGCGTGGATCTTGAGTCCATGAAGGCAGTGGAGATCCCCGATGATCTGAGAGAGAAATTGCCGGGCGGGGCGTGATCACTTTTTAGTGGCAGCCTAGGAAGCATGAGTGATACTAACAGCAGATCGATCGAGAATGGCGGCGATAAAAAAAATGAACTGGTTAGGATTTGCGCTGATGACGGTTGCCTTTTGGGGGCTTTACGGAGTGTTCCTGCATAAAGGGGCGATGGGGATGAAGGATCCCGAGTTTGGCCGCTACAAGGCCTTTTTGGTCGTGGGGATCGCCTACTTTTTGGTGGCCGTTCTTGCTCCTCTCGTCTTGTTGAAAATTTCAGGTTCGAATCTAAAATTCACCGGGGTCGGATTCAAATGGTCTCTTATCGCGGGGACGGTCGGAGCACTGGGAGCGCTTGGAGTCCTGTTGGCCTTTGGGGCGAAAGGAAGTCCGGCCGCGGTAATGTCGATTATCTTTGCTGGAGCTCCGGTAG
>JBMYLT010000023.1:9927-19692 GCA_049596615.1 Akkermansiaceae bacterium | reverse complement strand
GTGGCTTTGTGGATGCATCCACCGGAAGGTGGGTTCGGAGGAGTGAAGTGGCAGTTCTACACCGGGATTGGTTTGGCTGCTCTGGGCGGCTTCTTGGTGACCAAGTTCAAGCCGGATCCCCCGCAGAAAAAGCCAGTTGCTGCTGAGACCTCCGAATAGGCTCGTTTAACTGACAACGACGTGAGATCCACCCGCCGGAGCCAGTTCCCCAATTTGGGTGGCAATGGCGGCTCCGGTTTCGAGGAGCATTTCTTTGGCCTGATCGAGGTTGTCTGGATGGACCGCTAGCAGGAGGCCGCCCGATGTCTGCGCATCTGCAAGGAGGGTTTGTCCTTCTTCCGGCACCTCCTTTCCAAAAGAGGTAAATTCCCTCGCAAGGCGTAGATTTTCCCGGCTTCCACCCGGAACACAGCCTTGCTTGATGAAGTCCGTCACGAGCTTGTCGATTGCTGGAACGGCGTTGGAATCGATCATCGCCGTCACTTCGGACTCGCGGCAAAGGTGGCTCAGGTGACCGAGGAGCCCGAAGCCCGTGACGTCGGTCCCCGCGCGGGTCAGACCGGCCGCTGCGATGGATGACCCTGGAGTGTTGAGTTGGGCCATTTGTTCCGAAACCTTTGTCTCGAGTTCGGGTGGGCAGATCCCGCGTTTGATCGCGGTCGAGATGATTCCGGTTCCGATGGGTTTGGTGAGAAGGAGAAGGTCGCCTGGTTTTGCCCCGGCGTTTGAGATTACCTTTTCGGGATGAATCAAGCCGGTGACCGAGAGTCCGTAGAGGGGTTCCGGGTTTTGGACGGTGTGTCCGCCGGCCATCGAACACTTGGCCTCGGCAACCTTATCGGCTCCCCCTCGCAGAATCTGATTGATGGTATCAAGATCGAGGAGATCCGTGGGAACGGCTACGATATTCATCGCGGTGATCGGACGCCCCCCCATGGCGTAAATGTCGGACAGTGAATTAGCAGCGGCGATTTGGCCGAACAGGTAGGGGTCATCGACGATCGGGGTGAAGAAATCGAGGGTTTGTACTAGTGCGTTCTCGTCGTTGATACGGTAAACGGCAGCGTCATCGGAGCTGGCAGAGCCGATGAGCAGGTCCGGATCAGAGATGTTGGAGAGGCCACGCAAGACTTGCGTGAGTTCGGCTTGGCCGAGTTTGGACGCTCATCCTCCGCAGGAAGCAAGTTCGGTGAGTCGTTTGATCTCTTCGCGGCTCATGGAGAAAGCCTAGCGACTTCAAACGATTTGAAAACCCTTTCCCTTTTGTCCCGCTGGTTTATGAATGACCGGGAAACGACGATGGCTCGAAGAAAATCCGCATACAATATCGAGGGAGTGACGCGACGGACCCCAAGCCGCAATCCGGCTTTGTTGATCCTTCTTTGTCTCATGATTGTATTGATGGCGGGTCTCATGCTTTCTCCCATTCCGGAAAAGGTTCGGCGGAAGCTTGGCTTGTCGAATTCCAAACCGGCCGAGGTGAAAGAGAAAATTGTCAAGGTTCCCGAGACTAAAGTGGTTTATCAGGATCGGGTGGTGGAAAAGAAAGTCGAAGTGCGTCCGCCCTATTATCAGGTCAAGAAAGGGACCGATGTCTCCAAAACCTCTAGAGGTTTTGACTACAAATACAAGGTGGAGGAACGGTCGGGTCGATTGGCATCGGGTGAGAGAAAGAAAAACGGAACCTACGAGGCCTCTCTCGTTTTCTCGGTCAACCGGCCCGAGCCCGCGAAGCATTATGATCAACTCATCGCGATGACTCCGGAACTGGCCAAGATGTTTCCGGATTTAAAGGTGATGGTTGAAGGGGCGGTGGTGTCTCCGTTTTACAAGGGGCTTTATGACAACAAAACGGCGCGTTTGAAGAAATACGCCAACCGTTTTGACCGGGTCCTGACCAAGTATAACTACTACGATTGCGAAACGATGCTTGAAATGGAGCATCCGCAATCGAAACGGAAAGTTTTCCTGATGCAGGCCGACATGGACGTGGTTTCGGATGGTTCGGATGGCGATCGTCTTGCCAAGATGCCGGACTCAATCGTCAATTCGGCCTACTACCAGCCCTTTACCAGCTATGGGTGGAAAAAGACCGGCAAGGTGGAAAATCCGATGATTGCCGGGTGGAAGAAGATGCTCGAAAAAGCCAAGGAGCGTAATGATGCCAGTGAAGTGAGTCGACTGAAGGCTGGAATCGAAGACATGAAGCGGCGGAGTTTTCTCATCGCGGATTATGATCCCTTTATTGTGATTCCGGTCGATATTATTGGTGACCGGGAGAGTGCTTGGGGCCCGAATGTAGGGGATTACGTGGCGGTGGTTTATGGTAAGAAAATCTACCCAGCGATTGTGGGTGATGGGGGACCGGACTTTAAGGTGGGGGAGGCAAGTCTGCGGTTGGCCAAGGAAATCAACAGCAAGGCCAGCCCCTACAGCCGTCCGGTGTCGGAGGTCAGTGTGACCTATCTGGTTTTTCCCAGAAGTTCCGCCAAGACTTGGAAGGCGCCTGACTATGAAAGCTGGCGATCCGAGACTGCCAAGCTGATCGATGAAATTGGAGGATTGAGCGAAGGATACCAACTCCATCAGTGGAAGAATACTCTTCCGAAGAAGGAAGAGGAGTGACCGTAGGGGATGAACTTCACCTCAATCAGTCGAATTTGTCGCGACAATATGATCCGATATTGTGCAGTCGATTAAGTTGGCGCCGAACGATGTGGAAAGGGAGGCAGCTAGGATCGTCGCCGGATTCCTTGTTTTAACTACCTACCTTGGTCGGAGCGTTGGGGATCACCTTATGGAGATCAAACAAAAACTAGATGGCTGGACCTAGTTGTTTGCCGCCTCTTTCCGTAACCGGGCGACTACTTCATCGATGGAGATGGTGGGAATGGCCAGGGAACGATGGCGCATGGCTCGCGCGATATTGATCCCGAGAACTTTTCCCTTTAGATCGATCAGAGGGGTTCCGGAGAGCGAAGGACTCAGAGGTTGGTCGTGGTAAAGGGCCCGGGGAAAGCCGTCGCGACGTTTGTTGAGTTTCCCACCTCGTTCGCTGAGTGAACTGAGCCGACCGTCCCGTTGAGCGGCGGCACGACTGAAAGTCCCTGCTGCCGTGGTGGGACGTGGGTCGAGAATCGGTTCCAGAGTGACTGTTTTATCACCCCGTTTCACCTTCAAGGTGACTTTTTCACCAGGGCTACGCTTGCCGATGAGTTCAGCCAGTTTCTCGATGGTGGAAACTTCCGTTCCTTCGAAGGCGATAATCTCGTCTCCTTCCAGTAACCCGATTCGATCCGCTGGGCTCTCCAATTCCACTGTCTCGATCACCGGGCTATCTGATTCGGCCGAGAAGGTCACGCCAAGATAAGCACTGGGTAGATCACCAGTGTGATTGTGCTCAAATCCAAGCTTGGGAGCTTCGCGGGCTGGTTGGGTGATCACCCCGGTAAGAAGTCGACGGGAAGGAGTGATAGTCAGCTGCCCTACCTTCGGTTCCTTTGGTTCCCAGTCTTGAAGCGAGATCGGAACAAGATTGGGCGCATCAATCCGAATGAGAGCAAGGTCGGTGTCTTCATCCGTGCCCATCACCGTGACCGGATAGTCCACTCCATCAACTACCGCAATCACGTTTGCTTCGTCTTCGATTTCCGAACCCTTGGTGAGAAGCTGTCCGATCCGATGGATGACGGTGGCGTGAGCGATGGTTTTGCCATCCGTGGTTTTGAGAGGAATCACCGTCTTGTCGAACTTCTTCTTCAGTTCATCGAGCTCGGCGAGGAAATCCTCCGCCGGGACGTTCTCAGGAGCACCGTCTTCTTCCTTCGAGGGCTCAACGACAATCATGTCGATCATTCCGGCAACCGGTTGTGGGAAGTGACGTCGGGCGAATTGTTCATCTGGGTCGAGGTTGATCTTTTTCCCGGTATTGGTCGTGAGGATAGCCGTTTCTCCTTTTTTAAGAATGAGGGCGAGGGTGGTGGTGTTTGCGACGGGCGTTCCGTTGATCGAAGTGATGACATCGCCCACAGCGAGCTTGCTCCGGGAAGCTGGACTGTCGGGGACGATGCTATTGATACGGGCCACAAGGGCTTCCAGCGTGAAACCATAACGGGGAGCTTTTTCTGCTTCGGGATCCGGAGTCCATCGGTCGAGCAAGCGTTGCATGTGATGGGGGTCTAAAAGGCGGGGGCGCTTGAGAAGAGCGGCAGCCTCAGGGTCGTCACTGTTTTCGGCGAGGGATTCTTCGAATTTCTTGCGAAGCTCGGCGTAGGGTTCATCGAAGAGTTCGGTAGGGTCCTGTTGAGACTGAGTCGGTCGCCCGAAGGATTCACCCGCAAGGAGGGCGTCCCATTTGGCTACAATACAGGGGAGAGGGACATGCTTGTTGATTCTCCATGGCATGCTGATGTTGCTATTGATGCCGATCACTTCGCCCTGGAGATTGTAAAGAGGTCCGCCGGAATCTCCTGAGATGACCGTGGCATTGGTAGTGATGGCATCGGCAAAGCCACTCTTGGTTCCGGCCTGGCTGATGCGCCCGAGGCGAACCGGAGAGGGGCGCCCGACCACCGGGCCTCCGGGGTGTCCAGTGGCAATGGCCCAGTCTCCCACTTTGTAGGTCTTGGTCTTGACGTAGGGCCGGTAAGGAAAAGGACCGGGCGCGTTTATTTGAAGGAGAGCACCGTCGGTCCCGTGGTCGACCCCGAGGCTGGTGGCGTCAAGTTCGCGTCCGTCGGAGAGCAGAACCTTCATTTGTTTGCCCGGTTCGCTTGTGACGTGGGCTGCCGTGATGACCAGGCCGTCCGGCGAGACAATGACGCCTGAGCCGGACCCGCCACCTAGCATGACCGCCACAGTGGCTTCCACAAGATCGGGGGAAAGTTTTCGCATGATGCGATCGAGTTCCTTTGGCGATTGGGCGGAGAGGAAAGATGCGGAAACAACGATGAAAAGGAGGAATTTCATAGGGATTAAAAGGCGCGGGTCTTGGCGAGGAGGCGGTCGAGGGCTTCGCGAACCGCGGCGGGAGGGAGGGCGAGGGAACGGGCCGCAGAGACGGCCGCTATATTGAGACCGATTGCTCTGCCCTGGAGGTCAAAGAGCGGCGATCCACAATCCCAGGCGTTGAGTGGAACCGTATGGACAAAGCAGTCTGGGAAGGGCGCTCGCCGCACGCTTGGAATCATGGCCATTTCGCTGTTGTTCATGGCAATGCCAGTGGCCGGAGGAATCAGGCGGGGAGAGATGAGTTTGATTTGGTAGGTCGAGGTGTTTTCCCCGCGGCTTACCTCCACTGAGACCTCTTGTCCGACCTCGCAGGTGTTGAGGAAAGCCGTGAGGTCCGCTCGTGAAACCATCGGTTTCTTGTCGATGCTGGAAATGACATCGCCCGGGGAAAGTCCGGATTCGTAAGCAGGAGTGTCTGGCATCAAAGCAGCAACGGTGACTTTGGAGTCCACTTGTTCGGTGGTCAGCCCGAGACTGGTGACTTGGCTGGTGGCATGGACGGGCGGGAGGTTTGCCTTGAGGAGGTGGCTGAAAGCACCGGCATAAGAGGTTGGTTCCGAGACCATGTCCTCGGTCGTCTCCTGAAGGAGGATCGGGGCGCCAACGGTGGCCCCTGAAACAGGCGGGGTATCAAACCACTGAACCACTGGGAGATCGTTGGCCTCAATCCCGACAAGAGCGAGGTCGGTCTTTTCATCGGTTGCCAGGAGAACCGCCGGAAAAGTGCGTCCGTTGAAGCGGACACTGAGGGCGGGGCCGAGTTCCGAGGCCTTGGTGAGGATCAGACCATCTGCACGAACAATCGTCCCGATGATCGAATGGGTGGCCTGAGCACCGACGTTAGAGATGAGAACGCAGGGAGAGTTTTTTGAGTGGGTGGATTGCAGGAAGAGTTCCCGGGCCGTGGTCAGGGGGGACTCGGTCAGCTCCTTGAGATCTTCTTTGGAAACTTCGGGAGCAAGCGGGAATTCGGGAAGCTCTGAAGTGGTTTCATCAGAAAGGATCTGATCCAATTCGGGAAGGTCGGCCAGAAGGTTGGCGATCATAAGTACGGGGGTGTTTGATGTGCGCCTTTTCAAGGTGATACCGATCAAGGCACCGGAGAGGTCCATGACCGGAGTACCCGAGGCGTAAAAGATACCGTCGAGTCGAAAGGTCGTGGCTTCTCCGGGCGGCGGGAACTGAAGATGGTCGAGAAAGAGTGAGGGTTCCTCACCCAGCAAGGCGATGGGGGCGCAGGTGGGAACAACCACAGTATGGTTGGTGATCTTTGACACCCGGATTGGAACAAGATCGGCAGGTGGTTCTTCGATCTTGAGGAGGGCCACGAAACGCCTGGGAATTTCCTTGATTAACTTGAGGGTGAGACGCGATCCGTTGGGGTGGTAAAGGAGATAGGGAGCGTCGCTTTTGTCGGCCGCCGGGATGATGGGTGCTAGCAGGTGGCCATCACGATTGATGACGACCGCGATCCGGGTGTCGAGCACGCTGGTCCGGCCAACGAGGGCGGTTTGCTGAGGTAAGGACTTGGCAATTCCGGTCAGGGATTCCTGGACGGCGGTTTCGTGGTCGAGGGTCCAGGTGATCTCTTCTGCGCACAGGCAGGGAGCAAGGAGGAGGGTGAAGAGGAGGCTTTTTTTCATTTACCAGACTTGTTGAAGTTCGCTCACGGGGAGCCAGAAGCTACTGTCTTCGGAGCGGACTTGGGCGTGGGTTTCGTTGATTTCGCTGACTTGCACGATTTCGCCGGCCCTCAGCGCCGGATAGCTCCAGTCGGGCGTCCCGGCTTTGGGTTCCCGCGGAAGTTCATCAGCCAGAACCATGTATTGGTCGGGCGCGTAATCTTGAACCTGCCTCCAGGAGGCGTTACCGAGTAAGGCAAGGACCAGAAGAATGAGGGCAAATCCCGGCCAGCGGGGAATGGTGCGAAACTTTCGAGCTCCGAACCAGAGGAAAGCCACGATCCAGACGATCGAAGAGACGAGAATCCACTGGTCAGGCCGGAGATCCAAAAAGCGATTACGTGCCACGGTGAGGTCACCTTGTTGTTCGCGGATTTTCTCCATGAGATCCCGTGCTCCGGAGTCGAGTGGGTCAAGCAGCAGAGCGGTGTGACAGGAGGCGTGGGCGCGTGACGCTTCGTTGGCTGAGAGATAGGCTTGAGCTAGGTTGAAATGAAGGCCGGGGCGGTTAGGTTCCGCCTCAAGGAGGCTTTGGTAATCTGTGATGGCCTTGCGGTAATTGGCTTCATCGAAGGCGGTATTGGCTTCCTCGAGCGTGGCCCCGCGAAGTGAGCTCAGGGAGATAACATAGAGGAGCGTGAGTTTGGCAAGCTGACTGGCGAGCGCCCGGTAATCTACAGGCTGGGCACTGCTGGAAAAGGATGATTCTGCGTGGGTTTCAAGCGAGGTGATCAGCTCCGGGTCCTCGAGGGCGGAGGCAATCTCGCGGGTATTGGCACCGGTCGGGAGTTTCAGATGGTGCCGGAGGATGGGCAGCAACTGGTCGTCGATGGCCTCTGGTGATCCTTTTCCGGACCGGAAGTCGTGGATGAGTTTTTTGAAGGTGCGCTCCCGCTGTTTTTGTTCCGGGTCACGAGCGTCGAGACGTTTGCGGGCAAAGCCGAACAGGAAGGGGAGCAGGGGTGCGAAGGCAAAGGAGGCAAAGGTTGTGGCAGGAAGGTTGAGCAGGATGGGTCGGGTAATGGCGGGGCCGGCGAAGGATTTTGGCGTTAGAGATTCGGAGATTTTTTTGAAGCCCGGCAAGGTCAGGGCCGGGCTGACCTGATGGTAGCGCCACTGGTCGCCCACTGTGTCGAAAGAGGCCAGGACGATGGGTGGTAGGGTGCCGACCTTGCCGGTGGGGTAAAGGGTCTGGTCGAAGTCGGCTTCCCAGAAGTCGTAGTTGCTTCCAACCCTTGGATAGAGCTCGCATTTGCTGGACGGAAAGCCATCGGCCGAGAAGTCGAACTCGTTGCGGAGGTTGGGATTTCCCTGACCTTTGATGGAAGCCCGGATCTGAAAAGGACGCTCGGCGGCAGGTTGGGCCGGATGATAGCTGGCTTCGATTTCAAAGTCACCGATCAGGCCGGTGTCGAATGCCTGGTCATTTGGGAGGGGGGGAAGCGGGACAACTTCTATTTCAAAAGGAATGACATGGGTTCGACGACTGCTTTGGCGACTGGAGGTCCCAAGTGTGATGCTCAGATCACCGGTAGCTTTGCCTGGTTTCGTCAAGTAAAGGCGGGCCTTGTAGGAGCGGATACGGTAGTAATTGTCATCGATCTTTTTGAGATCAGCGCGGTAGTTCTCTGGCTCACTGAAGCGGCTGAAGAAGGACCGCGAGTAGGTGTAGAAGTAGTCGCTCGGGACGGGTTTGCGTCCTGAGTAGCGCACATACTGATGCCATCTTGCGCCTTTCACCCGGTTGGAAGGCTGGGAGAACCAGGTCCTTGTCGGGTTAGCTTCCTCGACAAGAACGCGGGCGAGGAATTCAATTTCGATGGCTTCTCCGAGATGGACTTTCTTCGGAACTTCGGGCTGTCCGTTCCAAAAAACCGTCAGGCCGGTATCGGTTTTGGAGGCTTGGTTTTTCTCAACGCGCACTTCGCCTATGCGGATGAAAAACTCTTTGTTCTCAAGAACAATGGGGATGGGTGGGAATTCAATAACGCCCGGTGCCTTGGCAATGAAGGAGATCCGGTTGTCGGTTTGCATTTCCCCGAAGCCGTTGTTGGGGAGACGGATACTGGAGTAGCCCAGCCATGTGATTTTGGGATGATCGGGGAGTTCACCAAGCTCCATTTCCGCCCGTGTGACAATGCTGATGCTCTCAATACGGTCGACTGTGATTACCGAGGGCGGACGGTAGACCTTGTAGTTCTGTGACCAAGCTTTGGGCGAGGCCAGCAGGAATAGAAACAGGAAGAGCCGGTGATTCATGGTGGGTTCGGCGTTCGATGGCCTTTAGTGTCCCTTTCCTCGGGGAACGCGGTTTCCTTTGCGGAAAAACTCGCTTTGCTTCCGTCGGAGAAGTCGATCGCGAAGGTTGCCACCCTCTTTCTCGGCACGTTTTAGATCGTTCTCGGTGGTGTCTTCCTCACCTTTGCCCTTGTCGTCCTTCTCTTCGCCTTCCCCCTTGCCGGGGTCCTCGCCGTCCGGACGATCCCCCTGGGGATTCTTTTCCTGGCGCTTTCCCTCTTGTTCTCCTTTTTCCTCTTGTTCACCCTCGCCCTCTCCTTCGCCCTCCCCTTCTCCGGACTGAGGTTGCATTTGCATTTGCTGGGGATCAATGAGGTGGTCGAGGGCGTCTTGAATGTGCTGTGCGGATTGCTCGAGATGGCGTTCGCGGTGGGGGGATGGGGCCAGAACAATGTCCTCGTCGGCCAGACGATAATCTTTCAGTCCCTCCTCCGGGAGAATGGTGGGTGAGTCCTCGATGGCTTCTGCTTTGGTAATGAGGTCCTGGATCGAATTCACTGATTCCTCGATCCCCTTCCTGTTGATTTCGAGGCGGGTATTGACCTCGCGTTCGAGGCTTTTCGCGAAGGCCTTTTCCTGCTCGAGGGCGGTCATGGTATTTTTGATGGCGTTCTCATAGGCTTTGAGGAAATCGAGGTAGGCTTGGGCCCGCTTAAGATTTTGGTAGCCCAGAGCGAGGTTGCCGGTGAGCTCTTCATCGCCCGGTTTCAGGGGGGCGGCTTCCTTGTAGTATTCCAGTGCTGACTCAAAGGAACCTTTGGCTTTTTTGAGCAGA
>JBMYLT010000023.1:0-9917 GCA_049596615.1 Akkermansiaceae bacterium | reverse complement strand
GGCCGGTTGGGTGCGTTGAGCCATTGCCATCGAAAGAAGTTCCTCTTCCGATTTGGGGAGAAAAGATAGTCCTTTTCTGTGGTGGAGTTGGCCGAGTCGCAGGATGGCAGGGTAGGCCAGATCATTACGATCCTCGGGAGCAGCATCGGCTGCTTTGCCGTAAAGGTCTTCAAGAAGTTCGAAGCGATCCTTTGATTTCAGTGGTAGCTCGGGATCGGCCTTTTCTATTTCAAGACCTTTGTTGAAGAACCGGACAGAGCGTTGTTCATCGGTGATGGTCTCATCCTCGAGGCTTTCTCTAACCTCTTCGGGAAGGTAATCGGCTGAGGCGGCGGAATCGCCTTCTTCCACTTCCCCCGCGATGATGGCGTCGGCTCTCTTGGTCCAGGATTTTGGTCCGTCGGGATCATGGGTGAGCATTCCCAGCTCTTTCTCATCGCTGTCCAAAAAAACTGCCATGGGAAAGACCTCGACGCTCAATTTTTCACGGAATTCCCGGCGGCTGCGACGTTCTTCATCCGACAAGCCGACCCGAGGGATGTCCACCAGAGTCCAGGCGACGCTGTCTTCGGCCCATTTCTGAAAAACGGGATGAGAGAGAATCTCGTTCTCAAAAGTGATTGAGAGTTCCGACCAATCGGAGCCGGTGAAGACTACCATGACGGGGAGTTCCTCTTCCTTGGCTGCTTCCAGAGCTTCGGGGTAGGTTTCAAACTCCTCGGCTGGAAGGGACGGGGCAAGGGTGAGAAGGAGAGCGAAGGCAGCCGTGAGCGGGTGCCACTTTTTGGTGCGAAGAGGAAGGAAGAGGTGAATCATGAGACAAAGAAGGGCGGCTGAGAGAAACCAAGCATAGAGGTCGAGGGGTCGTTCGAAAAGTTCCGCGGCGATGTTTTCACCATCGAGTTTGATTTCATCCACGCGATTTCCGACCCGAGAGACCTGGAAATCGACCTCTTTGGGGGAAGCGGCGAGGAAGAGTCCGTCGGTGGCATCGGAAAGTTGCCGGAGGGTCTGATGGTCGGCCTTGGTGTTCATGTTGGTTTGGGGAACCATGGTGGGGATCCCGTTTTTCCCGAAGGCCACCGAAATGACCGGGATGTTTTTCTTTTTCAGTTCGGCGAGAATCTCCTTGGGATCATCTCCGGTGACATTGTCACCATCCGAAAAGACCAGGATGGCCGACCCAGGAGGCGGGTCATTGGTGAGGAGGGCACGGGCCTCTTCAAGCGCAGCGGTGATGTTTGTTCCGGGGACGAAAGCCTGACCTGGTGCCGACTCGTTTATTCTCTCGCGGAGAATAGTGCGATCGAGAGTGATGGGGCATTCGATGAAGTTGTTGCCGGCGAAGGAAACCATGCCAATGCGATCGGTCTGGCGTCTGTCAATGAAAGCGCGAAGGAAAAGCTTCGCCGCCTCTGTCCGGCTGAGGCCTCCGGTATCAGTGGCGGTCATCGAGTTGGAGACATCGAGAAGGATGAGGAGGTTTTTGGCGGGGCGTTTGTATTCGGTCTTGGTGCTCCCGCCGCTGGGACGAAGGGCTGCGAATGAGGCTAGAATGAGGGAGGCCAGGAGGACGGTGGCGAGGATATGACGCCGAACTGGGGAGGCGTTGGTCTTGAGGTGACAGGTTTCGGCATTTTGAGTTAGAAGTGCGACCGCTTTTTTGCGCTGCCAGTATGCCCAGAGGCCCGAGGCGATTGCTGCCACGAGGATGGGAAGGATCCAGTAAAGGTTTTCAAGTGAAAGAAAGTCCATGGCGTTTTGGGGTCAGGAGATTTCGCGAAGTAGCGTGTGGCGGAGAAGGACTCCGAAGCCGAGGGAGACCAGTCCGGCGATAAGGATATTTGAATAAAGGTCCCGCTGGTAAACGAGGGCCTCGGTTTGCTTGGAGGTCTTTTCGAGATTGTCGATGGTGCTCATGACGTCTTCGAATCCTTTGTTGTCCTTGGCGCGGAAAAAGCGTCCCCCGGTGATGGCGGCGATTTTTTCAAGATTGCGGGTGTCGAAGCGAATGGTCGCTCCCATGCGGGCGAGATTGTCGAGAAGGAATGGGGTGTCGCTTCCGATTCCGACGGTGTGGATCGTGATGTTTTGCTTTTTGGCCGCCTTAGCGGCTTCGGCTGGCGTGAAGACTGGATCGGGTACGGTATGGTCTCCATCGGTGATCAGAACCATCACGGTCCGCTTGGTCTCACGGAAGTCCTTAAGAACCTTGATGCCCTGGACAATGCCGCCGGCGATATTGGTGCCCCGTTCGCTTTGATTGAGCAGTGAGTTCTCGAGAGTCCGAACGTAAGCAATGAGATGGTTGTGATCAGGAGTCGGAGGTTGGGCGACGAAGCCTTCGTGGCCGAAAATGACAAGACCAATCCGGTCCCCCGGGCGGTTTTGAATGAACCGTGTAATCTGATCGCGGGCCACGCCGAGGCGATCCTTTAATCGACCTTCGCGAATGGCCTTGAGGACGGTGTTGTCAGGAACCGACTTCGGCGGGTCGAAGGCATCCATGCTGTTGGAGTAGTCGAGCACGAGCATGATGTCGGTTCCTTCCTTGGTGACGGGAACCATTTCGACATCGGATTGCGGACGGGCCAAAGCCACGATGAAGGCCGTGGCAGCGAGGACTTCGAGAAAAAGGAGGATGTGACGAGGGGCGAAATATCGCGAGGCCACCGCTTTGGTGTAGTGGCTGGTGGAGGAGACGGCGATCGAGGCCGGCGTGTCGAGCCAGCGCCAGATCAGACCACCGGCCAGGGGAATCAGGAGCCAAAGGACGTGAGGATGGGCGAAATTGAAGTCCGGCATCGGTGGATCAGCGTGGGAATAGGAGTTTGGTTAACTGAATTTCAAAAGAGTAAGCGGCAGAAAGCCCCAGATTTTGTCATTTTTCGCACCCCGGTCAGACTAACACCACACCGGGAAAGAGCGACCGTGGTTTTCAAAAATCCGGAGGCTGGCCTCGGTGGGTCAAGAGCAGGAGCCATTCCGAATGGAATCATTTCCTTAATTTTCCAATAATTTCCCGATACCGGGTTCCCGAAATTGTGAAGATTCGACGTTTATCCTTCCGATCGCTTCCAATTCTTTTCTTTCTTGGGATGGCTCCTGGACTGCTCACCGAAAAGCAAAAACGGGAAATTGAGGAGAATGTTCGGGAGATCGAGCGCATCGAGGCAGCTTTGCGGGCGAAGGGCTCTTTTACCGCCAAGTATGTCTACGATGCCATGATCCCGCCGTCGGAGCGGTATGGGGATTCATCAACTGGCGGAGACCATTTACCACCGCAGATGCCTACGTGGCCGCCCTCCATGAAGATCCGAAGGTGAGCCTTTTTCTGACGCCACGATTTCGGGAGCGTCTCAAGATGATTGATTCCTTGCAGTTTGGAATCTCGCCGATCAATGACACGATGAGAAACGCTGTGGTGGGATGGAATGTCACATTCGTGAAGACCGCCACAAAGCACAACTCCTTCATTTACTTTTGGTGAAGGATTAGACCGGCCAGTGGTTCATTGATGATCTCGTGCAAGCGCAGCAAAACCGCGATTCGTGCAGGGAATGAGGAGGCAGGACCCTCTACCTCACTCTGCCAAAGAAACCTTGGTCCCTGTTACCCTTGGGCGGTCTCTTTCTTAAAAAAGACTTCCATGCGATGGTGAAGGTCTTCGTAGAAGTTGGCTTTCATCTTGTCGAGCATGGCCAACTTTTCAGGGCCCGACTCGGCATGTTCTTCTTGTTCGAATCGCATTTTTTCGGAAAAGGAACGCTCCATCGCAATGAGGGAGTCGAGGAACTCACGAGCAGCATGAGAGTGCTCGATGCCATTGACGAGGGAAGCTTCAAGCATCTTGTTACTGGTGATCCCGGTGAGGGCTCCGCCACCGAGTTCCTTTATGTAGCGACCATTGCTGGTCTTGAAACTTTTGTGATCGGAATCGAAGGAAATTTCATCGCGGTCGACTAGGGTGTCATAAGGTCCCGGCTTGGTGAAGAACTTCACTACCAGCGGAATGGTATCCACCAACATGAAGAGGGCGGTGAGAATGATGTAGGTATAGAAAGCGAATTCGCCGCCTTCCGCTCCCTCCTCGAAGAGGTCGTGTAGGGCAAGGGTCTGGGTGAGAACATCGCGACGCGGTTCTTCGCGCAGTGCGGTGAGGCGTTTGCGTTCTTCTTCGCCCACTGCGGCGAGCTCGTCCTTGGCCAGTTGTTGTTCGGCAAGGAGAGAGTCGATCTGAAGTTTGATTGTTTCCCGAAGGGCATTTTGCTGGGTCACGAAAGCCTGGGCCTGGTCCTCTTCGACTTGACGCTTAAGAGCTGCAACCCGCTCGTCCTCGGCACGGTTGGCTTCTTCGATCTCGGCCATGCGAGTCTCAAAGGCTTCGATGGCACCCGCTTCAGCAGTGCGGATTTGGGTTTGCAACATGGCCTTTTCATCACTGAGGTGTTCCAGCAAACCTGCGACACGCTGTGACTCGGCACGCCGTGGCTCAAGTTGGTCGGATTTGATCGAACGAGCACGTGGCCCTTCTCCTACGAGGCCGGATCGTTGACCATTGAGCTCACGCTCATACTCGGTCTGCCAGTAGGAGAGTTCGGTCTGAAGCTTGGCATACTGGGGCGAAAGTTCATCGAATTGGCCCTGCACGAAATCGAGCCGTTCCTTGAAGGGGGAGATCGCTTCGCCGACCGCTTCATCGAGTTCCTCCTGTTGCTCGGCGGTGAGGCCCGGGATGGCGTCCTCGCTTTTGCCGTGATCTTGAATGATGAATTTGGCTTGGAAACTTTCAGTCCACTTTTCGCGTTGGACCGCGACGGCATCCTCAAGTCGGGTGATCTCGGTTCGCACGCCTTTCTTGGTTTCAGCAAAGGTGCCCCGTACTTTCTCGATCTCAACGCCCCGATCGTCTTCGATGACCGAAGTGATCGTGTCACTGAAAAGAAGCAGAACCAGCGGGTGGGCGATGGTCAGGCCCATGAGGATGGCGACCCCCAGTCGCAGGGCGAATTGCGATAGCTTTCGGGTCCACGAAAGGAAAGGGCGGTATCCGGCGAGGAGGGCACGGTCAATGGTGAGGATGATGAAAGACCAGACGAGGGCGACCGGGAAAATGACGAGGTAGTTGTCGGTGATGGTCGAGAGGGCGTAGGCGCAGGCAATGAAGGCAAAGGCGCAGGGGACGAGAACGGTGGCCCCAAAGGCGACATACTTGCGCTGTTCCCAATTGGGGCAGCGTTCGAGGGTCTCGGCACCGGCTCCGGACAACCAGAAAAAGAGGTGTTTGATGGTGTGGGACATAGAAGCGAACGGTTTGAGATGGTTACTGGTCGGCGGCAGGCCGTTTTTCAATTAGATTGGCCGACACTCCCATGATTTTCCGTCCGGCTCAAGCTAGGAGATTTTTGCGGTGATGGGGGAGGCCGAAGTAGGCCTCAGCGTTGTGATAACAAATGTTTCCGATCAAGCGCCGGAGCACCGCTTCGTCGTTCGGGAGTTTTCCGTCTTCGACATCCTGTCCGACGATGTTGCAAAGGAGACGGCGGAAGTATTCGTGCCGTGGGAAGGAAAGAAAGGACCGGGAATCAGTCAGCATCCCCACAAAATGGGAAAGGAGTCCGATCGCGGAGAGCGTGTTGATTTGATCCTCCATTCCCTGGAGAGTGTCATTGAACCACCAGCCGGAGCCAAACTGCACTTTGCCCCGGACAGGAGCTTCTTGAAACGAACCGCAAGCAGCGGCGAGCACGGCATTGTCGCGAGGGTTGAGATTGTAAATGATGGTTTTGGGCAGCTTGTTGATTTCGCTCAGGGAATCGAGGAAGCTCAGAATCGCTTCGCCCTGAGGCCAGTCGCCGATGGTGTCGAATCCGGAATCGGGCCCCAACTGTTGGAAAAGGCGGGAGTTGGGATTACGTTTCGGACCAAGATGTAGCTGCATCGTCCAGTCCTTTTCGGCAACCCATTGGCCAACGTGATACATGATGAGGGCGCCAAAGGCGTCGGTCTCGGATTCGGTGGCGGAGTCTCCTTCGCGGGCGTTTGACAGGATGCGGTCCGCTTCGCTCTCGTGACAGGGATTGGCAAGGGCGTAACGCATGCCGTGATCGGTCAGACGGCATCCCTGTTCGTGAAAAAAGTCGTGTCGTTCTTTCAGCGCTGCCAGCAGATCGGCAAAGGTCTCGATGTTGTCGCCCAGTTTGTCGAGCCAGGGATTCAGTAGGTCGGGGCGGTCGACGAAGAAGGCTTTGTCGGGACGAAAGGTCGGGTAGATTTTGGTGGGACAATCCGAGGCGTTGGACGAGATATGGTGCTTGAGATCGTCGGTGGGATCATCGGTGGTTCCGACGGAATCGACCCGGAACTTCCGCAGGAGGCCCCGTGCCGAAAAGTCGGGCTCGGCCAGACGTTCGTTACAGCGGGTCCAGATTTCTTCGGCGGTCTCCGGACTCAGGAGGGTCTCGATGCCGAAGCAACGCCGGAGCTCCAGATGGGTCCAGTCGTAGAGTGGATTGCGGAGCGAGTTGAGAATGGTGTCGGCGTAGGCGAGGAACTTCTCCCTTGGGCTGGCGTCGCCGGTGATGTGGGATTCGGGAATGCCATTGGCCCGCATCGCGCGCCACTTGTAGTGGTCGTGTCCTAGCCAGAGATCGGTGATGTTTTCCCACCGTTGATCCTGATCCACCTCTTCGGGAGGGAGGTGGGTGTGGTAATCGATGATGGGAAGGTCCTTCGCCGTTCCGTGAAAGAGCTCGCAGGCGGTTTCAGAAAAAAGAAGGAAGTTGTCGTCGAGATAAGTTCTGGCCACGGGAAAATGCTATCCTCAGGAGGAGACTCTCCAAGGAGAATTGCGCCGGAGGTCGGAGGCAGTTCGTCAGTGGGTGACCTTGGATCCTCCGCTCCCAGCGAGAACTCGGACCCGCTCGCCGACCGCAAAGGGTTCTCTAGGGTTGGCTTCTTGGACGATCGATACCGTCTTTCCGGTGTCCAGCTTGACCTGAATTTCAACACCCTGGCGGCTTCCGATCGCCTTTTGGGTCTGTGCTCCGATCGCCCCCCCCAAGAGAGAGGCCCCGATGGTCGCGGCGGTTCTACCGGCACCACTTCCCACTTCGTTCCCGAGCAAACCACCGGCTACCGAGCCCAGGAAGGCTCCGCCGCTGGTGTCGCCTTCGATTTTGACGTTCCGGAGCGAAGTGATTTGTCCGGAGTTGACTGATTGGATTTTCCCGGCTTCCGACCGCAAGTAGGTATCGCCGGTGAGGGATTTCTGGGCGCAGGAAATGAGGAGGATGGGGCTGATCAGCAAGGGGATGATGAATTTCATGGGTTTTGGGGATTGGGGGCGTTCGGTTCCTTTTGAAAAAGGGCTTCGAAGGACGGACGGGCGGGCCCACCTTTCTGGAGGTATTGTTGGTAAAGTTTCTGGGCCTCGTCTTTCTCGTCCTTTTTGAAACTCAGAATGGCGAGGTTCATGAAGGGCTCATAGAGGTTGGGATCCTGCATAACAGCTTCGCGGAAGTGGAATTCCGCATCTTCGGAGCGACCGGTTTTGCCCGCGATATTGCCGAGGAGAATGTGCGCCTTGGCATTGTTCGGCTCCAGAGAAAGTGAACGCCTCAGTTCCTCCTCGGCATCTTCAAAGAGTTCCACGCGATAAAGCGAGTCACCCAACATAAAGTGAGCAAACGGGATCTTACGATCTCCGGCATAGAGGATGGCTTTACGGAATTGCTTGGCTGCGGTGGCAGGATCCGCAAGGCGGAGATTGACAATGCCCAGGTTGACCATCGCTTCCCAGGCGCCGGGGTCCTGCTCAATGATCAACTCGAGCGTGCCGCGGGTTGCTTCGAAATCGCCCCGGGAAAAGAGGCGGTTGGAAATGGAAGCCAGGTTCTTGGTGGCCGCGCGGAGAGCTGAAGTGCCCTCGGCCAACTCGGCGGCGGTCGGACGAATGGAAGCGGTGAAACTGGGGTTGGCCCGATCGAGAACTTCCAGTTCCTCCAGAGTGAGGTCGACTCGTTTTTCGTCTTTGAAAATGGCCATCGCCTGCTGCCAGACAACATCATTCTCGGCGAGCTTCTCGCTTTGATTGAGAATCAATTCGGCAGCTCCACGTTGAGCCTCAATCTTGGCTTTGTATTTGTCGACCACCTTGCGGAGCATGGCAATCTCGGCTTTGCCCCGGGCATTGAGTTCCTTGCCATTAAGTTGGGCGAGAAGATCGGCTTCGGTTTGCTTCAGCCGCTTTTCCATTCGCTGTGAGCTCAGTTCGGCCTGGATCTTTTGCTTTTGGAGATCTTGAATCTTGGCCTTCGCCACCACTAGGGCTTGTTTGGCAAAAAGAATCTTCTCCTTCGAAGCGGTGGCATCTTTCTCAACCAGCTTGAGGTTTTCTCGCGCTTCGTTGAGTTGCTTGCTCAGGTTGACGTTCTGGGTGATCAGTTTTTGCACCCGGTCAGCCTCGTTCATTTTGAGGAGGACCTTCATTTGATCCCGTTCCTCGATGAGGGTGTCGCGTTCCTGACGTAGCTGGGTCACCATTTGCTCCGACTGGGTGAGACGGGTCTGAAGAGATTCGACGAGCTTGTTTTTGCGCGCCAGAAGAGCGTCCTTTTGCTCAATGGTAGCCTTGAGCTTGTCGATCTGGTCTCGCTGACCCTTGACCACCAAGCCGCTAACTTTGGTTTGTTTGTCGATGACCGCCTTGAGCCGATTGATTTCGGCATTGGACTTAGCCAGCTCGATTTGAGTGGCCTCAAGGCTCCGAAGGGTGCGGAGCTTTTCGGCCCGGGCCCGATCACGGGCCGCGGCCATCGCATCGCGCTCGTTTTTGAGCTGCATGATCTGGCGGTTTAGCTCGGTGACTTGGTCCCGGAGTGGGGAGGTCGCGAGTTCGGCCAGTTTTCGTTCGAGCTCACGCATTTGCTGCCGGATTTTGGCGGACTCAACGTCCCGGTTGTTGCTTCGGGAAGCGAGCATTCTGTTAAGCTCGGCGATGTCGCCCTGCAGCTCGCGAACCTCGGCTGATTTTGCTCCGGATGGGTCCACTTTCGATGGGACGGTCAAGGGCTTCTTGGGCGTCCCCGGGATTTCAAGAAGAGGGGTGGTCCCGGTGTTTTGCTGTTCCTTTTGCTGGGCTAGGGCCTTGGCGTGGATCCGGTTCAAGGCGGCGGTGGTGTTTTCGGTGCGCCATTTCAGGCCTTCTCGCTGGGGAAAGTCCGGGTTGTTGATGGTGATAACATCGAAAAAGGTGCGGGCTTTCCGATACTTTGTGAAGGCTTCCACATATTGTTCTTTCTTTTCCAGCTCCTCGGCTTGTTTGACGAGAATCCAAGCTTGGTAGTAAAGACCACCGGGATCGAGTTTGGCCAACTCTTCCGGCGTCTGGGCCGGGGCGGGGGCGATGAGGGTGCTCATGATGAGAACCCCGATGAGATGACGTAGGTGTGTCACGAGGGGCGAAGGCTAGCAGAGCATCGAATTCGGGGAAAGAGCTGATTTTGAGTCAAAATCTGGGATTTTGTCTTTCCTTCATCATGGTATTGACACCTGTCTGGTTGGGGATTACCACCCGGGCCGAGGGCGGAGTAGCCAAGTGGTAAGGCGCGGGTTTGCAAAACCTGTATTCGCGAGTTCGATTCTCGCCTCCGCCTCCAAAAATTTTCTGACTTTCGGGTGCTCAGTGAACACCGGTTCGATTCGCACTGAGAAAAATGAAAGGACACGTTCCTTTTTTCTTGATGGAGACCACCGGAGAAGACACTTTCCGCCCGCACCAAACGGTGAATCCGGCGTAGCTCAGCGGTAGAGCGGGTGGCTGTTAACCACTAGGTCGTTGGTTCGAACCCAACCGCCGGAGCCATATAAGGCCCTAATCCTAAATGGATTAGGGCCTTTCCTTTTCCTGAGGAAGG
>JBMYLT010000022.1:30464-64809 GCA_049596615.1 Akkermansiaceae bacterium | reverse complement strand
TACGCATCCCACCCAGCTTCGGCAACTTACACCGCCCGAATCAAAACTTCGGGCAAGTACGAAGTCCGCCTCTATTGGCTTCCGCATGAAAATCGGACCACGCAAGCCGAGGTCGTTCTAACCCACGCGAAAGGAAAAAAGACGATTGTCCTAGACCAAACCAAGGAACCCTCCGGGAAAATCTACACCCCGCTGGGAACCTTTGAGTTTGTCGATGTCGTGCCGGCCCAGTTGACCATCGCCTCGAAGTCACCAGGAAATCTTCATATTGATGCCCTGCAATTCCTTAAAAGTGAATGATGCCCTTGCTGTTGCGTCTTTATCGCCTCGGCATCATCATCATAATCGCCTGGCTAATTTGGTCCCGCCCGACATCCTCGATGCCGGCCGGCAGCTTCAGCCTCCTTTACCCGAACGGCGGTCGTATCGAAAACGACCAAGTCTTCGATTCCGAGAACAAGCCCCTCGGATTTTTTCTCACCACCTCTCCTTCCTGCGATCATCTCAAAGGCTATTCCGGATCAAGCAATGTGGCTCTTGCCCTCGATCTCACTGGCAAGATGGTCGAAGCAAAACTGATCTCGTCGTCCGACACCGAGGACCACGTGCGCTCAGTCGTGGAAGATTCGAAGTTCTGGAACGCCCATGTCGGACTGGCCTTGGGTGCCCCGGGCGATCCACAAATCGACACGGTCTCCGGATCGACACTTACCAGCTCCGCCATTTCCCGAGCCATCATCGAACGCCTTGGCGGGCTCACCAACTCGCGCCTTTTTCCCACCGAAATCCTGAACCTTGAGCTTCCCGAAGCCGACTCGATTGAAGCACACCCGGTGTGGCCTGGGACTTTCACCATGTTCAACAAGGAGCGAACCACGATCGGTTACGCTCTTCGCACCGCCCCTTCCCAAGAATACCTCCACGGTTATCAAGGCCCCACAGACATCTTGATCGTCCTCGATGCTATGGCCGAGAAAGTGATCCGTATTCAATTTCGAAAAAGCTACGACAACGAAGAATATTACGAGCGAATTCTTGACGACCCTGAATGGCTCGACCTCTACAATGGCCTGACCATTCAAGAGATTCTTGCCATCGATCAGTCAAAGGTCGAAGGAGTCAGCGGAGCCACCCACACCTCGTGGGCCATTGCCGACAGCGTGGCCCGTCGACTTGCCCGCTTTGAAGCCGACCGCGCTCCTGAAAATACGGAAATCCCTTGGCGAAACCTCGGACTCATCACACTCACTCTTGGAGCCCTTCTTTTTTCCCTCACCAAGCTGCGTGGCAACGCACTTGCCCGTCTTCTTTGGCAGATTCTCGTGGTGGTTGTTCTCGGCCTTATTTTGGGAGACCTCCTCTCACAAGCCTTGCTCCTCGGCTGGGTTCAACACGGACTCCCCCTTGCTGATTCATGGGGTTTGATCGCCCTTGCCGCGGCCGCCCTGATCATTCCATGGGCATCGGGCCATCAACTCTATTGTCATCAGCTTTGTCCTCACGGATTCCTGCAGCGATGGCTCAGCCGTCTCCCGATCAAACCAGTCAAGATTCCACTTGTGGTTCACCAAGTCCTGACTCACCTCCCTTCCCTTCTCCTCGTTATGCTGACTGCCTCTGTCATCATCGGACTTTCATGGAACGTAGCCGCTTTTGAAGGTTTTGATGCCTGGCTATGGCGGTCAGCTGGGATCGCCACTCTTGTCATTGCCTTACTCGGACTGGTTACCTCAATCTTTTCTCCACTGGCATACTGCAAGTATGGCTGCCCAACCGGGGCTCTTTTCAAGTTCCTCCGCAAATCATCGGGTCAGAACAAACCTGGACTTCGGGATCTTATCGCAGGGCTTCTTACCCTTCTTGCTGTAATCTTCTAGAGGCTATGTGCCGAGATCCCCATTACGACGATCTGGACTCACTTTACCGTGCAATTTGGGGCTCCTCCCTTCATCATGGTGTGTGGCTCGAAGGAAACGAAAACATAGAGGAAGCTCTGAAGAATTTGATCAACTTGGTCACATCCCAACTGCCAAACGAAGGAACATTTGCCGACATTGGTTGTGGCTATGGGGCCCTCGCACATCACCTCGTCGACAAGCGAAACTGCCGAGTTCTCGCTTGCACCCGTTCATCCAAGCAGGCCGCACTGATTCCAACCCATCCCTCGATTGAAATCCTTTCAGGAGATTGGCTTGAGCAAGAACTCGAGGCCGAATCACTCGGAGCTGCCGTTGCCATTGAGAGCCTTTCACACTTTTCGAACTTTAATGAGTTTCTTGCGAACACCTCATCCACCCTAAAGCCAGGAGGCCGCCTCGTTATCGCCGACTGGTTTTCCGATGATGGTGAGACTCCTCTACTCCGTCACCTAGCTTCCTCCGGAAACCTGCCCCCTTGGAGATCTTTGTCATCTCTGTTCTCTTCGGCAAAAGCGCACAAACTTCTCCCGATTCGCTCTCTCGATCTTTCCCGGCAAGTTGCTCCCACCTGGTCGCACTTCTTTTGTAAAACGCTCCTACTCCCCTTCCGCAAACCATCGCTACTCCCCCGGCTTTTGATAGAAAGCCTGCGACGTCCAGCTCTGTCATGGTCCTTTCCCTTGCTCCGCCTGGCATACCAGAACGGTGATCTCCAATATAATTTGGTGATCTTGGAAAAGTAGTCCTCGCGATTCCCGGACCTTTTTTCTAACATGACATTGAAAACATGAAAAAAGTGAAGTTCCCCCGCTCAGTCGTTTTGATCACGGCGCTCTATCTCGTGACTTCAATCGTAGTGGCCTTCGTCCGCGAGAATTGGGAGTTTCTCAAGGTTTACATCCCGTTCTTCTTTGTCGCCGGCGGAGTGGTCGCGCTCATGCATCGGCGCGTCAACTTCTCGCTCACCATCCTCTGGTCCCTTTCATTATGGGGGGCAATGCATCTGGCAGGTGGGCTCGTAAAATTACCCGATGGCTGGTCTTACGATGGTGAACATCAGGTCCTCTACTCCTGGTGGATCGCAGGAAGGTGGTTGAAGTATGACTTGGCTGTCCACGCCTTTGGCTTTGGAGCTTGCACATGGCTAACCTGGGAAGCGTTGCGTTCCAGCATCCAGCAACGCCTGGGTCGCAAGCTCTTTCCTTCATTCGGCATGATTGCAATCTGCATACTGGCTGGAATGGGATTGGGTGCTCTCAACGAAATCGTGGAGTTTGCCGCCGTTCTTAATATCGAGAACACCAACGTTGGTGGCTATTTCAACACCGGATGGGATCTCGTGGCCAATCTCGCGGGTTGTTGTTTTGCCGGGCTTCTGATTCTTTTCCGCGGCTAACTTTTTATGACCGTGATTTTAACCGTTTCAGACGACTGCGGAGCCCGAATCGATGCCTATCTTGCCGCCGAACTACCCAACCTTTCACGGTCGCGCCTGCAGACTCTCATCAAGGAAGGACACATCCTTCTGAACAAGGCCCGGACCAAACCAAGCACCCCTCTCAAGGCAGGTGATATCATCGCCATTGAAATCCCCGAAGAGAAATCTGAAATCCCCCAGCCGCAAAACATCCCTTTGTCGATTCTGTTCGAAGACGATGAAGTGGTCGTTGTAAACAAAGTCCCCGGCATGGTGGTGCACCCAGCAACCGGAAATGAAGACGGCACTCTTGTCAACGCTCTCCTTTATCATTGTCAGGGGTCATTGGCCACGGAAGCCGATGAGAGCCGCCCCGGGATCGTGCATCGACTCGACAAGGACACCTCCGGCTGCCTAGTAGCCGCCAAGACCAACGAAGCTCTCCGCCATCTCGTAGGCCAGTTTGCCAACCGAGAAATCAGCAAGCTCTATCTTTGCGTTACGCAGAGCCCCCCGACACAGGACCATCAAACCGTTTTCAACAATATCGCACGCCATCCGGTTCACCGGCAGCGGATGGATATCTGCAACCCCGGAGCCGGGAAACCTGCGATCACCGACCTCCACCTTCTTCAAACCGCCGATGATGGCACCTCTCTGGTCCTTTGCGCCCTCCACACCGGACGCACTCACCAAATCCGCGTGCACAATCGCTTCCTCGGTCACCCTTTGCTGGGCGACCCCATCTACGCCAAGCCAGCCCGTCAAGCGGTGGCAACCAGCAGATTAATGCTTCACGCGTGGCGTCTTGGGTTCACCCATCCTACCCAGGGATCATGGATTCAAAACGAAGCACCCATTCCTGTAGAGTTCAGACCGTGGGTCGAACCGATTGGTGAAAAACTGGACAAAATTCGAGACCTTCACCAAACAGGAGACCTGAAAACCCTCTGGTAGGACTTGCCCTAAAGATCGTGAAATCCTAACAAGTACCAAAGCCAACCTGAGATGGCCTTCGGACTTAAAAGACGCTACCTCCGACTCGTCCGGCGAACCTTTCGTCTGCTTCGCAGTCCCCGGTTGCGTAAACACCCCTGGCTCCTCAAGATTCTAGCCCCCATCTTCGACCGAGAGCTCTGGCATCCCTACCGCAAAAATGTCGCAACTGGGCTGTCAGTAGGCCTCTTCATGTCGATGCTGCCCATTCCCGGGCAAATGATCCTCGCAACCATCGGCGCGATCAAATTTCGCGGCAATGCCGTGATCGCGATTGCGACCTGCTGGGTGACCAATCCCATCACTCAAATTCCCATCGCCTTCTTTCAGGAGAGATTTGGGACGATGCTTCGAGATCTTCTGAATATCCCGGTCCATCCGGTTCTCGATAAAGGCCAGATCCCCCTCGACATGTTTCCCAGCATGGAAGGCGAGTCACTCAACGCCATGAACTTCATCCTCGGGTTCTTATCCCTGGGATTCATTCTCGCCCTCCTTGCCTTTCCCTTTGTTTATCTCCTTTCGGCATTCATGCCGAAGATTCTGCCCAAAAGCCGCTACCGTCGAGCAAAGGCCAAGGTCCTTGCCCGTCAGAAGAAAGAGAGTCAGGGATCCTCCTGATCTATTTTCTCTTCAGGCCTGAATGCCGAAATGAAAAGCAGGCAGGCCGCTACCGAGATGCAGGAATCAGCAACATTAAAGGTCGGAAAGAACCCGCCGCTTTTAGGCGAAATTTTCTCATATCCCGGAAGCTTTACCCGAATAAAATCAACCACATAGCCTTTGGAAAGTCTGGTCACAAACGACTTCTTCTCGTGCTGTTCCAGCCAAAACCCTTGGAATAACCGGTCAGTGAGATTCCCAAGAACTCCAGCCACCAAAAGAGCCGCAGCAATCTTGGCGGGCAGATTGGCAAACGCTCCTTTCCGCCAAAAAACAGCGATGAGAATCAAAGCTGCCACCAAGACTAGGGGGAACACAAGGGGAGCCCATGAGGTTCCATTGCCCAGGCCAAAGGCCACGCCTTGGTTATGAATCCGCCACCACCAAAGAAACCCGCTGATCACCTCCACCGGTTGATCCGGCGTGTAAAAGTCTTCACCCAATGGCTCCGCGAAAAAAAAGACGACCCACCATTTCGTCACTTGGTCCACAACGAAAAGCGGCAAACTCAGCAGAAGAAAAATCCGGGGGGGGCGGTTCATCACAATATCACTTGGCCTTCCCAATTTGACATCCGTTCAAGCCCCCCGCATCAAGGAAATTTCAGCAAGACTCACAAATGAATTCACAAGATCCTCCCGGCTGGCCTCCTTCAAGACAGAAACCGGCACGGCACGCTCCAGGGTAAACTTTCCAGAACGAGTGCGTCGCAGCGAACTCAAATGAGCACCACAGCCAAGGCTCTCTCCAATATCGTGGGCATAGGTCCGCACGTAAAATCCTTTTGAACAATCCACCACGAAGTCGATCTCGGGCAAGTCAATCCGGGTCACTTCATAACCTTTCACCGAAACTGCTCGGGGTTTGCGCTCTACGACCTTGCCTTTGCGCGCCAATTTATAGAGAGGAACTCCATCCTTCTTGATCGCCGAAACCATCGGAGGAATTTGTTCGAAGTCTCCCGTCAACTTCTCAAAGGCGTCGATAATCTCCTCCTGGCTCAGATCAGGAACTTCCTTTTCTTCGACAATCTCCCCTTCCTTATCTTGCGTCGTGGTAGTCGCGCCAAAAGTCATCGTGCCGGCGTAGGTCTTATCTTCACTCATCAACAGATCCTGGATCTTGGTAGCCCGGTTGATCACCAGCATGAGTAATCCAGTCGCCATTGGATCCAAAGTTCCGCAATGGCCGATTTTCTTCATGTTGAGCTGCCGCCTCGCAATCGCCACGACGTCGTGTGATGTCATTCCCGGAGCCTTGTCAATCAAGAGGACCCCGCTCGGTAGATCATTTGGATTCTGCATTGGTCAAACTTCCGTGTTTCAAACCCCTTCCCGCTCCATAGTCGCGGAAATCTCGGCCAACACCTTGTCGCGAGCCTCCTCCAACGGCCCGGGCATACGAATGCCGGCTGCGAGAGCGTGTCCTCCACCACCAAAAACTCCACAAACCTCACTAGCATTCACCCTCTTGTCCTTGGATCTCATCGAGACCCTGATCTTTCCTTCGCCAAGTTCTTCAAAGAAGACCGCCACCACGACTCCCCGAACGGCCCGGATGAAATCGATCATTCCCTCACTGTCGTCATCAACAAGGGACAGCTCTTCTTTAGTCGCTTCACGCAAATCCCACCAGACCACCCGACCATCTTCACTCCGGTCCAGGGTGTTCAACAACGACCGCATCAGTTCAACCCGACGATACGGCTGATTGTCATAGGTCATTTGATTAATCTCTCCCACCTGAAGCCCTCGTGAGACCAAATCGGACGCCATCTCGTAGGTCCGCTGGGTCGTCCCGGCATATTGGAAGGACCCGGTGTCAGTGGAAACCGCCACGTAAATGGAATCCCGAGTAATCGCGGAGATGGGATAATCCAACGCCATCAAAAGGTCATAAATGATCTGGCCGGTCGCGGGGCTGCCCGAGTCGATGTAGTTGAGATCACCGTAGGCCGGATTGGAAATGTGGTGATCGATGTTGATCAAGAGTGACGCCCCCTCGATGGCCTTGAGACTGTCTTCGCCGACCCGTGCATGGGCTGCGGTATCGAGGACGATCGCGACTTCCACCTCAACATCCTTCGCTTCTCCGGAAATCTCCACCTTTTCGGAACCCGGCAAAAAGGTCAGGCTCTCAGGGCAACCATCATTGTTCAGATAACGCACACTCTTGCCCTTTTGTTCGAGGGCGTGCCCCAATGCGAGAATCGACCCGATAGCGTCTCCATCCGGCCGGACGTGACTCACCACCGCGAAGAACTGGTGCTTTTCGAAGGCCTCTCCGATTTGGGTAAAAGTTGAGTTTTCAGGCATGACAGTGGGCGCGCAGACTTCCCCAGCCTTTGCGAGGGATCAAGGACTGATCGAAAGAATCTAGAGTTCCGGTCACTTCCGCTTTTGCTCAAAAAGCCACTTCCAAACGCCCGGGTCTCGATAAGTCTGGCTCCACGAATCGTGTTTCACGCCTTCGTAAACCTTCATTTCCACATCGCCTCCGGCCTTCTTCAAGGCATCCACCATCACTTTGGAAGCGCTTGCCGGGATCACTCGATCTGCTCCACCGTGATAAACCCGGAACGGGGTTTTCCTCATTTGGCCGACCTTGGTCGGATCTCCACCACCACAAATTGGAATGGCAGCGGCAAAAAATTCAGGCCTCCGGGCCACCGCGGCAAAGGTTCCGAATCCCCCCATGGAAAGACCGGTGACATAAATGCGTTTGGAATCCACCTTTTCCTGCTTGGCGATCTTGTCAACCGTTCCAAAGACCAAGGACATCATCGTCGATGGCTTAGCGGCCAAACGTCCACCGTCCGGTGATCGAAAGTCGCCCTTGAGGTCGGCCCACCAAACCCCACGGGCACACTGCGGTGCCACGACAACCGCAGGCTTCCCTTCTTTGGCCAGCCAGGAAAGAAGATCGGCAACACCATGCTTCAATTGAGCTTCGTTGTTATCGCCCCGTTCCCCTGCACCATGCAAGAACAACACCATAGCCGGAGCACCCTCACCCGGCGTTTTGACCCAACGAAAGGGCAACTCCTTACCATCCTTCTTAAATATCTCCCGTTTCATTTCAGATACTTTGGCGCCATCGGATACCGCGACCAAGGCCGCGAACAAGAAAAGCAACGATCTCATTGGTGAAAGCTAAACGGACCGGCACCTGCTCGACCAGTCCTGAGATTAGGGAGTTTTCAAAATTTCAAAAAGCGGAGGAAATTTGATGGAGGCCGTCTATGAACAGCCATCGAGTCTGCTTCGGTGGATGAAGATCAAAACGCAAGAGGCCCGAGTCGCCCTTAAGATGCCTCAGCCGATGATTATTTTGAAAAAAAGGCTAAGTCCCTAAATCTAAGAGACAGCGCACAATCGTTCGTATGTGACACAAATTTGCGGAAAACAGTTCATAAGGGCACTAATTTTCTAGACGGTCCTGCACACTGATTAAAATCGATGCAGGGGTCATGGGAAGTTGAGTCGGAGAAACCACTTCTCCAAAAACCTCGTCTTCAATCCGCCATGGTTGATGAGCCAGGCACGATGATTCCTAATCCAATTAAATCGGGACCATCGAGCCAAAAATTCATGCTTCACCGCTCATCTTCTCTTTCACTTTGGCCTCCACCTCAGCATAGAGATCTTCATCTTCTAGCAAGGCGTTCTTGGTGGCATCACGCCCTTGTCCGAGTTGTGAACCATCGTAGCTGAACCAGCTTCCACGCTTCTGGATGATGTCGAATTCCTGGGCTAAATCGATGAGCGAGCCAACTGAAGAGATTCCCTCGTTATAGATGATGTCGAACTCGGCATCAGTGAACGGTGCCGCGACCTTGTTCTTCACCACCTTGATCTTGGTCCGACTTCCCTGAACGGTGCCATCGGTAGCTTTAATCTGACCAATCCGACGAATGTCCACTCGAACCGAAGCGAAGAACTTAAGAGCCCGACCTCCCGGAGTAGTTTCGGGGCTCCCAAACATCACGCCAATCTTTTCGCGAATCTGGTTGGTAAAAATACACGTAGTCCGGGCTTTCGAGATAAAACCGGTCAACTTTCTCATCGCGGCACTCATGAGACGAGCTTGGGTGCCCACCGTAGAATCACCAATTTCGCCCGATAGCTCCTGCTTGGTCACGAGAGCCGCCACCGAATCAAGAACAACAACATCAATGGCATTGGAACGCACCAAAGTCTCGACAATCTGAAGAGCTTCCTCACCAGAAGAAGGTTGGGAAACGAGAAGGTCATCGAGATTCACACCCAAACGGCGAGCATACTGCGGATCGAGGGCATGCTCGACGTCAATGAAGGCCGCCAGACCTCCGGCCTTTTGAGCCTGAGCAATGGCAGTCAGGGTCAGGGTCGTTTTACCGGATGATTCCGGCCCGAAGATTTCGACAATCCGTCCGCGCGGAAATCCACCGACTCCGAGAGCCCGATCAATTACCAGATTGCCGGTTGGGATGGCGTCCACGTCCATGCGGCGGTCATCCCCAAGCCTCATGATCGCGGCTTCTCCGAAGTCCTTCTGGATTTGCGTGATGGCGAGATCGAGATTCTTTTTGCGCGCAGCAGCGAGCTTGTCATCTCCCTTCGCGGCGGCGGCTGCGGGAGCTTTTTCTTTCTTTTCGGACATGGCGGTATTTTTGGTGATGGTGGAACTCATGACAATCTTAGGTATCGGTTAACTGGAGTTGATATAAACATATGAACAGTGTTCATTCAATCAAAAACTGTTCATATGAGTTAATTTTTATTTTTTATTCCTGATCAGGTTTTCGTTTTCCCCCTCTCCGGAGACTTATAAACTCCTTCCGATGAGTGACCAAAGTTTGAAGGGACACACCGCCCTAGTAACGGGTAGCAGTAAAGGACTCGGAGCGGGAATCGCCAAATCTCTGGCCGCAGTTGGTGCAAAGATCGTCGTGAATGCCTACAACAACATCGCGCGGGGTGACGAGGTGGCTGACGAAATCCGGGCAAACGGGGGCCAGGCGCTGGCCATCCGGGCCGATGTTTCCAAAGAAAGCGAGATCGCTTCTCTCTTTGAACAAGCTGGAAACGAACTGGGGCCGGTCGATATCGTGGTGCCCAATGCCACGCCTCTCCAGCCCCAAAAACCCATTGAGGAATATGATGAGGAGTTTTACCGGAGCATGCTGGATTTTTTTGTGATGAGTCCGTTCTTGCTCGCGCAAGCCGCAATTCCGGGCATGAAGGAACAGGGTTGGGGGCGCATCATCAACATCACCTCCGAGGTCTTTTCGGCTTCGGTTCCCAATTTCTCGGCCTACGTCGCCGCCAAGGGTGGACAAATCGGATGGTCACGGTCGATGGCCCGGGAACTCGCTCCTTTTGGAATCACCGTCAATATGGTGGCTCCCGGTTGGATCCCGGTGGAACGTCATGCCGATGATCCGCAGGAGGACAAAGACGCTTACCTCGCCCAGATTCCCGCCAAGCGCTGGGGGACTCCGGCAGACGTCGGGAATGCAGTGGCATTTTTCGCGAGTGAGGCCTCGGGCTTCATCACCGGGCAAACCTTGCACGTAAACGGCGGGACCACCCCTTGGTAAAAGACGGTCCTGAAAAAGTTGAAAAACTTGGTCATGATTTGGGTGACTTGGTTAAGTGAAGGATAGATGGATCGATTCACTGCTGACTTTACCCGCCAGTGGACCGCGGCCCTGCCGATGGTCTCGGCCTTTGTGGGGTCCATGGTCTTTGATCCCAACGACCGCGAAGATGTCCTTCAAGATTGCGCCATGGCGGCGGTGACTTCCTTCGATAGGTTTGATTCATCCCGACCCTTTACCGCATGGGCCATCGGCATTGCCCGAAACCAGATCCGTCTCTATCTGAGGAGAAAATCGGGCGACCCACTGATTCTCGACGACAGGGCGCTGGACCAACTGGTCAGCGCTTTTTCGCGTGCCCGAAACGATCAGGAACAACAACTAGATCAACTCGAAACCTGTCTCTCGGGCCTCAAACGCCGGGCCCGCGAAATCTGTGAGCTTCGTTATGTTCGGAATCTCAAACCCGCAGCAATCGGGGAACAGCTTGGGATTCCTGCCAACACCGTATCCAAAGCCCTCCAACGAATCCGTGAGGAGCTTCGTGACTGCTTGAACTCTCCTTCCCTACCGCAAGAATGAACAACGACCTCGATAATCTGATCCACCGATTTCTCGACGAGAACCTCGAAAGGGACGAACAGGTTGTCCTGAGCCGACTTCTGCGGGACGATCCGGCGGCTGCCAAGCGCTTCGCCGAGATTTCCATTCTTCACGACACTCTTCGATCTGGCTTCCGGTCAGGAGCCCTACCTTCCCAACACACACACGCAACCATAACGGGTTCGGACCGGAAGCCCTCCCCTTTTCGGAAGATCCAACCGGTCCTTCCGTGGCTCATGGCAACCGCAGCGACCATCGTTTTGTTTTTGGTCTGGAAGTCCGCACCGCCCCCCCCAGATAAAATCACCTCTGCTCCCGAAGTCCGGGATCAGGGCTTCGCGGTCCTGACCCATGGCATCAATCCGGTCTGGAGCGACATTTCACCGATCGAAGGTGACTTCCTTTCAGCGGGAAAACTCGAGCTTAAATCAGGGCTGGCCCAGATTGAATTTTTGTCCGGTGTATTGATCGTGCTGGAAGGCGACGCAGCCATCGAGATCATCTCACCCGACGAAATGGAGCTTCTTCGAGGAAAACTTCGGGCACTCGTCCCTCCCCCGGCCGTCGGCTTCCAGATTCATACGCCCAAAGGAACGGTGGTGGATCTCGGGACCGAATTCGCACTCAATCTCAACGATACCCAAGCCGAGCTTCATGTCCTTGACGGGGAAGTGGAATGGCATGGACATTCCCAGGAAAAGACCTTTCTCACCGAAGGAAAAGGACTTGAATTTTCCGAAAGTCAAACCCGGTCCATCCTTGCTGATCCGAGTCTTTTCACCGGGCCTGCCAGACTTTCGCAATTGGTGGCCAAGCATCGAGGTGAGAGATTCAGGCAATGGTCCGATCATTGCGAAAAGCTGACCAGTCACCAAAAACTTCTCGCCTATTTCCCGATGCACCCGCTCGCTTCAGGAACCCGCGAGCTCGAGCCTACATCATCCCAAATTCAGCCCGGAGCCATCGTGGGAGCGAAGATCGTACAAGGGCGCTGGCCTGAAAAACAGGCTCTCGATTTTTCCCCGAACGGATCTCGGGTTCGTGTTCACATTCCAGGGGAACAGTCCGCGATCACCTATTCCGTCTGGGCCAGGATCGACAGCCTCGACCGTCAATACAACGCTCTCTTTCTGACTGACAACTACGGCTATGGCGAACCGCACTGGCAGATCCTTGAGGACGGACGCCTCTTTTTTTCCGTCGGGATCGGCAAAGGGAAACTCCATCACATTTTTCACTCGCCGGTCATCTGGGATCACTCCAAAACCGAACAATGGCTCCATTTGGTGACCAGCTATGACGTCGCCACCCGGACCTGCGTTCACTATCTGAATGGAGCGGAAATCAGCCGTGACTCGGCTCCGCCTGAAAAAGGAGTCGATGCGCTTGTCCTCGGGAGTTCGCAAATTGGAAACTGGGGACTTCCGACCCGAGACGATCCCGGCTTTGCCGTGCGCAACTTGAACGGTCGCCTTGATGAGTTTGCCATCTTCAATGCCGTATTGTCACCGGAAGAAGTCCGGGATCTCTACGAAAATGGAAGGCCCTAGTTGGCCCTGAGCACCGAGCTATGAAACTTTTCTTATCACTCCTGTTTTCAACCACATTGGTAAACGCTGCTTCGCCAAACGAGCATGCGGTCCTCAAAGCCCTCCCAATTCTTTCTTCAAAATGCGCCAGCTGCCACGGCGAAGACCCTACTGACATTGACGGCGATTTGAATCTCCTCACTCGCGAGGGCTTTCTTCAAGGCGGCGAGAATATTAAGAACCTTCTCATTCCAGGAAAACCTGAGGAGTCTTTCCTGATGAAAGTCATACGCTGGGAGGACCCCGACTACGAAATGCCTCCCAAGGAAAATGATCGACTTAATCCTCAGCAGATCCAAGAAATAGAAACTTGGATCCGAAACGGAGCCCCGTGGCCCGATGAAGTCGCCCGCCAAAAAATCCTCCTTGCCGAAAAGACAAAGCAGGTCACCGAGGAAGGCATCCTCATCAAAACCTCGGGAGGGCTTGCCGATAACTGGACCTACCGCCGCTATCGACCCGAACGAGTCTGGGCCTTTCTCCCTTTGACCAAGCCGAACCTTCCAGCCGCTGGACCAAGCCCGATCGATCATTTGATCCGTGCCAAACAAAATGAGGCCCTAACCTCTCCTTCACCGAGGGCTGATCTCACCACCCTGATTCGCCGGGTTTCCTTTGACCTTACCGGTCTCCCCCCTTCTCCATCTGAAGTCAGGGAATTCGTTCACGCTGCCAGCTCGGACTTTGATTCCGCTTACTCGGCTCTGATTGATCGTCTGCTCAAATCCCCCCATTACGGCGAGCGTTGGGCCCAGCACTGGCTCGATATCGCGCGCTATGCTGACACCGGAGGGATGTCCAATGACTACGAACGTTCCAATGCCTGGCGCTACCGGGATTATGTGATCCGGTCCTTCAACAACAACAAGCCCTACAATGAGTTCATCCTCGAACAGATCGCAGGTGATGAACTCGCCGAGAAATCCCTGAGAGAACGGGTCGGCGACCCCAAGAAATACAAGGAACTTCGTAAGAAGGGGCACTTCTCCCCGAGCGAAGCCGAGCAAATGATCGCCTCGACTTTTCTTCGTCTGGGCCCCTGGGACCCGGCTATGGTCAAGGCGCCGGAAGCCCGGCAACAGTTCATTGATGATGTCGTCAACTCGGTGGGCCAGACCTTTTTGGGCACCACCATGCGTTGTTTTAAGTGCCATGACCACAAGTTCGACCCCCTTCCAACCCGGGACTATTACCGAATGTATGCCATCTTTGAAGGCACCCAGCTGGCGGAACGTCATGTTTCGTGGCAGGAGTTCGAGAACAAGGAACGCTTTGATGAAGAGAGCGCGCAGGTGGAAGTCCTCTATCAGTTTGCCAACCGCGAAGCGACCCGCCTGCGTAAGAAAGTCGAGGATCAGGCCCGCGAATGGTATCAGGAAAACAACCGACCCTACAAATCCATGTCGGATCGGAAAAAGGATCCGGTGGACCAGAAGCCGCCCCGTCATGTCGGACTCAGCGAGACCGAAAAGGGACAGCTCAAAGTCCGGGAGCAGGACGAATGGATCTGGAAACGCCGCCGGGAACGGTTCCTGCCCATGGTGCAGTCCGTTTACAATGGCCCTCCTCCCCGATTCCTGAATGCCCGCTCTCTTCGGGTCCCCAACAAAATTGATTCCAAATGGCAACCTAACACCCACATACTGGCAGGAGGATCCCTCCAGGCTGCCGGCGAAAAAGTGGTTCCGGGTGTGCTTTCCGCTCTCGGCCTCCCGGTCCCGGGACTGAAAGGATCGGAAATCACAGCACCTCTTGAAGGCCGACGCCTATCCCTTGCCAGGTGGATTACGCATCCGGACAACCCGCTGACGGCGCGAACGATTGTTAACCGGATCTGGCAGTATCACTTTGGTAAACCCATTGCCGGAAATCCCAACAACCTCGGAAGCACAGGCTCGCTGCCCACCCACCCGGAGCTCCTCGATTGGCTGGCTGCCGATTTCGTTGAGAACGGATGGGATCTCAAAAGGCTTCACTGCCAGATCCTCTTCTCGGAAACCTATCTCCAGTCGGGTCGGCATCCGGACCACGACGAGCTCATTCAGCAGGACCCGCAAAACAACCTTTTTGCTCGCTTCCCCCACCGTCGGCTTTCCGCCGAAGAACTCCGGGACTCCATGCTCCAGATCACCGGAGAGCTCAACCCGACCTTGGGGGGGCTTCCCGTTCGCCCGGAAATGAACATGGAGGTGGCCCTGCAACCCCGCATGATCCAGTTTTCCATCGCCCCCACCTACCTCCCCAATCGACGTCCCGAGCAGCGCAATCGACGCTCCATCTACGCCTACAGGGTGAGAGGTTTAGCCGATCCTTTTCTGGAAACTTTCAATCAGCCGAATCCTAATGATTCCTGTGAGATTCGCGATTCCGCCTCGATTTCACCTCAAGCCTTCACCCTGATGAACAGTAACTTCATCACAGATCGTTCCATCGCTCTAGCCACCCGGTTGGAGGAAGAAGAAGATACACTTATCTCTCAAATCAACCTGGCCTTTGAACTGGTTTTTCATCGCCAGCCCTCCAAAAAAGAAATCGTAAAGACCTCCGCGTACGTGGAGAAAATGAAAAAATATCACGACGGGGTCACTCCCGAACCTCGCCACTACCCGGTTGAGATCACCCGGTCATTGGTCGAGGAATTCTCCGGCAAGCCCTTCGAGTATAAGGAGATTCTCCCTGTTTTCCGGAACTACCAAAGAGACCTTCAGGCGTCCGATGTTTCACCCGCCACCCGGGCTCTCGCGGACCTTTGTCTCGTCCTCTTCAACTCCCACGAATTCCTCTATCTCTACTAGGAATCACCAAACCAATTCGACTCATGGACTCCGTTTGCTCCCGCCCACTTTCCGATGCTCAATCCCGCCGCGAATTCTTATACGGCCTTGGTGCCTCGATGGGATCAGTAGCATTTTCCTCCCTTCTCGCGAAGGAGCAGGCCCCTCTTCCCGGCCCAATGGTTCCGAAAGCCCCGATGATCCCAGCCAAAGCGAAGAACGTTATCATGCTCTTCATGGAAGGAGGACCCGGACATATGGACACCTTCGATCCAAAGCCCAAACTCAAAGAACTGCACAAGACCGAATCAAAAAACAAAAGGGGGCTCGCAGCCGGGTCCTACCAGTTTTACGTCGGCTCACCATTCGAGTTTCAACGAGCCGGGCAATCGGGCATTGAGATGTGTAATCAATGGAAGCACTTGGCCGACCCCGAAGTTGCCGACGAGCTCTGCAACTATCGGGGTTGTCAGGCGGAGTCTTTGAATCACCCAGAGGCCCTTTTCCACATGAATACCGGGAGCCGTCTAGGATCTGACCCAGCTCTGGGGTCGTGGGCCACCTATGGCTTGGGATCTGAAAACCAAAACCTCCCCGGATATGTCGTCATGACCGAAATGGCTCTTCCCCAAGGCGGTTCTAAAAACTGGTCCAACGGATTTCTTCCGGCCTTTCATCAAGGCACCGCTTTGCGCCCCAATGGTTCTCCCATCCTCAACCTAGAATCCCAACCCTATAAATCAAGAGCACACCAAAGAGCCGCACTTGACCAACTATCCTTCCTAAACGATCAGCACGCCAGCCGGCATCCTGAACACGCGGACCTTACCGCCCGTATGGAGTCATACGAACTCGCTTATCGGATGCAGATGGAGGTTCCCGAAGTAGTCAACCTCGACAAGGAACCCGAATCCATTCGCGAGATGTATGGCCTCAACAACAAAGTGTCCGAAAACTTCGGACGTCAATGCCTCCTTGCACGCCGACTCGTCGAACAAGGAGTTCGCTTCGTGCAGATTTTCGCGGGCGGCTGGGACTCACACGACTACCTCGAACGAGGTCACTCTTCTCGTATCGCGACCGTCGACCAACCTTGGGCTGCCCTCATTAAGGACCTGAAACGCCGGGGCATGCTGGAAGACACCCTCGTCATCTGGACCGGTGAATTCGGACGTACTCCGGACAACAACATGCGAGGTGGTGTTTATTCCATCGGCCGAGGTCACAACGCTGATGCCATGAGCATCGTGATGGCGGGAGGCGGCGTAAAAAAGGGAGCGGTCGTTGGGGCAACCGATGACCTCGGCGCCTCTGCAGTCGACACCGTTCATCCGATCCGCGATTTCCACGTCACCTTGCTCCACCTTCTGGGCCTTGACGACAACAAGCTCACCTACTTCCACGGGGGACGCTACAAACAGCTCTCACAGTTTGGGGGCACTGTGATCGAAGAGCTTCTGGCTTGAGAGTCACCTAGGACTTTGCCGCCTGCACGCGACGCGCTGGCAAGCCGGCGATTCCGTATTGGGCTGCCAAAAAGAGAGCGCTGAAAAGAGCCTGCGCGACTAGGGCGTTGCGGAAAAACATCCAAGTCGGCGCATACCCCGGCAAACCAGTCCAAAGGGCCTGACCGAACGTCGCCATCGACTTCGGCGCATAAAGAGGGTCAACCACCCAACTTAGGGAATTGGTAACGAAATAAAAGAGGAGGGCGGAAAGCAAGGAGCCAGCAAAAACCGTTCCTCCTTTGCCCCCCCTGAAAAATCGAGCCAGACCAACCATGCAGGCAAAGCCAAAAAGTGGGGTCAACAGCCCGGCAGTCATGCCATACCCCTGAATCAAACTGGTGACCGGATAAGTGACCACCCAAACCGCTGCCGGAAGGATCACTCCGTGCCAGCCAAAACAAGCCATTCCACAGAAAAACAAGGCACCCAAGGGGGAAAGGTTGGCCCAGCTTTCAGGCGAGAGAGCTCCAATCACCCGTGAAAGACCTAAAACGACAAAGAATACCAGAAAGGGGATTACCCGCTGCATTGCGAAAGAATAGCGACGAAATCCAAAAATAAAATTCCAGACTTTGCCTTCTCTTGAAGTCCTCCTCTTTTTAGGGTCTGGAATGCTCCGATTGCTTGTCGTCCTCACCTTCTTCGTCCCCCTCTCCACTGGGGCAACCAAACCGAATGTCATCGTCTTTCTCTCGGACGACCAAGGTTGGGGAGATCTCAGTCACTCGGGAAACAAAGACGTCAAGACCCCAAATATCGACTCCCTCGCTCGCGATGGAGCCAGCTTCGACCACTTTTTCGTCTGCCCGGTTTGCTCTCCGACCCGAGCCGAGTTTCTCACCGGACGCTACTTTGCCCGGTCCAATGTTTACTCCACCTCCGCAGGTGGCGAACGAATGAACCTCGACGAGGTCACCATTGCAGACCTCTTCAGAAAAAACGGCTACGCCACCGGGGCGTTTGGCAAGTGGCACAACGGAATGCAGTTTCCCTACCACCCCAACGGCCGTGGCTTTGATTTTTTCTACGGATTTTGTAGCGGACACTGGGGCGACTACTTCTCCCCCATGCTTGAAAGGAACGGACATATCGTCTCGGGAGAAGGGTTCTGCATCGACGATTTTACCAACAAAGCGATGGCCTTCATGGAATCCTCGAGCAAGGAAAATAGACCATTCTTTGCCTACCTCCCCTACAATACCCCGCACTCCCCCATGCAAGTGCCGGACGAATACTGGAACCGCTTTGCCAGCAAAAAGCTCACTATGAAGGATGGCGACAACCACCTCAGGTGTGCTCTCGCGATGTGCGAGAATCTCGACTTCAATGTCGGACGAATTTTCAAGAAGCTTGAAGATCTTAAAATCGCCGAAAACACCATCGTGGTGTGGTTTCACGACAATGGCCCGAACGGCCCGCGATGGAATGGCGGGCTGAGGGGCCGCAAAGGGTCCGTCGATGAAGGCGGATGCAAGAGCCCCCTGTTCATTAAATGGCCCGGCCAGATTCGCCCCGGCACCAGGGTGACCAGAATCGCTTCCTCACGCGACCTCCTCCCTACTCTCTGCGATTTAGCCGGCATCACGGATCGCCCCCAAAAAAAACTCGACGGAAAGAGCCTGACTCCGCTTCTCAAAAATCCCGCTGCTCCTTGGGTTGATCGAATCTTCATCAACCAATGGGGCAAAAAACTAAGCGTCCGTTCCGATACCCACCGGCTTGACCAGAAAGGCAATCTCTACGACATGACCATCGATCCGGGACAACAAAATCCGGTTAAGGATCCTGAAGTACGAAACTTACTTGAGGACGCCCTAGAAAACTATCGCAAAGAACTTCTTCCTAAATATGGGAAGGCCCACGAGAGGCGCCCGTTTATCATCGCCCACCCCGGATCGCCCTTAACGCAACTCCCTGCCCGCGACGCCATCGCCAGCGGAAAAATCAAACGCTCCAACAAGTTTCCAAACGATTCCTACTTCCTCAACTGGACCCGCACGGAAGACAAGATCACTTGGAACGCCATCGCCGGTGACTCCGGCATCTTCGAAGTCACGGTTTATCACGCGGCCGCCACGGCCGGCGCCAAAATGCGTCTTTCCTTCAACGGTAACCATCTCGACTTCACTGTTCCAAATCCACACGTCGTCCCAATCGAAGGAAAAGAGGATGACCGGTCACCCCGCATGGAATCCTACACAAAAGCCTGGAAGCCACTCAAAGCCGGTCAGTTGCACCTCAAGAAAGGTCGTGGCACTATGACTCTGAAAGCCCTTGAAATTCCAGGGAAAGAAGCTCTCGAAGTGCGTCTGGTCACGCTGAAAAAAATCCGTTGAGTCGTTTTCCATGCCCATCCGGACTATCACCAATCAGGCAAAGCGTTTCCTCCTTCGAGACGCTCGCGAACGGCGCCACGAACGGACCGCAGGGGCCCTTTGCCAAGTCTTTGCCTCGTTCATTAACCACGACGGCCGCGTAGAACGCCAAGAGCTCGAAATCGTCTACGATTTTGTCAGAAGTATCTTCCCTGAGAGTGACCACGGTATTCTTGGCAACAAGCTAGAGTCAGCGGTAGCCCGCCCCCAAAACATCGCTCCCGCACTCAAGCATCTTAAAAGGCACCTCAACGCCGAACACTGCCTCCCGTTCGCGTTGCAGCTCTCTTCCCTGACCCGGGCCGGAGGAGACCACGCCGAAGAAAAAGAACGAGTCCAATCTGTCATGGCAGGGATCGGAATTCGCAAGCTGGCAGAGATCGTGGAAGCTGAATTCGACGAAATTGACAGCCCCAAATCAGACCATCTACCCCGAGTCGATTTTGGGCCCGGACCGGAAAACGATGTCCGCCTGTTTTCAAGTGAAGATTCTCCACGTTTTCGATGCTATCGCGCCGGAACCCTCATCCTAATTCGCAATCTGAGTGATCAGGGACTCTGGATGCGAGGGCAAAAGGTCGAACCCGATCGCCTTATCCGCATCAGCTTGACCGATGAAGTGGTGGCTGGTTCCCGTCGCTTTAACTACAACGACCTCGCTTTCTTTTTGCAAACCGAGCAAAAAGGTCTCTCCCCTGCCTTTTACCTTATCGAGGACAACAACGATCTGACTCTCATTCGCAACAAATCACGAAGCGCCCTAGCCAAGATCTCCTTCGGTCACCGTGTCATGTTGACCCCGTTACAAAGCAAACGACTAACCGGAAGCCTGCAGGAACCTCTTCTTGCCGGCACCGATTACCAATGTGACTACCATGATCTCATTCACCTCGATGAGCAGGAGCCACTCACTCTGGAATCGCTTCGCCAACTCACCCAGCAAACCGGACAACGCTTCGTCCTCCCTGCCGGGCGGCGAAAGGTTCTCGTTTCCAACGACCCCAACCAATTGTCGGGAGACAGCCTGCTTCTCACGCCCGGTCTCGCCGGAAGATTCGTCCTCGAAATCGTCTTTGACCCCGTCTCGGGACTGGGTGACGCGCGGGTAATCGAGGCGACCGAAACCGTCACCGCAAACGGACGATCACTCGACAACTCCCCCCTCCCCGATGGTTCGCTTATTCGTCTCAGCAACCGCCAGGCCCTTCGGTGTCGCTTTTCCGAAAACATCCTCGACGAGGAACGAAACATCGTTCGGGACCTTGAGATCGAGAATCTCAACCACCGCTTTTGGAAAGGAGGTAAGGCCATCGACAGCCTGAGCTTCAAACTTCAGCGCGGCCAGATGATGTGCATCATCGGACCGAGCGGCAGCGGCAAGAGCACTCTCCTCGAAATCCTCGCGGGACAACGCCGCCCCAAGAGCGGGTTGGTCAGACTCAACGGCATTTCGCTTTACGAGCGGCAAAAGCGACTTTCCCCGCTTATTTCCTTCATGCCTCAAGAAGAGGCCCTCGGCGAAAAACTCACCGCCCGGGAACACCTGGCGCACGCCGCAGCGATCCGTCGCCCCCACCTTTCCGAAACTGCGATCGACAAAAGAGTTTCGTTTTTGCTGGGAGAACTTGGACTCGACCGCATCGGTGACCGGACGGTCGGGAGCCCCGAATCCAAAAGTCTCAGCGGTGGTGAACGGTCACGCCTGAATGCCGGGCTCGACCTGATAGGCGGTGGTGAAATTTTCCTCTTCGACGAACCGATTTCCGGCCTGTCTTCCAAAGATGCCGAGAACGTGATCGAATCGCTCCGCGGACTCGCTCAAGACAAGATCGTGGTCGCTTCACTGCATCGCCCCAGCGAAAAGGTTCTCGATGCCTTCGACCTCGTCCTCTTGCTCGACCGTGGCGGCAAAATGGCCTTTTTTGGAACCCCAGCAGAACTACGAAGTTACTTTGAGGAGGCCTTCCGAGATCTTGAAATCGACCCGGCCCGGGCTCCGGCCTCGCGGGGTGCTGACTTCGTTTTCGAAGTACTCGAGACCGCAATGCTCAAGCTCAACCCCGGGAACAAGGCGAGGCGCCGCTTCCCGCCGGAGTTCTGGCAGGAACGGTTTGAAAACCACCGCATTCTCGACCACCTCTCCCGATCGTCGCCCACCACCGGCGAACTCGAAATTCCCATGGCGGAGGACCAAATACCCGCCCCGGAGCCGCCGGTTCATGGGCGTCGCCAGAAATGGATGATCTTCAAAACCCATTTGGCGCGTTCGGCAAAATCGAAATATCGCCACCGCGGGACGTTTTTCTCCGCCTTCCTCGAGGCGCCCTTGCTTGCCGCCCTCATCGGGCTGACCTTGCGGGCCTCGCCCGATGGGTCGTATCAATTCCACTCGGCGCTTCACTTGCCCTCCTACCTTTTTCTGGCAGTCACGGTCGCGATGTTCTTCGGATTGACCAATAGCGCGACCGAAGTCCTACGGGACCGCCCACTTCTCCGGCGAGAACGCAATTGCCGCCCCCACCCTCTTCTCTACCTCGGTGCCAAGTTCCTCGTTCTCACCGCTCTTGTCTCCCTTCAAGCCGCAGTTTTTGTTCTGGTTTCTCAGGCCATTCTTGATCTAGAGGGAATGTTCTGGATCCACCTTGGTTGGATGATCCTCACCGGTTGTTGTGGGACTTCGCTTGCACTTCTCATTTCCGTCATCTCCAAGTCTGAACGCACCGCCCTCGGAGCCATCCCGCTCACTCTCGTCCCGCAGATTCTTCTCGCAGGTGCCCTCATTCCATTTTCCGAAATGAACCGGGGGCTTTTTGTCGGAGGCGACGAGGGACGGGACGCCGGCGGAGAGCCGGTCCCATCCACTATCATGCCCCTTCGCTATGCCTTCGAAGGGAGTATTGTCAGCCAGGCTACTGAGAACCTCTTTGAGAAAAGCCGCCGTCCTCTCCAGAACTCCATTGATGAGCTGAAGCAGAAGCCCAAACTCGATGAGAGCGACCGCGAATTCCTCACAAAATCCGGAGAGAAACTTCGGGTCCTTTATGCCGCGTTAGCACCCAATGCAGACTCTGCCCGGAGTATTCTGGACGATCCTCTTGCCGAATTGAAAAGGCTGCAATCAGGAACGGCCCCACCTCCAAGTGAAGAAGACCGTCCGGTTTCGCAATTCTTCATCAATGACCGAGTCGATGGCATGATCGAGCTGGCCGAGACTCTCCGCATCGACGAACGTCGGACAGATCGCCCCCTGATTTTCATGGCCCATGAGAAACCGGTCTTCGGAATCGAGGTGAGCACTCAAGCCTATTGCAGGACGTTTCTTGCTCTTCTTACCCTGTTCTTTTTCCTGCCGGCTACGGTTTTGCTCCACTACTCCATCACGAAGCACTGAACGATCCTCCCGCTATCCAAGGGCTTTTCCCAAAGCTTTTTCAAAGGCCATCACCCCGCTGTCCGCCAAGGGGCGAGGCAACAACAATGCCGCAAAAAAATCATCCGAACCCTTTCGGAAGGGGATGACCTGCAACACCTGCTTCTCGCCTCTCTTGATCACCATGGCTTTCATCGGACCACCCCCTTTTCGGTGGGCCGCACCAGCGAGAAGACGAGCCACCGAGATCAGCTTTGCCTGGCGAAGGTCATCAAAAAGCATCCGCCCACCGCGACCGCAAATCAAGATAGCCTCGAGTGGAATCTCTCTTTTCACCCATTCCACAAAGGTATCCACCGTTGACTCTTTGGCCGGGGCCGGTGATGGGATGGGTGAAGGCTGGCGTTCTACCACCTCGCGTGGAGGAGCAGCCCGAAAAGGTGAAGTAACCACCGGTTTCGAACCGCTCTCTTTCGACGACGCTTTGGCAAACGGATTCACCTGGACTGGAGCTTCAGTAGCAACCGATGATTTGGGACCGGGTAGTGGTTCTCGCGGCTGTTCAACCATTGGACGCGGGGCGGCTGGCGTGCCCAGAGCAGCGGCAGGTTCAGCTTTAACCGCCGGAAGATCCACAAATCCTTCGAACCCGTCACCATAAGCTGGATCATCGGAGGCCGCAACCTGATCTTTCGGAGGCGTGATCAGCTTCTCTGCCAAATGCCTGATCTCCTCGGCATCCACCCAGTCCTCGATGACCTTTCCGTCTTTCATGCCCCCTCCCCTAACATCTTAATCTCGATCTCCCGGCTCAATTGTCCGAACGTCCCCAAAACATTCTGACCATCTCGCATCACGCCCGCAGGTATACCCTTGGCACTGGCCTTGATAAACAGATCATCGCGCCCAATCTCCGTGTTCATCACCAGCTCGGGAGGCAAGAGACGTCGCAAGGCCGCGGCCGCTTCGACACTTTCCCGCAATTCCGATTGCACCATGGTCAGCACCACCCCGAGCACCTGGAGTTGCGGGTTCACCACCCTGAGCCGGCCAAGAGCTTCCAGCATTCGTGGAACCGAGCGCACCCCGAGAGGCTCGGACTGCTGGGGAACCAAAACGGCGTCGGCGACCGAAAGGATCCCGGCTGTTACTCCAAAGAAGCCAGCGGCCGTATCAAAAATACAAATATCGAACCCTAGCTCGGCCACCTCGTCGAGGAACTCCTTCGTTCGAGGGGCGGTCGGTCCGGTGGGCCCCAATCCAAACTCATAGCCACCGGCCTGCCCGGCAGCGACCATTGACAAAGTTGGCAGTCTGGTGGCAATCACCACCTTGTCAGCGGCAAGAGCAGGGTTGGAAAGGTGATCAAAGAAGCCTCTCAAGTGTCTCGACTGCCTTGTCAGCGACAATCCCACCGAGCCCTGAGGATCCGAATCCACCAAGAGCGTCCGGCGACCTGCCCGCGCAAAGGCATGGGCAAGGTTAATCCCTAAGGTGGTCTTACCGACCCCTCCTTTCTGGCTGCTGATAACAAGGGTAATCACGAACAGGCAAATCAAACTCCCCACTGCGGCGGGGGTGTCAAAGACAATCATTTAACGAATGCTTTGTCTGGTCATTTCCTGCTATTTCCTTAGGTTTTTAACGCCTCTCGATCATTCCATCGACCATGCCCCGCTGCCTTGTTCAATTCACCCTGCTCCTGACGGTTGCGTTGGGTTCCTTATCTTGCGGCGAAAAGCCCAGCAGTTCGCGCACCCAGACCGAAAAAAACAAAAATTTCTTCGAAGGGATTCCTTCCAAAATCTCTCCTTCTTCTCTCAAAAACCAAATGGCCAAAGGGCAGACCGACTTTCTCCGGTCTTTTGCCGATGATCAGATTCCCTGGCAACTCTGGAACAAGGATATCCTCAAAACTGCAACGGACGCCCAACTCCCAATCATGGCTTTTGTGTGCACGCCGCTTGGCCAAGCCTCACGCCAGATTGCCCGAGAACTGAACAGCAACCAAACGCTGTTTGAAACGCTGACCAAAAATTTCGTTTCTACAGTCGTCGATGCTCGTCTGCATCCAGAGATCGCAAAACTCTGCTACCACCTTGCCAACGAAATCAACTTCTCTACCTCTTTTCCCATGGCCATCTGGCTCAGCCATGAAGGTCTCCCACTCACCTGCATCCCCGTCGGCAGCAATTCCGGCAAAGATCTGGAGCGTGTCGTGGGCAGCGCTTTGGCAATGGTCAATAATATCTGGAGCGAAAGCTCCGATTACGCCGTCAAAAACAGTCGCCGCGACAACGAGTCCCGACAGAAGAGATTCTCTTTTCGAAAGCCAGTGGAAGGACCTGATGGTGATCGTAACGAGCTCTTCCGCCGGTCAACCCGCAAACTCAGCTCACTGTATGACATCGGTAACAATGATCTCGACTATATCGGAGGCCTTCTTCCCACGAGCAGCGTGGAGCTTCTTGCTCTCGGATCTCGTTCAGGTCTCCTCACGAAGGAAGTTCGCGAACGCTGTCAAACCGCGAGCCTCGATATCGCCCGCCAGGTCATGACCGGCGCTCTTCGTGACCCTCTCGATGGCTCCTTTTTCTACGCCCGCCGCACCAATGACTGGAGTCTGCCCGCTTTCAGTAAAGACCTCCATTCCCAAGCTGAAGTGGCGACCATGTTCCTAAAAACAGGATCCATCTTGAAAAAACAGGAGCTTTTGAACCAGGGGCTTTCCTTACTCGATGAAATCGACAGCCGCTGGCTTAAAGAAAGCCTGATGACTCTCTCAATGGATGAGGAAAAAGAGTCGCCAGATACCTTTCTTTGGAGTTCGAGAATCCTGCGGGGCTTTCTGAACGAAGAAGAACAAAAGCTCGCAGAGGTAGCCTTTTCACTCAAGGAAGACGGAAACATTCCGTCGACAGTTGACCCTCTCGGAGACTTCTACAATTTGAATAGCCTGCGAAACAAACTTACCGTTCCTGAGATTGCCCGAAGCCTCAATCGACCCGAAAACGAAGTCTCCACCCTCCTAAAAACTGTTTGCGAAAAGCTCCTGAAAAAGCGGATGCAATCAACCACTTTTGCATCTGAGCGGGTCATGATTCTCAAAGACCTGACCGCTGTTCTAAAAGCCAGAATTGATCGGTTCAACTGCACCCACAAAGCCGAGCATCTCACTTCCGCCATCAAAACCGCGGACCAACTCGTTCAGGACTTCTGGGACTCAGACAAAGGCCTCCTGAGGCTGAAGAAAGGAAGTGAGGGCCAACTGACCTGCGGAGGGGCGGACTATGGTGCCGTCGCAAGAGCACTCACCCTCCTCTATCAAAACACCCTCGATCCCAAATGGCTAAACCTTGCCACCACAATCTTCGATCGGGCTCTCAAAGACAATCTCGCTGAAACCGGCCTGCTTTCGGAAGCTCTCGAGGCGGAACAAGTGATACCACTGAGGCAACACGATATTTCCATGATTTTTGGAATCTCAACCCTTGGTCACACCGATTTCGTTGCTTCCCGTCTCTACGCGTTAACCGGAAAGGAAGATTACCGTAAGCTCATCGACAAGCATGCCAAAATCCTTAATCCACGTATGGAGGACTCCATCGTTAACCATACCGACTATGCCCTTTCCTGTGCCCTCAATGACATCGCTTACATCGCGGTTCTCCGGGCCGCCCACACCACCCCGGAGAGCCGGGCATTTTTGGCCGTGCTCAATTCCCCCCAATATCTCCCATTTTTGGTCATCCGCCCGCAAGGCTCAGCCGGTGGCCTTTCGGCTCTGGAAGATCTTCCACCCCAGGATGGCTCACCTTCCGTGATTCTGATTCGGGACGGCAAAACGATCGGAAAGGCTTCCTCACCAGCCGATCTGGTGACTCTCCTTGAGTCCACTCTTGCGACTTCGTCGCGCTGAATCATTCTCTCCCCCTCCAGTCCCTTATTTGCATGAGCTCAAGAACCTCCCAACAAGAACGGAACACTAGCGAAACAAAGATTGCTCTTAGCCTCGACCTCGACGGCTCTGGTCGGAATTCCATCGATACCGGAATTCCATTTTTTGACCACATGCTCACCCTCTTCTCACGTCACTCGCTCATCGACTTGGAGGTCAAAGTCGATGGCGATGTTGAAGTCGACTATCATCACACTGTTGAAGATACCGGTATCGCCCTTGGGGAATGCCTCAAGGAAGCCCTCGGGGACAAAAGCGGCATCCGCCGTTATGGACACGCCTACGTCCCCATGGACGAAACACTCACTCGAACTGTCATTGATCTCAGCAATCGTCCCCAGCTGGAACTCCGGTGCCCTAAATCAACCCCGGATGCCCAAAACTTTCCCTTCACTCTGGTCGAGGAATTCTGCCGGGCCTTGGCCTCCAACCTCCGCTGTAATCTTCACATCGAAGTCCTCTACGGACGCGACGGCCACCACATCGCTGAATCGATCTTCAAGTCGATCGCAGTTGCGCTTCGTCATGCCTCCGAAAACGATCCCCGACGCGAGGGAATCCCCTCAACCAAAGAGGTGCTCTAGTATCTCTACGCTATTGCCCCATCTCGCGCATGAAGCTTGGAATGATCGACCACGGACGCGGCAATCTCCGCAGCGTCATGAATGCTTGCCGAACTCTCGGACACACCCCGGAACTCATCACCTCCCCGAATGGCCTAGACAATATCACCCACTTGATCTTCCCCGGACAGGGTGCCTTCGGCGATTGCATGGAGAACCTTCACCGTCTCAATCTCGCCGGGCCGCTACGTGAGTGGATTCTCTCAGGGAAACCCTACTTCGGAATCTGCGTCGGTTACCAACTCCTTTTCGAATCCAGCGAAGAATCACCCGGCACCCGTGGACTCGAAGTCGTTCCAGGTCACGTCAAACGATTCACCAGCACCGAAGTTAAAGTTCCCCACATGGGCTGGAATGCTCTCGAATTACAACAACCCGATTCGCCCTATTGGGAGAAGTTCGATCCTTCGCCCTACTTTTATTTCGTCCACTCCTACTACCCCACCGGTGTCCCCCAAAATATGGTAAGCGCCACCTCGAAGCACGGATCAGAATCGTTTTGTGCCGCGATCGGAAAGGACCAACTCCTTGCAACCCAGTTTCACCCGGAGAAAAGCCAATACGCCGGACTCCAGTTACTGGAGAACTTCTTCAAACGAACGTAAAAAGCGGACCCCGGCCGGGAATCCGCTCTTTTCGATGAGATCGGACTGGGATCAGAGGATCGCCAGATCAAATTCAGTTAAATCAACCCCGCCTTTTTTAGGGTGACGTATGCTCCATTCTTGTTGATGGTTTTGAACGCCTTGGCGGTCGCCTTGACCCTTACGTGCTTGCCAAGCTCGGGGACCCAGACCCGCTTGGTATGAAGATTGGGTGACACTTTCCGTTTCACCGTTTTGGTGACGTGACGGCCAATCCCGCCCTTTTTCTTGGCCAAACCGGAACGGTGAATCTTACGACCCACACGGACCTTGGAACCCCGGATACTGCATACTCTCGCCATAACTCTAAATTCTTGTGGACGGGTGGGATAAGCGATTTTGACAGGTGGTCAAGTCGTTTCCGAAAATTCCCTGCTCTTTTTCAAGACTACTTTTCTCGGGAACCACTGGAAATCCGGCCTCTGTTTTGCTCTCCTTCTTCCCGTGGCTGCTCCTTCCCTACTTCAATACCTAGAACAACTTAGGGCTAAAGGCACCACCCATGTGCCCATCGAAGACGATGCCAAGGCCGTTCTCCGCGAACTTTACACCCGGGGCAGCGCCCGCCGCAGCCAGCCCGCAACCCCGGGCACACCACCCTCTCCACAATCTGTTCCAATCAGACCCACCGGGGCCAATCCCGCCGAAAAAATCGCCTTCCTCGCTGATCTTGCCCGAAACTGGCAACCAGCCCGCGCCCTCGGGACTCTCCGTGACATCATGGTCTTTTCAGTCGGTCATCCCGGAGCCGATCTCATGCTGGTGGGCGAAGCCCCCGGATATCAGGAGGAAATCAAGCGCGAACCGTTTGTCGGACCTGCCGGACAGAAGCTCGATCAGATTCTCAAGGCGATGGGGCTCTCAAGGCCAAGTGTTTATATCTCCAACGTCTGTAAGTTTCGCCCTGCCACACGCAATCAAACCACCAACAATCGAAAACCGTCTCCCGAAGAAATGGCGGTCTCGATCCCTTTTCTAAAAGCAGAAATCGAAGTGGTGAAACCAAGGGTCATCATCGCTCTCGGAGCCTCGGCAGCCCAAGGCCTTCTCGGGTCCACACGGAGCGTGGGGCAGCTCCGCGAGTCGTGGCACCAATTCCAAGGAATCCCCCTTCGCGTCACCTATCATCCCTCCTACCTTCTTCGGCAAGAAGACGGCCTTCAAGAAAAGCGGAAAGTCTGGGAGGACATGCTCGCGGTCATGGAAAAGCTCGACCTCTCGGTCTCGGAAAAGCAACGAGGTTATTTCCAGAAGTAGATCATTCCCGCAATTCCCGCGAGAAAGCAGTAATAGGAGAAGTACTCGAGCCGCCCTTTCCTGACGGCTCCCATGACGAGGTAGATAGCAAACAAGCCCACCAAAACCGCGGCGCCCGCTCCGGCAAGGTAGGGTCCGTTGAAGCAGGCACCGATGGCATCTCCCAAGGAATCCGTCACCTTCATCTGCTTCCTCACAGTCATCACAAACCCTCCAAGGATGGCGGGAATCGACATCAAAAAGGAAAACTCGGCCGCTCGCTCGGCCTTTAAGCCACTCACCAATCCCGACGCAATGGTCGCTCCCGACCTCGAAACCCCCGGCAAAATTGCAAAGGCCTGACCCACTCCCATCATCAGCGAACTCTTCCATCCCACCTTTGTCGCACGCCCTCGCAACAACCGCGGCACGAACAAGATCAACCCGGTCAAAATCAAAAGACCGGACACCAAGACCGGCTTCCCCGGAGCCGCTTCAAAAAAGTCACCAAAAAGCAGAGCCGCCAGAACGGCAGGAACGGTCGCAACTCCCAACCAAAAGATCAGGAATCGCTCCTCCTTCATTTGCCGGTTGAACAAGGAGAGAACCAGGGACCACAGCCGACGCCAAAAAAAGACCACCACGCTCACCAAAGTCCCCAGATGCAACACAATCTCGAACGACAAATCCTCCTGGTGAGCCGCCCCAACTTCCCGGATCCCAAGAAGATATTGGGTGAGGACAATGTGGCCGGACGAAGAAACCGGCAAAAACTCGGCCAAACCCTGAACAACCCCCACGATCACCGCTTTCCAGATTTCCATACCCTGTGTTCCCTAAACACCGTCCGTCCCAGCGGCAAGCACCACTCTAAAATCACCCAATTTTTTATTTCGCATTTCTAGATCTCTCAGGTAAGCTAATGCTATGAAAGTAACACTTCTACTACTCCTTTCCGCCGCCCTTTTGACTTCCTGCTCCAAAAATTCCACTCCGGTCGCCCCTCCGGTCAACTTGGGCGACGAATACGGTATTCCCAATGCCAACGCTCCTTACCAGCCCCTCCAACCCATCAATCCTCCGGCCGTTCCCGTTGCTCCCGGAGTGCCCGCGGCAACCCCCGTTCCAGGCACCCCAGTTACACCAGAAGCCCCTCCGGCCGAAGCAACAACTTACACGATCCAATCCGGAGATTCCCTTTGGCGCATTGCCCGCGACAATGGCACGACCGTCGAAGCTCTCAAACAACTCAATGGTCTCACCAGCGATATCATTGTGGTCGGAAAAACCCTCATGATCCCTGCTCGCTAAATCTTTGTCGTTACCTCCCCCACGCCTTAAAACCGGGTCGGCCTAAAAACCGGCCCGTTCTCTTTTGCCATGAAAACTCTCTTCTCCCTCATTCTTTCTCTAACCCTTCCCCTTTCGGCACAAGAAGGCCATCAAGCCACATCGCCACCCGCCCGAGACATACTCATGAGCGATCTCATGAATGCCACCGATGCCAACTCGCTTCAAAAAGCCCTAGAAGCAGCCAAACGCGGTGGCCTTCCAGATCAGATGCTCCTTGAAGCACGATTTCTTTTCCTAATTAACGAAAACAACATCGCCGCCCTTGCCGCCCTCGCTCCAAAACTTGAAAAGCACCTTCCCAATTTTTCGCCCGACCGCACTCTCATCTTCGCGGTAAAGGAAGACCTTGAAAGCGTCCTCTATTACACCAAAGCCCTTGACGCTCTTTTAAAGAAGGACACCGTGCTCTTCAAAAAATACATCACCGAGGCCTTTTGGTTGGGACCGGACCACGCCGCCCAGTTTGCCCCACACATCAAAAAACTCCGTATGGAAAATGCCATGGCCAAACTGATCCTCGATCAGAAACGACCATTCGAAAATCAGAAGGAAAAGGGAGCCACCAAAACGCTGGCCGCTCTGCGTGGCGAATCACCGGCCCTCCTTCTCCATTTCTGGAGCCCATGGGTCCAGCAATCCATCCTCACCATGCCCGAGTTTGCCTCCGCAGCAAAACCACTCCTCGAACATGGCATCCCGGTGACCTCCATCCTTTTGGGAGGTACAGCAGACTCTCGAAAGGAAGCGGATGAATTCCTCGCCACCGAAGGCAAAAATCTCCCCGGGAGCTGGCTGGTCGACCGTCCCAAATCATCTCTAGCCTCCGCTCTCCGCGTATCCTCGTTTCCCACAGTAGTTTTGATGAGCCAGAAGGGCCACATCCTATTCAATGGAGACCCGGCCGATCCGGTGCTTTGGGAGAAGCTAGCCGCGATTAACTCAAAAATTAAACCACCTACGGAAAACCTCGTACTTCCAGACGGGCTTCCGGATGGTGCCAAATCCGGAAAACCCCACGAAGAGTAGGTCGAAAAAGGACAAACTCAGCATAAGATTCTTCTTGCATAATCGACGTGAGTCCGTCTTTCTTCTTCTAACGGATCAACAAACACACGTGCCGCGCTATCAGGAACCATCTCCACAAGAGCTTCATGCCCTTGCCATTCTCTGGAATGAAGGGCCAAGTACGGTCGGCTTCGTACACGAGTTGATTAATGAAGACGGTGAGGACCGGACCTACACCACTTCGCTCGCAGTAATGCGAAACCTTGAAAAGAAAGGCCTGGCAAAGCGCAACACCAGCGGCCGGGCACACGTCTACGAAGCTCTCGTTGATCGAGTAACCATTCTAAAACCACGTCTTCAGGACTTGGTGGACAACAGCTTTGGAGGAAGTCTGGGACAGGCCATCCTCTCATTGATCTCCGTGGGTGTCATGACGCCCGAAGAGAAAACCGCGGTAACCCGCGAAATAAAACAGCACAAAGCCATGGCTGCAAAAAAGAAGACCACAAAGAAAAAGGCCGCTAAAAAAGCCGCCAAAAAAACCGTGAAGCCGGCTGCCAAGAAAAAGGTAGCCAAGAAGGCCGCACGCAAAGTTGCCAAGAAGGCAGCTAAGAAAGTTGCCAAGAAGGCAACTAAGAAGAAGGTAGTTAAGAAGGTAGCCAAGAAAAAGGTCGCCAAGAAAGCTACTAAGAAAAAAGTAGTCAAGAAGGCCGCCAAGAAAAAGGTCGCCAAGAAGGCTGCTAAGAAAAAAGTAGCCAAAAAGGCCGCCAAGAAAAAGGTCGCCAAGAAAGCTGCTAAGAAAAAAGTAGCTAAGAAGGCCGCCAAGAAAAAGGTCGCTAAGAAAGCTGCTAAGAAAAAGGTAGCCAAGAAGAAGGCTGCGAAAAAGAAAAAGTAAGGAAGTCCTCCTTACCAGATAACTTCAAAGGGACACTCTTTCGAGAGTGTCCCTTTTCTCTTTTGGTCCCCGCTCCCATCCGCTAAATCATCCCGAACATGATTCGACTCATTCCCAAAACTCTATTGCTCCTCGCCAACTTCGGCTACACTTCGGCAGCTGAAAAGCCCAATGTCATCGTCATTATGGCCGACGATCTTGGCTACGGCGACCTCTCCTGTTACGGTGCGACGACTTTCAAAACACCCCACATCGACAAACTGGCCGCTGGCGGGCAGCAGTTTATCCAGGGATATTGCTCGGCATCCACTTGCACCCCATCCCGTTACTCACTCCTCACCGGCACCTATGCCTTCCGGAAAAAAGGAACCGGCATCGCTCCGCCGAACGGTCATCTGATCATTGATGAAAATACCTTCACCCTTCCCGATCTGATGAAAAGGGCTGGCTATCGCACCGCAGTAGTCGGGAAATGGCACCTTGGCCTCGGTGTCAAAGGGGTAGGCCCTAACTGGAACGGTGAGATCAGGCCCGGGCCTCGTGAGATCGGATTTGATCACCACTTCCTCCTACCCACCACCAACGACCGAGTTCCTCAGGTCTATGTCACCAAAAGCCGCGTGCTTAATCTCGACCCGAAAGATCCCCTCTGGGTGGGCAACAAAAAACCTTCCCCGGACCACCCCACCGGACTCACTCATCGGGACACCTTGAAGATGGACTGGAGCCACGGACACAACTCCACCATTCACAACGGAATCTCCCGAATTGGTTTTTACACCGGAGGCAATGCCGCCCGCTTCAGAGATGAAGACCTTGCCGACAAGTGGGTCGAAAAGTCTGTGGCTTGGATCGAAGAGAACAAGGAAAACCCCTTCTTTCTCTTTTATGCCTCCCATGACCTTCACGTCCCCCGAATTCCACACGAGCGATTTCAGGGAGTCACCCCTCACGGATTCCGGACCGACGCCGTGGTGCAACTAGATTGGACCGTCGGAGAAATCATCAAGGCTCTCGACGAGCACAAGCTTACCGAAAACACCCTCATTGTGTTTTGTTCGGACAACGGTCCGGTGCTCGATGATGGCTACAAGGACGGAGCGATCGAAAAGCTAGGATCGCACAAGCCGGCTGCTAACTACAAAGGAGGCAAATACAGCGTTTACGAAGGAGGCACCCGCACTCCCTTCATCACCTACTGGAAGGGGCGGATTCCGGCCGGGAAGTCAGACAAAATGATCTGTACCATCGACCTTGCCACCAGTCTGGCATCGCTTACCGGAGTTAAGCTTCCCAAAGACGCCTTTCGTGACAGCTTCGACCTCTCAGGCGCCCTCCTCGGCAAGAACGAATCCAAAGGGCGTTCTCATCTCATCCAACAGGACAACGGAGGGCGCGGGCGATTTGGCTATCGCCGTGGCGATTGGAAACTGGTCAAACACCCAGGTAAAACGGCCCGCCACACCAACATCAACAAGAAGATCGCCAACAACAAGGTGCCGACCTATCAACTCTATGATCTAGCTACCGATCCGGGCGAAAAGAAAAACCTGATTGAGCAGAAGCCCAAGATTGCCAAGGAACTCCAGGCTGAACTGGAAGCCCTCGTGCAGGCCGGGAGGTCGCGAAAAGATTGATTGAGCCACCCTTCGAAAAAGTCATTTTCCTGTTGCCAGAGTCCCCCTCCCCCCCTAGGTTTCCGCCCGCCGCTCGGCTAGCTCAGGGGTAGAGCACCACATTGACATTGTGGGGGTCGCTGGTTCAAATCCAGCGTCGAGCACCATCCAATTTTTCGTGTAAAACGCTGTAACTAAAATAGTTGCAGCGTTTTTCTTT
>JBMYLT010000022.1:0-30454 GCA_049596615.1 Akkermansiaceae bacterium | reverse complement strand
ATTACGATAGCTAAGGTGGCCCTAAAAGGCCTGAGGGTGCTAGTTTTTGGAGCTTTTATTGCTCGGTCCGTTGCACGGGAAATCTCCTAAATCAATTTCGACCCAAGGTTGGAACAACTCGCAGGTTACCAAAATACGGACAAGAGCCACCTTCTGTAATTGATGACTACAAAACTACGCCCTAGGGATCGATCGGGGACTATGCGGTGATATCCACAGGAGAGTGAATGTCCTAGCTCGAGCGCAGACAGATGCTCAAAGGAACTTACCCTCCCCTCTTCTTTGTCGGACCCATACAGGATTCGGAGCGAAAATCCAAAGTCTCCGAGCAACGCAGAATCCAGCTAGGGAGCTGTGACGGGAAAGATTCCGTCGCGCTGATGCAAGCAGTCAGGATTCCTGATTTCTAGCAAGCAGGGCTCCAGATTTGAAAGGTAAGGGCAGAAAAAAAGCGACGGTTCCAGAGATCCTCGGCTGTCTTTTCCGGCGGTTAAAAAGGTCTGATTGGTCTGCGCCAAAGTGATGATTCACGGCATGCTGCGAGATTGTTCCGCGGGTATTGCAGAGCCTTGGGGTTATCGAGTGAGCAGGCTCGCGCATTCTGCAACGCAAGCGTTGGGCGGCTCGAGGAGCTTCCGGTTTCGCGCTTCATCAAACTCGCGAAACGGATCTCGAATTTCTTGAGCCATACACCCTGAGCGAGCGCGGGCTTCATCGGCGGAGCAGGATCAGTAGGGCTTTACGCCGATCGACGCGAGCGCCTCGTTGATCGGCGTCGGGTCGTAGAGGTGCACGAACTTCTCGACACGTCGGTCCTTCCACGTCATATACATGTAAAGGGGAAACTTCACCTCTTCGCCGCTCTTGCGGAGCTTGCCCGTCCACTGGGCCCAGATGTTGGTGAATACCCCGCCGTTGTTGTAGCTGAGGTTCGAGACGATCCGGTTGACCACAATGTCCTTGAAGTGGACGTGGTCGCGCCCGAGGTTGGTCACAAACGTCTCCTTGTCGACCTCCTTTTTGTTGAACACGATCGTGGCGTCGTCGGCGAACCACTTACGAACCCCTTCGGCGTCGTTCGCAACGTAGGCGGCGACCACTTCTTTGGCAGCTTCGGCGCGCCAGTCGAGGCCATCCGCACTTCCGGACCACGGATCGTCGTTGGGCGGTGTGCCGGGAACAGCGCAGCTGGTGAAGGCGAGGGAGAGCAGCGCCAGGAAGGGCGCGTAGCGGATGAGAGGGTGTAACGGACTCATAGAGCTTTTAGCTAACATCCCCACCAGACGGGGGCAAGGCGAAACAATATTTCTCGACTTGACTCAGTTCGGTGGGAATGTCGGATAAACACGTGAAATTTAATATCATCTCCAGCATCTTGTTCGCCAGCCTCGCCCCTCTTTGCTATGCCGATCATCACGAAAAGGAGCAAGGCGGTGACAGCCCCCTCCTATATGTGGTCCGACATATCAAAGTGGAGTTCGAGAACGTCGAAGCCTTCCAAAAAGCGGTTGCCGCAAAAACACAGAAGTTCAATCGGCAGGAAGGGTCCGACCCTTGGTTTACGTGGAAGGTCTTGACCGGACCGCGCAGTGGGCAATACGCGCGTCTCTTTGCTGTCCGCTCCTGGGCCGACCTCGACCGAGTGGAGTCTACCCATACCATCAACATTCCTCGAGCCAACGAGGAGAGTGAATACTGGAGAGAAAATATCTCTCCACTCCAGGTGACCAAAATGCCTGCCACCAAGGTATTTCGAATCATTCCTGAAACAACATTCAGCAACCTCGAGGGAAATAACCCCACCCGCTACGGAGCTCTCTTTAAGTGGAAAATGAAGCCTGGGATGTTTCAGAGAAGAGCAGCAGCTGAGAAGCTGAGAGCTAAGGCCCTGGGAGCCAGTGACCTTAAGATTCGGGGCCATGTGATGCGCACGGAATCGGGCGGAGACTTTATGACATTTACCCAATTCATCGGATTCAATTCCTGGGCAGACTTTGGCAAATTCCGCGAGTGGGGCGGAATGGGAGAGATCTTTGAAAGCACGCATGGAGAAGGATCATTCAAAAAATTCCTCGAAGAATGGAACGTCCTTCACCAAGAAGGTGGTGAGACCGAGGTGGAATACATGGAGTACATGAGCGACCTGAGTTCAATCAGTATTACCAAGTAAGATAGCCTCACAAATTCCTCAAAAGAAGGGCTCCCGCACGACGAGAGCCCTTCTTTTTTGCCAAAGCCTCTAAGATTCTCCACAAACTCGAACGATCAGCCTGCTCCGGTGCTCAAATACAGGTCAGGAATCTGTTTATAACGGGAGCCCCTTGAAACCGCCTTTGGACCGGTGGGGAGAGAGAAAGGGGTGTGTTCTCTTGCGATCCATGCCAAAAAATTCAAATCTCGCTTTATGGCCCTTGAAAAGGCTATCTCTTTAAAAATGCGTCTACTTCAATTTCTGTTCACCCTCATTCTGCCACTCACCGCGCAAGATCACTGGCCCGCCTTTCGCGGAGCCGAATCACGAGGGGTTGCAAACAACCCCGATCTTCCAGACACTTGGTCGACCACCGAAAACGTCGCCTGGAAAACCGACATCCCTGGACGCGGCTGGTCCTCGCCTGTTGTGTGGGGCAATCGTGTCTTTCTTACCACGGTCATCAACCAGGGCGATTCCGAAGATCCGAAAAAAGGCCTCTACTTCGGCGGCAACCGACTCGGTATTCCCGAGACCATTCACCAATGGCTGGTCCTTTGTCTCGATTTGGTCACCGGGAAGACTCTTTGGACCAAGGAAGTCCACAAAGGAAAACCCCGCTCCTCCATTCATCTCAAAAACTCCTACGCCTCCGAAACGCCCGTGACCGATGGCGAGCTCGTTTATTGTTACTTTGGAAGCCGCGGCCTTTACGCCCTCGACTTCAAAGGCAACATCGTCTGGTCCCATGATGTCCCGGCTTACAAAACCCGCTATGGCTGGGGCACTTCATCTTCGCCCGTGCTACACAAGGACCGTCTCTATCATGTCAACGACAACGACGAGAATTCCTACCTCGTCGCCCTCGACAAAAAAACCGGCAAGGAAATTTGGAGGATGCACCGCGATGAAAAATCCAACTGGTCCAATCCTTACGTTTGGCAGAACGAGAAGCGCACCGAGATCATCGTGCCTGGTTCGGGCCGCACCCGTTCTTACGACCTCGATGGAAAGGAACTCTGGTCCTTCAAGGGCATGTCGAGCATCACCATCGCCACGCCCTACTCACACGACGGCCTTCTCTATCTTTCTTCGGGTTACGTTGGAGACCGAAACCGTCCGCTCTATGCCATCAAACCCGGAGCTTCTGGCGACATCTCCGTCTCTTCCAAAAAAACTTCCAACCAATTCATCGCTTGGAGCAACTGGAAGGCCGCACCCTACAATCCCTCAACTCTTCTCTATCAAGGCCAACTCTACGTCCTTCTCGATCGAGGTTATCTCTCAGCCTACAATCCAGGAACCGGCGAAGAAATATACGGCAAACAGCGCCTCCCCGGCTCTACCGGATTCACCTCCTCGCCTTGGGCCTATAACGGAAAAATCTTCTGCTTCAACGAAGACGGAGGCACTAACGTCATCAAGGCTGGTTCAGCATTCGAGCTTCTCCACACCAACCAACTCGCTGAAGACGACATGGGCATGGCTACGCCCGCCATCGCCGGAAAAAGTCTAATCATTCGTACCGCCGCCCGCATCTATTGCATCCGGAAGTAGCTTCGCCAACGAATCTTCTTAGACCTCACTCGAATTTCAGAGTGAAAAAGAAGCGCTTGTCCGGCAATCCCACTTCCCAAGTACGGGTAGCTACCGCCAAAGACCGGAAGTAGTAGTTCTGCAAGGGGGATTTATTTTCTGAGTTGGGGATTATAATCCTAAAACTATTTCTACCGACTACCAAACTGAAGGAATAGACATTCCAATCTCCCCCGCAGACTACTCCCCAACTCCGCTGAATACCCTCTCAATGGCCCACTGTTAAACGGAACCGGATTTGGTATCGTGGATTGGCGCCGTTCAGGGGATGGAAAGAGGGTTCATTTCTTATTCCACAAACAAAAACTCGTTCGAGACGATCAACGCCTGGGCATAACGCTTCAGACTTTCTGGATCACCAGCTAGGAAGCGCTGCCCAGCCTCCAGCTCTGAGGAGTCCGGATCTCGAGAGAAAAGAGTCCGGTAGGCAAAAACAACGGGGTTGTTTTCTTTTGCCATCAGCGACGCAAGAGCCTCAGCCCGTTTCCTGACAAATTCGTTATTGAGAAGAAAAAGCGACTGTTGGGGAGTGATTGTCGGAGTCCGCTTGGCGACACTTGCCCGTGGCACAGGAAAGTCAAAGAGCCTGAGAAACGAATCAGTTTTGAACTGATCACCATTGCGGCTGGCACGAGCGTGGATTGTACGGCGAAAATCCGTATCGGGATTATCAAAAGGTCTCCCTCCAAGTTTAAAATCGAGCTCCTTGCTGACAAACAGAACTGAGTCTCGCCAGACTTCTGCAGTTTGCTTCTGCAGATTCATGCGCCAGAGGAAGCGGTTGTCGCCATCGACCAAAAAACTAGCCTCGTCGAATCGGGAACTTTGCCGCCAAGTTTTCGACTTGAGAATGTGGCGATGGAGTTCTTTGACAGACCAGCCATCCTCAACGAATTTCGCGGTCAGCCAATCAAGCAATTGCGGGTGCGTCGGCGACTCGCCGGTGAGGCCAAAATTGCTCGGTGTCCGGACAATCCCTTGGCCAAAATGCCAGCCCCAGACGCGATTGACGAAGACGCGAGCTGTCAAGGGATTCGCGGGATCGATCACCGCGGCTGCCAATTCCCGGCGACCACTCCCCTCCGTAAATTTCGGTTGATCATCGTTTAGAATGCGCAGGAATCGACGTGGAGCTTCTTCGCCCGGCTTCAGGAGATTTCCGCGAATCGCGACCTTCATGTTTCCTTTACCGGTCTCGCGAAGAGCGTGGCCAAAGGGGTATTTGGGCGGCTTGTTCTTCTCGAGATTTTTGTGTTCTTCGTGACGGGCTTTGATCTTCTTGCCAAACTCTTCGTCCAGGTCTTCGAGCACCTGATTCCGGTCCCAGCGAAAAGTCCGATTCATAAAATCCTTTCGGGTCTGTTCCCCGGGATTTTCGATCAAAAACTTCTGTAATTCGCTCAGCGATTCGGCAGTGCGGTTCGTGAACCAGGCATCGGCCTGGGGAATTTTCGAAGTGTTTTCGGGGCCTGCAAAAAATGGCTGACTATATTGGAAAATCGTTCCAACAAGCCCCTCTTGGCGAGCCCAGTCGCGCAGATTATTTGGTTTGGGATCAAGCTTTTGAAATTCAAGTGCAGCAAGTGCGTAGTCCGGCAAGCGACTGAGCTCTCCCTCGACAAGTTCATCACCGCGAACTTTGAGTTTCTGATCTGTTTCCTTTCGATAATCCGCAATCGATCTGATCTTGGCATTCCAGGCATCGACTTCAGATTTCGGAACAAGCGGAAATTCCATGACGCCAGTGTTCTGAAAAATCCCAGCAATTGAGTAGTAATCCATCGTCGGGATCGGATCGAATTTATGATCGTGGCATCGTGCGCAGGCCAAGGTCAGGCCGAGTAATCCTCGACCGACAGTGTCCACGCGATCGTCCAAGGTTTCTATTTTCGCAATGGCATTACTTTGCGCGTCTCCCCCATCGCCTCTGTATTGCGGACCGAGGGCAATGAACCCGGTTGCGATTGCATGTTTTTCGGGCTCCAGAATATCACCGGCGAGCTGAAGTTCCAGAAAGCGATTGTAGGGCATGTCCTCGTTCAGGGAATCCACAACCCAATCGCGGTAACGCCATGCCTCGTCAAATCTTCCACCATCAAGAAAACCTCCGTAACCGTCAGCGAACCGTGCAACATCCAACCAATGCCGCCCCCACCTTGCCCCGTAGTGTGGAGAGGCTAGCAACTGCTCAATGATTTCATCCCAGCGAATCCTTCCTTCGACAAACTCCGCGGTTTGCTCCGGAGTCGGCGGCAGACCAATCATGGCGAAATAGGCACGACGGATGAGCGTGTGCTTTGGAGCCTCGGGCGAAGGCTCAAGTTTGTGCTCGGCAAGTTTACGCTGAACAAACCAATCGATCTCGCATCCCTTCGCTTCTGACGGAAGCTCTGGTTTTCCAACAGCTTGAAACGCCCAGTGCTTTCTGGCCGCATCGAAATCATACCCTCCCTCCTGGGGTTTCAGGTCACCACTCGGTTTGGAACTACCCGGCCAGGGAGCTCCCATCAGAATCCACTTTTCAAAATCAGCAAGAACCGCAGCAGGAACAGGCGCTTTCGGCGGCATTTGTAAATCGCGCGATTTCCAGCGGACGGCTTCAAGAAAAAGACTGGATTCGGGATTTTCAATACTGAGGGATGGCCCGAGATCGCCCCCACGAAGCAACCCGGCAAAGGAGTCGAGTCTGAGATTGCCTTTGAGTTTCTCCGCGTTTTCGCTGTGGCATCGGAAACAGTGATCGGCGAGAGCCGGGCGGATGCGGGCTTCGAAAAATTCCAATTGTTCAGCTGTCGGTTCCGAAGCCGCAAAAACTCGGCTCAATAGCAAGCCAACGGGGATAGAAATCCGGAGGGACATTGTCAGGCAATAATATCGTGCAAAACATGACCATGCACGTCAGTCAGTCGAAAATCCCTCCCACTGTAGCGATAAGTCAGGTTCTCGTGATCCAAGCCCATCAAGTGAAGAATCGTGGCATGTAGATCATGCACATGAACGCGGTTCTCAACGGCCCGGCAACCAAACTCATCTTTAGATCCATAGGTGTAACCCGGCTTCACCCCACCGCCCGCCATCCAGACCGTAAATCCATAGTGGTTATGATCGCGGCCTTGCGAACCTTCCGCGGTGGGAGCCCGTCCAAACTCCCCTCCCCAAATCACCAGCGTGTCATCCAACATCCCACGCGATTTCAAGTCCTTTAATAGGCCGGCAATTCCTTGATCAACGTCTGCGGCCAGCCGTTCGTGGTCGAGAATCCGACCGTGACTGTCCCAAGCGATCCCGGCACCACCATTCACCGTTACCATTCGTACCCCGCGCTCCACCAACCGCCGCGCGAGCAGGCACCCACGCCCGAAGTATTTGTCTCCGTAGAGTTTCCGGGTGGCCTTTGTTTCCGATTCGATATCAAAGGCTTCCGGAACGGCTGTCTGCATGCGAAAGGCCAGTTCCATCGATGCGATACTCGCCTCCAGGTGCTGGTCACGCTCACGGCGTGCGAGATGCATTTGATTCAACTTCGCGATCAGATCAGTTTGCTTAACTTGCTCCTCAAGCTTTAACCCGCTGCCCTGCAGATTTGCGATCGCCTTACCCGGCTGAAGACTATTCAAGTCGATCATGCAGCCGGCGTGCTTCCCCGGAAGAAATGAATTCGACCAGACACTTTGTTCGCCCCTCGGTCCTTTGCCAGGTGACAGGACCAGGTAACCCGGTAGGTTTTCCGCTTCGGAACCAAGGCCATAAGTCAACCAGGAACCAAGACTGGGCCTGATCGCCTGGTTGTGTCCGATATTCATCATATAGATGCCTGATGCATGCTCCGGCAAATCAGTGTACATCGAATCAATGAAACAAATGTCGTCGACCATCTTCGCCGTCTCCGGAAAAATACTGCTCACCCACTTTCCGCTTTGGCCGTATTGCTGAAACTCGAACGGCGATTTCAACAATCCGCCTTTGGTGTTTCGCAGAGTCCGAAACTCGACTGCTTCCGGACGTTGCCCGGCGTATTTTTCGATGGAAGGTTTGTAGTCAAAGGTATCGACCGCCGATGGACCACCGGGCATGAAAAGCTGAATGATGCGTTTTGCCTTGGGCCGAAAATGGGGCAAGCCATTAGCAGCGCCCGCTTGCTGGAAGAGATTTGCAAACCCCAGAGTGCCCATTCCCCCTCCCAACAGACGGAGGGCAGACCGGCGGGATTGAGATTGATTCAATGGTTTCATTTACAAAATTATTCAATTCGACCTGCCTACTCAATACGGAAAGTCCTTGAAATCCTGTCTGGTAGGCATCCGCGCTCTCGATTTCTCACCCACCGAACATGCCAAGAAATGAAGCGACTGCTTCCAGTTTGGTTTCTCTGATCGGAGCTTCCTTTTTCGTCATGGCGACGCCTCAGGCCGGAGGCGGCGCGCATGGAAACCTTGCACCCCCCTTTTCAGCCTTCTGAACACACAGGACCAAGCAGAAACCTATGCCAGGATTCCGTCGATTAGCTTTCCGTGAACATCGGTGAGACGGCGTTGAATTCCATTGTGGTAGTAGGTGAGTTTCTCGTGATCGATACCCAGCAAATGCAGCACGGTGGCGTGGAAATCATACCACGGCACCGGATCGACGACGGATTTGTAACCCACCTCGTCCGTCTCGCCGTATGTCATTCCGTGTTTCAACCCGGCTCCAGCCATCCAACAGGAAAAACCGACCTGGTTGTGATCGCGCCCCTTACCGACCTCATTGGCTCCCGACTGGGTGAAGGGCGTGCGGCCAAACTCTGAAGTAAACAACACAAGGGTATCATCGAGCATCCCTCGTTGACGCAGGTCCTTGAGTAAAGCCGCGACAGGTTGGTCGATTCGCAAGGCTTCGCGACCGTGATTTCGCTTCATGTCCTCGTGTCCATCCCAATTGATCCTTGGAGAGCCAAACGAACCACCCGAGAAAAGTTGCACGTGACGCACTCCCCGCTCGAGCATCCGCCGCGCCAACAAACAACTGCGCCCGAAATCCTTCGTTTCCTTGCTATTCAAACCATAGCTCTCACGCGTCGATTCGCTCTCACTAGCAATGTCAGTCACCTCCGGCACAGCGAGTTGCATTTTAGCGGCCAACTCGTAGCTCGCCACCCGTGCTGCGAAGGCATCCTCTAAACCTCTCTCATTCATGTGGAGCCCGTTCATCGTTTGCAAAAGCTGATGGGTGTCGGACTCTACCCGAGCTGAAATCGGTTTTGCGGGGAACAGATTGCTGATGGTATCGCCTTCCCCGCTGGTGCGAAAAGGCACGCCCTGATGAACCGCGGGCAAAAATCCATTGGTCCAGTTACTGGTCGAACCAGCCGGCAGGCCACGCGCATCGGGAAGAACGACATAGGTGGGCAAATTGTCCGTCATATTGCCCAGACCGTAACTCACCCACGATCCCATGACGGGAAATCCATTGAGACGAAAACCACTGCTCTCCTGGAAGGTCGCCGGAGTATGACTGGACGATTGCGCGACCATAGAATTGATCACGGTCAGTTCATCCGCAACTGTGGCAAGGTGGGGGAACAAATCGGAGATCCACAAACCACTCTCACCATGCTGCTTAAACTCCCAGTCGTTCTTACGCAAGAGTCCAACTTTTCCAAAAAACACGTCGGGCCGTTCATCAGTCGAAAGCGACTTGCCATGCAACTCGGCGAGCTTTGGTTTGTAGTCGAACGTATCCACCTGACTCACCCCGCCGCAGAGACAGAGATGAATCACGCGCTTCGCCTTGGGCGCATAATGCGGCTCAAGAGAAGGAGCGGCAATCCCCTCTTTCACCATCAACGAAGACACTGCGGCACCTCCAAGCCCGCCTTTGGTCCATTCGAAAAATTCGCGTCGTGATAGTGGAGAGCGCTGCATGATTCGATTAGTTCACGTAAAGAAATTCATTGGCATTGAAAAGCACCCGGCAGAAGGCAGCGAGGCCGTTCTTTTTGACAAAGGCCGTGCTTGGCTCGATTTCCTCCTTTCTAGCATCGCGTCCGTAAGCCAATCGGAACCCGAGAGTGACCTGCGCGTCAGCGTCATCTCCCGCCTCACGCTGCAATCTCCCGGCGAAGCGATCCGACATGCGCAGAACAAAAGAGGTATTCATCAGAGCAAGTGCACCGAGCGGCGTCGTGGTCACGCTTCGGGCTGGCGCAGTGCTCGAAGGATCCGGGCAATCGAGGGGAGCTAAAAGAGGATGGACACTCCCCCGCGCCCAGGTGCGGTAGATACTTCGGCGGTTGAATTCAGCTCCCTCCGGATCGATAGGATCGTAAACCCACGAGCCTTTGTGCTTATGCATCTTAAAATCGCGAAACCCGGGACCACCCATCGTGGTATTGAGCTGGCCCGCCACCTTCAAAATCGAATCCCGGATAACTTCGGCCTCAAGCCTCCGCGGAGAGGATCGCCATAACAAAACATTGTCGGTATCAACGCGCTTTGCCTTGGAGTCTGGCATGGAGGACTGCCTGTAGGTCGCGGAGTTCACCATCAGACGATGCATCGCTTTAAGACTCCAGTCTTGCTCCCGAAATTCGGCCGCGAGCCAATCCAGCAACTTCGGATGGGATGCCTCCCCACCGCTAAACCCGAGATCGTTGGGCGTCTTCACCAGACCCTGCCCGAAGTGATAGTGCCACAACCTGTTCATCATGACCCGTGCGAAAGCCGGATTGTCCGGGTGCGTCATCCATTCAGCAAGTTTCTTGCGGCGTTCTGCTTCGTTCGCGTTTGGTGCCAAACCAAAGTCCGCCGGAAGCGTCGCTTGAATAGCCGCTACACCACCCGCCGAGACCTCTTCCCGAGGCTCAAAGGGATTTCCACGATATAGGAGATGGGTCACGGGAGACCCCGACGGACGCACCGCGTAGACCTTCTTTTTCTTCATCTTCGACAACTCATGCTTGAGCCGTACGATTTCTGCTTTTTGATCTTCGCGGGTTTTACGCTGAGCCGGATTCAAGGCAGCTACCAATTCGACCTCCGTGACGTAGCGAACGCCCGCCGAACGAGCAATTTCTTCCGCCGTCAGAGCGCGATCATAAAGTTGCGCACAGTCAATCTGACCTGCCAACATTCGCCCAGCTTCAGCTTTGGTTCCGTGGCGCATTCCAAAGAGCACCTGATAATTCTTCGAGAGATACTTCGAGCGGCCGGTGCGGTAGGCTTTCCCGTATTGCTTCCCGCTGCGGTATGCGATGATCGTTCCGTCTTCTGAATACGTGATCGCGACGTGCACAAACCGGTCCTTGGCCGCGGTTTCCTTTTCCCCACCGAAGCTCTTCGTGCGGGTAAAACCGTTACTTCCCGCCATCCAACGCCAGGGCTCGCGCTCACCGAACACGATGGCGTCGAATCGTCCGCCATCGAAATTCTGTACGGTGATCGCGGAACCTCCACGCTGGTTGAGATGATCCAACTTAACCCAAGCCTCGAGAGTCTTTGCGGTCAGCTCCCTCGCCATAGGCTCGGTCATGACGAAATCGTCTTTACCATCCAGATGCAAAACACCACCGGCTACGTGAGCTCCTCCGCGGGCTATTCCATGGGCGGACCCAATCTCATCACGAAAATTCGTATCGAAAGTCCAACGAGAGATTGGAATCGCGGGACTGCCCGTCGGCTCACCTCGTTGATCAGAGGCCAGAATCTCTGCTGTGATCCGTTGATCCGCTTCTGCCAAGCGAGCAGTAACCGCCTCAAGTGACCTTTGCAAATCCTCCAGGTTTCCATTCGCTGGCACCTCGCGATCACCCCGCTTGACTCCGGCCAAGGCCGAAGCCATTTGGTAATATTCCTTCTGAGTGATGGCATCGAATTTGTGATCATGACAACGCGCGCAATGAACGGTGAGCCCCAGAAAACTCTGCGCGACCGTCCCGACAAGATCCTCCATTTCATCCTGACGCATGATCTTGCGTTGCTTGTCACCGTTCGGTTTCAAATCATCGAAAGCCCCACACACAAGAAAGCCAGTCGCGGTAATCGCATCGGGATTTAGAGGTTCCAAGACATCCCCGGCGATTTGCAAACGCACGAATCGATCATATGGCATGTCTTCGTTGAAAGCGCTGATCACCCAATCACGATACGGCCAGGCGTTTTCCCGTAGTTGGTCGTATTCGAATCCCTGACTCTCGCCAAACCGAGCCACATCTAACCAGTGCCGGGCCCACCGCTCGCCAAATCTGGGCGACGAAAGCAGTTTCTCAACATCGACTTTTGCCCCGGGCTCCGGAGGAAGTCCAATGAGGTCGAAGTGCAACCGTCGGGCGAGTGTCTCTTCATCCGCTTCTGCACTGGGCTTAAGCCCCGCCTTTTCAAGCTCTGCGAGAATGAAGACATCGATCGGGTTCCGGGCCCAACTTGGATCTGTGACCGTCGGCAGGTCGGGACGAACCACAGGCTGGAGCGACCACCAACTTTCATCACCACGCTCCTCGCCGAAAATCGGCAGCAGATGACTCGCAAAGATCAAAAACGTCGTCATCAGAGATTGCTTCATAACCCAGTCCGCTATTCTCTATGAATCAAAGTCGGAAGCGAGTATTTTCCTCGATACAATCAATCGTTCGTCTCTGCTAAAGTGTCTGATTGGTTGTCAATGAAAAGGGACCGGGTGGGAATCCAGGACAATCAAGCTAAGGAGAGGACCGCTTCACACGCACGCTGCGATGGCGGGACCATCGAGATCTACGACCCGACCGGGAAACCATTCAAAACAATCAGAGTTAAAGGAGATCAGTCGATCAACGACGGGTATATCCTGCCCTCCCTCTGATACAGGCACCATTCGGGCACCGATCACCAAGCAGGAAAAGAAAAAGGAGGGACGACCCTCGTAACTCCATTTAAAAAAAAACTTAGAATGGAGCCACCTGTCGGACTCGAACCGACGACCTACTGATTACAAATCAGTAGCTCTACCAACTGAGCTAAGGTGGCTTGTTCCGCGGAAGTTGGGCTTGCTTCCGAACGATTGCGCATCCTAGAAATCATTCGGCGGCTGGCAAGCCCCGACTTCGTGATTTAATATCGGGAATCAACATCGCGGTTGCCACGAAGATCATCGACGCCCCGATCACCCCGACAGTGGCGGGTCCGAGCGAGGCCGCTAGCGGAAAAGCAATGAAGGGAGCGATCACTCCGCGACATCCTGTCAGAAAGGTGTGAACGCTCATATATTCCGCGACATTTTCGGCATCGGCAAACTTTGTCACCCACAAACTCCAGGCGACATTTCCGCCAGCTTTGGCAATCCCGTGTAGCCCAATTCCGAGATAAAGAGACCACAGACCATCCCCAAGAAAGTAGAAGAGGATTCCAAAGGCAAAGAAGAGATTGATCAGGCATCGCAGGATATAAAAATCGACGCGGTCAAAGAGCCGTCCCCAGATCAGTACGAAACAAAAAAAGCACCCTTCCGGGATTACTGTGGTGATAAGACTAACATGCCCCTCGGACAGAGCAATCCCGTAGTCCTTGTTGGTAACGTATTCCACAAAGAGCGCAAAACAAAGCAAGTTGCCCATCCCGAGAATCATCCAACTGGTGAGTATTTTTCGAAAACGAACATCTTCGCCAGCATGCCGAAAGGCATCAAACAACTTCACCTGCTTAGACCTTCTGAGACCCACCCTTTCGACCGCCATGACAAGCCCGGCCATCGCGAAAGAAGCCACCGCATAGCACCAAAGAAGCAAGGGATAACTTTCGAGCGACCTTTCTAGCAGCCATCCAAATAACAACGCGGTTGCGATGGCAAACACTTTGCGAAGGAAGGCCGTGATCGAGAAGAGGCGTCCCCGCACCTCATCGGGATAATGCCTTCGGTAAATCTGTGAAAAGAGTGGCAGATTAAGTGTCAGAGTCACCGAAGCAATGGCCATTCCGAAGAAAAAAATTGCAAAGTGATCTCCCGCCAAGGCACTGATGGAGAAGCCCGCACCCGCCAAAGCAAAGATCAAGGCGAGGACTAGATTGGCGGAGAGCCCGCTGCGTCGCACACCCTGGACCACGAACAAGCTCAGCCAGAGACCAAGGCTTGGAAGGGCCACAAGTGAGGCTTTGGCCCACCCCCCGGCATGGAAAACCCGGTCGGCAATGAGAATCGTGAAGGTGGTCGCCAGGGTTTCCAAAATCCCAGCCGGGAAGGCGCGAAGGTTCTCAAGCCGAAAAGTCCGAGGTCGGTACTCCTCAGCTGACACTTTCTTTGTCCTTTCCGCTCACTTCGGCAGCTAGCCACCAATAATAGACGACACAAACCAAAATACCGGCGATCCCCACATGCAAAACCTGCACCACCGCATGGATTCCGGACTGACTGAGAATGACCCCCATGACCATCAAGGAACCCACCAAGGCGAGGACCGTCCGGGGAACCACTCCCTGCCAGCCGGCCTTGTGACTCAGCCAAAGGGCGGCGATCAAAATAGACCATGAGAAACTCCGATGAATGAGGTAAACGATCGATTCCGAGATTTCGTTGATCCAGTTTGAGCGGGACTCGACTCCGTATTCTCTCATCAGGTTGTCGGTCACTTCACGAATTTGCGAACCCATGGCCCACTCAATCATGACGCAGACAAGCAAAACCATCACCGATGAACGGCTAGGACCCGCCACCATCGGACACGCTCCGCCTTTCCTTCCTCCGGCCCAGTAAAGATAGGTCAAAATGAAGAGCTGAAGAAAAGCCAATGCCATGTGAATGGTCACCACTCCTGCTCGCAAGCCGCTGGATACCACCACAATTCCCACGAGGGCATTGGCAACGACCACGAACAGAGAGAGGAGTCCCAGCCCCACATAGGTCTTGGTCCGCCAACAAGCGATGGCAAGCAGGAGAACCGATAAACCAGCCGGAAGTGCAATGAGACGGTTGAGATACTCAATCCATGTTTCTACCGGGTCATATTCCTTGAGGAGGTTTTCGGGTGTGACTTCTTCTGGATTCCGTCCCCAGCGTTTGGCCGAGCGCTTGAAGCGTTCGATTCGTTTCTCGTCACGGAGAACCTCAAGGTCAATTTTGTCGACGCTGGTCGGTGGAATGAGCTTTCCCCAACAGGTCGGCCAGTCAGGGCATCCCAGCCCTGAACCAGTGACCCGGACCACCGCCCCGGCAAAAATAATCACCACCAACAACACGATGGATATTAAAGCCAACTTTTGGACTCCCGTCTTCGGCACGGTTGAACCCTACCCCAACAGACTGCGATGACAACCAATCACCGCCGATTGAGGCTCCAAATCGATCAGATCAAACCTCACTCAACTCCCGCCCGACTCTTCTGGGGTGACTCCAGACAAATCAAGGCTAGACGAAGAGAGCCTGTCGTCACTGAGCTCATCGTCTACCCCATCGAGATCAAGGATAAGCGTCTGCTTTTCCTTAGTGATCGCCACCGCGATCCAGCGCAGTTCGTCCGAGTTATCAAGCATCACCTTAAGAACCATGGTGAGCGGAACAGCAAGGAACATCCCGACCGGCCCCCAAACGAATCCCCAAAAGAGGACCGAGATGATCACCACCAGGGTCGATAGTCCGAACCGCCGGCCCATCAACATGGGCTCAAGAAAGTTACCGAGAAAAACATTGATGGAGACATAACCCACACCAACCGCGACCGCGCTGGGTCCGCCATCGACCAAAAAGGCCAGGACAAAAGGAGGAACCCCGGCAATGATGGATCCCAAAACCGGAATAAAATTGAGGGCAAAAGCAAGGATTCCCCACAGCACGTAAAAGTCGAGACCTGCCGCCCAACATAGGAAACCAGCCAGAAAGCCGGTGGCAAGACTGACCACCGTCTTCATTGCGAGATATCGTTGAATATCGGCAGTGGCCACCATAATGCGGTCCAGATTGGGTCCGCGAGCCTTGAGAATGGCATCGACCCGACGTCCGAACATCCTCGCTTCGCTCAACATGAAAACCGTTAGAATCAAGATTAAAAGGGTCGTCCCCAAAAAGGAGACCACCCGGAAGGCCACATTCTTTCCGAGATCAAACGGATTAATACTTTCTCCAAGCTGTTGGGGAATGCGAATGGTGGCATATTGCCGCACTGTTTCGCGGGCATCGGGAATCTTCCACTTTTCGAGAACTTCGACTGCAGTCTCAGAGATCTCTTCGATCTTGAGATTCATTGCGGGGTAATACTTATCCTGCCACTTGGTCTCAAGATCACCGGTGAGGGCGATCACGATAATGACGATTCCAGTCAAGAAGGCAAAATCCACCAACACTGTCAGAAGAACTGCAATGGCCCGGGGCACCCGACGGGATCGCAACCATGACGTAATTGGCAAGGAGACGGTTGCGATAAAACCGGCCAGTAAGATCGGCACGAAAAAGCCCTGGGCCGACTTCAAACCCGCCACCAAAATCACAACCATTCCGGCAGTCACCAGAATGCGAGCGGCATGGAGCTTGGATTCGTTTTCAGGCATACAATATTTGCCGCGACCCTCGCATCTCGGATCCGGCTGCGAAAAAATAAAGGGATTTTGGTTTTTAGATAGTAAAAATCTCTTAAATCGAAGGATCCTTAAAGAGCTGATTACTCCTGCGAAGTGAGAAAGCCGGTGAGCGGACTGGTTGCAGAGGCTTCTCCACTTTGTTCCGGCAATCCGAGTTCATAGGCTTCCCTTCCGGCATCGACGGCCATCTGAAAGGCTCGGGCCATTCGGCAAGGATCGGAGGCAATCGCGATAGCCGTGTTGACCAAGACCGCATCCGCTCCCAGTTCCATTGCCTCGGCTGCATGGCTCGGAGCGCCCAGCCCAGCATCAACCACGACAGGGACTTCAGCCTGATCAACAATAATGCGGATCTGATCCCGTGTTACCACTCCACGATTAGTACCAATGGGGGCGCCCAAGGGCATTACCGCAGCGGTTCCAACCTCCTGAAGCCGTTTCGCCAGGACCGGATCGGCATTGATGTAGGGTAAGACGGTGAAGCCTTCCTTCACCAACTGCTCAGCGGCCGCGAGCGTTTCGATGGGGTCCGGCAGGAGATAGGTCGGGTCCGGATGGATCTCCAATTTAACCCACTTCGGCAATCCGGCCGCCACCGCGAGCCGGGCAAGACGGACCGCCTCCTCAGCGTTTATCGCTCCACTGGTATTAGGGAGCAGGAGATACTTCTCCGGGTCGATGAACTCGAGGATATTGGCAAAGGGATCCGTTTGCCCGGTTAGGTCGGCGCGACGGAGTGCTACCGTGACGATTTCAGTTCCGGAAATCTCAAGGGCATCACACATCTGCTGGTTGGACGGGAACTTTCCCGTCCCCAACATCAGGCGCGAGCGAAACTCGCGACCCGAAATCACCAGAGAGGAGGCCATACTTAAGGTCGATTCAGGAAGGGATGAGGTCAGCGACCGCTTCACGCTCTTCGGCCAATTCGGCCACCGAGGCATCCACCTTAGCGCGTGAAAATTCATCGAGTTCCACCCCTTGAACCACTTCCCAGGTCGAGCCGTCGGTGCGGATAGGCATGGAAGCAATCAGGCCTTCGGGAATACCGTAGGAACCATCCGAGCAAACCGCCACGCTGGTCCAATCATCTTCGGGAGTCGGAGTTGTCAGGGAACGAATAGTGTCAACAACGCCGTTTGCAGCAGAGGCCGCGGAACTGGCTCCACGGGCCTTGATGATAGCGGCTCCGCGCTGCTGCACGGTCGAAATGAATTCCCCTTCCAGCCATGCACGATCAGTGATCACTTCGGTAACCGGCTGGCCTTTGATTTTGGCATTGGTGAAATCAGGATACTGGGTTGCGGAATGATTTCCCCAGATGCACAAATTGGTGACATCGCTGCTGTGGACTCCGGCCTTGCTGGCCAGCTGGCTCTTAGCCCGGTTTTCATCGAGTCGGGTCATCGCGAAAAACTGTTTTTGGGGAATTCCAGCCGCGTTGTTCATCGCAATAAGGCAATTGGTGTTGCACGGGTTCCCCACCACGAGAGTACGGACGTCGGAGGCGGCATTGGCTGCGATAGCCTGGCCTTGTCCGGTAAAGATCTTGCCATTGATGCCTAGGAGGTCATTGCGCTCCATTCCCGCTTTCCGGGGAACCGAACCAACAAGAAGGGCCCAATTAGTGCCTCGGAATCCTTCGTTAAGGTTACAGGTCGGGACAATCTCCTGAAGCAGGGGAAAGGCACAGTCGTCCAGTTCCATCACGGTTCCCTCGAGAGCGCCCATCGCTGGTTCAATTTCAATCAACCGGAGATTCACCGGCTGATCGGGGCCAAACATCGATCCGGAAGCAATGCGGGTGAGAAGAGCGTAGCCGATTTGCCCGGCTGCACCGGTGACGGAGACTGTGATGGGAGCTTTCATAGACGCGAGGGTCTTACTCCCGGGTTGCCCATTGGTCAACGTATGTCAGGCGGAAAAATTTACAGGGGCCAGATCACCGGTATGAGGAAGGAGGCCACAATCCACAGGATCACCGTCAGGGGAAATCCTGCCCGGAAGAAATCACCGAATTGATAACCCCCCGCACCGTATACAAAAGTGTTGGTCTGGTAACCGATGGGTGTGGCGAAGCTTGCCGAAGAACCAAACATCACCGCAGCAATAAAAGGCTTGGCGTCAACCCCCAATTGAAAACTAACAATGATCACCAGCGGGGTCAACAAAGCGGCCACCGCGTTGTTGCTCACCATTTCGGTCAAAACAGCTGCTAGAAGGTAAAAGAGCGCCACCAGAATGCGCGGGTCCATATCACCTGCAGCATTCACCACCGCGCGGGCCAGCAAATCAGCCAAGCCTGAATATTGCAAAGCTTGACCCAGCCCCAGCATCCCGATGATCAGAAACAGAACCTTCCACTCTACGGACTGATAGGCCTCCACCGGATCAATGCAACCGGTGATCAGGACGAAGAAGGCCGCAAAAAGAGCCACCTGTACGATGGGAATGGGAGGAATGACATTCAAGCCGGACAGAAGCCCCGAAACCATAAAAGCCAGAATGGCCAGAATCGCCCAGGGTGCTTTCTTCTCCCTAATCGCGATTTCCTTGGGTTCACTCAGATTGACGAAGTCCTTGAGCTCAAAAAGCTGTTGCATCCGCCTCGCCGGTCCCTGCACCAAAAGGGTGTCCCCAAAGGCAAGCTTCACATCCTCAAAGCGCTCCCGCAGGTTTCGGCCTCGTCGATGCACCGCCACAATAATCACCCCGAATCGCTGACGAAAGTTCAGCTCCTTAAGGCTTTTTCCGGCAAGCGTCGAATCGGGCCCAATGATTCCCTCCATCATCACGGCCGATTCCGTGCGGACATCCTCCAAGCCGAGCTGGTCGGGATTGCCCTGGGTAATGCCATCTTTGTCGGACAGACCCATCAAGTCTCCGAGCCGCCCTTTAATGATAATTTCATCGCCCTCTTCAAAGACCACCTCGTTCAAACCACCCCGCACCCGCTGACCGTCCCGTACGACGTCGATGACCCGAGCTTTCTTCAATTTCTTGAGAGACGACTCTAGGAAATTCACCCCAATGAGTGGCGATTCATTGGAAACGTAAGCTCGAGTGATAAACTCCCGGGAGTCCTTGCTATCGATAAGTGAGGCAAGGGTAACCCGATCCGGGAGAAGCTTTTTCCCGATTGTAAGGAGATACACAAAGGTCACCACCACAAAGACAATTCCCAGCGGGGTGACATCGAAAAAGCCAAAGGCGTAGTCGGGATCGTAGGCCGCCGCGATTCCCGAAGCGACCAGATTGGTGGAGGTTCCGATGATGGTCACGGTCCCACCAACAATTGCAGCGTAGGAAAGCGGAATTAGAAAACGGGAGGCCTTCCAATCCTTGCGACGGCAGATTCCCAGAACGATTGGGAGGAAAACAACCACCACCGGGGTATTATTCATAAAGCCCGAGAGGCCTGCTACGATGACAATCATCACCACCAGCATCCGGTTGCGACTGGCCGCGGCCGTCTTTTCAAACCAATGGCCAAGCGATTCAATCACCCCGGTTCTTTCCAAAGCGGCGCTCAAGATAAACATGCACGCTACCGTAATGGGAGCAGGATGGGAAAAGACCCGAAGCGCGTCAGCATTGAACTTGCGTAAGGCGTTGGTAAGCGCAATCCCCTCCAGGCTGGCAGAAGGCACTTCCACCGCGATCGGCAACACCCCGATGAGGACACACAAAATCAGTGCCCCAAGCGCAATCACCTCGGGCGAAGCCCATTCACGTATGAACCCTGCAAACACTAGCAGGACCATAATCCCGAGCGCAATCTGTTGCCACATTTCTGCCATTGCCGTCGCGGCGATTGTGGACTCGCCAGCCCGAGTCGGAAAACCTTAAATCACGGCGGTGCGAAATCCTTATCTTCCCCAAGCTCCTCCCGATCTCGGCCCCGGGCACACCCGAAAGCACCGATCTGAATGCGGACAGGCCTTTTATCAGGCCTGCCTCGAGCTTTCCCAAGCCTTCTGGCTCCAGCAAAAATCGGCTCAAGCCATTTTACAGTTGAATAAGGCAGCCTTCGTTCCTTCCCAGCCCTGCCCTTATCCCGCGCTCGTCTGGTTTTTACAGAATCAAAAGCCCGGGCTCTTCATCGGGAATCCCGTCCGGCATTTCCAACACCTCGCCTCCCGCATGTCAGGCGACCACAGCGTCCTCCGGGCATGGAGGGCCTGGGCCTGCTTTCACCTCGCAGAAGGAACCCTGCCATCCTCAGACTTCCCGCGGGATCATGATCAAATCGCCAAGGAGGACCTGATCATCCCTGATTTCGCGACCGTCGAAAAAAATCTTCCCACCTGCGACGCATCCCGCTTGTCGGAAGCCCTGACGCTCGTTAATAAGCCTTCAGCGGAGCGCCCATAGCTCAACTGGATAGAGCATCGCACTTCTAATGCGAGGGTTTCAGGTTCGAGTCCTGATGGGCGTGCCACTCCGTTTTGTTCGCCCCTCAATACTGGTATTTTTATCCCTCGCCCCATGTTCATTGTCTTCGAAGGAATTGACGGAACCGGCAAGTCCACCCAGGTCGATCTTCTGGCCGAGGCTCTTCGAAATCAGGGGTGCGAGGTCATCACCTCAAAGGAACCCACTGATGGCCCGGCCGGCACCACTCTTCGGCAATCCGCTTCCTCCGGCCGACTCTCGCCTCAAGAGGAGCTCGATCTGTTTCACATCGATCGAAAGGAGCACGTCGAAACCCTGATCAATCCGGCTCTAGCACGAGGGGCCACCGTCATTCTCGACCGCTATTACTTTTCCACCATGGCCTATCAAGGGGCCCGCGGATTCGACCCTGCTGAGATCCGCAAAATCAATGAAGCGTTCGCGCCCACGCCTGATTACGTTTTCATCCTGGAACTGGATCTTGATACCGCTCTGTCGCGGATCGGTGTCCGCGATGGAGAGGCCAACGAGTTCGAACAGCGGGAAGAATTGCAGAAATGCCACGACGTCTTTGCAGCACTCGATGATCCGTTTATTCGACGGATTGATTCAGGACAAACGCCCGAGTCAGTCCACTACGAGATTCTGCAGTGCCTTTCCGCTTCCGGAGAACTTTAGGGAAACTTTCAAAGGCTCCGACCGGTCAGATTCAGACATGCCATAATGATAGGCTACAAAGACTCCCCGATTTCCGGCTCACGTTCTTCCAATTCTGCCAATTCATCGAGCCAGTTCGTCGCTACAAGAGTCATCAAATCAAGGCGCGGCTCCGCTCTCTCTGTCCCCGCCTGCCAGTCCGTGTTCCCCAAAAAACAGGGTGGTTACACCCAAAAATTCAAGCGTAGTGTAGCAGGATGGTGGCTACGAGCCCCTCGATATCGTGGCGTTCGGACTCAATCATGGACACCTTACTCTCCGACCGGAAGGTCTTGGCGGTGACCGGCCCAATACAAGCAGCCTCACAACCCTCAGGCCAATCAAGACCCATTTTGAAGAAGCTCTCCACCGTTGATCCACTAGTGAAGGTAATCATGTCCGCGCCCTCTTTTTTCAATTGCTCGGCCGCTCCAGTGGGATCGCTGGTTTCAGGGACCGTGCGATAAGCAAGACAGGTATCGACGATCGCTCCCTGTTCCATAAGACCATCGTAGATCACATCCCGGGTTTCCTCCGCCTTCACCCAAAGAACTTTCTGATGCTCGATACTTTCATTCTTGAAAGCTTTCAGCAGACCCTCGGCAACAAATTGTTCGGGAAGAAGATCAACTGCAAAACGATACTCACGAATCTTCTTTTCCGTACTCGGTCCAATCGCCGCGATTCGACATCCGCCTAAACTACGAGCGTCCTCGTACGTCGCGTAGAAAGCGTCGAAAAATTTTTCCACGCCATTCGGACTAGTGAAGACGAGCCAGTCATAAGTGTGGGCATGCGCAACCGACTCGGCGAAGTCCTGTTTATCCTTGGGAGGTTCGATCCGAATCGTCGGGAGCTCAATGACATCAGCACCCAATTGTCCCAACCGCTTGCTCAAGCCACCCGCCTGGGTACGGGTCCGCGTCACGACAATCCGCTTCCCAAAGAGCGGACGAGTTTCGAACCAGTTGATCTTTTCCCGTTCCCGGACCACCTCGCCGATCACCGCCACCGCGGGCGATTTGAATTTCTGCTCTTCGACGATGTCCGCGATGGTCGAAATGGTTCCCTTGACCGTACGATGTTTCCCGGTCGTAGCCCAACGGGTGAGCGCCATCGGGGTTTCAGGATCCGCTCCTCCTTTGAGGAATTCTTCACAGATTCCCCGCAGACGCGAAACCCCCATCACGAACACCTTGGTCCCCGGAGTCTTCGCCAACTGATCAAAATCTAGGGATGTCTCTCCTTTGGTGGGATCTTCGTGCCCGGTAAAGATCGTCAGTTGCGAGCAATGATCGCGATGAGTCACCGGGATTCCGGCATATGCCGGTCCGGCAATCGTCGAGGAAATCCCCGGGACGATATCAAAAAGAACCCCGGCTTCGGCAAGTTCCGCCGCTTCCTCTCCCCCTCTACCGAAGATCATGGGATCACCCCCTTTGAGGCGGGTCACCGTTTTACCCTGGAGAGTCTTTTCAACAATGAGAGCATTGATCTGGTCCTGGGGAATGGCGTGATCGGCGGCCCGTTTACCGGCGAAGATCAGCTCACACCCTTTTTTGGTCCACCCCACCAACTCGGCACTGGAAAGAGCATCGTAAACGAGGACATCGCAGGTCTCGATGCACTCTTTCGCTTTCAACGTCACCAACCCGGGATCCCCCGGACCAGCACCTACCAAGTAACAAATTCCCTGCTTGCTCATTTTAGATTTTCAAAAAGTTGATGCGCTACCTCCAAAACGACCACCCCATCTGCCGTGGCCACTTTTGGCATTCCCTGTTCTTCCGGAAACACGCGTGCGCCCATTTCCAAATGCTCTCCGGTCAGTTTCGACCAAACCCCAATGGGGGTGGAACATCCGGCATCGAGCAAACGCAAAAACTCTCGCTCGGCAGTCACACGATTCCAAGTTTCTAAATGATTCAATGCGTCAATGATCTTACCAGTTTCCTCGTCGCCCCGACGAATCTCCAGCCCAACGGCACCTTGTCCGGCCGCCGGAAAAAATTCCCCTTCTGGAAGGCAGTCGACGAAAAGCGGATGGCGGTCGATCTCAAACATCCCTTCCAAAGGATACCCCAGACGACTAAGGCCCGCCTTTGCAAGGATAATGCCATCGTAATCACCGTCAACTGCCGCTTTCTTCAGGCGAGTGGGCACATTGCCACGCAGGTCAACCACCTTGATTCCGGGGCGGAGAAATTGGATCTGACGGGCACGCCGCACCGAGCTGGTTCCCACCCGGATTCCTTTGGTCACTTCGGCCCACGGAATCTTGCCGATCCAGACATCGGCCACCGGTGCTCTTTGCAAAACTGATCTCAACTGAAAAGGTTCTTCAAGCACGGTGGGCAGATCTTTGAGAGAATGAACCGCGACATCAATCTCACCGTTCTCCAAAGCAACTTCTAGTTCCTTGATGAAAACTCCCTTGTCCCAGATGCCTTCGGCCTTGGCGACCTCATTCAAAGCCACATCGGTGCGACGATCTCCGGTGGTCTTGATAATCACTCGCTCGACTTCCAGATCCGGAAACGCAGCCGCCAGAGCAGCCTCGGTCATTTCCGCCTGCTTCAAGGCCAAAGCGCTTCCACGCGTTCCCAATTTCAGTCTCTTCATGATTCTTCGGTCACTCCTGGAAGGCGAGCCTTGTCGATTTCCTCCCGAATGATGTTTTCGCAAACCCGCAGCTGTTCCTCTCGCTTTCGTCTCGCTTCGTCCGCCATCTGCTGGAGGGTGTCGATATCGTAAAGGTAGACCTCTTCAATCTCTCCAACCGTGGGGTCGATATCCCTCGGCACCGCAATGTCGACCATGATGAGCGGACGGTATTTACGCTTTCTCCTCACGGCCTCAACGTGTCCCGGCTTGACAACAAAATGGGGAGCTCCAGTCGCGGCAATCACAACGTCCAAATGAGCCAGCTCTTCTTCCCAGCCATCGAACGGAATCGCCCGCCCTCCGATCTCATCGGCAAGATCGACCGCTCTGTCAAAGGAGCGATTTGTCACCATCACCGAAGAGGCTCCCCGGGATTGAAGGGCCCTCGCAGTCTTTCGGCTCATCTCACCGGCGCCGATGACCATGACTGAACTTCCGGTCAGCCTTCCAAAGACCTTCTCGGCCAACTCGACAGACGCCCCGGCCACCGAAGTCGCTCCTTCCTGAATTCGGGTTTGGGTCCTGACCTTCTTCCCCACTCCAAAGGCGCGCTGGAAAAGCTTGTTCAAGATGGCCTTAGTAGCCCCGCTCTCCAGAGAGCGTTTGTAGGCCTGTTTGACCTGCCCAAAGATTTCGGTTTCTCCGAGAACCATTGAGTTCATTCCACTGGCTACCCGGCAAAGATGTTCAGCGGCGGCACGGGACTCGAAACGATAGAAAACCCCCTCGCGAGGCCCTTCATAGTTTCTTTGATCGCAAATCCAGTTTTCAAGCTCGGTCACTCCGCTGCCTCCATTGACCACCGCGTAATATTCGGTCCGGTTGCAAGTCGACAACACCACTCCTTCCTGAACTGCATGGGCCGAAACCAAAGATTCCGTTTCACGAGCAAGGGCGGTATCAGTCAAAGCAAAGACCTCCCGCACCTCGACCGGAGCGGTTTCGTGATTCAATCCTAAACAGATCAACCTCATCACAGCTTCGCAAAAACGACAAGCGATAGAACGAACAGCACGGTGAGTCCAATCGCGAGGCTCTTTCCAGGCATTCCTCTGACGAAATAAACCCCCAACAAAACGGCGTAGAGTACCCAGGTAACCGTCGCGACCAACAAATGCAGATTCATTCCCGATCCTGACATGAGAAGTCCCGCCACAATACCCGCTGTCAAAATCACCCACCCCACCAAGGCAATCCGCGCCATCGCCTCCACCAGCCGCCGCACCGACGGCATGCCCTGCAGCAGACCACCGCCCAGTCTTCGAGACTTGAGACGATAGTTGAGGAAAAAGAACATCACCCCCGCGACCGCCGCAAGGGCCAGAGCTCCATAAGACAAGACCGACAGGGAGGTGTGGATCTCCCGCCACGGATTGATCGAGTCCGCTGCGACCACACCGGCCTCGAAAGACCCCGGAATCAAAGCGACGCCTTGAAGCAGAACCACCAAAGGAGCGGTAAAGACACCCAGTAAGGAAACACGATAGGCAGTCCCGGTCACGAGGTAAAAGAGGGTCAGTGACCATGCCAGAAAAAGACAGACTTCGCCGAGATCTCCCAACGGGCATTGGCCGCGCAACTCACCACGCCAACCCAACGCCATGATTTGTGCCACGAACACGCCCACCATCCACCAAAAGGCAGCACGGCCAGACTTCTTGCCCCGCATGGCCAAAAGGCCAAAGGCACCTCCTGCCAGCGCAAGAAGTGTCGCAATCGCAACCCAGCCAATTCCCATCCCTCTTTAAGTGACCTCAGTCACCCGGCCATGCAAGCGTAGATCAAAGGATTCGCGTCACATCGAGTCACCCTCGAACTCCATGGCATCTCCATCGTCCAATCCTTCGAAGTCCACCTCGCGCACCCGCTTCTTGTCCCGAAGAATTTCCACCTGATGCCGGATCTTCTCGCGAATATCCGCTCCTCCTCGAACGGCTTCGATATGGATTTCCGGTAGCGAGCGGTCTGAGGTTTGCAGGATAATATTGGAAAGCCCGAAAATCCGCAGCCAAAAGGGTTTTTCCAGCCGGGTGTCCTTCACCCGGTAGAGCTCCACCTCGTTGATTTTTTGATTCAAAATTCCTTCGTAAACGCGGATGCGTTCGGTCGTCAATTCGAAGACCTTGAGCTTCGTCCCGAGCCACAACCACCCTCCGTAGGCCGCGGGAGCAATCGCCCCCCACCCCAGCCATCCCTTCCAGGCAAAGGCTCCAATGAGGATCAACACCAGAAGGAGGATCGAGGCTGCCAGCGGCCAAAAATTGACAATTTGGTGCGAACGACCTTTCCAAACAACATTTTCATCCTCGGAAGCCATGAGCGGACTCTGACCGGAAGCCCTTGGCTTCGCAAGAGCAGAACCACCTCTCGTTCAGAGTAAAAGATCCGCGATGGCTTGTCGAACCACGGCCTGGTGCCCACCGACACGCTTCTCCAGCGGAAGACTACTCGGAGTCTCAAAGGTGAGTGAAAGCGGACACGAGATCCGGGCAAGATAGATGGCCTCGGGCCAGCCCTCGGGCACATCGGGATCCTCGGAATGATATATCCAGCCCGGCTCGGTCACCTCATGATGGTCAATCACAGTCGCTGGCTCAGGTGGAAAAAAAGGCGCCACCGCCTCCATCATTCGGTCCCGTTTGGAACGATTGACCCCAAGATTGATCTCATAATAATAGAAACCCGAGCTCTCCCAGTCCTCGTGCAAGGAAAGAAACAGCGCGGGAACAGGTTGTTTCTGGAGCCACGCGATGTGCGTGCATACCTCAGGTGTCTCGCACTGTTTGTAATCTCGGTTCTGATCGATTCCCCGACTATTTTCCCGGGTTCCAAGAGCCAATCCGGTCGGATTCAACACCGGGCAAATCATCCAGTAAAAACGGTCATCAAAAAAGCCCTCCCGGAGAAGCTCCTTGAGGGCCTGGGGACCCGCCGGTTCGTCACCGTGTATCCCTGAAGACAGATAAATGACCGGTTTATCGGCAATCTCCCGGATTGATCCGATCAACGGGAAACCTTCCACCTCGCCAAAAACCACGGTTTGAAACCCTGTGGCTTCAGCCAACGAGGTCCACTCGCGGAGGAAGGCCTCGCAATCCATTACTTTTTCTTGGTGGGCAGGGGATCCCACTTGGGAGTCCCGGCGGGGGCCGGAGCGGTTGGAGTCTTACCAAGACCGTAATCCGACGCTTTGAGCGCACGTTTCTGCCAGATAACGGCATTCTTCCCACTCCAAAAGCCATAGAAACTGGGATAGAAGTCATCGACAAAACTAACATCGGCTCTCTTGGGAACCTCGATTCCAAGAAGGTAGAAACTGGCATTCACAATCAGGCGACGAAGATCTTCGCTTAGAAAATCAACCGAAGCTCCAGCGGTTGTGCAAAAGGACTGTCCAGTCGTTTTTCCATCGGGAGATTCGTAGGTATGCAACCAGGCGAATGGCATCATGGGATCATTTTTTCCACCTTCCACCGGCTTGGAACCAGGATCCAGAGTCTCGGTCACTGCTCCCCGAAGCAAAATGGTGTCTTTGTCAGTCAGGTTTTTTACTCCATAAACGTCGCTGGGCGCGAAAACATCGCTGACCGATCGCAGGATTGGATGCATTTCCTGCCCCTTTTCGATCATGCCACGCGCTCCCTGACGCTTGTGTGCACCGTGGTGACTGACCCACCTTTCACCCAAAACCTTCAGCCCCCATTCACCGGCCCCGATGTTCCCCATCTTACCCTTTCCGTTAAAGGCGTGGGTCGCGGTGCGGAAACCGACAACTGGTTTTCCGGCCTCAAGGTAGGCCCCCAAGTGTTTGATGGTTGCCGGGGTAAACGCCCGGAAACGAGTGCCGATAATCATGAGATCAGCGGTATCAAGCTTCTCCCAGCCAATGATACCAGAACCATTGTTTGGATCAATGTAGGCTCCATCCTTGCTCCAGGCGAAAAGCACCGTAGTGTCAAATCCGTGGTGGTTTGAAAGGATCTTCGCGAGCATTGGCATGCTTTCCTCGGAACGGTATTCCTCATCACCCGAAACCAGAACGATGTGTTTTCCTTTCCCGGGGCCATCCTTGCCTTTGAATTCCAGCCACTTCTGTTCGGCCCCTGCCAGCATGGGAAACGCGCAGGCCATAATCACTCCATAAATTTGTCTCATCCCCAACAGTAAAGACGCTTCTCCGGAACCTGCAAAGGACGAAAGAGGGGCATTCCGGCGGAAATCGAAACCGAGGATCGGGCGCCAAACCATCCCAATTTCAAGACTTCAGAACACCACCTCAAAAATGATTCTTGCATTCCTCCCCACCCATTTACTCTTCTCCGGTGAAGAAGATTCTCTTTTTAATCCTCCTGACCGCACTCACCTACGGGGAACCGCTCACCTTTCATCAGAAGCCCAAACCGCTTTCCAAAGATGCGGTGACGGAAGATTGGCCAAGGTTTTTCGGCCCCCGGGACAATTGCACCACCAAAGAGGGACCTCTTTTGAAAGAGTTTCCCGAAAAGGGACTCACCAAAGTCTTTGAGCTCGAACGAGGCGAATCCTACAGCTCGCCCATCCTAGTCGGCGGAAAACTCCTTCATTTTCATGCGGTCGATTCCCAGGAAACGCTCGACCTCCACGATGCCGAAAGCGGGAAAAAACTTTGGACCTTTTCCTACCCCATCGAATACCGTGATCGCTACGGGTTTTCCTCAGGTCCACGCTCCAGCCCGATCGTTCATCAAGATCATATCTATCTGATTGGAGTTACCGCGATGCTTCACTGTCTGGATCTTGAAAACGGAAAAGTAATTTGGAAACGGGACCTAAAAGAAGACTATCAGATTCCCCAGTATTTTTTCGGATACGGACCGAATCCGATGATCTGGGATGACCTCCTGATCCTCAATGTCGGAGGAAAGGAGAAGAAAGACTCCGGCACCTGTGTTGCTGCCCTTGATCGCAAGACCGGAAAGACCCGCTGGACCTACGATGATGCCTGGGGAGCCTCTTATGCCTCACCGGTGATCACCAAGATGCACGGGCGTGAGGTGGCCTTGATCCTTGCCGCCGGCGAATCACGCCCGGCCCACGGCGGGCTACTCCTTCTTGACCCCAAGTCCGGAGAACTTCTTTCCAGATTCCCTTGGCGGGCCGACATTTACGAATCGGTTCTCGCATCCACTCCCTTGCCGATTGGGAACGATAAGATCTTCATCTCCGATTGCTATGAACTTGGAGGGGTTCTTCTAAAGTTCGACGCAGACTTCAAGGCCTCGATTATTTGGAAGGAAAGATACTTTGGAATGCATATGATGATTCCACAGTTAATCAAAGATCATCTCTATGGATTTGCAGGGCGAAACATTCCCGACACTCAACTCAAGGCAGTCGATTTGAAGACCGGGAAAATCATGTGGGAGGAAGACATGCGCTGGAAAGAAAATAATCAGACCACCGGACTCTTCCGGGGCTCGTTTTTACAAGCCGGTGATCGGATTTTCTCCCTCGGCGAGGCAGGAACTCTCGCCGAACTCTCGCTCACTCCGGACAAGCCCAAGATCCTACAAAAAACAGCACTCTTCTCCGCACGAGACACCTGGACTCCACCGGTGATTCATCAAGGCCTCCTTTATGTCGTCCAAAACAACAAAGGATTTGATGGATCACCGACTCGATTGATCTGTTACGATTTTCGGCCACTTGTAAGAGAAAAGCCACTATCAAAATAGAGATCTGAAGCTGAAAAGGTTTGACACGATCTCATATTAAACAAATATATTTTATGGCTAACAAGAAAAAGAAAGCAAAGCGTTACACCGCTACGCAAAAGAAGGAAATCCTAAACTTCATCGACAGTCAGGGACGCGGGGGACAAACCAAGGCCGTCGCAAAATATGGCGTCACAGCAGCCACCATCGCCTCTTGGCGAAAGAAACAGGGAGCGTCTCCAACGACCAGCGGACGCAATGGCGGCAGCTCCAAGGAATTGAAGGCAATCGAGGAATTGGCTCGCATCATCAAGGAAATCAATGCCACCGAGGCGAAACTGGCAAAGTTGAAAACTTCATACAAAAAGGCCAAAGCAAAACTTTAGCATAGATCGCAAAACTCTCATTTTCATCAATCACACACAAAAAATCCTCTTCCGATTGGGAGAGGATTTTTACTTTTGATTTAACAGGCTGGATTCAAGATTCGAGTGCAATTCAGGTTGGCGAAAAAGCAAGGAGCTTGCAAAAGCATCTGTCTTAATCACCAAACTGAACCTTTAATGCCAAGCTATAGCGGCCTAACCGAGCCCAAGAGATACAATATCGAGACCCTTTACCGCAAGAGACTCCCCAAATTATAATTGCTGAAATTCTCAACGTTCACCCATCGACCATTTCACTGGAGCGTCGATACCCTGGGG
>JBMYLT010000021.1:63778-68935 GCA_049596615.1 Akkermansiaceae bacterium | reverse complement strand
CGGTTCACTGAGTCGAGGGAAAATTTCTCAATCAGATCAGAGGTCTGGAAAATTTCTGAATCGTCCTTGGGCGACCAGCCTAGGAGAGCGAGAAAGTTGACCACGGCGGCAGGGAGAAATCCTTTCGCAGGATAGTCCCCGAGAGCGGCTCCTTCGTCTCGTTTGGACATCTTGGAGCCATCACCATTCAGAATGAGTGGAATGTGAGCATATTGAGGGGGCGTGCCGCCAAAGGCCTCGATCAATTGCAGGTGTTTCGGCGTGTTCATAAGGTGGTCCTCGCCCCGAATAGCGTGGGTGATTCCCATCGTTAAATCATCGACTACATTGACAAAGTGGAAGACGAAGCTGCCATCGGATCGGCGCACCACCATGTCGGGAGTGTTGGATTCGTCGGTATAGTCAATGGTCACTTCACCGCAAACTAAGTCGTTCATGGTGACCGGCTTCCGCTCGAAGCGAAACCGCCAGGCTCCTTCGTCTTCATAGACGCGACCCACCTCGACCAGCTTGTTAAACCACTCGAGGTAAATGTCCCGGCGCTGTGATTGGTAGTAGGGGCCGCATGAACCCTCGTTGCCCGGGCCCTCCCAGTCGAGGTCGAGCCATTCTAGGCCATCAAAAATGGCAGCTCGCGCCTCTTTGGTGTTTCGAGCCTCATCGGTGTCTTCGATCCGCAGAACGAATTCGCCCCCGTGATGTTTGGCGAAGAGCCAATTGAAAAGGGCAGTGCGGGCACCACCGACATGGAGGTAGCCGGTGGGTGAAGGAGCAAAGCGAGTACGGACTGGTTGCGGCATCGCCGGAGCTATAGACTGCCGCGGGTGAGGGGGCAACCGGGATCAGGAGATTTTAGTAGAGAGTTTTCCGGGGAGTAGAATCCCCTTCGTGGGCCAAATCCATTTGGGTGAAGTCTCCTTCTTCACAGCAGCGGACAAAGCCTTCGCCAAAGCATTTCAGACGATCCCACTGGGCGCGGATGTCCTTGGCCTCGTCCAGTGTGATGGAGCTGTCGAGAGCGGCCTGGGAAATCTGGGAAAGTAGCTCCGAGAACTGGGCGACGATTTCATTTGTGGCGGGAAGAACTTCGAATCCCTGTTCGCAGGAGTTTGGCGGGTTGCGCACGAAGTATCCGTCAGACTTTTCGCAGAGCCACTCGATGATCCGGGGTTCTTCGGTCAGGCGGATGATTTCGAGAAGCCGATCTAGAGGATTCCGCGAACCACTGCCGGTCTCGGATTGTTCTTGGGCCCACTTGTAGACTAAGGAAAGAGAGACTCCCAACTCGCTTGCAACGGCCTTGGGGCTCGAGCGCTTGAAGGCCTCCTTTAAAATCTCGTAACTTTCCATCGACTCAAGCCTATTAAGTTGCGAAAGCCGCGGCAAGAACTCTATCGAGAAGGGATGTAGAGCTGGGACCCGGCTTTGATCATTTGATTCGGGCTGAGTTCCCTTTTGTTAAGCTCGTTCAACATGGTCACCGTGGTTTGGTGATTGTTGGCGATTTGTGAAAATCGGGTGTCTTCATCAAGGGTGATCAGGACGGGTTCGGAAACCAAAGGCTCGGGTTCAATCGTTTCTTCAACAGGAGGAGTGGGCTTGAGAGCCTTTTGATAAAGACTTGGGGTCGGAGGTTCGGGAGCTTGGCTTCGCTTGGAGAGAGAGGTGGGTGTTTCCGGAAGACCACTTTTGGTTTCGACTGGTGGAATCACCCCGGCCACGGGAACGGATGCCAGTGATTGGCCGGGAATGGTCAGGGCGCTTCCAATCCGGAGTCGGCGGGGATTGACCTGTGGATTGGCTGCCATGAGTTCCTGAAGGCTGACTCCGTGACGCTTGGCAATTCGTCCGAGAATATCACCCTTTCTGACTTCGTAGGACCCGGAGACACGGCGAGTTGCGGAAGGGCCGGGGGCCGGCCCGGAAATCTGAATCGTTCGACCGATGCTGAGTCGGCGGGGGTTGACCCCAGGGTTGGCTCTTTCCAGGTCTTCGACCTGGATTCCATGACGACGGGCAATTGACCAGTAGGAGTCTCCAGCCTGGATTTGATAAGAGCGCGCCAGAGGAGGAGAAGGTCGCGGGGCTTCAGGAATTGGTCTGCGGGGAGGAGGTTGTAGAGCAAGTCTTTCGAGAAGAAGCTGCATTTCAGAGACCTGCGATTCCAGTTCTTGGAGGCGATTCTCGACCGTCGCTGCCGATGCGTTGGTAAAGGGGAAAAAGAAGAGTAGAAAAGACCAGCACACTCGCATAACCCATTCAGAGTAATGCGGGGGTTGATTTATTTCAATCACCTTTATTATTTAAATCTTCCAACTAATCGACCAACACTGGCTGGGTATTTTCGTCGCCCAAAATCTCTCTGTTTGCGGCAATCTCCACCACCTCTGCAACTGAAGTGACTTGACAAAGTTGTTGCCGCAAGGGTTTGGCTCCGGGAAACCCTTTGCAATAAGTCATCAGCCGGGATCGCATGGCCATGAGGGTGTGGCGTTCATCGCCATAGCGGTCTGACTCGACGGCGAGGCGGCAGTGGCGGATGATAAACTTCCAGCGCTCTTGGATGGATGGCCGGGGAGGGAGTTCGCCGGTTTTGAGAAAGGACTTCGCTTCAGAGAAGATCCAGGGGTTTTGCATGGCAGCTCGGCCGATCATCACTCCGGAGACCGCAGTTGTTTCCCTACGGTGCTTCAGGACTTCGGCAGAGTCGATATCTCCATTGCCGATCACAGGAATGGAAACCGAGCGGGCACATTCATCGATGACCTCCCAGTCGGCCTCTCCGCGATAGCCTTGCGAACGGGTGCGGCCGTGAATGGCGACAGCTTGAATTCCGCAGTCCTCAAGCAAGTGGCAAACTTCGCGAGCGTTGATGCTCTGGGTGTCCCAGCCGATCCGAATCTTACCTGTCACGGGGACCTGATCCCCTACCGCTTTCACGATCCTGGAGGCGGTATCAACTAGGAGAGGGCAGTCTTTGAGGAGAGACGATCCGCCGTTTTTGGAAACCACTTTGTTGACCGGGCACCCAAAGTTGAGATCGATGAAGTCCGGTTGTTTCCAGTCGATGATTTTTTTGGCGGCCTCGCCCATACGGTCGCCATCGGCACCAAAAAGCTGGACGCCGACGGGGCGTTGCTTTTCGGTGAAACTGGTATATTTCCGGGTCCGGTGGTCGGCCTGCATGATCCCTTCCGCCGAGACGAATTCTGTCACCATGACATCGGCACCCAGTTCTTTGCACAAGGTGCGAAAGGTGACATCCGTCACTCCAGCCATTGGAGCGAGGTAAATTGGAAACTGGTTTTGGAACCAAGGGAGCACTATTTTTCTTCGTCTTTTTGTGGTGCTTCTTCGGAAGAGCTTATACCCTCAGAAAAGTCGTCACTCGCTGACTCCTCGCTTGTACCCGGGGCCTTCTCGTCTGCGCTCTCGTCTTCGGTAGATTTTTCGGAGTCAGAAGTAGTTTCAGTGTCCTCCAGTTCTTCGGGGGCGACCGGGTCAGGATCGAGGAGCTGCTTCACTTCTTCCTGAACCCGTTCCACCTCGGCAAGCGGGATTTGGGGATCTTTGATAAGGTAAACATCGCCTGTCTTCCGGTGTTCATAAACTCGGAGAATTCCGGAGGGTATTTTCTGGGTGTCGGTTTCCCGAAGAAGCTTCTTCCGCTCCAGCATGACCGCGAGGATGTAGCGGGCATTCTCGGTGTGTTCTTCGTCCTCTTCAACCAGTCGCTGAAGAAGCGTTTCAGGGTCTTCATCGACAACGTCCTCGACCTTTTCTTCAACTACCGGTGGTTCATAGGTGGTAAGCCAAGTTGAAAACGGAGGGGCGTCATTCTCCCGTTTTTCCCAAGACTCGAGATCGTAGTCCCGGCGCAGATACCCGGATGATTCGGGGTCGGGAAAAATGGCGGCCCGGATTTGCTGGCCGTCTTCAAAAGGTTTTCCGGTTTCAGCGCATTCGCGGGCACGGGACTTGATGCTCCAGGGTTCTTTCATGGGCGTGTGTTAAAGCGGAAGAAGTTTACGAAGAGTTTGGTAGATCGGGCGGCCGAAGAGGCGCCGCTGAATGAGAACCATCGCAACGGCGGTGGCAAGGACGTTGGTGCCCCAGGCCGCCCAAAAAGGTGGTATGTAACCCGATTCCCCGAGGGAAAGGAACACGGTGGAGGCAAAAAGCATCCCTGCGCACAAAAAAATCGCAAGGGCAATGCCTCCCGCAGTGCCGCGCCGGCTGAAGACGATCCCAAGAGGGGCGGCCAGAAAAACGATGGCAAGACAGATCCCCGGTTGGGCCCAACGGTAGTGCCACTGGGTGAGGAATCGTCGCTTGTTTCCCCACTCGGTTTCCTGATTTTGGACCAGCCAGCTGTAGAGTCCGGGAATGCCCAGTTGCTCGGCTCGGAGCCCGAGCTTAATCAATTGCCAGGGCGTTTCATTCCACCCCTTGACCACGAGAGGGTCGGGGAGATCGTCTTCAAACTTGGTGAGCAGCGGGCTGTCCGGGCCGTTGAGGCGGTGTTTGAGATTCCAACGTTTTACTCCATGAAAGGTCCAATTGTTGTTTTCCCGGTCCCACTCAGCCCGCTCGGCTTGAAGCCGCCATTCCTGTTGGCCCTCGGAATCGGTTGAGCGAACGATGACGTTCCGGAGCGGCTCGCCTTTGTGATAGTCGTAGGGAAATCCGCCGATGAACCATAGCCGATTCTTATCCTCATTGTGATAAACGACGTCACTGACCTTACTCAATGTTCCTTTCTTCGCCTTTTCTTGCAGCGCATCCTGATAGGCCGAAGCGGTCGGAGCCCAGTGGTAATTGAAGCCGAGGCAAATTAAAGCCACCATGAAGCCTATCATGATGAGCGGAAAAATGAGTCGGGCCACCCCGCGTCCGGTTTGGATGATTGAGACGATTTCCTGCCCCCGCGACAGTTTGCCCAGAGAATAGAGCATGGCCAGCAGGAGACCGAAGGGAGCGAAGTCCACAAAGAACTTCGGGAAGGCTACCGCATAATAAAGTCCCATGGAACGAAGGGGGCGGGAGTCTTTGCGGAAATCCGAAATGTTCTCGGTGAGATCACCAATCAGCCAGATCGAGAAAAGAGCCGAAAAACAGAGAATAAACGCGGAAAGGAGAGAACGAATGAGGTAGCGG
>JBMYLT010000021.1:0-63768 GCA_049596615.1 Akkermansiaceae bacterium | reverse complement strand
GCAAGAGCAGGGATGAAGCAGAGAACGACAAGAATTCCCGGGCGAAGGAGGTGTGCGGTAGCGTCGGCATCAGGAAATCCAACCAAATGGGAGCGAACTGTGGCCATCTCCATAGAGGCCAGAAACGCTCCCAGGGCGCCGCCAACAATGGCGAGAATCAGGGCCGGAAGGAAGCGACGCATGGATTTAGACAGAGAGAAGAGGAGGTGTTTAAGTCACCCTTGCGTGTTTTTAGCGGGGAGTTGAGGTTGAGGCAATCTTGGCATTCCGAAATATCGACCTTTTGAAAGTTACTCAAAATGGCCCTCGTAGCCAATAGAGTTCGAGGGATGAAACGATGGTTTTCAGATTACCCATTGATGGTCTCCATGATGGCAGCGGTATTGATTGCTGCGACAGTGTTTCTCGCGTCGTATTGGGATATCGGGATTTGGGGATCGAACCAATCCGATCATGGTCTAGAGGTGACCCTAAGCAGTCGGTCTGGTCAGAAACGAGGCATGCTTTTTTCTGAGGCGGGTAGATCCTCGGATCAATTAATCGAAGAAAGCAAAGCCGGTAGATCTTCCGAAAATTCCCGGCTAAATCCCGAGAGGAAACGGCTTTTGGCCTCGAAAGCGCAGGTGGATTCCGCAGGAAAGTCTCAACTGGAAAAGGCGCTAGCAGGAGCGGCTGCCGAGGAACGGGAGCGGGTTAGTGGATTGAGGCGCAAGCTCTTGTTGGAAGCTGCCGAGCGCGCTTTAGATTCCCCCACCACGTGGTCGGATCTTGCCTTGGTAGCGCTTGGATTCAAACGGGCGGGTGACGAAGAAGCCGCTCGATATTGGTTCGAACGAGCCTCCCGATTGGCCCTTGATCCCGATGATTGCCGGAGTGCCTCACGAGCCATGCGTGAAGTAGTCAAAAGTATGCTGGCCGCCCGCTATTTTGACATGGCCGCGGAATTGATCTCCCGGATTCCCGAAGCCCGTGAAAGAGCAATGGCCCGTGCCGAGTTGGTCAAGACCTACGCCCGAAGCCGTGACTTTGACCGAGCTCGTGCGCTGGCGATGACCTTGAATGATGTCGGTGCGCAAGGATTGGCTTTTCGGAGTGTGGCCGAAGCCGAGGCACGTTACGTCAGTCTGGATGTTGCGTTGATAACTCTTCAAATGATCAGCCGGGCATCGGATCGTGATCGGGCGTTTAGCTCGGTGTCCACAGTTAGGGCTGGAATGGGGGATGCTGATGGCGCCATGAGTTTGGTTCGGAGGATTTCTAACTCCCGGCTTCGGGATTCCACCCTGGCCAAGATTGCCACGATTCAGGAGCGGGGTAGCCGGGTTTCAATCGATGCTTTGGTCGGATTGATTCATGATCCCACCTTTCGTGATCAGGTTTTGCGTGAAGCCATTGTCCGGGAGGCGTCCCAGCTTGGGGTTGATCTTGCGGCAAAATCGGTGCGCCGGATCGAAAGCGAAGCGGAGCGAGCCCAAGCCTACGAGTCATTGGTGATGCTTCAAATCCGCCGGGGAGAGCTGGATAGAGCGCTGGCCCGGGCGCAAGCGATTGATCTGGCCGAAACGCGCTTTCGTGCGCTTCAAGCAGTGGCGGTGGCCGAAGTGCGTTCGGACGGAACGGCGTCTGCCCGAAACATCGCCAACTTGATCGGGGACGGGGAAATGCGCGAGGTGACCTTTGGAAAGATTGCCCGTCAGGCTGCCATTTTTGGCCAGCACCGTGGCGCGGTGGATACAATTCGTTTCATTAATGATCCGACAGAGCGATCTTTGGCTTTTGCCAATGTGGCTTTGACCCAGGCCCGATACGGTCAGGATCGTCAGGCTCTCATGCTTGTTCAGGATGCCAACCGCGAGTTGTTACGAATCGAGGGTGACCGCGCCCGTGCCCGAACCCAGGGAGTGATGGCTGAAGTGTTTGCGGAAACGGGTGATGCCCATGCTGCCATTTCAACCGCTTCCTTGATTTCCAATGTCAGTTTGCGTGACGTTACCTATCAGCGGTTGGCCTTGAGTTTTGCCAGATTAAGCGAGCCGTCCCTGGCCACGCAAAGTGCCCAGTTGATCGAACGGGAAACGACCCGGGAGCGTGCGCTCGCATCGGTCGCCACCACTCTGGCGAGCCGGGTGCCACTGACCCAGGCGGTTCGAGTCGCCTCTTCGCTAAATGGCTACCGTCAACAGGTGCGGTTCCTGCTTGGAGTGGCGGGGCGGAAGTCCTAGGGTCGCGCTGTGAAAATTAAGCCGCATTGGCAGATCCTTCTAGCGCTTGTTCTGGCCACCGTGACGGGGCTCATTTTTCGGGAGCTCCGCGATTCTGGTGGAGTGGGCGAGGGATTTGTTAATACGGTCGTGACGATTTCGGAGGATCTCGGGAAGCTCTTTCTTAATCTCCTCAAAATGATCATTGTTCCGCTGGTTGCTTCCTCGGTGATTGTCGGGATCACCGGGTTGCACGGGATGGAAGGTTTCGGAAGGCTGTTGGGCAAGACTGCTGGCTTTTATGCCCTCACCAGTTTGCTTGCGATTTGTCTCGGCCTGTTGCTAGTCAACGCCATCGAGCCTGGTCTGGTCAAAGGCGAGCCGAATGAGAAGATCAAAGAGGCCTTTGAGCAACATGAGGTGAGCGAAGGGGATCAGAAGAAGATCAAGGGTGCGGTCCAGGAGGGAGAAGCGAAGCAGGGCTTTGTGAAACAGCTTACTGGTTTTTTGTTGGGAATGGTGCCCGTCAATGTGGTGACGGCGGCGGCGTCCAATGGTCAAATGCTGGGACTAATCTTTTTCAGCATCCTGTTTGCCATTGCGACAACCCGATTACCTATTGAACAGGTCTCCTCGCTCAGAGATTTTTTCGTTGCGCTGAATGATATCATGATCGTCATGACCAACTGGATCATGTCCCTCGCGCCCATTGGGGTTTATGCCCTCATTCTTCCCGTCGTTTTTAAGACTGGCGGGGAATTATATGAGGCCTTGTTGAGGTATTTCCTGACCGTTTTGCTGGCCCTTGGTCTTCATCTTTTTGTGGTTATGCCGCTGGTGCTGCGATTTTTGGCCGGGGTGAATCCCATGGATCATTTCCGGGCTATGCGGACTGCTTTGCTGACCGCCTTCTCGACAGCTTCATCTTCGGCCACTCTCCCGGTGACAATGCGTTGCATTCAGGAAAATGCCGGCGTTTCCAAATCGACCGCTAGCTTTACCTTGCCGCTGGGGGCTACCGTGAATATGGATGGGACCGCTCTCTACGAATGTGTCGCGGTTATCTTTGTCGCTCAGGTTCTCGGAGTGGAACTGTCGTTCTTTGGACAATTCATGGTGGTGGTCGGGGCTTTGCTCACGAGCGTAGGGGTAGCCGGGGTTCCGTCTGCTTCGCTGGTAGCGATCATGATCATTCTTACCAGTTCTGGAATCGAAGGGGCTACGACTGCGGTGGGGGTTCTACTCGCGGTGGACCGGCTTCTCGACATGACCCGGACTGCCGTCAATGTCTTTGGAGATAGCTGTGCCGCCATCGTGGTTGCCCGAAGCGAGGGCGAGAAAGTGCTGCAAGGGTGATTTTTTCATGGGGTTTCCGAGGGTTGCCGAGTTAGCGTCGGTGCACGATGACCAGCGAGGAGATTAAGGCCAAAATATACGAAATGGGACACAAGGCCCGGGCTGCTGCCTTATCACTGGCACCCTTGTCCGCAGAAAAGAAGAACGAGATCCTGCGGGCCATGGCCAACGGGATTCGTGCCGCCGCCCCGGAGATTTTGGAGGCGAATTCCAAGGATTTGTCCGCTGGGGAAAAGCGTGGCTTGACCGCGGCCATGTTGGATCGTCTCCGGCTTGATAAAACGCGTCTCGAAGCGGTGGCAGCCGGGGTGGAAAAAGTGGCCGGTCTTCCTGATCCGGTGGGCGAAATTCTTGGCGAGTGGGAACGCCCAAACGGTATCCGGATTCAACAGCTGCGGGCTCCCATCGGAGTGATTGGAATCATCTATGAAAGTCGTCCCAATGTCACCAGCGACGCCGCGGTTCTTTGTTTAAAATCGGGGAATGCTACCATTCTTCGGGGAGGATCGGAGGCCATTCATTCCAACCGGGCGTTGGCCAAGGCTCTGCAGGCCGGAGGTGAAGCATCGGGGTTGCCCGATGGAGCGATTCAGTTAATCCCTTTTACAGATCGTGAAAGCGTCGCCGTCATGGCTGGGATGGACAAATACCTCGACCTTATCATTCCGCGCGGAGGTAAAGGCCTTATTGAAACGGTGGTTTCCTTGGCCCGAATGCCGGTGATCAAACACTACGATGGGATTTGCCATGCCTACATTCATTCCGATGCTGATCTTGAAATGGCGGTTCGGATCGTGGTTGATTCCAAAACGCAGAAGCCGAGTGTGTGTAATGCTCTCGAAACCCTCTTGGTGGACGATGCGGTGGCTAAAAAGTTTTTGCCGATGGTTTCGGCCGCACTGAGTGAAAAGAATGTCGAGTTGCGCGGTGATGCCCGGACCTGCGAAATCATCGAAGCCAAGACGGCAACCGATGAAGACTGGGTAACCGAGTATCTGGATTATATCCTCTCGATTAAGGTGGTTTCATCACTACGAGGAGCCATCAATCACATCAACGAGTTCAGCTCCCAGCACACCGAGGTGATTGTCACTCGAGACGATGTGGCCGCGAATGAGTTCCTTGCTGCAATTGATTCGGCCTGCGTTTTCCACAATGTCTCAACCCGCTTTAGTGATGGTGAAGAATTTGGCTTCGGAGCCGAGATCGGGATTTCCACCGATAAACTCCACGCCAGGGGGCCAATGGGTTTGCGCGAGCTTACCTCTTATCAGTATCGAGTCCGGGGTGAAGGCCAGTTAAAGGGGACGGTTTGATAAAAGAGCTGAAACGTTGGAGTCCCACTGCCGCCATTTCAGCGATGCAAGTATGGCGGCCTTGCTTCTGCTGATTGTGTCGACGAGGGTAGAAGGGCTTTCAGATGTTTGGTGGTTCAGCTTTTTGTGAGGTTGGCTGCCGAACATCTTTGCTTTTGCAGGTGGGGCTGCCTATCTCTCCTCATTAAGGAGCGGACTCGCAAGAACCTTTGGATCTTGATTCTTAGCCTGATGATTTCGGGTGGGAATTTCGTTTTTTCTTTGATTCCCAATTAGTTGTGATCAAGGAGTGTAAAGATCTCGATTCGAGGCTGAGAATTCGGTCTTCAAGGTGACGACTAAATCTGAAAGATCGACGAGCTTCGGGTGACCGAAAGTCCATTCGCGGGTTTTACCATCGTGCGGAAAACCTAGAAGAAGGTGGAGGGCATCTTCAGTCACCTTGGTTCGTTCAGGCGACGGTTCGTAGTAGAAGGTGCGGAAACTGGACTTGATGGAGGTCTCTTCAAAAAGCTTGGGGTCAAGGTAGGCCACAGTCCCCGACGGAAGGTGCTCAACCCGGAGGTCAGGGTAGCCTGAACGTTGGGTTTTTCCCTCCTTTGTTTTTGGAAATGAGCAGATGAAGTCCGGGTGGTCTCCGATTTTTTCTAGTAACGCATCTTCAAAGAGAGCGGAGACTTCATTGATACGACTTTTCTCTCGGGCAGGTGAGTCTTTTTGGCTCATGAGATCTGATACTTCTGTGGCACACTGGAAAATGTGGGATAGCAATGGGTCGTGTGAAGGAGCGGACGGAATGATTTGATGATCAGTTGTTTCTTCGATGACTGTTGAAAGTCGAAATATCTCACCGGTGACGATGCCCAGGGTTGGTAGGACTGCTGACTGTGATAAGGGCGGTCCTGCTTCCGTCCAGAATGGATAGCGTCCAATTACGATTCCAAAAACAAGCGTGGTAGAGAGAAGAATCACCTTCACGAGTGAAAGATACAAAAAAGCCCGCATCAGGCGATGCGGGCTTTTGGGAAAAGAACGTGAGGTGATTAAATCATCGATTCAATCAGCTGTTCCAGCTTCACGATATCAGCGGAAAAAGCGCGAATGCCCTGGGCGGTTTTTTCAGTGGCCATGGCATCCTCGTTAAACTCGAAGCGGAAGGCTTTTTCGTCGAGTGAGATCTTCTCGAGATTACAATCTGGCGAGTTGGCATCGAGCTCCTGCTCGAGCGGTCCATTGGTATTCTGGAGTTCTTCTAAAAGGCCCGGGGAGATGGTGAGAAGATCGCAACCGGCGAGCGAAGTGATTTGCCCGGTGTTGCGGAAGGATGCTCCCATGACTTCGGTTTGGTATCCATACTTCTTGTAGTAGTTATAGATCTTGGTAACTGATTGAACTCCGGGATCATTGTCGCCCGAGTATTCCTCGCCGGTTTCCTTTTTGAACCAATCGTAGATGCGGCCGACAAACGGCGAGATCAGTTGGACGCCGGCCTCTGCACAAGCGACGGCCTGGGCGAATGCGAAGAGCAGAGTGAGGTTGCAGTGAATGCCTTCCTTTTCGAGTTCCTCGGCAGCCTTAATACCTTCCCAGGTCGATGCGATTTTGATGAGAATACGGTCCTTGGAAATGCCTTCGGCTGCGTATGCGGCGATGAGCTGTTTGGCTTTGGCAATGGTGCCTTCTTTGTCGAAGGAGAGACGGGCGTCAACCTCGGTGGAAACACGGCCGGGGACAATCTTGAGGATTTCGAGGCCAAAGAGAATGAGGACGCGGTCCATGATCGCTTCGACCAATTCATCACCGGATTTTCCCGAGTCCTTCAGCTCGGCGACGGCTTTTTCCACGATCGACTTGTATTCCGGCTTGCTGGCAGCCTGCAGAATGAGAGAAGGATTGGTAGTGGCGTCCTGAGGTTGGTATTCCTGCATGGACGCGAAGTCACCGGTGTCGGCGACTACGGTGGTAAACTCTTTGAGACTTTCAAGTTGTGAAGGCATGACGCGCTTGGCTTGCCCCCTGATCCGCTCCGAGGCAAGCCTTTCTTCGGAAAGATCGGGGTTTCAGCGCCTCGCGCTGGACGGCTTAGTCGGTATCGAGGGCGAAATGGGCTATGGTGGTGTGAGGGTATTGATTCAGATAAGCGGCTGATCCGTGGCGTAGTTTACGGATCAAGCGAACAGGGGGTGGTCGCTCGTTCTTCATCGCAATCAGCCGTTTGAGAGTGATCCCTGTGTTCTCGCGGGCATAGGTCTTAAAGAGCTTGAAGATCTGGGCGGAATTAATGAATCATTTGGGGCGTTCTACCTGGCGTTCCTGGGAAGGTTGACGCAGATCTTCGACAAAAGCTGGGGTCAGCTCTTCTTCTGCATCGAGCCAGAGAATCCAAGCGTGGCTGGCGAGCTGAAACTGTTCATCGCGGGTAGCATAGAAATCTTTCTAAGGGATTTATTCCACCCGTGCCCCGAGATTTTGGGCAATTTGGATCGAATCAACGGAGCTGCCTTTATCGAGGACAATCCACTTTGCGAAGGCGTTGATTTGACTTCAACAGAGGGGAAGATTTCCGGTCTCGTTGAGGCAGAGGGTGCGGACGGTGATGGGAAGACGGTCGGACATCACAGAGCGAAAGGATGATTTTCGGAGACGAGGGAAGAGAGGAGTGCGACCGTTTCGTTGATGTTGTGGTCGATGGTGTGGACATCGACCAGAGACTCCAGCGCGCTGGGAGTGGATTCTTGGTCAAGCCAATCTGAGAGGGCATCGGTCCACGCCGAGGGGTCACGAGGCTTGGAGATGATTTCACCACTTCCCGGAAAGCGATCCAAAGCTTCCGCAAAGCCGTTCCCATCGGTGGTTAAAACCGGAAGCCCGTAGGTGGCGGCTTCAAGACAGGCATTTGAAAATGGATCATACAGGGTAGGGAGGGCGAAGAGATCGGCAGCCAGAAAGTAGTCCCGGGAAATCGAAATCGGGCCGGTGAGGTGAACTCTTGGAGGAATCGGATTCTTCAGTCGGCCTTTTCCGACAAGAATGAGGTGGGTATCCTTGCGGTTTAATCTCCGGAAAGCTTCGGCAAGCACCTTGGCGCCCTCGCGCTTCCAAGTACTTCCGACGAAGAGGATGATCGGTGCGCCGTCTGGGATGTTGTGTTTCTTCCTGATTGAGAGACGGGCCTCGGTTTGTTCGTCGAGGTCCCAAGGGGTGGGGGTGAAACCGCTGTAGATCAGAGTGGTTCGGTCGGCGGTGAAGTTGAAAAGGTTGCGCAGATCGTTGGCAACCATCGCTGAGTTGCAAATGACTTGGAGCCTTTTGTTCGTGGTGAAAAGTTCTTCCTCCAGACGACAGGTCTCGCGGTGGTGACGGCGGGTTTTGCGGAACCAGGTGGCCAGTCGCGTTTCCTCGGCAGTCTGCCGCTGGAGATACGCAGTGTGAATACCATTTCCGGCCCAAAAGATGTCGGCACAAGGGATCCGCTCAAAGCTAAAGAGAAGGGCATCGGGGTGATCCGCCCGACTCCGAGTCACAGCCTCGGCGAAGGAGGCGGGCGAGTGAGATTCGAGAACGATGCGTTCATCTCCGGGCCATTGATCCTCGGGCCAGGCTCCGTCGGTGACCAAGCTGGTTGAGATACCCTTTTTTTGAAGTCCTCGGACGAGTCTGATCAGATAGCGCTCCGTGTCTCCGGAATTCGAGTATCCTCGTCTGGCAAATTGGATTTTCACGGAAGGGGAGTGACGAGTGCTCTAACTTTCTCGATCAGGGCAGCTTGAAAGTCAGGTGAGTGGTTGATGGAGAGGACAAGGCGGTCTCAATCATCTTGATGAATTCGGAGAGGGTAGTGGTTGCGGAGCCTCCCAGGTTGAAGCTCTCAAACTGCAAATCGGACTTGTTGGTTACCGCGAAGACGCCTTCGATGCTCTTTCGCTAGATGGCGCATCATAGTAGTGGTTGAAATCATCAATGACGGGGACCTTGTGACCTTGTTTTAATAGGGCTTCGACGAGGTGGGAATCGAAGGATCTTGCTACGCCAGTAACCATCGTATGCATGACCAGATGTTAGAACTTAGGTTTTGTCCCCGTCGAGGGGAAAGCAGTTGAGATTACCGGGGGGCGTGTGTGGTGAGTGAGATTTTGTTTTTCTGTTGCAGTTACGAGGATCGAGTGTTCTGACTTTTGAAGAATATGAGGGGGTTATTTTTACAGGGCGAGGTGTCGGAAGATCTTCTGTCAGCCCTGACTGAAGAGCACTTTCGCCATCTATAGGAAGAGGTTCGTGGCGAGCGGAAAGGGCCTTTGGGCGTCAATCAAAGAGGAAGGATAAGTTTGACTGGGATAGAGGAACGAAGGCTTGTCGTTCGTTTTAGGCGGCGCGTTTGCTCATGGAATATGGGATGAAAAACCTTCGACCGTGGCCGGTGAAATACAAGCATATGATGAGCGCGCTTGGACGAGAAATCACCCTTACCGGGATTGGCGAAACCCAGGTTTGTCTGGTGAGTTGATCCTGGAGCCTATTGTCGGCCAACGGCGTGACATTCGAATCCAATTTCGCGCAGGGCGGCTAGATCCAGAATGTTTCGTCCATCGAAGAGGAACGCGGGTTTCAGCATATTGGCGTGGATGCTTTCGAAGTCGAGAGACTGAAACTCATCCCACTCGGTCAGGATCGCTAGGGCATGTGCCCCCTCACAAGCGGCTTCGGCGGATGAGGCGATATGAACAAGCGGATGGTCTTCGCCCACGCCAAGATCACGGCGAATCTCGGCTTCCTTGACCTTGGGGTCGTAGATATGAAGCTCCGCTTGTTCCTCCAGAAGATCCCGGCAAATGTAAATCGATGAGGATTCCCGGGTGTCGTTGGTGTCCTTTTTAAAGGCAAAGCCTAGGATTGCGATTTTTTTGCCAGCGACCGTGTTGAAGAGAGTTTTGACCATACGGGTCACGAAGCGTTTACGCTGGTAGTCGTTCATCTTGATGACCTGCTCCCAATACTCGGCAACCTCGGTGAGGCCGTAGTGTTCGCAGAGGTAAACCAAGTTGAGGACATCCTTTTGGAAGCACGACCCACCGAACCCGACAGAGGATTTTAGGAACTTGGGCCCGATTCGTGAGTCAGTGCCAATGGCACTGGCGACTTCGTCGACGTCGGCCTCGGTGGCTTCACAGAGAGCCGAGACGGCGTTGATGGACGAGATCCGTTGGGCAAGAAAAGCGTTGGCGGTGAGTTTTGATAGCTCTGAAGACCAAACGTTGGTGGTGAGGATTTTCTCGGAGGGAACCCATTTTGCGTATACATCGACCAAGGTCTGGATCGCGGCTTCTCCTTCCGGAGATTCTTCGCCTCCGATTAGGACCCGGTCGGGTTCGAGAAGGTCATCGATCGCTGTTCCTTCGGCGAGAAACTCGGGGTTGGAAAGAACCTGGAAGGAACAGTTGGACCGGCTGTTGTCCAGGATGGTCCGGATGGTCTCGGCCGTTCTTACGGGAAGCGTCGATTTTTCCACTACGATTTTGTTGGTCGTAGCCACCTCGGCAATCTTCCGGGCACACAACTCGATGTATTTCAAATCAGAAGCTTTCCCGGCCCCGGTGCCGTAAGTCTTGGTAGGTGTATTAACCGACATGAAAATGATGTCAGCTTCCGAGATGCCTTGGTCCACATCAGTACTGAAAAACAAGTTTTTGTCGCGAGAAGAAAAGACAATCTCATCGAGGCCTTTTTCGTAGATCGGAAGTTGGTCACTGTTCCAGGCCGCAATCCGTTCGGCATTGATATCAACAACCATGACCTCGATGTCAGGACATTTGTGAGCGATCATGGCCATGGTGGGTCCTCCAACATAGCCCGCTCCAATGCAGCAAATTTTCATAAGGAGAGTATCTCAGGAATTGAGCTGGTTCTTAAGGCTCTCCTCCCGGAATGACGAGGGTTTTTCCTGCCAGACGGGCTAATTTCCCGTGCTGGGCATCGGGAACGACAAAGATATCGACCGGAGTTTCTCCTTCCGCGGAGATCCGAAGGAGTTCGTGCCTCACCAAAGAGTCGTTTTGTTCCAATGCGATCGCTTGATTTTCGCAGGAGACTAATCCTGGCTGGAATGTTGGTGGTTCGACTTCTTGCGGAGCGAGATTGACTAGGCGAAGAGGACGGGTGGCCCTATGGCCCGTAGGATACTTTGCAAGAAAAGTCAGGGGATCCTTGCCTTTCAGTCGCCATCTTTCTTCGAACCAAAAGACATCTTCGGGTGAAGTTCTCCAGGCGTTTTCGAGACTTGTTGCGCAGCCTTGGGTAGTTCGTTCTTCAATGAGGGTGACGGTGATCCTCCAGCGGGCAATCCCCGTTGTTTTGCAAACGAGGATGGCAAGCCGGCCGTTGCCCCTGCGAGCCATCAGCTCTGGAAGAGGTGAGCAGGTGGTGGGTCTTCCAAAGAAGATGCCGGCAGCACCACGCCCGCCAACCCGCTGATCGGCCAGAACTCCAAGAAAACCGCCCTTTTTGACAAAGGCGGCCATGGTGTGTCCCGAGGACCGCTTGGCGAAAAGCTTAAGTCCGCGCTTTTTTCGGCGGCGTTCGACCAGTCGGTTGACAAGCGGGTTGTTAAGGGGGCGGTAGTGCGTCCCCACCTCGCGGGTTCCTCCTGAGATAAGGGTTGCCTGGGCAAGCAACTCCCAGTTTCCCATATGTGGTGAAACCGCGACCACCCCCTGGGCATCTTCGTCATTAAGTTGCTCTTTGAGTTGTTCAAACTCGACGATACCTTCGATTTCCTGATCACTGGAGAAGGGGACCCGCACCGAGCAAAACAGATTGGCACCGGTCCGGGCAAAGATCCGAGCGGTGAGGTCTTCAATCTCTTCACCAGTCAGTTCGTTACCGTAGGCGAAGCGGAGATTTCGGATGACGGTCACTCGCTGTCCGGGAAACAATTGGTAAACCAGGGTTCCGACGAATTCACCCAAGCGGAAGGTGGTTTCCAGCGAGAGCAGGCGGAGAAGCTGCTCGACAGAGCGATAGGCAAAATACTCTAGCCAGTGGCCGAGTGTGGGCTTTTTGGGGCGACTCATCGAGATCTGACCCTTTCGGGGTCCGCCGGGGACTATCAGCAAGGAAAGTGAATGTTAAGTGTCAAAGTTCGCGAGCTGACTCCGTAGATTATTTCTATGCGTTACTTTTTACTCCTAATTTTGGTTCTGACGGCTCCGGTTTTTGGGAAAAAACCCAATATTCTCTTCATCTTTGCGGATGATATGACCTACGAGGCCATTGGGGCTCTGGGGCTGACCGAGGTGGAGACTCCGAATCTGGATCGATTGATGGCGTCCGGGACTCAATTCACCCACGCATACAATGCTGGTGGTTGGAACGGAGCAATTTGCGTGGCCAGTCGGAACATGATGATGACCGGTCGGCATCTTTGGTTCGCGCAACGGGAGGAAAAAACCATGTCCAAACGCCTAGTGTGGCCGCAGTTGATGAGCAAAGCAGGTTACACCACCTACATGACCGGGAAGTGGCACGTGAAATTAAAAGCCGATTCGGTGTTTGATCATGTCGGGGATGTTCGCCCGGGCATGCCTAATCAGGTCAAGCACGGCTATAATCGCCCCCTGACCGGGAAAAAAGACTCTTGGGATCCCACCGATTCATCCAATGGTGGTTTTTGGAAGGGGGGGCGTCATTGGTCGGAAGTCGAGGCTGACACCGCGATTCGTTTTCTGGGGATGGCCAAAAAGGACCAGAATCCATTCTTCATGTATCTGGCCTTCAATGCCCCCCATGATCCCCGCCAGTCTCCGCAGGAATTCCTGGATCGTTACCCGCTGGACAAGGTCAGCGTCCCGGAGAATTTTCTAGATGCGTATCCACATCGCAAGGTGATGAAGGCTTCGCACAGTCTACGAGATGAAAAGCTGGCACCCATGCCGCGCACCGAACAATCAGTAAAGACGGCAAGAAAAGAATACTTTGCTCTCATCACCCACATGGATGCCCAGATTGGCCGGGTTTTTAAGGCGCTGGAGAACAACGGTCAAAAGGACAATACCTACATCGTTTTTACCGCCGATCATGGTCTGGCTTGCGGCCGGCACGGTTTGCTGGGGAAACAAAACATGTATGACCATAGTATCCGGGTTCCTTACTTTATTGCCGGACCCGGAATTGAGGCAGGTAAGAAGGTCGAGAGCCCGATTTACATTCAGGATACCGTTCCGACCATGTTGGAGAAGGCTGGTGCCGGAATTCCGGATCATATTCAATATCAGAGCTATCTTCCTGTCCTTGATGGTAAATCAAAAGGGCGGGAGCTCATTTATACGGCCTATCTACAAAGTGCCCAGCGTGCCCTAGTTAAAGACGGCTACAAACTGATTCTCTACCCCGAGGGGAAGGTTGCTCGCCTTTATCACTTGGTGAAGGATCCGCTTGAACAAACGGACCTCCTCGAAAAGGGCGCAGGTAAGGCCAAGGCCCAAGAGCTTTTTGCTGCTCTCAAGAAAGAGGCGGTGAAGCACGGGGACCGTCATGAGTTTGGCGACTACTCGGTCCTCCAATAACAGCGTTTTGGCTAGATTCAGCGCCCTTTGTGGAAAGCGGGCGGTCATTTCCGTCGTAGATCTAACTCATGACAAAACGTTGCGTGCTTTTACTCGCTGTTCTGGCAGCCATTTTTACTCCGCTGTTTCTCACTGCGGAAAAGGAAACCGGGTCGAAGAAGAAAAAGATCGTTTTGATCGCCGGAAGCCGGAGTCACGCTTCCGGAGAGCACGAATTCCGGGCTGGATGTATGCTTCTTGCCAAGATCCTGAACGAACAAAGCGGCTTGAATGTCGAGGCGATCGTAGTTGGCCGGGATTGGCCCGAGAACAAAGAGTTTCTTGATGATGCCGATGCCGTTTTCATTTTTGCCGACGGAACTAGTGGGATTGCAGGGCAGTGGGATTATCTCGATAGCTTAGCCAAAAAAGGAGTGGGTTTCACCTTCATGCATTACGCGGTGCACCCGTCTCCACAGCAGGGTCGCAAGTATTACCAGCCCTGGATTGGCGGAGCCATGGAGAGTGGATGGTCCGTCAATCCCCACTGGGTGGCCGATATGAAGATCAATCAGGAACACGAGATCTCCAACGGTGTGCCTGAAACGGTGACCTGTTTGGACGAGTTTTACTACAACATGAGATTCATCGATAACCGAAACAAGGTCCTCGATCTCATCACGGCGGTGCCCACCCGCAAGAACATGTATAAGTATATCAACCTGTGGAACAAGCACGGGGTGGAGGGGCTGGACAAAACGCAAACCTTGATGTGGGGCTATGAACGTCCCAATGGTGGCCGCGGCGTCGGTTTTACCGGTGGCCACTACCACCACGGATGGGCGATCGATGGTTTTCGCACCGCAGTCTTGAATGCCATTGTCTGGACTGCCGGGATCAAGGTTCCCAAAGGGGGTGTCGTTTCCAATCCGCTGACCGAGGATGACCTGAATGCCAACCTTGACGATTATAAAGGCAAGACTAGGCGCCTCAAGCTCCCCAAGGCAGAGGACTGGAAGAAACTTCCAAGTGCCAAGGTGAACGAAAAGCGCGAGGCGGGATTCAAATAGGATGGCGGCAGCAGGCCGGGTGGTTGATTTACGAACAAGCCAACCACTGACCTCATCTGCTTTGTCAGTCTTGTTCCGGCCGAGTGAATCACTGGGCTTAGTTTGGTTACCCCGTCATCTTTGTCCTTGAAGTAGTGCTTCATTGTCCACGGATTTGAGAAAGCTGGAACTCCGGGCAACCAAAAAAATCCGCCCACGGTGAAGTAGGCGGATTTTTGATTTAGATTCAAATGCGATGAGAGGAACTTAGTTCTTCTGACCAGTTCCGGGGAGGAAACGGTAATAGGCTTCCAGCATGAGGGTGGCGAGACAAGTCCGGTAGTGATTCGCCATGCCATTGTTTCCGGCGAAGGCTGCGGCCACTCCGTTCACTTTGTTGCCACCACCAACGTTCTTGTAAGATCCGTCGGCGTTCTGATTATTGAGAACTTCGTCCCGGAACAAAGTATTGTATTTCTCCCACTCCTTGCCGCCATGGTTGATCATCGCCTGAACGGCGTAGTAGTGGCCGTAGATGTCCGAATCAGCGGTGTTCCAAGCAAACTTCATCTCCTTGTGCATGAACTTCACCGCTTTGCGGGATTCCTTGGCTGAGGAATTTTCCCAGATTTGGAAGCAAAGCGCTCCCACTGCAGCAAGAGTAGTACCGTCACCATGCACGCCGTTTGGACTGGAGTAACCGAAGGCCCCGCTCGGAGCTTGCATGCGCTCAAGGTAATCGAGACCCTTCTTGTAGCACTTGGTCATGTTGGCGAAATCGAGTCCGGTGAACTTACAGGCTTTTAGGGCCTGCATGTGCCAGCCGACGATTGAGACGTCACCGCCACGACCGCTATCCTCACTGTAGGCGTAGTCCCAACCACCACCCTTGTGTTGGCTATTGATTAGGAATTGACCGGAATCCATGACGGCCTGGTCAAGATTGGGGATGTTTTCGCCGAAGGACTTCACGCAGAGAGTGTAAGCCTCGGCCAAGGCGTAAGTGGCAATGGCGTGTTCGTAGCACCAGTGGTTGTCCTTGAAATCATCGGCAAGCTTACCGTTGTTTTTCATTGCCTTGTCGACAAGGAAAGTGATCGCTGAATGGACGGTCTCGCCGAACTCTTCGGAACCGGCGGTTTCGCAATGACCCAAGTAGCAAAGGAGGGCCAGTCCGGTCATGGAAACCGGTCTGTTGGTCCAAGAGCCGTTCTTGGCCTGGTTTTGCTTGAGCCACTGAAGAGATTTGACCACGGCGTCTTCGCAAGCAGGGGTGCCACCTCCATCTTCAAGGCGCTGAAGGCGGTCAGCCTTGGAACACCGCTTTTTCATTGCGGTGGGGATATTGCCGAAACCACCGCCGCTCCCGGATCCATCACCGTCACCCCACCCATCACCAAAATCGTTTCCGTCGCCGAAATCAGTGCTCGGGTCGGGAACGTCAATTTCGGGCACCGGAATCGCAGTGGGAGAGGTGGTGTTGGCGGCAATGACCTTGGACATCGAGGAAGAAGGAGAAGCCGGTTTGCGCTCGATCTGCGTCTGAACCTTCTTTTGCTTCAGGTTTTCCTCGGATTCAGCGGCCCCGTTGTAACTGACCATCTGGGTCTTGATCTTTACATTGCTGGCCATGGCAATAATCATGAGGATGACTGCGACGAGGACCATGAGAAGGAGGGCGATGACCAGACTGGTCAGAGTGGAGGTTCGCTTTTGGGCGGCCAGGCGGGCCTGGGCTTCGGGCGAGATTTGGGCATGAAGACTCATGAGTAATGGATCAGTTTAATGGATAGGGTATATGGCGGGAGAAGCCCCGGCTCTCCAAGATGGGCCGTTTTGGACCTGTTTTACCGTCAGGGGAACGATCCTCCCGGGAAAAAATTAGAAGGATTTTCGAAAAAACCAATAATTACCGCAATTTAGCCGCAGTAGAACTGCAAAATCAGGGTGGCGAGGCAGGTCTGGTAGTGTTTTCCGAAGTCATTGTCCTCTATGAAAAGGGGGGCAACCGCGTTGAGTTTTTCCGAATCTCCGGGATTTGGGCGGAGAAATTAGCCGTCCGCAACTTGGTGTTTGATGATTTCGAAAAAAACCTTGTCGTGGTATAGGCTCCAGACTGCTTCGCCGTGGTTTCCTATGGCGCGGGCCGCGAAAAAATGGGCGTAGAGGTCGCAGTTGGTGCTGTCCCGTCCCAATTTAGGTTCTTTCTCCAAAAATTTGACCGCTTCCCGGGCGTGCCTGTTGGAGGTGTTGCTAACCTCGGTAAGACGGTGGAATTCTAATAGTCTTCCACCGGGCTTTGGGTCGGAATCTTTGGAACAAAGCGGTCTTGTCCGACGATCTCTCGGGTAAGTTGGGTGAGTTGGTCGTTGATTTCGTTCCAACGCTCGAGGGTGAACTCCGCCGGGCGTTTCAGTTTGTTGCGTCGCTTTTCGATTCTCAGGAGAGAATCATGATCATGATTGACGGAAGTTTTCTCGAGGGCTCGACGGAGGTTCTGAAAATCGTGGCAGACTAGGGCGATGTCAGCGCCGGCCTCAAGGGCCAACCTGAGGTCATTACCCCGTCCGTAGTGGTTCACGATGGCTCCCATATCGAGGTCGTCGGTCAGGATGAGTCCGTCATAGCCAAGCTGTTCCCGAAGAAGACCGGTGAGAATAGTCCGACTGAGTGACGCCGGGAATTCGGGATCGAGTTGGGGAAAGTTCAGATGGCAGGCCATGATAGAATCGAGTTCAGGCGCCAGGGCGGTGTAGGGGAGGAGGTCTTCCTTCAGAAGGTCTTCGCGGGAGATGTCGACTGTGGGAAGTTCATGATGAGGGTCGTCCAGAGCAAGCCCGCCGGAAGGGAAATGTTTCCCGCAAGAGAGGATTCCTTGTTTGCGCATCCAGCGGTTAAAGACTCCGGCCTTCGTGATGACATCCTGTGAGTTGGTGCCCCAGCATCGTCCGCGCAGACCGTTGAGCTGCTCGGGGTGATGATCGAGGTCGAGGACGGGAGCAAAATTCAGGTTGATGCCTAGGAGTTCCAAAAACTGCCCGGTCAAAGCACCGAATTGCGCGATTTGTTGGGACGTTCCTTTCGCCGCAAAGGTGGCGGCATCCGGCGGGGCCGCGGTAAATTCCCGGGTTCGCCACACCCGCCCTCCTTCCTGATCGATGCCGATGAACGGGCGGTCCAGGGACAATTCGACGAGGGAGTCGGTCAGTTTCCGGATTTGTGAGGGAGACTCGAGATTTCTGGAAAAGAGGATGTAGCCGGCTGGCTCGATCGTTCTAAAGAGTTCGGCTTCCTCCCTGGTGAGTTCGGGACCAGAAAGTCCGACGATGAGGCGGGCCGCGTTCACTGGTTTTCGAGCGAGGCTTTGACGAATCCCGAAAAGATCGGGTGAGGATTGTTGGGCTTCGATTTGAATTCCGGATGGAACTGGGCGGCGACAAAGAAGGGGTGGTCGGGAAGTTCAATGATCTCCACCAGCCCTTCCTTTTTGGAAACCGATGCGATCTTTAGCCCACACGCCTCAAGTTTTTCACGGTAGGCTGGGTTGAATTCCCAGCGATGCCGGTGACGTTCATGTATGGTCTCGGAGTTGCCGTAGAGCGCGTATGATTTTGAGTCGGAGTAAACGATCGATTCGCAGGATCCCAGTCGCATCGAGGCGCCCATGTCGGTGATGCCCTGCTGTTCTTCCTGAAGACTGATGACGGGGTGGCAGGTGTCCTTGTTGAACTCCGTGGAGTTGGCCTCTTCGAGTCCGCAGACGTTTCGAGCAAACTCGATGGTGGCAATTTGCATGCCGAGGCAGATGCCAAAGTAAGGGATCTTCTGCTCGCGGGCATACTGAGCTGCGAGGATCTTTCCTTCGGTTCCGCGTTCCCCAAATCCCCCGGGAACGAGAATGCCGTCGACTTTACCGATCACGGAGACAGCTCCGTCCTTCTCGATATCCTCGGCGTCGATCTTCACCACATTGATTGCGGTGTCGTGGTCAGCTCCCGCGATGGTCAGCGACTCATAGATCGATTTATAGGCGTCATTGAGCTCAATGTATTTGCCCACCACTGCGATGGAGGCTTTTTTGGACGGCTGGATCAGGCGGTCCACAAAGCCCTGCCATTTGGTCAGGTCCGGGGAGGCTGATTCCAGGCCAAGGGCATCGACGACGAGGCGATCAATCTTATCTTTTCGGAGATCGAGGGGGCATTCGTAAATGGTGTGCTCAACATCGCGAAAGGCTACCACGTTTTCTTTTCGGACATTACAGAACATTGCAATTTTACGGCGATTGTCGTCATCGAGATCGTGTTCGGTACGGCAGATGATGATGTCCGGTTGAATCCCGATTTCCCGAAGTTTGGCCACGGATTGCTGGGTGGGCTTGGTCTTGATTTCGCCTGCGGCCCTGACCATGGGAAGAAGGGTGACATGAATGAAGCAGACATTCTCGGGCCCGACATCGAGGGCAAACTGACGAAGGGCCTCGAGGAAGAGGTGACCTTCAATATCACCGACCGTGCCTCCAATCTCGGTGATGATGACGTCGGTTTCAGGGTTACGTTTGGTGGACTGATGGAGCCGGTCTTTGATCTCGTCGGTGACGTGCGGAATAAACTGCACGGTGGCCCCTAGGTAATCGCCGGCTCGTTCTTTTTGGATCACACTCTCAAAAATCTGCCCAGAACTCAGGCTGTTGAGCTGGGAAAGCTTGCCATGCGTGAAACGTTCGTAGTGTCCCAGATCGAGATCGGTCTCGGCTCCATCGTCGAGGACATAGACCTCACCGTGCTGGTAGGGCGACATCGTGCCTGGATCGACATTCAGGTAGGGATCGAATTTTTGGAGTTGGACCGATAGCCCCCGGTGTTCCAGAAGTGTTCCGATGGAAGCGGCGGCCAGTCCTTTACCGAGGGAGGAGACGACGCCTCCGGTGACGAAGATGTATTTCATGACGATGCGGTGAGAAGGGATTCGATGAGTGGGATTTGATCAGGGGAATCGAGCCCGATGGCCTCGTGATCGGTCAAAAGAACGCGAATGGTCGCGCCGTCTTCAAGGGCCCGCAATTGTTCGAGGCCTTCGGCAAGTTCGAGGGGCGAGGAGGGAAGTCCAACGAAGTGTTGAAGGAAGTCGTTCCGGTAGCCGTAAATGCCCAAGTGACGAAAGGTTGGCAGGGCTTTGGACGGTGATCGCCGGAAGGGAATGGGGGACCGGGAGAAGTAGAGGGCGTTCGAATGGCGATCGAGGGTGACCTTCACCACGTTGGGGTCGGCAATCAGTTCAGGATCATCCACCGGACTGGCGGCCGTGATCATGGAAACGGCCGGGTCGTTTCTGAGAGTGACCGCTAGCTGGTCTACCAAACTGGGGTCAAGAAGGGGTTCATCGCCTTGAATGTTAATGAGGTGACTGGCTTCTCCGGCCTGCGTCGCCGCTTCAGCGATTCGATCGGTGCCTGTGGGGTGGTCCGGGCGGGTCTCAACAAAACGGGCGTTGAGCGAACGGCAGAGGTCGGCGATGCGGGAGTCATCGGTGGCCACGATGAGATCGTCGAGTTCCTCGCACTGGGCAGCCCGTTCGAGGACGTGTTGCAGGAGAGGTTTCCCGAGGAGCGGATGGAGGGGTTTTCCGGGGAAGCGGGAGGAGGCCCAGCGGGCCGGGATGATGCCAACGATTCGATTTTGGTCGTTTATGAGAATCCTCCTTGAGCGGTTTCGGAAGAATAGTCAGAGCAAGTCGGACTCACAAGGCTATTCCCGTGGTTCGATCATTTTGTGGACAACCTTACTATCGACACACAAATGGAGGCTTGTAGGTTCCTTGAATGGAGTTTTCGGGATTGGATTGGTCCGTGGTGGTGGGATACATGCTTCTGACCACCTGGGTTGGTCACCGCATGTCCGGACGACAAGCCAATATCAAGGATTTCTTTCTGGGTGGTAAGACCTTGCCATGGTGGTCGGTGAGTGGGTCGATGATCGCCACTGAGATTAGCGCTTTGACCTTCATCGGGGTTCCTGGAATGGTCTATGGTATATCTGGGGATTGGACCTACCTGCAATGGGGGTTTGGTTCCATCATTGCCCGGTTCGCAGTGGCATACTGGTTGATCCCTCTCTACTACGAAAAGGAGATCTATAGCCCGTACGATTTTATGGGAAATCGGCTCGGAGAGGGAGTGAGAAGGCTGGTGACCGCCCTGTTCTCGATTGGTTCCATTCTTGGTCAAAGTGTGCGGGTCCTAGTCACTGCGATCATCCTGCAGGTGGTGACCGGATTGGATGCCCGACTTTGTATTGTCGTGATCGGGGTGATTGCCATCGTTTGGACTTTTATGGGAGGGATGCGCACGGTGATTTGGACCGATGTGATGCAGTTTGCCCTCTTTATCTTCGGGGGGCTTTTGGCTTTCGGTATTCTGCTCTATCACATTGGATGGTGTGATATCGTTCAGTTTAACCAAGTCACAGTGGATGAAAAAGCGGTGGATAAAATGAGATGGCTGGACCTGACTTCGGTTTTTGAGGAGCCGGGTCTCCGTTACACCTTGTGGGTGGGACTGTTGGCGATGCCTTTTCAAAATTTTACCGCTTTTGGTGTGGATCAGTTGAATACCCAGCGAATGTTTTGTTGCGGGAGTGTCTCGGATGCTCGCAAGGCGATGTGCTGGAGCAGCATTTCCATGCTGATCACAGTTTTGATGCTGGCAGTGGGAGCGGGCCTGTTTGCGTGGTATCAAAAATTTGCTCCCTCTGCGGAGTTGACTGCCAAGTTTGGAGAGAATTCGAACTTCGTTTTTCCAACTTGGATCGTCAATGAGGTTCCTACGGGGGTGAGTGGGTTGATTTTGGCGGGGGCCTTTGCTGCCGCCATTTCAAGTCTGGATTCGATTTTGGCTGCTCTCAGCCAGACTAGTCTATCCATCATCTACGGTCGGGAGCGAATGGAGAGAGAAGGAGAAGAAATGGTTAAAAGATCTCGGATGGCCGTCTGTATTTGGGGCGGAGTTCTGACCTTGGCTGGTCTGGGTCTTTGGTGGATCTACACCAACAATAAAGACAGCGATCTGATTGGTCTGGCCTTTGGAATGGTGGCATACACCTACGGCCCTCTGCTAGGCGTGTTAATGGCCGCTCTTCTTCCCTGGAAAACATCCACCAATGGGCTTTTTCTGGGAACTCTTCTCTCAATTGCTTTGGTGGCTTGGTTTCGCCCTGAGTTGATGATTGTTCTTCAGAGCCTCGGAATGGAGCAGGCCGTTGTGTCCTTGACCACTTCCCGTCCCAAGTTGGCTTCGGAGTGGTTTTTCCCATTAAACGCAGCTTTGACCTACTTTACGGGGCTGATTGGGGCGAAAATGAAACCTTGATTAAGTAGACTTAAAAAAATGACTGCAGGTCATTTTTTTTTAAAAACCCGTGGATCATTTGTGGAACAATGCATCTGCCCCAACCTATTTGTTTTTGGAGCTTTTTTGTTTTTCTACAAGCGGTGGATAAGGTCACTTTACCGGAGCCGATGGGCGCAGAATCTTAAGTGATTTAACATCGATTTATTCAGGAATAGACCAGCATTCGAGCACCGCAAATGAACAGCCACAAGGAGGGAGAGAACGATTATGACGACACAGCAGGGAACAATTCAAAGGCGAGAGGGGATTGGGAACTGGTTCAGGCCAAACTCTCCGAATACATCAGTTCGGATGCCTTTTCACGGTGGTTTAAAAATGCCGAGCTAGTTGACCCGGACGAGAGGCCGGGAGCGGTGGCGGTCCAGTCGGACATGCACCAGATTTGGATTGAGACCAATTACATGGATGAACTCCGGGCAGCCTTTGCCGAGGGTGCCGGAATTCACTGCACTCCCGAAGTGGTTGTGAAAGGTGAAGCGACCACCACGAAAAGGGAGGAGCCCAAACAGGCGGCTAGGAGTGTCCGGGCGAAGGGCTCGGTCAAAGTAGTCACGCCGGATGCACCGGGGAAACCGGTTGCCTTCGAACGTCGCCTCAAGCGACTTGGTATCAATCCTGAGCTCGATTTTGCAAGCTTTGTGGTTGGAGACAACAGCCAGTTTGCCCACGCTGCTTGTTCAGCAGTCGCTCATCGCGAAGGCCGAAGCTTCAATCCTTTATTTATTCACGGCGCCGCCGGACTTGGGAAGACCCACCTGATGTCTGCGGTAGCTCAACAGTTGCTTGAGTCAGACCCCAAGGCCAAGTTGGTTTTCCTGACTGCGGAGCATTTCGCCAACGAGTTTATCGAGGCGGTTCGCAAGGGAAGCTTAGACAGTTTTCGCCGGGCCTACCGCCATGCTGATGTCATGTTAATCGATGATATTCAGTTCCTTGTTGGAAAAGAGAAGACCCAGGAGGAGTTTTTCCACACATTCAACGTCTTACTCAACTCGCAGACCCAAGTCGTGGTGACCTGTGACCGACCGGCTCCGGAAATTCAAACAATGGAACCACGGTTGGTGAGTCGTTTTGAAAGTGGATTGACGGTGGAACTGCAACCACCGGGTTTCGAGACCCGGGTGGCGATCCTTCGTCGTAAGATGGAGCAGTGGAAAGTCGACTTGGACAACAATATCGTCGTTTACATCGCCAACCAGATCAAAAGCAACGTGCGTCGTCTGGAAGGAGCTCTGACCCGCGTCGCAAGCTACAGCTACCTTTCGCCGGAAACGATGTCGATTGAGAAGGTCGACCAGCTTTTGGGGGACTTGGTCCAGGACGAGAATATCCAACTGATTTCGGTGGAATCGATCCAAAAGACCGTGGCGGATTACTACGGCCTCGTTCTTTCGGACATGAGAAGCAAGAGACGTCCGGTCCGGATTGCCTTCCCGAGACAAATCGCCATGTTCTTGTCCCGTAAGCTGACCAAGCATTCCTTGGTTGAGATTGGGGAAGCCTTCGGGAAAAGGGACCACGGAACCGTAATTCATGCCTGTAAAAAGGTTCAGGGCGAGATTGATCGGGACGCGGAAGTCGCTGGCGCGGTTGAAAAATTGAGCGCCGCCCTTGAGCGCCGGAATTAGTTTCTAAATCTTAAGGAAATACTTGCCAACAAGGATGGCGGGGGGCATTTTTGTCCTCATAGGCCCATTGGGGTTTGACCATTTTATGAAGTTTAGAATTGCAAAGGACGCCTTTTTGGACGGCTTGCAGCAGGTGCAGCATGTTGTGAGTGGCCGGACCACTCTTCCAATTCTCTCCAATGTCTTGATTGAGGCCGATGGCGAAGGCCTTAGGCTGACTACAACTGATCTTGATGTCGGAGTGAGTGGGACGGTGAATGCCGAGGTTGCCAAGCCCGGGGCCACAACCTTGCCGGTCAAGCGACTGGTCAATATCATCCGGGAGTTGCCTTCGGCCGAGATTGAAGTTTCGGTGGATGCCAAGGATGTGGCTTCCATTCGTAGTGGTCCCAGTTTTTTCAAAATCATCGGTCTTCCTGACGGGGAATTTCCGCCTTTGGCAGGATTCGAGGATGGTCAGGAATACAAAATTCCTCAGGCTGTTTTTCGCAATGGGTTGAAGAAGACCTCCTATGCGATTTCAACCGACGAAACCCGCTATGTTCTCAACGGGATTTTCACTTCGTTCAATGAGGGGAAACTGACTCTCGTGGCCACCGATGGTCGCCGCCTCGCAATGGTCGATCATGAACTTGAGTTTCCTTCGAGTCATGAGACAGACTTCATCGTTCCCACCAAAGCAGTGCAAGAACTTCAACGCCTTCTGGGGGTGGAAGGGGATCTTGTTCTGAAGCTGTCGGATAATCAGGTGTGCTTCGAGGTGGGTACGAGTGTGATCGTCAGTAAGCTGATCGAAGGGAACTATCCGAATTATCGGCAAGTGATCCCTGGAGAGTCCAAAGAACGTCTGACTTTGAGTCGGGAGCAATTGCTCGAAACCACGAGACGGGTGGCCTTACTTTCCTCCGAGAAGTCAAACTCGGTCAAACTCACTTTTGGTGACAACCAAGTGGAGGTCATGGCAAACAGTCCTGATATTGGTGAAGCGGTTGAGACCGTGCAGGCCAAGTATGAAGGCAGCCAGTTTTCAATCGCATTTAATCCGGAATTCCTGATGGCGCCATTGAAGAGCCTGGAGGAAGAGGAGATCCATCTTGACTTGATCGATGAGATGAGTCCTGGGGTGATTCGGACCGAGGATGCCTTCCTGTACGTGCTCATGCCCATGCGGGTGACTTCCTGATTTGACCCACAAAGGGGGATTAACCAGAGATTGGAGGAGGGCAGTCGTTTGCGGCGTCCTAGCGCCCCACCAGTCTTTGGTTCCACTTGATGGAAGCGAGAAGAAGTTGGACCTGCCTGAGGATGTCCCGATGTTTGCGACAGGCCTTCCGGCAATCTTTTCGATTGGCGTTAAGACTGAGAAAATGACCAACTACCCGATAGAGGGCAGCTTGTTCTTCCTGGAGAACACTAAGTTTCGCCCGATGTTTGGTGATGTCTTTGTTGGCTTGGCTGATTCGTGAATAGGCCTCACTTATTCTGGCTTCTGATCTCTTGATCGTCGCGCCAGTTCCTTTCTCGAGTTTCCCGAGTTCTCCTCGGATTTTTGCAATGCGTCCTTTGGCTTCTTCCAGGGCCTCTTTTTCTTCCATGAAAGTTTTCCGAAGGGAGGCGAGATTTTGCAGGCACTCTTTGATAGCAGTGTCATTGCCGCCGGGTTCATTTTTCAAAACCTGTAACTTCATTTTGAACGCGCTGTGACGCCGTCTAGTTGCAAGGGCTTTGTTCATGAGGCTATCATGCTCAGCGATTAGCTGTTTGAGCGTGATGGCATATTCCTCTTTCTTTTCTGCGAACGGAGATTTTCTTTCATTGCTCGATACCAGAACGTCTGTTTTTTGTTTCTGGGCCTTGGTCAGGATTTCTTCGGCTTCCTGGAGTCTTCCAATGATCTCTTCCTTCTCCTTTCCTAGCCTGCGAAGATTCCAGTAGTGCAGAGAAAGATCATCGATCGCTTCGGTTTTCGGCCAACAAAGGGCTCCGAGGATTTCCTCACCATCCTGCATGAGGTGCATCTCATACGCAGCGTCCGTTAAGCGCTTGTTCTTCCTGACCAAGCCAAAATTTCGGAGGATAGTTGCGACGATATACCGGGAGCGCGTCATGAAATGAGATTACGATTTCAATTGGGAACGAAGCTCTTCCACAATCCCCGGATTTTCCAGAGTGGTGGTATTTCCTGAAACTTCACCGGTCGCAACCAGTTCTTTAAGGAGCCTGCGCATGATTTTTCCTGAGCGAGTTTTTGGCAGGGCAGGAGTGAAATAAATCTCATCTGGTTTGGCAATTGCGCCGATGACCTTTCCGACGTGATTGCGGAGTTCGGCATTGAGGGCATCAGTGGCTTTGGTTGAACCCTTTAGCGTGACAAAGGCAACCACACCCTGCCCCTTGATCTCGTGCGGACGGCCAACCACAGCGGCTTCCGCCACCACTTTATGGGCCACCAAGGCGCTTTCGACCTCTGCGGTTCCAAGACGGTGGCCAGAAACGTTGAGGACGTCGTCGAGGCGTCCGACAATCCAGAAGTTTCCCTTGCGGTCGGTGCGAGCACCATCGCCGGCGGTATACATGCCCTTGTAGTCACTCCAGTAGGTATCACGATACCGCTTCTTGTCGCCGTAAATGGTGCGGAGCATCGAGGGCCAGGGCTGTCGCACGACTAGTTTCCCTCCTTCATTGGGACCGCACTTGTTCCCTTCTTCGTCAAGAATCGCGGCATCCACTCCAAAGAAGGGAAGGGTAGCCGTTCCCGGCTTGGTTGGCGTGCAGCCGGGGAGAGGAGAGATCATAATGGCCCCGGTTTCAGTTTGCCACCACGTGTCCACGATGGGGCAACGCCCTCCGCCGATCACTTCGTGATACCACATCCATGCTTCGGGGTTGATGGGCTCACCCACCGTGCCGAGCAGACGAAGCGATGAAAGATCGCGTGCCTTGGGAAGATCATCCCCGGCCTTAATAAAGGCCCGGATGGCAGTGGGTGCAGTGTAGAAAATGGTCACGCTATACTTTTCCACGATGTCCCAGAAACGGCCGAAGTCAGGATAGTTGGGCGCTCCTTCGTAAATCACTTGGGTGACCCCGTTGGCCAACGGGCCGTAGGCAATGTATGAGTGTCCTGTGATCCAGCCAACATCGGCAGTGCACCAATAGACATCGTCATCCTGCATATCAAAAATGTATTTGCAGGTGGTATAGGCCCCCAGCAGGTATCCGGCGGAAGTGTGTAGGATGCCCTTGGGTTTTCCGGTGGAGCCGGAAGTGTAGAGGATAAAGAGGGGATGTTCACTGTCGAATGCTTTGGCTTCGTGTTTGGTGGAGGCTTTGGCGGATTCCTCATGCCACCAGACGTCGCGACCACGTTTCATTTTGACCGGGGCCTTCTCTGCACCGATGCGTTGGTGCACGATGACTGTTTCGATGCCTTTGTATTTTTTCAGGGCATCATCAACATTTTGCTTCAGGGGAACCACACCCCCGCGACGGTATCCTCCGTCGGACGTGATCATGGCTTTTGCCTGACAATCTTCCAGACGGTCTACAATGGATTCGGCCGAGAAGCCTCCAAAGATCACGGAATGGACCGCTCCGATCCGAGCGCATGCGAGCATGGCAATCACCGCCTCCGGCGTCATCGGCATGTAAATCATCACCCGGTCTTTTGGTTTGATCCCCCGGGCCAGGAGGACGTTCGCGAACTGGCATACTTCGCGATGGAGCTGGCGGAATGTGAGAATACGTGTTTCGCCTGGTTCGCCCTCCCAAATGATGGCGGCTTTGTTGGCGCGGCCATTTTTCAAGTGCTGGTCGACACAGCTCTCACATACGTTGAGCTTCCCGCCCACAAACCACTTGGCGTAAGGAGCCTTCCAATCCAGAGCTTTGGACCATTTTTTTTTCCAGGCGAGCTCCTTGGCTTCGCGTCCCCAGAAGACTCCCGGCTTTTCGATCGATTCTTGATACATGCGCTTGTATTGCGCCATGCTCTTGATGCGGGCATTCTTGGAAAATTCGCGGGAAGGCTTGAAGACGCGGTCTTCGCTGAGGTGGCTTTCAATGTTCTTACTCATAGCGACTGTGGCAGGGGGACGCTAACCCGCTGGTAGAGCCTACGACAATTCCGGAATCATGGTGATTCGCGAATTTTTCAGGTTGTTTGCCTGTTTGATATTGATCTTAAAGCCAACCAAAGTCCCCCTCATTCGGGAGGCTGATTGGCTCGGGATGGCGTTGGCGCAGAGAATCTCAAGAAAGCGCGCTTCTCCCGATTCGATGAACTCAGTGTAACGATCGCGGAGGTCACTGTAATTGGTGGATCTTCGTGGTTTGCCATGAGTTCGCTGTAGGTGGCGAAGGGCATTTTAATAAACTCGAAATGGACCCTTACGGTTCACGGCAGCCCCGGATCAATGGATTCCCGCAAGGGAAGATCAGTTTCCTAGGCCGTCTGGGAACGGGTGACAATGGTGCTAAGGAGCCCCGTCAGCATGGAGACCAATAACGGGGGACTTCCTAGGCCAAACAGGCAAGCCTCGGATACCAACTTCGTCGTGCGAAAAAGCCTTCTGCTAAAAAAGGCAAAGGTGGGTCCAGAGAGTGGGGTCGAGCTTGGCAAGGGTGCGGGAGGTAAGCTCCCGGGCATCGTTCGCGTTGCGCAAGACGGCGAAAACAGTAGAGCCTGATCCCGACATCATGGCGGCGTCGGTCTCAGGTTGTTCGAGGAGGAATTGTTTCAATTCGGCGAGGAACCGGTATTTCTTGAAGACCGGCCTTTCCAAGTCGTTGACGAGTGTGATGTCGTCTACCTGTTGTTTGGAGTATGAGATGCCTCGTATTTCTTTGGAGTCTTTCCAGCGGGAGTAGGCCCAGGGAGTGGGAATGCCAAACGAGGGCTTAAAGAGCAAGATGGGGCGATTCCATGAGAAATCGAGTGGCTCGATGATCTCTCCGCGGCCTGTACACAGGCAGGGGGACTGATAGAGAAAAAGCGGAAGATCCGAGCCGATCTGAGCGGACCAGTTTGCCAAAGTTTCGATGGTTAGATTGGCTCCCGTCAGCTTGTTGAGAGCTAGAAGAGCATGTGCAGCGTCGGCACTTCCACCGCCAAGTCCGGCTCCATGAGGAATTTTCTTTTCTAGAGTTACCCGGTAAGGGCAAGTGATTCCGGTTTCTTTTTCGAAGAGACGAATAGCCCGGCTGACGAGGTTGCTTTGGTCGGTGGGAACGCCCGGCGTAGGACAATGAAGTGAATAGTGATCGGACGGTTCGATAGTGAGTTGATCAGTCAGGCTAGGGAGAGGGAGAACCACGGTTTCAAGTTCATGTAATCCGTCGTCACGCCGTCCCTTGATGGTGAGCGAGAGATTGATCTTGGCGGGTGGTTGAGTGGTCATGAGGGAAGGCGTCCAAGAAGGGCGAGGTGACGTCCGGTGTTTCCTTCCTCGATCCGGTAGGAATAGAAACGGTCGAGGTCTGTCGCAGTGCAAAGTCCGCAGTCACGATAAATTGATGATGGGATCCCTGCTTCGAGGGCCTGCTTTTCGATGGTGGAGGCAAAGTCGACTTCGTAATGAGGAGGTCGGATGCAGGGTCCGAGAACGGCGATTAGATCGGCTGGTCGGGTGCCATAATGATGGGTCATGGCCCGAATGGTCTTTCCGGTGATATTGAACTCGGTTCCTTTTTTGCCGGAGTGGATCAAACCGATGGCACCGCTGGCGGAGTCTAGCAAGTAGACCGCTCCGCAATCGGCCACATGGATGCCGAGAAGAAGAGGGTGATTGGAAATCAACGCATCAACGCCGGGAGAGAGGAGAGGGGAATCAGGGGTGACGATCGCGATATCGTCGCCGTGGATTTGTTCGGCTAGATGTGTTTTTTGGAACCCCAATTCGAGAGCGGCCTGTTCGTGATAGGGGCGCAGTTTGGCAAGGATCTCTGCTTTGTCCGTGGAAGTGGTCAGGCCGGGAACACGCTCGACGAAGTCTGCGCGGATGAGCGGGAAGGCCTGGAGGGATTCTAGAAAAAAAGACGCTTCCTGCACGCGGGAAGCGTAAAGGAAGCGCCGTTCATTCGCAAAGGTTCCTTTTGCGAACAGTTTGAGGGGATGTTGCTATGAGTTCAGGCTCTTACCCTCGATGGCTTGGTTGGCGACAGCCACGGTCGAGGCTTCATCCTCGTCCATGTCATCCATGAGTTCGGCGAGCTCGGAAGCGATGTGCTGGCGCATGGTGGAAACGATGGAGGACCCGCTGTTGGTGATGCGGACCATGATTTTACGGCGGTCTTCGGCGGCGTGAACGCGCTCGACGAAGCCCAGCTTCTCAAGTCGGTCAACAAGTCCGGTGGCAGCGGCCGTTGAATGCCCCATCTTCTTGGCAATGGCCGACATCGTGAGGTAATCTTCGCTGGACAGGTAGGTCAGGAGGAAGAATTGGGGGAAGGAAAGATTGCCACGGTTCAGCTCACCCGAAAGGTTGAGGATGCAAGACCGCTGGGTCATCATGACGAAATCGGCGAGACGATTTGCATCGACCTTCTTGGAGTTGGGAGTGTTCAAAGAGCTGGTTTTCATGGTTTAACGCGAAAGAGGGTTCTAGTTATTCACAAAGGTTATTCACAAAGCATGATCGCTTCGGGAAGGAGACTAAGAATAAATTCGAACTTCAATCAAGCCGTAAACTCTAATTTTTTAAATAAAATGGATATCGTTGACATTTGGAGGCCGAAATTACCCCTGTTTTTTAATATTTTCGGTATTCTGACTATTCTTAGAGGCTGATTCACCTTCGTTCTCAGGGCCTTCCGAATCCTCGTTTTCTCCGTTTGCGGATGGGTCCTCATTGGTTTCCTCCTCTTTCGCCGGTAGTGGGTATGCCATGACGGCATCTCCCTTTTCGACCGTGCCGCTGAGAAGATCGGCGGCGAAAAAGTCCCGAACCTGCTCTCCGGAAGGCCGTAGGGCCGCAGTTTGTCCATCGGCTCCTCTCGATTGATAGAGTGAATTGAGGGGGAGTGTGCCGGGTCCGTATTTTTGAATGAGAACGAACTTACCGGTTTGTGAGACCGAAGCGATACGACCAACGATCCTTTGTTCCAGAGTTCTTGGTTTTTCGTCGACTTCTTTCTTCGAATCAGAAGCGCAGGAAACCAGAAAGAGAGTCAAAACGAAGAGGGTTTTCATGGCGTGATGAACAGGCGGGCCTCTTTCCGACGAAGCCGTTTGCCCCCGGGAAGATTCAGCGAGGGTACGGCATCAGGCTGGGTGAGAAGGCGGGCTTTTTCGATGAGGTCAAAAGTCAGTTCAGGAATCCCGTGTTCCAAAAGGTAGCGATGAAGGGCTTGTCGTTGTAAGGCAGGGTTGAGTGGTCGGAAACTTGGGATGTGGATTCGGTTTTGGGGATCGAGGAGATTGAGCGAATTGAGAGTTTCACGAGAGATTTCATTGAGGTCGCGGTTCAGTTTTTCAGCCCGGCATAGTGAGGGCACTGGGTCGTGTTTGATGATGTCGGCAAGAAGAGGAAGTGCTTCGTGACGAAGACGATTTCGGGTGGCAAACGGGCTGGCGTTGGACTGATCCTCGCGAAAGGGAATCTGATGGGTGGTAAGGAATTGATCGATTTCAGAGCGTCGGACGTCGAGTAGGGGTCTGAGGGAAGTGACTCCATTGATGGTGTGATGAGACTTCATGCCTTTGAGTCCCGCAGATCCCCTGAGGAGATTAAAAAGAATGGTTTCCGCCTGGTCATCGGCATGGTGGGCGAGGAGAACGTGATTGATCCCGGTTTGACGTGCGCAATCGGCAAAAAATTCGTGGCGCGCCTGCCGGGCGGCTGTTTCCAGTGAAAGGGAGTTTTCTTCCGCACGGGCGGCAACATTGATTTTTCGGACGAGGAGAGATGGACCGATCAAGTTCCGAAGGAATTCTTCGTCGCAATCCGATTCGCCTCCGCGCAGCGAGTGGTTGAGGTGGCAACAGGTGAGGTTGTCGAATTGGTGGGCGACGAGCCAGTGGTATAGAAAGACCGAGTCCCGTCCTCCGGAGATCCCGATGAGGTAGGGTTTTTCGGGTGAAAGCCAGGCAGGCGGGGGCTTCATGGTTTGCGGAAAATCATGAAGTGCTGCCACGGAAGGTCGTCCAAGGTTTTCTCCCAAGTGAGGCCTATGAGTTTCATTTCTTTTTTTGCCTGCGCCTGTGTCATTTTGTGGAGACGCTTGATGGGAACTGATTCATCTTCGGCGCGATACTCAAGGAGGTAGAGCCGTCCTCCGGGCTTGAGGGCGGAAACGAGCGAGGTCATCATTTCATAGGGATGGGAGAACTCGTGATAGGCATCGACCATTAGGGCGGCATCGATGGATTCTGGAGGAAGATTGATGTTCTCGATTGTGCCAAGATTGGTGCTCAGATTGACAAGATCGAGTTGCTTGGCCCGCTGTTTGAGAAAGTCGATCATTTCGGGTTGAATGTCGACCCCGATGACCCTGGCTTTGGGGAACTTGAGCGCAATGCGGGTCGAGTAGTATCCCGATCCTGCTCCAATATCGGCGAGGACTTCGTTTTCCTTGAGCGTGACGAGGTTGATGGCCTTCGAGGGAGCCTCTTCCGCCTCCCGGTTGGTGCGTTCGAGCCAGTTGATGGCCTGATGTCCCATGACGTAGGCAATTTCGCGGCCTTGGTAATATTTTCCAGTGCCATCGAAGGATTTTTCCCCATCCGAATAGTAGTTGTGCTTCTTGGCCGTCGTCGCGATCCCTTCCGTTGGCGAGGTCTCCTTCGGGAGAGGTTTCTTTTCGGGAACATCGTCGTCATCAGGAGATGGTTTTTCGCGAGGTTGGGGCTTGGTCTCCTGATTCCCCGACGTTTGTGGTTCCGGGGCGGGGATTTCGGGGGCGGGTGCAATCCGGTCCCAAAGCAGGAAGGTCACAAGAATCAGGGTGAAGATCGCGGCGATTACCAGGGGGATTTGTTTCATGGCAGAGAGAGGGGGGAGCAAGAGAAGTTGAGTCCGGGGACAAGTTTTTCAACCAGTCTCTTCATTTGATCCGAGTCGCCGGTGGTGAGGATTTCGGTTGCCGGGTTTGTTGAAGAAGTGAGTTCGTGGGCGGAGACCCGCCGGGCAATCGCTTCCCCGGTATCGATGAAGCGAATGTGATGGGGCAATTTGTTTTCAAGAGCAGGGCGGAGAAAGGGATAGTGGGAACAACCTAGGATCAGGACGTCGGCATTGGCGGCCAGCATATCGGTGGTATACTCGTCGATAGCCGATTCTACCTCGGGGCCGGCAAGAATGCCCTGTTCCACCAATTCGACAAACTTGGGGCATGGTTGGGTGATCACTTGAAGGTCCCGGGCGTGTTGATCGACGAGGTGGTGGAATTTTTGACCGGAGAGGGATGCCTCGGTGGCGAGCACGCCAATCGTGCCGGTGCGGGTGATGGCGGCGGCAGGTTTCACTCCGGGCTCCATCCCGATAAACGGAAGGGGATATTGGGTTCGAAGAGCCTGAATGGCGACGATAGTGGCGGAGTTGCAGGCGATCACAATCGCTCCCGCTCCACGGGACATTAGAAAATCGGTAAGGGCGAAAGTTCGTTGACAGATGTCTGGAAAAGACTTGGTGCCGTAAGGACACCACGCGGAGTCTCCGATGTAGATCAGATCCTGGTCCGGAAGCTGATCCCGGATCTCCCTGAGAACCGAAAGCCCTCCGACACCGGAATCGATTACCCCAATCACCTTTTCATTCTGCCGGGTAATCGTGGGAGAGGGAACGATAAAAAGCCCGACCGTCACCGGCCGAGCCTTTGAAAAGTATAGAGGGTCGTGCCTCTTATTCCGCCGCTTTGGGTTCCTCGGCGGCAGCCACCGTGATGGTCACGGAAGTGGTGACTTCGGGGTGCACCTTGATCTCAACGTCGGTCTTGCCGGTCGATTTGAGAGGCTTGTCGAGTTGGATGGCGGTCCGGTCGATAACCACTCCCTTGTCTTCAAGGGCTTTGTGAATATCGATTGAGGTCACGGAGCCGAAGGCCTTGCCGTTTTTACCGACATCGAGGGTGAATTGGGGCTTCATGCGGGCGATCTTACTGGCCAGTTCCTGGGCCTCGTTAAGTTCCTCGGTCTCACGCTTGGCTCGGGCAGCTTGAAGGTTGGAGATCTGGCGGAGATTGCCCTTGGTCGCTTCGTAGGCCTTGCCTTGTGGGATCAGGAAATTGCGGGCAAAGCCTGCCTTCACTTTTACAACATCGGCTTCGGAGCCAAGGTTATCGATTTTTTCGCGGAGAATTACTTCAGTCAGGGCCATGATTAGAGACGGAAAAATGTTTCGGGAGGGCGGGGAATAGGGAGTGAGGGCTGGTCAGTCAAGAAATTATCTGCAGAGTTCTTTATCGTTCAATCAATTCAGTGATTGCAGGTAGGCGAGGATGTCGCGGAGTTCTTTCTTGGAAAGAATGGCCCCCATTGGAGGCATGGACGAAACCGGGGCAGTCCTGGTCTTGATGTCGGCTCTTTTCATCGATCGAAGAGTGCCTTCTGGAAGTCGGATTGAGATTTGCGAGTCATCTTCCTTCTCAAGAGTTCCTGAAACCGAAGTTCCATTGTTGAGGGTGATGGTGATGAAACCAAATCCGGGAGCGATGTCGCGGCCGGGTTCAACCAATGCTGCGAGCAGGTAACCGGGGGCTTTCCTGCCGATGCCAGATAGGTTCGGGCCAACCCCGCTCCCACCGGATCCTACTGCGTGACAACGGACACATTGAGCCGCGATATGATTTTCAAAGAGATTACGTCCTATGGCAGGATCCCCGCCAACCAGCGTGCCGGCAAATGTGGTGAGGGGAGATTTTGGCAGGCTGGCAAGATGAGCTTGGAGCTGCTTGTTGAGAGGCGGATCTTTTAGAGTCCGGATCGCCTCGAAGACATCGAGAGCCAGCTCGGGAGGAAGAGTTTTGTTGGCGATCGAACGCAGGGCCTCACTGAGGAGGGCATTGTTGTCTGGTCCTGATAGGGTTCCAAGCCCAGTCAAGGCAGCACGGCGGTCGGAGACTTCTTCGCTGGAGTTCAAGATTTCTGCGGCATGCTTGGCAAAGTTCTTGGAATCCCGTTTCGCCAGCACCTGGAGAGCGGTTGCTCTGACTAGGGCGTGCTTTGATTTCAGAGCGTCGAGGGCGGCACGAAGCTGGTTTTTTGGAGAGGAGGCCAGCAATCGTAGCGCGGAGGCGGAACGTTCGGGATCGTCTTTTCGAACAAAGGCGACCAGTTCGTCCGGCTTCGCACCAAGGCCATAAACGGCGGCTGCCTTGCGTGCGGCTTCCGCGATTTTTTTGTCTTGGGAAGACAGGAGTGAGGTGAGTGCCGCCTCAAGCGTCGACGCGATGTTCGAAGCAGGGACTCCAACTAGTTCCTGATAGCGGCCTTGAACGGAATCGAGTTTGTCGGGTTTCGGCCATTGCTCGAGGAGCTCGAGCGCTTGCAAGCGAATCGCCTCGGAGTGTTTGGAGCTGGTTGCGACCATAGCCACGCGAGCCGCTTCTTCCGCTTTTCTAAGCCGAAGAGCTGCTCCAAGAGCCCGTCTGATGGTTGCTTCGTTGAGATTGTCTGCTTGATCGAGAAGGGAGGAGAGCGATGCCATGGCTCCGGGGATTGATTCGTCATCGTAGATGGCACGTGCTGCTTCGGTGACAACGAGGGGATCCTTGTCTTGCAGAAAAGTTGCGACTTCAGGGAGCCTTAGTCTGCGCAAGGCAACGACAGCAGCGAGACGAACCGGAATAGAAGAGTGTCTGGAAAGACCTGCCAATTCGTTTGCGTTGGAGCAGCCGACGAGGCCCATCACGCCAGCATGACGATGATAAGGCGCGGATCCATTGCTCTGGAGGTAGGTCACGATTTTGTCGAAGGCCGACCGGTGCCGAAGTTGACCGAGAGCGAGAGCGGCAAAAAAGCGGGGGCGGTCGGAGGAGTCGGACAAAAGAGGAAGCAGGGCGGATCCATCGATCAGCTCGGAATAACCGGAGTCTCCGGCAACGCGCGCGGCCTGAGCCCTGATTTCGTGATCCGGATCCTGATAAAGCGCGTAAAATCCCTTCCCCCAAATTTTGGCATGTCGTCGCAGGTTTTGACCCAATCCCCAGATCGCATGGATACGAGCGAGCTGTGGGCGCTTTGGATTAGTTGCGACCGTCAGGAGAAGGTCGTCACGCTTCTGGTCAACTAGAGCGAATTGGGACTTCATGCGAACTCTCTGATCAGGATGACTGAGATTTTTCACAAGCTCTTCCGCCGGGAGCCTGGCATGATTTTGGTTGAGAAGCTTGGCGGTTTCTTGCCGAATTTTGGATTTTCGCGCGACGGGATCATCGAAGGTCCAGAGTCCGCCCTTTGTGTTCAGTTCGTAGCCCCGGGCCGACCAGTCGGCCACGTAGAGGGCTCCATCGGGTCCAAAGTCGAGACCAACCATCAACACTCCGCTTGCAGCGATGTGATCGCCTTTGATTTCGAATGACGCTCCCTTAGGATTGAGTCGAAAGGCGTAGAGCTTTCGGGCGGGAAAGCCGGTCATGAAGAAGTGGTTGTGATACTTTTTGTTGAGGGCTGTTCCGGGGTTGAAGGCGAAGCCAGCGGGTCCGTCGTGGTAGAGTTTCAATGAAGGAGTGCTGTAGGCCGGACGTCCGGGGTGCTCGGGTTTGGATAAGCCCTCGGTCATCCATGGTTGGTATTTTTTACCGCGGTATTGCCAGTGGTAGCGCCAGCCATGGTCGGATCCATTTGTGATGTAAATGAGTCGTTCCTTCTCTCCCTTGTGATCGCCATCGTTGTCGACTCCGAAGAGATTGCCGTGTTGATCAAAAGCAACCTCGGGAGCGTTGCGCAGACCGTAGGCAAAGACTTCAAAATTCGATCCATCGAGTTCGCATCGGGCAATGGTCCCGGAGAGGGGATGAGAAAAGGTTTTTCCTTCCTTGCTGGTCACGTGCATTCCCTTGTCGGCCGAGGACATGTAAAGCCGTCCGTCTGGACCCACCACTGGGCCGCTGAAATTGTGTCCGGCGTAGGACAGGCGAACAGAAAAGCCGCTAGCAAGAACCTCGCGTTCGTCCGAGGCCGGGCTTTCTCCGGTATCTCGGAACCTTAGGATGTCGGGTTCGACTGCCGCGAAAACATTTCCATCCCAGGCTTCGAGACCGCCCGCGATTCCGGTAACCTCGGTATTGAAGCCCTCGGCATAGGTGTCCGCCCGGTCGGCGACTCCGTCCCCGTTGGTGTCTTCGAGAACAATGATGCGGTCGGTGAGAACGGTGAGATCTTTCCAGTCGATGATTCCGTCTTTGTTTTGGTCGCCGACCTTACGGTATTTTTTGGCATTCTCTGGAGTGAGCTCGCTGCGTAGAAAGGCGCGCTTTTCTTCGATAGTACGGAGCGAGAGATCTTTTTCGACCCAATCTCGAAACTGTCGGATGTCGAGATCGGCCGCTTTGCGTCGGAGGACTGATGTAGCGTAAACCTTGCCGTCCTCACCGACTGCGACCGCTACGGTGTTGCGCAAAAAAGGTTCCTTCGCAAAGAGTCGAAGTTCGGTTCCGTTTTGCCCCTTGATGGGTTCCGGGAGTTCAAAAGGAGGTTCGGCGGAGAGGCCGGAAAGGAGAGCGAGGGAAAGAAAGGCGGTCTTGAACATGGCAAACTGCGGTAGGGCAGTTTGCTCAGGTCCGCTCCGTTAGAGCAACCCGGCAATCACCAGGCTGACGATGGCCATAACATTGATGAGGATGTTCATCGAGGGGCCAGAGGTGTCCTTGAGCGGGTCACCCACGGTGTCACCGACCACACTGGCGGCGTGTGTTTCCGATCCTTTGCCGCCGTGATTGCCGTCTTCTACGTGCTTCTTCGCATTGTCCCAGGCACCGCCGGCATTGGACATGAAGAGAGCGAGGAGAACACATCCGAGCAAGGCTCCGGTCAGAGTGCCAGCAAGGGTCTGGGCCCCGGCGGTTCCTCCTCCTAGAGCTTTGAAGCCAAACCCCACTACGATGGGAGTGCCAACCGCCAGTAGGGCCGGCCCGAGCATGCTTTTGGTGGCAGCCTTGGTAGCGATGTCGATGCAGCGGTTGCTGTCTGGTTCTATCTCCCCTTTGAGAATGCGGGGCTCTTCACGGAACTGGCGTCGAATCTCCTCAATCATGCTGCCTGCCGCTTTGCCGACCGCATTCATTGTCATAGAGCCATTGAAGAAGGGAACGGCGCCACCGATCATGAGACCGACGAAGAAGTAGCGAAGAGAATCGGGATTTGAGAGATCCAGAGAGATCTTAGTAGTCTGGATGAAAGCGGTGATGAGAGCGAGGGCTGCAAGACCGGCTGCCCCGATCGCAAAACCTTTCCCGATGGCTGCAGTGGTGTTGCCGACAACGTCGAGCGAATCAGTAATCTCGCGGGTTTCTTCACCCATCTCCGCCATTTCGGCGATTCCACCGGCATTGTCCGCAATCGGGCCGTAAGCGTCGATCGCCATAGTAATTCCAACCGTGCCGAGCATTCCAATGGCCGCAAGGCCGACCCCGTAAAGTCCGGCACATTCGTAGGCTCCAAAGAGGGTGAGGGCGATGGTGAGGATAGGAAAGACCACGGATTGCAGACCGACCGAAAGTCCGCAGATGACAAGAGTAGCGACTCCGGTTTCACCTTGAGCCGCAATGGTTCGGACGGGCTTGGAGCCGGTGTAGTATTCCGTGATTAAGCCAATGAAGACCCCCCCAACCGCACCGCAAAGAACCGCGACCGCGAGAAGATGGCTGATGTCGAAAAAACTGGTGACGCCGAAGGCGGCAATGATGAAGAGGATCGCGGCACCGATCGTTCCAATTCGAAGCGACTTGGCGGGGTCCTTGTCGGCGAAGAGGTTCACAAGCAAGATTCCGAGGAAGGAGCAAACAATTCCGACGGTGGTGAGAATCAGAGGCAGTTGGAGAAGAATCTCCTTGCTGGCACCCATCGATTCGGCAAAGCCGGCGGTCGCGCCAGCCGAGGCTGCAATCGCCACGGTGGCAATTTGGGCCCCGCAGTAGGATTCAAAAATATCTGAGCCCATTCCTGCGACGTCTCCGACGTTATCGCCCACATTATCGGCAATTACTCCCGGGTTGCGGGGATCGTCTTCAGGAATTCCAGCCTCCACCTTGCCCACAAGGTCGGTGCCGACGTCTGCGGCTTTGGTGAAGATGCCGCCACCCACGCGATAAAAAAGAGCGACGAGGGAAGCACCCATGGCGAAGCCTTCAAGAATTTGTGGGAGGAAGTCGTTCTTTGCGTAGATCGCGAAAAGGATGCCAAGCCCAAGAAGGCCCATGGCAGCGACGGTCAATCCCATCACGGCCCCGCCGGAGAAGGCGATCTTGAGAGCCCGGGCGGCCCCTTTTTCATTCGCGGCAATGCACGTGCGAACGTTGGACAAGGTGGCCGTTTTCATCCCGATGAAGCCAGCTGCTGAAGAAGCGAGGCAGCCCATGAAGAAGGCGAGAGACTGTGGACCACGGTAGTCAGGACTCTGGAAAAGGAAGAGAGCAGCTCCGAGTGCAATTGCGAAAAGCGCGATGAGTTTAAACTCACGAGTCATGAAGACCATCGCGCCTTTTTCGATCTGACCGGAGATTTTCTCGGCCTTGCCGCCGCCGGTGCTTTGCTTCTTGATCGAGAAAAAAATAAAGCCTGCTAAGGCAAGGCCGATGACTCCAAAAATGGGTGTAAGAAGTGGTGACATTCGTTTGGGTCGGTGGAAAGGCGCGGACCTTGCTGGCTAACTCTAATTTGAGCAAATAAAATCAGCGCTCGGCAGACAACTTGTAGGATTTGTCATACAAATTTTAGTGGGTGGTCTCCGAACGAGAGAATCGAAATCGAGTGTCAGATTCAAAAATCCTCAAGTTCGTTCTGGATGGAATAAGCTCATGGCATACCTTGGCCTCTCAATTCGTTACTACCGAACATGTCGAAATCATCACCAGAATCCATGAACCGGCGAAAGGCCCTCGGCGGCCTCGCCTCTCTCGCTTCCATTTCCATTGTTCCCAGTCGAGTGCTCGGCTTGAACGGGCAGACCGCTCCTTCGAATGAACTGACGCGGGCCATTATCGGATGCGGCGGTATCAGTAACTCACACCTCGGGATGCCGGGCCGTATTTTGGCGATGGCCGATGTCGACTCAAAGCGGCTGGCCGGGCAATTGGCTAAGGCGCAGGGTCGGGGGAATAAGGATGCAAAAGGATATCACGATTTTCGCGAGATCATTGCCCGCGATGACATCGACATCATTCACACCGCGACGCCCCCTCATTGGCACGCTTACCAGGCGATTGCGGCGGCCAAGGCCGGTAAGGCGATTTGGGGAGAGAAGCCAATGTCCCGCACGATTGGAGAAGGGCAGGCCATGGTGAAAGCGATTCAAAAGGCCGGAGTGGCATTTCGGATTAATACCTGGTTCCGCTTTCAGAGTCGATTTTACGGTTCCGGAGTAACGGCTCGTGAGGTCAAGAAAGCGATCGATGGCGGATTGCTGGGACCCGGTCCCTACAAGGCAACCCTCTCGGGCATTACAGGATTCAACTGGAAGTTTGGCTGGGTTGGAAAGACCAATCTGACCGAGCAACCGATTCCAGATCATTTTGATTACGATTTCTGGCTCGGACCAGCACCCTTCAAGCCTTATCACCCGCACCGGACTCACGGGACTTTCCGCGGGTATTGGGATTACGATGGCGGTGGTCTGGGTGACATGGGGCAACACTATATCGACCCGGTGCAATATATTCTTGGCAAGGACGATGAGCTTCCGGTTTCGGTGGAAATCGACGCCGACCCGCAGGACGACGATGCCGTTGGAAAATGGCGTCGCATCACATACACATACGCCGATGGCACCACCATCGTGTTGGACGGGGAAAACAAGGACAAGGACGCCGCCTTTATCGAAGGCTCGGAAGGCAAGATTTTCAAAGGCTTCAAATCCGATGTGAAGGGCTTTGCGGAAAAGGTGAAGGCCCTTCCTGAACCTACCCCGCAGGTGACCGATTTCCATCAGGCGATCCGTGAGAAGAAGAAGTTTGCTCTCAACGAGCAGAACGGCTTCCACTCCTGCACCTTGGTCAATCTCGGTAAAATCGCCCACCGGACCAACTCCAGTTTCAAGTTCGATCCGAAGAAGATTCAGATCCTCGACAACAAGAAGGCTAATGATCTCATCAATCAACCTGCGCGTGAAAAGTGGAAGCTCCCTAGCTAAGGCTGTGGAGTCTTCTCGAAAGACTCACTGACGCGACGAACATCTTTGGTGCTGAAAGCCCCAAGATCGTCTTGTTTTTGGGGGCAATGGCTAGTGTGACAAGCTGCTCTAATAATCAAGCCCAAGCTTCTTGAGCTTGGGCGTGATCACGGCGGGGCAGTAGCGGTTCTTACTCTTATTGTTTTCGTAGTAGTCCTGATGGTACTCGGGAGCGGTGTAAAACTCGGCGGCCTCCCGGATTTTGGTCACGATGGGGCGATCGAGTTTTTTTTGCAGAGCGGCCAAGGAAGCTTCCGCGGTCTTGGATTGCTCCTTGGAGTGGGCGAAGATGTGGCTCATATACATCGGCCCATTGTCGGGACCCTGGCCAAGCGGATTTGTGGGATCGTGTGACTTCCAGAACCATTCGAGGATCTTGTCGGTCGAGATGATCTCGGGGTCGTAAACGATTTGCACGACTTCGATATGACCGGTGAACCCGTCGCAGACATCTTCGTAGGTTGGATTGGGAACGTGCCCCCCCATAAAGCCCGAGGTCGCGGAAACCACTCCGTCGAGTTGCTGGAAGACGGCCTCGACACACCAGTAGCAACCACCACCGAGAGTGATAGTCTCATGCTTGGCCTCGTCCGTCGGTTGGTCGTCTTTGATATCGATGGGGGTGGAGTCGCAGGAAATAAGAAGCAGAGCGACTGGCAAAAGAGCGAGAGAAAGGAGCGATTTCATGGCGATGGGTTATCGTTGTTCACCCGACATGTTGGCACGTCGTCGGATGCTTTCGGGGACTTCGTTGCTGTTAATGTAATCCATGGCGCCGGCCCGGTCTTGCTCCATCCATCGTCCCAAGATGCGATGGAAGGTTCCGGTGCGGTCTCTTTCGTTGGTCATTCTCATGATCCAATCGGCTGCCATAGTCGGTTCCTGGCGGATGGAATCGTAGACAAAGGAGCGAATGGCATCGTCGAATTCGGGGTTGCCCTCGTAGTTACTGAGCCAGTTGGAGGCGGTGGAGATATCTTGTTGTTCGATCATTTCACCAATCAGTCTCGGAGCGGCAGCAGCTACGATTTCCTCGGGTTGCCCTTCCACCCAGCTGCGGGCCGCCGTCAAATCGCTTTCAGCCCATTGGTCGATGATCTCTCCGGTGGCGCGACTCATTACTTCCGGTCCCATCGAAGCAGCCCATTCAGTGGCCTCCTGGGGGTTTTCGCGGGCAAGGGTACCGGCTAGACGGGCGGCGGCTCCGGCCTGCAGTCTTTCGTCGGTTAAGTTGGCCACCCAGGCTTTTGCAGTGTCTGTGCCCAAGGCTGAGATTTCACGATAAATTGCGTTCAGAGCTTCGCCACGCTCACGAGAGAAGGGGAGTTCTTCGAGGAGTTGGGTGGCACTTCCGGTGTCCACCGAGGCTAGGCCTTCAATCACCCCCACCAGCCATGGGTTGGCCCGGTTTTCGTCTCCGGTGTTTTCGAAATTGTTCCGGGCCCATTCGATGGCGCTAGCCGCGTCGTTTTTGGCCCAGGCTGCGAGGATGGTCTGTCGGGCGAAAGGAGTGCCGGTATTTTCCGAGGCGTAGTTGAGCGCGCCATTTGGATCCACTTGAGCCCACGCAGCGAGCATGAGGCGGTATTCGCCAAACTGATCGTCTTCGATCCCACCTTCCCGGAAGGCATCGACGGCGTCTAGAAACTCATTGGGTGCCAGATTTTGAACGAAGTCGAGAAACCCTTGGGCACGCTTCAGCGGGTCTGACATGGCCTTGAGGGCCTTCGCCTGCTCGCGGATACGGTCAGAGCGATTGTCGGAGGAAGCCATGCCGCCGGAGCGCAAAGTCGCCCTGCGCCGGACCTGCGAACCTGCTGATTGGCTGTTGCCGCGATTGCTGGCAGTGGTGCCTGGAGAGTCCTTATCGTCGACTACGGAAGAAGTTGACGAGTCGGTGATTCGACCGGCGAAGAAGGCGGCGGCGCAGGTTGCGATCCACATTCCACTAAAAAGTACTGATCTTGATTTCATGGGAAAGATTAACCTGTAAACGATGCAAAAAAGGAATTTTTTTTCAAACGATGTTGGGCCAGGCGGGAAGATTCCCCGGGGAATCGGAAAATCAACAGTTGCGGCGAGTCCCAAGCCGCCGTAAGGGAGAGGCATGAAGCTTCTTGAGGACGACTCGACTGTAATGACAAAGGCCCGCGATCTTTGTGAAACGATTGCCAAGGATTCGGAATACCAGACTCTTTTAACGAAGGTCGAAACCTTCTTGGGGAACGACGAGGCCCGCACCAGCTATCAAGCGGTGCAACAGCAGGGGCAGGAGCTCAATCAAAAGCAGCAGGCCGGTCTTCAGCTGGCTGAAAGTGAGATTGCAGATTTTGAGAGCGCTCGCACGCGTCTTCTGGAGAATCAGGTCGCCTCGGATTTTCTGCAAGCCCAACAGTCTCTCGACTCCCTACAGACAAGTGTCAGTCGATTGATCGGGATGACCCTCGAGCTGGGGCGTGTTCCGACGGCCGAGGACATCGCTCAGGCTTCGAGTGGATGCTGCGGAGGCGGAGGAGGTGGTGGCTGCGGCTGCGCCTAATCCGGCATTGGGGAGCGTGATGAATGATAGGACCACCTGATCGGTGGTCCTTTTTTATCTCTGGCGGGGGAGAATACTCTGGAGGACGTTAGGCGGAATCAACTCGGAGTGCGAGTTGGCCCAAGCCACGGCCGCATTTTGATCCCGTTTCCGCCAGCGATTGAGCAGCTCACGATAGTAGCGTTCCTGATCGCGGGCGCGGGAAAGGGTCGCGACATTTTCGAGGGCGGTTTCGGGATCCTGTCGGCCTGCTTCTTGCAGGAAGCGGATTCGGGCATTGTCCAACGAGGGGTCATTTCCCAACTGCCGGAGCCAAACGGCGGCTTCGCTTGGGTTCTCACGAGTGAGTAGCCGGGCCACATTGGCTGCGGCGGCTCCCTTCGAATCCAGCGAAAGGGTCCGAACCCAGCTGGCGGCGCCGTCCAGATCCTCTCGGGCATAGACTTCAGCGACCACGCCAGAGGCATCCCGGCGGAGTTCCGGAGTATCTAGGGTGTTGACCCAATCCGAAGCGGCCTCCGGATCGCGTCGTCCCATTGAGGAGGCGATGCGGTGGGCTGCTTCTTTTTTCATTTTAGGGTCGCTGATTTGATCCATGAATTCGCTGGCAAACTCCTGTCCACGAACGACTACCTCGGGAATCACTTCCCGGAGAGCTTGAATGGAGGTTTCCTTGCTGTCCAATTCCCGCACGATTTTCAAAGCTGCCTCGGGGTCGTTTCGGGCAGTGCCTTCAACAAGGCCGACCAGCCAATCGTTGATCAGGCCTTCGTCCTCCAAGCCCTGCACCGCGGCATATGCGGCCCCGGGATCTTCGGCCGCCCAGGCCGAAATGGCCATTTTACGTGTCCGTCCGTCCTGATCGTGAGTCTCAAGGTAGGACACCGCCTGGTAAGGTGCCCGGCTCATCCATGCCGAAATCAGGAGCGAGTATTCGTTTCGATTGTAGTCCACCCATCCTGCTTCGCGGAAGGTCTCGACGACTTCCATCAATTCGTTGTCGTCCAGCCCGTCGATAAAGGCGAGCATCTCACGGGTGCGTAGCACCGGACTTCCCTTGTTGAGAATCCCCGCTAGGATGGTGCGTTGTTCTTCGGTGGTTTCATTTGGCCGAAGGGAAACTTTACGAGCTGATTCTTTTGAATGCGAAGTCTGCGATTGCCGACCGGTGGCAGAGGAAATCGACGATTGATCGTTCGCTCCTTGTGCCGATGAAAAACGATCAAAGGCCAGGGGCGATACCGGGATCAGGTAGCGCCCTAGGACGATCCCGAGTGCTAGAACGCCAGCGATTCGAAGGAACACAAGGAAAGAAGAGCCTTTTGGGTTCGGGATCCGCATTGGGAGGGTGGAAATACTGGTCTTGTAACAACGAAGGAGGAGCGATTCTTTCAGGATCCACTTAAACAATCCTAACAATTCCTTTACGCTTTCGGTTGCGTAAATGACAAAGATGGCTTTAGGATTGGTTCCTGCCGTTGCAGGTCTGGGGATTCCGCACCCTCAACGGCTCTTTTTACTTCAAGATTCGAGACAGAATGGCAACCAACATGACCGCACTCAACCCGGACCGGGCGACCCTGAATTTCTTGAACAGCTTTCCTGAGGCTGCTCGAAAAAGAGGGGAGACACTGCAAGACGAGGGTGCCGTGACCCAGATTTTCGGGAACCACCTCTTTATTCAGGGGCGGGTGGACGACCGTGGCAAGGTCCATCGGACCACATTACGTTTGCAAGGAAACCGCTGGTTCGGAAGCTGCTCCGAGGAGGATGAGGAAACGGCGGGAGCGGTAATGTTTGCCACAATGCTTGAGCGTCTTCACCGGGGTGAGGATTTGCCCGAGTCGCCCAACGAGTTTGATGACACCCCGATTGTTGATCTCATTGAGGAGAAACTCGACCGGGAACTGGACGATAAGGAGGCTGATTTCATCTTCCGCGTTGAAAAGCGTTACCGTCGTTATGTTATCGAGGGTGAGATTCACGATCACGACATGGTTCGCCTGAATCCCCGCTGGGATATTGCCAGTTACGAACCGCTTGAACTTTGGCCTGTGCCACCGGGTGATATCCTCGAGTTTTGGAACTATCTGGCCTATGCGTTTGACAAAAAGAATCTTCGCTACCCCGACTTCATGGAGGCGGTCACCGACCTCGAAGCGGTCCAGCGTCGCATGCGGGACTGGGAGCAGGAGCGTGAGGTTTCGGCTTGGTATGATCGGATCGAAAGCGTCAATGAACGTCCCCCCCAGGAGATTCCCCACACGATTGAGTTTCGCCTGATCTCAACCATTAACGAAGCTCGAGTCGAGGCACGGGAAGAAGGAGAAGAGGAATGGGTGTCGCTTCGGGAGAAAGGCGAAATCGAACGAATTCTGAAACTCTTTGAAGCTTCGGCCCTGCGGATGGACGCAGCAAGCCAGATCCTGTGGGAGCACTTCCTTCGATACAGTGAAAAGACCGGTGAGGTTTACCTAGATCTGGAGAACGAGCAGGCCTGCGCGTTCATGAATCTTCTTTTCCATCAGGAAGAGCTCAAGGGTTACATGGTGAATCTCGATGAACGCCCATTCCGGGTCGTCGATGAACCCCTGCGCTGGATTTGTGACGATGATCTTACCGATTCTAATTCCTTTGCTCTTCAACTGGTGACGAGGGCCGGCGAGAACGTGTCCCACTCGGTGCGCCTACTCCCCGGACGGACCGAACTCTATCAATCCGATGAAACGGTTTTCCCGGGCCCGCCTCGTTGGCTCGAAGACACCGAGGTGATGCCTCGCTACTCCATTCCCAAGGTCGTGATCGACTCGCTCGAAGGGGTGGAGTTTCTGCGGAAGATTGGCTCCAGTCTGCCGCCCTCAATGAAACGTCGCGTGACTGATCTCGATTTGTTCCCGCACATGAAGATGTGGGTCGAGCAAGGCTTGACCGCGGCCGAGACCGAACACCTCGTCGTTGATGTCAAAGCTTTGGAAGCCAAAGGTCGTCGTGAGGAAAAGCTCATCAAAGCGGGTTGGGATCTGATCAAACAGGAACCGGTGAAGGGTAAGGCCTTGCTCCGATTTGCCCGGGAGAAGCTCTATCTCATTCCCGAGATCCTTCTCGAAATGGGGCTCACCTACGACGAAAAACTCGAGGCTTTCAAAGGCCGGATTACAAAACAGTTTCCCGAGAAGTTTGCGGAGTGGATCGAGAAGATGCCGGAGTCGGTCGAACTCGACATCGAAGCAAAGCTCAAGACCATCCTCAGTGATCCGGTAACCGCAGCCATCCGTTTCGAGGTGGTGAACCAAGAGATCGATTGGTTCGACCTTCGTGTGGTCATCGATGTTGAAGAGGTCAATCTTTCCAAAGCGCAAATTCGACAATTGGTGGCTGCCCGCGGGGGATACGTCCGCATGGAGGACGGATCTTGGATGCGGCTTGAGATTAAGCTCGATCCTGAGCAGCGCGACGCGGTCACGAGGCTTGGCCTCGATCCCTTCGATCTCTCTGGCGAAACCCATCGGATGCACGCGATGCAGCTGGCCGATCCTAAGGCCGCCGAAGTCTTCGACCCGAAAGCTTGGAAGCGTATCAAGGATCGTGCCCGCGATATTCAAATCGACATCAAACCCGATGTTCCAGAAACCCTCAATGCCACCCTGCGCCCGTATCAGGTCGAAGGTTTCCAATTCCTGGCCTACCTAGCCACAAACGGATTCGGTGGAATCCTTGCTGATGACATGGGGCTTGGTAAGACCATCCAGAGTATCACCTACATCCTCTGGTTGCGCGAGTTTGCCGCCAAGATAAGCGGTAATAAAAAACTTGGGCCTGCTCTGGTGGTTTGCCCGAAGTCGGTGCTTGATGTCTGGGCCACGGAGGCCAGCAAATTTGCTCCCAAACTTGTGGTGAAAGTGCTTCGCACCCGCGATGACCTCGATCTCGATGAAGTCAATAATCGGCTCGATATCCTCGTTCTCAACTACGCCCAGTTGCGGGTTTGTGGGGAGGAACTGAACAAAGTCCGCTGGCTGACCGTTATTCTCGATGAGGGACAGCAGATCAAGAACCCTGATTCCAAGGCCGCGAAGTGTGCCCGTGAACTCGACGCGGAAAACCGACTCGTTCTTACCGGTACCCCGATTGAGAACCGTTTGATGGACATGTGGTCTCTCATGGCGTTTGCCATGCCGGGTGTTCTGGGAACACGGGCCTACTTTAAACGTCGCTTCGACAAGCGTAAGGACCCGAGCAGCCAGAATCGTCTTGCTGCCCGTCTTCGTCCTTTCCTCCTTCGTCGGACCAAGAGCCAGGTGGCCAAAGACCTGCCGCCCCGGACCGAAGAAGAGGTCTTTGCTGGAATGGAAGGGATCCAAGAGGAGCTTTACAAAGCGGAACTCAAGCGCATCCAGCAGGCCTTGCTGGGACTGGATTCCGATGAAGAGGTGAAGAAGAACAGCTTCGCGATTCTACAGGGACTTATGCGTTTGCGTCAGATCTGCTGCCACCCGGGTCTTATCGATCCGAAGTGGATCAAGGAGGAAAGCGCCAAGATGAACGCTCTGTTCTATCTTTTGGATCAACTCCGCGAGGAAGGTCACAAAGTCCTCGTTTTCTCGCAGTTTGTTTCGATGCTCGATATTATCAAGACACGCCTCGAGGTCGAAAGCCGGACCTTCAATTATCTCACCGGACAAACCAAGGACCGGAAAGGTGAGATCGAAAAATTCCAAACAACCAAGGACCCTTCTGTCTTCCTGCTCTCGCTTAAAGCGGGTGGTGCCGGACTGAACCTCACCTCGGCGTCCTATGTTATTCTTTATGATCCGTGGTGGAACCCGGCAGTCGAAAATCAGGCCATTGACCGGACGCACCGGATTGGACAGAAGAACAAAGTGATCGCGTATCGTCTCCTGACCCGGGATTCGGTGGAAGAGAAGATACGTATCCTGCAGCACCAGAAGACGGCTCTTGTGACCAATATTCTCGGTGACGAAGGATTCGCGAGTAACCTCGGTGTAGACGACCTTCAGTTCATTCTGAGCCACGGAGGAGGTGACGATGATGAAATGCCTCCGCCGCCGCCGGCCAAAAAAGCGGCCGCCAAGAAAAAGTCAGCCGTGAAGAAGGTGGCCAAGAAAGCCGCCGAGAAATCGGCGAAGAAGAAGTGAGGTAAGTTTCCCTGTGATCGCCGCAACCGCCTCTGGAGGTTGCGGACGATCGACTTTGGTATTCTCAATCACGCTTTCCGCTGTAGGAATGTTGGGTAGAGCTAGTGTTGTTGCCACGTTATGCGTCGATTGATCACCCTCCTCTTGCCCGTCGTTTTGATTGCGATTTTCGCGATTGATCGCGATGGCAAGGTTGTTTCTTCAAGGACGAATCTTTCCCCGGAGAGAATCGACATCACCCGTCTGGTGGACTCTAAAATAAGTGACACCCCGGAGCTTGCCGGCTCCCACCGGACCGCCTCCTCGGTCTTACTCAAAGATTTAGATCCTCTTTTGTTGGCAACTCTTTCCGATGCCGACCGGGCGGAGCTCTCGGAGTATCTTCGGATCTTGGGAAAGCGGAAGGGAGGGATGATCTCCTGGTGTTGGTCGCCAGAGACCGACGAGGCAAAGGTTGCGGCTTTCATGGAAGCCGAACGTTTGCTCAGGCCTGGAAAAGGTGAGGTGCTTCCACTCGCGAACCAGTTTTTGGATGGCGGACGATGGCGGGAAACGGCTACCGATGGAGTGACGGTGGCACGTCAAGGCGATCCAATTGTCATCACCTGGAGTCTCGTGCCTGACGGAACGGCTGTTCCGGGCACCAACATGGTGGCCGACCGCGGTTCTGATCTACGCAGTTGGTTGGCCGGAATCTATGGAGGAAGTGTCAGGGCCCCGGCTGAGGATCAACCATGGTTCGCCTTGTTTGAAGAATCCTTTTCCTTGATGGCAGAAACCTGTGGTGTGGAGTTTCGCTATGAGCCCAATGATGACGGAGTGACCTTGGGGACGGGATCACAGGGAGTAATTGGGGGGCGGGGCGATATTCGAATTGGAAGCCGTCAGCTGGATGGCGATGGGGGTCTGCTTGGGATTTCCTTGGGGCCAGACGAAGGTGATATGGTGTTGGATTCAAGTGACGGGATCCTCGCCTTGACGAGCGGCAATTCTCTCCGTCTCGTCAACACCCTGACCCATGAAATCGGGCACTGTCTCGGCTTGGCCCACGTCTGTCCCGTCAACCAAAGCAAATTGATGGAGCCCAGTCTCTCGACCTCTTTTCGCGGACCGCAGTTCGATGAGTTCCAGTCCTTGCAGCGGCTTTACGGGGATTCCTTGGAGATCGATGAAAGCTCCCGCGACAACGATTCGATCGCAACAGCAGCCCTCGTCGAGTTAATTCCCGGAAGTATGATCTCGATTCCCCGGCTTAGTATCGATGATGACAGCGACGAAGATTTTTATCGCCTTGAGTTGTTGAACGGTCAGCAGGTTCAGGTGGAAATCATACCTGGTGAAGGTCGTTACCTTGAAGGAGGTGAATTTCCGCAAGGGTGTTCCGTGGGTTCGTTTTTCGATTCCGGACTCGTTCATGATCTTAGGATCAAAATCTTCGATCGTGATGGTGTGTCCGTCATGGAGTCGGTCGACCAGGCCGGGCCGGGAATCAATGAACAAACTTCTCTGATCGAAGTTCCCCGCAATGGGAGCTACTTCGTAAAGGTTTCGGGTGGGCTGGCGAATGCGGCCCAGCTTTACGAACTTCGTGTTCGACTAGATGAACAACTTCCTGAGGCCCGGGTAGTGTTGGGGGAACCTGAGGTTGTGGCGGAGTCGGGTGTGATCAAGAACGGTCGGCCTGATCCGGGTGAAACGGTGCGCGTTAGGATTCCGGTGATCAATGAAGGGCTCGAGTCGACCGATCTCCTCGCCACGCAAACCGCTGTTTCCTCCAATGTGACTCTCTTTTCCTCGAACGGATCGTCCATCTTGCCCGGGGGAGAAACGGGGGAGGTAGAGTTGGTTTTTGGAGCCGATGGGGTCTGTGGTGACCAGGCATTGATCGATCTCACTGTCTCCGATTCTTCCGGAGAGCTTGCATCCGGAAGCTATCGTTTCTTGCTGGGAGAGCTTCTCGCTCCTGTGCCGCTCGAGGAAGATTTTGATGTCAATTCAACCTTGCCGGAATCATGGACCGTGATTCAGACAGACTCCGGAGTTGGGTGGAGCACCACCACTTCGCGACGGGATACGCTGTTGCGATCGGCTTTTACGCGTGGAATCGGGGCGGTCGGGGAATCGATTCTGACCTCGCCTTCGTTTGTTTTATCTGCTTCTGGGGGGACGCTTCAGTTTCGTCACTTGTATCGCACCGAGGTCGGGTTCGATGGCGGAGTGCTTGAGGTCTCGCGCAATGGAGGAGAATGGGTCGATGTTCTGACGAGCTTTGGTCTCTCGGTATCGGGAGGATACGACCGAAACATCCGCGAAGGATTTAATTCGGCGATCGCCGGTCAGATGGCGTGGACCGGGAGGCTGACTTCTTTTCAAACGACTTCCGTCACTCTCCCTGGAGCATGGGGAGGGGAAACAATTCAGTTCCGTTGGCGCTTTGTGGAGGATGAGTCCGGGACGAGCGAAGGTTGGTGGGTCGACACCATTCGCTTTGAAATGGAGATCGATGAGTGTGTGGATCATCGTCCGGGCTTGTCGCTGTATTGGGTGAACGGAGCATTAGATGAAAACAATCCCTCTCTTGGCTTACAGTTGGAGCTACGAAGCGAGCTGCCTTTGCTGGAAGCCGTTTCTGTTCCCTTGCTGGTGGACGGTTCAGCCGGGCCGGGCGACTACACGGGGAATCTTGCAGTGACCTTGCCAGCCGGAGGAACATCGCTTTCCGTTCTGCTTCAGGTGGTCGACGATGACTTGGTTGAGGGAACTGAGACTCTGACTATTGAGGTGCCACCTGGCCTTCCAGACTTTGCTCCGGTGGAACCCTCCCGGGTCATTGTGGAAGTGCAGGACCGGACCAGTCTCGAGGGATGGGCGATGAGTTTTTCGGTGCCCGTTGATGTCGGCGGAGACCAAGACGGTGACGGATTGACCGGATTGGGGGAGTATCTCCTGGGAACTGATCCCACGGAGTCCGGATCTGGCATGGTTTTTCAGCCGGTGGTCAGGTCCGACGGGGTTCTGTTCGCGACCGGAATGTTGCCAGAACGTCCTGATGCCATTTTGGGAGTCGAGGGTTCATTTGATCTCTTCGAATGGCAGCCGGTTTCATTCGAGACGACAGCGGAGGGAATTCTCGTGTCTCGCTTGGCAGGGGAGTCGTTTCTCCGGCTTACTTTTGCACGGGAGCCATAGACTTCCGCCTTTTCTTCCCGGTGGATATCAGCGAAAAGGCGGCGTCATGACCGCTGCCGAACTTGCTCAATCCGCTCAGGTGGATTCCGAACCTCCCGCTGGGCTCTCTCCAGCGCAGCATGCTCTTTGGCTGGCCAAGGCCGGACGCTGGGACGATTCCCACGACTATTGCCAGGATGTTCCTGATCCAGCCGGGGCCTGGATCCATGCCTATCTTCATCGGGAAGAAGGGGATCTCGGGAATGCTTCGTACTGGTATCATCGGGCTGGCAAGGACATGCCCCCATCGTCAGTCACTCTTGCGGAAGAGTGGGGGCAGATTGCGGCGGCTCTATCCTAGAAATCAAATTATGCCAAAGGGAGGGAAGAATGTGCGTCGCGCAGCGGTTTCGGCCCTGCGGGCCTGGGCCAAAGGTCATGCTTATGCTGACTCGCTCATCGAACGTCATGCCGAGAGGAATCACCTTTCGTCCTCCGATCGGTCTTTGCTCAAAGCCATCCTGATGGGTGTGTTGCGGAATCGCAGTTTACTGGATCACTGGATCGGGCTTTTTCGAAGAGGCAAACTTGATCCTGAAACGCGTGATGTGCTGCGCGTTGGCTTTTGTCAGTTGTTGATTCTTCGCATTCCCGATCATGCTGCGATTTATGAAACGGTTGAGTGTGCCCGTAAACCGGTGCAGGGGTTGATCAATGCGGTCTTGCGCAAGGCGGCCCAAACCCGAATGCGACTCCTTAGGGATCTGCCCGAGGTTGAGCTGCCTGTCCAATACTCGCATCCGCATTGGCTTTGGAAACGATGGCGGAAGCTTTTTGGAAAGGACAAGGCCGTCGCTTTGATGGACTGGAACAATCTCCCGGCCGAGACTTTTTATCGCCGCAATCTCCTCAATCCTCCGCCCGAAGGCGCTTCCATGCCAGATGATCCCCGGGAAGCGGTTTCAGGAGGACATTATTATATCACCGATCCCTCGACCGTTCACGCTCCCGAACTGCTTGCTCCAAAGGCTGGGGAAGTGGTGCTGGATGCCTGTGCCGCTCCTGGCGGGAAGGCGATTCACATGGCTGGCTTGATGGAAAACTCCGGCCGGCTGGTTTGCTGTGATTCCAACGAAAAAAGACTACCCCGACTAAGAGAAAATCTAGAGCGATGCGGAGTCAGCAATGCCGAAGTCCATCAGCATGACTGGAGCAAGCCCGCGCCGGATGAGTGGCTCGGGTTCTTTGATGCCATTCTTCTGGACGTCCCGTGTTCAAACACTGGGGTCTTGCGACGTCGGGTGGATGCCCGCTGGAGGTTGCAGAAGGCGGATCTGCTGGACTTGGTCAAACTGCAACGCGAGATTCTCGAAGTGGCGGCCACTTGTTTGAAACCCGGAGGGCGGCTCGTTTACTCCACCTGTTCGATCGACCCGGAAGAAAACCTCGAGCAAGTGCAGCGGTTTGCTGAAGACGACCCGGACTTTTCCTTGGGAGAGACCAAACAGATTCTCCCATTCGTCGATGACACCGATGGAGCTTTCACCGCGATGCTGATCCGCAATGCCGTCTCTTGACCGCCGCCTCGTTTGTCCCTTTAGTTCCCGTAGGAAAGTCATCATGAAAGCGCTCCTTGGTGTCATCGTCTCTCTCCCGGTCCTTCTGGTATCCTGTCTCCCGACTTCTCTAGATGGAGGCTCCGGCTATCTCACCGGTTTTCGGACTATGACACCCACCAATGAAAAGCAGCCCCTGGCGCACCAACGGGGCTATTGGGATGGCGATCACGTTCCTGGGCCCGCCTTGATTCGTCTGAATCGAGACGAGCAAAAGGCCTACTTCTACAAAGGTCAGGAATTGGTCGGGGTGTCGCCCATTTCGACGGGGAAGACCACTCACACCACGCCGGCGGGGCGCTATAAAATCACTCAAAAGAGCGAGGACCATGAGTCATCTCTTTATGGGGTGATCCGCGACCGGGCAACCGGAGAGATCGTCAATGATGATGCTGATACCAGAAAAGATCGTCCCGGACCCGGGCAGGTTTTTGAAGCGGCTCCTATGCCCTATTTCATGCGCTTCAACGGGGGGATCGGAATGCATGTGGGTCATCTTCCCGGCTACGCCGCTTCCCATGGCTGTGTCCGCATGCCCAAGGAGATGGCTGTGAAATTCTTCGAAGCTGCCAAGGTGGGTACGCCGGTCATTGTGGAGTAGATCGATTATGAAAACGACTCTTGTTTTGACGATTCTGGGAGCCGACCGCATGGGGTTGGTGGGTTCGGTGGCTGACTGTGTGGCGGCACACGGTGGTAGTTGGCAGGAAAGCCGTATGGCCCGGCTGGCCGGACAGTTTGCCGGAATTCTTAGGGTCGAATGTCCCACTCCCAATCGCGAGGGTCTGGAGGAAGACTTGCACGCCCTGAAAAATCTCGGACTCACCGTAATGATCGTCCACGATCCTTCGGAAGATGCCGATGAAAGGGGAATTCTGGATTTGGAAATCACCGGCCTCGACGAACCCGGGATCGTCAAAAGAATCACAAATACTTTGACCGGTATGGGAGCCAATGTGGAGGATTGGCATACTTCGCTGGAGTCCGCTCCCATGGCCGGACACCTCCTCTTTTGCACTCGGGGAAAAGTTCGCGTTCCCGATGACCTGACCCCGGCCCAGTTGATTGAATCGCTCGAAGTGGTCGGCGCGGGCTTAACGGTCGACGTCCGCTAACCGTGCGTATTGATATCATCACCCTCTTCCCGGAAATTGCGATGGCTCCGCTGGGCGAGAGCATGATGAAGCGCGCACGCGAAGCAGGCTTGGTGGAAGTCGAGGCACATGATCTGCGCCAGTGGGCTACCGGTAAGCATCGCAAAACAGACGATTATCTTTGCGGGGGCGGGCAGGGGATGTTGCTCAAGCCCGAACCCATTTTTGCTGCGGTGGAAGAGTTGCGACGTCCTGAAACCAAGGTCGTGCTTATGACTCCACAAGGCAAGGTCTTCAAGCAGGAGCTCGCCCGGGAGATGGCTGGGTGGAGTGATCTTATCTTTCTTTGCGGGCACTACGAAGGCGTGGATCACCGGGTCATTGATGAACTGGTGGATCTGGAATTGTCGATCGGAGATTATGTTCTCACCAATGGGGCGATTGCAGCGGCGGTAGTCACCGACGCCATAGTTCGCCTGCTTCCTGGTGCCTTGGGTGATGCTCGCTCGGCGGAGGACGAATCGTTTTCCGATCCCAAGCTTCTCGAAGCTCCGGCCTACACGAAGCCCATCAAATTCCGTGGCCTTAAAGTGCCCGACATACTCCTGTCCGGCCACCATGCCAAAATTGAGGAATGGAAAAAGGAGATGGCTGAGAAGCGAACCGTTGAAAACCGACCCGACCTCGCCGAGTGAGAGGTGGCTTACTTTCCGAGCATCGTATTGAGTTCTTCTTCTCCGATGACGGGCACGCCCAGCGATTCTGCTTTCGTTTGTTTGGAGCCGCCACCTTCACCGGCGAGTAAGAAATTGGTCTTGGATGACACCGAGCCGCTGACCTTGCCGCCATTTGCTTCGATAAGAGCTTTGAATTCGGGCCTTGGTATCGAGAGGGTGCCGGTGATGACGAAGGTTTTGCCCACCAAAGGAAGTCCCTCGGAGGCTAACGTGGGATCCGGGGCATAATTTTCAGACTTGGGATCGATCCCGAGTTCCTCGAGGCGGTCGAGGACCTTGCGGCCTGCGGACGACTCAAAAAAGGTGCGAAGGTTCTGCGCTGCCACTGGCCCAAGGTTGTCATCGATCTGGTAGTCCTTTAGTCGAGGGTGGTTCTCCTTCTTCCGTTTCGACTTAACCAGTTCTTTGAAGTCTGGAAGGTCGGCGAGATCGGATACGATGGGAGAACCCGCAAGATCGCTGAGTTTTTCGTGAAGACGCGATAGCTCCCGTGCAGCCGATTCGCCAATCTGCGAGATTCCCATCGCGAAGATCCAACGGTGAAGGGGCATTTCAGCGCGGGCCCTCTCGAGTGAGCCGAGAAGGGTGGCAGCCCGTTTTTCGCCGAAGCGCCGTTCTTTGGAAACAGTCAATCCGTCGGATGACTTCGCGGGGTCGAGAAGAAGGTTGGCGAGGTCATTGACCGTAAGCTTGAAAAGATCGAGAGGCGACGCTGAGAGTCCGGTTTCGACCAGCTTGATCGCCACCGATTCACCGAGGCCATCGAGATCGAGGGCTTTGCGTCCCGCAAAATGAGTGATGCTGGTCACCGCCATCGCCGGACATTCGAAATTGCGGCATCGCCAGGCCACGAAACCTATCTCTTTCTCGATGGGTGCATCGCAGGACGGACACTGATGATTGAGCGCTTCCGCCAATTGATAGGGCGTAGAAACCACCCGGCGCTTTTCTGGAACCACCGCGACAATGGACGGAATGATCTCGCCGGCTTTTTCGACAATGACAGTGTCTCCGATACGAATGTCCTTGCGTTCAATTTCTTCCTGATTGTGGAGGGTGGCCCGGGACACCGTGGTGCCGGAAACAAAGACAGGATCAAGCTCAGCTACCGGAGTCAGGACCCCGGTGCGGCCAACCTGCACCGTGATGTCGCGTAGGATGGTTTCTTTTTGCTCCGGCGGGTATTTGAAAGCAGCTGCCCAACGTGGGGCACGGGAGGTGAAGCCGAGGGATTCACGTTGGGCGAAATCAAGCACTTTGATCACCGCGCCATCGGTTCCATGTCCGAGATGAAAGCGCTTTTCGTCGAGTTCACGGATGGCGATAAGGACGTCCTGCAAGGTCTCGACATGCCAGACCGGCGAGTTTCGCGGAATCTGAAACTGCTCGAGGAGTGAACGGAAATCATCCTCATTGGCCATGTTGGCTCCTTCATTTGCACCAAGGCCGTGAGCCAGGAAGGCTAGGGGACGGCTTGCGACCACCTTTGGGTCCAGCGATTTCAAGGTTCCTGCCGTTGCGTTGCGAGGATTGGCAAAGGAATCGAGCCCTTCCTCGTCACGTTTTTCATTCAGGCGGGCGAAGCCCTCGGAGGGCATGAAGATCTCGCCTCTCACTTCGAGGAGCGGTGGAGCCCCTTCAAAAGCGAGGGGAATGTTCCGAATTGTTCGGACGTTGTTGGTGATGTCGTCGCCCCGGGCGCCGTCGCCCCGGGTCAGGGCGTAATCGAGTTTGCCGTTTCGATAAACGAGGGAACAGGCCACACCGTCGATCTTGGGCTCGACCGTCAACGGGATGGTTTCAATTCCCAGGCCCTTTTGCAGCCGGTGAAAGAACTCCCCGACTTCCTGTTCGCAGAAGAGGTCATCAATCGAGAGCATGGGCAGGAGGTGATCACGCTGTTCAAAGGCGTCGAGTGGTGCTCCTCCCACCCGCTGGGTGGGCGAGTTCGGATCCTGAAGCTCCGGGTGAGCCTTTTCTAGCTCTTCGAGCTCCCGAAACAGTCGGTCGTATTCCGCATCCGAAATCTCGGGTCGAGCGTCCTGATAATAGAGCTGATTGTGGCGATGAAGTTCGGCGCGAAGTTCGGTGATACGATTCTCAAAAAGCACGGGGAACCATGGTCGATCCCTCGTGTTTTGAAAACTGGAAAGCTTCGGATTGTCTGGAGTGAGGGGAAAGGCCGGGCGAGGCGGGATTTGTTCTCAAACTCCTCGAGAGTGCTTGGCCTATGGAAGGTTGCCGAAGTATACCGGGAGCACGGCATCAGCTAGCCCACCTATTACAACTAGAAGAGTAAATACGGAGGCGTGACTACTTCCGAACTCAAATGCAACAAGGAAATCGAAGCCGAACACGCCAAACCAAAAACCAACGCCTCTCCGCCAAAAACTCTATTTTTCAAATGTCCCATTGACGGGGAAGTCCATACGTCTTTGAGAATGCTGCTGGAGTTCATTAAGCCTGATCGCTCGGCGCGGATTATTTCGCGGTTCTTTGTTGGCGGTAGGCCCTCGGTGTCATTCCAATCAGCTTCCGGAATTCCCTCGTCATGTGACTTTGATCAGCGAAGCCGCAACCTACTGCGATTTCGGCCAGGGAAAGACCCGAGTCGAGAAGACTCCGACAGGCGGCATTGACTCTGACTTGTTTGAGATAGGCGTTGGGCGAGCAGTTCAGCTCTTCCCGGAAAAGTCGCTCAAACGATCGACGGCTCATTCCGGCATAGTCTGCGAGAACTGAAACCGGAAGCGATTGCGTGTAGTTTTGGCGGATATGCTCCATCACTCTGTTGAGCCGCTCATCCGAAAATGGGCCCCGCCGAGCTTCCCGCACTAACGAATTGATTCCGGCGACCCCGATAATCTTTCCTTCGGCATCTTTGATGGGATATTTGTGAGTGACATACCACTCGAGCTGGAAGTCGTTCCGTGCCACCAACTCGTATTGGTCGAGTAAGGGTTCCCCGGTTGAGAGGACTCGTTCGTCCCCCCTCATGAAGACGGTGGCAATATGGGGAGGGAAAAACTTGGGATCGCGATATCCCAAGACTTCATCACGACTCTGACATCCCAACATTTCAACGAATCCGTGATCGCAATGCACAATTCTTCCTGCGACATCCTTCATGAAGAAGTTGACTCCGGGGATCCGTTCAATCAGGTCGACAAAGAAGTCTCCCGGGCGGATGCGTTCCATAAAGAGGGTTGATTCGCTCATTGTAAAATGGGATTTTCCTTCGATATTTATTTTGGATTTGGCGCAGATGTTCCAGAAGCTGCCGTATTTCTTCAAGATTGAAAACCAAATCAAATTTATGATTTCAAAGATGATTAGGCGGATAGAGCGAAGGATATTTCTCTTAACCCACGCGATGAGACAGGGTTTGGCGTCAGGAATGACCACACTTGTTGGCATTCTCATTCTTCCGGCTGCTGAACCTACAGCGGTGGAGATCGAGTTCTTCGAAAAGAAGATCCGTCCAGTCCTCGCGGAGAGCTGCTACGAATGTCACAACAGCGTCGATAAGAAGAAGGGTAAGATTGCCCTCGATTATCGCGATGCCTTGCTCGAGTCAGACATCATTGTTCCAGGCGATCCAGCGGCGAGCCCGCTGATTCAAGCGATCCGGCACGCCGAAGACTATGAGCCAATGCCGGACAAGGCTCCGAAGCTCGCGAACGTCATTATCAAAAACTTTGAGGATTGGATCCGTATGGGAGCGCCCGATCCGCGGGTGACGAAACCCACCAAGGAGGAGCTCGAAAGCCAGGTCGACTGGAACGCGGTTCGCGACAAACGGGCCGAGTGGTGGTCGTTCCAACCCATTAGAAAGTCAACCCCGCCCCCCGTGAGTAGTCCGGATTGGGGACAGACTGTCATCGACAGATTTATTTACGCACAGCTCAGCAAGAAAGGTCTGGTAGCGCAGAGCAAGGCTGATCCGGGTGCCTTGGTCCGCCGCCTCCATTTGGTTCTGACCGGACTCCCGCCATCTCCTGAGGTGGTGAAGAACTTCGTAGCTGATCCAAGCGATGGTGCCTACGTGAAACTCGTTGATGAGCTCATGGCATCGGAGCGCTATGGCGAAAGGTGGGGGCGTTACTGGCTCGACTGGTTTCGTTATGCAGAGTCCTACGGGAGTGAAGGCGATCCTGCAATACCTTATGCCACGCAGTATCGTGACTATGTCATTCGTGCGATTAACAACGATGTTCCTTATGACCAGCTTGTGCGAGAGGCAGTCGCCGGGGATTTATTGGAGAAGCCACGGGTCAATGAAAACCTGGGCCTTAATGAGTCCGCGATTGGTCCGGCCTACTTGCGAATGGTCCCGCATGGATTTGGGGTCACCGATGCCTATGATGAGCAAATCACCTTCACGGACAATGCCATCGATGTCCTTTCAAAAGCGACCCTCGGTCTCACGGTCTCGTGCGCCCGGTGCCACAACCACAAGTTCGATCCGGTCAGCCAAAAGGACTTCTACAAATTCTATGGAATTATGACGAGCAGCCGGCCTGCGATCGTGAATGTTGACTCGCCAACGCTGAAAGAGCTTCACGTGAAGGCCCTTTCAAAACTCAAAGATAATTTGAAGTCGGGGTTGGCGGATTTCTGGGCAAAGGAAGTCGATGGCGCGATCGAACGATTGCGAATTGCGAAGTTCGACAAGGTCCCCACAACTGATCCGCTTGGAGCATGGGTGAAGCTTCGAGGCAAGAAGCCGGCAGCGCTTAAGGATGGCTTGAATGCGATGAGCAAAGAGTATGCCGCCGGGTTGAAGCACAATGCCGAGGTTGCTGGGCGTGCGACCTTCTATGCCGACCTGCGTGACCAAGCGACCTACGACCAGTGGTTCAAGAACGGGAATGGTCTTGGTGGAAAGGTCAGTCCGGCAGGCTCCTTCGCGGTAGCCGTTGAGGGTAAGAATGCCATCAAGGGAATCTACCCGCGGGGAGTCTACTCGCATCTTATTTCCGAAAAGCACAATGCCACCTTGAACTCGGTCTACCACCTCGCAAGGGGAGAACGGAATGCCATCAGGGCAATGGGTGAAGGGTCGATTGTTCGTTTTACCATGCGGGCCTATCCACTCTCGCATGGTGGCCTACACCCCGCACCCGGGCTGAAGCCCAAAGCTGCTTGGGTGAATCTGAACAAGTACAAATATTGGAATGGTGACAAGGGATACTACCACGTTAACACCGGTCGTGATTCGACATATCGGGGTGGAGGAAACGAACGGTCATGGTTTGGCGTCTTCGAAGTCTATGCCGGGAACGAGCAAATGAGGGACCTTGGAGCGCCGGTTGTTGCCTTGCCTGGCGAGATCGATGGTATCGAAGACGAGGAGATGCTTGTTAACTTCTACAAGGGATCTCTTGCGAAGGCGCTCATTGCGTGGAAGGAAGGCTCGACGACGGATGCGCAGGCTTGGTTGTTGAATTCTTTCGTAAGTCGGGGGCTGCTTCCCCAGCAAATGGATCGATTGCCGGCAAAGCTGAGAGAGTTGATTGAGAACTACCGAAAGCTTGAGGGTGAAATTCGGGTCCCAGTGCGTGCTCCCGGATTCCTCGAGGGAGAGCCTTGGGATCAGCCGCTCCTTACCCGAGGTAGCTACAAAGACGAGGAGGAGCCAGTCGCACGTGGATTCCTCGAGGTGTTTTCTAGTCGAAAATACACGGGCCGTGGAAGCGGTCGACGAGAACTCGCGGAAGATCTTGTGAACGGAGAGAACTCGCTGACGGCGCGTGTGATCGTGAATCGTCTTTGGCATCACACCTTTGGGCGAGGACTCGTCGCATCAACCGACAATTTTGGGAGGCTTGGCAAAGAGCCCAGCCATCCTGCGCTCCTTGATCACCTCGCCGCCGACTTCCGCGATCACGGATGGTCAATGAAACGGACCGTCCGCCAATTGGTGCTCAGTCGGGCATTCCAGTCGGCAAGTATCGAACCAAGGGAGAACGCCGGGAAGGACTCCGCGAACGAATTCCTCGCCTACTACCCGCCCCGTCGCCTTGATGCGGAAGCCATCCTGGATACCATCAATTTTGTTTCTACAAACGGAGTCGGACAACGAGCTGTCTACAAAAGCCAGAAGCGAAATCGTCTCGATCCCTTCCTGAAGGTCTTCAACTACCCGATCCCGACCTCGACGGTAGGAGTGCGGGACCTTACCAACGTGCCGGCCCAGTCTCTCATGTTAATGAATGGCCCAATCGTCCAGCAAGCGGCTCGGAAGTGGAGCGATCGGGTGAGACGAATGAAAAAGCTGTCGACGGATCAGAGCCGGATCAATCAATTCTTCTTGCAGGCCTATGCACGGAACGCGACAGACGAGGAAATGCATGCCTGTCTCACTTATCTGGCCGGCAAGGTGGTCGATCATTCAGCTGACTTGGTAACCAAACAGCAGGAGCTCGAGGGCCAACTGGCCCAAGTGCGAGAGACTCGAGAGAAAGTGGTCGCTCCGGTGCGCGCCCGGCTGCAAGCCGAAGTCGATCGTCGAAATGCCAAAGTGTCCGAAAGCAAGGCCAAGCCGGTTGATTTAAAGCCGTTCGCGCGTTGGGACTTCGATAACGACACCCGGGATATGATCGGTAGCTTGCACGGAGTGATCAAGGGCAAGGCGCGAATCGATGGAGGCGCACTGGTTCTCGAAGGCGGTTGTGTCATGACCTCGCCGCTCACCAAGCCACTCAAGGACCGCTCTCTGGAGGTTCTCGTTCAATTGGACCGCGCCTCTCAAAGAGGTGGGGGAGCAATGGTTGTTCAGAACCTCAACGGCTCAACCTTTGATGGGATTGTCTACGCTGAGGTAACCGAAAACACCTGGCTGTCGGGAAGTGACTTTCATCGCCGAACAAAACCTTTCCAAGCGAAGAAAGATGTGGAGGTCGCGCAGCGACCAGTTCGAATCGTGATGACTTACTCGGCCGACGGAACGGTGAGCGCCTACCGGGATGGGAAGCTTTATGGGAAACCATACCGCGCCAGCCACCTCAGATTCAGACAGGGTGACGGGCAGGTTGTTTTTGGGCTGCGGCATGGAAGCGGGCCGGGTGGCGGCCGCATGCTGACTGGGCGCATCTTTGAAGCGAGACTATACGATCGCGTTCTCACTCCGGAGGAGGTGGCGGCTGGAGTTTCCGGAACTTTTCTTGAAGTGGTCACTGATGACATGTTGTCCAAGGCTTTGAACGGAAAGCAAAAGGAACGGCTCGCCGAATATGATAACACAATTGCTTCATTGGCGGCCAAGGCCGGAAACATCGACCGTGAATTGACCAGAATCCGGAACGCCAAAGGGGCTTCTGGAGATGCCTACTACCGGATTGCCCATGCCATTCTGAACTCAAAAGAACTAATCTATGTCTACTGATATCCCGAGCATCTCGCACAATCGTCGCGAGTTTCTGAGATTGACCTCCAGTGGGGTCGGTGCCCTCGCCGCCTCGAGTCTCCTGAACCCTGGTTACGCAGCGCCGCTTGGAGCAGGTGGGGCAACCAGGCTTCATCACCCTAAAAAAGCCAAATCGGTCATCCTCCTTTACATGTCGGGTGGTGTTTCTCACGTCGATTCGTTCGATCCAAAGCCTCTTCTCAAAGAGCGCCACGGCCAACCCATGCCGGTGGATGTCGAGCGAACCCAGTTCGATGCCAATGGAAATATCATGGCGTCTCCTTGGGAACATAAGAAGTGGGGTGAATCGGGAATTGAGATGACCAATATGTTCCCGAAGATTGCGGAACATGCCGATGATCTTGCGATTGTTCGCTCGATGACCGCGAAGTTCAGCGAGCATGCTCAGGGAAACTATTTCATGCACACCGGTTTCCCGTTCCTTGGTTATCCCAGTGCTGGATCGTGGGTCACCTACGGCTTAGGTAGCGGAAACCCAAATCTCCCGGGTTACGTCGTCCTACAATCTTCGCGTGCCAAGACGCCCCACGGTGGTGTCAGTATGTTTGGGAACGCCTTTCTTCCCGCCACCTGTCAGGGGTCGATCTTTAACATCAGCCAAAACCAAGCCGTCCCGAACATCAATCCGGCTATGCTCAAAAGCGAACAGCGGCGGGCTCTTGATTTGATTGGAACCCTTGATCGCAAGTTCGCGGACCGGGTCGCTGCAAAGGACGCCGTGATCTCATCGATTCAGAATGCCGAAACGGCCTTCCGGATGCAGGAAGCTGTTCCTGAGCTCACCGATATCAGTTCCGAGTCCAAGGCGACCCGCGAAATGTATGGGGTTGATAGCGATAATGGGGGGAAGGCTGAGTATGCGAAGCAGTGCCTCATGGCCCGACGACTCGTGGAGCGAGGAGTTCGCTTCGTGGAGTTATCCTGCTGCAGTGTTGGGGTGGGCGCCGGTGGTGCGGGGAATCCTTGGGATCAACACGGAGATCTGGAACGTGGTCACGGGAAGATGGCAGAGCAAGTTGATGGTCCAATTTCGGCTCTCCTCACTGACCTCAAAGAACGCGGGCTTCTCGATGAAACCCTTGTGGTCTTCACCGGCGAATTCGGGCGCACTCCATTTTCACAGGGCTCGAATGGACGTGACCACGATCCATTCGGTTTCAGCCTGTGGCTTGCGGGTGGCGGCATGAAAGGGGGAACGGTTCACGGCTCGACG
>JBMYLT010000020.1:72845-73113 GCA_049596615.1 Akkermansiaceae bacterium | reverse complement strand
CGATTGAGGAGATTCCGTCCGATTGGAGAGATGTTTTCTGGTGGCATAGCAGATGGCTTTCTACGGAAGAAAGGCAAACTCGTTCGAGTTGATCAGAGAGCGTGAGAGAATTGGCAGCGGGATCTTGTGGACCGCTGTTTTTTCCTCGGGAGCTGGGGGGCGCTTGAGGATCAACTGGAAGACCCGGGTGATTGGATCGCCGGGCGCCTCCCGGCGTGCCCGCTCGGCGATGAACTTTGACTGTTCGACGACGAAGGGCGAGTTTAGA
>JBMYLT010000020.1:60352-72835 GCA_049596615.1 Akkermansiaceae bacterium | reverse complement strand
GCTTGTAGCGGAGTGGTGGAAACAGGTCGCTTGGCCCGCACCTGTCCACAGTCTGGGAAATCAAAGGCGGTAAAAATTCGATCATCCACCCGGCGCATACGTTCCTGGTAAATCATGCGACGCCAGGTCGCGGAGCCATGATTGTCGGTGACTTCCCACTGGGCGTAGGTTTTCTTCACATTGTGAATGCGGAAACTCTGTCCGCCGATTTTCGTATCGAGTTTCCCGGAAGCCTGTAGAATAGAGTCGCGGATAACTTCCGCCTCCACTCGTCGTGGCGGGAAGCGCCAGAGAAGAGCTGATCCCGCATCCTTTTGCATGGCGAGGCTGTCCGGAATGCTTGAACGACGAAAGGCTTCGGACATGACCATCTTGCGAATTAGTTTTTTCATCGACCATTCGTTTTCGATGAAGTTGGCAGCCAACCAATCAAGGAGCTGGGGATGAGTCGGCTTGGCTCCGGCAATACCAAAGTCGGCAGTAGTGGTGACGATACCCTGACCGAAAATGTGGTGCCAGATACGGTTCACCATGACCCGGGAGGTCAGAGGATGTTTGGGTGAGGTCAGCCACGCCGCAAATTTTTCCCGCCTTTCGGAGTCAGCTGCCTTTGAGTCAAGTCCAAGATCACCATTCATAATGGCAAAGCCTGCCGGCGGAACTTCACCGCGTGGGTTTTCGGGTGATCCTCGATGGAAAACCTTGGTCACTGGCGGGAGCCTCATGGGGGAGAAACGGCCGACGAAGGCATGTTGTGGACCGTCTTTGGCCAGATTCTGAATGTGTTGGTGAAGACGATCTGCCGCAGCCTTCAGATCGGGCTTTTGGCTGAGCATCTTTTGAGCTTGCTGGCTATCGCCGAGCAGCTTCCAGTTGCCACCTTCATCCATTGCGAGTACTCGCATGGCCGGGTGTTTGCTACCGGGCAGCTTGGTGAGGTAATCGGTTTCAAGATAGTATTCGCGATTTGACGAGATGCGCACTCGGTTGACTTCGATTGGTTCAGGCAGTGTGATCTCAACCCACGGTTTTTCTTTTGATCCCTTTTTTGCAAATGACTTCCACATCATCGTGCCATACTTCCCGTCGTTTGCTTTCTCGACAGTTGAGCCCTCTTGTCGCATCTCAGGAGCCTCAGCAAATTTGGCATCACGCGCGAGGTTCTTGCGAAAGTTGTCTGGACCAAAGAGCTCGAGTTCGTCGATGAAAACCTTTGGCCAGAGAAATTCGACCCGGAGTTTTTTTGTTTTGGAAGCCGGGAATACGATATCGGAATGGGCGCCCCAAAGTTCCTCCCAGACTCCAATCGAATCTCTCAGGATCTTTCTTTCGGTATTCAACTTTGGATAAGTCTCTTTCGCGAATATTCGGCGTGGATGCTCCTTCGAAAGTTCAGGTATGCGGCCACCGAATTCGACTCCCTGGAAAACGGCGGTGAGGGAATAGTAGTCCTGGATTGAGATGGGATCGAACTTGTGATTGTGGCAACGCGCACAGCTTACGGTCACTCCCATCATGGAAGCTCCGAGGGTTTGCATGATCTCGTCCATACGGTCGGCGCGAGCCTGTCGAATCGCGGAAGGTTCGCGCCCTACCGTTGCGGCGGGAACGTGTGGCCCAGCCACCAGAAAGCCAGTGGCTTCTCCAGCGTCCATTTGATCCCCTGCCAGCTGCTCTGTGATGAAGCGATCGTATGGGGTGTCATTGTTGAACGAACGGATCACGTAGTCTCGGTAGATCCAGGCGTTCTTCCGATAGAGATTTGATTCCGAACCATTTGTTTCGGCCCAGCGGATGACATCGAGCCAGTGTTGTGCCCAGCGTTCGCCGAAGTGAGGCGAGGCAAGCTGCGAATCGACGAGGCTCGCGTAGGCTTCTTCCGGATTACCTGACCATGCTTTGACGAATGAGCCAACTTCCTCAGGGGTAGGAGGCAGGCCGGTAAGAGTGATATGAACACGCCGGATGAGATTCCCCGGATCGGCAGGCTCATTGGCTTGGAGCCCGGCTTGTTTGATTTTTTCATCAAGGAAAGCATCGATGGGATTTCTCGAAGAAGAAACCGGAACCGGCTTCTTGACCGGCTGAAAAGACCAATGGCTGGTCTTTAGCTCGAGCTTTTGATCCATTTGACCCGGCCAGTTAGCGCCTTCTGTAATCCAGGACTTCAGGGTATTAACTTGAGCCGCTGTTAATCGGTCTCCTTTAGGAGGCATAGCTATCTCGTGGTCGGGATTGGAAACTACCTCGATAAGAAACGACTTCTCCGGTTTTCCGGGAACAATCGTGGCGAGTCCCGAGTCACCTCCTTTGAGCATCAAGGCACGTTGGTCAAGACGGAGTCCAGATTTCTGCTTTTCCTCTGCATGGCATTTGAGGCAGTTGTCGGCAAAGATGGGGGCGACGTCGTCAGGGAAGGAAACCTTGCCGTGAAGCGCGTGGGCCAGAAAGAGGACGACGAAAAAGGTGAGTCGTATTGAGACAGACATAACGTGCCAGATAAGAGTTATTCTTTGGAGCTGCTATGGATCGGCTTGGTCTGCGAGCGCTTATTTTTGGGAATACGCTTGGTGATCATTGGAGAGAGTCGGGTAATCAGGTCTTTGTTTTGTGCTGCGATGTTCTTCGTTTCTTTTGGATCTTTTGCGTGATCGTAGAGCTCGGTGAATACCGGTGGAGCGGAGGGTTTGCGATCGTCCCGCCATTCGATCAACCGGTAGCGGTCGGTTCGAAGGGAATAACCCATCAGGTGGTTTTCGAAGAGGTTGCGATCCCACTTTTCGTCCATTTGTTTTTTGATGCGGGCTTCGACTTCAGAAATGAGCGGGCCAAAGAAGGTTTCGCGCATTTCAGGCGAGAGTGGGTTGGCGGCCCATTCCCGGAGGGCGGGATTTGGATATTGGGTGAGGGCAGGATGATTCCAGTTTGTTTCAGGTTCATCGAGAAGAGGCCGGAGAGTCTTGCCTTCAAGATGTTTCGGAGTGTCTAGAGAGGCGAGGTCGCACAAGGTTGGAAACAGATCGAGTAGTTCCACGATACTTTTCGTGCTTTGCCCGCGGTGTTTTAGATCGGGCGTTGAGATGATGAGGGGAACTCGGGTGGAGATTTCATAGTTGGTGGCTTTTCCCCAAACTCCCATGTCACCGAGGTGCCATCCGTGGTCTCCCCAGAAAACGACGATCGTGTTCTTATCGAGACCGGTTTCTTTGAGGGTATTGAGAACAAGTCCGACTTGTGCGTCGATGTAGGAGGCACAGGCAAGGTAGGCATGGAAGAGGGTGCGCGAGAGCTTCTCGTCGATCGGTCCTATTTTTGGAATGCCGTCGCGGACGCGGAGTTCAAATGAAGCATGTAGTCCCATCGAGGCTCCGTTTTTTGGTGCGGGTGTGTAGGTGCCGGCGGGGAGTTTTTCCGGGTCATAAAGATCCCAGTACTTCTTTGGCGCAACGAAATTGAGGTGTGGCTTATAGAGACCGAGAGCGAGGAAGAAGGACTGACCGGTTTTGGCGAATTCGCGAAGATGAGCGGCGGCCCCTGCGGCATGATAGCCATCGCGGTAGGTGGTATCGGGAGTCTCGGCTGATTCGTAGGCGGGGCCTGACGAGAGCCCTTTCTTTGCTGCTTCGCCATATTTCTCAAACATCTCCTTAAACTGCTGGTTGCGTCGTTTGACATTTTTTGGGTCGGCAAATCCAACGGGTTTCGAGAGGCCGAGGCGGAAGAGCTTTGGGCGTCCGCTGAACGATTGCTCCAGGTCATCGCCTCCCCGGTGGAAAATCTTGCCGTAGGCGTAGGTTTGATATCCATGATCCCTGAAATGGCGGGGAAGAGTGAGGAGATCCGGATTGAGCTCCCGGAACGAGACGAAGTTGTGAGTGATCCCATTGGTGTCCGGACGGGTGCTGGTGAGAAGGGACGTTCGAGAAGGATGGCAGATGGCTTGTTGGCAATAAGCGCGTTCGAAAAGTCGTCCATTTGCGGCCAATTGATCGATGTTTGGCGTGATGGCGTATTTTGAGCCGTAGCAACCGAGTTCAGGGCGAAGATCGTCGATAGCAATGAAGAGGACGTTAGGCTTGCCTTCGTCACCAACCACCGGGCTAACCATGATCAACATCAGCTTGAGCAGAATGAAGAAAGATACGGGGGTTCTGGAATGCATGGTTTTTTCGAGACGATGTGTGGCTATCGTTGAATGGTGTGATGAAGGGATGAGGAAAGCGGGAATTGATTCAGAGGACTTTTACGAATATTTCGGACTTGAGTTCTCCCCTAAAAGTTACGCGTCAGGTGTTGAGTTGTCAAAAACTGAGCCAATCACTTCATAATGAGCTAAAGTGCTGTGCGAGGATAGATAGAGGGGTAATGAATTAGGTTTAAAGAAAGCAAACGTGCCAAAACCGGAAGATATTGCGCTCAAAGGTCCGCAAGCTCTGTGGGATCTGGCCTAACCTCCTTTACTGTAAGAACCTGACTCTTGTCAGGGCAGAGAAACCCACAGCTTAAGAAAGAGTTTCATCTTTATTCCAATCTCAGAGTCGCTGTCTCCTGATGATAGGAAGTTTACTTCATTTTCAAAGGCTGAAGGAGTAGGTGGCGGAGAGGGAAGGAATTGAACCCACCAGAGACAGATTGCCTCTCAACGGTTTTGAAAACCGCGGCGACCACCAGGCACGCAACACTCTCCGCGATCAAAGTGGCCAAGATTTGGCAATGCGTCAAATGAATGAGTCGGACTTTTCGTAGCTGCGTTCCCTCAAGTCATTGAAAGCTCTCCCCAAATAGCGGGCGGTGGTGCTTGCAGTGAGTGACTCTATCGATTCGCTTGTCAGCGCAATTTCGGAGGCGCGCCCGGCAAGCCAGGCCCCGCTCTTTGCTGCTTCGATAGGGCTGAAACCCCGTGCCAGAAGAGCTGCTAGCAATCCGCTGAGAACGTCTCCCTGTCCGCCGCTTGCCATGCCCGGTCCGCCGGTGGTATTGTAGGCGAGCGGCTGTTCTTTTGCGGTCACGATGGTACGGGCTCCTTTGAAAAGAAGGGTGGCAGGGGATCTTGAGGTGAACTGTCGGGTGATCTCGGCGCGGGTAGGAGCCTGCTCCTCGTGAAGAAGAAGGCGGGCCATTTCGCCGGGGTGCGGAGTAACCAGGTGATTGTTCCTCAGAGCCGAGATGGAAGATGAGCGCGCGAGAAGATTGAGAGCGTCGGCGTCAATGATGACATTCCTCTCAAAGCCCTTGATCAGCGCGAGAATTTCCTGTCCGGCCTTCCCCAGTCCGGGGCCGACCGCAAGAGCATCGAGATCCAGCTCGAGAACCTCCCGGTAACTTTGGATCGGGCGAACCATCACCTCGACTGGAATAAGAGGAAGGATGAGTGGGTAATCTTCTTCTTTGACAAAAAGGGTGATCAAACCGGCTCCTCCATAAAGCGCCCCCAGTGAAGCAAGGGCTGCAGCTCCAACCAGTCCACGAGATCCAGCGACCAAGCCAACCCGGCCAGCCTGTCTTTTGTGGAAGTCTAAGGGGCGAGCAAGTTTTTCGATCGGGAGGGTCGCCGGAGTGATGAGATGATCCTTGCCGAGGTCCCAATCGCTGAGCCCTTGCACCGGGAGGAGCGCGAGAGCCCCGACATGATTGATAGCGGAGTCGGCAACCAGACCGGCTTTGGGCGAGCCAAGCGTGCAGGTGAGATCGGCTTGAACGGTATCCCTTCCGCACTCTCCGGTCTCACAATGGATTCCCGAGGGAACATCGATCGAAACAACAAAGGCCGAGCGCTTAATCGACAGTTGATTAATCTCACGGGCCAATTCAGCCAGTGGGTCTCGAAGGCTTCCCGAGGTGCCAATACCGAGGAGCCCATCGACCAGGACCAGCGGTCGGGCAGGGGAAGTTTTTTCTGACGACGAGAGCCAGTCGGCATGACCGAGTTCCTGTCGTTTTTTGGCAAGCAATCCCTGCCATTCTTCGGGAGGCGAGGCGCACCGAATCCCAACTCCCCAACCTGCTTCCTTGAGATGGCGAAGAACGACCAAGGCATCGGCTCCGTTGTTGCCTTTCCCGATGAAGCCGATGGCGTATCCCGACGAGCGATGCGCGAAGCGACGTATGATTTCGTCGGCAACCCTACGCCCGGCTTCGTTCATGAGCGATTCGGCCGAAACGCCCGTGGCAAAAACCTTTTCTTCAAGATCATACATTTCCCCGGAGGTCACAAACATGATTCAAAACATTTAGGATTCTTGGGATTCGATCAACTCACGCATAAAAGCGACTTTTTCTTCGACTTGCGAAACCGATTCGAAGGGATGCATTCGCTCGGTGCGCTGTTTGATTTCCTCGGCGGCCTGAATCCCGCGGAGACGCTGGAATTTAAGTTGCCTTCCTCGTGCTGAAGATCAAAAAATTTTACAAAACACTACAAATGTAGGTTTAGTGAAAGTCGTGGGAGACGGTGGCGAGCTCGCCTGAGATTCCAAGGGCTTGCAGACGGACGACGTAAACGGTCGGCTGGCGGCCTTCCGTGATTTGCAGTCGTCCTTGTACGAGCAGGAAGGACTCACTGGTGATGATCAATTTATACTTATGGAAGGTCTTGCGGGGGATGAAGAGGTTGGCGATGCCGAATTCGTCCTCCATTGAGATGAAGCAGTGTCCCTTGGCGGTGCCGGGACGTTGTCGGCAGATCACGAGTCCTGCGATGGTCAGGGGCTTGCCGTGAGGCATTTGAAAGAGATCAGCCGAGGTGGAGAGGGGCTCGTTTTGTTCCTTGCGCCAGAGTCGCATGGGATGAGGACCCACTGTGGCGCCGACGAGCGAAAAATCGGTCTGAAGTCGTTCGGAAGGTGTCATGATTTTGAGAACCTGATCCGCTGGCGGAGGAGTAGCAAAGAGGTCGTCGGGTGGAAGTTGCTCGGCTTGCCAAAGGGCGTCGCGACGATGATCGACGTCGGGCAGATCATTCAGAGCTCCGGCGGCTGCCAGAAGGCGGCGTTCCTTGACGTTGGGGCGGATGCGGCGCAGGAAATCATCGAGCGAGGCGAAGGTTGAAAGTGAACGCTCCTCGAGCAGGCGTTCGCTCGTATCTTGCCTCAGGCCTTTGAGGCGATGAAAGCCAAGGCGCAGGGTTTGATCATCGATCACCTCGGTTGTGATCATGGAGTGAATGACTGAAATCGGTTTAGTTCGGACGCCGTGGCGCTTGGCGTCCTGCATCAGGGTGTTGATCGAGTAAAAGCCCATTGGCTGGTTGTTGATGAGACCGCAGTAGAACTCGGCAGCACGGTGGACCTTGAGCCAACAGGAAGCGTAGGCGATGAGGGCAAAGGAAATGGCATGCGACTCAGGGAAGCCGTAGAGGGCAAAAGAGCCGATCGATTCGATGACCCTTTCCTGAACTTGGGGAGCGACGCGCCGTTCCGCCATGCGGGTTTTTAGTTTGTCCACGATCGCTTTCATGCGCTTGTCTGATCGCTTGAATGACATTGCTTTGCGGAGGAAATCGGCTTCCACCCCGGTGAATCCGGCAATGACCATGGCCATGCGAAGGACTTGTTCCTGGAACAGCGGCACGCCGAGGGTGCGTTTGAGGATCGGTTCGAAGTCGGGGTGGATGTATTCCACCTTTTCGCGTCCGGTGCGACGGTTGAGGTAGGGGTGGACGAGGTCGCCTACGATGGGGCCCGGACGGATGATCGCGACCTCGACGGCGAGATCGTAGAATTCCCGGGGCTGCATGATGGGAAGGGTGGCCATCTGGGCGCGCGACTCGACCTGGAAGGTGCCCACGGTGTCGGCCCGGCAAAGCAGATCGTAGGTGGCGGGATCATCCTTGGGGATTTGGGCCAGATGGACCGGGCGTCCGCGTCGTTCGCAAATCACGAGAGCGTCTTCCATCGCGGCTAGCATGCCGAGCCCGAGCAGGTCGACCTTCACGATCCCGAGATCTTCGCAGTCGTCCTTGTCCCACTGGAGAACGGTGCGGTTTTCCATCGTGGCCGGCTGCAGCGGGACGATGTGGTCGAGTCCGTCATCGCAAAAAACCATCCCGCCGGAGTGCTGGCCAAGGTGGCGGGGGCAGTGAAGGGCAGTGTGATAGAGCTTGAGGAGGGGATTGAAGCGCGGGTGCGAGGAGGGAATGCCGGAGCGCTCGATCGTGCCCGCCAGTTCCATCACCTTGTCGCCTGGGTAGTAATTGCTCATCGAAAGCTCATCCGAAACAGGCTCGCGGGAGGCATCGTGCACCTTTGGCGAGGCACAGAGATCGGTGAAGCGGTTGGCCACCGATTCCGGAAAGCCGAGAATCTTCGACATTTCGCGAAACGCTGAGCGCGGTTTGTAGGTGATGACATTGGCCGTCATGGCCGCACCGTGGGGAGCGTATTTCCGGTAGACATATTGGATGACTGCTTCCCGTCGCTCGCCAGATGGAAAATCGATGTCAATGTCCGGCCACGATTGTCGATTCTCGGAAAGGAAGCGTTCAAAAAGGAGTCCTCCCGCCACCGGATCGACGCTCGTGACCCCGATCGCGTAGCAGACGAGCGAGTTGGCAGCTGATCCGCGGCCCTGGCAGAGAATGCCCTGGGAACGCGCGAAGCGCACGAGATCCCAGACGATCAAAAAATAACCTGAGAACTGAAGTTTTTTAATCGTTAATAATTCCTGGTTAAGTTGTTGTTTATATTTTTTACTTAAAATACCAAAACGTGACTTTAGGCCTTTTTCGGCGATCTGATGTAGAAATTGATCCTGTTCATAACCTGTGAGGAACTTTCCACTGTCTGGATCCTGGTAGGATGGAAAGCGATAGCCGAGCTTTTCGAGCGAATAATCGCTGCACTCTTCGGCGAGTGCGAGAGTGTGCTGAAAAGCCTGTGGATGATTTATGAATAACTTGCGAATTTCTTCGGGTGACTTCAAGAAACGCTCTCCGTTGCACTCGAGCAAACGCCCGGCATCATCAAGGGTTTTGTGCTCCCGCAGGCAGGTGAAGGCGTCGGCCAGAAGTCGGTCGGCTTGATGTGAATAAATCGGGGAATTACTCACAATGAGGGGGATTTTGAGAAAATCCGCGAGATCCTGCAAGAGGAGGTTGAGTCGTTCCTCGCCACGCCGGAAATGGCGGAAGAGTGAGATGGAGACATTCCCAGGGCCGAAATGGCGCAAAAGATCCCGTGCGGCTGCCAGGAGCTTCTTCTTGGTCGGACGGGCGAGCGATTCCGGAGTGAGAACGGCGTGAATCCCCGTTAAATCAAGGCTAGATAAGTTATTCACATTTTGTTCACAATGGTAGCGAGTGAGGAATCGCGAGAGATTCTGATATCCGGTGCGGGATTTAGTGAGGAGCGGGAGCTGGGCAAAAGCGGGGAGTGAGTCGATGGTGGTACCGACGATGGCTTTGAGACCGAGGTTTTTGGCTTCGACGTGGGCCCGGGCGGATCCGTAGAAGCCTTGATGGTCCACGAGCGCGATCGATTGATGTCCGAACTGCGCAGCCCGCTCGACGAGGGCCTCGGGCGATGAGGCCCCACGGAGGAAGGAGAAATTAGATTTGGCGAGAAGTTCCATATTTTTGGAAAGGCGGAAGCCCTGCAGAATTCGACCTTCTCAGGCATAAATGCCGGTGAGATGCCAGGTTTCGGGTGGTTTGAAGGAGAGTTGGAGGAGGAGGGCTTGGTCAAGCTCGACATCCCACTGAGCTTCCTGCCAGCCGTTTTCCCACCAGGATCCGGAGAGTGGGAAAGGGCCGCGGGCTTTTCGGATGGGGCCTTGATGGGGGCCGGTGAGGAGAGCGAGAGGCCGTTGGTGGCGGTTCCATTTTTCGGAAGCCACGTGGACCGATATGGGAGGACGGTGGCGTTTGAGAGGGAGTTGGGCGGATGAGTGGAAGTTTTGGATGGTGGGTATTTGGAAATCGGGTGTGACGGGATGCAGGATGAGGGAGTCGGGGCGATAGGTGTCGTTTTGCTGGGGAATGCCGATCGCTCCTGGGCCGACAATGTCGGCGAGGCGGCGGAGAGTGTTGGCAAATTCGTTGGGATCCTTGAGTCCGCGAGTGAAGAGCTGGTGCTGGGCGTGACGGGGTCGCGTGGCGATGAGTTCGAGGTGGAAAGAGGAGATGGGCGCGGGGACTTTGAGAGTGTCGAGATGGACGTGGAGTGAGCGCAAGAGAATCTCGGGCGTGAGCGTGGGTTCGGAGAGTGTGAGCGAACGGGCGTGAGCCGCGCCGTTGTCGAAAGCGAGGTGAAGCCGGAGCTCGGCGGCGGCGCGTTGATGGTGGCGCAGTCGGTTGCAGAGGGTTTGTAGGAGCCGTTTGGCCATAAAGAGGAGCGGTTCATGGTTTGCGACCGGAGGTTCGAAGTGGTGCTCGATCTGGTATTGGTCGGGAGCACGGTAGAGTTTGAGCAGACGGTGATGCTTCTGGTGGAGGATGTCGTGTAGCTTGGCGAGGGTGGGACCAAGTCGCTCGGCCAGGCCTTGTCGTGGAAGTTTGGCGAGATCTCCGAGAGTTTGCAGGCCCCAGAGCTGGAGAACCCTGAGGCGGGGCAGTGGGAACGAGGTAGTGAGAGAGGAATCGCTGAGTTTAAGCAAAAGAGGATCGTTTTGCCCGGGAACGAGCGAGGCGAGGTAGGCGAGATCGGGAGTGGGACCGAGACCGGTTTGGAGTGGAAGAGAGAGATCGCATGCGGACTCGCGGGTTTGGGCGAGCCAATCATCGAGGGAATTGAGCAGGAGAGTCGAGAGATCGAGGAGGTAGGTATCGGGTGTGGTTAGTTCAAAATCCGGGACGAGGGAATCGACGAAAGCGAGAGTTTCCTGTTGAGCGGATTGCTCGGTGGTGGGATCGGAATCAAGGAGGAGGAGTTCGGGGCAGCGGGCGATGGCCCGAATCGTGCGGAGGCCGGATTGGATGCCAAACTGCCGGGCGGCGTGGTTGACTGTGATGAGGTGGGACTTTTCGCGTTCTCCTGACGACAGTAGTGCCGCGGGCTGGTCGAGTGGAGTGCCATCGCGTGCCAGCAGCGCGCTGAGAGCGAGATCGGGAAAATGGAGCGCAGCGTAGTTCATGCTTTTTCGGCCAGGCTCTGGTCGGTGGGTTGGCTGGTTTGCAGAACGGGCGGGACTTGCTCGAGGTGATCGAGGGAAAAACGATTGCTCAGCGTGAGGCGCTTGTGTGGGGTAGGTAAGAGGGCGCGTGGAGTCAGGGTGGCGAGGGCGGTTCCAGAATCGCGAGCCTGAATTTTAAGCCGATGCCAGAGCGACGAAGGGATTTGCCGGAGTTCGCGTTCCGAGGTGAGGTGGAGATCAAGAAGGACGAGTGGGAGGTTGCCATCACGCAGGAAAAGATCGGTGCACTTCAGCGCTTGTTCAGTTTTGGCGCAACGGAGCCAGATGAGGCGGCGGCAACGTCGATTACCATAGGAGGCGGGGTCGAAGGTGTTGCGCCCATCGATGAGCGCGAGCGGGAGGTCACGTTTTTTGGCGAGGATCTCACACAGCACTAGCGAAGCTCCGGTGGAGGGGTGCGAGGCCACGATTTCGCACACCTGTCCGGCCGGGAATTCCAAGGGAGCGGGCTTGATTTCTTGAGGCTCGATCGGAGTAGGACGATGAGCTTCCGGGAATTTTTCCCGGAGCTGACGCCGAAGTTGCTCGATTTGCAGAACGCTCAAAACATGTTCATAAGAACACTATTTTTTAAGGGCGTCAAGAAGGTGATGTCTAACATTAAGGAAGCCTCTTATTTCGTTGAATTAGTAGCCGTTCGAATGGTCTGAACCTCTTTTTCAGTGAGTCCGCCAGTGAATTTGCTCTTGGCAGGACCTTCGTTGAAAAAGGTACGGTAGAAGACGCAGGCTGCGAGGTAGGCTCCTTTTCCGGAGGGATGGCTACCGTCCCCGCGATAGAGTTCGCGTCCTAGTTTGTCATCGGCTTTGCGGACGAGGGCCCAGGTGTCACCAACACGAGCGAGCTTGGCCCGGCATTTTTGTGCGGCGCCGGAGTAGCTATTGCTGAGGCCTTTCTGCATCTTCTCGTAAGTGGGAAAACGCTCCTTGTTCATCTTGTCGCCATCACGTCGTCCCCAGGTTTGGTAAAAGACGGTTTGAGCTCCGGATTGATCGATGATCTTATCGAGCTCGACCGCGGCCTTGTCGAATCGCTTGGGAAAGATCGCGGGAAACTGGCTTTGATCCTGAAGCACGATGAAGTCGAACTTGCCGCTCTTGATTCTGTCGGTGGTCGCTTTGTTCTTGAGGTGAAACTCGAGGGTTTTTCCTCCGGGATTGATGAAAGTGAGCTCGGTGTCGGCGTGAGGGGACTCTTTGATGAGTTTGGTCACCGCCCCCTTGATCCCGCCAGTGTAGCTGTTACCAATGAAAAGGATCTTCTTCGGCGCGGCAGCTGCGGTGAGAATTGAGAAGAGGAAAAGGAAGAGCATTCGTCGGGTGGTCATCGGATAATGAGACTCTGGTGAGCGGGTAA
>JBMYLT010000020.1:46475-60342 GCA_049596615.1 Akkermansiaceae bacterium | reverse complement strand
CTTTATATTTCGAAACAAGGCAGGGGTTGAGTTTTTGAGAGGGGCGGCGTATTTCCTCGAGCCGATGGCAGTGGAAGTGGTTGAGCTAGTTCTGAGTCCTGCGGAGGCGGGCGATGAAAAGCTGTGGCCAAAACGGGTGGCGAGGAAGTTGCGGGTGAAGCCGGAACGGGTGAAGGAGGTGAGGTTGCTGAAGCGGTCACTCGACGCGCGGAAGCGCCCGGTGAAGTTTTGCTTACGGGTGGAAGTAGGAATTGATGAGGTCTTACCGAAAGAAGATCCCTTGCTTTGGGAAGCACCGAAGTTGTCGGCTGAGCCGGAAGAGGTGGTCATTGTCGGGTGCGGCCCGGCTGGGATGTTTGCTGCTCTGCGGTGTCTCGAGTTGGGCTATAAGCCAGTGGTTTTGGAGCGCGGGAAGGATGCTTCGTCGAGGCGATTTGATCTCGCTCCTATTTTGCGTGAGGGGCGGGTGATCGAGGAATCGAATTACTGTTTTGGCGAAGGGGGCGCGGGAACCTTTTCGGATGGGAAGCTTTACACCCGAGCCACGAAGCGAGGACCAGTGGTAGAGGTTTACCGGACTTTGGTGGCTCACGGAGCGCCGGAGAAGATCTTGGTGGAGGCGCATCCGCACATCGGGTCGAACCTTCTGCCCAAGGTCGTGATGGCGATGCGTGAATCGGTGAGAGCAGCCGGAGGTGAGGTTCATTTTGGAGCGAAGGTGGTGGAGTTTCTCAAGTCAGGTGATCGTCTGGTGGGAGTGGCGACCGAAGACGGGCGGGAGTTTCGCGGAAAGGCTGTCATTCTAGCGACGGGACACTCGGCCCGTGATATCTACGAGCTCTTGAATCGTCAGGAGATTCTCTTGGAGGCCAAGCCGTTCGCGGTGGGGGTGAGGATCGAGCATCCACAACCTTTGATCGACCGGGTGCAGTATCACTTGCGGAACGACGAAGAGCGGGGGCGTGATCTCCCGGCTTCGCGGTATCGTTTGGCGACTCAGGTGAAGGGGCGGAGTGTGCATTCCTTTTGCATGTGTCCGGGAGGGTTTGTCGTTCCGGCCGCTACCGAGAACGATGAGGTGGTGGTCAATGGAATGAGCCTGTCGCGTCGCGATTCTCCTTTTGCAAACAGCGGAATGGTGGTGGGAGTGGAGCCGGAGGATGTCAAGGGGTTTGAAGGCGATGATGTTTTGTCGGGAATCCGGTATCAAAAGCACATCGAGCGACTGGCCAAGAAGGCTGGTGGTGGCGGACAGGTGGCACCGGGACAACGCGTGACTGATTTTTTGTCAGGACGGGTTTCCAAGGAAATTCCTAAGACGAGTTATTTTCCGGGGTTAAATCCGGTGAAGCTCGATGAGGTTTTGCCCGGTGAGATTGGGGGGCGGCTAGCGGGAGGGTTGCGAAAGTTTGGCCGCATGATGAAAGGTTACACCGGTCCGGATGCCTTGTTGATTGGCTTTGAGACGAGGACCAGTTCTCCGGTGCGGATTCCGCGTGGGGACGATTTACAGCATCCGGAACTGAATGGGCTTTTTCCCTGCGGTGAGGGAGCCGGTTATGCCGGAGGAATTGTTTCGGCGGCACTGGACGGGAGAAGGTGTGCTGAGGCTGTCATCAACGAAATACGATAAATCATGGAGATCAGAAATCGGAAAGAGCAGGAGCCGTTTACCACCAAGGATGGATCAACGATCCGGAGTTTGTTGGATTTGAGCAATGCACCGGTGAAGGGACAAAGTCTCGCCGAGGCGACTTTACCGTCGGGTGGTTCGACTGAACGTCACTATCACCAGGTGAGCGAGGAGTTCTATTACATCCTGAAAGGCTCTGGAGTGATGGAGATCAATGGCGAGGAAAGGGCAGTCGGTCCTGGCGATGCTATCTTGATTCCAGCCGGTGCATGGCATGAAATCAAAGCATCTGATGAGATGCAGTTTCTTTGCTGCTGCGCCCCGCCGTATGCTCACGACGATACCTATTTTGAGTAGCTAGTGGCCCGGCAAACCAAGCGACCTACTCCGCGATGTAGTCGATTACAAAGACGTCTTCGAGAATCGGCTTCGCGAATTTGGTGACGAATTCCTGGTGCGCTTTATGGGGAAGGTAAACGTCGAGGCCGGCCTGATCCTTGAAAGTCACGATGAAGCAATGGGTGAATCCCTTGGCGCGGTTTTCCGGGCTCACGTTGGTTCCCCATTCAAAATCAATAATTGTTGAGCGCAGCGAATTCGGTTTCGAGCTTTTTGATTTGTTTGGGGGTGGCTTCCTTTTTGAACTTGAAGCAGACGACGTGACGGAAAGGTGCGGTCATTTCTTTTTTGGCAGCTTTCTTTTCTTTGTGATGATCAGCAAGCGAAAGAAGGGGGACGAGGGCGAAGATGGCAACAAGGAGTGTTCTCATGGGGGGAGTGTGTGGTTGGATCGATTAACTCACGAGCAAAAAGGGAGAGACTTCGACGGCTTGGTTTAGCGAGGATGTGTCTCCGGGGCTTTCGGGAGTTGCTTAACCAGTTGATTCCTACGACAAGAGACGACTTTCTTGAGCCTTGGCTCCAACTTTGCCGCCAATCATTCGTCGAATTTGTTCAACTCTTTGATCAAGGTGCGGAGCTATTATTTGTCCTGTTCGCCTTCCTGCTCCTTTTTCAGGTTTGGTTCTAGGAAAAAAGGGGCAAAAGGAATGAGGGAGCAGACGAAGACGAGAGCGGCTCGTTTGGTGGGCCATTTTCTGTTTTCCATGGTCAGGTAGAGAAGGACCAGAAAAAGGGTGAAGATGACGCCGTGGATCATGCCGGGGACTCTAACGGCGGTGTCGTCACCAAGAATCCGTTTTTCGTAGATCGCGAAGTAGAGGAGAACAACAAATGAGAGACCGTCGAGAAGGGAAAGGAGGCGCAGGAGGCCGAGCGGGTATTGGAACATGGTAGATGGTGATTGGGTGATGGAGTGATCGGGTTATTGGGGGCGTTTTTGGGTGAGCATGAATTCGTTACCTTCGGTATCGAAGCAGAAAGCGAGGTGGATGAAGCCATCTTCTTCCTCCGGTTCGCGGACCAGTCCGCCACCGTTCTTTTGGACCAGTTCAATGCCTTTCTTGATGTCGTCGCATTGGAAGCTGAGTCCGGTCCATGTTCTTTTGCCCTCGCCGCCTCCGTGAATGCCGATGGTGGAACCACAAAGGGTGATTTCGCTCCAGACCTCCATCTCAAAGGAAAGATCGGCCCCAAAGGTGTCTTGGTAGAATTTGATGGCGCGAAGGTGGTTGGCCGCCCAGATGGCATATTTCACTTTTTGGACCTGCATGACAGCTAACTAACATTGCTTCGACAGGTGGACAAGGCGGGCGGTCTGTGATAGATGATTTCCGGATGAAATTGGCCCCTTTCCCAAATCCGAAGCATTTGATGTTTCAATGGCAGCAGGGATTGATCGGACGGGAGGAGATGCAGCGTCTGATGGGAGAGCATCAGAAGGCGATTTTGAAAGAAGCCGACAATTATCATTTCAATCCCATTGCGGGTTATCTGGAAGGATTGGCCAACAAACGCATGGCGCGCCGCCTGATCCACAATCATGGTGAGGCGGCGGTCAGGGAAGTCTTGCTGGCTATGGCGTGGCAGCCTGATTTCGAGCCGTCGGCCTACCTTTGGAATGCCGATCACTGGGATGTCGCCCTGCATGTCTTTTTTCGTTGCAAGAGTGGTCCGGTTTTCAGGGTGCGAGAGTCCATGATTAAGAGCAGTCGCGCCACGCTCGTGGTCGAATACGGGTCACCCAAGAAATCAATGACCCGTCGTGAGAGGGTAATCTTCAGTCGCCACTGGAAAGGCGAGATGGAAGTGGTGAAGCGGGAGCGGATTTAGCTCGTTTCCGCCATTTCTTTTGGTGCCTCGGCGTAGCCGTGTTCTTCAGCGTATTTGCGGACGTCGCCGGTGATTTTCATCGAGCAAAAGGTGGGACCGCACATCGAGCAGAAATGAGCGGTTTTGGCTCCCTCGGCGGGAAGGGTTTCGTCATGGAAATCGATGGCGCGGGCAGGGTCGAGTCCCAGGGCGAATTGGTCGCGCCAGCGGAACTCAAAGCGTGCCTTGGAAATCGCGTTGTCCCGTTCTTGAGCGGCGGGATGTCCTTTAGCAAGGTCAGCGGCATGGGCGGCGATTTTGTAAGTGATGACACCTTCGCGAACGTCGTCCCGGTTGGGGAGGCCAAGGTGCTCTTTAGGGGTGACGTAGCAGAGCATGGCGCAGCCATACCAACCAATGTTGGCGGCTCCGATACCTGACGTGATATGATCGTAACCGGGAGCAATGTCGGTTGTGAGTGGCCCGAGGGTGTAGAATGGGGCTTCGTGACACCAATCGATCTGCTTCTGCATGTTCTCCTGGATGAGTTGCATCGGGACGTGACCAGGGCCTTCGTTCATGACTTGACAGCCCTTGGCCCAGGCTCGCTTGGTGAGTTCGCCTTGGACTTCGAGTTCGGCGAGTTGAGCGTAGTCGTTGGCGTCGGCAATTGATCCGGGACGCAGGCCGTCGCCGATCGAGAAGGAGACGTCGTAGGCGGCGCAAATGTTGCAGATCTCATCCCAGTGAGTGTAAAGGAAGTTCTCGGCGTTGTGAGCTAGCGCCCATTTTGCCATGATGGATCCGCCTCGTGAGACGATGCCGGTCATCCGTCGAGCAGTGTGAGGGACAAACTTCTTAAGCACGGCAGCGTGAATGGTGAAGTAGTCTACACCTTGCTCGGCCTGCTCGATCAGGGTGTCCCGATAAAGCTCCCAGGTGAGCTCTTCGATGCGTCCATTAACCTTTTCGAGCGCTTGGTAAATAGGCACGGTGCCGATGGGAACGGGAGAGTTTCGGATGATCCATTCGCGAGTGGCGTGGATGTTTTTACCGGTGGAAAGGTCCATCACGGTGTCGGCGCCCCACTTGGTGGCCCAACGCATTTTCTCGACCTCTTCGTCGATAGTTGAGGCGACAGCTGAATTGCCGATGTTGGCGTTAATTTTTACGAGGAAATTGCGCCCGATAATCATGGGCTCGTTTTCCGGGTGATTGATGTTGGCGGGGATGATGGCGCGACCGCGGGCCACTTCAGAGCGTACAAATTCGGCAGTGATAAGCTTGGGAATTTCTGCTCCGTAGGCTTGTCCTGGATGCTGGTGATTCATCACGTTGCGAGAGACTTGTTTCATGGGGTCAATCGCGCTCGGACGTGGCATTTCATAGCCCTCCGGCGTCGAGTTCTGCTGTCGGATGAATTCTTTGATCTGCTCCGAGGCATCCTCTGGGATTTCGTCGATCGAAGGGTATCGATCATGAATCGTTTTGAATTCCTCGAGGCGCCCCATGTTTTCGCGAATGGCAATGAACTCCATTTCCGGTGTGATAACACCTTGATCAGCGTACCACTTTTGGGTGACGGGCTTCCCGGTTGAACGAAGCGGCTTGCGCTTCAGGCCGGGATATTCTTTGAGCTTGTTTTTGGCTGATTTGTTTTCGTTGTATTTTTCGGCATGAGCTTCGGACAGGTAGCCATTGTCCATTGCTTTGACTTCGCGACCGTCATATTCCTCGACATCCTGACGGTTTAGAATCCAGTCTCGCCGAAGAGCTGGGAGGCCGTTGCGAACGTCGCCGTCGAACTCCGGATCGCCCCACGGGCCAGAGCAATCGTAGACCCGGATGGGGGCATTTTTTTCGATCACGCCATTCTGGTGCTCGGTATCGGAAAGGCGGATTTCGCGCATGGGGACCCGAATGTTTTCATGAATTTTGCCTTCGACGTAGATGCGGGTCGAATTGGGAAAAATAGTGGGGTCTTTGGCAATGGCTTCGAGTTCGGCTGAGTTGTCGATGTCCTCGATGAAGTTGCCGGTGTAGTCGGAGCGCTGTTTGGAGTTCTCCGGAGTGAGACTGTTTTCGTCGGGTGAGATCATGAATCTGGAAGTTTGTAGGAAATAAAAAGCCTGCCGGCTATTGAGGAATGAAGCGCGACAGGCATGAGCGAGATGTTGGTCTGACTCCCAACCGCTGCCGGTGGCTTTGGCTGGTGGTAAGGGTATGATCTCAGGATCTGCGCCGGTGACGAAGAAACACCCCTGTCTTACGGGGGGATAGTGGCGGCGGGATGCCTTTTGTCAAGGGAGAGCGGATGGAGGGGATTTGTGAATTGCTCGTTAGGCGGACTCAGGCTAGTTCCTGCGCTGTGTCCGATGAACACCAAATCAAGCTCGAGTATGAGAGCGCCCATTTTTTGCAGTCGCTTTTTGGTCATGAAGAGCGGGAGCTACGCTATCTTGAGGAGAAAGCGAAGGTGACCCTGGTAACCCGCGACAGCTGGATCTTGGCCCGGGGCCCTTTTGAAGGATGCGAGCTGGTGCAGGAGGTCTTTTCGGACCTTGAAGAGACTCGCCGAGGGGGACCTGGAGTGACGGCTCGCGATTTTCGCATGGCGGTGGATTTGGCCGCCAGAGGCAAAGGTTCGATTTCAGAATTGGCCCGTATTCAACTGGTGGGCGCCCGTGGGCGAAAGCCGGTAGTGCCGCGGAGTCATCATCAATTGGAGTATCTCAATGCCATGGCGGCGAATGAGGTCGTTTTTGGGTTGGGACCCGCCGGAACCGGAAAGACTTATTTGGCGGTGGCAATGGCTCTCGATTTACTAAACAAGAAGGAAATCAGCCGGGTGGTGTTGACTCGTCCAGCGGTAGAAGCTGGCGAAGCCCTTGGTTTTTTGCCGGGTGACATGCGGGACAAGGTGGCGCCTTATCTGCGGCCTCTTTACGACGCGATCGATGACATGCTCGGATTTGAAGAAGGGGCCAAGCGCCTTGAAGATGGATCAATTGAAATTGCCCCGCTAGCCTACATGCGAGGGAGGACTTTATCCCGCGCCTTTGTCATCCTAGATGAAGCTCAAAACACAACCAAAGAACAGATGTTTATGGCCCTGACTCGGCTGGGTGAGGGCTCTCGTTGTGTCATCACCGGTGACGCTTCGCAGATTGATCTGAAGAATCGTGGATTTTCAGGCCTTTTGGAGGCAGAAGCAGCCTTGAAACGCGTTCGAGGAGTGGCGTTTAATCATTTCGACACAACCGATGTTGTCCGTCATCCTGTCGTCGGACGCATCATCTCGGCTTACCGGGATTTCCGTTCGGATTAGCAAGACCATGAATATCATTATTGTCGGGGCAGGTGAGATCGGGCGCCATCTCGCCATCGAGCTTTCAAGGCTGGAGCATTCGGTATCGGTGATCGAGAGCGATGCTCAATCGGCCGCCGAGCTACAGAGTGAAATTGAGGGAAAGGTGGTGGTTGGCGATGGCTCAAGTCTCCACACCCTTGCCGAGGCCAACATTAGCGAGTGCGAATTGTTCCTGTCTTTGACGAGCGAGAACTCGGTGAATCTAATGTGTGCCTCGATGGTGAAATCGATGGGAGTGGAGCGGGTAATCAGCCGGGTTCACCCGGGATTGCAGCGCGAAGAATGGCTTTTTGACTTCCGGGGCCATTTTGGCATCGATCACATTTTTAGTTCCGAGCGACTGGCGGCAATCGAGCTGGCGAAGTTCATTCGTAATCCTGATTCCCTCGTGGTGGAAGAAATCGCGCGAGGGCGGATTGAGTTGCAACAGGTTCGCGTTAGTTCCAAGAGCGCGGCATTAGGGCAGCCTTTGCGAGATCTCAAACTTCCTGCCAATACCCGAGTGGCTTTGGTAAGTCGGGACGGGCGGGATGAAGTGGCCAATGCTGACTCGGTGTTGGAAGGGGGAGAGATCGTGACGGTCTTTGGAGCCCCACACAAGCTCCGGCAGTTGGTGGGACTCTTTCACAAGGAAGCTCAGCTGAAAGAAGGGCCCCGTGTCGTAGTCTTCGGTGGTGGCGAATACGGCTTTTCGCTGGCTCAGATGTTGGAAAGCTGGAACTGCCGAGTACGAATATTTGAACGGGACCCGGATGTCGCCAAAGATCTCAAGGACCGCCTTTCCCACACCACCGTGATCAATGCGGATGCCACTTCGGTGGCTGAACTAGAGGAGGAACAGGTCGGAGAAGCGGACTTTTTTGTCGCAACCAGCGGGAGTGACGAGGATAACGTGATGACCTGCCTTCAAGCTCACAATTTGGGAGCAAAAAACTGTCTAACCTTGATTCACCGGGCCGACTACGCAAGGGCGATTAGCACTTCGGGTCGCCACTTCGGTGTAATAGCCGCGGTCAGTCCGAGGGAAGCATCCCGCAAGGAAATCTCCCGCTATGTCACGACGGAGAAGTATCATGTTGTGCGCAGACTGGGCGATGGGATTGTCTTGCAGACTCATGTCGCGAAGGGGGCGAAGGCCGATGGAAAGAAAGTGTCCGATGTGAAATGGCCGGAAGGATGCATTTTAGTGGGCCTATTGAAGGGCCTGCAAGCGATCGTTCCCGGAGCTGATGCTCTTCTTGAAGCGGGTGATCAGGTCTTTGCGATGGTGGCGAAAAAGGCAGAAAAGAAATTCCTGAAAGTACTACACTGATGTCTGATCGAAAGGTCGTGGGGGCGATTGAGGCAGGAGGCACCAAGTGGGTGTGTGCGATGGGGTATGCCGATGGCGAGATCCTGGAGGAGGTCGTGGTGCCGACCCGTTCACCTGACGAAACAATGCCGCTCGTTCGGGCAGCCTTTGATCAACTGCAGGAACGTCACGGAGCAATCTCGGGGATAGGAATCGCATCTTTTGGGCCGCTAGGAGTGAATCCGGATAAGGCCTCCTATGGAGTGATTCAAGAGACTCCCAAAGAAGGATGGAAAGGGTTCGATTATCTCTCGGAGATGCGGGCGTATCTTGGAGAGGAGGTTGTCGTGACTGTTGATACTGACGTTAACGCCGCTGCTCTCGCTGAGATTGTTCAACCGGAGCACCGTGACTGCTCGACCTTGATTTATGTGACGGTGGGAACCGGAATTGGTGGCGGAGTGGTGGCCGATGGGAAGATTTGGCATGGGCGTGGTCATCCGGAAATTGGGCATTTGCTGGTTCCGGAGTCATCGCTCGAGCCTGAGCGGGGATTCTCGAGTTGTCCGTTTCATCAGAATTGTATCGAAGGAAAGGCTAGCGGGACAGCGATGCGCGAACGTTGGGGGAGTGCTCCTACTGAATGGCCGGACGATCATCCTGGATGGGAATTGGAGGCGGAATACCTGGCCGCTTTGGTGGTGATCTTAACGGCTGTTTGGGCTCCGGATCGCGTTGTCTTTGGTGGGGGAGTGGTCCAATTTGGGCCTCTTTTGCCAATGGTGCGCGAAAAGTTCGTCGAACTTGCAGGGAACTACTGGGACACGCCGCCCGTCGGAAAATACATCATGCTGAGCTCGCTCAGGAATCGGGCCGGTTTGTCGGGGGCGCTGATGCTATCGTCCCGCGATTGATTATGAGGACGGACCTGTTTCTCTCCGCCGGGCTGCATACGGGTGCGTTGAAAACGGCTTCAATTCGTCGAGGCCATCGTAGATGAGCTTACCTCCGGCACGAGTATAGTCACTTTCAAACTGGTGCAGGTTCTCGAGAACCGTGTGGTCGACTAAGACGGTATTGCTCAGATTGAGGGAAATGGTTTGCCCGGCCGGGACTTTATCGAGTTCTTTTTTCAGACCGAGATAGTTCAGAAACGTGGCCGCCTTTCCGAGAGTCACGGTAGTCGTTTCTTTTTTGACTGAAACTGTCACTCCGGCCCGGAAAATAGACGGAATGGGAGCTCCCCGCTTGATATGAATAAGGACCTTGAGAACCATGCCAGCTCCGATGCCCATGAGAAGGTCGGTGCCAAGAGTGATGATGATAGTCGTGACAAATATGGCGAGCTGGTCGGAGCCGATCTTAAAGGTTTTGATGAACTCCTTCGGATGGGCAAGTTTGAATCCTACTGCAATTAGCATGGCCGCGAGAGCAGAATTGGGGATCATCTCTAGGAGGCGATAAGCCAGCAGCGCGGACACAAGAAGGAAGAGGCCGTGGAAGAAATTGGCCCAACGGGTCCGTGCACCTTGGGCCACGTTGGCTGAACTCCGGGCCACTTCGGAGATCATCGGAAGCCCCCCCAGAAGACCGGACAGGGTATTGGAAACTCCGATTGCAATAATGTCCTTGTTGGGCTCGGCCTTTCGCTTCCAAGGATCGAGTCCATCGATGGCTTTGACCGTGAGCAGGCTTTCGAGGGTTCCAACTAGGGAAACCATGATGACGAATTTCACAAAGATTCCCGTTTGGGAGATGCCTTCGAAGCTGGAATTGAGCCCAACTTGATCAGCGAGACGGCCGACCTCGACTAGGGTGTAGGAAGGTGCGGAATCTTGAAGATCGAGATAGAGTCCGGTCGGAATGGCGAAGAGAAGCACAAGAAGGGGTGCCGGGATTACCTTGAGCTTCGGGTGCTTCACGAAGCCCCATCCAATCATGATCACCAGACTAACGATTCCGATCATCGAGACTCCGGGATCAAGGTTCCCAATGAATTCTGGGATCGCACCGTAAAGAGCGAAGGGGCTCTTTCCCGAGGCTATGGCGGGATCGACGTTGAGAAGGACGGGAACTTGTTTGGCAATGATAATCAGGCCAATCGCAGCAAGCATTCCATGCACGGCGGAGATCGGAAAGATGTCAACGAACTTGCCCCATTTTGCAAACCCCATCAAGATTTGTAAAACTCCTGCTACGACCATCACGCCCAGTGCGAGTTTCCATCCCTCTGTCCCGCCGCCAAAGGCAGCCACGCAATCGGCCACGATGACAATGAGGCCGGCCGCCGGGCCTTTGATCGCCAGCTGTGATCCCGTGAAAAAAGTCGCGACCAGTCCACCAATAATCGCGGTGACTACGCCCATGATGGGAGGGAATCCGGAGGCGGCCGCGATCCCAAGACTCAGGGGAAGAGCCAGAAGGAAAACGACAAACCCCGAAGTGGCGTCCTGACGAAAGTTCTCCTTTATACCTTCGTGTGGGATTACGCTTTCTTGAGGCTCATTTGACATGGGAGACCTAAACCACAAATTGGGTGACTCGGCCAGAAAGATCCAGCGTTGTAGGGATTTGAAGATTTTGACAGCAAGTGAGCAAAGCCGTTAACGTCCGTTGCGAAGATGTTGAAACCAAAACAAGAGATTAAAATTCTGAAGCAACTCGAAAAAATCTATCTGGATCCTGACAAGCTTGCGAACGCTAACCGGGCCAAGATGCGAATCTCTGGTTTGGGGGGCTTTACCCTTCTTTTCCTCGGCATCTTCCTTTCGGATTTTGGGGTGATTCGGGGATTATGTGATCTTTTGCTCTGCTTTTCCGGGCTCTGTTTTGGTCTTTCGGGTCTCTATTACAGCATGCTTCTCACCAACCCGTTGGTCAGTCAGTTTACCTCGCTGAATGAGGGGAACCTTTCCAGGCGTGTCGAGCTCCTCAGGAACGGAAACAATCAGGAGAAGGGGGCATAGTTTCCGAGGTATAGAGCCTTCGTCCGGGATAGCCGATGATCGGCGGAAAGTATTTCTTTATCTCGACTTGTTACTAAAAGAAAAACGACCAACGGTTTCCCGATGGTCGTTTTGATAAACTGACTTTCTTCAGCTTTCGCCTACTCTGCCTCGGCGATGGTAGCGAGGACGCGACTGGCGATGGCGTAGGGGTCACCCTGAGAGTTAGGACGACGATCCTCAAGGTAGCCTTTCCAATCGTTCTTGGCGAAGGAGTGAGGGACCCGGATGGAAGCTCCACGGTCTGCAATGCCCCAAGAAAACTTGTCGATGGACTGGGTCTCGTGGAGGCCGGTGAGCCGCTGGTCGTTATCGGGTCCGTAGACCGCGATGTGCTCCATGCAATTCTTTTCGAAGGCTGCCATCAGCTTGTCGAAATATTCCTTGCCGCCTTCTTCACGCATTTTTGCGGTCGAGAAGTTACAGTGCATTCCGGAACCGTTCCAGTCACCCTTGAGGGGCTTGCAGTGCCAGTTCACGTCGACACCGTACTCCTCACAGAGACGGAGAAGTAGGAAGCGAGCGACCCAGATCTGGTCCGCGGCCCGCTTGGAGCCCTTACCGAAGATCTGGAATTCCCACTGACCCATGGCCACTTCGGCGTTGATCCCTTCGTGGTTAATGCCGGCGTAGAGACAGAGATCAAGGTGTTCGTCAACGATGGCGCGACCAATGTCACCTACGTTTTTGTAGCCGACACCGCAGTAGTATCCGCCCTGGGGTTCAGGGTAACCGCCTTTGGGGAATCCGAGGATGGCACCGTCTTTTTCGAGGAAGTATTCCTGCTCAAATCCGAACCAGGCATCGGGATCATCAAGGATGGTGGCCCGGCTGTTGGAGGCATGAGGGGTGCCGTCGGGGAGCATCACCTCGCACATCACAAGAGCTCCATTTTCGCGGGTTCCGTCAGGGAAGACTGCCACCGGCTTAAGGACGCAATCGGAGTCGCCCCCTTCGGCCTGCTGGGTGGAGGAACCGTCAAAGCCCCACTCAGGAAGCTGTTCGAGGGTCGGGAATTCGTCGAATTCCTTGATGCAGCACTTGGTGCGAAGATTTGGAACGGGCGTGTAGCCGTCCAACCAGATGTAATCGAGTCGGTATTTTGCCATTTGTCTGATTTGGTTACGTGGAGTTGGTTTCCAACGCTTGGAAACGTTACGGCCGGATAAAACCAAGGCCCTTCACGCTTCGCAAGCCAAGAAAGCAATTCCTGTGCCAAGTCCCTGATTTGAAGGACACTCGCTAGACGCGCGCAATTTCGGCTACGATCAGGGTGGTGTCGTCCGTCGGGTCGTTTTTGACGGCTCTTTCGACCAGAAGCTGGGCAATCCGATCGACGGGAGCCTTGTCAGCGAGTTGTTGGCGGATGATAGCTTCCCAGAGACCGTCCATGATCCCGTCGGTGCAGAGCATGAGCCTTTGGGAGTCTTTGAGGGGAAAGGAGCCGGTTTTTGGATGGGGATGGTGGTGGCCGCCTCCTAGGACATCGTTCAAAATGCACTTCCGGGGGTGGTTGCGGTAAGCGTATTCGGTCAGTTCGCCGCGCTGCCATTGGTCCCAAACGAGGCAATCGTCACGGGTGAGTTGGCGAACTCCTTCCTCGTCGATGAGGTATAGCCGGGAATCGCCAATGTGAGCCCAGTGGAAATGTTGATGGCTGATCCAGGCCAGGGTCAGGGTGGCTCCCATGTCGGTGGCGTTCCCGTTGGCTGCGGCTAAACCATTGAGGTCCCTGTGACATTTGTGAAGAAGTTCGCTCAAGGCTTCCTGGCCTCCGTGGTCCTCTTGAAAGTGGTGAAAGAGCTTGCCGGCGTCCTTGCGGATTCGCGACATAAGGAGGCTGGAGGCAAATTCCCCGGCATTGCTTCCTCCCATTCCGTCGGACACCGCGAGCACGAGATGGGATGGATCGAGAAAAATTTCGCCTGAAGCAGGAAGACGGTCGGTGGAATCCGGATTGACGGTAAGAGCGAGCCACGAGTCGTCGTTGACCAGATGATGTTTTCCTTTTTCGGTGAGAGCCTTCCAGCTGGTCCGAAGGACATCCGTCTTGGGAAGATGAAGTCCTTCGGGAACCGGCAAGATTTCCGAAAGCTCGAAATCGATGAGGCAGAAGCGGCCTAGCTGGGGGGAATAGGTGACATTGCGGGGCTCCGGGTCATCGTGCCGAATGCCGTAGAGATCTTCCAATTCGGTAAAAAGCGCCCGGGCCTTTTCTTGGGTAACCAGAGGGGCTGGAGCTCCACAGTTTGTGGTGATGATGGTCAGACTGTCGATGTAATGTTTGAGAAGTCTAGGGACATTGGGAGCACCCCGGTCTTCCAGAGCATTGAGAACGGCAACTTCGTTGGCGAATC
>JBMYLT010000020.1:0-46465 GCA_049596615.1 Akkermansiaceae bacterium | reverse complement strand
CAGTGCCCCGGAAGGTTTTGTGGACCCTGCCCTCGAAGTCAATGTGCACCGAGGAGCGGATACCGTCTTTCAGTTCCTTCATGATTGCGTGAGCGGATATGGGTGGGGAGGTTCAGGTGCGGGACGATGCTAGCCAAGAGAAATTCGCATCATTCGCAGTTTGGTCCGGCGGCAATCGGGTCTATGAAGCTCCGCGATGGATGAACAAATGAAGCCAGGCCAACGATGGGTGAATACAAACCAGCCGGAATTGGGCTTGGGGATTCTGGAAGAGTCGGGGAATGGTCGTATCACGCTGTTTTTTGCCGCAACGGGGGAGCGGAAAGTTTTTGCGCTCGCAAGCGCTCCAGTGCTGAGGGTTCGGTTCAAAAAAGGGGACGAGGTTCTCTTGCGAAGCGGCGAGTCGATTCAAATTGAGGAGGTGTCGGAAGCCGGAGGTCTTTTAAGCTACCTCGCGGGAGGAAAGGAATATCCCGAGCAGGAGCTTGATGATGCCATCAGTTTTTCCAAACCGGATGACCGTCTTTTAGGAGGACAGGTGGATGACCTGCGGACCTTTCATTTGCGGGTGGAGTCGCTTTTTCGTGCGGCTAAGATCCGAGAGTCCTCGGTGCGTGGATTTCTGGGCGGGAGAGTTGATTTGTTGCCTCATCAGCTTTCGATTGTCCGCGAGGTCAGTTCTCGGCTCGAGCCAAGAGTACTTTTGGCTGACGAAGTCGGGTTGGGTAAGACGATTGAAGCCTGTTTGATAATGAACCGGCTTCATCTGACTGGTCGGGCCGAGCGCGTGCTCATTCTCGTGCCCGAGCCCTTGGTCCACCAATGGTTTGTTGAATTGTTTCGGCGCTTTCAGTATCGCTTTGCTCTTTTTGATGAGGAACGCTGCCGGGCGATTCCGGAGGGTAATCCCTTCCTTGAAGAGCAGCTGGTGATTTGTTCGCAAGAGTTCTTTTTGGACTATCCTTCACGGATTCCCGAAGTGATTGAGTCCGGTTGGGATCTCCTGATTGTCGATGAGGCTCATCATCTGGAATGGTCACCCGATGAGCCTAGCGAAGGTTATGAATTGGTTCAGGCTTTAGCTGCCGAGACCCCCTCGGTGCTGCTTCTCACCGCCACTCCGCAACAGCTCGGGGTGGAGGGACACTTCGCACGCCTGCAACTGCTCGACCCGAATCGATACAACGACCTTGAAACTTTCCTGAAGGAATCCAGTGGCTATGAGGAGGTGGCCGATGTGGTGGATGTCATTCGTGAAGGAGGACAACCGAAGAAGGCGTTTTTTGCCGGCCGTTCCGAGCGATTTCAGAACGGGTTGGCCCGGATTAATCAACCGGGTGGGAGACAGCGATTGGTTGAAGATCTCCTCGATTCCTTCGGCACCGGACGGGTGATGTTTCGGAATACGAGAAAACAACTCAGCGGATTTCCGGAGCGTAAATCCCATCTGGTCGAGCTGACCGGTGGGGATGCTTTTGCACTGAAGGTCGAGTGGTTGGTCGACTTCCTGGCGAAACATCCGGACAGGAAAGTGCTCTTGATTTGTAAAACCTTGGAGTTGGTCGAGGAAATCGCGGAAGCGCTTTTGGATCGGGTTAATATGAAGATTGCCCAGTTTCACGACGAGCTGAGCCTGATGCAAAGGGACCGCAATGCAGCCTACTTTGCGGAAGATGATGGAGCGCGACTCTTGCTTTGTTCTGAAATCGGGAGCGAGGGCCGAAATTTCCAGTTCGCCCACCACCTGGTTTTGTTCGATCTTCCGGAAAACCCCGAAATGTTGGAGCAGAGGATCGGGCGGCTTGACCGGATCGGACAAAGTGAAACCATTCATATCCACGTGCCTTACGTGAAAGGAGATCCTGGTGAACGATATGCGCGTTGGTATCAGGAAGGGCTCAATGCCTTTGAAAAAAATCTCCCGGGCGCGGAAACCCTGGTCAAACGTCTTCAGGGAATCAAAGCAGAGACTCTGGATGATTTCATTACTCAATCACAAAAGCTTCGCGATGACATTGAGCAGCAGATGGAGCGAGGGGTGGACCGCTTGTTGGCATTGACTTCGCAAGGTCGTGATCCCATCGATGATCTGCTCGGGGTGATCAATGAATGGGATCACGATCGCACTTTCGAAGACTGGGTTCTGCGGCTTTTTGATCACTTTGGTCTCGCAGTGGAAGAGATGTCCTCGAGAGGATATTTGCTCAAACCAGGACATGTCATTACTGATGCCTTCCCTGAGCTTCCCGAAGATGGGTTGAGCGTGACCTTTGACCGTGATCGTGCCTTGAGTCGGGAAGAAATCGGGCTCATGACAGCAGATCATCCGATGGTTCGAGATGGATTTGAGATTCTCCTAGGTAGCGAGGCCGGGAACAGCGCCTTCGGGGTTTGGGAAGTGGCGGGGCCCAAAGCGATTATTCTGGAGGCCTACTTCATTGTTGAGTGCGTCGCGCCAGCCTCTTTGCAGACCGATCATTTTCTTCCGCCCGTTCCTGTCAGAGTCGCGGTCGATCATCAGGGTAAGGATATGACTGCCGATCCCGCTTTGATGAAAGCGGTCCTTAGGAGGGGCAATCATCGTAGGCTTCTGGAACAGCCAAAGGTGACCGGAGAAATCATTCCGGCCATGTTAAAGGCGATCGATGCACTGGCCGGGCAGCGAAAGGTCCGCTCTCTCAAAAAAGCGCTTGAATCAATGGAGGAAACCCTCGGGCGCGAAAAGGCCCGTCTGCTTGATTTGGCCGAGGTGAATCCTTTGATCGATGAACGGGAGCTCGAGAAGTGGGATGCTTACCATCTCGATTTGAGAGAAGCACTGGGTCGGGCGAGATTACGTCTGGATTCCCTAAGATTGATCTACCGGATGCCGGCTCCCTGATGATTCGGGTAGCGGTTGGGAGTCACAAAGAGGGCGTCGTGATCCGGGGTGAGGACCATTTGGCAACGCTCAAGAGTTGGGGGTGGCGAAAAGGGCTCCAGATTAAGGTCACCAAGAAAATCAGATGGCACCCCCCAGAGAGGTTTTGGAATCACGCGAAGCGGCGTTCGTTTATCGAAATGCTTTCTAAGGTCTCCGACTTCTAACCATTGGCCTCTTCGTGCTTGCTGGGATAGAAACTCAGGTTTGGAGGGGGTTGGTGCACAAATGTGATCAAACAAGGTGCCCAGAACGAGGTGTCGGGTGACAATCTCCGTGTCTTGATAGTGCGTGGGAAGATGTTCACGATGTCTTTGAGTCAAAGTGAGTTGATGCTCACGAAGGCGGGCTATCTTTTTCATGTAGTGATCCCGGGCATCCGGACCTGGAAAAACCGGGCCCTGATCGGTATCGACGGCAAGGTAGAACTTGATGGCGAGTTCAAGGTGGACCATTTTCTCCCGACCTCTTTCCCGTAATAGAAAATCAAGTTCACCCACTGTGTTATGCTGATCGCGGCGAACAGGCAGGTTGGCTTCCAGGAGGTTGTAGTTGGGGCAGAATCGCAACAAAGTAGCGAAAGCCTCCTCGTAAAGATGCCCCAGTTTTTGTTGGAAATTTAGCGGGGGGACGGGATGTGGAAGGTGTAGGGGTTCACGGTCGAAGACGGCAGATTCCGGAAGATTTCCCACGAGGATGGGAGCGTGGATAAGACCCTCGAAAATGGCGTTTCGGACCAGAAGAGAAATTTTCGACTCCGGCTCGTCGAGTGGACCCCAAAAGGTGCAGGTAGAATCATTCATTGGGTAGGGATTGATGAAAGGATGGACTCACGCGGCGACGTTGCGCAAACTCGTATATGCTGATGGAAAACGGAGGAGCTCATTTGACAAGTCTAGGTGTTCGTTTACTGACTTACGTCGTGGCCGTTGTCCTCCCGAATGCGGGAGCAGAGGATGTCGCAGGGAAGGAAATTCTCTATCCGGGAAAAGACTTTGTGAAACTGGATACCTTTGAGGGACTGAATCTCGAGGATGCTGATAAGCTCTTCAACAAAAAGGACTACAAAGGGGCCTTTGCCGCCTACAAGGCCTACTCCTTTGAGTTTGGGAAAAGCAAGGCGCTTCCTTACGTTCTTCTTCGGATGGGCCGGTGCCTGCATCTTGTTGAGAAACGGAATGCAGCGATAAAGGCTTATCAGGACGTCGTGGATTACTTCCCGGACGAGGTTCGTTATGCCGCCGCCGCCCTTTATTATATTGGAGAGTGCCATGGGCTGAATGGAGACGAGGACAAAAAAACCTCCGTCTGGGCCAAGATGGTCAAGGATGACGACTACGTCACTCAACCGAACTCCGGAACTGCTTTGGCCTATCTGGGGAAGGTCATGGCGGAACGTGGAAATTTTGACGAAGCCGTCCAATATCAGTGGCGGACTGCGATCGCTTTCGTGAAAAGCAACACGAGGGCTGCCGAAGATGCCCGCCGTGCCGTCACGGCTCACTATGTTCGCCGAAATCCCAACCACGAAAAATTGAAGGAGTTTTACATCGAAGCCAGTGGGTTTGATGGCCGGGGAAGCAAAACCAAAAATCCGGAAGAAGACGAACGCTATTGGTTGGTCGTCCTCGAAACTGCGCTCAAAACAAACAAGGAGGATGCCAAACAAAAGGAAGTCTGCACTTATTGGGGAAGCAAGGTGGGCGATCGCTTCACTGAAAACGATGGACTCCGTAAGACTTGGGCCGATGTCATGATGGTGGTCGAGAAGGATCCCGAGGCTTGGAAGGCGCGCCTGAATAAGCAGTTCGCGGTCAAGCCCGCCACCATCAAGCGGGTCCTGCAGTGGTGTGATTACTACAAGCCGGTGCCGGAAGTGCGTTCGGCTTTCTTTGCGGAAACGAGCAAGCCGCTTCTCTCCGGCATGAAAACCAAGGAAAAGATGTCGCTCATGAATTCGCTGCGCTATCCGCTGGGGATGCACGACGAAGCTCAATCGGTGATGCGGTCAATCAATACAGGAAGTCTCAGTGACGAGGAGATGGTTCAATTTGGATCTTTCGCCGGCTATTATCTTCCCGAGGAAACGGTCGTCGGCTACTTTGCCCGGATCAAAGACAAGACGATGGCGGCCAAAGCCCGCTTCGATTACTTCTACGCCCGTAGCCATCGCAACGCCCCCAACCAAGAAAAGTCGCTGGCCGAAATCCCTACTCTTCTTAAAGACCCCAAGTATGCCGATGGCGTGGTGATGAAGAAGGCGGGTCTCCTCCAAAGTCTCGGACGCTATGAGGAAGCGATCAAAGCTTATCGCGCTGCCAACCAACAACCGGCTTCGACCTGGGGGGAGACCGATTGTTTGGTTGCGCTCAAGCAATACGCCAAAGCCATCAAGACCGTCGGGCAGCTTGAGTCGGTGGGTGGATCGAATGCCGCGCAAGCCGGTTTGAGGATTGCCGACATTTATCGTCTCAGCGGCGACAAAGGAAAAGAAGTGAGCCAGCTTCGTCGCGTCCTGAAAAATTACCCCAAGAGCAAGCAATCGAGTGAAGCTCACAACCGCCTCGAAAACTACGGAGTCGCCCTCGTCGGCGGTGAAGCCGAAGCGGAGGAATAATCAACACCACCAACAATCATGATGACATTTGGAAGAATCGGACGAATCGGAGGTCTTTGCCTGACGCTAGGCATGACCACCGGGCTCCAGGCGCAGGAAGAGGGCAAGAAAGCTCCGCGCGAACGGGCCGGTGAAGGAATCGATCGCCGGGCCAAGCACCTTTTCGACAAGGCCATCGAGTTGATGGAATACAAGCAATACGAGCGTGGTCTCGCGATGTTGAATACCGTGGTTCGGGATAACCAAGGTCAACTCCTCGCTCACATGGCTCACATGGAAATGGGTCGTCATTACCTTGAGCAACGTCAGACCAAGGAAGCTCTGGGGCACTTTATGTTACTGACCCGCGTGCTGGTTCCAGAGCCGGGAGAAAAGCAAACCGAGGAAGAAACGGCTCTCTATCATGAGGCTTTGTTCCAGGCAGGGTTTAGTCACTACCAAGGCGGACAATACAGCGCGTGCTTTCCTTTGTTCCGACGCCTTACCGAAGTCGCCGCTCGGACTAAATGGGCTAACATGGCGTACTTCTACATTGGGATGAGTCACTACCAGTTGAAGAACTGGAACAAAGCGATCGATTCGCTTTCCCTGGTGGGAACCGAAGTAGAGGAAGCAGGTGAGGGAGGTGAAGAACTTGGCCGGATTGAAATCGGACAGCGCTTTTACTCGAAGATTGTCGATGCCGATGTCCCGGTCATGCGGAAGCTCGGAGTGCCGGTGCAGGCCCAGGTCAAGGTAAGTAGCGGTGACATGGAAACCCTGACCGGAGTTCCTGTTCCCGGGAAGAAGCACGAGATGCTGACGTCAGCTCCTACCGCTCTCGGAGCCGCCAAACCAGGCGACGGAGTTTTGCAAATGATCGGAGGCGATACGCTTGAGGTCACTTACATCGATGACAGCACCCTCGATGGAAGGAAGGGCGTTCCTCGTGTTGGGAAAGTGAAAGCGGTGAGTACGGGAACCGTCGGATTTTTCCTCGGGGACCATTCCACGCCAGCTTACATCGCCTATCCCGGCGAGCCGCAGGTGATGATGCTTCGTGATGCCGATCTCGATACCTCCAATGCCGCCGAGTCGCTCACGCTCACGGTGAAGTCATATTACAAAGTCGAAGCCGCCGCCGCAGCAGCGGAAGACGATGAGCAGGAGATGCTCGATATCTTTGCCCTCGATGACGAAGACGAAGATGTTTGGAAGGAACGTGACAGCATCACCCTCACCCTGAAGGAAAAGGGTGAGGGGAATGCCATTCGTACCGGGGTTTTCATCGGAAAGGTGAACTTGGCACCGCTCGCCGATGGGGTGGTTCCAAGTGCCAGCGACAACGTGCTTCACTGTGATGAACTCGATGAACTCTTTGTCACCTACACCGACAAGGTTCACCTCTATGGAAATGAGCCTCGCACGACTGAAGCTCGCGTGAAGGTTTCCGGTTCAGTGAACTCCGGAGTGACCGCCGATCAGTTTGTGGTGTTTGAGGAATTGCTCAAAGCCCGGAAAGGATCAGTGGAGGCGGATCTATAAGGACATGGGCCTTGATGAACGCGCCGCATTACGGGCGAAGGAAGCACTGGGGAAAGTCGACCCAATCATCATGAACCGGAAGAAGCTTCCCGGTGATCTGGTTGAGAATGCCTTCCGTCTCAAATGGGAGAGCGAACTGCTCAAGGATGACTTTGATGCCGCAACCGCGACCTGCCTCGCCTTTAACCGCCTCTATCCCGAATCGGTGCTGGCGGACAAGGCCCTCATGACCCTTGGTCGCAGTCTGACGGACAAAGAAGAGTTTGAGAAAGCAGTCGGAGTTTACGAACAAGTCCTCAAACTCGAGAATCCCATCTCGGCTGCCGAAGCTCAGTTCCGGATCGGAGAGACCCTTCAAAAACGTGCGATCGATTCCGTGGAGAAAGCCGATGCTCACAACAGTAAGTGGGGCAAAGCAGGTTTGACCAAAGCGACCGCTCTTCAAAATGCCATGGGCCCCGCGGTTGCCGCCTTCCGAAAGACCTACGAACGATATCCCGAAAGTTCCTTCGCCGCCGAAGCACTTGGACGGGTCGTTCGTCATTACGTCGAAACGGATGCCTTCGCGCAAGCGGCGGACCTGCTGGAGAATGTTTTCAATGACTATCCCGATGCCGCGTTTCTCGACGAGATGCTCCTCCTTTGGGCAAACGTCGGATATCGCATGGGCGACAAGGCCACCGCGAAGGCAAAGCTGCAGAAGCTGATCTTCGATTATCCCACTAGCAAGTTTGTCGCCGACGCGCGCAAGAAGTTGGCCGGGATCGAAGCCGAGGCGGGAGAGTAGGAAACCTTGATTTCAGAAGATTGGTCATGAGGGTATTTTTGAAAAGATCCGGGCTGTTTGTTCTCGGGGTGTCTCTGGTCCTTCCACTGGCTGGCGCGACTTTTGACGAGCAACGGAAGGCCATCTCGGCATCTGTGGAAACCCAGCCCGAGAAGGTGATCGTTGATCTTCTCAAAGCGGGAATCGAAGAGGGGAAACCAACCCAAGCAATCGCGGAGGCCCGCAAGTGGCTTCGCCAGAATATCGCAGCGGACATCAATCTTCTCTATCTCGCCGGTCGTGCCGCCGAGCTGAGCGGCGATGCCAGCGGATCGGCTGCCCTTTATCAGCAGTTCTTGAAAAAGGCGGATCCCAAGTCGGAGGTCGTCGGGCCGGTGGTGATCGCGGTTGATTCTCAGTTGCGAATCGAGCTGAATGACATTGCGGCCGCGTATTCCTTCAATCGCAGTTTGGGAGATCGTCTTGCAGTGAACCCGATTTCCCGACAGTTCGATCAATGGTTCCTCGCCGAAGCACGGAAGCGTCAGGACGTTCTCGCCGTCGCCAATCGCCTGCATGCCAACATCAAGGCTGGTGTTTCGGTGGACTTGCTGCAAACCCATTACTGGGATCACTTCCGCTGGTTGCTTGCCGAAGTCGATGGATATCTTGAGCAAGGTCGCAAGGTGAAGGTCACCGATAAGGTACTCACTGCTTATCGCCAGTTGGCCAAGGTGATATCATTCGATGAAGAAATGGCTCTGCGTCTCAATTGGGCCGTCGCGGTCCGAGCCTATAATCTGGGAAAAGTCGCTGATCAGGATGCCGAGCCGCCGCTCGCGGAAGCCAAGGCCTTGCTCGCGAAATTTCCGGAGTATGCCAAATGGGTTCAGGACGGTTGGGCTGGAGGTGGGAATGGTCAGTATTACCGAAGTGAAACCTCCAAGTTTTGGCCTCACGAAACGGAAGCCAAGTTGGCTCCGGTCGTCGCCGCTGCCTCGAAACTGAGCCCGATGAAGCTTGCTGAACTGGTGTCAACCTGGAGCAACGGGTATTACGGACGAAAGGAGATTATCCCGCTGCAAGTCAAAGTCATTCAGGATTACCTGATGGCCAATCCCAAACTGACCAACAGTCGGACTGGTCCGATGCTTCTCGACAAGTCGTGGAATCAATACACGCCCGAGGAAGCTCAAACATTAGCTCCGAAACTCGCCGCCAATGCCCATCCGGAGGCCTCCTTTATTCGCGCGATTGCGGCAGGAAGCGCGGACAAGAATTTCGACAAGATGATCGCAGCAATTCTTGGACCCGAAGTCTGGCGTCTTGGTCGATCGGAACTCGAGGGACGTTACGCGGACCAACTTTGGCACTATGCCGGCAGGCCTGGAGGGAATGGCGTTCGCGATCAGAAGATCAAAGAATCCAAAGATTTCTGGAATCAGGCCAAGCAAACTGCCCTCGATAAGAAAGCTCCGGCGGATCAGCGCCTGGCTCGTTTCCGTCAGCTCTGGTCGGATTACAAATCAAACAGCCCCAAGATCCCGGGAGTCGTGAGTCAACTGAAGGCGACTTTGAAGATTACCCCCGAAGCGATCCCCGAGCTTCTCCGGGACCAAAGCCCGGATGCTCAAGTCCTTGCGCGCAATGCCATTGCCGAAGGGTTTGAGGGAGCCGAACCAATCTGGAACGAACTCGAGGCAACCAACCGGGTAAACGTCACAAGCTATGCCCCGGGAATTCTCTATCTCGCCCAGCGTCACGGTGGCGGAGATCTTGCGGTGTTGAAACAACGCATGCCCCAAAAGGCCGTGGCACATCCGCTTGAGCCTGCTTTGCGCGAAAGTGTCGCCAATGGTTTGAAACAACAGAAGCTCGAACCATGGACAGTCATGGCTTGGGTCAACATGCAGTATCCCGAAGGCAATGCCCAGCAGGTGAAACTTGCCCAGGAGCTGGTCAAATCATCGCTCTGGAAGAGCCTGCCTTCTGAGATCCACTATGCGCTTCGTGAGTGGTTCAAGAAGGACGTGATGACTCCGGGGCAAATCGCAATGCTCGACGCTTCCGATGTCAAATTGATCAGCGCGGAGCTCTTTGCCTTGATCGACGAAGAGAGCGAGTCTGATGAGGTTCCTGAGAATGGAAAAAAGAAGAAAAAGCGTCGCAAACCCAAGCCGGATGCCACGAGTGATCCCGAGCAGTTTGCGGAAGATCTTCCTGCTGCCATTTCGGCTCTTGAAGCGGCCATCAAGGGATTGCGCGAGGCCCCCGTACGATTGACTCTGCCTGAAGCCGCTTTCGAAGAACTCGCCGCGTTGGATCCCGCCGTGATTCCAGATCCAAAGGTTCAGGAATTGTTGCTGGAGCTAGTCGACTCATTGAAGATCACTCCCGTCCCAAACAACTTCGGCCACAAGTTTGTTCAATCGATTCTCAAGAATCTGGAACCGCTGAAGATTCATCAAACGGCTCCTTACATCTGGCAGTTTCTCAATCGAAGCCACCATTCGTTTGCGCAGGTCAGGGATTTCACCCAATCGTTGGTCAACACTCATCCGTCTGCTGCCAGCGCCATGGCCAGCTCGGCTCTCAATGCTTTCGCACGCCATCGGGGACACAGCTATTTCAATCGCGAGACTGATCCTCAATTGTTCAAGTCCATCCGGGGAAATGCGGCGATGAAGATGGGGCTGGCCGATATCCCTGTCCCGAAAGGATCTCCTTCTTATCCGATCTATCAATCGCAAGCCGACTGGCTGACTGGAAATGAAGAGAGCGCCTGGGAGTTTCTTGAAGAGAGCTGGGACGAACTCCTGCCAATTCATCGGGAACTTTCCCTGGGATACCTGCGTTGGGTCTTGCAGCGGGTCATTTACAGCCGGGACGAAACCCGACAGGAGGAGTTGATCAAAGCGCTCATGGCATGGGCTTTGGAAGATGGTAGCCCACTCACACCCGAGGAAAAGATCGGGATCGAGATGGCTTACGGCGACATCGCGATGCAGCGAGGACAGCTTCGTCAGGCACACGAGATTTTTAGCCGAACGGCCGCGAATGAGAAATACATCGACTACGATCTTCGCCATCAGGCGACTTTGAGACGAGCGAAGGTCGAACGTCTCGCCAAGAACTTTGACGGAGCATTGCAGACACTCAACCAACTGGAGCTGGAGCGCGTTCCTGGAATCGCGACTGATCTCAAATACTCCCGCGCTTTGGTCTTCTTTGACATGGAGGAGTTTGATGATGCCGCGGACGAGGTGGACGACATTCTGACTCGTGATCCGTCCCATGCCGACGCCAAGATCCTTCTTGGAAAGGTTCAGCTCAAGCGACAGAAGCTGATGGAAGCCACCGAGGTGGAACTTGGATCAGCCAGCCAGCAGAGGTCCCTCTTTCCAGGCGAGAAATTGAAAGTCACCCTGAGTGATCCGACGCTTGCCGTGTCCGGAGCCGGCACTGAGATCGAGGTCGTGGTCTGGGCAACCTCCGGTGATCGTGAGACCTTCTTCCTTCGTCAGTTTGGAGATCAGAAAACCAAATTCCGTGGAGAACTGGCCACTTCGTTGGGCAAGCCAAACCCGGGTGACCGGAATTTGCAGGTGATTGGTGACGATGAAATCTTCTACGCCTACTCTGAGCGCTTCCGGACTCGCATGAACAACCTGCCCGAGAAGCGGGGAGGTCCAATCATCGTCGCTTCTGATGCTGTCATCATGGCTTCCGCGCGGAAACTCCTGACCGCAGACGAACAGCGTCTTGTTGATATGGAAGCGTTGATGAAGGAGCTTGAGAGAAGGGGAGTCAAGAATGCCGAAAAGGCAGCCAAAACCCGTCTCGCCGAGCAGGCCAAAGATCTTGAGGCACGAACCGAAGGCACCTCCGAGTATGATCAAGCGCGCATTGCAAGAATCATCAAGCCCGGGAATCCCATCAATGTCCGGGTCATTGATCCCGACCGGAGTCGGACGGATGGCATCGATGAACTGACGGTTAGCGTAAGTAGCTCAAGTGGTGATTCCATTGCGCGTTATGTCTTGAAAGAGACCGACACTCATACCGGACATTTCGAGGGACGCATTCCAACCACCGGCGCTCAGGCCATGGTGTTTGCTCCCAGTTCTCAACCGGGAAGCAATCCCAACATGTTGATCAGTCCCAAGGACGACTACCCTGCCTGGCGACCCCTGCAACAAAAGGACAAGGTTCCCGAACTCACCATCGATCTCAACGACAACTATGCCGTCGAGAACATGACGATCCGTGCGGCAGAAGAGGGAGCGAAGCTTCAGAAGTTTGTTCTTCAAGCCGGGATGAATGCGAGCAGCATGACGACGATTGCGTCCTTCCCCAAACAACTGACCGCGATCAAGAAGCCGTGGCATCCGTCGGTGCTGGTGATGAATGACACGGACCACCATCACGCCCGCGACGAACGATCCGTGTATGATCTCAATGAGTTGCGTGCCCATGTTGAAGGCGGATGGATGAACCAACGTCATCAGGGCGGTGTGGCTGACAACGTTGTTGGACCCTCCGAGGCCCTGACTCCAGAGATTCCCGGGCGTGTCAAGTGGCTCAGGCAGGATCGTCACCACAATGCCCATGTCGTATACCGATTCCGCGGATACTTCTATGAGCCGCGGAATGTGACGCGTCGCTTCAAATTGAATTTGGGGAATTACACGCCGCCGAAGAAACTCCATTCTTCAGTGGCTCATCCTCCTCAGTTTCTTCTCGCAGTTGATGGACGCCCCATCACGGATATGGAAAAGCCGAACCAGTTGGAAGGTCAGCTCAATCTTCGTTCTGGTGTTCATTCTTTCGAAATCTGGGCCACCGGTTGGGATTGCACGATGGGGTTTGGACGCAGCATCAAACTTCTGGCCAATCTTGAGGAACAGGAAGGTCTCGTCGATTGCCCCGATTCCTTCTTCGATCCTGAAAGCTTCCCTCCAGGTGTTCTCGATCATCGCAATGCCCCGGCTGGGATTACGGCATCCGAAGATGGAAGCAGTTTCGCGGTGAAGTTTGGGGAAGGGTCGCGGGCTCGTCTTTTGAAGCTGGTGATTCTCGGGCATGAGGGATCGATCCCGGCGGTGAACCGGATTGCGCTGAGTGGAGAAAACGGGAAGAAGATTCTGCCGGTTGCAGAAGACTTTGCTTCCCTGAGAAAGAACGAGACGCTCGAAATTCTCACCGGTGACCGGGTTTCCGTTCGTTACGTCGACGATCGCTTCGTCACCAAATCAAAGGAGAAGCTTGAGCGATCGCTCGAGGTTTCCTTCACCGATGCGAAAGTCGAGTTCGCCGACATGGAGCCGCGATTCGATTCTCGAAAAGGAGAAGTGGCTCCGTTCTACGAAAAACTCCTGCGTTTTTCGTATGATGAACCCCTTTCAGTGGCCGTCCACGATGCCGATATGGATGTGTCGGTGGAGCCGGATACGGTGAAAGTTCGTATCTCGAGCGGCAGTGGTGGAGAGAAGGAACTGGTGGCGACCGAGACCGGGGCTTCGACCGGAGTCTTCAAGGCGACAATTGTGCCGGTGAAGCAAGGCGGAAGCGGCGAAAATCAAATCGTGGTGAGCGAAGGCGGAACTCTCGTGGGATCATATCTTGATACCGAAAACAATCGTCCCGGGGTCGTAACAACGCGAGAAGGACGGGTGCTCCATGCCGGATTCCAGAAGCCGGTTCTGTCAATCGCTCATGCTACCGCGGAGATGAAACAACCTTCGGCAGAAGAGGAAGAGAAACGCCGACGCTGGACCGTGACTCGTGTTTTGACACCCTCGAATCAGGCTCCGGAAGGTGGTATCAATTTGTTTCACGGACACATGGCATACTTCGAACTGGAAGCCCCTCAGTTGGCTCTTCGACCCTCGTCGACTGTGAGTCTCTACGCGCAGACCGAATCGGGTCGAAAGGCCGCCGAGGCCACCAATGGTGAAGACTTTGATATTTCTGTTCCGGGAACGGTTGAGTTGTCCGGTCAGCTATCTGAATTCCAGCTCGATAACCGTTGGCAGTTGATTCGGGATGGCATGAGTAAGAACTATTGGGGCGGCGGCTTCAAGTGGGGCATCCCTAATCATGAAGCCGATGACCGTTTCCGCTTTTCGGTTCCCTTGGTGGCCGATGTTCTTCCGCTCCGAGGAGTGTTGGGTGAGGAGGAGCGAGATCAACTACGTCGTCAGTTGGAGACTTCGCGAAGCGCGGCCCGTATTCTTGAGCAGGCTGGGGGTGGCCTGGTCGTGAGGCCCGGCGAGACCATTCACTTAGGGGTTCGTTACAAGGAAAGAGACGGGAAAGAGAAATGGCTCACCGCATCAGCCAAGGTGGGAACGCGTCCGATTTTTGAGATCGTGGATGATGACAATCAGGAGTTGGTCACCAGTGCCTATGCCGGGGAGACCTTGAACCTGCGAGTCAGTGATCACGGAGCCGATCTAACCGACGCGATTGATGAGGTTTCTGTTCTGATCCAAGCCAAGTCAGGTGCGAAAGGCCGACTCGTTCTCCGCGAGACGGATCCTCACAGTGGTGTTTTTACAGCTGGTGCTCTCTTGAGTTACGCCAAGAAGGAAGGTGCTCTACCGGAAGGATATGATTTATCGCGCGAAGGACTTCCCGTGATCTATGGTGATACGGTGGCAGCGCGTTATACCGATGCCAATGGAATCAAGACTCCGATCTCCATGGTCACAATCAGCAAGGGCGCAGACGGAACGATCCAACCGTTTTCCAAACAATACGAAGACCTCGAAGTGGCGATGCAAACCCAGTTTTCGCTTGCTGAGGCTTATCTCGAAATTGCCAAGCGGCATCGTAAGTTGGGTGAGACCGAACTCGCGGCCCGGGAATACCGACAGGCCAAACTTCTTTTGGCCAATGCCATGGAAGACTTCAAGGAGCCCGAGACTCGGGCGCACGCGGAGTATCTTCTTGGGAATCTTACCTTGGAGGAAGCGGATACCACGCCCGAGGGAGAGTTGAAGGAAGACCGTTATCGCGTGGCACTCTCCCGGTTCATGACCGTGACCGGAACTTATCCAGGAACGATCCACGCCTCGCGCGCCCAGTTCCGCATCGCGACCATTTACGAAAAGCTCAAGGAGCCTGAGATTGCAGCTCAAGAGTATGTTAAACTGGCCTACAAGTATCCGGACTCCGAGTTCCTCGCAATTTCAATGGTCAGGCTGGGCAGCCATTTCCTGAAGAAGGCGGCGAAGTATGAAAGCGAGTCGAAGCCTCTTCTGGCACAAGAGGATGACAAAGACGCGATGTTCAAAGGTGAGGCTCTTTCCCGGCTTGCCACCAAGGAGTATATCAAGACGGCTCAGATCTTTAGCCGCATGCAGGAACGATTCCCGAATCATGAAATGGCCGGAGCTGCTGGTCTGCGGGCAGGTCAGGCTTACATGAGATCGGGGGAGTTGAATGAAGCGATCGCGGCCTTTGGGCGGGTAATCGTGGAGAAGAGTTACGACGGCAAGAAGATCCGTTCGCAGGCGATGTATTGGACCGGCAAGTGCTATCAGGATCGACGGGAGTTAATGTCGGCCTATTCCATCTATAAGCGGCTGACCTATGATTTCCCTGAAAGTGAATGGGCGGCCTATGCCCGAGGTCAGTTGTCGCAGGAGTCGTTGCTCAATCTCGAGTACAAGTTGGAACTCGAGCGATTGGAGGAAGCAGAATGAAGATCATGTTGAGAGAGGAAAAATCGCGGGTTGCCATAGCCGGGCTTTTGTTCGGGGTGCTGGCCCTTGTGTTTCAGATTTCGGTGGCGGGAGCGACTCCGCTCGATGACCGGATCAAGGCGTTTCAGGATGCTCCCAAGCAGACCGAGAATGAAGTCCTTGCTGTATTAAAGGCCGGGCTCTCGGAAGATCGATCGGCACGGGCCTTTGCGGTGGTGAGATCGTGGCTTTCCAAATCGCCCACCGAGTCCACCGAGCTTCTCTTTGCCGCGGCTCAATCGTCCGAGTTTGCCGGGCAATGGGAAGAGGCTGTTGGGTTCTACCGGAAGCTGGTTCGGCAACCATCGCTCGATGCGGGGAAGGGTGTGGAAGCTGTCCCGGCGATTTATCGCCTGCTGATCAATCAGCTTGAGAATCCGGAAGTGGCCTACCTTCTCATGAAGGAAGAGGGAAATCGATTACGCAAGTTCGGGCACGCTCGTCAGTTTGACGGATGGTTTCTCGACCGGGCTTTCGAGCGAAGTGATTTCGCAGCCATCGCCTCGCGTCTTGGGGCTGTCTATGATCAGGAAGGAGCGTTGACCTTCTATGAACCTTATCTAAGCCGACTTTTTCAGAGTCTTGAGACCTTCAACCACAATAGCGAGGAGCTGCTCAAGGCACTTGATGAACTTGCTCAAGCCAAGAGAACAGATGCCAGAACGAAAGCTCGCTGTGCCTGGATTAAGGAGATTCTTCCACTCGCAGCCCGCATGGCTGAACTCACCGGCGCAAAGAGAAAGATTGGAGATTCTTCGATGGATCAGGCAATGGCTGCGGCCAAGACACTGGTGGAGACCATGCCTTATGAGGGCTCGATTTCAGTCGCCCGAGGGTGGATGCACTACAACGCCGGAGACTCTGGAGTGTTCCGTCGATTTGTCGAACCACGACGCGAGGAAAAAGCCGCGCCCATTCTGGCTGCTTTGCCCAAGTTGTCGGTCGAGCAAATGCGAAACGTCATCGGACTGAAAGTTCGTGAAGCCAAAGATCGTACGGTTGCCGGTTATCTCCTTTCTCTCGATGAGGTCAGGCAGTTGGTCGTGAAATTCCCAGCGGTGTTCAACACCCTCGAAGCGCCTGATGTGCCGCTCTTCGACAAAACTCTGACTCCCGAATTGGCAGTCAAGATGGCTCCCAATCTTCAGCGGAATCCCCACGAACAAGCCGCAATGGTTCGGATGTGGGCGGGGACCGAACGTCGCTTCAGTGTGGCTGTTGATAATCTCATCGCTTCGGAGATGTGGCGTTTCGATGATCTCAAGAAGGCTACTCACGGTTTGTGGCACAGCGGCATGTATGAGCGCGATGTGAAGTACGAGGCTCCGCTTAAGAAACACGCCAAGCTCAGCGACCAGTATCAGACCCTGAAGAAAGCGGTCGACTCAAAGGCCTCCGGGAAAGATCGCATGGCAGCCTTTGACACTCTGCGCAAAGACCTTCTTTCCTCGGCCCCCAAGGTTCCAGGTAGTCTGCTTCTGTGGAATGAGTTGTTTGAGAAGGCTCCCGACCCCGACACGATTGCGATGCTTCGCGCCATGGTGGGGAAGACTGATGGGCAAGAAGGGATCGTCCTCAAGCGTGCTTTAGACAAGGTCGTTTTTGGGAAGAGCGGTCGTCTTCCTTGGCGTGCCACGGTGCAGACCAACCATTACCGCTACCATCAACAACCGACTCGGAAGGCGGCTCCTGATTTCATCGCTGAACTTGGAAACATGGTGAAGACTCAGTCCACGGCCGGTAAGTTGTCGCCGGTGATTTTCGGCATGTGGCTTCACAGCGTGGATGCTCGAAAGCCCGAGTCCCAGGCCTTGATGAAGTCGCTCGTGGCTTCGCCCGGTTATGCCAAATTGCCCGTTGCTTACCGAATCTCGGCTTCCGATAGCAATCACTTTGGAGTTCTCGCAATGGATGCGGAAGTGGGAGCCTTGGATTCTTCCTATCTCTGTCGGGATTTGACCGGGCTCCCCGAAACGCCTTCGCCGCAAGCGATCGAGGAAGCCTTGAAGAAGGCGGTGCAGAACATCGAGAAGGCTCCAAAGATCTTATCTGTTGTAGGTTTGAAGACCGTTGGAAAATCTGCCGAGTGGACGCCTGCAACTCGTAATCTTTTGTTGTCACTCTTCCGCCAGAACACTCCGCTGGGGCGTTATCCATCGAGTCAGGGATACGAAGAAGTGGTCATTCGCTTGGCCAAGGATTGGACTGAGAACAAACAATGGAAAGGTCTGGAACGATTCGCGCCCGGTCTATGGCTTTCGGCTGTTTCCTATGATCATCCCCGGTCCGCCGCTGCACAGGCACTTGCGGGGTTGGGCGAAGAGTTTCAAAAGGAGGGGGAATCTTCGCTCGCTGTTTCTTATTCGCGAGCCGCCCTCCGCGGAGTCGCGGGTAAGAATCTCTTCAATCAAACCGGTCACGATATCCCCAAGATTGCCGAGCGCGTTCGTGCCGTTTCCGGTAAATCAGTTTTGGCGATTGGCGCTATCGAGATTCCCGTTGATCCTGGCGATCCGGCTTATCCTATCTACCAATCAAATGCCGAGTTTGTTCAGGGTAACCTCGATTCGGCTTGGGAGCTTTATCTTAAGGGTGCTGATCAATTGAACGAAGTGCTGCGTGAGACGTCGCCTGAGTATGGCTTCTGGCTTCTTGAAAAAAATACCGAGGCAGAGAACACCGCTTTAGCCGAGGAGTTGGTCAAACAACTGACCATTTGGTCCCGTCAGGCCGCAGGAACGTTCAGTTCGCAGCAGGAAGCCGAATTAAAGGTGTCGTTCGCCGATCTCGCTTACCTCAAGGGAGCTCTGCCAACGGCCCGTGCTTATTATCGTCGTGTGGCCGATGCCAAGGAATACCAGGGAACCGAGATTGGTCTTCGGGCCGCATTGGGCTCGGTGAAGGTTGATCGCTCGTCCAAGAATTTCGGGGCAGCGATGACCGAGTTGGACAAGCTGATGAGGATCAAGGAGGTGAGCCTGCGGAATCGTGTTCGCTATGCACGTGCCGAGGTCTTCATGGACCAGGAGAGTTACAAGGAAGGACTTGATGAAATCGAGAAGGTCCTTCTGCAGGAACCCAAACATCCTGATGCCTTGATTCTTCGCGGAAAGATTCACAACGAAATGCGCAAGCTGGTTGAAGCCAGTGAGATCGAGCTTGGACCATCACAAGATGACACCGTCATTGTGCCCGGGGAAACGGTGAAGATTAATCTGCGTGATCCCACCTTGCGGGTGTCCGGGGTTGGTGCCGATATCGAAGTTGAGATCTGGGCCAAGTCAGGGGATCGCGAGCGCGTAATGCTTTATCAACTCGGGGACAATAAAGAGAAGTTCCGGGCCGAAGTGCCCACTGCTCTTGGCCCACCCGTAGCGGGTGACAAGGTTCTTCAGATCCTGGGCAACGACGAAATCCGCTTCGGTTACTCCAAGCGATTCCGCGCCAAGATGGATGACCTGCCTGCTGATCCGTCGGTCGTCATTGGAGTGGCATCCGATGCGGACCTCGCTTTAACTGCCGGGGCGTTCCCTCCGCGCGAAGGCGAGCGACGTTTGGACATCGAGGAACTCGGGCTGTCCACGGCCCAGGCTGCCCTTGGCACTCGCTCGGTTCGTCCTGGGAATCCCGTTTACCTTCGTGTCAATGATCCGGATCAAAGCACCACTCCAGGAATGGATGAAATCTTTGTCACGCTGACTGCTAGTAGCGGAGACGAAATCCGCAGGCTGGCGTTGCGTGAGACTGGTCCGTTTACCGGGGAGTTTCAGGCTGTCGTGCCGACCGCTGGGGCTCAGGCTTTGGCTTTTGCTTCCGAAAGTGCTCCTGGCCGTGATCCGAACATGGCGATCAGTTCGAAGAACTATCCCGGCTGGTTGGGTAAGGTTGTCGAAGAAGGAGGGGTTCCGGTTTTCGGAGTCGATTTGAATGACAACGTCGCGCTCGACACCTTGATCATTGGCGTGGGCGAGAATGGTCAGCACCTCACGCGTTTCGTCCTGCAAACATCTCTGAACGGCAAAAACTGGACGACCCGATTCCGTTATCCGGCAGGCGAGGATGTTTCACAGTGGGACGGATCGCCACAGGTCACTTCGATCCCAACTTATCGCGGTGGCATTCCCATTCCTGAAGCCGAAGGGCGGGAGCTTCCCGAGGAATGGCGCGAGGCGATGGAGCTCGGTTCCGCGAAGGAGAGCTGCAAATTCCTTTCCGCTCCAATCCCGAAGCTCTCGGCGGGGGAATTGCCAATAGTGGATACGGGACACCCTGATTATCCCGGCCTTCTTCGGTATCGCGCTTTGTTTTACCAACCCAATACCGCGGTGCGCCGCTTCAAACTCACAGGCCTGCCACCGGGAACCGAGAAGGAGAAGGCCCAGACCATTTTCCTGATCGATGGTAAGCCAGCCTCGGAGGATTCGGAAGATCCCATGATGATTGAGCGGGAACTGGGACCCGGGGTGCACGAGATTGAGATTTGGAGACACGAAGGACGGGCCGGATTGATCAAGCGACAGCCAGTCATTCATCAAGATGTCGGCGGTCAGGAGGAACTCGTACCATGCCCGGATGACATGTTTGATCCGAAAACCTTTCCGGAAACCGCGCAGGCTGAGGTGCCCCGTGCCGCCGCCATTAGCAAGACCTCGGAGGGCTTTGTCTTCCAATTCTACAAACAAACCCGAGCACGTTTGTTCCGGGTTGTGATTGCGGGATTCGACGGCGTGGCACCATCGATCGGCAAGGTGTCGCTGACGAATCGCGATGGCGAAAAGCTTCTCCCAGTCGCGGGCGATTTCATGGCTCTGCGTGCCAATGACTCACTTGAGGTTCTTCCGGGTGATCGAATCACTGCTCGCTACGAAGATCCGGTGAGCGCGACTCCCAAACGGAACCGTCATCAACGCAGTCTCACCGTTGCCTTCAACAATGCGGAAATCTCTGCCTCTTTCCTGAACTACGAAATGACCGACGAAGGTCGGGTTCTGGTGTTGGAACCGATTCGCCGTTTCCGTTTCGATGACGCAGTCGCGATTATCATCGATGATCCGGACATGGACTCCAGTCCCAAGAAGGACATCGTGGAGTGTCGGGTGACCACCGGGAGCGGGGGAGAAGCGGTCATTAAGGTCGTTGAGACCGAAGAACACAGCGGACGCTTCCTGGGCCGAATTTTCCCGGTCGAAGGTGAGCCTTCAAGGGCTTCGGAAATCAAGATGAGCAAAGGCGATGCTCTTACCGCGACCTATCGCGATACCGAAAATCTCGAGCCAGGCATTCCTTGCGATCGGACCGTGGTCATCAACCACGCCGTTTATCAAGATCCTGCCATGATGGCTTACACCGTCGAAAGCCAATCAATTGAGGCTCCCGAGGAACCGGCCAAGAAGGACAATGCGATTCCCGGAAGCCGACGGTTGGCTCCGGAGATCATTCATCCCCGACGCGAACTCAACTACCGGGCTGTCGAGGGCGATGGTGAAATTGCTGGTGTGGTGGGAGCGAACTTGAATTTTGATGTCGTCGTTCCTCATCGCGCTCTTGCCGGAAGCAGTGAGATCCGGGCTTATGTTCAGACCGATGCGGCCCGCCAGGCGGCCGGTGGTGATGTGAAGAAGCCATTCGATATTGGCGTTCCTGGAACGATGAAACTTACCGGGTCACTTTCCCGTCTAACTGTCGAGGCTCCTTCGGGTTACCTGGTTGGAACGGGACCGCGTGGTCCGGGAAATGAACCGCCTTTGGAAGAAGGACGCTTCTCCTTCTCAGTCCCTCTCATTCTCGGGGATCTTCCAGAGCGGAGTTTTGCGAACAAAGCCGCGGAGTCATTGCCATCGAGTGCCATTCCCGACGGCCTTGTGGTCAAAGCGGGTGATTTGGTTCATCTTGGTTATCCCTACAAAGATGCCGACGGGGCGGTGAAATGGAAAATGGCACGTTGCCGGGTCGGGAGCCATGGCTTCCTCGATGTCATGGACAACAACTACAACCAGGCTCTCGAAAGCTCGTTTGTCGGGGAGAAAATTTACGTTCGTGTGGTTGATCGCGGGCTCGATCGCACTGCCGCACGTGACACCGCTTCGGTGACCTTGAAGTCGACCAGTGGAACAACGACAAGCTACCAGCTCACTGAAACCGAACCTCATTCGGGAATCTTCAAAGGAGTGTTTGCCTTGAGCTATTCCGACAAAGCTCCGACCGGGGATCTTCCGTTAGTCGCTTTGAATGGTTTCCCGGTTCGCTACGGAGACAACGTGACCATTTCGTATGAAACCAAGGATGGCGTGCAGTCGAAAAAGGTGACCGTTAACAAGGGCGCGGATGGATTGATCGAGCCCTTTACGAAGCGCTTTACTGGAGACGAAATGGCGGTTCGGACCAGCTTTACCTTGGCCGAATGTTTCTTTGAGTTGGCCAAGAAGCATCGCGAGATGGAGCAGGAGAGTTTGGCCCGTCGTGAAATGGCGCACGCGCAAAAACTCCTGGCCGAAGCGGTGGCGACTCATCGTGATGACGAAATGAAAGCGCATGCCGAGTATCTGCTCGGGAACCTCGCGCAAGAATACGCCGACTTGTCCAAAAACGACGAAGCCAAGATGCCGATGTATCAGGACGCGCTCTCGCGGTTTGCCAAGATCCCGGGCGATTATCCGGAAACCGAGTTTGCCCCCAAAGCCCAATTCAAGACAGCCCTCGTTTATGAGAAGATGGGGGAGTTCGACAACGCGGTCGAAGAATACGTCAAGCTGGCCTACAAGTATCCGGACGACGAATTGATCCCGGAAGTCATGTCCCGTCTCGGAGGTTACTTCCAGAAGAAGGGGCTGGCCTTCAAGAAACAGGCCGATCCACTTCGAGAAAAGGAAGACGATGCCTCAAAGGCCGAGGTTCTTCGCTTGGATGGACTCGCTTATCCAGAGTTTCTCAACGCTGCAATGGTCTTTGCTAAGCTTGAAGAACGTTTCCCAGATGACAAGTTGGCCGGGTTAGCGGGCTTGCGTGCTGCCCAGAATTACATGCGCGCCATGCAGTATGGCGATGCCATTGCCCGGTTTGAAAAAGTCTACGATAACGAGAAGTATGCCGGTGGCGAGATTCGTGGTCAGGCGATGTATTGGTGCGGCCTTTCCTATGAACGACTCGAAGAGCCCCAGCTTAAAGAAGCCTATCAACTCTACCGTCGTGTCACCTTTGACTTTCAGGATAGCAAGTGGGCCAAATACGCCCGGGGACGTCTCGCCGATCCGGCCTTTGCTCGAATCATTGAGCTTGAGCGGATCGAACGGGAAAGAATGATCGAAGCCCTGAAGGAGAGCCGAAAATAGGAATGAACGGGAAAGCCAAACAACTCTTCCGCGAGGAGGTCGGAGACATCGAACCCGAGTTGGTCATCCGGACCAAGGCGAAGATCGATGCCGGTCGCTGGTGGCGGCGAACTCCGCTGTGGTTGTGTGTCGTCGGGCGGGACTTGGTGATGTTGGCTGTTGCTCGTCGACGCTACTTTGCGCGCGTTCCGCTCTCAGACTCGCAAGACAGCTTTTATCACCACGCCACCGGTGAATTTGTGGTGGTCTCCGATCAGGATTTGGAGATTCCCAATTTCCTGATGCGTCCGCGCGATGCTCTTGCTGTTTTGGAATATCTCAAGCCATCCCAAAAATCTCTTTAGAATAACCACTCACTCACAACTCATTTAGAAACCTATGTTAGAACACCTGTTAAAAGGAGGACCGTTGATGATTCCTCTGATTCTGTGCAGTTTGATCAGTCTTGCGGTCGTCTTTGACCGTTGGTTTGCCTTTCGTAATAACCGCAAGGTCAATACGCGGGCGCTTCGCTCCAAAGTGCTTTCCCATCTCCGTGAGAATGACCTGGAAGAAGCTGCCCATGAATGTGAGTCCGCGAAGGGGCCGATTGCCTCGGTCATCCTGGCCGGACTTCGTTCTTACCAGCAGCTCAAGGGGAAGAACGAGAGCTCGGAAACGATGAGACTGGTGGTCGGACAAGTGATGGAAGACTACAGCACTCAGGCCATGGGAGTAGTCAACCGACGCCTCGATGTTTTGACCACCGTGGGGACAGCTGCACCTTTACTCGGAATGACCGGAACGGTGACCGGGATGATCGCCTCGTTTGCGGGATTGGCTGATGCCGGTAGTATCAGCGGAAGTGGTGGTGCGGTTGCTAACGGAATTGCCGAGGCCATGGTGACGACAGCGGTGGGCCTGATCGTGGCCCTTTTGGCCGTGATTCCCCAGAGTGTTTTTAATCGCTGGAGTGATGAAATCGAGCTGGAGATCGAGGAATCCAACAGTGAGTTTGTGGAATTCATTCTCACTCATCACTAATCGAATCATCGGATGAGACGGCGCGAACGAGGCGAAAAGAAGCATCGCTCGGGAGAGGTCCCGACCGGATCCTTTTCGGATATCGCTTTCCTCCTCATCATTTACTTTCTCGTCGCAACGGTGCTGGTGAAGGTGAAATCCATCACCGCGGATTTGCCATCGGGAGAGAAATCGAGTCAGTCTCAGTCAGCCAAAACTCCAATCGTCATTCTCAAGGATAGCCTGATCATGTTTAATGATCGCAAGGTGGATCTTCCGGAGTTGAACGATCGTCTTGCGGCGCTCGATCTCTTTGAGAAGGAAGGGGATAAAAAGGTCATCCTGTTGGAGTCCTCGAAAGGCACTCCTTACGAAAACTACTTTCAAGCTCTCGCTGCGATCAGTGCCAATGGAGGCGTGGTTGCTCTGGTCGAGGAGGACAAATAAGGATGAATAAGCGGGCACAACGAAAGAAAAAGAGAAGGACCGTGCCGGTCCCGATCGCCAGCATGGGCGACATTGCCTTTCTGCTGATCATCTTCTTTCTCGTTTGTAGTGAAGTTTCCAAGGATCGTTCTGATCTGGAGGTCACGGACCCCCAGTCTGAGTATGTCAGGAAGACCAAGGTGACGGTCGCGGCCCGGGTGACGATTGATAAGGAAGGCTCGATCTATTTCGACGGAGCTCAGGTTGAGAGCGCCAAGGATGTCGAGTGGGGCGTTCGTGCGGTTTTAGCGAGCACGGTATCCGACGACCAACGTCACGTGCAATTCAAGTGCGATGCCGCACAACCCAAACAAACCTTTGAGCCGGTCGTGAAGGCGATTGTCGAGGCCGGCGGAATTTTAGAAGCGGTTGGAACAACCGAAGACCAATAAGAATTGGAACAAAGAGAAAAGAATCATGAGTAAATCAAAAAGCGAGGAGATCACCCCTGATGAATTGATGGAGAGCTTCCGGGGGCGGAGCCTCAAATCCATCATCGTCTTCACGGTGGTGGTGCATGCCTTCCTGTTGTTAGGGACCAGTATTCCATTCCTTATCAAAATGGTGACCGGCAAGGATACCACCGAGCTAAGCGAGGAGGAACGACTTGAGTTGGCAATGAAGGATGCCACCGCTTCCCTGAAGGAAATTGCCGAGGAGTATGGATTGAATCCGCGCGAGTTGAGCAGCAACTTTGCCGAAAGCAAGAAAGGCCCGGCGCAGGGATCAGCTGAATCACCGAAGGAGCAGTCAAAACCTCCCGGCCTTGGTGAGCAACCAAAAGATCCGGCTGCTGATTCCGCGATTGAAAAGGAGATCCGGACGAAGAAGGAAGGGCCAAAGCTGCCAGGCGTTGGCGATGAGGAAGAGGATCTCTTCAAATAAACCAAAGTGGTCCGGAATTCCGGCAAGATGAAGTCGCAAGGAAACAGTTCTCTCCCAACCGAGTGGATCAACGAGATCCCGACCGCTCCGTCGTCGTCTAAGGCGATGGTGGTGGCGATCGCGGCTCTCCTTCTCGCTCCCTTAGGGTGGGCAGGTTGGTCGTGGGGCGGAGAGGCCATGGTGGTGATCCTTGAGAGAAATACTGAGATCCTCTCTCTGTTTCATAATCACGGGTATCTGAGTGCTTTTACGATTTCGCTCTACGGATTTCTTGGTGCTGGTGTGCTTTGTGGTGTTGCTGGTCTTCTTTCCTTCCTGCGAACAAAGGGTGCCTATCACCTTTTGCGAAACGCTTTGCTTACGGTTTATCTGACAGTGACGGCATACGCTGTGGTCGTTTGGTTGGCCTTGTTTGCAATTCTCGACGCCGAGCTCGAAATCGACGGAAGCCCGCAAGACCGTGCAACCATTTTGAAACTCTGGTGGGGCGCGGTCTGGCCCGCTCTCGCGATCATCCTTTATGGCTTCTGGCTAAGAGTGATGCTGCGGAGTCGTTCGGTTTATGCTGCCTTTACCAAGTTGCAAGGCGAGGCAATGTCGGGTGACCGAGTGCTCGAAGATCTTCGGACGCACGGGCGTGATCCTCGTCATCGTCGCAGTCTTTACGCCAGTGTTTGGGTTCACCTTTTCATTCTCATCATTATTCCGTGGTTGCTTAGCCTCAGGGGAAACGTTGAACCCTATAAGGTCCCCAAGGGGAGTGGGAATCCGGTAGTAGCGATGGTGAAAATGGTGAAGCCGAAGAAGAAAAAGAAGAAGAAAATGACGCTTCGGTCAAACTCCGACATCATCATGGATATCCCGGATCTTGATGAGACCGAGGTGGACCGTGAGATGGAGAAAGTCACCCAGGCGACTTATGAAGCAGGAGCCATCGCCCGTCCCGGTCAAATCGGAAAGGGCGGCGGGACCGAGGGGGGATGGCCAGCTGGAATGGAAGATTACAAGGTTCGCTTTATTCGCCTGGAACACAGCGGAGCCGGTTGGGATGACGGCATGAATGAAACGGGAGCAGACTTAAATTTCCTTCGCCACTTCGCTCAAGCCACCGGCTTTAAGAAGATCGCCGGAAAAGGTGAAAGCCATTCCATCGCTTTGCTCAAGAAATACCCGAAGGATGCCTTCCCTCCGTTCGTTTACCTGACTGGAAATAGCAATTTGGGCGGGGTCTCATCGGCTGATCGCAAGATTCTGCGCGAGTATTGTCTCGGAGGAGGAATGCTGATCGCGGATGCGGGAAGCGTTCGATTCCACAACGAGTTTCGAAACTTCATTCGTTCGGTCTTCCCGGACAAGCCACTGCTTGATATCGCGGACGATGATATGATTTACCAAATCCCTTATCGTTTCCCAGAGGGCGCACCCGCGTTTTGGGGACACGGTGGGCGTCGGGCGCTCGGGATCAAACATGAAGGTCGTTGGGCCGTCTTTTATCATCCGGGAGATATGAACGATGCCTGGAAATCCCAAGGCTTTACCGACGTGACCTCGGAGATGCGGGATGCCGCGATGAGCTTGGGAGTGAATCTGGTTTATTACGCATTCAACCAGTGGGATGACGCCGTGACCAAAGCAAAGAAATGACCTGGAATTCAGACTACTTCAGCTCGATTGGCTACTTGGGGCTCGCTGCTTCCGGAGGAGCTTTGGTGCTTTGGCTGATTTACCTGATCAAGCCGGGCCGTCTTATCTCGACGCTCGCACTATCTCTGGTGGTTGCAGGTTGGTTTGGTGCGCGACTCAACTCTAGCCAGCACGTTAACAAAATCCAACCGGATCGGACTGAAGAACTTGCGAGGCGCGCCGCTCAAGAGGAAGCCAGGAGAAAGGCGCTCGTTGATAGTCGCGGAGACGAGGTGGCAGACGTGCGATTTGCGGAAGATGGTGCGAACGACTTTCTTGATCGTGCGGGGATGGATGAAGCCGACTTGAAGTATTTCGAAAGCCAGGGTGGATTCGGGGAACCTGATTGGAAAAAGGAAAAGAAGAAACGTTCCGGGAGTCGTGACGACGATAGTTTGGAAGCGGCGATCGGTGGCGGAGGTGAGGTGATTCAAGGGGTGACCACTGAAGGAGTGGGTGAGGTGGACGGAGAAGAACCGATCGTGATGAAGGAGGAAGATCTCGTGATGGCGAATCGTCTCGATCTTCTTAATCTTAAGACCACCACGGTGTTGGTCGCGATTGGCTTGGCTTTGTTCATTTTTGACTACCTTCGACGGGCCAACCTTCACGGGAAATCATCGTATCCGCTTCCGTTGCCCAGTCGTTGGCTGAATGCGATTCAACCCATCTCGACTTTGGTGGTTTCCACGAAGCGCAGCAAAAGCTCGGCTCGTGGAGAGCTCGGACGGCTGGCGCGTCGAGGCGATTCGTTTCTGTATCTCACTGATGATCCGGAGCGAATCAAACGGTTACCCAACTCGTTTGCCAAACTGAGGTTCACCAAGTGGCGGGAGGACATCATCCCGGTCACGGAGTCGATCGATGACGACTTCGTCTTCGAAACCGTTTGGCATGGACGCAGTTCATTTGCTTGCGGTGATCGTGATCGGGCCCAGCAGTTGCTCGAGTACGCTTTGGAAAGGCTCGGAGAACGACGGACCTCCCGAGCCAAGGTTTTGCAAACGGTTCATTTGGTCTGGGATCTTGCAGAGCCGATAGATCCGACCTTGCAGAAGAAATTACTCACTCTCGCCGAGGCGACGGGGATCTCGTTGCTCTTGGTTCGTCAGAAGAAAACACGCGGAAATCAATCCGCACCTCCTAAATCAGTTCGTCAAGAATCACCCGTACCCTCATGAAGACACCGCTTGTTCTCATTTCATTGATCTTGTTTCCCGGAGCTTTTCTGGCTCAGGCGGACGAACGCACACTCACCCCGGAGCAGCTGGGAGCGCTGGCACAGGGAGTAGAGCTCGGCAGCGAGGTGCCACCCCGTCCGGCGAAACTCCCCGATTTGACCAAAGGGGAACTCCCGCCAGAAACCGAAGACAAGCCGTGGACGCTTGGCCCGACCGGGATTGTCGGCATGTGGATCGGGAGGTTCGCTGGCGACCAGTTCCAGGTGAAGGCCACGCTGAAAGGGTCGCCAGCCGAGGGCAAGTTCCTCCCCGGCGATGTCATCATCGGTCTGAATGGTGAGAAGTTCGCCGCCGGCGGCCACCTCGGGCACTTGGTCGGAAACGCGATCATCGAGGCGGAGCGGAAGGCGAACGGTGGGAAGATCCGTTTCCTGGTCTGGCGCGACAAGAACTACATCAAGCGCTTCGGCGCGAAGGACGTCGTCAGCGTCGACATCGACGACATTTTTGCCAAGGCCCGCGACGACAACTCGCTCTACGAGTGGAAGGCGGAAGAGGCGCGCAAACGTGAGGCGCAGGGCTTCGACGAGTTCCCGGTCGACCCCACGGCCTTCGAGGTCGAGCTGACCTTGCGCACCTTCCCCGACTACAGCGACACCGCGCCCTACGACTGCCCGAAGACCGCGCAGATCCTCGAGGAGGCGTGGAAGGTATTGGAGAAGAAGTTTGTCGCCGATCCGAGGAACCCGCGGAGCGGTCGTGGTGGGATGTTGGAAGCCATCGCGCTGGTGGCCTCGGGCAAACCGGAGCACCGCGAGATCGTGAAGGAGTGGGTGCGCGGCCCGCACGCCAGGCAATGGCATCCGCCGAAGGAGCCGGCCGGCACGATGTTCAAGCCCGGCTACCGGGGCTACAAGGGCTACCAGAGCTGGCATCACGGATTTAACGGGCTGAACTGCGCGCTCTACTACGAGGCCACCGGCGACGACTTCGTGCTGCCCGCGCTGGAAAAATACGCCATCGACGCCGCCTTGGGGCAGAGCGCCGGCGGCAGCTGGGGGCACACTTTCGCCTACCCGTCCTTCAACGGCGGCGAGTTCCATCGCATGAACCCCGGCTACGGCGCGCTCAATGCGGCCGGCAACCGCTGCTTCTTCCTCATCACGCTCGCCCGGGAACTCGGCGTCGAGCACCCCGAGATCGACCAGGCCATCGAGCGCGCCCACCGTTACTTCGGTTCCTATGTGGATCTGGGTGCCATTCCTTATGGCGACTTCCCGGCCGCGGCTACAGACGACAGCAACGGCAAGAACACCGGCATCGCCTTCTCCATGAAACTTCTCGGCGACAAGTATGGCGCGAAGTATTTCGCCATGATGTCGAGCCACTGCGCCTTCACCCGACGCGGCGGCCACGGCCATGACTACCACGGCAACTGGTCGTCCTGGGCGGCTGCGCTCTGCGGCCCGCAGGTTCGCATCTATAACGAACGCAACTTCCGCTGGCGACGCACGCTCTGCCGGATGTTCGACGGAAGCTTCGTCTACCATTCGCCGACCTGGAAATACGGGCCCCTGCGCGACCCGACCGCCACCGAAATCCTCCACCAGGCCGTCGCGCTAAAGCAGACGTTGATCACCGGCAAAGACCCCGACGAAGACCTCTACCCGAGCGAGCGGGAGATGAAGCATCTCATGTCCAGCGCGAGGGCTCAGTTCAACGACCCGTGGCTCATGGAGATCGATGGCACCCCATGGATTGAGCGCAGCACAGACGAGGTTCTCGACTTGGTCGATATTTTCAAACCCAAGGTGCGCGGCATCGTCGCACGCGAACTGGCCAAGCGTTTTCAGGCCGGCGAGAAAGAGATTGTCCCGCGCCTCGTGAGACTCCTCGAACACGACGAACCCCGCATGCGCGACGGCGCCTGCCGCGCCCTATCGGCCTGTGGGGCAGACTCTGTGCTAGCGAACCTCTCCAAGGTCACCAAGTTGCTCGACGATCCGAAGGACTTTGTGCGGATCACCGCGGTGAAGGTGATTTCGAAGAACACCGATGCCGAGGAAACGCAGCTGGCAATGCTGAACGCGACGATCGCCGACCCGCAGTTGGTGGCGCCGAACAGCGTCCAGACTTCCGCTCAGAAGGCTCTTTTCGCGAAAGACAACCTGCTCTCCAAGGCGCCATTTGAGGCGGGGTTCGACGAGGGGCTGATCCTTGAGTCCCTAGAAAAACTTCTTCAACTCGACCCCGTCGCGAACAGCAGTGGCTTTCTCCAATCCCGCCTGAAGGTCTGGGAAAAAGACACCGTCGTCAAAGTCGCTGGCCCGCTGACCTTTGCCGCTGAGGAGGAACAGATTGTCGACCAGATGTTCGCCAACCGTTGCAAACCGGCACAGGCCATGCTCGGCAAGTTCGGTTACCGGGAGGCTGTCCACGGCACAGCTCACCGGCTGCGTATGAAGGCCGCGATCCCGCGACACATCCGGCCCCATGTCGGTTTCAAGCGCAACCTGATCGACCCGGATGCCGTCGAGAAACAGCCCGCCGCCTTCCTCGAGTTCATCGACCCTCTAGGCGTCGTCCTCACCGACAACCCCCTCGAGCAGGTCTGGCAGCTTGTGAACAAAAAGAAGGTTTCCATCGACATGATCAAATTCTACGACCTGATCGCGGCGGAGAAGGAGGCGGTCACACTGCCGAGTATCGCTCCCGATGTAGCGCAGATGTTCCAAGCCAAACTCGACGAACTCGACGGGACCGGGGCGAAGATCAAACTCTGTCGCACCGAACTGAAGGATTCCGCGCGTAAGAACTACTTCCGCAAGATCGCGGCGATGGACTTCCTCAATGAGACCTTGGGCGAGGACGCGCTCGAGGATCTCCTCGCTTATCTCGGGCACGACTACTGGCGCTTGCGCCAGCACAGCCAAAGGCTCGCCGCCGAGCTGGTCTCGATCGGCGCCGGGGAGCGCCTTGCCAGCCTGTTCGCCGGGACAGAGGATGCCGACAGCGCCGCCGGCATCGTCGAGGTCTTCGGCCGCGGCGACTCTGACACGGGCCTGGCCCTCGCCAAGCGGGCGATGGCGCACGAGGAGCCCCGCGTCCGCCAGGCTGCGGTGGAGGCGGCCTTTGCGCTAGCCGGGGATGCGGTGCTGCCGGCCGTGCTCGCCCATCTGAAAAGCGCCAGCACCTCTGAGGACCTGCGCGGCTGCGAGGCGGCGCTGCTCTCACGGCGTGCTGACCCGGCGCACGTGGAGCGCGTGCGGGCCGCCATTGTCAGGATGCTGCCAGATGCCGAGGGGGATCAGCGCGAGGCGCTCTATTACCTTCTCGCGCAGTTTGGAGATGCTGCGAGTATCGCCGAGCTGAAGAAAGCAGCGGAGACCGATAGCGCGGCCGAACTGGAGAAGATCGTGTTCGCCATGTCCTACTCGCCGAGCAGGGAGGTTGACCAGGTGCTGCTCGAGCTTGCCAAAACGGACCAGATTAGCGCCAAGGTCGTGGGGGCACAGGCGGTGCGCCGCATGGTGGTCGGGCCGAAGGGCTTCGGCGACATCAGCAACAGCGAGCGGCTCGATTTTGCAGAGCCGATGCTCAAGCTCAATCTCGACAAGCGCCTCATCAGCTTCCTAGCCAACGTCCACGAGGCGCGCGCCCTGCGTGCGCTGATGTATTGCTTGGAGAAGGGCGTCGAGAGCGCCGCGGAGAGTTTGGTGAAGAATGCGGAGGGGATGGGCAAACTCTCCCCTAAGGACGGCAAGATCGCAGCAAAGTCGCTGCGCGACGTCATTGAGTACATCGAGGTGACCTGGCTGCGCGGCGGGGTCGAGGCGCACATGAAGAAGGAGGACAACTACTACGGCTGGAAGGCCCTCCAGGCTCGTGCTGGCAAGGCGTTGCTCAAAGTCCACAAGCCCGAGGCGGCCCCGATTCCTGAGTTTGACCCACTGGACCTTGAGTGAGTTCTCAAGTGGAAATGTTGAGATGACATTGGCTGCCTCGGTCTGCCGGCAATGATCAAAAAAGTATGATCTCAAGATTAAGAGCATACTCGCAAAATGACTTCAGGATGGGCTGAAACAGCTGGATCAGGAACAAAGGAGGCATTGGCAACAATCACACTCCGGATCCAAAGCCCCCAAAGTAAGCTCTGAAGCGGGATCAGAAGGCTAGGTAGCGGAATTGTTAGTCTCCGTAAACCGGTGGGTTCCAACCTTTGGCTGGAGTCCCTTGTGGGCGAACTCCAAGTGAACCAGGCGGAATCTTGGTGTCATCCAGTGTGCGCAAGGGAAGATTATCGGGTAAGTGTTTGATCTGGATGTCCTTGAATTGCACTTTCATGGGAGGGCCTACGTGCACCTGGACTCCGAACACTCCATCAAGAATGCGACCTTTAGGGTCCAGGTCGATGAGTTCCGCACTTGGGTGTCCGTCGATCCAGTGTTGGTGGTGGTTTCCCCGGACAATGACCTTGTAGTCGTGCCAGACATTTGGCTCAAATTTCTTCACCGGCATTTCTTCAACAACCCACGGTTGCCCTTTGGGATCGATGACCGTTTTTTGTCCGGTGTATGCGAGGATACGTCGCCCCCGTTCTTCATAAACCATTCCGTTGAGGTTCTGGGGTCCCGCAATGATGTCACATTGATATCCGGTTGCCACATCAAGCCCTTCGGAAGGAAGCATGCGGCTCCGGTATTGAATGCCACTGTTGGCTCTCTCGCTGTATTTGACCTTTAGGCGAAGTTCGAAGTTCTGGATCGTCGAGGCTTTCCAGGTCAGGAAACGATTCTTTTTGAGGGTTCCGTCGGTCACTCCGGTGATGGCCCCTTCTTTGACCGACCAATATTTTGGATCTCCACTCCAACCAGCGAGTGATCTCCCGTTGAACATCCTGACAAAGCCATCGTCGCGAGGTCGGACGGTGACGGCGGCAGAGGCCGTTGGGTGGGGAGGGGTGGAGGGAGAGAATTTGCCGGAGGGATCAAGCGAACCTCCGAGTTCCTTGATTCGTTCATCGGTTCTCTTTCGCATCCTTTTTAGGACAGCGGCGTAACTGGGGTCGTCGACCAAGTTTTTTAGTTCATCAGGATCCTTCGAAAGATCATGAAGGAACTCGTGGTTGTGATCGAGGTAACGAACATACTTGTGAGTGTCGGTTCGGATTCCTTCGTAGGCTGGGATCCGGGTTCTGACGGCAAAGTGTTCGTGAAATGTATCGGTTCGCCAGTCCTTTGGAAGATCGCCGTAAACAATGGGCTTCAGGCTGCGTCCCTGGTATCGGGCGGGTTTCTCAATTCCGGCCCAGTCCAAAAAAGTAGCGGGGAGGTCGAGGTTTAAGGCCTGTGCCCGAGTGATCTGGCCCTGTTTGTTTTTGGGAACGCGCGGGTCTGCCACGATGAGAGGGACCTTGATCGATTCCTCGTAGTGGGACCACTTGCCCGCAAGTCCGCGATTGGCCATGTGATACCCGTTGTCGGCTGAGTAAACGATGATCGTGTTATCGGCGAGGCCAGCCTCATCAAGCGCCTTCAGGAAGCGACCGATCGCATTGTCGATGCCAGTCACCATGCGGTAGTAGGCCCGCATGTTGATTTGATATTTCTCTTCGGTATTCCATCGCCAAAAGAAACGCTCGCGAGTGATGCTGGTTTGTAGGAACTTCGGGAGGTTTTCAAAAATGCCGGGGTTACCTAGGCGTGGCGGTCCAATGTAGGTGTCTTCGTAGAGTCCATTGGCTGACTGCGGCCACGTAAAGTGACCAATCCCTGGGCGGCGGTCTCCGTCTTCAGCGTGACAGGCATTGAACCACATATTGAGGGCGAATGGTTTGTCCTTGGGCTGACGTTTGATGAAGTCGATCCCGCGGTCGACGATGAGGTCGGTCTCGTGACGGAGGGAGCCGTCTGGTTGCTTTTTGAAGAACGGGTTACGTCCGATGACCTCTATTTCGTCGAAGTGGTCGTTTCGGTTGAACTTTCCTGAAACCATGACATGCCATTTCCCGAAATAACCAGTGCGGTATTTTTTTTCCCGGAGCAGGTCGGAATAGAGAACCTCAAGAGCTTCCGGCGCGACACGGTCACCTTTGCCTTTCTCACGGTTTCCTCTTGCAGTGATTCCAGTCAAAATGGTCGCACGGCTGGCCCAGCAGATCGGGTGGCTTACGAAAGCTTGTTCAAATCTGGTGCCCCGTGCGGCCAATCCATCGATGTTAGGTGTTTTCACTACAGGGTTTCCATAGCATCCAATTGTGCTTGTGGTTTGATCGTCGGTGAAGAAGAAGACGATGTTGGGAGGCTTTGCTCCGTGACAGGGGCATACAAGCGAAATGAGAACAAGAATGAAAAAGCGGAGATCAGTCATGATGTCGGGTGTTAGAGATACCTCTCGGCTGGTGATAACTTTCAGGGTTGTTTATAGTGGTAACAAGCGTCGGCCGAACTAAAATTATCGCCATGAAGGGAATATTGATTGCTCTGGGCATTCTCGTCCTGATCGTCATTCTTTACTATAACGGGTTCATTTCCCGTCGCAACGCTATGCGAAACGCCTTTGCATCGATTGATGTCCAGTTGAAGAAACGCTGGGATCTAATTCCAAACCTAGTTCAGACGGTAAAGGGTTTTGCTAAGCACGAGAAAGATGTCATGGAGTCGGTGATTGCTGCGCGCAATGCTGCGGCGGGATCAAAACAGCGATTCGATTGTGAGGAAGCCATCAGTTCCGAGACTAGCCGACTTTTGGCAGTGGCCGAAAGTTATCCCGAGTTGAAATCGAATGAGCAGTTTCTTCTCCTTCAGCGAAATCTGACCGAAGTCGAGAGTCAGATCAGTGCATCGCGACGAGCTTACAATGCCTCTGTCACCGCATGGAACGAGGGAGTGGAGGCTTTCCCCGGAGTTCTTTTCGCTAATGCTTTTAACTTCGAGCGAGCTGATTGGTTTGAAGCGCGCAGTGAAGAGCGTGGAAATGTAGAGGTTTCACTATGAGCCGATGGGATATTGACCGGGCTCTTGCCACGGTGGCGAATGAATTGCAAGGATTGGAACAAGTCCGGCAGGAAGTTCTCGCTGAGCGGGCAAAGGGAAAGCAGAAGCTCATCTTTGTGATCGCCGGAGCATTGATGGTCGCCCTCTTGGCCATGGCGATGGCTGGGAATCCACTTGGACTACTGGCCGGGGTAGCGGTGGGTTTGATTGGAGGACTTATCATCAACCACATCTATTTTGCGAAGGGTGCCTCGCGTTACCAGTCCATGTTTAAGAACCAGTTTGTCTCGAAGGTGGTGAAGGCAATTGAACCGGGGATGAACTACGATCCCCATCAGGGAATCTCAAAAGGGACGTTTTCCCAATCAGGCCTCTTTAGCAGCAGTCCGGATCGCTATTCGTGCGAAGATCTCTTCCACGGGAAGATTGGAGAAACGGATTTAATGTTCTCGGAGGTTCACGCCGAGGATCGTCGAACGCGTCGCAATTCAGACGGAAAAACCCAGACCTACTACGTGACGATCTTCAAAGGGATTTTTTTCATCGCTGACTTCCACAAACACTTTCGTAGCACGGTCAGTGTTGAGCCCGATCTGGCTGAGCGCCATTTGGGGTGGATCGGGAAGAAGCTGCAAAAGCTGGGAGGAAATCTTCAGAAGCTGGAGAATCCTGAGTTCGAAAAAATGTATGTTGTTCGGGGCAAGGATCCCGTCGAGGCCCGTTATATTCTCACTCCGTCGATGCAAGGTCGGTTGGTCGAACTCGGCAAGCGGGTCGGGAACGGCCTGAAGGTCGTGTTTCGGGACTCGCAGGTCTATCTCGCGATCCCGAATAAGGAAGATTGGTTCGAAGGCAACCTGCACAAACCTGCCGGTGATCGAAACCAAGCCGCAAAACTATTAAGCGAACTCAAAAGCTGCTTCATTATCGTCGATGAGCTTGATCTTAATACGCGGATCTGGACGAAAGAGTAATTAACTATTTTTGATCGGATTCACAAAGGACTTTTCAAGAGCCGGTAGAAGAGGTGCGAAGTTTTTGTTAGCAGAAGATCTCTTGGCTCAGATTCCCACTGTCGAATTCGCTCAAAAACAGGATGATTTCTTCGAGTTTGTGTCTCTTCTGTTTATCTATTTTCTAGAGTTTGGATTTCAACAAATCCTCTCACTCAAAATGGACCATTTTCTCTAGCGGCGACTAGGGGCTTCGTTGATGGTAATTCATGGCAGGAGCACTTAGATCGCCAAATGAAGAAAGGTAACGATGCGGGGAGCGAACTTCCCGGAGACATCCGCCGTGTGAAGGACATAATAGACGCCAGCTGGGTTTACCGTAATGACACTGTTTATGTTGGGGTATTTGTTCGTGGCCCGGAAGCGAAAGTGCCAGTTGGAGTGAATTCTGGCTCCGCATGAGTTGCCAAAATTTGTGGGTAGGGAGTGAGGGGAACAAAAGGATATTGAAAATGCCCCTTGCCGAGTGGGTTGACCTGCCGATATTGCCCGCATGAGCGACGACGACAAAGACGGGTCGAAGGGACCGGAATATCCCAAACCGGATGAGATCAGGAAGACCCTGGAAGGTCTTTTCGGTAAAATGGGAAAGTCGGGTTTCTCCTTTCAGGGAATGTCCCCAGGAGCATTCGGCGACGAGGAAGAAACCGAGGTTGACGATTTCATCGATCCGGTGCGCGAAGAGATTTTTCAGTTCAATTTGTTGCCAAGAGACATCAAAGCTCATCTTGACCGCTTCGTGATCCGACAAGATGAGGCGAAAAAGGCTCTGGCGATTGCTGTGTGCGACCACTACAACCACGTCAAAGCTCTCAAGGCCAGCGACGAGAGCGGGGAGCGACTCGAGTTGCAGAAACAAAATGTTATGGTGGTGGGGCCCACCGGGGTCGGTAAAACCTATTTGGTCAAACACATCGCGGAGTTAGTCGGGGTTCCCTTTGTGAAGGCTGATGCCACCAAGTTTTCTGAAACCGGTTATGTCGGTGGGGATGTGGACGACCTAGTTCGGGAACTCGTGGCGAAGGCCAATGGCGATGTATCCCTGGCCGAATATGGCATCATCTATATCGATGAAATCGACAAGCTGGCCTCGAGTGGTGGTCGCGATGGTATGATCGGTCGAGACGTCAGCGGGCGGGGGGTGCAAACCACCTTGCTTAAGTTGATGGAAGAGACTGAAGTGCCTCTTCGCAATCCCCAAGATATGCGTGGACAAATGATGGCCATGATGGACATGCAGAACGGGAAAAAGAGCAAGGAAACCATCAACACCCGGCACATTCTCTTCATCGTTAGCGGAGCTTTTTCCGGCCTCGAAAAAATTGTCCGGAAGCGGAGCCAGGCCAGCCAGATTGGCTTTGCAGCCGAGCAGCCCGAATCGGTCATGGACAAGGAGTTATTCCGTCATGTCCGGACCCAAGATTTTATCGATTTCGGATTTGAAGCGGAGTTTATCGGGCGTATTCCGGTCCGGGTTGTTTGCGAACACCTTGAGGCCGGCGATCTTGAAGCGATCTTGAAGTATTCCGAGGGAAGTCTTCTGCGACAGTACGAGCGTGAGTTTGAAGCCTATGGTATCGATCTAAAATTCAAGGACTCCGGGATTCGCGAGATCGCCGAGAAGGCAGCCGACGAGAAGACCGGAGCACGTGGGCTCATGACAGTGGGAGAAAAGATTCTCCGTGACTTTAAGTACGAACTGCCCGGCACTTCGGCGAACGAATTGGTGGTGGATGAAGAATTGATCGCCAATCGCGAAAGTCACCTGGAAAAGTATCGTGAACTTGGTCAGGAACTCGTCGTGGAGAAGGCGCGCCAAGAAGTGGGTGCCTTCATTCGCGAGTTCAAGGACAAGCACGGGGTTGTGATTACTCTGACCGACGATGCGGTGGCCCGTTTGGTCACGATGGCCGGCGAGCAGGCCCGAAGTGTCTTTCAGGTGGCCCGCCAGCATTTTCGTGATTACCAGTTCGGGCTGAAACTGATTCAGAAAAACACCGGTCAGAAAGAATTTGTAATTACCAAGGATGCGGTTGCCGACCCAGACCGCTTTCTGAGTGATCTGGTCGTGCGCTCCTATAAGGATGCTTGACCAGCCCTCTTGACTTTTGGGTTGAAAAGGCAAATCTCACGCCGTGGATAAGCCGCAGATTCCCGGGAAGACGATTTATCGTCTTTCAATCTACCACCGTTGCCTACATCGGTTGGAGGAGAATGAAATCGAGACTGTCAGTTCCTCGGGACTGGCGAAGGCCGCCGGCGTGAATCCTTCCCAGTTGAGGCGTGATTTGGGCTATCTTGGGACTTTTGGGACCCGTGGTCTCGGCTATCCGGTGGCTGAACTTGGCGAGGCCATCCGAGAAGTTTTGGGACGAGAGCATTTACAGCCGGTGATTTTGGTTGGAGTAGGGAATCTTGGTTCGGCCCTATTGCGATACGATGGTTTTCAGAAAGAGGGCTTTGAGGTCTTGGCGGCTTTTGACTCGGCCCCTGAAAAGGTGATTAGTCGGGGCATCAAAGTGCCGGTTCATCATGTCGATAAGATGGCGTCGATGATCCAACAAGAGGAGGTCAAGCTGGCGGTCTTGTCAGTGCCGGCCGCTCATGCCCAGGAAGTCGCGAACAATCTGGTCGATGCCGGGGTCCAGGGGATCCTCAACTTCTCGCCGACTGTACTTCAGGTTCCGGAAACGGTGACCGTGAACAGCGTGGATCTCGCGCTGGAGTTGGAGCAGGTCAGCTTCTTCGTGAAAAACGAGGGGCCGCTCAGTACCGATGAAAAGATTGTCCCCTGAGGATGCCCCTTTTATTTGGCCTCCTGGTATTTCTTCTCAAGATCTTGCACGCCTTTCTCGAAATCGTTGGCGATTTTGACTTTCTCTTCGGCTTCGGCGCGCTTCTTGACCAATTCCTTTCGAGCCAGAAGTAACCTCTTGTTGATTTCGGCCGCGCGCCATTTCTTGAGTCTCCGTTCCATCGCGGGAAGTTTAGCTAGGGCCGCGTCAAGCTCACCCTTAGCGGAAGCGGAGACTTTGGCCCTTTCTTGGGAGACCTTTCGGAGTCCGGGTATCTGGTTTTGCTGTGCGGAGATCGCCTTCTTCTTATTTTCTACGGTGACTAATCCTGCCGTTTTCTTTTCCACGGCCTCATCACGCTTGGCAATTAGGGCTCGATGTTGATCGATGAGCTGTTGGGCTCTTTGGTCGTTCGGATCCAGGCTCTCACGTTCGGTTGTTTTTGCCGTCGCTTGTTGTTCGGATATGCGGATTTCGTTTGCAAGTTTCTGGTCGTTCGCACGAAGAGCGGCGATTTCTTTGTGAAGGGTTGCTACTGTCGTCTCGACTTTTTTGACGTTGGCGAGAGATTCCTGATAAGCCTTTTGAGCGACCTCGTTCTTTGCTTTGAGTTGATTGACGATTTTGAAGAAAGCCTCTCTTTCGTTTGCAAGCGAAGCGAGACGAACGGCAATCGAAGGAGGTGAGGCCTGAAGTGCTCCTATCTTCTTCAAGTCGGCGGTGTTCCAAGCCTCGATCTTTCCGTTCCAGTCGGCGGTGAAGTAACGGGCACCATCGTGAGAGAATGCCACCTCGGTGACCAGCTCGCTGAAGGGCTGGGATTGTCGTTCCAACGTAAGGTCGGCTTTCCAGACCTTAATCCGCTTGTCCCGACCGACCGAGACGAGCTTTCCATTGCGAGCGTAATCGAGAGCGAGAACTCCAGGGCCGGCATTTCCTCTTTTGATTTCCTTGCCCTGATTCATATCCCAGAAGCGGATTGTGCCGTCTTCCGAAGCTGAGGCAAGAAGGTTGGAATCAGCCCGCCACTTCAAATCGGTGATCCCTTTCTGGTGCCCTCGAAGAGAATGAAATTCGTTTCCAGTCGCGGCTTCCCAAACTTGGACTCCGTTGTTGCGGTCTCCGGTGGCAAGTAGAACGCCGTCGGGCGAATAGGCCAAAGCTGTGACCCAGTCGGTATGCTTTTTGATACTTTTGATCTGTTCATCGACTGCCGGGTCCCAGAGCTTGACAAGGCGCGAGGGTCCGCCCATTGCGACCCCGCCGAGATCGGCACGCAAGTCTGCTGCAAGGACCGAGTCAAACTCGCGCCCCATCGTCATGAGAATCTCACCGGTAGTAATGTCCCAAGTTACGGTGGTTCCGGACTTTCCTCCGATACCTCCGCCCGCCAGAAGATACTTTCCACCGGGGTGGAAGGAGAGTGTTTCGGGACTGCCTTTGGGAAAGGGGAGGATACCAACCAGTTCAAGCGAATCGGTGTGATAGAGGAGAACCTGACGGGGCGCGGTGACTGCAAGCAGAGGAGCCCAAGGGCTGCTCTGCATGTCGGCAACCACAGTGGCTCGAGAGGGCGTAATCACAGGTTCCAGAAGAAGATCCTCGGGCATTGGCGGAGGGCCTTCGGGTTTCTTTCCCGTGGGGATCGAGGAAAGGGTAAAAGCAGGCTTTTCCCGCTTTTTGGCCTTCGAACCTTTATTTTCGAGGAGTCCGCCATCGATCCAAGCCCGAATGAGATCGGCGTTCTTTTTGGAGATTTTATCGCCTTCGGGAGGCATCACCGGTTCCTCGGTATGTACTGTGACCGTATAGAGCTTAGACGAACCGCCATCACCGGCGAGGGCGATCTTTCCACCTGAGGAACCCGTCATCGTGCCGCTGTATGTGGAGAGGTCGAGATCTCCCTTTTTCTTGTCCGGATTGTGGCAGTTCAGGCACTTGGATTCGAAGATGGGAAAGATGTGATCGTCGTAAGTGATTTTGTCTGCCGAGACAGCAAAACCCGGAATGACAAGGAGCAAGAGGCTGGCAAGACGGCAGCTCATGATGATCAGTGGTTAAAGAGGTATTCTTTGGAGTTGAGAAGGGCCCAAAAGATATCTTCGAGGACCAGCCGGGTTTCATTTGGATCCTTAGCGTTGGCAATCGGATGATTGAGAGCGGAGATCTCGGACTCAGTTGGCTTTCGCGAGAGAGTTTTCAGGTAGAGGGAAGTGACAATTTCCTGTGGAGTTTTCTTCTCCTTAAGCATGGTGCGGACGACTTGGCCGCGATTGATTCGTTGGCTAATAGAATCGCCGTTGAGGAGATGGAGGGCCTGGGACAGGTTCGGTTCCATCTTAACTTCGCAGGAACAGACAGTCTTGCGGGTGGCCCGACCGAAGGTGGTGAGGAAGTAAGTGGAAGTATTCCCGTCGGCAATGTTGACAGCCCGGGAGCCTAGAGGAAGTCCTCTAAACTTGTTCGGGGTGTTGGTCACTTGGGCCAAGGTGTCGAGAAGCACCTCCGCGCGCATCCGCCGGATTCGTGCTTTGGAGAAATTGTTGCTATCAGTGCGGTTGGTGTCGTTGGCCTTGGTCGACAATTGATAAGTGCGAGACGTGCAGATGTCGCGCACCAGCCGCTTCATGTCGAAGTTGTATTCGGTGAACTTATCTCCGAGAGCCTTCAAAAGAGCCGGATTGGTGGCGGGGTTGGAAACCCGAACGTCATCGACCGGATCCACGATGCCGATTCCGAAGAAGTGGGACCAGATGATGTTGGCTACATTTTTAGCAAACCATGGATTACCTGGTTCGGTGAGCCACTCTGCCATGGCCCTGCGACGGGTTACTCCCTTGACCTCGGCAATACCCCCTCCAAGATAAGTCGGAGTGGCATTTTGATTGGTGACGGGGTGTTTGATTTCACCACTGCCGTCGAAGATAATCATGTCAGTAGGGTCTTCACCGCGCTTCCGTTTCACTTGGGTGAAAAACGAGGCAAACCCGTAGTAGTCATCCATCGTCCAGCGATCGAACGGGTGGTTGTGGCATTGGGCGCACTGGATGCGGGTTCCCATGAAGACCTGGGCAATGTTCTCGGTCAGCTTTTTGATGTCTTGTTCGGACTTGAAGAAGTTGGTTGCGGGGTTGTCGTAGGATCCACCGGTGGCAGAAAGGAGTTCGCGAACAGTTTTATTGAAGGGGCGATTGCTCGCAACCTGGCCGCGAAGCCATTCATACCAGAGGAGAGCTGACTTGTAGGTGACGTCATTTCCGTTATTCCCGGTGGTGCGAATTTGCAGGAGCTCGGCCCATTTCATGACCCAGAGGTCGGTGAAGTCCTTGCGATCCAGCAGTTGGTCGACCAGAGTTTCACGCTTCTTTGGGTTTTGGTCAGCGAGAAAAGACTGCAGTTCCTCCTGGGTCGGGAGAAGTCCGATGATGTCCAAGTAGACGCGGCGTACAAAGACTTCGTCGGTGCAAATCTCGGAGGGGACGATCCGCAAGCGGTGAAGTTTCTCATGGACGTGAGTGTCGATGTAGTTGAAGGCGGTAAGATCCGGCTTGGTGTAACTGAGCCCATCAGGGATCACTATCGCTTGCGATCCTTCGGTGAAGGTGTGGAAGCGGGCCATGAGAAAGGCTTCGCCACGCGTTTTCGATTCGGTCAGGCCGGACCGGGAGTCGATGCCCACCGAGTTGTCATTTGAAGAAGTGAAGGTGGAAAGATTTGTCACATCCCGGTCGGTACCATCTGAGTAGATCGCTTTCACGGTGAGAGGAATGTTTTTGCCTGCCCCCTCCATAAGGAACTGCTTGGGTTCCACCTCAATTTTGACCGGAAGGGCAACACCGTCAGGGTCATAATGAGCGCCGTTTTCGATCCACTCGAGCAGGGTCTTGTAAGCTTTCGAGTCCTTCTCAAACAATTTACCTCCGGTATGTGGGACAGTGCCGGTGGCTTTGGTGAGAAGAAGAGAATCTTGTGGGACGGCAAGGTTCAGTCGACGCCCGGAGAGTTCGCGGGTCATGCGGTAGTAATCACCTTTGGGGTCATATCCAAAAAGCGAAAGCATGAAGCCATCTTGTCCCCGCGCCGAACCGTGACACGCTCCGGTATTGCAGCCCGAGGCCGTGAAAACGGGGACGACGTCTTGTTGGAAGCTAATACGGCGATCTTCGCTGGCTCCCTTGATTGTGACCGGAACCGAGAGCTCCTTGCCGCGGAAGGTGATTTTGATTTGAGTGGCGCCATCCTTCATTGGACGAAGAGTAGAGCCGTCGAGGTTGACCAGTGATGGATTGTCCGCGGCGAAGCGAGCGGAAGTGGTGACATCGCGGGTCACGGCATTTTTGTCAGTGGCCAGAACAACGAGGCGATGAAAGTCGCGGGTGGTTTCCAACGTGACGCTGCTCGGGTAGACCGCGAGAGATTCGAGATTGAGATCGGGTTGATCCGGGTTTTCCTTGGCGCCGGTGCGTGCGCGATGAGCCAGCGTGACTTCTTCGGGCCAGGGCGCTCCGGCTACAATCCACGCCTTGAGTTGGCCGACTTCCTCTGAAGTGAGAGGTGGGCGTTTCGTTTTTTTCGACGATGGAGGCATGAACTCATCGTCGTCATGAGGCAAAAGAACTCGCCGAAGAAGTTCCGACTTTTCGGGGGCCTTAAGGTCGATAGGTGAGCCGGAGTCTCCACCCTCAAAGAACTTGGCTTTGAGATCCATGCGCAGACCACCTTTGTCTTTCTCGGCAGTGTGGCATTCGACGCAGGATTGCTCGAGGATTTGACGGGCCGGGTCAAATGAAGCAATCGAGGGAATTGTCAGGAGGGCCAGAAATGCGGGGATTTTCATTTTTGGGCTGATTGGCGGAGTTGTTCGAGACGGGAGAGCGGTTTCTTGGTCGGTGCTGCCTGCTTTTCATTTTTCTGGACTACCGGAGTCTGCTTTGCCGGTTTTTTGGGAGCAGGAGGCGGTGGATCAATGCGCAGGATCCCGCCGTGTCCGACATTGTGAGATATGGGATGTCCGTCCTTGGAGATGATGACCTGGCAGAAGAGATTTGCGTGTTTCCCTTTACGCGCCTCATTGTTCACGCTGAGAGGGAAGGTCAATTCAGGGGTCGTTGCTGTGATCTTTTGCTCCAAGGACGTGACGCCGTGGGGAAGAGCGTGGAGGATGACGCGGGCCTCTCCGGGGAAGGCTTCCAGCTGTTCTATGTTGGCCACGACCTGGGTGTCTTTACCTGGATTGGTGGCGGCCATGGCGAGAGAGAAGCGGACAAAAGGCTCGGCCACCTCAAGGGATGAAAATTGCGAGGAAACCCGAACGACTCCCCGGTCAGTGATGGCTTCTCCAGTGACCAGCAGAGGCCACTTGGCAACCGGAGCATCGCCATTCGCATTGAGGGTGATGACAGCTTCGCTTTTCCCTGCAGGAATATCCACGCTCACCGGTGAACCAACTCCGGGCGGCTTCCAGGGCAAAACAACCCTGATTTTCTTGTCGAATCCTTCGGCCCGTTTTGCGGTGATCTTGAGATTGGTAGTCCCATTGCGAACAAGCGGAACAGGCGGCACAAAGAGCTCGAGATGGAACGGAGCCTCCTCAATGACTGCGATGGAAATCTTCTCGGTGTCAGTCACCTGGTAATCTCCCTGGTTGTTTACGTAGAGGTGGGAGATTCGTTCAGTGAAGGGGCCGCGGGTCTTGGTCTTTGGATCCTCGATCGAAAATTGATAGAGCCCGCCCGCGATCGGGGCGTCGGGCCTAGCTTCGAACAGAACAGGGAAGCTGCTGATACTGCGGGGGGCAGTGTGCGAAATCATCGATACCCCGCCGGGCAATTGAGGCGCAAGGAAATTGGCATCGCAACCGAGATTGGCTCTGAGAATATTCGGAACAATGGCAAGGCGATTCCCGCGGGGAACCTCGATCATCTTGTGCTTCTGGGTGTCAATGCGGTCGGCTTTCGGGAGAGTGAGGGAGAGTGAGGGGATCCGCTTTTGCATTTCGATGCGGTAAGTAAAGTCCGGACCGCCCCGTTTCAGCTGGTCTTGGATATTGACGACGTATTCCCCGTCGGCCGGGACTTGAAACTCGTATCGGCTGTCGGGAGTGCCGCCGGTCCGGTCATCGTTGCTCCCGATGTATTTGTTATCGGTGGCCTGACGGATCGAAATCACGCTGTCCAGCGGAGAACGAAGGGACCTGGCAAGAACTTGGAAGATGAGTCGCTCCCCCTTCTTCGCTTTGAAGCGGAAGTAGTCGATCTGACCGGGTTCGGAAACGATTCCGTGAAAAGCAAAAGGCGCGGCGGGTGGGTCCTTGAGTGGAAGCGCTTGTTTGTAGGTTTGGTTCGGGGCTGATTCATTCAGAAAGTCGATGGTCGAAACGTGAACCGGATTACCGGAAGGCGAACTTTCGTTGCCACTGGTGACGTAGGCCGGGAAGGGAGTATTTGGGACCTTGAGCTTTTGTTTCAAGGGGCCGCTTGGGTCGCCAAAGAAGGTGAATTCGACTTCTGTCCCAGGTTTGGCTGCAGGGGGAAAGATCGAACGCGGACGGGGAAAGGTGCCGATGTGAAGGCGGTATTGGGAAGCAGAGTTTCCTTCATACGACGACTCCCGGATTAGGATGGTGTAGGTGCCGTCTTCCGGAACGATGATGGAGGCGGCACAATCACGTTTAAGTAAGGGCGAGTCGTCATTGACCGCGAGTTCGAAACGCTTGGAATCGAGAATAGAAATATAGGGATCGAACATCACCCGGCCGAGGCGCATTGCTTCCACCTCGACCGAGAGGCGCTGGCCTTTCTTACATGAAACGCGGTAGTAATCGGCGTCTTCTCGGTCCGCAACCCCTTGCACAGTGCTGTTAAGTGGAACATCCTGCGGTGTGTTAAAGGTGTTGTTGAGGTCGCGCCGCCTCTCGTTGACTGTCTCATACTTTTCCATCACGGTGGGATACTGCCCCACCCAGAAGGTTCGCATGTAGGAAATGCCGCTCTTGCACCGAAGACGCATCGGGTGTTCTCCGAGGGCACAATCCGGAGCGATGGCGAGAACCGCCTCGGCTCTTTTGTCGTCTTTGCCTTTGGTGAGCGACTTGACGGTAATGCCGGGGTGATAGAGGAGAAGCTCTGTTGGTTCGAACAAACGCTCGCCAATCAGAGTGATCTTGACCTCGGTGCCCCGCTGAGCTCCACGCGGTTCGACCCGCGAAAGGCTGGGGTTGAAGGCGTGGGCGGTGAAGGTGCTGATGAGGAGAAGGGCAATCAGTCGGGCCATCGCTTGAGTGGGGCTAGGCTTTTTTAGCAAGGATCTCATCAATCACCCGGCCTCCATCGACAATTTCGATCGGACGGTCGCCCGGAGACATCAGCTCCTTATCGCCGGTGATTCCTAACTGGTTGTAAACGGTCTGGGCGAGATCTTCGATGCCAACCCCGTCTTCTTCGGGTTCTCCGGCCAGGGAATCCGAGGTTCCGTGAACGAGCCCCCGATGAATCCCGCCACCTGCCATCCCGATCGAGAATAC
>JBMYLT010000019.1:78964-79239 GCA_049596615.1 Akkermansiaceae bacterium | reverse complement strand
ACCTTGCAGAGCAGGTCGACGATTTTTGCTTCCTCCATTCTCTTCACACCATGACCTCGGCCCATCCCCAGGGGGAGAACTTCATGAACACCGGATTCACGATGGAGGGCTTTCCGGCGTTTGGAGCCTGGGTCACCTATGCCCTCGGCTCGGAAAACGAAGACCTCCCCGCCTTCGTTGCGATCAACGATCCCCGTGGGATGGCGCGCTCAGGTAAAAACAACTTCGGCAATGGCTTCCTCCCGGCAGCTTTTCAAGGAACTGATTTTCATGCC
>JBMYLT010000019.1:54390-78954 GCA_049596615.1 Akkermansiaceae bacterium | reverse complement strand
AAACGACCGGCAGGATACTCCGCCACCGATGATCGTCTCACTGCCGAAGTTCTCAAGCGCCTCAATGGTAACCACCTTGAAAAATTCCCTGGCGACGCGGATCTCGCGGCCCGCATCGCCAGCTACGAATTGGCAGGCAAGATGCAGATCACAGTCCCCGAGATGATGGATCTGACAAATGAACCGGACTCCATTCACAAACAATATGGGACCGACACGGGTTCGGATCTGAAGAAAGAGTATGCTAAGAACTGCATCCTCGCCCGACGTCTTCTCGAGAAGGGCGTGCGAGTGGTCCAACTCTTCAACGGATCGGATCCGTCTGGCGGGAACGGAATCACCAACTGGGACAGCCATTCAAACATCAAGAACACCCACGCGATGCAGGCCGAAATTATGGACCAGCCGACCGCGGCACTGATCGCTGACCTCAAACAACGCGGCATGCTCGACGACACTCTGGTTGTTTGGGCCACCGAGTTTGGGCGCATGCCATTCCTCCAGGGCAATGGCACCGGTCGCGACCACAACCCCGATGCCTTCACCTGCTTCCTGGCCGGGGCCGGTGTGAAGAAGGGACACAGCTACGGGACCAGCGACAACTTTGGCGCAAAGGCCGAGAAGGACCCCACCAGCGTTTATGATTTCAACGCAACCATCCTACATCTCATGGGACTCGATCACGAACGACTGACCTACTACCACAATGGTCTGGAACGCCGCCTAACTAATGTGCACGGGCATGTCATCCAAGACGTCCTGGCTTAAGCGATGATCGGCTTTATCACCCTTCCTCCCACGTCAGTCAGGCGGAAGCGTCGACCGTTGTATGTAAAAGTCAGTTTTTCATGATCGAATCCAAGCTGATTCAGAATGGTAGCGTGGAGATCGTTCACATGAGTCTTATCGATGGCGGCATGATGGCCAATTTCATCGGATTCACCGTAGCTCACTCCACCCTTGATTCCCCCACCCGCCATCCAAGTGGTGAAACAATGGGGGTTGTGATCGCGACCCGGCTTCTGTGATTTTTGGGTCAAAGGAAGTCGTCCGAATTCACCCCCCCAGATCACAAGAGTGTTTTCAAGGAGTCCGCGTTGTTCGAGATCGGAAAGGAGACCGGCAATGGGAGTGTCGGTTTCTCCGGCGAATTGGCTGTGATTTCCTTTGATGTCGTTGTGACCATCCCAGCTACGTTGATTTTCCATACCTCCCGAATAAATCTGCACGAAACGAACTCCCCGCTCAACCATACGACGGGCGGTGAGACACTGCCGGGCAAAGTGATCGCAACGTTTCTCACCAACTCCGTATAGCTTCTTGATATACTCCGGTTCCTTCGCAATATCGAAGGCCTCGGGCGCAGCGCTTTGCATTCGATAGGCCAACTCAAAACTCTTGATACGCGCTTCAAGTTCCGCGTCACCGGGTCGCTGCTGAATGTGCTCCCCATTGAGTTTTTTCAGCAAAGCAAGCTGGCGAAGCTGCTGGGCATCATTCATGTGAGCCGGGCGCTTGAGATTATCAATGGGATCTCCCTTTGGCTTGAGCCAGGTCCCTTGATAAACGCTGGGAAGAAATCCGGCTCCCCAGTTGGCGGCATGACCTTTGGGAAGTCCACGATTGAGAGGGTCGGACATGACCACAAATGCCGGAAGATCGCGACTCTCGCTTCCTAAACCGTAGGTCGCCCACGATCCGACACACGGAAGCCCCATGCGCGGCTGCCCTGAATTCATCATAAAAAGAGCGGGGCTGTGATTGTTGGACTCAGTGTGGCCCGAATGAATAAAGGCCATCTTGTCAACGTGTTCTCCGAGCTTGGGAAAAATTGATGAGACCATCTTTCCGCACTGACCACGCGGGGTGAACTCGAAGGGAGACTTCATGAGTGGCCCCACCGCGTTGGCAAAAAAGCCGGTGTTCTTGTCGAAGCCCTTGAGCTCTTTTCCATCCATCTTCTCCAGCTCTGGTTTGTAGTCCCAAGTATCCACCTGGCTCGGCCCACCATTAATGAACAACCAAATGACCGACTTGGCTTTTCCTTTAAAGTGAGCCTTGCGAGGTGCAAGAGGGTCATCACTTTCGGACGCCATCAGGCCTTCATCCGCAAGCAAGGTGGCAAGGCCGAGACTTCCGAGTCCGGCACCAGATTTCTGGAGCCAGTGGCGTCGGGTATAAAGCGACTGATCGTTCATGGCAAATAGATGAATTCGTTGAGGCTAAAAATAACTTGGGCCAAATCAGCGAGTGCCAGTTTACGGCCCTTTACTGGGTCCTCATATGATGAAGTTTGAGCATTGATAAAAATACGATTCTCTTTCAATTCACCGACAGTTGGTTCGCGACCCAACGTGCGAGCATACAAGGACCGAATGGCAAGATCCGGATCCTTATGATCAATGCTGGCAGCCAACGCTCCGGCCCACTTGATAACCTGAGGATTATTCAGAAAGAACAGCGCCTGTGGGGCAATCGTTGTGCTGGGTCGGCTTCCCTGACTCACCAAGGGTTCCGGCTGGTCAAAGATTTGCATCATCGGGATAAGCCGGCTCCGTTTGATCATAAAGTAAATGCTGCGGCGTTGGTGCCGTTCATCGAGTGTTCCGGGGCCATACATCGTCGGGTCGAGTTGACCGGCTGCAGCTAGGATGGAATCGCGGACCACTTCGGCTTCCAGTCGACGAGGGGTAAAACGCCAGAGGAATTTATTGTCTGGATCGATTGCCGCGTTTTCATTCGATGAAGAACTACTCTGCCGCCAAGCCGCAGTCGTCATAATTTTCTTGTGAAGGGCCTTCACGTCCCACCCGCTTTCAATGAACCAGCCGGCCAGATAATCGAGGAGCTCGGGATGCGAAGGCAGAGACCCTTGCAATCCGAAGTCATTGGGAGTGGCGACGATTCCCCGTCCAAAGTGGTGGTGCCAGATACGATTCACCGCGACGCGAGCAAGGAGATGTCCGGCACCGTGTTCCGTATCGCTCATCCAATTGGCCAGGCTCGCGCGGCGGTAACTGGTCCTTTGCCAGTCAGCAGGCGGACTCGCTTTCCAATGACTTTCACTTTTCTCATTGCGCATCAAAACCTGAAGAAAGCCTGGAGTGGCAACGCCCTTTTTTTGATTGGGATCTCCCCTGCTCAGAAAGTAGGTCTTGGGATAAAAGTGAGGAAATCCGCGACCATCGGCATGATGCTTTGTCGGTGGAAATCCTTCACTGGTCACCTGCACCTTGGTCTTCTTGGCTACCGGCTTAGCAGCGAGCGATTTCTGGATAGAGGCATTCAGGGTATTCCATTGGGAATCATTCTTGATGAAGAGGTCAAAGAGTGGAGCACGATGTTTTTCCTCAAGCTTGTTGTTTTTCAAAGTGACGAGAGCTCCCTTGAGTTTCCCATCGATTCCACCCCCAACGACAACCGAGGGATTTTCCAGCGAAGATGAAGAGATTCGGAAATATCCCAAACTGTGCTGGGTATTGTTGCTAAATCTCAACTGGAACTCGAGCGTCGTTCCTTCGGCTACCCTCAAAGGTTTCGCGAGAAAGAACACGGCTGCCTGGTCCTTTCCAATTCCGCCGAAGTCAACCGCCCAACCGGTTTTGTCAGTTTGCTTGTCGAAGGAAGATGCTGCAGAAAGCGAAGTGGTGTTTTGCTGGTGGGTCGCCTTTGCGGAAGCCAAGGCAATCGCAGTCCTTTTCCCTCCCGGTGCTGTTGCGAAAATCTTGAAATCGCTCAGGGCAAAATTGCCATTGCTTGCACGACCGGGACCATTTCGTTTCATTGAAGAATGGGTGAATGCTTCGATTCGAATCGCTCGAACCACACCGCCTGTCGGCGATACCATTACCGTATAAGTCTCCTTGGAAGGCGGATTTCCGGAAGCAAGCAAGGCACCATTCGGTTGGGCGGAGAGGGTCGTCGCCTTTTGAGAAGACAAGGCTTTTGTTGCCGGAAGGATAGACCAATCACTGGTCGCATTTTTGGTGACGGCATCGGACTTGATCCAATTATGAAAAGCTTTGATCAATTCTGGCCTCGATTCATAGGACTTCAGTTTCGCCAGAACTTGCTCGTGTTCTGCCTGCCATTTCGCAATCGCCTCCCGGTGGTCCTCCGAATCAAGATCGACATCGATCTCGCTTCGGATGGTTGTGGTGAAATGGGAGACGAATCGATAGTAATCTTTTACCGGGATCGGATCGAACTTGTGGTCATGGCAACGGGCACATCCGATCGTCAAACCCAGCATAGCGGTGCCTGTGGTGGCTGCCATGTCATCAAGTTCATCATAACGTGCGCTTTCGAACTCCTTCTCGGTCAACTGGGTGGGAAAGACTCCGGCCCCAAGGAATCCGGTTGCCATCAAAGCGAGCGGATTTTCAGGAGCAATCTCATCGCCCGCGATCTGCCAGCGGATGAATTGATCCCACGGCATGTTTGAGTTGAGGGCCTTGATGACAAAATCTCGGTAGTGGTAGGCGTACTTGCGATCGTAGTCCTGCTCGAAGCCATGACTTTCGGCAAACCGGGCGGCATCAAGCCAGTGGCGGGCCCATCGTTCCCCGTAGTGAGGACTGGCAAGAAGTTGATCAATAAGCCGTTCATGCGGAATCTTGAGTCCTTCCTCGACTTGCTCTACCGTGGGAGGAAGTCCAATCAAGGTGAGATAGGCTCGGCGAATTCTCGCGAGATCTTGAGACTCTGGGTTGGGTTTCAGTTTCTTTTCCTGAAGCTTCACAAAAAGGAAACGATCGATTTCGCTCTGTACCCACGGGTCGCTCGCTTCCGGTGGGTGATAAGTTTTGAGTGGAGCAAAGGACCAAAACTCCCGGTCACTTTGTGTCACCTTCATCTCACGAGACTTGAGTCCTTTCTTCTCGAGTAGGGGTTTGTCGTAAGGGGCTCCCAAGGCAATCCAGCGCTCGAAATCAGCAATCAGACCGGCCGGAAGCTTGTCCTTCTTGGGAGGCATCTCGAGATCCTCCTCTTCGTGTTTAATAAGGGTGAGGAGATAGCTTTCACCCGGCTTCTCTAAGTTGATGGCATCTTCAGAATCTCCCCCTTTGAGCAGAAGTTCGCGTGTGGAGAAATCTAAACCGGAACGAACCTTTTCATCTCCATGACACTTCAGGCAATGATCAACAAGCGCCGGGCGGATCTTGGCTTTGAACAAGGCGAGGCCTGCTTTCATTTTTTCCGCGTGACCCGAGGGAAGTTGATCAGCAGACGCTGGAAGAACGAGCAGGAGCGAAACAAATTCCCATAGCCGTCGATGCATCGCGCATAGTCTTTCACGGGAATCGGGCCAATGCACCGATAGAATCAAGGAAATTGCAGATGGATCACCTGAACTTCTCACTCGCAAAACGCACTGACTCATTTTAAAATCTCAGATCTCTATGCGTCTTTTCCTGACCATAATTTTATCATCCCCATTTGTCATGGCTGAGCCCGACAACAAGGCGGCCATCGATGCGCTCAAGGCCATCGATGCGATTGTCTATCAGAATTTAAAGAGCAAACGGGTCATCGAAGTGAAGCTGAACGGAAACAAGAAGCTCAAGAATGCAGATTTGGTTCATCTCTCAGGCTTCTCCGCAATGACAGACCTTTCCATAGAGGAAACCAAGATCACCAGCGAAGGATTGAAACATCTCATCGGACTCAAGAAACTCGAGTGGCTCAACCTTTGGAATACCGGGGTCGATGACAAGGGACTCACACATCTCAAAAACTGACTGCTCTTGAAGCTCTCCCGATCGGAGGAACAGCGATCACTGATAAAGGCCTGCTTCATCTCGCGAACCTTCCCAATCTGACCTATCTTGGCTTGCGAGATACCAATGTGACTGACAAGGGTGTTCGGCTTCTCAACAAGTTTCCCGCCCTTACCGAGGTCAATCTCCGTAGCACCAAGATCACTGATCAGTCGATCGAAGCACTTTCGAAGATGAAACGTTTTCGAAAAATCTGGCTTAGAGGAACCAAGGTCACCAAGTCAAGAGTCGCGCAGCTGAGGAAAGCCCTTCCGAATTGTCTGATTAGCGTCGAGATATCGGATCAGAGAGAGTTCTCAAAACAGCTACTTCGCAAACAGAATGGGCGTTAAATGTGTTACCGCTCGACCAATAGGTGGCCAAGGGTTAAGTTAGAAGCATCGTGTTTTTGCAGAAGAGTGATCGCTACATCACCCGGCAGGTGATTACCACCGCGCTCTACGCGGTTCTCATTCTGAGCGTTGTTCTCGTCCTCGGGAACCTCTTCAAGGAGATCAACAAGCTGCTCGTAGAGCGGGGGGCACCCATTTCCTTTCTGGGAATCTTCATTTTAAAACTTCTTCCGGTCTCGCTCGTCTACACCATTCCGTGGGGGTTCCTCACGGCCGTCCTTCTCGTTTTCGGACGTCTTTCCTCGGACCAGGAGATCAACTCCTTGCGAAGCGCCGGGATGAGCCTTTACCGGATCGCGGCTCCAGTCTTTTCGGTGGGTTTTCTTCTCTCCCTTCTCTGCCTCTGGCTAAATGCCACCGTTTCTCCGCGATCTAAGGGGGAACTGAAGCTCATGCTCTACGAAACTTTCAAGGATGACCCGCTCCGGCTTCTCGATCCCGGGGTGGTGCAATCGCGACTTAAGGGGCAACGCATCTACATCGAAGCCCGTAATCCCGACCAAAGCTTTCAGGGATTCCATGCCTATGAGCTCGGAGACGAAACCACCGGCCCTTGGCCGACAGCCTATGTTTACGCCAATCAAGTGGCCTCCATCGCGCCCGACAAGGAGGTCGAAAAACTGGAGCTTCGGCTGGACGGAGTTTGGATCGAGACCCGCGACAAGAAAGGATACCTTCAAAACGCCCCGGCCGGAAAAATCGAACCCTGGGTGTTGCCTCTCGAAGTCGGCAAGTCACCACGAATCAAAGCGAACCGACTCGACAACCAACAGATCGGAGAGCTCCTTACTAACCCTCCTCCTGAAATCACCCCGAAGAAGCTCGTCGAATTTGACGCCGAGCGAACCCGGCGGATCTCGTTTTCCTTCGCTCCACTGGCCTTCGCCCTCGTGGGCATTCCACTTGGGCTCTCGACCCGCCGAAAGGAAACTTCTTCCGGTTCGGGCCTGAGTCTAGCCGTTGCAATCGGGTATTTTCTCTTCTTTATCATCGCGGATGAGACACAGGGGGCAAATCTCTTTATGACCAAGGTGCTAATGTGGTTACCGAATGTGGTCTGTCTTGGTCTTGGCATTTTCCTCTTTCGCCGGGCCACAAAACGGGCGTAGTTTAAAGTCATGGAGAGAGTATCGCGGAAAGCACGATCCGCCTACCGCGCCTTCCAAAAATGGGCCGATTCCAACACTCTGAGCCTGTTCCCCATCCGAAGGAATCTCTCCGGCTATTCTCTGAACGATAGCAAGGCTGATCTCAGGGCCGCGTCCAACATTGCCCTCCTCGCCATTCCCCAGGGGATGGCCTACGCCGCAATAGCCGAACTTCCGATTCTCTACGGCATCATCTGCTCCGCAGTCGCCGCTCTCATTGCGCCGTTTTTTGCCAGCTCGCGCCATACCATTCTCGGACCGACGAATGCCACCTCATTGATGGTCTTTAGCTACTTCGCCGCCTCCGACTTCACCACGGCCGAGAAACTCCACCTCATGCCCTTACTGGTCCTGATGGTCGGGGTGATTTGTCTGATCGGAGCCATTCTCAAAGCCGCCGAGCTAGTCCAGTATATCAGCCAAAGCGTTCTCGTCGGCTACATCACTGGTGCCGCTATTCTCATCATGATCAACCAGGGCAAGCACATCTTCGGGGTCGCCGAAGTCGTGGAGCCGGCGCGCAACTTCTCCGGGATGCTCCTCACCTTGATCAATGCGGCTCCCGAATACCTATGGCAACCAGCGATCCTGGGGCTAGGAACCATGGTCCTTTATCTCCTGCTCAACCGGTGGTTCAACGCCATGCCCAACTTTGCCCTCTCGCTAACTCTGGCCACGATTGTATCAACCCTTCTCTCCACCCAGTTCCCCTCCTGGGCTCAAGCCACTCCAACCTTTCCCTCATTCTCCCTCTCTGACCTGACCTTCCGATCTCCCGTTCCGGACGATACCGGTTGGCTGAACTGTATCTCGTCCCTTCTCGGAGTGGCGGTCGCTATCGCTTTTCTGGCTTCTCTGGAGAACACCGTGATGGCTAAATCAATCGCATCGCGAACCGGACAACGCCCGGAAATCAATCAGGACATGATGTCGGTAGGCATGGCCAATGTGGCTTCAGCTTTCACGGCCGCCATGCCCGCCTCCGGCTCGCTCACCCGCTCAGCCTTGAACTTCGAGTCGAAAGCCCGATCCGGGGTCTCCTCGATGATTTCCGGAATCTTCTGCTTTGTTTCTATTTTCATTCTAGTCTCACTGAGTCCCAACCCGGTGTCACTAATCCCAAAGGCGGCTCTCGCCGGCCTCGTCATCGCAGTGGCAGCTTCCTTGATCAAAGAACGAAATATCCGCATTTGTCTACGATCAACTCCCGAGGATTTCGGAGTGCTTGTCACCACCTTCGTCACGGCGCTCATCTTACCCCTGTATTTCGCTATCTTCATCGGAGCATCCCTTTCCATCTTCCTCTTTCTTCGCAAGGTCTCCCGGCCTGATCTCGTGGAATATGCTCTCTCGGAGGATGGCGAGTTCCGTGAACTGGAGGGAAAACAAAAGCGACCCGACCGGGCCATTTCCATCGTCCACGTCGAAGGTTCCCTCTTTTTCGGTGCGGCTGAGCTTTTCCAAACCCAGGTTCAACACCTGGTCGTCGATCCGAACATTCGCGTCATCATTCTCCGGCTTAAAAACGCCTACCATCTCGATGCAACCAGTGTAATATCCCTCCGGGAGCTCATTCACTTTGTTCGATCAAAGGACCGCCACCTCATCATTTGCGGTGCCACCCGCAGTGTTTACAAGGTCCTCAAGAATTCCGGAGTCCTGCGAACCCTGCAAGCGGGTTGCCGTCGTGAGGAGGGTGAAACCAATCTGTTCTTCCACGCTCCAAGCAACCCGAACATCTCGACCCGGGACGCACTCCTTCGCGCCCAGGAATTGCTGGGCACCAACAAGGCGGAAGTGAAGATCTTCTACGATCCTGCCAGGGGGAAATAACCTTGCCACGCTAGACTTTCCGTCGCAATGATCTACGGTCTTGCCATGACCGAGGATTTCGAGGATCGCGCGCGCGCGGCTTTGGCCAACCCACAAAATGTCGGAGAGATGGAAGACGCCGACTCGGTGGGCACAGTCGGTTCGCCAGACTGTGGCGACATGCTCCGGATGTGGCTCAAATTTACGGAAAAGGATGGCAAAAAAGTGATCGACCGTGCCTCCTTTCAGGCCTTTGGATGCCAGACAGCCATTGCCGTGGCTTCGATGGCCACCGAGCTCCTCAAAGGAAAGACCACCGACGAAGCACGCAGCATGAAACCCCAAGAACTCTCGGGCGATCTCGGGCCTCTCCCTCCCATGAAAATCCACTGCGGACAATTGGTAGAGCAGGCACTGAAGAGCGCTCTCGATGGCAAGAATGCCCCAGGCGCCCCTTCAACCGAAACGCTCGCCGGCAATCTCCAGCAAGATGGCAGCGGAAAGGTGAAGATCGTAACACTCGATGAGGACTAAAGGATGGATCGCGCTCGTTGCCGCCCTAATCACGGCAAATAGCCCGGCTCAGAAATGGCCGATCGAAATCACACCGCCTCCCAATATCAACGCCTACCGGAAATCCGGTAATGAAAGTCTCCTCTATCGCACGCGGCACTTCGAAATCAAGACGTTCAAGGACCATCAAGATAGGGTGTTAAAGACCTTTGTGAAATGCGCTGAATCGGTTCCTGAAGTTATCCAGAGGCTTCCGATTAGGCTTTACGCTCCGCCAGAAAGGAGCCCTTTCCAAATCCAGATTCATCCGGACAAAGACTCCTATCAATCCGCCGGCGGAGCCAAAGGAACGGCAGGGTTTTACGAGAGCAGGAAACAAACCGTCCTGCTGCAGTGGGACTTCCTGTTTGACCGCAATACTCCTGCCGGGCAAATCCCAAAGCCCAACTTCGATCTGGTCATTCATGAGCTCACCCACCTTTCCATGCACAGCCTCATTCCTCGGATCGAGGTTTGGCTAAGCGAAGGGATCGCCGAATATCTTGTGTCCGCCCATGTTGGGGACGGTCGCTATCGTTTTGATAAAATCGACACCGCAATTGCAAAGCGGATTAGATCCCGACACCCCAAGTCTACCGGGACATTCACCCTCCCGCCTTTGTCTGAACTCCTAAACGCCTCCTTTAGGGACTGGCTTGCGTCGTCCAAAGGAAAATCAGGAGATGACGTCCTCGAACCCTACGACGCCTCGCTATTGTTGGTTCACTACTGTTTCCACGGCGGGGAAGAACGACGAAAGCAAACTCGCGAATACTTTCAGCATGTACATCAGAACAAACCCGGGAGGCTTCTACCGGTTAAGGGAGCTCCCGCAATCGAAAAGGTGCTCGCCGCCTACTGGAAAAAAAGAGGGCTCAAGCTTTTGTTCCGAAAACCTTGAGGGTCGCCTGCAAACTCCAATATCTCTCGGAGGGCTCGAGCAGCTTTCGGTCATTGATCACTTTCACGTAGCGAAGACGTCGTAGAGCATTCGACAACCAGATTTCTTCAGCTTCCAGGAGAATCTCCATCGGCCAGCATCCCTCCTCAACTTCGATCCGATCCATGATCTCCGCTCGCATCACTCCCGGGAGGCAACCCGTTTCGAGAGATGGGGTCATGACTCTTCCTTCCTTAACAAAAAACAGATTGGAAATGCACCCCTCACAAAGTTCTCCGCGAGTATTAGGTCTGATCACCTCCGCAACGCCGGATTGATTCAGGATCCAGGTGTTTTCCGCATAAGACGTTCCTTTTACCATCACTAGGGGACTTCGCTCATTGACTGGAAAGGAGCAGGTATGCACCGCAATCCCAGGATCCTCATCGGAAAATGCCTGAGCGGAAATCATGATCTCCCGCCCCACTGTGATACGGACCCGGGCCAACGAAAGGCCGTTCGCTTCGACCACCCCAACAACTCTAGCTAACAGGACTTCTGGATCCGGCAAAGTCCAACCTAGCAACCGCACAGACGTTTGCAGACGCCCCAGATGGCGGTCCCATAAACAGACACGCCCCTGTTCAAACCTCAGCGTTTCGAAGACCCCTTCTCCACGTAGGAACAACGGGTCATCCACCGGCAACTCAACACTTTCTCCGTCCACCAGTCGGCCATTCCATGAGACGATCATCGACACCTCTTTAGCCATCGCCTATCTCCTCAACAAGCCTTGAACTTTCTTGCCCATTTTCACCTCGCCAAACCCACCGATGGTTCGCGGGTTGGCGCCCTCCTCGGCGATTTTGTTCGAGGGACTCCCGAATCGCTTCGGAGAAAACTTACGAATGACTTGGTGGAAGGGATTATGCTCCACCGAGCCATCGATCAGTTTACAGATTCCCATCCAGTCTTTCAGGAATGCAAAACCCTTCTTCATCCTTCGCGACGACGCTTCGCGGGAATCGTCATCGACCTCTTTTTCGACCATTTACTTAGCATCAATTGGGCGCATTTTTCATCGACGCCCTTACCTTCATTCATTGCAGAGATTCACCGCACTCTGGAGCGGAAAGCATACTGGCTGCCGCCTGAAGTGACACCGGTCGTCGAACGAATGATGAAACAGGAGTGGGTCGGCTCCTACCAATCGCGGAGAGGCCTGATCCAAACGCTTCAGCGGGTCAGTCAACGGCGCTCATTCTTAAAGCCTCTCAGAGAAGCGGAAGAGGATTTTTCAGCTCATCGCGAAGCCTTCCAGGACGCTTTTAATCACTTCTATCCCGAGCTCGTCTCGTTCGTAGATCAGATCAGTGAAGGCGGGGCATTCAGTTCCCCGTAAAAGTCCCTCCCCGAAATCGCTCCCAGCATTTCCAGCTCCGCACGCAGCCCTTCTCGGGCAGGGACCCCTCCTCGCCGTGACCGTCCGCAGGGGGTGAAACTGGCAAAGCGATTTGAGTCCTCTTCCTCCGACAGCAACGTCAACACCATGCGTCCCTCCCGTTCCTTCAAAATAAGGGGATGCATCCAACACGAGATCGGTTTGTAAAACCACGGATGACTACCCTCCTGGACCGACCGAAGCTGCCACTCGCAACGATGTTGATCATCCAGATAAACACAACGGGTCCGCGGGAAATGGGCGGGGAATTCAATTGCCAGCTCGGACTGGTTCGCCTCCCTCGTCTTTGTTCGCCATTGCCCTTCCCGATTCTCGATCCCATCACTGTGTTCTCCGAGAATCCGAGCTTCCTCTTCAGACAATATGACTCCGTCATGGCAGCAGGTGGCCCGACAGGCCGACAACTTACAGAGCGACACAGGCTGCTCGAAAGCGGCGTGATCTAATGCCGCTTCAACCAAAAGCCTAGCCAACCTGCCCGCTGTTTGCCCAAAACGGATGGCGTTCATACCGGAGCGAATTTACCGGCACTAGGGGAGATTTAATGATCCCCCTCGGGCTTCTTTCCATCCTTGTGGTCACCATCGTGGTCCTCATGAAGGAACAAATTGATAGTGTCCGTCGATTTGCGCCCCTCTCCCTCCTCGTTGGCGCTGTCCCACTCGTGGCGCTCGCACGACGCCAAACCGAACACGACCACACAAAAGAGAATCGAAAACAACTTCATTTCGGAGGTTGGATAGGCGAGGTTTGCCCAAAAGGCAACTCCTCATTCGTCTCGAAATCAAATGATCTCGCGGTGGTCTAGGTAGGTATTGGCCAGCGCCACCGGAAAGTTTTGTGCGGTTTCGTCAAGAGCCACCACTCCGTCGCCACGCAGACCCGCCAAAACCCGCCCTCGTTCGGCGACGTAATCCTGCGCCGCAAGGTAGCCCAGAGCCTCATCAAAATCACCCGGTTTTCGCTCCAGCATCTCATCGATACCCATTTCTCTCAGGCTGGCAAGTATCACAACGTGTTCCCGGCGCAAACGCTGCAACGGCTCCCGTAACTCCCCGCTGTCCTCTCCCCGGAGATTGGTGATCACTACCACCATGGAACGCCGCTGTTGATGCCTCAACAAACGTTCGGCAGCCTCACTGAAATCACTGGGAAATGGTGAGGTTTCATAGTCATAGAGGTGATTCAACACCGTTTTCATCGAACCCACTCCCTTGACCGGAGGCAACCACCGATCTGTCCCACCAAAACTCAAAACCCCCACCTGATCACCTTGCCGTAAGGCAATGTAGGAGATCAGGAGCATGGCATTCAAACAGTGCTCAAACTGACTCACCTCACCGTCGATCGCCCGCATCCGTCTTCCGCAATCGAGCATGAGAATCACTGATTGATCGAGCTGTTCCTGGAAATCGCGACTGATCAGGGTCTGTCGCTTGGAGCTCGCCTTCCAGTCAACCTGAGACAAGGAATCCCCCATTTGATAATCCCGGAGTTGATGAAAATCCCGACTCAGGCCCGCTCGGTTTTTGCGAACAATTCCCGTATGCTCCTGGCGATGGGCCATGGCCATCAAGGCGTATCCGAGGACCGGCTGGTAATTGGGATAAACCCGCACTTTTCCCTCTTCACCAGCAAGATATTTTCGCGCCCAAAATCTTAAAAGAGAGGTCTGAAGCAGGTGAGTCCTTCCAAAAGTCGATTCCCCTCGCCGATTCAAAATGACCAGATAGTTGAAATCCAGATATCCGCTCGCTCTGATCCAGCCTTGCCAGGGGAATGCCTCACAATCCGCATCTTCAGGAATCCCATCGAAAACGGCCATATGAACCGGACGTCCGCTCTCGTTCACCAAGCGCAAAGCCACCTCACCAGCCACCCCAACTGCCATCCGGCCAGGCAGAACCCGCTCCGTCTGGAGAGACTTGGCAAAAAATGCCATCGTAAGGTCAACCAGTGAAACAATGAGGAGCACCACTCCAAAAATACTCCACCAGGGAGTCACCGCCAACCACAGTGAACCGCCCACGCCGATCAACGCCCAGCACAATAGCAGGGCGATCAAGAGACGGGTCGGACGAATCGGCACGGAATCGGCGGTTACATTCGGGGTGCCTCCACCGAGTCCAAGGCCGATGTCAGAAGATCATCGACATTCTGCCCGCTGATGACGACTTCCGGAGCGACCTGCACACGATGGCGGAAGACCGGGAGAGAAGCTCTTTTAATATCGTCGGGCATGACATAGTCCCGGCCAGCCATGATCGCGTAGGCTTTTGCCACCTGAACCAAACTGATCGCACCACGGGTTCCCGCTCCCAGACTCATTCCGTGGGCCTCCCGAGTATACCGGGTCAGACGTAGAGCGTAATCAATGACCTCGGGCACAACCTTGAGTCCAGCTGTGATTTCCTGCGCTTCAATGATTGTTGCCGGATGACAAACTTGAGTCACTCCGCGTGGATTCAAGCCACCGGCCCCAGGAGCTGAGGTTGCTCCCGCCACCACCTGCAATTCTTCGGCCATGGTGGGATAATCAATCACGACCTTCATCAGAAAGCGATCCAACTGGGCTTCTGGTAATGGATAAGTTCCCTCCTGTTCAATTGGGTTCTGGGTTGCAAAACACATGAAGGGAGGCGAAACCGGTAGCGAGTTACCGTCGATCGTGACTTGCTCCTCCTGCATCACCTCAAGCAATGCCGCCTGCGTTTTGGCGGGCGCCCGGTTGATTTCATCGGCGAGCAAAAGGTTGGTGAAGATCGGACCCTTCCTAGTTTGGAAAGTCTGACTCTTCATGTCGAACAAAGTAAACCCGGTAATGTCCGACGGCATCATGTCCGGGGTAAACTGCAATCGTCCGAACTTCCCGCCAAAAGTACTGGCGAGCGCGAGAACCATGTGGGTTTTCCCAAGCCCGGGTTTTCCCTCCAACAGGACATGCCCACCGGCGAGGAGGGCCGCGATCATTTGATCGAGGGTCACATCCTGGCCATAAACCACTTTCTTGATTTCCGTTCTTAAGGCTATGGTCAGCTCTCTAATCTTCTCGACCCCGGTTCGGGGCAGAGGGCTTTGCAGGTTTTCATCGGCCGCAGGCAATGGCTGCGAGGGATCATCGTGTTCTGTCATTGTCTTAAAAGGAGCTGAAGTTTTTCCACCAGTTTCAAAGTTTTTCCCGGGTCCTGGGAAGGCTCGGAAGTGAGGGTCTCTTTCACTTCATCACGACTCAATCCGGACTCTTCGACCAGCCGGTCGTAAAGCAATTCAGGATTCCCTTCGCTATCATGTTCAATTCGGTCGCGAAGAGGTTGGATTAGACAGTCAATCTTGCCTGTCCGCCAAAGAAAGCGTGCCGAGGTTGTCAGAGACTCACCATACTTGGTTGGTTTGATCGCCCGGTCTCGTAGGACCAGACCAAAACGAGGAATTCGCATCCACAACCAAGCAGCGAGGGCACATAGCCCTGCGATGACCACCATTCGCCCTTCTTTCCAAAGCAATCCAAAGAATGAGGTCGAGGAGCCATAGAGAAAGACCAGATCCCCCGGAGCATTCCGGTGAGCCAGAAACTCCAGAAAATCAGCATGATCGGCACGAGCCAGATAGGGACTACGAAAAGGACGGGCATGAGCCAAAAAGACCACACTCCCCGAACCGTAATTTCCCTCGAGCACGCGGGATCCTCCCCCGACTTCAGGGTCCCATGGCATAGTCATGTCGGACCTCAGAATGGTCCGCCCCTCAAATTCCAGAGCAAGATCCCCATACTCTGCAGACATCCTCGACAACTCCCAGTCTCTTGCCAAATGACCTTCTTCTTCCAGTAATTCCTCCTCAAAAGAGGGAGCGACTCGCGATGCCACCTCGATTTCGAACAACTCAAGAATCTCATCCAACCCCGTGAAATCCCCATTCTCCGCCACTATACCGCTTGATGAAGACGTGAAGTCGTTCCGATCCGGCTCTCCTCCTTGAAGAGTAAGGACCAGCATTCCCCCGTCATAGACCCATTCCAAGACTCGAAGAGCCATTCCTTTGGTCTGCAGAAAGGAACCCGGCATGAAAATCACCGAGGTTTCAGAACCATAGTTCGACCAGGTCCGGGAACTATCCACTGACCATCCCTGGGCCTCAAGATAGCGCTCGGCCGCCAGATAGGGATTCAATCGAGCCTGACCACGATAACCCAACGGAGTCTCACCCACCCTCTCCCGCTTCGGGCGATCCTGGCACCCGGTGAGCAACATCAGAAACAGACAAAGGAACCACTTCACGATTTTCTCTCTTCCCCAAAAGGCCAGTTCCCACACAGCACGTTGACCGTTTTGTCATCGGGCGTCCTCCTGGCATAGGCTTCCGATATCCATGCTTCCGTCAAAACCTGGAAGTAAGAAGCATGGGCGACTTCGCCCGCTCCCGTAACCCGCCGCAGGCAATCCATCTCAGTGTCACTTTCTTCAATTTCGACGATCTGACCGGTCACCAAAGCCGAGATCGCTCCCCGATAAAGGAGACCAAGAGCTTCTTTTTTTCGACCTTCCTCCCAAAGTTGCCTTGCTGTCTGCACAAGATGCGCGGGCAACTTTTCCGGTTCCACATTCATCCCTGCTACCGTTGTCACTTTTTTAAGCTTGTCGGTCGTAGCAAGCTCCTTGTTTCCACGGAAGAGATGTAAATTCATGACCACGACCCAAACAACCGCAACCACCGTCAACCCCAGAATGATCCAAAAAATGGCCACTCCCGCTCCCGAAAAGACACCCCCGCTTCCGTTCTCCCATTCTGACCCGCTACCCCGATCCTTTTTACCTTTCACTTCATAGACCCCGCGGGTTTCCACCTTGAAGTCCTCCTCATCGAGAATCTGCCGGGCCTTTTCGTTTGCCCGCACCTCGGAGCCAGCCAGTAAAAGCGCGCCGAAGGTCAACAGACCCAACCGGCGGGCCAGCCCCTTGAACTTCAGTTCAATGTCCCAACCCTCGGTCCAAATTCTGGTATTGACATACAATCCAAATCCCGCCCCGGTGTAAAACCACGCAACGATCGACATCGCATTTAGGTAAAAAAAGGCGAAGAGATACCAGACCCAGTCGGGAACCAGTTCGAATTCCCACTCCGTAAAACCCTGGACAATGAGTGAATCATTGATCCCCACTCCCTGCGGGATCATGTTAAAAAGAAACCAAATCTGACTCACAAACACAAGCCACTCCATAAGGAGACAAGTCAGCATTAGCCCGGTGGCCGCCCCCGAGCTCCGATAGGACAGGGTCTGCAAACGGCTTTTGAAACGCGATCCCTCGAATCCCTCCAAATATCGAATGGGCAAAACCAAGGAACGGGTTAACCCCGAGCGATAGAACAACAGACCAATCACTACCAACCAATACAGGGTTGCAAAGGCCGTCCGTGATGCCGGGTCGCTACCTTCGCTGGGATCAGAATGACTCCACCAGCCCAGCGCAGTGAGAACTAGTCCCATCACGACAAACCCTTTGTTTTTGCGTAACTCCCCGGGAAGCACCAGCGCCGATTCACGCCAGGTGGGATGTTCTCCAAAAAGACTTCGGCTCAAGGGATGAAGGGCAACTTGTTCCCAGACCGGTTTCAGCCACCAGACTAAAAACACCCCCCAAAAGATCGACTGATAACACAACAAAAAAATTAAAACCGCGAGGAGATAAACCGAAGACATCCAGGCCTTGAAGAGCGATACCGCGTGCTTGCTAACCAACCGGACTCCCAAGTCAATGGCTTCCCACTGGGTCCGCGGGCGAATCTCAGCAGTGACTTTCTCAAGCTCCATGAGCCGACCTCCTCCCTGCAAACACGAAATATACCCCATGCAAAATCCAAAAGGCAATTCCGACAGAGTATTTGGCCATCGAAGGCATGGCTTGGGCCGACCAAAACCCCTCCACCACCGCTGCCAATGCAGTCATCAAGGAGCCGCCGATGAGCAAAGGAAGCCCATCCCTCCCGGCCTTCGTCAAAGCATCGGCCCTCGTCAACGTTCCCGGAGCTAGCAAGGCAAAGCCCATTTTCAGCCCGGCCATTCCCACTACCAGCATCCCAAGCAATTCGAATGAAGAATGGCCGGCCACAAAACGCCAAAACAATTCCGGATCTCCGGTATATTCGATGTATCCCACTGCTGCTCCAAAAAAGAGTCCGTTGTAGATCAGGAAAAACAAGGTCCCCACTCCAAACAAGATGCCTCCCGCAAAAAGCCTGAAGTCGATCCCGACATTGTTGTGGATGTAAAAGGCGAACATCATGAAGTTGGACCCGTGTTCCTCGCGGAGATGCTCCACTGGATCGGCATCCTTGCCATACATCGCCTCAAGACTTGCCATTTGCTCCACCCCCAAAAGGGCCTGGACCCACTCAATCTCTTTATCGGCCGACCACCACATGGCTAGAAACGGCAGCCAAAAAACCAATGAAACCAAAACAAACAACTTCCATTCCCGTCGAATGCTCTGGGGAAAAGTGGCCATAAAAAACCGCAAAGCCCCTTCCCCAAAGGGACTTCGTTTACGATGAATGAGGCGGTACCCGCGGATGGCCAAACCATTGAGTCGGTCAATAATCCGCTGACCAAACATACGATACTGGGCCAACGAAAGATCGTAGCAAACCTTTCGAAAGCGCGATGGCAATTCTTCGACCCCCTCTGCCTTGTTGCGAACCTCCGCTTGCCGCAACTTTAATTCAAACTCCTGCCACTGGAGAGAGTTCTTGTTTTCAAATTGCTGCCTGTTCATCGCCGTTCCTCTAACCACTGGGCCATCCCCATCACCCTGTTGATTCCCCTCGGTCCTGTTTCCCCGGTGATCTTTTTCAGGTGATCCGCCAACTCCACTCTACGGGCCTCTGACCAGCCACCGCTCCGATAACGATATGATAGAATTGCAGCCTCCTCTTCCCGACTAAGCGCTAAATTCACCGGGACACAATGCATCGGCGGCGGACCCGGCACCACCGGATCAATCCTTGGCCTGGAATAAATGACCAACGTCCCGGCAGCCAAATCCCCCAACCGCTGAAACCTTGGATGAAAACAAGCAATCAGCGGAAGAAAGGGCACAAAAATCTCTATTGTTTTGATGATATTCCGAATCATCGCCTGCCCCACTTTCACTCCACCACCCGCCTCATTTACAACCCTCAAACCAAAAGCCTTCTTTCCGAGAGTAGCTCCCCACGGGCTCAACTCAAAAACCACATCATAGAACCACCATACGAAAAAAGCCGCAAGATAAGTAAAAGCTATCGCGACATTGCCACCCAAAAACGGGAATATCAGCTCGAGAAGACTCTGCAAGGCAACCATGACCGCGTATTTGGAAATCAAGTCGAGAAGAAAGGCCGACAACCGAAGAAACGGTCCGGCAACCCGAAGATGAATCTCCATCCCATCTGCCAATTCAACCGTCTGCAGTGTGTCAATCCGCCTCTTTCGGGATTCCATCATTCAAAGTAAAGCAAACTACCTTCCAGTAAGTGCAGGTAAAGCTCCCATTTCCCGAACAACCTGAGTTCCACTTATCGATGAAATCACTCAACAACTCCCAAGAGCCGCCGTCCACCTGCCCCAAAAAGAAACAAATATTCTAACAGAAACAGTTAGATTCCTCTGCCGCCCTCTAAAATCCCTGCACCGGCTTTCACCACAAAGACTCTACACTATTGATCTCAATCGAAGCTCCCCTCAGATCGGTGGCCGACACGTGTTTCAGAATGGCGTCTTCAATAGGTTTAGCGACGCGGTTTGGATGACGATTCCGATGCCCCGCGAGTCGACTAAGAAGACCTTTGGAGCCGTAGGTCTGGAAGTTTTTGCGGATTTCTTAGAACTGCTGTCGTGAGTATCCCATGACTTTACAGGCTTTGGAAACGTTGTTGAGATCATCGGCAAATTCGAGAAGACTGACTTTGCGACGAGCGATTTTGTTTTCATCGGTCATATTTGATTGAGGTTTAGTGTTTTATGGTAAAGACAACCTAATAGAACCACGTGGGTGCTGTCCCTTTAAAAACAGGGCCACTGTCAGGTGATTACTAAAATTCCACACCATGACCCTAAATCAGCTGGGAGGAAGATAGCATTATTCTATTCAACATCACCTCCCAAAGCCTCCCTCCCAATTGTGTTTGGGATATCTCCCAGCAAGATCCTTTTTCATTTGCGCGAATCCTCGTTCCCAAAATCCTGGAAGATCCTTGGTCATTTGCCACGGGCGTTGATTGGGCGCTAGGACTTTGACCAACAAGGCATAGTCACTGGCAATCTGAGGAGTCTCATCTACTCCGTAAAGGCGCTGCACCTTCTCCTCGATCCAAGGATCACTTCCCGCCTGATAACGGACTCGGGTGGAGATCCCGTTGACCAGTGTGATTTTTTCAGGAGCATAGGCATCCAAGGCCTCCTTCTGCGGCGGGGACAACCATTCCCGAAGAACCTTCCAGGGATCACGATCTCGAACTTCCTTGAAGGTCGTGGCACCGGCACACATCTCGGTAATCACGGTCTCCCGATCGCTTTCATCGAATCCCGGCAACTCAAGCTCCGGCATGACATCGCTCAAAAAGGCCAGCCGTGCGATCCAACGCTCGACCTTAGAATCCCATTTCTTCAGAGAAAGCTCTCCGGCGAGAACCCGCTGCGCAAGCAAACTCCCCGCCAGATCCGGATCGACATTGCCCCCTTTCTTTTGCTCCAGCACAAGCCCATGACAGACCCGTTCCTTCACCGCAACCACTCGTCTGGTCACCTCATCGAAAACGACGGATTCCCGTTCCTGAATGAGTTCTCCTTCAAGCCAGCTTTCATCAATCTCAAGACAGCGCGAAAGAATCACCCCGGTTTCCCTGCCCTCGACTTCAATGAGGTCGGTCGCGAGGAAAAGACCGGAATCACGCACCACCGATTTGGGATGTAACTTTCCCCTTCGCCCTCCAACCACCTCGCACACCACACTCCCGCAATCGCGCCGGACCGCCAAGCAATCACCAAAGGCACTCAAGACGGCCCGCGCGCAAGCCTCACCGCGTTGCCGAAAATCAGGCTCCTTCACCTTCCATCCCCTTTCCTGCATCATCCTCACCAATCGTCCGTAGGTCTGCCAAGTTTCGCGGGCCCCGCGAGCAAGGACACCAAGAGAATCGCAATCGCGAGGGCGGAAATCCACCCGCTGAGCCGCCAGCAAGGCCAACCATTCCCCGCTAAAATCATTGGGCCAGCCCGGTTCTCCATCGAGAAACTCTCTCCACATCGGTTCCTTGCCCCCTTTTTTGAAGAGGCCTTCGCCCTGCACGGCTGCCGCAATGAACAAAACCTCACCGGCACACTCCCGCCCATTTAAAACAAGCGCCGATAATCGAGGATGCATCGGCAATGCAGCCATCTCTTTTCCAAAAGCGGTCAATCCCCCGCCCTCATCGATCGCTCCCAAATTAGCCAATAAATCGATTGCATGAGATACTCGTTCTTTCTCAGGCAGATCAAGCCAGCGAAACTTCTCTACCTCGATTACTCCTAGGCGGTTGAGAAACAGGACCGCCTCCGCAAGATCGACTCTCATGACTTCCGGTATTTCAAACTCCGGGCGGGCACGATGATCGTTCTCGCTCCACAACCGCACACACCTTCCCGGCCCGGTTCGACCCGCACGACCCGCCCGTTGCTTGGCAGCCGCCTGTGAAATCTTACCAACTCGCAGGGAATCAAACCCCCTCCCCACATCGAAGCTCGCCTGCCGGGCCAGTCCAGAATCCACCACCACCCGCACTCCTTCGATCGTCAGCGAAGTTTCCGCAACGTTGGTGGCCAGAATGATACGTTTGGATTCGTCCTGACAAATCGCGGCCTCCTGAACTTCCGGTTTGAGTCCGGAAGTCAGTGGCCGGACCTCCCATCCTGCCAACGCTCTTGACTGCTCCAAAAGCCGCTGGGTCCGTTTGATTTCATAACTCCCGGGGAGAAAGACCAAGATCCGATCGCCAGCTGATAGCAATCTGATTTCCTGCTTCACTAACGCCAAAATTCGATCCCAAATCTCTTCTTTGCGATTGAGTCCCCGTCGACTTGTCACCGGATTTCCCCGATGTTCGATCTCAACTGGAAAAAGCCGTCCTCCCGTTTCGATCGAATCACAGGGATTGAGATACTCACGCAACCCACCAGTTTCCAAAGTAGCCGACATTACCACCACCCGAAGGTCAGGGCGGGCCTTTTCCTGCAAATCGAGAACCCGTCCAATTGAAAGGTCCGAGGAGAGACGCCGTTCGTGAAATTCATCAAAAATCACAGCTCCAACCCCGGTCAATTCCGGATTATCGACCAGCATTCTCTGAAACACCCCATCCGTCACAAACAGGATTCCAGTGGATTCCGACATCCTACTCTCAAACCGCACCGCATACCCCACCCCTTTTCCGGGAAAAGTTCCCAATTGCCGTGCCACGAAGTTTGCCAACAACCGCGCCGCCATCCTCCTCGGCTGAACCACTAAAACCCGCCCTTCTACTTCCCCTCGGACCATCACCGGAACCGTGGTTGACTTGCCCGACCCGGTAGGAGCCTTCAGGAGGATTCGCGCTTTTTCATTTCGGACCGCCGCGCGAATTTCCTCCTCAACTTCGTGGACTGGCAGCTTCACCCCTGGAGAAAAACACCCACTTGGCGCGGGCGCACGCAAGATTTCCTGAAATGTCTTCACGAGATCCCGCGTTTCGTCTCTTGCTAACCAACCACTCACCTACTATCATATCCCTATGAAATCAATTATCGCCTTCGGACCTCTTGGGACTCAGGAAATGGTCCTCATTTTCCTGATCATGCTCTTGCTCTTTGGAGCCAAGAAGCTTCCCCAGCTCGCCCGGGGAATAGGTAAAAGCGTTGGCGAATTCCGCAAAGCACGCGAAGAATTTGAAGACGAGATCCGCAAAGGCGGAGAAGAAGTTGACGTCGCCGAAGCTGCCGGCAAGGAAGCTCGCAAAGATTCATGACCGCAATGTTGCCTCATTTAACCAAACACGCTCCGCGAATATTTCTCGGAGCGTTTTTTCTGTTCACGTCCTGCAAGGAGGAGTCCACCCAGACCAAACGGCAGGAAACCCGGGATTATCCAGCCAAGGAAAGTCCTTCGACTCCTGCCAAACCGGATTCGTCGCCCGGCAATCAAGCGACTCAATCACAGGCTTCTGCTCTCACCCCGGCTCCGACCGAAGGGATTCGCTTCATGGCGTATAATCTGGCGAATTACCTGACGATGGATCGCTACATCAAAGATGGTGGCAAAACGCCCAGACCCAAGGATCCGGAAGAGGTCGCAGCCCTCGTCAAAATCATTATCTCGGAAAAGCCCGACATTCTTGGAGTCTGCGAGATTGGCACTCCTGAGGATCTCGCTGATCTTCAATCTAGGTTAAAGGCCGGCGGGCTTGACCTTCCCCACACCATCCACACCGGTGGGGTGGATCAAACACGCCACCTTGCCATTCTTTCCTCATATCCCATTGAAGCCAACAAATCAAAGCGTGAACTTTCCTATGAAATAAATGGAGTCGAACGACTCATGGGACGCGGCCTTCTCCACGCCACCATCAAACTCCCGGGTGGACTCACTCACTTCGTTGGTCTTCACCTCAAGTCCAAACGGGAAATGAAGGACTTCGATCAAGCCGAGATTCGGCTCAACGAAGCCCGGCTCGCACGGGAACACTGCGAAGCCCTCATGAAAGAGGACCCAGATGCCCGCATTGTGGTTTACGGCGACTTCAACGACACCCGTAAGACCCCGCCACTCGCGATGTTGATGGGTAAATTTAAATCCGAGACCTACCTTGGCGACGTCTTCCTCAAGGATTCCCGGGATCATCTCTGGACTCATTTCTGGTCTTGGCAACAGCAGTATGCCCGCTTCGATTGGGTTCTCGTTTCTCCGGCCGTCTACCCTCACGTCGACATGGATCATTCCTACATTGTAGATCCTGAAATCTGGAATGAGGCCTCCGATCACCGGGCCACCTTGGTGACATTCAAAAAGTAACCTTCAGCCCCCAGCCATACTCGGCGATTTCCCTGCGGATCTCGGTCTGTCAAATCTTGGTTCTCTCCAAATCCTCGCGAAATTCTGGATTTTTTTGAGAAATTAAGGGACTGCGGAGCAAAGGCTAAGGAGTTCGGTTACGTCTACCTTCGCCGCCGGTAGGAATGAAAACGGCACAATGAGACCGATTAGAAAGAATCTGAGTTTCATAAGGGAGAAAAGAAAGATCGAAAAAGCACGAGGTCCATTCGATCTGTGATCCCAGTCAGTTGAGAAGCCCGTTCAAAAGTAAGTTCATTCTCTCCGTATACTCACTTGTCACTTTCACTGGCTCCGATTTTCGATTAAGTCGCCCAAGGCGATGAAGAAAGAAGGGGTCGATCCTTATGAAATTCCTGCGGAAGCAACGGAGCTTCCGGAACCCGTACAGCGGTTTGCAGCGTGGAATACACCCGTTCTATTGGCAGTCTTTTTTATCC
>JBMYLT010000019.1:0-54380 GCA_049596615.1 Akkermansiaceae bacterium | reverse complement strand
GCTTTCTTCCTTTTCGCCTTCTGCTCCAGCCGTTACTTAGGAAACCGGTCGTTGGAAGAGCTGGCGCTCTACTTCGCCTTGGGTAGTGGAGTGATCATCTCATTGGTCAGTGCCGGTATCCACAGTCTCCGGGAAGGGGAACGGCTTGGGATCTTCGCTCTTCTGACCTTTGTCCATCTCCTCGCGCAATTTCTGGTTTTTATGACTCTTAGAATTGGTGCGGAGATTTTGGTAACCCTGTAGTTCTTCGAGCAGACACTGCAAGATAGGGATTTCATACGCTACTCCGTGGAAATCGCCTTTCCGACGCATTTTTCATTGGCCCTCCCTTTCGACAACGCTTCATTCAGAGCATGTCTGAGAGCTACGAAATGCCCTGCTCGGTCCGCGATGAATTGAACGGAGTGATCTACTTCCCCCGCATGTGCGACAAGATTCGTAAGATGCATGCCGGAACCCTACATCCCGATTTCCACGGCAATCTTGGGATCGGGATGGACCTCTGGCTCTGCCAGTTCCTCGGAGTCGACTACCACGATCTTAAGGCGCAAGTCCTTGCCGGGGCAACCGATGAAAACGCGCTGACCTGGGCCCGTGAAAACGGCGTCACTCGCCCCGATTACGAACAAGCCTGGTTTTCGGCTTACATGAAAACCCGTGGCTTCCGCGACGACCTAGCCGAGCGTCTCGCCGCCCGGAAGACGGAAGCCCCTCACACCGACCGCGATGACATCCTGACCTTCATGGACTACATTGAAGTCGACGAAGGCCGAGACCTTTAAACAAATCACCACCGCACCGACTCTTATGATCGATTTCCATTATCAAGAGCCCTTTCCGTTGGGTGATGATCCCACTGAATACGAAAAGATTTCTTCCGACTTTGTCACCACTGAGACATTCGGTGACCGCGAGATTCTCAAAGTCGATCCGGCAGCTCTTTCTCTCCTCTCCAACGAGGCGATTAAGGCGATCTCGTTCAAGCTTCGCACTTCGCACCTGGAACAGGTCGCTGGCATCCTCGATGATCCGGAAGCCACCGAAAACGACCGCATGGTAGCCTTGATGCTTTTGAAGAATGCCGAGATTGCGGCAAAGGGCATCCTCCCTGGTTGCCAAGACACCGGCACCGCCATTGTAATGGCGAAAAAAGGCGAAGGCGTCTGGACCAACAGCGATGATGCCGAAGCCCTCTCTGCAGGAATCCACAAGACCTACCAGGAGGAGCACTTGCGCTTCTCTCAGGTCTCGCCGTTGACGATGTTCGACGAGGTTAACACCAAGACCAATCTTCCGGCTCAGATCGATCTCTTCGCCACCACCGGATCGGAATACAAGTTTCTCTTCATGACAAAAGGGGGTGGTTCCGCCAACAAGTCCTTCCTTTACCAGGAAACAAAGGCCCTCCTCAATCCAGATCGACTCATGGAGTTTTGCATCGAAAAGATGCGTTCGATCGGCACTTCGGCCTGCCCTCCCTACCACCTCGCTTTCGTCATCGGAGGCACTTCCGCGGAAGCCTGCCTCAAAACCGTCAAGCTGGCATCAGCCCGCTACCTTGACGAGCTCCCGACCGGAGGCAACGAACACGGCCAGGCCTTTCGCGATCTCGAGCTAGAAGAGAAACTCCTAGCAGCCGCTCGTAAAATCGGGATCGGAGCTCAGTTTGGTGGCAAGTATTTTGCACACGACGTCCGTGTCATCCGCCTCCCTCGTCACGGTGCCTCCTGCCCGGTTGGCCTCGGTGTTTCGTGTTCAGCCGACCGACAGGCCAAGGCTAAAATCACTCGTGACGGCATCTTCCTTGAGAAGCTCGAGGAAAATCCCGGGCGCTTCATCCCTGCCGAGTTTTCCGAATGGAAGTTCAAGGGAGTCGAGATCGATCTCGACGAAGGAATGGAGTCCACCCTCGCCACCCTCACCAAATACCCGGTCACCACTGCGGTCTCGCTCTCGGGACACATCATCGTGGCCCGCGACATCGCGCACGCGAAGCTCAAGGAAATCCTCGAAGCAAAGGGTGACTTCCCTGATTACTTCAAGAAATACCCGGTTTACTACGCCGGTCCTGCCAAAACTCCGGAAGGTATGGCTTCGGGTTCTTTTGGACCAACCACCGCCGGGCGCATGGATCCCTACGTCGATCTTTTTCAAGCCAATGGAGCTTCCATGGTTATGCTGGCCAAAGGCAATCGCTCACAGCAAGTCACCGACGCCTGCAAAAAGCATGGAGGGTTTTACCTTGGATCTGCCGGCGGCCCTGCCGCCCTTTTAGCCAAGGAACACATCAAGAGCCAGGAAGTAGTCGACTTCCCCGAGCTCGGCATGGAAGCGGTCTGGAAGATCAAGGTGGAGAACTTCCCGGCCTTCATCCTAGTCGATGACAAAGGAAACGATTTCTTTACCCAAATCAGTCAGTGCCCTGTTCATTGAGCGATGTTGAGGTAGTGTGGAAGCCCCTTGATCGTCTGGGTTATCTGGGAGCTTGGTGGTGAAGATTTTCGAATTCGCGATGGCCTAGCTCTTCGGGTTCGACATGCAAAATTCGAACTGGTCGATACGATGTGGAATTTTATCCTCTATGCCCTGAGCGCTCTCACCGCAGCCATTACCGGCTATTTTACCCCAAGGAGCTAGGTGAACCAGGCATTCCTCGGTCATGGATTAACTCTTTGACCACGAATGGTTCACCGCGCCCAACGATGCTGACGACCCCTCAGGAAAATGGGATTGAGCGGAACAGCGAAATTGTTTTCAGCAGATCGATTTCGTCCGGTCCGACTTCCACCAAACTATTGACGTCCGACAACTGAAGATAGAGCGAATGAAAGGATTCCAACAGCCTGGCGGGCACCACTCCGTGGTCGCCCCCCACCATGCTCCAGTTATTGAGTAAGCGGGCTTCCTGCTCGGCTCCTGCCACTTTACGAATTTTTTGATGGCGGGGATCATCACTAATTTTTTCGAACAAGTTGACCACTGCATTGCGACGCCCTTCGAGGACCTGCAAAATTCGACCGGCATCCATGACAAGAATTCCGGTGATGTCAGCCGAGGCATTGCGTGGCCCAGAGACCTCCGCTATGGCCTGCAAATCCTCCGGCTTCATCAGCGGAGTTGCTTCACTCACATAGGCCAGACGATAGATCGGAGTGAGATCGGCCCGCGATGCCTCCATGACCGCGATTTCCAAGGCACTAGTTTTTTTATCCCCACTCTCCACAAATGAACGAGTCCCTCAAAACGCCTTTTTCGCAAGTGAATGTCTCGTATTTTTACTTTTACTGAAAATCGAGTCCACTCATCCTCAATTTACCCTTTGACTTCGCATGCCACTTCCCTAGCTTGCCTCCCATTGCAGGGCCTGTAGTTCAATGGATAGAACAATGGTTTCCGGTACCATAGATCGGGGTTCGACTCCCTGCGGGCCTGCCACAATTAACCACTGTATTTCAGTGGTTTAAGGTAAATAAGGCCTGCTTCGAGCTGGTTCGTAATGGCTCTTGTTTCGGCCCATTTCGCCCCGTTTTTTCTCTGAAAACTGGTCAAAAACTGGTCAGTCTGGTTCTCCAGTTAAACAGACGGTAACCCTCGCTTACCAACTTTTCTCGAAAAGTATTGTTATAAAATCACGATTATAAGTAGCTACCGTGCCACTATACCTGTTCTTGATGGTTAGATGATGTTGATTTAGACCAAGCAGAGTTCTATACGTTGGGCCTTCACTGGCCAAAAGGAAACCTCCCGCCCTTAATCTTCTGCTTATCCCGAGTAAGCCAGAAAGAAAAAAGAGCGGGAGGAAGCACCAATTAAACTAAAATAAATGCCCAATAAAATCCTTAGACTGCGTTCTTTTGTTCAGAGATGATCCGGCCTCTGCCTGAGAGGCAAAACGCGGTAGACTTAAAACACTCGACGATGTCTCCGGGCGCACAATGCTTTGCGCCAACGAGACAAGGTTCAGTAATTTTTACCTCGAAACGATTGAAACCTGGCAAAAAGAACTCCGCCCCCTCCCCCGCCCCCGAAAGATGCTGGCACCTCGGGCGGTAACTTTCTCCGTGGGTATGCACACGTCCATCGGGCTTTTTTTCGTGGTGACGGCTTTCCTTTCCGGAGCCGATGACAACTCGATGTTTGCTCCCATCCAGGACCCCGCTCCTCCGCTCACCCATTCGGCCAACTGGGCCCGTGAAGATCTTGATCAATTCGTTCTCGCACAAATCGAAGCGAAGAGTTGGCATCCCACCGGACCGGCAGACAAGCGAACCCTGGTTCGACGGGCTTATCTCGATCTTCATGGCCTTCCGCCCACCCCCAAGCAGATCGAGGCATTTGTCAACGACTCCCGTCCCAACGCCTGGCCCCGCCTGATTGATACTCTCCTTGAGTCTCCCCGATATGGTGAGAGGTGGGGACGTCACTGGCTTGATGTCGCCCGCTATGCCGACACCAACGGGATGGACGAGGATATCGCCTACACCTCCGCTTGGCGTTATCGCGATTACGTCATCGACTCCTTCAACAAGGACAAGCCCTTCGACACCTTCATCATCGAGCAGCTGGCAGGTGACCTTCTTCCTTCTGGGAACCTCGCTGAAAAGCGTGAGCAAACTATCGGCACCGGATTCCTATCAGTCGGCCCCAAAATGTTGGCCTGCGACGACCCGGACAAAATGCGCCGCGATATCGTCGACGAGCAGCTGGACACGATGGGCCGCGCTTTTCTCGGCATGACAATTGGTTGTGCTCGCTGCCACGACCACAAAATCGACCCGATTTCGATCAAGGAATATTACGGCCTCGCCGGGATCTTCATGTCGACCAAGACCCTTACGAAGTACACCGTGGTGGCAGATTTCCATCAACACGATCTCACCGAAAAAGAAGTTCAAGATGGGTGGATCAAGTTGAAAAAACTGGAAGGCCAACACGGCAAGAAGGGCATCTCAAAAGAAGATAAGGAACGACTGAGCGGAGAAATTGCCACACTCAAAAAGAAGCTCACCCCTCCATTCAAAGTGATGGGGCCTACGGAGTATCCCACCCAGAATGTGAAAGTTCATCTTCGCGGGGACTACCAAACACTTGGCGAAGAAGTCCCTCGAGGAGTCCCATCGGCCTGGACCCACGGAACCACCATCGCAATGCCGGATAAGCAAAGTGGACGCCTAGAACTAGCTCGCTGGATCACTTCGTCTTCGAATCCACTCACACCCAGGGTCATCGTAAACCGGCTTTGGAGATGGCACTTCGGGCGCGGCATCGTTTCCACTCCCGATAACTTCGGTGGGTTGGGTGAGGCTCCCACCCATCCCGCTCTTCTCGATCACCTCGCAAGCCGCTTTATTTCTGCAGGCTGGTCGGTCAAGGCCATGCATCGCCTTTTAATGAACTCGGCAACTTACCGCCAGTCGTCTCACGCCTCGCAAGTGGTCCTCGATGACGACCCGGAAAACAAGCTCTTTGCGAGATGGAAACGTCGCCGCCTTGAAGCCGAAGTCATCCGTGACAGCATCCTCATGAAATCCGGCCGTCTCGATTTGACGATGGGAGGATCGATGATGCAGGTTAACTCCAACCGCTACGTCAACCGCGGTCATCTTGAAGCTCACTCCCTGGTGCCACGACGCACCGTATACCTGCCGGTCTATCGAAGCACGGGATACGAAGGAATGAAGGCCTTTGATTTTGCGGATCCTGCCGTGCCTGATGGAAACCGACGCACTTCCACCGTCGCCAACCAGTCTCTCTTCCTCATGAACAGTAAGTTCATGCATCAGTCGTCGGGTGCCTTTGCCAAAAACATCTTGTCGATACCGGAGGACGAGCGAGCTGCCCACGCTTTCAAACAAATTCTGGGACGCCAAGCCTCCAACGAAGAAAAACAGCGAGCCAATTCTTTTGTGAGAAATTACGATCACGAGGGAAAAGCGTGGTCGGCCTTCGCTCGCGTCCTTTTCTCCAGTAACGAATTCCTCTACCTAGAATAAATCACCATGAATCTTTGTCGTCATCGGGCAAGTCTTCCGTTCTCCCGCCGGGAAATGTTGCAACGCTCCGCTACCGGCTTCGGAGCGCTGGCTCTGCAAGCCATGTTATCCAAGGAATCGCGTGGAGAGGTAAAACCTCCTCCCCTTCCAGGTACCGCCAAGCGGGTGATTTTTCTCTTCATGCATGGAGGTCCCTCGACAGTCGATCTCTTCGATCCGAAGCCACTACTGACCCGTGATAACGGGAAGCCCTTTCCACTCAAAGCACCCCGGATCCAGTCCCACAAATCCAAGAACCTTCTCTTAAAGTCACCCTGGTCCTGCAAGCCGCATGGACAAAGCGGAGCACAGGTTTGCGATCTACTGCCGCACATCGCCTCGGTTACTGATGACCTTTGTTTTGTCCGGTCAATGCACTGCTCCAACTCCCGTCATGGCGGGGCTCTTCTCGAACTCCACACCGGCTCGGACACTTTCGTGCGACCGTCCATGGGCTCATGGATCAACTACGGTCTTGGAAGTGAAAACGACAATCTCCCGGGCTTCATCACTATCAATCCATCCAGCGGTCACGGAGGAGCAGGAGCTTGGTCTCCAGCCTTTCTTCCGGCCAAGTACGGCGGCACCCAGATTTCCGGAAAGTCCGGGGCGAGGAAGGTGCCATTCATTGATAATCCGCTCAAAGATCGGGTGAAACAACGCAAGGAGCTGGATCTCCTTGCCTCCTTCAACCGAGATCATCTCGAACAAAGAGCCTACGACCATGATCTTGAGTCACGGATTGCTTCCTACGAACTGGCCTTCAAAATGCAAATGGAAGTCCCGGGTGTTCAGGACTTTTCGCAAGAGCCCGATCACATCAAGAAGCTCTACGGAGCCGACGCCGGGCCCACCAAGAACTTTGGAGAACAGTGCCTCATGGCTCGGCGTTTCAGCGAGGCCGGTGTTCGGTTCGTGCAAGCCACGCATCGTTACTGGGACTCGCACGGAAACCTCACCAAAGAACATGAACGACTCTGCAAGGAAATGGACCAACCGGTCGCAGGACTCATCACCGATCTGAAACAACGCGGGCTTCTCGATGAAACCCTCGTGCTCTGGGGAGGGGAATTCGGACGCACTCCCACCGCCCAGGGCAAGGATGGCCGCGATCACAACCCGCATGGATTTACGATGTTTATGGCCGGTGGAGGCATCAAGCCGGGCACCGTTTTCGGATCAACCGACGACTACGGTTACTATGCCACAGAAGACAAAGTCCACTTTCACGATTTGCACGCCACCATCCTGCACATACTCGGAATCGACCACGAAAAGCAGACCTACCACTACGCCGGACGCGACTTTCGCCTCACCGATGTCGAAGGCCGGGTGGTGAAGGAGATTTTGGCGTAAAAGTATCAGATACCTCGGTCAAGCCGAGTCGATACCCACTCAGTTAGCCCGGGTAACTTTGAGGCTCGTGTAAAATCGTTTCGTTGGACCATTTCCAAGAACCGCATGAGTTGAGGCGTATCACGCTCGGGCAAAACGAGCCAATGGCATCTGCTTCCCATCGCAATGGCCACCTATGGAACCGCTGTTGCGCTTTACCGCACTGAATCAGCGTTTCCCGGAACTCACTTGAGATCCACGAAGACCGGAAGATGGTCGACCTTTTCAAGCTTGCCTTCCCGGTGCAGCAGGATCGCCTCTCGTTCCACACCGTAACGGGCGAGGTCCTCCTTGGGCAGGATCAGGCTGTTGAAAACAAAGGTCTGTTGGATCTCTAGGAAATCCCTAGGCATGAGGAAGTGATCAATGGTTCGGGTCGGACCATGGGGAATCGAGGCGCCCACTTCTCCGGACCAGGCAACCTCCCCAAAGGTGCCGCGTGCCTCGGAGTTCAACTGTCGGGGCTTCGGCGTGTGGAATTGAGCCTCCTTGTCATCCCCCTCGTGAGCGTCCCGGTGCCGTTTTGCCAGAATCTGATAGGGCCTGTCGCCACTCAGGCTGTTGAAGTCGCCACAGATCATGATCGGCGTCTTCTGAGGAATCTCGGGATGCTCACCCTGACGGACGGACTCGATGAAATCGAACGCTCTGGTCGCCTGCTTGATCTGTACCTCGGGTGGCTTGGTGAAGAAGTGCAGATTGATCACCAAGAGGTCGTCGCCGAAGTCCTTCGGAAGATCGACGAGGGCGGCCATCCCCCGCGCGTTGCGAATGGGTCCCGACCAGAGAATCGGGTGTCGGCTCAAGACCATGCGACCGCGGCCATCCGCGGCGACGTGCCAGTCTTGCCCCGTGATTTTTTCGAAATACCCAACGATCCCGTCCGCCGTGGTGTCTTTCTGGTCCTGCTCGCTGTAGATGACCTCCTGCATGGCCCAGATGTCCGCCTGCGCCTTGGGCGCCCAGGCTGCAAACCGGCTTAGCCGCGCCTCGCCATCCATCCCCTTCCCATCCATCCACTGGCTGGATCTAACCTCGCCATCGTCCCGGGGAAAGATCGAAGTCCAATACGCATTGTAACAGACCACCCGAAGCCGGGTGCCGGCCTTGCGGTGGATCCCCTCGGGGGCCCCCTCGATCGGCTCGGCCTTTGCGCTCACGCCGAAGACGAGCCCGATGATGGCCATGCCGGTCAGTTGCTTGCTCATGAGCCGATGGATTACCCGAGTCGCGCCTTCTCCACGAGCCAATTGTGTGCACCCATTGCTGCCATGATTTCCTCTAAGACGGCTGGCACTCTGACTTTGGCGGTATTGAAGTCGTCGGCTTCAAGACTCCGGCGTTTTATCCTTCCGGATACCTTGCCAACAGCATAGTAGTTGCCACCGCGATGACGGAAGAGACAGGGAACCTTGGATTTGGCAAATTGCGCTTGCTCGGGAATAGAGCAGCTCTTTGCTGCCTCTATGGTATCCACTCCCGGTACGCATTTTGCAACCCGCATCGCCTGAAACCATTGAAGGGGCTGTAGCTCAGCGGTTAGAGCAGAGGACTCATAATCCTTTGGTCGTGGGTTCGAGTCCCACCGGCCCTACCAGTCAGTTTTGAAGATGGCAGTTGTTTATCTCCTTCAGGGGCAAACCGGGCGAGATGCCCCCACTAGCCCACCGCTTTTTGAATGATCTTCAAGGTCTTCGCATGGGCTTCTTTAAGAAACTCTTTCGGCTCCCGCTTACGGTATTCCTCATTATAGAGTTCAAGCGATACACATCCTTCGTAGCCAATCTCCAACAAAATCTGGAGTTCCTCTACCAACGGCAACTGCCCGTCTCCCGGCAAAACCCGCTCACCGTCGCACCAGGAGTTTTTCCTCTTCTGCCCTTTTGGAGCATCCGCAAACTGGTAGATTGCAATCGAATTTCCGCGCAACATCCGCAGCGAATTCAGCGCTGTTCCACCATGGAAGTTGTGGTAGCTGTCAGGGATGATCTTGGCATCCCGCCAACCTGACTTCATACCCAATTCCACCGCATCGGCAGACGTCTTCAAATTCCCCACCGCATTCAGAAAAATAATCCCCGTCTTCAATCCATACTCCTTCAATGCGATTTCACTAATCCTCGCATAACAAGCCGCTCCAGCCTCCATATTGAAGTCGTCCTTATACTTGAAGTCCGGAATGCATTGCACATGCCCTGACCCAATTGCCTTTACCATCCGCAAACGGTTGCGATGTTCATCCAGCCTTCTATCAAAATCCTCTTCACTGTTTGCCAAGACCCCCCACAAGCCAATCACACTTGGGACGAACAAACCAAGATCCCTGATTTTCTTACCCAGCTTCTCCAAATCACCTCCTCCTTTTTCATAGGCGTCCAGCTCTCGATCCCAGGGCTCGATAGCATCAAATCCTGATCCTGCCACCAACTCGACCTTCCTTTCGAGGGGCATATCCTTCGCCAGTGTCGCAGTATCCAGGCACATCGCCCACGGGCTTTTTCCTCCCTGCCAGCCTACCTTCTTTTGACCCGTTTTCTGTCCGGCCTGAACCCCGGTTGCTCCAACTCTCGATATCGCTCCCGCCCCCAAAAATCCCCTTCGTGTCATCGGCATACCGACCAATACCGCATTAAAGCCATCTGTCTTTCTACACCAGCAAGCGAATCGAATCCTCAATCGCGATGGCTTGACGAAAGAAAAGAGCCCTGACTCGATAGGAAATTGGATGATTTCGAGACTTCTGGCTCAATCACAAAACTAAACCGAAAATGCCACCCTATAGCCGCTTGAATCCGCTCCCGACTGCAACAAATGGCCCCGCTTTCTGCAAAGCGAGGCCAGCAAATGTGGAAAGGATATTTCTTAAAGTCCGGCTCTGACCACGTAGAACCGTTTGACGGTATCGATTGAGATTCCAGATTCCGTGAAAGAGGTGGTGTCTTGGCCCGGAGCGGCGTTATAATCGTCATCCAGCTCGTCCCAGAGATCAAGAACGTCCTCGAGATTGTCGTTCGCCAGAATGGAATACGATTGGCCCTCTTGTGAATTCCAGGTGATGGTCACTGAGTAGGTATCCGGATTCCCCGGCACGATTTGGGTGCTGATTGAAGAAATTTCCAGGTCTTCAGTCGGTCCACCAGTCTGATCAACGAACAGCTTGACGTTATCAATCGCCAAATTCATGGCAGAGCCACCTGTGCGGCCTGCAATCTGAACTCGGAAATCCTCAAGATCCATCGCAGGGATATTAAAATCGGTGAAGACATTTTGAGCGTTCCCCTGACGGTCAGGCTGATCATACATCGTTACGTTCACGGTCCCATTGTTGGTGCCGGGTTCCCGTGAGACATCGATTCCAACGGAGGCCCACACACCCTGAGTCAGCGCGTAGTTGGCCTCTCCGCTCACATCAGATCCATTCCAAGTCACCGTGGCAGCGGTCGACTGGAATGTCTTGAATCCAACCCCAAAGGAATTGGGGATGAGAGCTCTTTCCTCAGCGGAACCAGGAGCTATTGGCACCACGCCCGAATCTGTATGAACAGCAGTGGAGAGGAAGTTCACTCCAAAGCCATCTGCTTGGACGTTCTCGGCAAGGTAATCCATCTGGAAGGAAAAGTTTTCCCAACCCGTGAAATCCGAAGTGGATTCAAATGAAATAAAATTGCCGGCGTTCCCGATATTCTCAAGAAGCTGGTAGTAGTTTCCATCTGAAGCACCATTGGCAACAACCATTCGCCCTTTTGGCGCCCCCCTGAGAGCGGCATCCTCGAATTTCTCGCCGCTTCCGTCAAAATCAGCCACGATTCCAGGAACGAGATTCAGAGGATCATCGATGGTTGGGTCGCGCCCGAGATCAAGCTCCAAACTATCATCGATCCCATCGCCGTCGGTATCAGCATTATTCGGATCAGTGCCCGTTTGATCACCATCAACAAAAGGCAAAGTTGGGTCTTCGACACCATCAAGCAAACCGTCTTCGTCCGTATCACCGATCAGTGGGCTGGTTCCGGTTTGGCTGGCACTCACCCAGACTCCGCCACCGTCCTCAACATCATCGGTAAAGCCGTCCATGTCGGTATCGTCGCTGATCGGACTGGTCTGGAGGTTAAACTCCTCGAGGTTGGTGAGGCTGTCCGAGTCCGGATCACCGGACGCTCCCTGGGCAGGATCCCCAGGCACCCCGTTGTTGTTTGGATTCAAACCATTGTCGTTCGGGTCAAGCCCGTAGAAGGTTTCCCACTCGTCAGTCATGCCGTCGCCATCGGCGTCCTCAGGACTCGGAACGCGCACATCAAGTTCGATGTTGTCGAGCTCAAGAGTCATTGCGGATCCTCCGGTCCGTCCACCGATTTGCACCCGAAAGTCCTCTATGGTAAAATCCTGAACCGCGAAATCGGTAAAAACGCTTTGGGCCGTTCCCGCCTGACCGGCTTGATCGTAGATCGTCACATCAACCGTTGCTTCCTTCGTTATCGCATTACGCTCAACGTTGATTGACAGCGAAGCCCAAGTATCCTGGGGCAAGTTGTAAGGAGTAGCCGGGGCCACATCCACGGCATCGTAGGTGACAGTGGAACTCGTAGCTTGGAAGGTTTTGAAACCAACCCCGAAGGAATTGGGGATTCTCGCCCCTTCCTCGACTCCGTTGTAGCCAATCCCTCCGTTATGCCCGTGAACACTGGTATCCAAAAAGTTAACGCCGAAACCGTCAGCCTGGACGGCTGCAGTCCGAAAATCCATCGTTACAGTGGCCCTTGTCCATCCGGTGTAGTCGTCAGCGGGATCATTTTCGTCTGAGTCAAAAGAGATGAATGGCTGTTGGCTGGTGGCCCCATTCAACAGCGTGAAGAAGTTGCCTGTCGGACCTCCGGCGGTCACACCGGGCGGGTCGAAGCCCTGGCGAGTACCAACAACATAGTTGACACCGTTTCCATCAAAGTCGGCCAGGACGGCACCGTTGGCAATCGACAGCCCGGCCAGCGTTACCAAAGATAAGCCTGAGAATAGTTTTTTTGTCATAGCGTGTGTGATTAAAATTAATCCCGAGATAACGAGTGGGCTAGGAGGTTAGGGGGGCTGACTCGGGAGCGTCAAACCCAAAAACTTGCTCACGCATGATTTTTTTTCGCTTTGGACTAAGGCCACCTCAACTCGATTAACCCGGGCTTCACATCCTATAGAGGAAAGTTCTGTCAGTCCGGCCAGCGAACCTCAGGACGTGCCGAGCCCGAAGCGACCAACCCCTTGACCCCAAAGAAATGGTAACTACCTGTACCCGGCACCACGATGATCTGGGGGATGCCGCGGTTGCTGGTCAAACTCAGGCGAGCCCCAATCGCTTTGAGATTCCCCTTTCAACCTTTCAGACATACTCCCACACACCCTTTTCGGCAGGTATTGAGAAAGGTGCTGACCGGCCCGCTATTTTCAGTGAAAGCCAAATCAGGAATCCCATCTCCATTGAACTCATTGACCGTGACGCCCTTGGTATCACCACTGATGATTACCTCGATTTGATATGGCTCAAGGACATCAAAGTCATCCCGACCCTTCCAACTGAGCACGGTCGCTCCCACACTGCCGGACATGAGTTCCACCTCACGTTGCGGCGAAAAGAAATTCTGGGCCAAAACAACCTCTGGAAACTTGTGTCCATTCAACTCGATGAAGACCACTCAGAACGAACCCCGGTGTCAGCTGCGCCATGCGGGGCAAGGGATTGACCTCAAACCGCATCTTTCCCCTTTTCGCTTTGAGGAACACAATTGGCATACCAAAAAGAAATTTTCACTGGAGAAGTCTCTTAAACGGGCTAAGCTAACCTCTGTAGGTATTTCGTCCAGTTACGTCAATAAACCCTCCAGACAATGACCGGCGGACGAAAACAATCCTGACGCACAAAAAGACAATGGTTCAGTTCCTTCGATCCACCTTCGTGACCTTCGCGACTCTGTCCCCTCTGCTGGCCGGTCAATACAGCCAGAATTTCACCGGATTCTCTCAGGGAACAACCAATCTGAATGACGGCAGCGAAATCGAATCAAACTCCAATGTGACCTCGGTCCGCGAAAACAACGGCCGCCATTTGCGCCTAACCGCCAGCGGAACCACCGGTACCAGCTCTTCATTCAAGCTTCCCGAACTCGACCCCGGGAGAACCGTTGCCTCGTTCTCAGCTCGCTTTGATCTCTACATCGGAGGAGGTGGCTCACTAGCCGACGGCATCTCCCTGACCTTTGGCGATATTCCTGGGGGAGCCGGTGGCGGTGAAGCAGGATTTGCTTCGAACAACAGCCTGATCGTTGCCTGGGATACCTACAACAACGGTGGTGATCAACCATCAGTCGAAGTCTTTTCTGATGGAATCAGCATCGACAACAACCCCCACAATTATGGTTCCACCTTGAATCAATGGATTCGGGTCACCATTTTTTGGGATGAGAACGGCCTCGATGTCAACTACGACGGGGACGTTCTTGCCAACAACCTCCCCACACCAGGCTTCATTCCGAAGGCAGGCGACCGCTTCGCCTTTTCCGCCCGGACCGGCGGACTCTCGCAGGACAGCCTGATCGACAACCTGACCTTCACCACGACAACTTCCGCCGCGATTGAAACCGGTGGACCGGTGATCAACGAGTTTGTCGCTTCCAATGAAGATGGACTCGAAGACGAGGACCTCGACAGCTCCGATTGGCTAGAAATCTATAACGGACAGGACCAGCAGCTCAATCTCGACGGATACTTTCTCACCAACGATCCCACCTTCGTAAACCGTTGGCGAATCCCGTCCGTGACGATCGATGCCTACGATTTTCTTGTCGTCTTCGCCTCAGCAAAAAACCGGGCCCTCCCCAATGCATCTCTTCACACCGACTTCCGGCTGGCCAAGGAAGGAGGCTACCTTGCCCTAATCGCTCCTGACGGGGTGACCGTGATCAGCGAATTCAACTATGCCGCCCAAGCCGAGGACATTGCTTTTGGTCCGCGCGGCATCAGCCGGACTCTCGGGTATCTCGAAACACCCACGCCCGGAATTGCCAACAGAGGACTTCAGGCAGACGGACCTCCGGCCGAAGACGTGGAATTCGATCGACGCGGTGGGCTTTTCTCAGGCTCCACTACCCTCGGCATTCTTCCGCCTGTATCTCCATCTGCCGTCGTCCGCTACACCACGGACGGAACCATTCCCGACGAGACCTCCCCGATCTACACCACCGGGTTTTCAATCGCTGATTCAACTACGATTCGCGCCCGGATTTTCGAACCAGGAAGGCTCCCTGGCGAAATCAAAAGCCGAACCCTTCTGGAACTCGACAACAACATCTCCAACTTCTCGTCCAATCTTCCTATATTAGTCGTCGATTCTTTTGGCGTGAACATCGACAACGCCAACAATCCCGGAGCCCCCCGCCCCTTTCGTTCGGTTTACACCGTGCTCATCGACAGGGATGAAGGCACCGGATTGGCCACCGTCACCGACGAGCCCGACTTCACCGGCCGGGGAGGCATGCATGTGCGAGGCCAATCCTCATCGGGCTTCCCCAAGAAACAATACGCCTGGGAAACGTGGAACAACGAAGACGAAGACAAGGACGTCTCTATTCTTGGGATGCCCAGCGAGTCGGACTGGATCCTTTATGCTCCTTATTCAGACAAGGCCCTGATGCGAAATGCTATCGTCTACGAAACCGCGAGAAAGGCCCAGGGAAACTTCGGAGGGGTGAGAACCCACTACGTCGAAGTCTTCTTCAACCGGAACCAGGGAACTGTCTCCATGGCCGATTACCGGGGAGTCTACGTCTTGATGGAAAAAATCAAACGGGACAAGGAACGGGTAGACGTAGAGCGCCTCGGAGACCTCACCACCGATCCGGAAAAGATCAAAGGCGGATACATCTTCAAAAAAGACAAAAGTCCCTACAGCAGCCCTTGGTCGACCGCCATTGAAGGCGTGCCACTCGACATGCACTACCCGGAGCAACCAAACCTAGCCCAATTCACCTACCTCCAGAATTACGTGAATGAAATGGAAGCCGCCCTTCACAGTCCGGACTCTGGCGACCCAAGTCTGGGCTACCAAGCCTACCTAGACCGAACAAGTTTCATCGATGCCCACCTCTTTACCGAAACCTTTAAGGACATCGACGGCTACCGAATCAGCACTTACTATTCGAAATCGCGCGATGGCAAGATCCGCGCCCTGCCGGTCTGGGATTTCAACCTTGGACTAGGAAACGCTGACTACCTCGAAGGCGAAAACCCCACCGGGTGGTATTACCCGCTCGTCGGCAGGCCGGATTACTACTGGTATCAACGCCTTTTCCAGGATCCCGAATTCGACCTCGCCTACTGGGATCGTTTCTGGGAATTCCGCCGGGATCTTCTCTCAACCGAAAACTTGATGGCAGCCATCGACCGTCACGATTCCGAGCTCGATGGTCCGAACGGCACACCCAACGCGGTCACCCGTAATTTTAACGAATGGAACATTCTCGGCAACTATGTCTGGCCCAACGCCGCCGGCTACCGATCCCGGACCACTCATCAGGCCGAAGTCGATTGGATGAAGAACTGGCTCAGTCAACGCCTTGCCTGGATGGAGACTCAGTCCCGCGGAACTCTGGGACTGGCCACTCCACCCTCGTTCAATCGATACGGCGGCCAGGTGAGTGGCGACTTCGACCTCGTCATGAGCGATCTCAACGGATGGCCCGAAGCAGAGATCTACTACACCCTCGACGGATCCGATCCCCGCCCTGGGCCCGCTCAAACCGTCACTTTAGTCGGTGAAAACGCGCCCTGCGAAGTGCTTGTTCCATCGACCACCAACGGGGGGAGCGCGCTCACCATCCCGCAATGGACAAATCCATCGGCTCCTCCCAACACCTCGAGCTGGATTCAAGGAAACCAAGGCGTCGGCTACGAGCGGAGTTCCAACAATCTCTACGATCCTTACTTTAATCTTGATATCGAGGCGGAGATGGCTTCACAGAACCCCACGTGTTACATCCGCATTCCCTTTGTCATTTCCTCGCAGGAGGAACTCGACGCGATCCAGAGCCTCACTCTCCGGATTCGCTATGATGACAGTTTTATCGCCTATCTGAATGGAGCAGAAATTGTCAGAGAAGCCAACGCCCCTGATACCTTGACTTACAATTCAGGTGCCAATGACACGCACAACGACAACGAAGCCATTACCTACACCGCTTTCCAAATCAATGGAGGAAACAGCGCACTGCAAGTAGGAACTAACATGCTCGCCATTCATGGCTTGAACCGGGGTGCCGGAAGCAGTGACGCCCTCTGGTCCTGTCTCCTCGAAGGCCGCCAGGGTGGCGCGGGACAAGTTGCTCCCAGTGCTTTGGTGTACTCAGGGCCCATTGAATTGGGCAACTCGGTGAATGTGCGAGCCCGTGTTTTTGATGGCAACCGCTGGAGCCCCCTCACCCAGGCCAATCTCACCGTCGACGCGGTGCCAGCCAGCGCCGCCAATCTGGTCATTTCTGAAATTAACTACCGTCCGACCACCCCAAGTGAAAGCGAGATTCTCGCAGGCTACGACGAAAGAAGTGACTTTGAATACATCGAACTTCTCAACATCGATTCCGAGCGCGCCATCTCCCTCGAAGGTGTGACCTTTACGGATGGCGTTCAGTTCGCCGGATTCACAAACGACCTTCCAGCTTCGCTTCGCGTTCTGGCTCCAGGCCAACGTGTAATTTTGGCCAATAACCGGAGAGCCTTCGTTTTCCGGCATGGTGAAGATGGAGTCGCCGGTGAGTATGAAGGTTCTCTCAGAAACGAGGGCGAGCAGATCATTCTTCTGGCTGCCAATGGTCTGCCCATCAGAGATTTCAGCTACGGAACAACCTTCCCATGGCCGGAAGATGCTGGGAGCGGATCCGGCTTCTCGCTCGTCCTCAAGAATCCCCTCATCAATCCAGATCACGAACTTCCATCAAGCTGGAGATCGAGTGTCACTCCAAACGGCAGCCCGTTTGACGACGACTCCGAACCGTTCACCGGCGACCCGAACGCAGATCTGGACGGCGATGGCTACAATGCCTTGATCGAATATGCTCTGGGCACCAGCGACGACTCAGGAAGCTCGACCCCGGATATTCAACTCACCTTCCCGTCGGGACCTGATGAAAGCTTTGGCGTGTCTTTTAAGACCAATCTGGCTGCCACAGGCGTCGAGTTCATCCTGCAAAGCAGCAACAACCTATCAGACTGGGCAGCCGCTTCCGAACTCACCCATGTTTCCACTTTGAACAACGGGGACGGAACAGCCACGCGGCAGTTCCTTTCAAACAACCCCAGCCTTCCTTCACCTGAGAGTCGATTTTACCGGCTTCAGATTCTCGGAAGCCCCTAGGTCAAGAAGTTGAACCATCCCCACAGCCTGACCGAGTATTCCATATAAATTTGATGAGATTCTTCACTCGTATGACCTCACGCAAGGGTTAACTTTTGATGCTTGCGGAACTTAGTCCAACCAGCTTTTACCAGCGCGACTGCGGCTGATCCGACCTTTTCTTAAGCTGTGTGGACAATTTGGCGAAGCCTCGAAGAATTAACGATCTCTGGCATACTACTTCTGGAAAACCCCTTAAGATGATGTTGCTGCCTAGGCAGGAAGCTGAAGTGGCAACGGCCCGCGACCTTCCTAGTAATGTGCAAAAAAGATTGTCTTGGCGGACAAAGGAAACGAAAGCGATGCCTTGCGTGATAAGATTACCAACAGCCGTGGGTATGCCCTGATTCCAGGGAGAAAATATCGAAAGCGAGAAGTTATCTAGGTCAAGGGCATTGGCCTGAAAAGGAATGTCGGTGAAAACTTCTTCGCAAGGATCAAAGGGTTTCGCCGAGTAGCCACGCGATTTAATAGCCCTGCCTCAAGCTACCTTGGCTTTGTTCACCTCGCTTCTGCATCCCTTTGGCTACGTTGGCCAATTTGTCGACGCGTCCGAGGGTCACTCCACATCCCTCCGATCCAAACATTCGTATCGAGAAGATGCACCTCAGGGTCCTAAAAGCAAAGTTCCTTGAGAATCTTCACCGCCTGAGAGCGACCATCTATGAAGTTTGTTGTTTTTGAACCGAAAGGCACAAAGTAAGCAACCTACCTTTCCTCAACGCTCTTTCTTTTCGCGATCACTTCAACGGCTACAATCAAAAGAACCCCGGTCAACAGGGCACCCAGCTGCAACCAAACCTCTCCGGCCGAGAAATCCGGAAAACGCCAGTTTTCGTAACCCACGATTTTTTCCTTGGTCTCCCCGTTCTTTTCAAAGGTCTCCACGACTGCGTCTTTCCAAGGCCAAATAATCACCAACGAACCAGCCACAAACCCGGTGATCACTGCGAGGGCCTTGTCGTGATGCCTCTTGAAGAGCCAGCCCAGCAACCTAGCAAGGACTAACAAGCCCAAAACGGCCCCGACCGCAACCGGGATCAAGACCGGCAAAGCCATCCCAAACTCCCCCGCGCGCAGAGAATTGACGGTATTTAGGGCGACCAGTTCGTAATTTCCCATTAACAGAAGAACAAAAGAGCCACTCAAACCTGGAATGATCATGCTGCACATGGCGGCAACCCCACAAAGCAGGAGGTAGATCGCTCCGGTATTCTCCGACGCGGGTGTCAGGAAGGCCATCGACACAGCCACCCCCACCCCTGCCAAAAACAATACAATTACCCCGGCCGACCACCTTTTGATCATGCGGCCAACCAAAGGGGTGGAAGCTGCAATCAGTCCAAAAAAGAGCGACCACACGATGATCGGATGAGATTCAAACCCCCACTTCAGCACTTTGGCCAAACTAAGAATACTGGCCACCACACCAAATCCAAGGGCCATCAAAAACCACCCATCGATCTTCCGCCAAAGGTCAGCAACCCGCAAACCGGCGGCCATCTTCACCGCCTCGAGATCAAAGGATTTCAAGGCTTCGATCAACCGCTCATAGATTCCGGTAATGAGAGCAATGGTTCCACCGGAGACTCCGGGAACGACATTGGCCGCTCCCATCGCAAATCCCTTCAGGAAGACGGCCAGGTGTTCTTTCATGACCTCCGCTTAAATGGCGTCGATGATAGCATTCAAAGTTGCGCTTGGTCTCATCGCAGCTTGGAGCTTGCTCAGGTCGGGAGCATAGTAACCCGACATCTCAACCGCCTCTCCCTGCACGGAATTCAGCTCGGCAACAATCTCATCTTCCTTCGCAGCAAGAGCCTCGGCCACCGGAGCAAACTCCCCGGCGAGGCTGGAGGAATCGGTCTGCTTGGCGAGGGCCTTGGCCCAGTAAAGAGCGAGATAGAAGTGGCTTCCGCGGTTGTCCAACTGTCCACACTTCCGCAGGGGGCTCTTGTTGTTTAAAAGGACCGCCGTAGTGGCATCGTCGAGAGTCGTACCAAGGACCTTGGCCTCGTCACTTCCGATGTGTTCCAACGAAACCGCCAGCGCGAGAAACTCCCCCAGCGAATCCCACCGAAGGTGATTCTCCTTCACGAACTGCTGAACATGCTTGGGAGCAGATCCACCGGCCCCGGTCTCGAACAGCCCTCCACCATTCATCAAAGGAACGATCGAAAGCATCTTGGCGCTTGTTCCGACTTCGAGGATGGGAAAAAGATCGGTGAGGTAATCACGGAGCACGTTACCGGTCACGGAAATGGTTTCCTCTCCCGCTTTGAGGCGTTCGAGCGAAAGCTTGGCAGCGTCTACCGGGCTTAGAATGCGAAGATCCAACCCCTCTGTATCATGATCGCCAAGGTAGGTTCCGACCTTCTCAATTAATTGGGCATCGTGAGCACGCTCTTCATTAAGCCAGAAAACAGCCGGAGAACCAGTTGCGCGAGCACGGGAAACCGCCAGCTTGACCCAATCGCGAATCGGAGCGTCCTTGGTCTGGCAAGCGCGCCAGATGTCGCCTTCTTCAACATCGTGTTCCAGGAGAGTTGTTCCGGCTTCATCAACCACCCGAACCACTCCGGCCGAAGCCATCTCAAAAGTTTTGTCGTGCGAGCCGTATTCTTCCGCCTTTTGGGCCATCAAACCCACGTTGGGCACTGTCCCCATCGTGGTGGGATCGAAAGCCCCGTGCTCTTTGCAAAAATCGATGGTCGCCTGGTAGACGCCGGCATAAGAACTGTCCGGAATGATCGCGATGGTATCGCGAACCTCACCATCCTTGTCCCACATCTGACCTGAATTGCGAATCATGGCCGGGATCGAGGCGTCAATGATGACGTCGCTCGGGACATGAAGATTAGTGATGCCACGATCAGAATCGACCATGGCAAGATCGGGTCCGGCTTTGTAAGCCGCTACGATATCGGCCTCAATCGCCTCTTTTTGATCTGCCGGAAGCGATTCAATTTTGGCGACCAAATCACCAAAGCCATTTTTAAAATCGATTCCCAGCCCCCCTAGCACTTCGGTATGTTTCTCAAGGAGGTCCTTGAAATACACCTCCACGGCGTGACCAAAAATGATTGGGTCGGACACCTTCATCATGGTGGCTTTCATATGGAGCGAGTAGAGGATGCCCTCTTCCTTGGCAGCCGCTGTTTGTTGCGCCAGAAATTCGACCAAAGACGACTTCCGCATACAGGTGGCATCAAGAATCTCTCCTTCTTGTAACGGGAAGGCCTCTTTCAAAACGGTCAACGTACCATCCGTCGTGATGTGCTCGATTTTCACAGAAGTCGCTTCGGCGAGAGTCACCGACTTTTCATTCGAAGCGAAATCATTTGCCCCCATGGTGGCGACCCTGGTCTTGGAATCCGAAGTCCAGCCACCCATCGAGTGAGGATTGGCCTTGGCATATTCCTTCACGGCTTTTGGAGCCCGGCGATCGGAGTTTCCTTCTCGCAAGACCGGGTTGACCGCACTTCCTTTGACCTTGTCGTAGCGGGCCTTAATTTCTTCTTCCTCGGCACTGGCAGGAGCCTCCGGATAATCTGGTAGTGCATACCCCTGCCCCTGCAACTCTGCAATGGCTGCTTTCAACTGAGGCACCGACGCACTGATGTTGGGCAATTTGATGATATTGGCCTCCGGAGTCTTGGCCAGATCTCCCAACTCGGCGAGGTGATCGCCAATTCGCTGGTATTCAGTCAAACGATCCGCGAAAACCGCGATGATCCGTCCGGCCAACGAAATGTCCCGGGTCTCGACTGCAATTCCGGATGACTTCGTGAAAGCCCTGATGATGGGCAGGAGGGATTGGGTCGCCAAAAATGGAGCCTCGTCGGTCTTGGTGTAAATAATGGTTGGCTGGGACATGATCGCGGGCAGGGTGTAGGCGAAACGCTGCCGCCGGTCAATGACTAGACCTTCCTTTCAGGAGATGGCTTTCATCGGGGGGCATGACACCCTGATTCCTTGCTCTGAAACCATTTCATTTCCTAATCTCTACCACCTCCTGCCTATCCAATGATTCGATTTTCGCCCGCCATCTTCCTGGCCCTTCTCACATCCCTCGCATCAGCCGGTCCAAAGCCCCGACAACTTCGGATACTCTGCTACAACATCCACCACGGAGCTGGTCTGGACGGAAAACTCGATCTCGCCCGTATTGCCGGGATCATCAGGTCGGCAAAGCCCGATCTCGTCTCGTTGCAAGAGGTTGACCAAAAAACGCAAAGAACCGGAGGAGTTGACCAAGCTGCACGCCTCGCTGAGCTGACTGGAATGAAGCATGTTTATGGACCTTCGATGGACTATCAAGGTGGCCAATACGGAAACGCCATTCTGACGAATCGAGAAATCTCCACCTCAAAAACCGTTCCCCTACCCGGAGAACCCAGGTCTGCCTTGGTCGCAACCATAAAAGGATCCGACGATTTCCCCGGCTTCCACTTCATCGCCACCCATCTAGACATCGACCCAATACCACGGCAGGCATCGCTTCCTCTCATCGAAAAGCTGGTCAATTCTCTCCCGAAAAAACCATTGATCCTAGCCGGAGACTTCAATGCGAGGCCCGAAAGCCCGACCATGAAGGCCTTATTGAAAACCTGGAGTAATGCCACCTCGGCACCAGACTTCCTCACTGCACCAGCCAACAAACCAAAATCCCAAATCGACTACATTCTTTATCAAGGAGCCCCCGACTGGAAAGTGGTGGAAAAGCGGGTTCTTCCCGAAGCGGTCGCCTCGGATCACCGCCCTATTTTGGCGGTCTTGCAGTGGAACGGAGGGAACGCCCGAGAAAAAGACACCAAGCCTTCAAAGTAACCTCAAAAACAAGCGCTACCCCTTTTTCCACGGAGCCTCCACATCAAGCGGATTTCCGTTACGGTCGGCGTATTTGACCATCCCGTGTTCCAGTCCGTATTCATAGACCTCCTTGGTTACTTTGACGTCATAACAACAATATTCAGCAATATTCATGAGGTGCTGCTGATCTCCGGTCTTCTTGTATAGCTGCCACCATTTTAACGCATCCAGACCATCGGCCGTTTTACTGGAGTTCAGAGAAGCCTGGGCCAGAGCATCAAGCTTGAGACGATGTCCCAGCACCTCCTCCAGATCCAACATCATGTCGCAGTTCACCGTTTGGGTCGCAAGATCGTAAATTGTATAAGCCTGCAACACCGGGTAATCGAATTGGACGTGATTGAACCCCACTACGAGGTCCGCCTTGATGAGTTGATCAACGAGCTCATCGACATCGTCTTCGCCAAAAATTTGATATTTGCCAGTATGGGTCGAGAAGGTCACTCCCACAGACATCCCCATTTTGTCTTTATTCGCCGACCCGCCGACGTCTCCAAAACTCCGTTGAGTCTCCAGATCAAAGTAAACAGTCCCAGGCACCCGGAGTTGATACGGAATGCCATCCCACCCCGCAAGAATCACTTCACCGGTTCGGCCATCTTATCATAAATCGGCTCCAATTCTGGCCAAACCAGCCAGAAGCTGGCCACGATCATGGCTAAAAATGCAACAGCATAGAACGTGAGACCTCTCGCATCGAGAGCCCTCGATCTCACCTCGAAACCGCTTTGCCAGTCCCAGAGAAGGACGCCTTTTTTCAATCCAAACCACAGGGTGAGAACATGTCCCAACAACATCAGAATCGGCTCCCGCATTCCCATGCCCAAAATCCAGACTCGCAGGGAACGAATGAAAGCCTGACCAGTCGACAAGGGCCGACCGTCAAGATTCTCCACCCGCATTCGCAAAAGCCATTTCCCGGGGGTGAAACCCACCGAGCCCAACAGCGCAGCCTCAATGATCACCACCGGAAGGACGGTCCCGACAATAAACCAAATCGAGGGCATTTCACCCGGCTGGGGAAGAAGCGGCACGTCAGTCAGGCGGGCGGCCACGATAAGGATGAGAGAGTAGAGATAAAAGTCAAAGAAGCGGGCCCCAAACCTCCGCCACGCCCGAAACGGCTCCCGCTGAATGACCTCGATCTCGATCACCGCCTTTTCCGGCTCCACGAACTCTCCGGCCAGCAGCACGTTCTTCGAAGCGGGCATCCACTCTTCCGCCCCCTCGTGCCAGACCCGGGTCTCCCCATTCACCTCCCCCCCACGGATCATTTCGCGAACCTCGTAGTCTTCGAAAGGTCCCTCCTTTTTTCCGTTCCGGATGATCCAAAAAACCATTGCTTTTATCTTAAGCCACGATGGGGATTCCGCACCCCCTAGAGATTTCGAAGCGACTTGGCCGGATCCCGGAAAGCGGCCATCAAGGCAGGAATCAAGGCGGCAAAGAGACACAACACCACCGCCACCGCGCAAATGATCGTCAATTGCAACCCATCGGTGTGAGCGGGCAGCTCCGCCATTCCGTGAAACTCCGCCGGGAAGGGATCCACCCCAAAACCGCGAATCACCGACATGATCGCTTCACGGTACTGGATGGCCAAAAGCCCCATGCCCAGCCCCAAAAACGCGCCCCCAACGCCAACGACCGCCCCTTGATAAACGAACACCCGGACAATCTGCGAAGGTGTGGCACCGAGAGCCTTCATCACTCCGATCTCCTGACGCTTCTGCACGGTCACGGTGTACATCACCGCCATGATACTGAAGGCCGACAGCAAAGTGATGAAAGACAGCGCAAAACTCATCATGATCTTCTCGGTCTTCACCAGCTGGAAACGATCCGCATGCATCCTCATCCAGCTTTGCACGATCCAGTCCGGTCCCATCATGGCCTGGAGTTCCCCCTCGAACTCGGCCGCCAGATAGGGATCCTCAATCCGCACCCCAATCGACTGGGCCGCTCCCTGCATCCCTTTCAGCTCCATGCCAATCTCCACCGGAACAAAAAGATCCGGCCCCTGCGATCGCTCGCTCACTTTGTAAACTCCCTGGACCTTCAGGGTGATTGGCAAGACAAACTCTTTGATATTCCGGAACTCCTGGTTGTCGGCCTCCTCCAAGTCCAAATTCTTCAGATTGGCCAGCTGCTCCAACACCGCCTCCTTTGTGCCCGATTCCAGGATGGCCTTCCCGTCTTTAGTCTCCCGGGTCACTTCCAGCCAACTCACGATCTCGCCGATCATCTCTCGTTCAATCCCCCGCATCGGCTCTCCCGGTTCATAAATCAGGCCGTCCGACGTTTCGATTTGTTGAGCCAACAGCCCTCCGAGAGACTCGCGCTGGGTTCGCAAGCGATCCACCGGAACCCGCTCCTCGCCGTTTTCGAGAATCTGAAACATCTCACGGCAATTCTCTTCAAAGAATTCAAATGTTTCGGAGTACAAATCCCAGGCCCGGTCGGCCGGCAAACTGTAAACCTTCATCACCTCGTCGAGATTACTGGCTGAAACCAAACGGACTTCATCGCCCGGCCCGACTCCCAGAGCTCCCGCCAATTGACTCGAAATCACCGTCAGCCGATTCCCGTAAATCTCCTCGATTTCGATGCTCTCCAACTCAGGAAGAGCCTCTCCATCCTCCCCGCTTCCATCGATCGACTCAAGAGACGGAGCCGCCATCGCATCCTCGATGGGTGGGTTAAAATCAATCGAGCTCCCGGGATAATCCGGGTCCAAAAGTCCCTCCAAAGCCTTGATCTGCCCTTCATTCTCGGTGTTAAAGGCCCGGAACGAGACGGGACGCTGCCAATTCCGGGAATCCAGCAAGGCATATCCCTCCACCAGCGCGTAGGCGCTTTCAATCGCCGGATTCTCAGCCAGCCGCTCTTCCTGAACCTCCCAATCGACAATTTGCCCCCTGGCCGAGTAGACCGATAAATGGGGAGACTGTCCCAACAGGGTGTCCTTGAGTTGACGCTCGAACCCGTTGTGAACCGACAACACGACGATCAGGACCATCACTCCAAAGGCCACTCCCGCCAGGGAAATCAGGGTGATCACCGAAACAAAAGTACGCAACGGGTTCAGATACCTCAGCGCCAAGGTCCAACTAAATGACTTCAAACCACGCGTTCTCTACCGCTTCCCCCCGCACCCCGCAACTCCACACTTCACACTCTCCCCGCAAACCGGCAATCTCCTCCCGTCATGATCAAGTTTCTCCACACCCGCATCCGTGTCTCGGACCCCGCCGCCTCGATCGCTTTTTACGAAAAAGTCGGCTTCAAACTGGGCCAGCAAAAAAAGTCTCCGCAGGGCAACGAACTCGCCTTCATGCATCTTCCAGGAAACGACCACTTTCTTGAACTGACCTTCTCCCCCGAGTTTGAAGTCACTTTCCCCGAAGACCTGATGCACACCTGCGTCGGAGTCCCAAATATTATCAAATACTGCGGAGACCTCGAAAACCAGGGCATCGAAATCTGGCCCGGTGGATGGCGCGAAAAATTCTCCTCGGGCGAGCGCAAAATGGCCTTCATCACGGACCCTGACGGCTACGAAGTGGAAATCCTCGAGGTTGACTAGACAGCCCGGCGTCTCCGGAACCCGTCGACCGGAATTCACCATCCCCAATTCACCAGTCACCCTTCGAAAGTGCACCTTCTGATCGACAACTCGAACACTCGAACCAAGTTCGCACTCGATCAGGACGGCTCACTTTCCGACTGGCGGGCGACCATTCCCACCGGCGAGCTCTCCCCGGAAACCCTCGAAAATGCACTCGAAGGTCAGCGATTCGATCATCTGACCTTATGTTCGGTGGTTCCGCAGGCGGCCTCCTTGATCGAGACCCACTTTGACCTTCCGGTTCATCAAATCTCCCACCGATCTACCCTTCCGGTTACCATTGACTACCCCAAACCCGAAAAGATCGGCGCTGACCGGCTCGCCAACTCCGCCGCTGCGGTGCTGGACGGACTTCACCCGGCGATTGTGATCGATTTCGGCACCGCCGTGACCTTTGACGTCATTTCCGCCCACTCCGCCTACCTCGGGGGCGTCATCGCACCGGGCACGGCCTCCTTGCGGGATTATCTGCACAAAAAAACGGCCCTTCTCCCCACCATTAAGCTGGAGGAACCCGAAACAGCGATTGGGCGGAGCACCGCTGAAGCCATGCAGATCGGTGCGGTTGTGGGCTATCGCGGCCTAATTCGTGAGATTCTCTCTGCAATTCGCGCCGAGCTCGGCGGCGACCCTGCCGTGCTGGCCACTGGTGGAGATGCCGCCTTGATTGGAAGCGGGCTTCCCGAAATCGGCAAAATTGACCCGGACTTAACGATGAGAGGAATTCAGGCCATCGGACGCGCCAATCATTGTCTCTGAAGCGACTTGCTTTTTTGGGACCAAACAGTCCACCCTCTCTTCCCAACCCATGAATGACCAGACTCTCGCCATCGGAATCGATTTCGGAGGAACTTCCGTCAAAATCGGCGTCCTGGAACGTGGAACCGTAATCGAGGAAGCTCCTCGCATCGACACCCAGGTTTTCGAATCCGCCCGGCCCCTCATCGAGCGCATCAATGAGACCTGCGACGAACTCCGGTCCCGGCACTCCGGAATCGAAGCGATCGGGGTGGGAATGCCCGGCTTTGTCGACTTCCCAACCGGCATGGTTCACAACCTGACCAACGTCAAAGGCTGGCAGCGAATCTACCTGAAAAAGGAGCTTAACGAACTGAGCAACCTACCCGTAACCGTTGAGAATGATGCCAACTGCATGGCCTATGCCGAATGGAAGCGGGGAGCCGGACGAGGCATGCAGAATCTTGTCGCGGTCACCCTCGGCACTGGAGTGGGAGGAGGATTTGTCGTGGAAAACCGCCTGGTCAGGGGAGCCAATTACGTGGCTGGTGAACTCGGACAAACCTCCATCGACTATCAGGGACCTGCGGGTGCATACGAAAACCGTGGATCGCTCGAAGACTACGTCGGAAACCAGCAAATCACCGATCTCGCTTTCTCCCGGTATCAGGAAACCGACCAACCCCGGGACCGCTCGGAATGCACCCCGGCCCATCTTTCGGAGCTAGCCGCAAAAGGCGACACCCTAGCTCTCGAAATCTGGGACACATTAGCCCGCATGCTTTCTACCTCCCTGATGAACTGCTGCTGGATCCTCAATCCCGAAGCGATCATCATCGGCGGAGGCGTTGCCCAAGCTGGCGCCGTTCTTTTCGATCCCCTCGAAAAACACCTTCGCGGGCAACTCGGCGACCCCTTCAAGGAAAACCTCCGCATCCTCCCTGCCCGCTTCAGCAACGAAGCCGGCATCGTGGGCGCGGCAACCCTCGCCCTAGAGGAAGCCGGCTTCAATGTTGACAGCTAGGTCTTCAAACCTCAACCCAACTCCGACATCCCCCGTACTTTTTTTCGTAGGGGTAGCGGAGAGGCTCATCGAGTTTCTCCACCTCCACATAGGAATGCTTCCCGAAGCCATTCCCTTCCCCTCCCAAAAAAACCGGTCGCGAATAGTCTCCTCGGTCCAGATGTGTTGATCCGATAGCTTTGCCACTTCCTCCCAGTCGGTCAGCGTGACCGCCTTGTTCACCCTGACCCTGGAAGCAATGACAACCTCGTCGCCAATCGACCATTCCGGCTTCGCCACAACATTCGGCACGGTCACATATTCGCCTTGAGCGTGAAACCTCGTCGGGAAAAGCAAGAATTCATCGTGGGCGAAGGAAAAGCCTTCCCTCCCTTCGTGGATTCCTCCTTTTCGCAAAATGATCGACTGCCGGCCCGATTCCAAAGCCTCGCAAATGACTTCCCATTCCTTGAAAGCAATCATGACGCAACTAAGTCCAAAACCCCGATCATGGAAATCCCAATTATCGGGCAATCCCCGATCTCCACAGCTTTAACATTTTCAAAGCCCATTTTTCAGTTTCTTCTCCCTTCGTGCCCGACACTCAAACATCAATCCTTCCGCTCGGCGACCTGATGCTTCGCAGCGGTGAACGGATCCCTTCGGCCCAACTGGCCTACGCCACATGGGGATCGCTGAACGAAGATCGCTCCAACGCCATTCTCGTTTTCCATGCACTGTCGGGAAACCAACACCTCTCCGGCGACCATCCGGAATCGCCAGAGAACTGCCAGTATTGGAACAAGGAACTCCATGAAGGTTGGTGGTCCACCATGGTTGGGCCCGGCAAGGCCATTGATACTAATCGCTTCTTCGTCATCTGCGCCAATTACCTGGGCGGATGCTACGGGTCCTCAGGCCCGTCCTCCATCAATCCCGAAACCGGCAAACCCTTCGGTTCGTCGTTCCCCAACCTAAATGTAGCCGACCTTGTCGATGCCCATCTCCCCCTGCTCAATCATTTTAAAATCGAAACCCTCCACTCCGTTGTCGGCCCATCGGTCGGAGGTCTCTGCACCCTGACCTTTGCCACCCGACACCCGAACCGGGTCTCTCGCGTCATACCCATTGCGAGCGGATTCAAAACGACTGTTCTCAACCGCCTTATTCTTTTCGAGCAAATCCTCGCAATCGAAAACGACAAACACTTCAACGGAGGCGACTACTACGAGTCTGAATTCCCGCGCATCGGGCTCGCGCTGGCCCGTATGATTTCCCACAAGACCTTCGTCCACCTCGACACCTTCGAGCGTCGAGCCCGACGTGATCTCGTTTACGAAGAAGAAATGCTCTCCTGGTATCAGGTTCGGGACACCTTCCAGAGTTACATGCTCCACCAGGGAAAAAAATTCACCGAACGCTTCGATGCCAACACCTACCTCCGCATCATCGACATGTGGTCACGCTACAATGCCGTCCTCGAAGGTGACGCGGAAACCCCCGGCGAACTTTTTAAGCGCTCCCGCGAAGCCGGTCATCGCTTTCTCGTCTTTTCCATCGATTCCGATTTCTGCTTTTACCCTGAAGAACAAGCAGACCTCGTCAAGCACCTAGAAGACGCCGAGGTCAACACGATACACATCACAGTCCATTCCGCAAAGGGTCACGATTCCTTCCTTCTGGAACCGGAGCTTTACACCCCTCACATCCGCGAACTCCTCGCGGACTAACGCGATGATCCCCACAGCGCAAATCGCATCGCTTTCGCCATCAAGCGATAAACCTCTTTGCGACTCACCTTGACCCGGGCCTGCCACGCCTCCCAATCCGCTTTTTCAAGGCGATCAAGTGTTTCCCGCCCAATCATCGCAGGCAGCACCGTGGCAAACCGCAAGCGTTTACCATTCAAGGCCGCAGCATAAAGGTCTGCCTGATCCAACCCTTCGCGGGCCTCGTCGATCCATCTCTGCCTTTGCTTCAACAACTCGTCCTCCGTCTTCGCTCCGGGAAGATAGCAGCGACCGTTTTCCAAGTCCTCAGGCACATCTCTCAGGATGTTGATCAGCTGGAGGCTCCTTCCAAAAGCCTGCCCCCATTTCAACATGTCCTTCCTTGCAGCATTCGCAAATCCGGGATCAACCCCAAAACCGATCTCGGTCCAAAACTCGCCAACACACCCCGCGACCCAATAAGTATAGTCCCGCAGTTCCACATCGTTCTTCAATCCAACCACACCCTCACTTTCAAATCGATCCAGATCCCACTCCTGTCCTTGAGTGATGATCCCCACCACCTTCCTGACCGATATCTGCTGCCATTCCGGCAACTCACCGAGTCCCGCAACGCACTCATCAAGCCGCCTCATCAAAACCAGCTCCCCTTCCGGCAATCCACCATCCTCGGGAATCGAAAGCGATGGCCCACCATTCACCCAGGACACAAAGCGGTTCAACAACTCCCGCCTCTCCCCGACCGACCATTCCCCCGCGTCCGCAATGGTGTCGCTTGCCCTCGCCAGCAAATACCCCAGACTCACCGGAGCCCGAAACCCTCCCGGCAAAAACCGCAGGCTCAGGTAAAACGAACGCGAGACTTCTTTCAAAACCCCCGTCAACAACCCCGGCTCCTTTTTCACCCCCAAAGCCTCCTCATTTTCCAGCAATTCACCACTCCAAAACTCATTCACCATTCACTATTCTAAATTCACCATTCCTCCGTGCATCTCTACCTTCACATTCCCTTTTGCCATCGCATCTGCCCCTACTGTTCGTTCTACAAACACACCCCCGGCAACACTGATCTCTCGGCCTTCGTCAATGCCCTGATCACCGAAGCCCGCTTTTACGCCTCTCAAACCCTCCCCCCTCTCAAAACGATCTATTTCGGCGGAGGCACGCCTTCAATGCTATCGCCCACCCACCTAAAACGCCTTTTTGCCGGGCTCCGGGAATCCTTCGACTTTTCTTCAATCGAAGAGATCACGCTCGAAGCCAATCCCGCCACTTTCACCGAACGCACCGCCCAACTCTACCAAGACCTCGGTGTGACCCGGGTTTCACTCGGCGTGCAATCATTTCTCGGAAACCACCTCGAAACCCTCGGCCGGGAACACACACCCATGCAAGCCATCAACTCGGTCCACCTTCTTCGCGAAGCCTCCTCGCTTGAAGTGAACATCGACCTCATCTTCTCGGTTCCCAATCAAACACTCGTCGATTGGGATGACACCCTGACCCAGGCCATCCTCCTCCAACCCGAACATCTCTCCGCCTACAACCTGACCTACGAAGAAGACACCGTTTTCTTCGAAAAATTCCAGACTGGCGACTTCACCGACAATCCCGATCTCAACGCCGAGATGTTTTCCTTGGCAGATGAAATGCTCACGGCCGCTGGATACGAACACTACGAAACCTCCAACTACGCATTCCCGGGCAAACGATCGCGACACAACGAAGGCTACTGGATCGGTAACGACTACCTCGGGTTTGGGCCCTCCGCCGTTTCCACCCTCCACCGAACCCGACACCAAAACATCGCCGAGACCGCTTGCTATCTGAAACGCATCAACGCGGTCGGACACGCTCAGGAAGAAATCGAAGTCCTCGATGACGAAGCTTGGCGACTTGAACGCATCGCCCTCCAGCTCCGCACCACCGAAGGCCTCCCGCTCCAGTTTCTCTCCCCCGAGACCAATCTCGCCCCCATCGCCCACCTGGTCGAAAAGACCGACACCCACCTCCGCCTCACCGGCGAAGGCCCGCTCCTCGTCGACTCCATCGCGGCAGAGTTAGCTTAAAAAGGAATCCAAAGCTCCCGCTTTTGGAGTAACCGGCCGGTCCATACCAAGAATATTCTCCCGAGACCCCGACCACCATTCTTCCACTCCAGCTCGTCGAAGCGGAGCTTCCCGGTCTCGGTCTCAATCCCGAACAAATCGCCAAAATCAAAACCGCGATTCAGAAATACCTGGCCGCCCAGCGCGAATCAGACTGCTAAATCCTCCAAATTAGCCGACTGAAAGCCCTCCGCCGGGCCGATCGTAATCCTCCCCATCGCCGCCCAACTCCAGCCCCTTCGCCTCCTCTTGTTCTTTGCGACCAGCTCCTTTCTTAGCGCTCTGGACTTCCAAAAGGACATCAAACCCATCCTCGAACGGTATTGCTTCAAATGCCACGGCGAGAAGAAGCAGAAGGGCGATCTCCGCCTCGACGAGCTTTCGACCGACATCATCAAGGACCGGGTGGCCGCCGAAATCTGGCACGATGTCCGCGACGCGCTAAATCTCGGCGAAATGCCCCCCGAAAAGGAGGCACCCCTCGCCCCAGCTGACCTCAAAATCCTCACCACCTGGATCACTGGCGAAATCGATGCCGCCGTCGCCGCTCAAAAAAACACCGACGGCCGCGTCGTTCTCCGCCGCCTAAACCGGACCGAATACCAAAATACGATGCGCGATCTTCTTGGCATCGAGATGGATTACGCCAAGAACCTCCCTCCCGAAGCCCTTTCCGAGGATGGCTTCCGCAACAATGGCTCAACCTTGCAGATGTCCGATTTGCAATTGGAATATTTCCTCGAGGCAGCCCGACAGGGCCTCGCCAAAGCCATCGTCACCGGCCCCAGACCCGAGGTGGTCGAAAAGGAGTTCACCAAAACGGTGAAAGACAAAAACCGGGGCAGTCATCTCCTCGACAAGGACCAACAGTTCATCGGGAAAATGATGGACTATCCATCCGAAGGCGAAATCCTCATTCGGGCTAAAGTGAAAGGACTCTTCGCTGAGGGACGAGGCTACCCGCAACTACGCGCCGCCATCGGATACCGCGCCGATGTCCAGGCTCCACGTGGTTTCCTCACTCCCGTCGACATCACAACCGAAGAATGGCAGACCATCGAGTTCCACGGACGAATCGAAAATTTTCCTCTCCCCAGCAAAACACAAAGCAAATTCCCCGGCCTTCTTCTCTGGCTCGACAACGCCTACGCCGAAGGCCACGACAAACCGCTCAAGGCGCGCGGAAGAGGTAGTAACAAGAACCGCCAGAAAGGACCACGAACCTTTCCGGAAATCGAGGTCGCCTCGATGGAATTCATCGGGCCGGTTTTCGACAAATGGCCGCCCTCTCATCATCAGGCCATTCTTTTCCCGTCCAAACTCAGCTCGGATGAAGACGCCTACGCCAAGGCCGTCCTCAAGAAATTTGTCAGCCGCGCCTTTCGTCGGCCAGCCGAAGAAAACGACCTCGCTCCCTTCTTCCGCTTCTTCAAATCAATCCGCGCCAAGATGGCATCCTTTGAGGAAGCGATTCGCGAAACCCTCGCAATGGTGCTGATCTCTCCCGACTTCCTCTATCTCGTCGAACCTTCCGACAACTCGAAGCGCCCGCTTAGTGATTGGGAATTGGCCTCTCGTCTTTCCTTCTTTCTCTGGAGCACGATGCCTGACCAGCGACTCTTCGAACTCGCACGTTCCGGCAATCTCAGTTCGCCCGACATCCTGAAGAAAGAAGTTACCCGCATGATGGCCGATCCACGTTCGTGGCAGTTCATCGAACAATTTACCGATCAGTGGCTCGATGTCGGAGCTCTGCAACGGATTGCAATCAACCCAAACTACTACCCCAAGTTTGATCCAAACCTCAAAGCGTCTATGCGAGGCGAAACCCTCCACTTCTTCGCCGAAATTTTTCAAAAGAATCTCAGCGCGCTCAACATCATCGACTCCAACTTCACCATGTTGGACGAAGCCCTCGCCACCCACTACGGACTGACCGGGCCAAAGGGCGGCCGCTTTGAGAAAGTCACCCTCCCCAAAGATGATCCCCGCGGTGGCATTCTCACCCAAGGCAGTTTTCTCCTCGGCAATTCAACCGGCGAGGATTCCCACCCGGTAAAACGCGCCGTTTGGATTCGCGAACGCCTCCTCGACGACCCACCGGCGGATCCTCCCCCGAACGTCCCTGATCTCGATTCCACTGATCCTAATTTCGCCAAACTCTCGATCCGTGACCAACTTGTGGAGCACCGTAAGCAAACCTCTTGTAACGAGTGCCATCGCGGGATCGATCCTTGGGGCATTCCCCTTGAAAATTTCGGCGCCGACGGTCTATGGCGAACGCAGATCGTCCGCAAAAACGGAAGGAATAAAAAAAATGACCTCAAACTCCCGGTCGATGCAAACGCCACGCTCCCTAGCGGAACTGAGGTCTCCAGCGTTGATGGCCTGAAAAACTACCTCCTCAAAGAACGAAAGGAACAATTCTCCCGCGCCTTCACCGCCAAGCTCCTTGCCTTCGCTCTGGGGCGTGGGCTGGAATTAGTCGATGAAAAAACCGTCGATGACCTCACCGTAGAGTTTGTGAAATCCAATCATCGCATTCAGGATCTTATCCACCTCATCGTGGCCAGCCCACCCTTCCAGCACAAATAGCCCTATGAGCCGTAAATCCTGGCACCTCCCCCGTCGCACCTTTCTCCGTGGTGTTGGCGCTTCCCTCTCCCTTCCTTTCCTCGAATGTATGGCCGCCAACGCCAAAAAGGGCCAGCGCCCAAAGAGGTTTTGCGCGATCTATTTCCCCTACGGAGTCAGCCTGCCCCGCAAAAAAAACGAGGAGCAAAAGTGGCACTGGTTTCCCGAAGCCACCGGACGCGACTTCAAATTCAACGAGAGCCTGAAATGCCTCGAGCCTCTTCGGGAGCACGTCTCCATCCTCGGCGGCCTTTCCCACCCAAATGGACGTCGCATCGGAGGACACGATACCGCCGACATTTTCCTGACCGCCGCCCAACTGAAAGGTGGACAGCTCAAGAACTCTGTTTCTCTCGACCAACTCCTCGCCGCGAAGTTAGGAGACGACACCCGCTTTCGCTCGCTTAGTCTGTCAGTCGATGGCGGCGTCGGGGAAGCCACCCGCTCGAGCACTCTTTCTTTTAGTCCGAATGGACAACCAGTTCCCGCCCTTAACCAACCTCGTCTCGTTTACAATCGTCTCTTCGGAAAAGAGGACAAAGCGGTAACTTCCCGCCAACAAGAACTGGAGAACTCCGAGCACATGCTCGACCTCGTGCTCGAACATTCGAAATCGGTGCGACGCAAGCTAGGAAAAAACGATCAGGAAAAACTCGACGAATACCTGCAATCAGTTCGCCAGATTGAACAACGGGTCGAACGGTCCCAGCGTTGGCTCGACATTCCTAAGCCCGAGGTCGATACCACCCAGCTTCATCTCGATGCCGACGACAAGACCCCGGGCGAACTCATCAAGACCATGCTCGACTTGATGTTTCTCGCCATTCAAACCGACTCCACCCGTTTCCTAACCTACCAAATGGGCAACATGAATGGAGCCACCTCCGTCGCCACCAAGTTCCCGGCTCTCCTCGGCTTCGGCAAAAACCAACACAGCCTTGCCCACGGATGGAATAAGCCTGGCGGGGCCGAAGCACTCGGAAAATGGGACCGCTTCCGCGCCCAACAATTCGCCTACTTCCTGCACCGCCTTCAGGACACCCCGGAAAACGAAGGGACCCTTCTGGATCACACCATGGTCCTTTACGGCAGCAGTAATAGCACGACCCACAACAACACAAATTACCCTCTCGTGCTGGCCGGTGGTGACAAGCTAGGCCTCAACCATGGCGCTTATCATCGTTTTGGCTCCGACGTCCCTCTCTCCAATCTCTTCGTCACCATGGCCAACCGCCTTGGCATACCCGCGACCCGCTTTGTCGACAGCACCGGCGAAATGACAGAACTCACCGCTTAGGGCAACCCTCCAAAAACCACGCGACAAATCGCGTTTCTCGGTAATCGTCATTCATGACGATTACCGAAGCAGCCTACCACGGTTCGCTCCTTGCCGATGCTCTGGCGATGCCTGTTCACTGGTATTACGACCGCGAGGCACTCGACCGCGACTACCCTGACTTGGCCGACTTTCGCGATCCTCTTCCGCATCACCCCGACAGCATTCTCTGGCGGTCGCAATTCACCCCTCTCAACGAAAAGGCCGAAATCCTTAATGACCAGGCACAGTTTTGGGGACAGCGAAACATTCATTACCATCAGAACCTCAAAGCCGGTGAAAACACGGTGAACTTCAAGCTCGCGCAAGCGCTCTACGAACAAATAAAAAAACGCGGCGAATACGATCCCGAATGCTGGGTGCGTCACTTCATCGACCTCATGCTCACCCCGGGCTGGCATCGCGACACATATCTTGAAGAATACCATCGCGCTTTCTTCAATCGTTATGCGTCTGGCAAGAACGTGCTCAAGTGCGGTATCTCAGACGAACACATCGGCGGATTGGCCACCGTTCCCGCCCTTCTCGCCGCCCTTCCTGAAGGCGATCATCGCCAGACGGTAAAAACGCACGTTGCTCTCACCCACCGTCACTCCAACGTCCTGCGTGCTGCCGATTGCCTTACGCGACTACTGCAGCACATCTCTAGCGGCACTCCGCTTCGCGAAGCCCTGATGACCCAGGCCGGTGATTGGTTCTCGACTCGCAAAGCCGAAAGCTGGTCACGCCAACCCGATCGCGTGGTGGTGGGACAACGACTCAGCCCGGCCTGCTACATCGATCAGTCCTTCCCGGCCTCGCTTTATCTCGCCTGGAAATTTCACGATGACTTCCCGGCCGCTATCATCGCAAACGCTAAAGTTGGTGGAGACAACTGTCACCGTGGAGCCGTCATTGGTTCATTGGTCGCTGCGGAAGTCCACCGGGCGACCGGGTTCTTCAATCTTGATCCATTTCCAGCCAACGACGCCCCGGCTGCCGTTTGAGTTCCCGACGACCATGACGAAACACCTTACCGTGTTTCGTTGTCCGACCCGAAACCCGCTTTCGCCATAACCGAAAACTCCCCGGCTTCAAACTCCGACGCATCACCTTAATCACCTCCGCCTCTACCAACCCAGTTCTCCGCTCGATTTCTTCGAAAGTCGTCCGGTCCTCCCAAGCCATCCGGACCACACGACTTCTGAATTCCTCTGTCACCTCAAACCACTGACCTCGATCTTCGGATTCGCAACTCGTCATGACAAAGGAAAAGCCCTGCCAAACCTGTGGACGGACCATCACCTGGCGCAAGAAATGGGAACATTGCTGGGATGAAGTAAAATACTGCTCAACCCGATGCCGGAAGGAGAAACCCGGCTCCCTCGATCTTCAGCTTGAAGAGGCCATTCTCGACCTACTTAGCAAGAGATCAGTCACGGCAACTATCTGCCCTAGTGAAGCGACGCGTGCTGTTTTTCCGGGCGAGGACTGGCGGAACAAGATGGAACAAACCCGCCAAGCGGCCCGACGTCTTGTGGCCCAAGGGAAAATCGACATCCTTCAAAAGGGCCGTGTCATCGATTCATCGACCGCAAAAGGCCCGATTCGGTTACGAAAGAAATAGTCATTTCGGTGCAACTACTCCTCAACAATCTCCCACTTCGGATCCTGAATAAAATAATAGAGACTTTCCTTTTCAATATCGGTCCCTGGCGGCACCGGGATCCCCTGAGGAACCACTCCCTTCCAGTCTTTCGATTGAATGAACATTGGCAAACGACCTTTGACCATCGTGCCCGTGACCTTGATTTTCTTTCCAAGATCCGCTTCGGAAAATTTCTGAAACTTCCCTCGAAACAGATAGGCTACCTCTCCAATCTGGACACTGGGGGCATTACTCTTTTGAAGATGATCCGCGGAGATTCGAGCAAAGCCGATGCAATAACCCCTTTCCTTCCAGCCATCAGGAACGATCCTTGGGGAGGAATTAACCTCCGGAGAATCAACCTCCGCTTCGGCTGATTTGTCTCCCAACTGCTTTTCGAGTCGGGTCAACCAACTCTGAAGCTTCGAAACCTGCTTTACCGAAGTTACCGAAGCCTGAAACATTTGGATTTTCTCGATCGATTTCGCCCCCCCGGACAAAGTCGCGAGAACGATCGAGCCTTTCATGTCAGCGAGTAGCTCCGGGTCGACGATGCGACTTTCGGGGGGATGGGCTTCCATGGATGCCATGATCGCCGTGAGATCATCCACTACCTTAAGCTGAAGTGCCCTCATTTCTGCGATCGCTTCTTGTTGTGGGGGCTCAAGTTGCTTTTTCTCGCCTCCGAACGGATTTCCCTTCCTCATAAACTCGCCAATCAAACGAGTCACTTCGTTCTGATTCGCAACGACCGAGCGAAAGCGAGTCACCAACTCCTCGTCGAAACTCTGTTGAACCGGCTCCAGCTTGGCTTTCTCCGGCTCTTGCTTATCCTCCTGACACGAGGAGCAAAACCAAGCCACTCCCACCAAGCCCGTGAAAAACCATCTCATCACGTTCTTCATACTCTCAAAGTCTTACTTTTCTTAGAGGGCAGCCTTCCTGGCTTCCTCAATCACTTCTTCACCAAGATAAGCTTCCTCGATGATCTCCCGACACCAGGCATTCTCCTTCCCGAGAAACTGCAAGATCCTCACCGTCATCAACTGCACCATCGGCTCTTCAGCCCAAATCAACTCGCTCAAGTGCCGCCATTCGTCAGCTTTGAACAAGCTTGGCTTGGCCAACGCTTCGATCGCTTCATCGCAGAGCATGAGACAACGGGCAGGATCCGGATCTTTCGGCGTCGGAGGAACTTCGTAAATCCGCAAAGGAACTCCTGACTTCCCGCTGAGTTCACAGGACGACTTGGCCCGACGTGCCAGGTCTTTTCCAAACGATTGTAGCAAGGCCAGGCGTGCCTGATTTTCTTCAAATCCCTTCCCCATGCCGAGAAAGATGTCGAACCTGTCACTTCTTTCCAAGCGTTAAGCATCCTTTCCTCTTCTGAGGTTGCAAGAGCATCCCGATGAGTTGAAGCTCCCCACTATGGATCTTACTTCACTCCAAAACGCGCTTCGTCACGAAGGCGGACTTTCCCGACGACTCTTTCTCGCTTATGCCGCGTCCCTGTCATCGATCCCGCTCCTCAGTCGCTACGCCTCGGCCGCCCCGGCTCACAATTTCACAAGCGATCCGTTCTCCAACGGAGTCGCATCCGGTGATCCCGATCACGAGAGCGTCGTTCTCTGGACCCGTCTCGCTCCCAAACCTCTCGAACCCGGTGGCGGCATGCCCAAGGCCCCGGTTGAGGTTCAGTGGGAACTCGCCGAAGACAGTGCGTTTAAAAAGATCATTCAATCCGGCAAGGTCAACGCCACACCGGAGCTTGGCCACTCCGTCCACATCGAACCCAAGGGGCTGAAATCCGATCACTGGTTTTACTACCGCTTCAAATCCGGCGGGGCCACGTCTCCGACCGGCCGCACCCGCACGCTGCCCACGCCTGATGCGTCCCCGGACAAACTCCGCTTTGCGGTCACCTCCTGCCAAAATTTCGAACAAGGCCTCTTCACCGCTTACCAACAAATGGTGGCCGATCAGCCTGACTTCGTCTTTCACCTTGGCGATTACATTTACGAGTATGCCTCCGGTCGAAACGGAAAGGTCCGCAAACACCACGGACCAGAAATCGAGACCCTCGACCAATACCGCTCCCGATACGCCCAGTATCGCAGCGACAAGGATCTTCAGGCGATGCACGCGGCCTGTCCGTGGTTTGTAACCTGGGACGATCACGAATTCGACAACAACTGCGCCAACGACATTTCCGAACAAAGGAACGTCAAGCCGGCCGAGTTCCTCCTTCGTCGCGCCAATGCTTATCAAGCCTACTATGAGATGATGCCCCTGCGCACCTCGTCTCTTCCCGTTGGCCCAAAGCTTTCTCTGTATCGCAAAGGCAACTTCGGCACTCTCGCCGAGTTCTTCATTCTCGACACCCGTCAATACCGCACCGATCAGCCAAACGATGATCGTAAGAGCCCGCTTAATGCCGCGGCTCTCGACCCGCGTAATACCCTGCTTGGTCTCGATCAACGAAAGTGGCTCTTCGATTCCCTAAACGGATCCAAAAGCACTTGGAACATCCTGGCCCAGCAAGTCATGATGGCAATTGCCGATGTCAGCAGACCCAACTCACCTGCGTCCTACTCGATGGACCAGTGGCCCGGCTACGCCCATGAACGACAACTCCTCGTGAAACATCTTCGTGATCACAAGATTAAGAATCCGGTCGTACTCACTGGCGACATTCACTCAAACTGGGCCAACGAATTGCGTGTCGATGATTTTAAACCGGAACAAGACATCGTCGCCACCGAATTTGTCACTACCTCGCTCTCCAGCGGCGGAAATGGCACGGCCAGCACCAAGGGTTTGGATGCTCATCTTGCCCGAAACCCGTGCACCAAATTTTTCAATCGTGAGCGGGGCTACATCATGTGCGATGTCACCCCGAAGACCTATACCGCTGATTACAAAGTGATCGACGACGTCCTCAAGCCCGGTGGTAAAACCACCTCACGAGCCAATTTTACCGTCGAAGCCGGCACCCCAAAAATCCATACCGCCTAAACTCAGCGATTGAGGAGATCAGGGCATGATTAGTAGCCTCAGGGCCTGCTGCCAGAACCCCCAATGGCTCCAAACCAAATTGGCTCCGGAAATAAAAATTATCGCCGCAAATACGGCAAACCAACGAGAAAGTTACGTGCCGAACTCGGAGACAGACCGACAGAGGATCTCAACCAAACCCGAAAGAACCTAGACAAGAAGCCACCCACCTAGGAGAATCAAATCTTCAAAGTCTGAATACCCATCACGCCCCCATCTTTCCATGGCATCGGGAAAGGGTTTACAATGGATGGTGGCTACCATCTCGCGGGCTAACGCGATGAGGGATCCAACCACCAGACAAACGGCCCAAGCGATGACGGCATCCCTAGTCCTCCCCTTCTTCAGGTGGGGCGGTTGGAAGTTGTGCAACTTCATCGAGAAGATTGACGACATCGACTCCTCGGACTGCAGAGTTGTCCTGCCGGAACATGAGCACTGGGGTATTGCGTAAGACAACTCGCTGGGAAACCTTACTCTGAATGAACCCACGCTTGCGCTCAAGTTGATCGAGGACTCCTGGACCCGAACCGCCGAGGATGCTGACGTAGACCTTGGCCTCCTTGAGATCCTGTGTCACCTCCACTGCGCTAATCGTGACAAGGGTGTTGTGCCACTCAAAATCACGCTGAACCACTGCGCTGATTTCGCGCCGCAGCAGTTCGTTGACCCGATCCAGTCGTTTCGCCATTTCTTGAAAAACTCACTAGAGGGTTTGGTCGATCTTATCGAGGGTATAGCACTCAATGACGTCGCCCTCTTCATATTCGTTGAAGGCTCCGAGACGGATTCCGCACTCGATCCCCTGCTTGACCTCTTCCACTTCGTCCTGATGACGACGAAGGGTCGACATCTTGCCATCGAAGACCGGCTGCTTGCCACGTAGCACGCGGGCGTGGGCGGTCCTGGTGACCTTCCCGCTTTTGACCACGCAACCGGCAGCACGGCCTTTATTGACCTTGAAGACCTGCTTGACGGTTGCGCGTCCGATGACGGTTTCACGAATTTCTGGGTCGAGCATGCCAAGCATCGACTCCTTCACCTGATCGATCAATTCGTAGACGATCGAGTAGAGTTTCACCTGCACTCCTTCAGCCTTTGCCGCTTTCACCGCCTTACCGTCGACCTTCGTATTGAAACCAAGAATGATGGCATCAGCCGAACTTGCCATGAGAATGTCCGATTCAGTGATGGCACCGGCTCCGGCAATGAGGAAGTTGGCCTCGACCTTCTCCGATTCGATTTCGGTAATGGCATTTTTGATCGCCTCCGCGGTTCCCTGCACATCGGACCGAAGGATCAGCTTAAGCTGGGCTTTTCCACCGCCCTCCACCGTTTGGAGCATGTCCTCGAGTCGGCTCTTCTTCGGCTGGGCCAGACGTTCCTTGCGGCGTTCCTCTATGCGCTCTTCCGAGAGTTTTTTGGCTGCGCGTTCATTTTCCATCCCCACTAGAGAATCCCCGACGTTTGGAAGCTCGGCAAAGCCAAGAACCTCAACCGGGGTGGACGGCCCGGCTTGCTTGACCTGCTCGCCATGGTCGTTGATGAGAGTTTTCACCTTCCCGGCGTAGGGGCCACAAATGAAGGGCTTTCCGCGCTCCAGCGTTCCACTTTCGACGATCACGGTCGCAGTGGCGCCCCGACCTGCCTTGACACTGGCTTCGATAACGGAAGCCCGGACGTTGGCCTTCGGGTTGGCGCGAAGTTCGAGAACTTCGGCTTGGAGAGCCATCAGTTCGAGAAGTTCATCGATCCCTTCACCGGTCTGTGCAGAAACCTTCACGCATTCAACATCTCCACCCATTTCGGTGGGAACCAGCTCGTACTCCATCAACTGAGTCATGACCCGCATAGGATCAGCAGCCGGGAGATCGATCTTGTTGATCGCCACGATGATGGTTTTGCCGGCAGCCTTGGCATGCTGAATAGCTTCCTCGGTCTGTGGCATGATGCCATCGTCGGCCGCCACCACGATCACCACAATGTCGGTCACGTCGGCACCGCGGGAACGCATCTGCGAGAAGATAGCGTGACCGGGAGTATCGAGGAAGGTGATGCTACGATCGCCGTGCTCCACGCTGTAAGCACCGACGTGCTGGGTGATGCCGCCAGCTTCGCCCTTCACCACGCGGGTCTTGCGGATGAAATCGAGAAGCGAGGTCTTCCCGTGGTCGACATGCCCCATGAAGGTGATGATGGGAGCGCGATAAGCCAACTGCTCTTCCGGGGCCTCCTCTTCGGGTTCCGGCTCTTCAAAGACCTCTTCTTCCTTGTGAACGCCACCACCTTTTTCGCGCTTTTCACGTTCAAAGACAAATCCGTGGGCTTCACAGACCTTTTCGGCAATCTCAGGCTCGATGGCCTGGTTGGGAGCGACAAAGACTTCCAACTTGATGAGATCGGCCATGATCTCGAACGCCATCTTGCCCATCCGATCGGCAAGGTCGCTGACGATGATGGGCGGCTTGATACTGATGACATTGCTGTCGCCATCCGCTTCCTCGCCACCCTCACCCGTGGGCTCGCTAGGAGCCGGGGCCGAAGGAGTCGCCGCAGCTTTCACGAAGTCGAGATCCTCTTTTTCCTCCAGCTTATTGGAGATCGTCGGCAGGATATCCTTACCCGAGAGCTCGGTCTTACGGACCGCACTCTTCTTTGGTTTCTCGTCTTCGATCCCAAGATCCAAGGCGGCCTTCTTTTTATCGTCCACCGTTTGAATCTTGGCCGCTTGTTGCCGTTGCCGCTCACGTCGTGACGGCTTAGGCGTCTCGGTCACGAGATCAAGAACCTCCTCTTTCTTGGGGTCTTCATTGTCTTTGTTTTCGGCCATGCTGATTCGTATTTTCGGTAGGTCGTCGAATTATCAAATGAAACGGGACTGCGATCGCTGATCTATCCTAGCCCTCGGCACTCTCTTCGGCTGCGGGTTCTTCGGCAGGTGCATCCGGTGCAGGCGCTTCACCCTCCGATTGGCTTCCAAAATCTTCTCCTTTGGCCGCGGCGAGAATGCGGTTGGCTTCATTGATATCGACCTCGATCGCACTAGCGATGTATTCGGCAGGCATCTGGGCAACCATGTCCACGGTGACTCCACCAGCGCGGAAAAGTTTATCAGCGACGATCGGCTCCAGACTAAGACTTTCCCCAAGGTGGGAAGCAGCATCACCCACGCGAGCTTCGAACTGCTCGTGCTGGCTTTCGTCTTTGCGGACCTGCACGTCCCAACCAGTCAGCTTGGAAGTCAGGCGGGCGTTTTGTCCGCGACGACCGATCGCTTTGGAAAGGTCCTCCTCGTCAACGGTTACGTTCACCACGCGATCTTCCTGATCAAGGGCAAGGCTGCGAACCGTGGCCGGCTTGAGAGCTTCGGTGACGAACTCGGAAATGTCTTCGTTCCAGCGAATGATATCCACCCGCTCGTTATTGAGCTCGCGGACGATGTTCTTCACACGGGCACCACGTAATCCAACACAAGCTCCGACCGGGTCGACCTTGTCGTCGTGGGTGTAGACCGCGACCTTGGTGCGATATCCGGCCTCACGAGCCACCGCACGGAGTTCAACAGTACGGTCGGAGATTTCAGCGACCTCGGATTCGAAGAGCCGACGCACAAAGTTTGGATGACTCCGGGAAAGAATGATTTCGGGTCCCCGGCCTTCGTTGTCGACCGAGACCACGTAGCAACGAATCCGGTCGCCGACATTGTATTCTTCGGTTCCCACCCGTTCCTTTGAAGGCATACGGGCTTCGAACTTCCCAAGATCGATCATGACATCGCTCTTCTCAAAACGGCGAACCGACCCGCTGACGATGTCACCGGCACGATCCTTGAATTCATCGTAAATCTTCTCCTTCTCAGCCTGACGCAAACGCTGCATCATCGTCTGTTTGGCAGTCTGCACCGCGATGCGACCAAAGTTTTTCGGAGTCACATCGAAATCGATCCGTTGCCCGACTTCAGCTCCGGCCTCCTTGCGTTGGGCAACGGCGACAGGAACTTCGTTGAATTTGTCGACATAATCGTCGTCAGCAACCACTTCCAACGAAGCGAGAATGCGGGTATCCCCTTTCTTTTCGTTGATTACAGCACGGAGATTCTCGATCGCTTCGGCACCCGGCACCATCTTCCGGTAAGCTGAGCAAAAAGCATACTCGAGGGCCTCCACCACGCGTTCGCGGTCGATGGCCTTTTCCTTTTCGTAAAACTCAATCAGAGCAACAATATCGGTGGTCATGTCAAAATATTGGTTTCCCGAGACAAAAAAGAGCGGGTTTTGGAACCCACTCCAAACCGTCGTCGGAAGTTGTTAAGGACGCCGTAAGGCTTTCCCGACAAAAAAACAAGCCCTAACCGGGATTTCTCACGCGCGAAAAATGCTTCCTATTGAGCCAGTGAACGCCACCGCAAGCCACGAATCTCGGCCGAGGTCTGGAAGGTCGCAATTCCCAGGGGAGCACAGTAGTCAATCATCCCGGAGCGGAGCCCTAACTTGCGGCCTTCGGTGGCCACGTCGATGATCGAATTTTCGTCAAGAAAGACTCGTAGGCGCTTTTCCTCAACGACCACCCGGACATCATGACTCTGACCATCCTCGAAGCTCATGTATTGCGTGGTTTCGTTCTCGCTGGCGGATTGCTCATCGATAGATGAAATCCCGACCGTTCCCCCTCCCCATCCTCCGAGAATTAGGGTGACGCATTCCTTCTTCGAAGAGATTGGGAACGTTAGGCCACAGAAAAAGTCGCTCCCCATTACCTTCTTGGCATTCAATTCGAGCTCATAGGGCATCGTTGGCAATTCCTCCCCGACGAATTGGACTCCGCTCAGCTCTGCCCCCGCACCGATTGAGAGAACATCGTCTTTCCATTCAGTGATGCCCTCGCCACCGAAGACAATCGGCATCCAGTCTTTGGACGGTAATTCGATCCACTCCTTTTTGGAAGAAGGCGCATCCTCCGTCTCCAGGGCAGGCTCGCAACAAGAAACGACGATCAATGAAGCCAGAAACGGGAGCCAACGCATGACATTGATTCGGGCAGATGATGGAAATTCTTTCGGCGACTCACTTTTCATTCGCCTGCGGAACTTTGACCGCCAACATCTCGACTTTGACGTCACCCCCCATCTTGAAAGTCCCGACCAATCCCGGTTGAAGTTGCATTTCGCCCATCGCCTCCATTCCGAATCTTCCCGTGGTCTTGTAGTCCTCAAAAAACTTGAGCGAACGGGTGATTTTGATGGAACCGGAGATATCGACTCCGATCCCTTTCATCGACTTTTCATTCATTTGACCGGCCACCTTGAACTTGGTCTTCAAGATCGCGCAAGGTTCGCCATTGAATTCCTCCAGACCTGTAAAAGTCACCGTCATTTTGCCCCCCAAAATCTCAATGTTGTCCATGCCCGGAAGTGCCACCGCATCCACCTCCCACGACTCGCCAATTTTACGAGGCTTGTCACCATACATCTTGAGGGATGTTTCACCTTCATTGTTGGCATGTTTTTCAAGTCTCTCGATGGCGGCATCGATCGCCTCCTGATCAGCAGGTTCGACATCTTCCGGCTTTGGGTCAACCGACCATTTTCCATCCTTCTTCACTACAAGGAAAGAACGGCCCTGGGTAGGTTGACGCTCGTCGATCTCGGTCTCAGCCCCCGCCATTGTCTGCTTTCCGGTTGTGATATCGGCCAGAATGGTGGCGCGCACGCGATCAGCGGCAAGGAACTCATGCTTCACGACCCGACGCCCGGATCTCGTCATTTTGCCTTCGATCTTCTGATCTTCGATCGTGATGGAGAGCGGAAAGTCATTCATGGTCGCTTTGGTCGTGACCTTGAAAGTCTGCCCGATCGGAACGGGATTCTCCTTGCTTGCGAGAAGGTAAGACTTGGCTTCTTCCTGTCCCCACGAAAAGGACAACAGAAGAACGGAACAAAGCAGGGGAAGCGCACGAATCTTCATTGATCAACAGTCCACGAGGGCTACCTCCCAGTGTCAAGACCGGCCTGAAATTTCAGACCGGTCTGGCACGTATCGGACCTCCAACACAATGCAACGATCTCTTTCTTTACTGTCCCTTTCGCTTCTCCCGCTGCCGGGGCAGCTCGTTCCTTCCGAAATCGACAAAAAAATCACCATTCCCGAAGGCCTGACGCTCACGAAATTCGCCGACCAAAGCCAGGTCCACAATGCCACCACCTTGTGCCTCGACGGCCAAAACCGAGTTTATGTCGCGGAAACGCACCGCTGGCGCCAACAGGTCCAAGACATCCGCTACGGAGGCCAATTCCTGCGCGAGCGTATCATCAGCGACATTTCCAACATGACCCTCGATGACCGGACCGCTTTTCACCAACGCTGGGCCGGCAAGAAAAACGAGTTTCTCACCTGGAAGCAATTCAGGCGGGACGCAGAGGTTATCAAGCGCCTCGAAGATACTGATGGCGACGGAGTGGCCGACAAAATGACGGTCTTTCGCGATAGCTTCGACAAGCCTCTCGATGGCCCTTCGGGTGGCTTGATCGAGCGAGACGGCACCGTCTACTTCGCGATGATCCCAGGCGTTTACAGCCTTCGTGATCTCGACAACGACGGAAAGGCCGAGGAAGTCAAAACACTCGTGAATGGTTTCGGAGTGCGGGTGAGCTTTTCGGGGCACGACCTCAACGGTTTTGCCTGGGGACCCGACGGCAAGATCTACTGGTCGATCGGTGACCGAGGTTACCACATCGAACAGGACGGCAAAACATTCTCGCGGCCAGACTCCGGAGGAGTCTTTCGCTCCAATCCTGACGGCTCGGAGTTTGAAGAATTCTACGTGAACCTGCGGAACCCGAAGGAGATTGTCTTTGATGAATTTGGCAACCTTTTCACCGTCGACAATGACTACGACCACGGCGATCGCGAACGCATTGTCTACCTCATCGAGCACGGCGACTCCGGCTGGAAAATGGGCTACCAAACGATTGCCACTTTCGGTGGAACGGTCTTTCCCCACGCCGGTGGCAAGCCGGACAAAAAGGAAGATCAGATTGATGCCTGGATGAACGAAGGAATCTGGAACACCCGCCACGATCGGCAGCCGGCCTACATCAACCCACCCATCGCCTACGCGGCCAACGGTCCGTGTGGTCTCGCTTACGACCCGGGCGTGGTGGCCTTGCCTGATCGCTACAAGCGCAACTTTTTCGTCGCGAGTTACAAAGGTAGCCCCGACATTTGCTTTATCGAGCGATTCACCCTCGAACCTAAGGGAGCCACCTTCAAGCTGGGAGAACAAGAGCCCTTTCTCAAGGGTATTGCCCTGACCGACGTCGACTGGGGATATGACGGTAAACTTTACATCTCCGACTACGGTGGCGGGTGGGGCAAACCGGAAAAAGGAGCGGTATACACTCTGGCCGACTCCTCGAAGCTGAACACGCCCGAGATGAAGGAGATTCGCGAGCTCTTTTCCAAAGGGATTCCTTCTCTCGATAACGCAACCCTCGCTAAACTCCTCGCCCACCCTGACCAACGGGTTCGCCTCCGGGCTCAATTCGCCTTGGCAGATCAAGGCAAGAAAGTTCTCCCCGTCTTCAAGAAGGCTCTTGCGACAAACTCCCCTCTTTTAACCCGCCTTCATGGCCTTTGGGGAATCGGGCAGCTGGCGCAAAAGGATGCCTCGGTTCTCTCCAACCTCTCCCCTTTGTTCAATGACAAGGAGATGGAAATCCGGGCCAACCTTGCCCGCACCCTGAGCAATCATCCCAAGAGCCTCGACCTCTTCCGCGTTCCCTTGAGCAAACTTCTCTCTGATCCTTCGCCAAGAGTCGCTTCGTTAGCCGGCATCGCCCTCGCCAATCACAGACATTCCGATGCAGTCATGCCCGCGCTCGCCCTTCTCGAGAAGAACAACGATGTTGATGTGGCTGTACGACATGCCGGCATCATGATTCTTGCCAAGTGTGCTGCTTCCGAATCACTGGCCGCCTTGAAGAATCACCCTTCGAAAGCGATTCGTCTCGCAGCCGTGGTGGCCCTGCGACGTCAGGAATCCCCCGCCCTCGCCGGCTTCTTAGATGATGCCGATACCATGGTTCGCCAGGAAGCGATCCGCGCGACCTACGACATGGACCTTCGCGAAATCTATCCTGCTTTGGCTGCCCGTGCCCACAAGATTGCCCAACGGGTGACCTCAAAAGTGAAATGGCATCCCCTCACCGCCCGCCGGGCCATCTATGCCGCCTGGACGATGGGGCAGGCAAACGACGTGGAGATCGTGGCCTCGCTAGCCAACGACCCGTCCCTCGATTTCCGCGTTCGCAAGGACGCCCTCATCGCTTTGCTCGATTGGAACAAGCCCCCGGTCGCCGACCCGGTCGTCGCTTTCGTTCGCAAACATCAGGACAATCGCATCGCTCTTGACTCCTCCATTCTCGGCAAACTCTCCAACCTCACCTCAGGCAATGATGAAGGTTCCCGACTTCTTCTTCCCCGCCTCCTCACTCTCATCGAACAAGACGGCCTCAAAGTGAAGCCCGAATTCCTTTTCGAAATTCTTCGTAATCAAAAGGCTCTCGAAGACGCCCGGGTTAAAGCCCTCCAGCTTCTGGCCACCAGCCAAAAGAAGAACGAAGCCTGGCCCAAGGTGCTCGAAGGTCTTTTCGCAGATTCCTCGCAAAAGATTCGAAGCACCGCCCGCGAGCTTCTCTTTAAGATTGATCCGGATCTCGCTCTTGCTCGACTCGGCAACCTTCTCTCTAATCGCTCGGCAGGCCTGGCTGAAAAACAGTTCACCCTGGAGACCCTTGCCAAACTCGAAAATCCGAAGGCCAAGGCCATCATCGCCAAGGCGGTCGAACAAGTGACCGCTCGCAAAGCCGAACCCGGACTCGCTCTCGATATCATCATGGCAGCCGAAGCCGCAAAACTCCCGCTCGACAAGTTCCGCGCCTCCCTTCCCAAAGACGATCCCAATGAGGAATGGAAACTTCTTTGCGAAACCGGTGGCGATATCAACCTAGGCCGCAAGGTCTTCTACGAACATGGAGCCGCACAATGCCAACGCTGCCATACCATGCACGGAGTGGGAGGAAAGGTCGGCCCTGAGTTGGGAGCGATTGGAAAATCGCACGATGCCGCGTATCTCCTTCGGTCCCTCATCGACCCCGGTGCAGAGATCGCACCCGGTTACGGCCTTGGCACGATCAAGCTCAAGAATGGCAAGGAAATCAGCGGAAACTTTCTCCCTGATGATGCCGATGGCAATGCCGTGATTTCATTTGGCGAAATCACCAAGGTGATCAAGAAATCCGAGATCGCCAGCAAGAGCAAACCACTCTCCGCCATGCCCCCGATGAATGCTTTGATGACCAAAAAGGAAGCTCGCGATCTCGTCGCCTTCCTCGTATCGTGTAAAAAGGACAAAACCGAGGAAAATCACAAATAATCCTAAAGGTTCCCTCGACTTCCGAGGCACTCAACCAGACTGCCAACGACCTCGTTGGCACCGGCTTCGTGTAAGGCAGCTTCATCAAAAGCCCCGGTGGCGACTGCAAGGCATTTTGCGCCGAAGGCGTGGGCGCAAGCGATATCCTTCGGAGTATCGCCGATCACGAGGGTCTCGTTCGCAGAAAACCTCCGCCCCGCAAACTCCTCTGCTCTCGTCAAGGCAATGGGACCAAGTTCGTTTCGATTCCAATGATCGTCGCCATAGGCGCCGAAGCCGAAGTGGTGCCCGACTTCATAGTGATTCACTTTGATGGCGGCGCCACGAGCCAGATTTCCGGTCAGCAAACCCAAGGTATGTCCGGCATTTCGATATTCCGCGAGCAACTCGGTCGCACCATCGAGCAGCCGGCCACCAAAAGATTCGTCCGCGAGGTTCTCTTTCAATTTGGGAAGATAGGCCTGGTAAAAGTCCTCTTCCAGATGGGGATCATGAGGCCGTCCGAAATATTCACACAGTCCCCGGAAGATTCCCCCGTCTGTACTCCCGGCGAGATTCAACGGCGGACCTTCCCCACCAAACACTTTAGCAATTGCCGAGGTCAACGAAACCAGACCGGCACCTCCGGTGTCCATGAGGGTCCCATCGATATCGAAGAGAATTAACATTGTCCCTGACTAAAGGGCTCCTGTCCCAAACTAACGGGAGGTAAAATTACTCCTCCTCGTTGTGGTGATCATCCTCGTGCTCCTCATCATCGTCAAACTCGTGATCACGAGCTTCGTCTTCATGAATGAGTTCGCCATGTGAAAGGAGGAAGTGCCGCTGCCGTTTTTCGGGCGCGACTGGCGAAAGAACCATACTGATGGCGCGGCCCGCAAGTTTGGGCTCCATGTCGACGTGCGACATTCCGGCCAGATCTTTTTTGACCCGATCCATCACTTCAAAGCCAATTTCACGGTGGGCATTTTCGCGACCACGGAACTGAAGCTGAATACGCACCTTGCTGCCTTCATCGAGAAACTTCTCGGCCCGCGCACACTTGATGTTGTAATCGTGCTCCTCGGTCCGGACGCGGAACTTCACTTCCTTCATTTTCACCGGACCCTTGCTCTTGGAGGTCTTTTTGAGCTTCGACTGCTCGTATTTGAACTTTCCGTAATCCACAATCCGGCAAACCGGCGGATCCGCCTTGGGTGCGATCTCGACTAGGTCAAGCCCCACTGATTTGGCCTTATCGATGGCCTCCCGGGTAGTCATGACGCCAAGCTGCTGGCTGTCTTCGCCGTAAACGACACGGATTCGGGGAGCACGAATTTTCTCGTTCACCCGGGTCATGTCCCGGCGTGCTCTCTTGAACTTCTTTTTCTTCTTAGCGATGGTTTTGGCTGGTTGTAGTTAGAGGAGATTGGAAAAACCGGTCAGAGCGTCCGGCCACGACCCAACTCAGGGCTCCGGGAGGCGGGGCAGAAAGTCAGGGAGAACAAACTCATACCTGCTTGATACTGCGCGAGGACATCCGCCCATTAAAGAGAGCGGCTTGAAATATCCTTGAGGATCTGGTTGACGAAATCATTCGTGGGTAGACTACCGAGGTCACCCCGGTCGCGATGGCGCACGCTGACGGAGTTTTCTTCCACTTCCCGCGCTCCAAGGACAGCAAGATAGGGAATCCGGTCCATCCGCGCAAGGCGAATTTTAGCACCAATTTTGTCACCTGCGTGGTCCACCGACACCCTCACACGGGCTTCAGCAAGACGTTCAGCGATGACATCGGCCTCGGCCGAAAATTTCTCCGAAATCGGCAAAATCCGAACCTGTTCGGGAGCGAGCCAGGTCGGGAATTTTCCCTCGAAGTGCTCGATCAGAAGACCAACAAATCGTTCCAAAGATCCAAAAGGTGCTCGGTGAATCATGATAGGGCGATGAGCCTTGTTGTCCGAGCCGATGTAGCTGAGATCAAAACGCTCCGGTAGATTATAGTCCACCTGGACCGTCCCGAGCTGCCAATCCCGCCCGATGACATCCTTGACCACAAAGTCGATCTTGGGACCATAGAAGGCGGCCTCGCCCGGCTCTTCGGTGTAGTCGACGCCAAGAGTCTCAACCGCCTCGCGCAGCGCGGCCTCGGCCTTGTCCCAATTTTCGGGATCTCCAACATACTTATCGCTGTCAGGATCACGCAGAGAAAGGCGCACAGCGTAATTGGTCATTCCTAGACTGGAAAGGACTGTCTTAACCAATCCCAAGCAGCCTTGAATCTCCTCGCCCACTTGTTCCGGAGTACAGAAGAGATGGGCATCATCTTGAGTGAAACTCCGCACCCGCGTCAAACCTCCCAGTTCTCCCGATTGCTCCCAGCGGTAAACCGTTCCGAACTCAGCCAAACGCACAGGAAGATCCCGGTAGGAGCGATGCTCGCTCGCAAAAATCTTAATGTGATGAGGGCAATTCATTGGCTTGAGCAAAAAGCCCTCAACTTCACCCGTGGAGATAAAATTCAACAGTTCAGAGCACGAAACGCCATCATCTCCGAGTTGCTTCATGGCATCGCGCTCGACGATGGGAGGAAACTGGCTGTCCTCGTAATATGGGAAGTGGCCCGACGTACGATAGAGTTCGAGCTTCCCGATGTGGGGGGTGAAGACCTGAAAGTAACCCTGTTTGTCCAGTTCGGCGGTGATGAAGTCCTGCAACTGACGTCGGATAATCCCTCCTTTTGGTTTCCACAATGGCAGCCCCTGCCCCACCGATTCATCAAAGGTGAAGAGGCCCATCTCGCGGCCCAGACGACGATGATCGCGCTTTTTGGCTTCCTCAAGCCGGTCGAGATGCTCATCGAGAAGAGTCCGGTTTTTGAAGCAGGTCCCGTAGATCCGCTGAAGCGACTGGTTGTTTTTGTCGCCTTTGTAAAAAGCGCTCGCCACCGACATGATCTTAAAGGCTTTGCAATTGCCGGTGCGTCCCACGTGCGGGCCGGCACAGAGATCCCAGAAATCCCCGTTTTTGAAGATGGAGATCTCCTCGTCCCCCGGAATGTCATTGAGAAGATCGACCTTGAAGACAGACTCGACCTCACGATCGGAAACGGCGGCTAGGCGCCCCGATTTGGCAAGAGCCATTGCTTCATCACGGCTGACCACGATGCGCTCAAAGGGCGCATTCTCTTTCACCACATTCTTCATCTCGGCTTCGATTTTTTCGAAATCATCGGGCGAAATGCGGTGCTCCAGTTCGAGATCGTAATAAAACCCCCCCTCGACCGGTGGTCCGGCCGCAAACTGGGCGTCCGGCCAAATCCGGGAAACCGCGGTTGCCAGAACATGGGCGCAAGAATGACGGAGTCTTTCGAGATCCGACATTTGGTTCCGTTCTTCGAGCGTTTTACGGTCTTTTTCGTCAGCCATGTGTCGCGCAGGTAAAGCAGGTGAGTGAAGGAATTGCAAGCGTTGCTGACCACCGAAAATAGGCTACATCTTGAGAACAAATGCGTGAGCCCCAACTTAAAGATCGTCTGGCGATGCGAGAACGACCATCGACCTCCCCGGTGATGTTCCAAAGGTGGAGCCAGCTTCTCTTTCTTCATTGGGAAGTCCCAGCCGGGATGATTCAGGCCCGCCTTCCTGCCGGGCTCCACGTCGACCGGCACGAGGGCAAAGCCTATCTCGGGATCGTACCCTTTCTAATGGAAAAGGTCCGCCCGCGCTTTTTCCCATGCATTTCCTGGCTTTCCAACTTCCACGAACTCAACGTCCGAACTTACGTCTTCGATGATGAAGGGCGACCCGGTGTTTGGTTTTTCTCCCTCGACTGCAATCAACCAGTCGCTGTTCAACTGGCCCGGTGCCTTTTTCATCTCCCGTATCAACACGCGGAGATGTCTTTGGTTGGGGACAGTTACTTTTGCCGGCGCAAGAAGCAGTACGAGACAGCGACCTACGACTATTCGGTCAAAGGCCCTTTCCAGACTGCCGAACCCGGATCATTCGAGTTCTTTCTTCTAGAGCGCTACCTGCTTTTCTCAGCTCGTCCGAACGGCGACCATTACACTGGACGAGTCTATCATGCACCCTACTCTTTTGCCGCCCTTCCTGAACCTGAGCACTCCCTCCTACCGTTCAAATGGGAGGGCTTTGAGATCGAAGGGCCACCCGTATCTTCCCACGTTTCGCCGGGAGTCCCGGTCGAAATCCATCCGCTCCAAAAGGCAAAACGCGGATAGAAAAAGAGCGGCAAGGTCACCCCTGCCGCTCTTCACACCTACGATCCCAATCGCAATGGATTGTGCTATCTAACCGCCGGAAATTTCCGCGGCTACCTTCAGTAATGCACAAAACCGTCCCGTCTATCAAGTTCAAACTTGTT
>JBMYLT010000018.1:83114-89041 GCA_049596615.1 Akkermansiaceae bacterium | reverse complement strand
TCACGGTAGATCATGAAGTAAATCGTTTCATGACTCAGAGTCCCATGGTCTTCCCGGACCATCCAGCCACTGATTTGTTCAGCACTCCATCGTTCCTCGCGCAGCTAAGGAAAGTAACTGCGGATCAGAGGCCTGATCACTTTTTTGAGCTCTCGAAGGTTGCGGTGGGTTTGGCGATGAGAGCATGAACGACCGTGCCCCAGGGTATCGACGCTCCAGTGAAATGGTCGATGGGTGAACGTCGAGAATCTCAGTAATTATGATTTAGGCTCCACCCCAAACCGTCTGGGTGTTTTTGTTTCAAACCGCGAAAAGAACGAAAGAGACGGAAAAGAGGAATTGTGGGAGACGCAGACGAACGCGGATAAAAGTTCCCGAAAGCCGAATCTTTTTTGGGTCAGATTCCGATGAGAGAAGGGAAAAAGGTCTGTACAATTTTTTAACGGTTCTGATTTTGCTTATTAAATTTTCTTAGATCCTGACCCGTTGGGCCTGATCTGATTGGGATCAGGAGGAGTTCATTTCAGTGAAATCGGTCAGAAACCAGCTGGGGCGCCAGAGCGCCTTTGCTCTTGTCTCTTCGGCGGTCGTCTATTAGCACCGACCTCCCGCGCGGATGACGGTTCGCGAAGGGACCTTCAACTATGAGTGCTTTGCAGACGCTGGTGACCCCGGAAACGGTGATCCTCGAACTGAGTGAAACCGACCACGAGGAAGTGGTTCTGGAGATGATTGGTCATCTCTCAAAGATCGGGAAAATCCCTTCAGGGGACTGCTACTGCATCGGAAATGCGGTGTTGGAGCGGGAATCTCACGTCGGCACCGGCGTTGGATCGGGCGTGGCCATTCCTCACGCTCGTGTCAAGGGGCTTAAGGAAACCCTTGTGATCTTTGGTCGGTCAAAAGAAGGGGTAGAGTTCGAGAGTCCCGATAACGCGCCTTGCCATCTCATTTTCCTGATGCTGGTGCCCGAAGACCAGGCCGCGCGTCACCTGCAGCTTCTTTCCGAACTTTCCCGGATTTTCCAGCAATACGAGCTTCGCCAGATGCTGGAGCAAGCCCAGACTCCGGAGGAGATCTGCACGATCTTTGCCTCCGCTAAAGCGGCGGCTTGATTTTTTCATCCCATGAACATTGCTCAAACGCTCCGAGAAAAATTGCTCGCTGCCCTTGAACAGCTGGAAATCGATGTACCTGATGTGAAGCGAATTCAGGTCACCAAGGCCACTGACCTGCGATTTGGTGACTTTCAAAGTAATGTCGCCATGATGCTGGCCAAGGGCTTGGGGAAAAATCCCCGCGATCTCGCCAGTGATTTGATGGTAGGAATCTCGACCGACGGGCTTTGCGAGATTTCCATCGCGGGTCCGGGCTTTCTTAATTTCACCCTCACCGAAAAGGCCTGGGCGGATCTGGCCCGGGCACAGTGGGAAAGCGAGAGTCTTTCGGTGATTTCTGTTTCTGAGTCAGAGACCATAGTCATCGATTTTTCGGCTCCCAATGTCGCCAAGCCGATGCACATCGGTCATATCCGTTCGACCATCATTGGGGAATGCCTTGCGCGTGTCGCCACGAAGGTCGGTCACAAAGTCATCAAGGACAACCATATCGGCGACTGGGGGACCCAGTTCGGGATGGTGACCTGGGCTTGGAAGAAAGGTGTTGATGAAGAGCGGCTCGAAAGTGAACCGCTTCAGGAATTGTTGCGGTTATACCGCTCGGCTTCCGATGCCTCTAAAGAAGACGAAGCGGTTCGCGAAGAATGCCGGGCCGAGTTGGTTAAGCTCCAGCAGGGGAACGAAGAGAATCTCGCGATCTGGAATCGCTGCCTTGAGTTGTCACGTCGTGGTTTAGATCGGATCTACGATCGACTCGATCTGTCTTTTGATCACTGGATGGGTGAAAGTGCCTACAACGATGAACTGGCTCCATTGGTGGATCGTTTGACTGCTGACGGATTGGCCCGTGAGAGCGATGGGGCGCTTTGTGTCTTTTCCAGTGAGTCGGACAAGCCCAAGAGTGATCCTTTTAAAATCAACCGGGATGGTGAGTGGCTAGACTACCCCATGATCGTTCGCAAGAAAGATGGTGGGTTCAACTACGCCACCACCGATATCGCGACTATTGAGTATCGGGTCAACGAGTGGAACGCCGACCAAGTCTGGTATGTCGTGGATTTTCGGCAGGGAGGTCACTTCAGCCAGCTTTTTGATGTCGCCAAACGGCTCGGTCACGAAGAGATCGATCTGGTCCACGTGGCCTTCGGAACGATTTTGGGAAAAGACGGCAAGCCCCTGAAAACGCGGGCCGGTGATTTGCCCCAGCTAGAGGATGTGCTCAACGATGCGGTCAAAGCGGCTCGGGAAGTGGTGGAGGAAAAGAGCCATCTTGATACGGCGGAAGAGAAAGCGGAGTTGGCGGAACTGATTGGAGTCAATTCGGTGAAGTTCACCGAACTCTCGCATCATCGGATGTCGGACTATGTCTTTGATCTGCAAAAGATGGTGTCGCTCGAAGGTGATACCGCACCGTATCTGCTATACAGTTATGTCCGTTCACGTTCGATCTTCCGTAAGCTGGATGGTGAAGTGGAATTGCGTGGCGACGCTCTGCAGGTTTCAGAAAAGGCCGAGGTGCACTTGGTGCGGATGCTGACACGATACAACGATCAGGTTCATCAGGTGTTGGAGGACTATCGCCCCAACTTGTTGGCGACCTACCTGCTGGAGGTGGCGAGAGCTTTCCACTCATTTTTTGAAGCCTGCCCGGTATTGAAATCGGAGGGAGAAACCAGAGAGAGTCGTTTAGTGCTGTGTGATTTAACTTCGCGAGTTTTGAAGGATGGACTGGGTTTGCTCGCAATACCGGTGCCCGAGCGAATGTAGGTCATGAAAGACATCATTGTCATCAAGATTGGAACCGGCGTGCTCACCCGTGAGAATGGCACGCTTGATGGTTCTTCCTTGGTGCGATTGGCTACAGCGGTTGCTGAGTTAAAACGCGAGGGCTATTCCTGCGTCATGGTGTCTTCCGGCGCGGTGGGGGCCGGAGTGAGTTCACTGAACTTGAAGGCCTATCCCGATGACGTTGAAACTCGCCAGGCCGCCGCGGCAATTGGGCAGGCACGGTTGATGCAGCGTTACCGGACTCTGTTCGAGCAGTTCGATCTCGATGTCGCCCAGTTGCTTTTGACTGGATCTGATCTCCAAGAACACCGCAAGCGGGTTTCGGCCACGATGAGGCGCTTGTTGAAGGAAGAGAAGATCATTCCCATCGTGAACGAGAATGATTCCGTCGCCATTGAAGAACTTCGGGTGGGTGACAATGACATGTTGTCGGCCCGGGTGGCGGATTTTCTCGGGGCGAAGCAGTTGATTCTCTATACCACCGTCGACGGTTTGCTTGATCAGGGCGACCAGTTGATTGAATCGGTGACCGATCTGGAATCGGTCATGAGCCTAGTAAGATCGGAGAGTGGGAAATTTTCGATTGGCGGAATGGCGTCGAAGTTGAAAGCGGTGGAGTACGCCACTCAAGCTGGTATCGAGGTGCTGGTGGCAAATGGTCGCAGGCCTGAGCAATTGAGCGAGTTGGTGGCGGGGCAGGGAAGATGCACCCGCTTTCTCAGCCGGGGCAGTGAATAGACGACTTCAGGCTTCACCAGGCGGCGGTGATTTCTCATTCTCGCACGATGACGAAAGCTGAGAAGTCCTTCCTGTTTAATCTCCTCGAAACTCCAAGCCCGACGGGCTTTGAAATGCCCGGCCAGCGGGTGTGGGCCAAATATGTTGGGAAGTTTGCCGACTCCGTGGAATGTGATGCCTACGGCTCGACTTGGGCTACTTTAAAAGGGCGTTCCGATAAGATCGTCATGCTAGAGGCGCACGCGGATGAAATCGGTTACATGATTAAGCATATCACGGACGAAGGGTTCCTCTATCTCGATCGGGTGGGAGGAAGTGATTCGGCCACCGGGCGAGGACGCCGAATTCAGATTCTTGGCGACAAGGGAACCGTCACCGGGGTGATTGGGAACACCGCCATTCACCTTCGCCGCGATTCTCTGGGAAGTGAAAAGGCCCCTAAGATCCACGAACTTTGGGTCGATGTTGGAGCTTCTTCCCGTAAAGATGTTGAGGCCCTGGGACTTCGAGTCGGACATCCGGCGGTATACTCTGATGGCGCAAGGGAGATGGGGAAAGATCGCTTGGTCGGTCGTGCGATTGATAACCGGATCGGGGGCTTCATGATTGCCCAAGTGATGAAAAAACTCGCGGCGGCCAAAAGCAAGCCGGCCTTTACCGTGGTCTGCCTCAATGCGGTTCAGGAGGAGATCGGGGGGTATGGAGCCAAGATGGCCACTCATCGTCTTCAGCCAGATTTCTGTCTTTGCACGGACGTCACCCACGCGACGGATACACCGGGTTTGAGTGCTCCGATGTTTGGCCGCGTAGATCTCGGAGGGGGACCTTCGGTGACACACGGCTCGGCAAGTCATCCCTTGGTGGTCGAACGCCTGATCGAAGTTGCCAAAAAGAAGAAGATTTCGCTCCAACATGAGGCGGCCAGTCGCTTCACCGGAACCGATACCGATACCATTTTCCAGACCCGGGAGGGGGTGCCTAGTGCCCTCGTTTCCTTGCCGCTCCGTTGTATGCACTCGGTCATCGAGATGGCTTCCTTCAAAGATGTCGACGAGACGATCAAGTTGATGGCGGGTTTTATCGACGCCTTGAAGCCAGAGGATCACTTCCACCAAACCTTGAAGTGATTTTTTCGGGTGACTGATCGAAGCGAACTGTTCTAATCACCGTTATGAAGAGACGTCGCGGTCGGAGGAGCTTGGTCTGGTGGTCTTGGTTGCTCGCCCTGGTGAGCATTGGCGGTCTTGTAGGTGGTTATAAGTATGGCGAGATGCAGTGGGAGAATGCTCCCAAGGACTACTTGGCGGGAGTCCAAGTCACCGTCCGAATCCGTGCCCCTTTCGTTCCCAAGAAAATCGGGACTCAACTTGCCACCGACACAATGACCAATGCCAACGAACAGGAAGTGTTGCGTCGCATCGAATCAGAAGAGGTAGTCGGCAAGGTCGTGAGCAGTCTCGAATTGGGAGGTCGATGGAGCATGGGCTTCACCGAAGCGGTCAACAAGATCAAGGCGGGGCTTCAGCTGGATCTGGACAAAGAAACAGACCGTCTTCTCATTCAGGTGACCTTGAACAACCCCCAGGAGGCCGCTGAAGTGGCCAATGCCCTCGGTGGACTTGTTTCCGAGACGGTGAAAGAGGTGGATGAACGAAAAAAGGAGGCTGCGTTCAAACTTTTGGAGACTGAAGCCCGCCCTCTGATCGACCTCGAGAGCGATGCTAAGACGAAGCTGGCAAAAGTTCTCAAGGAAAACAGAATCAATATCGAGGTAAGCCCAAATATGCAGTTGAGAGAATACCAGTTTATCAAGGAAGTTGTGACAGCGAGGGTGGAATGGGATTCGGCACGGGCTGACCTCGAGGAATTAGCGGCGGAGCAACGGGAATATCGGGGCTACTGGGAAAGAGCGGTCAGGCCGAGCCTCATTGCGGCCAGGGCGGAAGTACCGCCAACCTTCAACGGTCCCCCGAAGGAGCCTTATCAGATCAGGTGGCTGACCTACGGACTGACTGCCGGGATGATGCTGGGCTCCCTGTTGATGTTGCTCTGCTGGAAGCTTTTCCCGTAAGCGCGGGACCGATGAACTGGGGCTTGTGTCACGAGCATTCGGGTGCGATCTTCTCCAAATGCGTTGGTTTGTTCTTTTCCTCGTTTTTGCTTCCCTCCGGATTCAGGGGAGGGAAGCGGGTGAAGCTGCCCTGTCTTTGATGCAGAATTTGCGAAACCCGGAAGAGCGTTCCAAAATCGTGGATCGTCTTGGAATCTCCCGTTTCTGTGGCC
>JBMYLT010000018.1:0-83104 GCA_049596615.1 Akkermansiaceae bacterium | reverse complement strand
CTAGAAAAAAAGAATCGATTATAGAACATTGGAAGAACCGTATTTCTTGGGCCGAGGAAGGTAAATTCACCTTTGCCCTGATCGAAGAAAAGGTGGATGGCGAGTTGGCCGGAGCCCTCATCGCGGCGACGACCCCAAACAGTCCGGATCTTTCCTCGGTCATTTCGCTGGCCCTGATTCGGTCGGATGACGAATGGAAGGTTGCTCCGATTGAAGGGAGCTTCGATAATACCGGGCTGGGATTCGGGGCCGATACCCGGGATCGAGCGCGTGAGATTGAGCTCTGGATGGGCCGTCAACAGATTGGTGCCGCGGCCCGGCTACAGTCTGAGGAGTTGCGGAAGTTTATGAAATCGATGGACGGGGCGGTTTCTGAACAGGATCTCCGGGGGCACAATGCCGATCAGGTCCTTGAGAGTTTCATTCAGGCCGCCGAGGAAGGGAATAGCGACGCCCTGGTTGTATGGCAGGGATATTTTGAGCGTGATGAGTTCCCCGACGTCGACTGGCGGCAGAATTTGCGGGTAACCCGTCTCGGAGTCGAGGGAAAGGACCGGCAAAAAGTTTGGCGGCTTCTCACCTCCAACAAAGTGATGAAGGTGGTGCTGAATGACGAAGATCAGGATGAGGACGGGGAAGCCAGTATCCTTGTGGGATTTCTTTCGCCTTATGAAACGGGCACCATGAACGACTCCCTCAATCCGGTACGCTTCCCGTTGAAGAAAACCAAGTCCGGATGGCGCGTCGGGCTCCCGGTATTCTTTTCTTTGGCTGATGAGGAATCGCGAGCTTTTCGAAATGCGCGCAACCGTGACTTTAATTGGGAAGACCGGACCGGAGTCCGCCGCATGTTTAGTGCTTTCGAAGCCCGATATGAAAAGATCCGGGAAAAGGAGGTAAAGGCGGTGGTCGAAGGACTTTTAAAGGATATGGCAGCTGGTGACCTCGAAACTTTCTTGCGGCGGAACTACCGTTTCGTGGAGAAGAAAAAAGAGGATGGAGATGAGAATGCCAAACCGGAAGCGGAAGACCAACTCCTTCAGCCAAGAATCATCCGTGGCCGCGGTCGGAACGATTCGGATGAGAGGAGAAAAGAGCTCTATCTTGAATCGATCAAATGGTGGAATGACGTCCTTGGGCCCCGCAGCTTCACTAAAGGTGAATTGAGCGGGCTCTTTGTGGAAGGAAAGGTCGCCTTGGCCATTCTTTCTCTTCCTCCATCGTCCGACACCTGGAAACCGGTCTATCGAAAGGTCTGGTTGGGTCATGGGAAGGATGGCTGGATGGTGTTGCCGGGACGTGTTTTCCCCAATTCCTCAAGCTATCCGGAGGAAGAAAAAAAATCGATCGACAAGCTGGCTGAACGCCACGCCATCGAGGAGGAACGGATTGCGGAGAAGTTTTTTCAGGATGTACTCAAGGTAGTTGCCCTCGACTCCGGAAAAGGTGAAGTAGTCGGGGAAGAGGAGTCTATCAATATGGTTAAGCAATGGCGGCAGATTGCCCGCGAAGGGGGTATGATCCCGCTTCTTGAGATGTCGGCGGTCCGGCGACGTCCTGAAAAAGCCAAGACCCTTCTGCGGGAGGTGGGTTATCTGAGAAAGGGAGCCGCATCTGCAAACGGTGAGGACAAGATTCTCGGGACGAAGGCTTCCGGGCGATTCCGCGCAGTTTCAGTTTCTTCGGTTGTGGGACAGCAGGGTAAAGAGATGCAATGTCCTTTGTTTTTCATTGTTCCCATCGAAGGCGGGCACCGGGTGCTGGTCGATATCGAATTACCTCTCGAAGTGAATCGCGGGATTTCTCTTTTGAATGAGGATCGTATGGACGAGCTTTCCAGAGAGCTTTCCAAAGAAGATTTTGCAGCTATCAAGGAACTCCGGGAGTGGCATCAAAAGACGGCCGGACCGTTCTTCGAAAAATGGAATCGTGAGCAGAAGGCGCTCGATCGATGATGGAAGAAACCGCGTCGATTGCAAAACGTCTGGAGGCTTCGGTGCAAGAGGTCATGCTTGGGCAAGCCGAGACTCTTCGCCGGGTCCTTGCTACCATGATCGCTGGCGGGCATGTCCTGCTGGAAGATGTCCCGGGGACTGGTAAAACGACACTGGCCAAAGCGATCGCCGCTTCTGTCGGTGGATCTGATTTTCAACGAATTCAGTTCACTCCCGACCTTTTGCCTTCCGATATTCTTGGAGTTAGCATCTTGGACTCGACCCAGAGAACTTTTGAATTCCAGAAGGGACCGGTCTTTACAGATATTCTACTGGCTGACGAAGTGAACCGCGCGTCTCCCCGCACCCAGAGTGCGTTGTTGGAAGCGATGGCAGAAAAGCAGGTAACGGTCGAAGGTAGTCGATATGAACTCGGTGATCTCTTCTTTGTGATCGCGACCCAAAACTCGGTTGAGCTAAGGGGCACTTATCCGTTACCCGAGGCCCAGATGGATCGCTTTGCCTACCAGTGTTCTCTCGGTTATGTCTCGATTGAGGAGGAGATGGCGATCCTCGACGCTCAAGAGAATGCTCATCCGCTCACCAAGGTGAAACCGGTGGTGAGCCGGGATGAATTGCTTTCGCTGAAACAAGCGGTGGCTCGTGTGACTATTGCGCCAGCCTTGCAGGAATACCTGGTCCGACTGGTCGCGAAGACGAGGGGATTTTCCGGCGTCAAACTGGCGGCCAGCCCCCGTGCCTCGCTTAACTTGTTGCGGGTGGCCCAAGCCTTGAGTCTTTTCGAAGGGCGGGACTTTGTTCTGCCGGATACCATTCAGTCGCTGGCTCCCGGAGTTGTCGGGCACCGTCTTGTCCTCGAACCAGATGCTCATTACGCTGGTCGTACCGGTCAATCGGTGGTGCAGGAGATTGTCGAGGAATTGGCGGTCCCGGTCTAAGCCAGTAGGCCACCAACCCAGATTCACTCGGGGAGAAGAAACTTCACCGCGGAAAAGCCGCCCGCGAAGACGATGGCGGCACTGCTAAGCCAAAGAACGGCATCGAATTTCCTCGATGGTTTTAATTCATTGGGAAGCCATCGATAGCGCATCACAATAGCCGCGAATACGACGATCAAAAGAATGATCATCGTCAGCGAGCCACCGATAATCACCATGAAGGCAGGCTTCTTTACGATGAGATCTTCGAGGGTCCAAATGACCGGAAAGGCGACCGAAAAAACGGCGATGGTTTTTTTCCGCTGGATCGGGTCCTTGAAGTTGATCCAACCAAAACGCCCAAAGGCATCAGTATACATCCGGGTCCAGCCTCCCAGCCCGGCGAGGAGAGTGGAAAGGAGAACCACGAGCGCTCCAAAGAGGAAGAGATCCTTGGCCCACTCACCGAGTGAATCCGTATACATCCGTGAAAGCACCGCCACCAACTCCTGACCGGGATCCAGTTGCTGGGTGTAGAGAATGGCTGCCCCCAGAATGTAAAAGAGAGCGGTGACAAAGGTGTAGCAAATCATGGAAAGATAGGCGTCCAGCTGCATGATGTGAATCCAACCTTTGGCACGCTCATACCACGCCTTGGTGTCTCCTTCTGGCTCAGGGCCGGTGTAGGCCCCGTATCCCTTTTCAATTAGCCAGTAGTTGTAGGTGATGATTTCATCTCCACCCACTCCAGTGATGCTGAAGGTGCCGAGGGCAAGAAGCAGAAGGCCTGTTGGTAGGTGGAAGATCATTCCAGATCCGAGGTCTGCTGAAGAAATGGCAAACTGGGTCCACTGCAACGAAATCACCGAAGTGAGCGTCATGAGGGTGAAAAGCCCGATCATGATGATGGACCATTTTTCAATGGGTCCGTAAATCCCTTTGGAAACGATGATCGCTGAGAAACTGGCGGCCATGACCGCCCATAAGAAGTCACTATACGGACCAAGTTCCAGAAGAGCCGAACAAATACCCGCGACTGCTCCGATGATGCCGGCAACTTGAATGGTCTTTAGGGTCTGGACGATAAACCAGGTCCAGACCGCCCAACCGGTCTTACCCTTTCCGAACCGTGGCCCGGGGAGTTCGTCGAGCGCCTGCATCGAGGTCTTTCCGGAATAAATGGTGTAGCGCCCAAACTCGATTTGCACCGCGACTTTGACGAGGCACGAAAAGAGAATGAGCCAGAGACAAACGAACCCTGCTTTGGCCCCAAAAAATGTGGTGGCGATCAACTCGCCCGATCCGACAATCGATGCCGAAAGGACGAAACCCGGCCCGAGGCGCTTTAGTATGCCCTTCAGGTCGGTGGGTGGTTCAATCACCTTGTCCGGCGTTCTTTCATAGGGGTTTGACATCCCGACGATCATGAACGGCCTTCTCTGATGTGAGAAATTCTTTCTTCACCAAAAGGCAAAAAAGGAGCTTGTTCTATTCTTCCTCCGTTCCGCCCAGAGTGACGTTGATATTGTATTTGTTCTGCAAGTGGGAGTGGGCGCGACTGGCCTGAGGCGTTTTTGGGTAGCGCTTGCAGGTCATCTGAAAGGTGCGAATGGCTTTTTCCTTGTCCTTCGCTTCTTCGTAGGTGTAGCCAATCTGAAGACTCGCTTCCGGGGCCGATTTCTCGACCACCTTGATCTGGTTGTATAGAATGATTGCCTCCTTTTGTTCACTTAGTCGACGGTGGCAGCTGGCGATGGCGAAGTAGTTGGAGGGAAAGCGGTCGACTTGCCGGTAGCAAGCGATCGCTTTCCGCAGATCCGAGAGCTTTTCGTAGCATCCGGCAATGGTCCAAAGGTAGTCCCCGGCCTTGTCACCATTGATTTCGATTAGTTTGCGGTAAACTTCGATCGCTTCCTTGATCTTGCCTTCTTCAAGGTCCATCGCGGCAAGAGCCGTCAGTCCTGCGACTTGGTTTTCAAACTCAGCGTAGATGCGTCTGGCTTCCCCCCGTTTGTCGCGTGATTTATACCAATCCGCCATTTTGCCACGAAGGCCGTCGTTCATACCAAATCGCTCACCAATCTCTTGGTAAACCTTCATCGTTTCGCTGGGGCGGCCGAGTGTGGTGTGAAGACTGGCAATTTCGTAAAGGAAGTTGGTGGCGAGTTCGGTGCGCACCGTCATTTCGCTTCGAAGCTCGGAAATGAGTTGGTCTCCAAGTTTTAGCGCCGCCAGTTTTGTTTTTGCCTCGTTGAGGAGGTGTTTCACACTCTTGAGGGAAAGATTGTAGACCTGATCAAAGAGAGCCGGGCCAGTGTAAGTGGTGGCGAGGGCCTTTTTCCCTTCGTCGAGCTTCTGTGCGTAGCAATGAAGCTCGGCAAGTTCGTGACAGGCTTTGACACAGGCATCCTTGGAAACCTTGGTGCGCTCCAGCTTAAAGGTCATTTCGTTGAGAATGGCCAGCCGCTCTTCCATGTCTTGGTGGAGGCGGGCGTAGTGGAGAAGATCTTGTCGCGCTTTGATAGCGATCTCGTGGTCCGGGTATTCCTTGATGAGAAAGCGAAAAGACTTCTGGGCGTCTTTGACCTCTCCCATCGTGCGATAGGCGCTTCCCATGCAGTAAGCTGCAATGGTCGCTTCTCGCGATTCCGGCCAGTAGTCAATGACCGACTGGAAGCCTTCTCGTAGTGCGGTCTTAGGCTTTTTTAACTTCATCATGGTATGGCTCCACATCAATTGGGCGTAGGGAGCACCGGAACTCTTTTCGTAAAGAGTGAGAAACTTCTCGTATTCCGTCAGAGCGACCTTGAAGCTTCCTTTCAGAAAGTGTTTTTCCGCGATCTTGATTTGATACCGCTCGACCTCCCGCATCTTTTTAAAGGTCGCTTCGTCGATTTGTTGGAAGCTGGTCAGGGCGGCAACTGAAAAGACCGTGCTGAGGAGAAGAAGGATGAAGGTTGGTAGAAGCATCGTTACTTTTTGGTTCGTTCTAGCCACTTGTTGTATTCGGCGTGGGCATAGTAGATGATATTGACTCCCAGCTGATAGCTGGATTCCCAGACATCGCGTTTGACGCCCGAATGTCCGTCGGCCCAGGCATCTCCGATGTCGCCCGGATGGTAGTAGGCCACGAGGCGTCCGTCGACCACCCAACCGAGCGCATTGGAGCGTCCGTGGGGTGCCACGATGGGAAGCTTGGGAAGCGGGTAGGGGATGCGGTGAATGGGATGATCGAGATAGACTGAAATCGGCTCAATTTTTGGCAGGATGTCCTTCATCATTCTGACGAAGTGACCCTCCCAGCCTGAGCTACCACCGTTATCGCCAAAAAGCATGCCATGGTGCTCGATGAGGTATTTGCGCATGGTGTCCTTTTCCCTTTTACTCAGATTAATTCCCTGCTGGCCGGTCATGTAGACCATTGGAGGGCTTTTTCGGGGTGGAAAACTGCGGAGGCGCCCGATCGCCATGGGTTCGGGGCGATCGCTTACCGGGTGGCCGGTTCGAATCCCGTATTCGGTGAGTAGATTTAAATCGGCTCCGCGATCCATATCTTGCTCCCAGTCGCCTCCGTCATATTTGAGGCGAATGAAGCGGACCTTGCCACGAGTGGTTCCGGCGGAGAAGCCCGCGCCACTGCCTTCTCCTTGCCCGATCTTGTAGAGGTGCTCAGTGACTTCAAGGACCTGAAGCTTCACGTCATCGATGGGCGGAGGATTGAACAAGACGCTGCTGAAGGGATTGATAACGAACTTTTTGTTGATGACCTTCTGGATCTTTACCACCTGTTTAAGCTGGGCCTCCTCGCCGCCTCCCAGAGGTGATTCATACATGCTGCATCCGGTCAGCCGGCTCAAAAGGACGGCGGTCAGCCCAAATAAGAAGATGTAGCCGAGAAGAGTCAGAGTGGATTGACGAAGCTTCTGGTTCTTGCGGCCAAAATACCAGGCAGCCAGTTGCCGGGGATCCCAATTGCGCTGATCACCTTGAGGTGGCTTGACCCGCTTGCTTTCGCGATCCATCCACCAAACGACCCAGGCTAAACCGATGAAGAAAGCTCCCGCGGTCCCGACGCTGGTGATCGAAGAAGAGAGTTTGTAATTGTGATTGAGGAGGGGGAGTTGGATGAAGAGTTGCCAAAGGGGTACGTAGCATGCCGTCATGATGGCGCGGCGCTTCAGCTTGGATGATTGCCGGTGCCGCCGGATCCAGAAAATACTCACCGGGAGCGCGATGAAGAACCCCGCTACGAGTTCCTCATTGCTCAGGTAGAAGAAGGCTTTAGAATCAAGCCAGAGAATAATCCAAAAAACGAGATATGCCAAGGTCAGCGGAACCGGCCGAAGTAATATTCGACGACCGTGAGATCCCAGCGTGGAGGCCTTGGACATAAATTACTCGTCTAGGAAATTCTCATTCGAATTCTCGAGAGGATTCTCGTTGGGAGGGGCGGTCAAAACTTCATCCACCCCAAGAGTTTTTGGCGCTTTGTCGTCTGGTGTTTTGGCCGGTGCAGGAGCCTGAGTTGGTTTCGCAGACGTGGGTTCTGGAGTAGGAGCGGGCTGCGCAGCAATGGGTTCCACTTCTTCAGGCTTTTCATCGAGGTAGTATGGTGCGGCGGTTAGAGCAACGATCGTGATCGCGACCAAAATGGTAGAGACAATGATGGCTCGAAAGAGCTGGCTCGAAGCGACCACGCCCAGCATTTCTTGGGGCGACCGACCTTTCAGTTCGCGAAGGAATTCCTGCAGCTCTTTGACGGTGGCACTGGAGTTGGCCCTTAGCTCACGGAAGTCGGCCTTGGTGCTGGCCATGGAATTACGATGGGATTCAGAGTCGTCGGAAGGAGTCATTGGTTTGAGGAGGTTTTGTCGGGTTCGAGAATATGGACCAAATCGCCGCCGGCTTCGCTGATCGCGGCAATCACCGGTTCGAAGTGGCTGGCTTTCGCTTCTTTGTGAACTTTGAGAAAGACGGAGCGTTCGCCTGCGGGAGTATCACCTAAGATCGCCGACAAGGAACCGGCAAGGAGGTCGTTGGAGATCTCCTTGCCATCAAGGTAGGTCTTGAAGCCAACATCAATGGTCACGCTGGCAAGGGGGGCAGCGACCATCTCGACCTCAGGAAGCTGGGCCGGTTGCCACTGGACGTGGCTGTCGTCCTGTGCGCGGGCCAAGATGACGAAGAAGATCAGCAACAAGAAGCCGATGTCTCCCATCGCAAAGGCCGGAATGGATGCGGTCAGTCTTTTGCGTTGGATTTTCATTCGACGTTGATGACGCGGTCGGTTTCGAGTTCGAGAGTGAGGATCCCGCCGGCTTTTTCAATGATCTGGGAAACCTCGATCCAGAGAAGGTAGGGGGTGTCGGGGGCACTTTTGACGATCACGATGCGGTCGGCATCGCGTTCTTTTTCCGAGAGATCCTTGGCCAACCGTTGTGCAAATTCTGGGAGCTTGAGCGGGCTGCCATTGAGGACAATGCTGGAACGGGTAATGGAGACTTCGAGGTTTTTGCTTTGTTCGCGCTTGTCGGTTTTTTCCTCGGTTTTGGGCAACACCTGAGCGATCCCGGACTCCGGTTGCACCGCAGCGCAAACGAGGAAAAAGATGATCAGGATGAAGGCGATGTCCGAGCTCGCGCTGGCGGGCGGATCAACCAACAATTTGGTGCGCTTGAGTTTCATGAACTTCCCTTGTCGAGGGTGAGACGTAGCGAAACGACCTCAATGAGTTCGGCGGCCGATGACTCTACCTCAAGAACGAAGTTGTTGATGAGCCCGGTGAAGTAGTTAAAGGCCATGTAGGCCGGAATCCCGACGAGAAGTCCAAAGGCGGTCGTGAGAAGAGCCACACGGATCCCGGAGGCTGCGGCCTGCACGATGTTTTGCTGACCGATGTTGGCTTCAATATCCCCGAAGGCTACGATCATGCCTTGCACCGTGCCCAGGAAACCGAGCATGGGGGCCACTGAGGCAATGGTCGCGAGGATGGGGAGATGGCGTTCGAGAGTGGAAACAATGTTCACTCCGTAATTTTCCATGCTCTTTACGACTTGTTGTTCCATCTGGGCCTGGTCGTAGTTGAGGCGACGCAGGACGAGATACTTGCGCAGGCCGTTGGAGAGAATCGCGGGAACAGGACCACGGGAGTTGTCACAGAGTTGCAACGAATCCTCGACCTTGTCGTTGGAAAGTAACTCGACCACCTCTTCGCGAAGTGCGTCGGAATTGGTATCAAGGAGTTTTAAACTGCGATATCGTTCGATGATGACCGCAATGGTCAGGATGAGTAGAATCAGGAGGGGCCACATAAAGGGTCCGCCTTCGAGGAGGAGCTTGAGGGCTCCGCTTTCGAAGAATCCGGAGTTTGCAAAGGTGAAGGTCATTGGGTTTATTCGTTAAGATTGGCTTCTCTTTCGAACTGAGCGAGCAGTTCGGGCAGGGCGAGGCGGCCCCGGGAGTATTTTGCGGCATCGCTTTCAGGGAAGTCCCAACGGCAGCGGTTGTAGCGGCGGAAAGCATTGGGAATATCCTTGCTCATGCGATAACTTTCGCCGGCCCAGAAGAGGGCCTGAGCGGTTAGTTCCTGATCGGGGAAGCGCTTCACGAAGGCATCGAAGGCTTGGCCTCCCTTTGCGAATTCTTCCTGCTTGTAATGACACTGACCAATGCGGAAGGCCATCTTGGGCGTCCACTCATGATTGGGGAAGCGCTCGAGGAATTTCTCCCCGACCGATGCCGCAACAGCGTATTCCTCTTTAGTGTAGAAGTGCTCGTTGATCCGTAGCATGACATTGGCGATGAGTGGACTCTTGGGGTAAGTGCCCGCAAGTGTGACATAAGCTTCGAGCGCTTCATCAAGTTCGCCGGCTTCTTCGTGGCATTGACCCAGCTTGTATTGGGAGTCGGGCGCGAGGGTGTGCTCTGGGTAATTACGAACAATTGACCGGTATGCGGCGATTGCTTCGTCCCATGCCTCCATTTCTTGGGCAAATTGGCCGAGCAGGTAAGCCACCCGCGGAGCATACTTGGGATTCGGGTATTCGTCGCGCACTTCCCGGAGGACCCGTCGGCCGGATTCTAAAGCGGCGGCGGCTTTTTCGTCTTGCTTGAGTTTGCGCTGGCTTTTGAAGAGCTCAAAGTAGCTCTCCGCGATGTGGAAGCGGGTCTGGATGGCAAGGTCCTCGCTTTTGTAGATCTTGCTGAAGGCGGTCATGATTCCGTTAGTACCCACGGCCACCGGAATCATCCGCTCGACGATGGGTTGACCGTCGGGAGTTTGGATCACATTGTCGAGATAGCCGACATGGATTTCGTCGCCAAAGAAGCACTCAATCTTTCCCTGGAAGTTGCCCGAGGTGGGCTTTGCCTGGGCTTGTAGCGGGAAGGACGAAGTAAAGACCCCACTGTGGGACAAGGTTTCCTCCAGCTCGATCGTTTCGTCCTCACCGGTTTTAGTGACTACTCGGATCATTGCGAGATCGCGCTTGTCGGAGCGGTCGAGATCGGGGTCTTCGAGGCGCAGGAAGATCTTTTTTCCGACATGAACAAGCGCGGCCGGTTCGAGGTATTCCTCGTCAGTAATGGCAAGAGTGGCGGCTGAGAAAAGAGCGGCGTTCGCCGGAAGTTCAACCGTCGAGCCATCGGGCCGGTATTTGTCCGCGTATTTTGCGGTTAAGGTGTCGGAGCCGATGACGTTGAGAACCGGAAGGCCGGAGCTCTTAGGACCTGTGCCATCGTCGAGTGCAGAGGGGTCGTCCTTTTCCGGAAGAATGACCCGGCCGATTCCGCCTTTGGGAATTTCCCCATCTTCGGGGACAATGCCGGCGTTCACCGGGGAACCGAGGAGCAGGGGAACTTGGCCCACAAAACGTCCTTCAAGAAGTGCTGGATTACGGACTTCGGCAAGTGATTCGTCGGCCGGTGCAAGCGAGCGGGAAAGCACGCACTCCACCTGGATAGTGGTTCCTTGGCTGGTAGTAAGATCGACGATCACGGTGCTCTTGGAATCCTTGGCTTGATCTGGGTCGATCACTTCAATGCTGAGGGGAAGGCGATACTCCACTTTGCTCACGTAGTCGGCGGCTCGAGTCCCTTCGACGGGAATGAAACGGGGCGAGCCCTCGAACGGAGTTTCGCTGTCGACAATTTGAATGCGGGCTTCGGTGGGTTCGTTGAGAAGGACGACCGTCTCCCGGTCGAAGGCATGGCCCGGGAAGGTGTTTTGGGTGTCTTGGTAGCGAAGATAGACCTTGTCGCCTTTTTTAACCGTGATTTTTCCGTCTTCGGGTTCGGCCGAAGTTTCAATCTCGGCAAGAAAGACCCCGGTCGAAGGCCCTGACTCGGTGGCGGTGTATCGCACCGGAGGGTTGTTGTTGACCTGTACTTCCACTTCGATCTGGTCTTTGTCGAGTCCGGTATCGAAGTCGAAATCGACAACCTCGGCGACGATCCTTTCACCAGGTTCGATCCGCAGAAGTTCTTTGCGATTTCCCTTCAAAGAACCATCGCCAGTCCGGGAGAAATCGTAGCTGATGGGAGTGATCTGGCCGTTGTAGTAAGTGGCAGTTAGGGAGCGGGTCAGGAGGCGGTTGCGTTGACGGGCCCCGGCGGTGAGTTCGTCGAGGTAAGAAACGGTCACGGTGTCGCCTGGAGCTAGCTCAAGAATATCGTTGTTGGCCAGCTCGAGGACATCGGCGGCCGGAGGGAGGTGTTTCTCTCCTCCGCCAGTTACTTCGACATTGCTGACGGCGATGGCCTCGCCTTTGTACTCCAGAAACTCGAAATCGAGGAAGCGAAGTTCGCGTTCGTTCATCTTGAGGGTCCAACGGTTCTCTTCTCTGATGATGATGGGTTGGGGTTCAGGAGTGAACTTCTTCAGGTCGGGGACTGATTTTGGATCGAAGTCACGCGGGGTAAAGGGACGGGCCACCAGATTAGATGATTGACGGTTTTCGCGGGCCAGCTTGGCTCCTGCGCCCGGCGCTTCCGGAGTCGCGATGGAAACAATGGCGAGATCGTGAATTCCGGCCGGAACGAAGAGATCAATGGTTTGGTCGCCGGCTGCCATAGGCATTTCGAGGTGTCCGTTGAGCATCAATGCGGTGTTGCGACCGGTGACTTCGATACGAACCGCCCCTTCACGTTCCTGCACAAAGGGACCGGACCAAACGAGGAAATAGGCCTTCGTGGTTTCTTCGGGTGCGGTCCAATAAAGCGTTTCTGCTTTGACCACGCTTTTTGGATCGACCTTGCCGGAGAAGTCCACGATCTCTTTCCATTCGTAATTTTCCTTGAGCTTGTTGGGATCACTTTCAAAGAAGCGGAGGGTCATTTGCTGATCCTTGAAGGGAAGAGGAGGAGATTTGGCTACGGCAGGTAAGGAAGCGAGGTTGAACCAGAATCGTCCGTCGTGACTCCCACGCACTGCCATCCGGACCGGAGCTTCTTCCTCCGCTTTTGGGGAGGTGAGAGTGATGGTTTCGGTGGCACGGAGTTCTTTCATATCGACCGAAAGAAGCTTGGGGGCCGCACCATCGGGTTGGCTGCGCCAAGCGGTCTCGGTGGAGTGGTCGATGGCCATGAGAGGGTTGTGATCGAGGGCAGAATCGGACGCGCGCGCGCCAGCCGGGAGTTCCCCGGTGCGAGACATGCCCAGGAAAAGTCCGCCGTGTGACCCTTCTTCTTCAATCATGAGACTGACCTCGTCACCACTCGAGGTGGAGAGCTTGACGGCCACTTTGTCGACTTCCTTAGTCTGGTCGCGGTCACCATCCTTCACTTGCAGGTAGATCAAGTTTCCAGGTTTGACCTGATCCTTCGGGCGGCTGGCAGACCGGGTCTGTTCTTCCTTCTTCTCCGCCATTTCCTTCTTTAAGGTTTCGGTGAAGGTTTTGTTATCTTCGTTGATGATCTCGCTACTGGCGACTTCGAGGGCGCCGTCCGAAGCAATGCGAAGGCGGGTATTGCTGAGAAACTCAAACTGGAACTGCTCTTTGAAGTCCTCGGGGTAGTCCACGATGATGACATCTCCTCCCGTCACTTGAAGTATCCCGTCTCCGGCATTGGCCTCCCCTAGAATGGTGGGAAATTCTGTCAGGAAGATTCCTTTGCCAGCCCCTCCGCTGGTGAGGAAGGATTCCTCGAGGTCATTTCCGGGTTCGGTGCGAACGATCACGGGAATGCGGGTGTCGCCGCGGCTGATGCCAAGGTCGGGATCTTGCACGACCACCGACAGGGCTTTTCCCGGAGTGTGCCATTGTTTGGACTCTTGTCCGAGGCGTCCTACCGTGCGAAGGGTCTCGAGCTGGGTCAGAAAGCGCTGTTCGATGCCATATACCTCTGCGAGGTTAAAGAGAGTTTCATTGGCCAGCTCGGTATCGGGAGCCTGTTCAAGAACCGCGAGGAAGATCTTACGGGCTTGCTCGTTGTCTTCCTGACGAATGGAGAGGACCCCACGAAGGAAGTTGGCTCGCAATGAAATGGCCGGATTGGGGTGACCGGATAAGTCGGTGAAAATTTCGGTGGCCTGGTCGTAAACGCGCTGGGCCATGTAGGTTTCCCCAATCCCAAAACGGGCTTCGGTGGCTTCCGGTTGGTCTTTGTAAAGATTGAGCACGGTGGTGAATTCGGCGCGGGCAATGTCGTATTGGCTTCCTCGCTGGTAGTTACGCGCGAGGAGAAGTTGCATGCGCGACTTGTCCCGGATGTCGACTTTCTCCGATTCGCCGAACTTCACCATCCATCCGCGAAGAATGTCTTCGGCGCGTTCGTGGTCTTCCGGCGTGCCTTGAGCGATGTGGAGCTCGGCTCCAAAAAGAAGAAGCTCCACGGGAAGTTCGCTCCGGTGTTTGTCAAAGAGAGACTTGTTTTTGTAGTAGGCCTGTTCGGCGAGATCCTCGTCACCCAACCGACGATGCAGGATGATTTGAAGGAGCGGCGCGATGGGACTGTCGGCAGGAATATCGGCTCCAAGAGTCCCTGTGTCACTGTAGGCTTTGCGGAGAAGATTCCGGGCTGTTGTGATTTCATTTTTGCCAACGGAGCGGATAGTATTGAGGAGACCATTCAAAATGGAGATTCCGAGGGAATGGTCTTTGCGGGCAAAGGCTGCTTGTGCGTAAGGGAAGATGCGACGCCAGGACTCGTAATGCCGGTCGGCTTGCTCGATGAGAGCTTGGGCGGTGAGAAGTCGATCCAGCGACCTTGGCGTTTCGGCAAGAAGGGCCAGTCCGGCTTCGGTGCTGACGCGCCCCACCCGAAGATCGCGAACCATGGTGTAGATCTTTTTCTTTTTGTTGACGGACCATTCTTTTTCATTCCTGGCGGTGTCGAGCCACGAGCGGGCGGGCCATTCGCCCATGCCCCAGGAGCGGAAGGGTCTCTTGTTGGCGCGAGCGCGGGACTCCTTGAGGATGGCTGCCATCGCGTCTAGTTGGTCGGCCTGGAAATGTCGGTTAGCTATCTCGGCGGCGTAGGATCCATGGTAGTTGGTTTCAGCTTTGAAGCGGGTTTTGAGGAAGTTGATGGCTGGACCTTCTTCCATCGTGGAGGCGACCCGTAGCGCGCAGGAAACGGATTCGCCGTTGTTGGGATTGAGATCCATGTGGGACTTCCACCACGACACTGCCTGAGTCTTCATGCCGATTTCGTTGAGGATGTCACCGATGCGGGTGGCTTGATGCGATGGGTAGGAACTGAAGGAGGCTGATTTTTGAATCCACGGAAGGGATCTTTGGATGACCTCTTTGTCTTTGGTTTCGATCAGGCGCAGCCAGGTTTCGTGGGACACCGGGCCGGAGGCGATGCTTGTCAGGTGACGCGCGGCCGCTGCTGTCATAGCAGGGCGGTCCTTTTCGTCGGTGTAACCCGCAGCTTCGAGCCATTGTTCAGCCGCGGAGAGATCTTTTGGAAACTCGCGGCAAAGGTTTTGATAATACTTGGCAGCAAAGGCCTTTGACTTGCCACCGAGGTGGTGCCGGTAGACGTAGGCGAGCCGGCCGAGCACGATGCGGCGTTGAGTCTTGCTGAGCTTTTGTTCGAGAAGCTTTTGGCAGTCCCGTCCCGAGCGTCCTCCGTTCTCTCGGATTCCTTTCCAGAGCTTTATGGTGGCATCATTGAAATAATCTCGCTTGGCGTTCTGCCATGATCTTTGAAACTGCTTTTCCTTTGGGCCATTTTTCCAGACCTGTTCCTGGAAGTTGGTGAGGTGGGGGAAGGCTTTGGCGGAGGCAACCACGGCAGCGAGGTCCTTTCGGAAGGTCTCTTCGCCGGAAGAAGTTTCGAAAAGGTAACCGACGGTTGTTTCAGCCCAACCCTCGTTGCCCGGTGCCAAGAGATACTGAATGACCATGGCCCGTGCCTTGGCGGCATTCTTCAGCCGGTCGCGGTAAAGATCGAGGGCGAGAGCCCCACGAAGTGGAGCCGAGGTACCTGGCTTTTCGTTGATGAGCTTTAGTAATCCGTTTTCGGCACGCTTGGTGTTGTCGCCGCACCAACGAATGTAGGAACGGGCGAGGTCGGGGTAAGCGGGATTTTGACGGAGGATGTCTTCGGCAATTTTAAGAGCGTTCTCGAGGTCTCCGGCATCGGCGGCAGCGCTGGCGGCACGGGCCAGGGGCTGGAAACGGTCATCGCGGGAGGGAAAAGCAGCAAGGTAGCGCCGTGATTCCGCTTCGATGTCAGCGGGAGTCTTCTTGGCGTTCACCATGGCGTCAATAAGGCTACGATGGGATTGGGGGTCTTTTCCGTTGAGAGCCTTGCGAAGAGAGACTATGGCATTTTCGAACTGGCCTAGGCGGACGGCGAAGCGTCCGGTTTCATATGAGAGCTTTCGGACTTCTTCGGCGAAAAGGGGAGCTTTGCGATTGGCCAGGGCTTTGGCAATCGAGAGGCCTTCTGCCCATTGTTCGGACCTTCCGGCCGCGTCGAGTCCCTGGAAACCGACATCGGTGAGGAGGGGGGTGGCCGGTAGCTTGGCTACCATTTTGGCTGCGAGAGCCGAGGCTTCTTTAAAAGACGCTCCGTTGTTGGCCTTCATGAAAAGCCGAAGAGCGTGGATGCCTTGGTCGTTGCTTCCACCATTCAGCCAGATATCACGCCGATACCCAGCTGCCTGGCTTGCTCGCCCCGTGTTTTCGTAAGCGGTAGCAAGGCGGTCCCGCACCTGGCTGGTGAGTGCATGGTTGGGGAAGATCTCAAGAAACTGACGTCCGGTCATGAGGACGTCATCGTGGCGTGCCGCCGCCGCGTAGCCTTCGATCAACTTCAAAGTAATCGCGGCCCGCCGGGGATTCTCAGTTTGTGATCGCGAGAACTTGGAAGCATTTCGAATGAACCCAAAGACGCGTTCGTCTTCCCCATAGAGATCAATCAAACGCTCCATGATCTTGGCGCCATTTGGCGAGGCCGCGGTTGTTTCCCGAAGCTTTGCTTCGAGATTGGCGGATTCATTGCCTGACAGGGGCAGCGAGAGTGAAAAAGCGAAAGCCAGATGAGGGGAAAACTTGAAAGTCTGGGGCATCGAAAATGATACGAAATGGAGTGGTTCGGTCTGTCTTGTTTGTCGATCTTCCTTTCAAATTTTAACGCTTCGGAAATCAGCCCAAAATGAGGCGGTGATTTCGGCCAGTTTCTCAGTGATTTCGGCAAGAAAAACTCCGCCTAGACCTCTTTTCATCAGTCAGGACGGCGTTTTGGTTGGATTGCCTTTAGAGTTGAATGAATGAGGCCCGAAGTATTTAAGTTTCGCGCCCCACCTGAGAAATAAAACTCGGAGTATATCTTTCAGGTCAATGAAGCGATCGAATCACTTAAAAAAGATGATCCCAAGTTAGGGTTATTGTTACACCTGCGCTTTTTTTGCTGGGTTGATCATCGATGAAACCGCTGAAGCGACGGAGATCTCGGCCCGCACCTTGGTTCATCATTGGAACTACGCCCGCGCTTGGTTGGCCCGACGATTAAAAGTGGGGTTGGGATGACGATTTTTTTCCGAAGTCATTAGAAGCCGGCTTTCTTGAGTGCTTCGACAATCTTGTTGGCTTCAGGGGCGATGTCGCTTTCGGGGTAATCCCGTATCAGTTGTTCAAATTTCCGTCGGGCTTCCGGCTTACGTTCCAGTTTGTAGAGAGAGCGGCCGTAGTTGAAGAGGATGACGTCGAGGAAGTTGGCGTCGGGATGGTCGGAAAGGACATTCTCGAAAACATCAACGGCCCGGGCGTAATCCTCTTTTTTGTAATAAAAGGCAGCCATCTTGGCCACGGCATCGCCAACGCGTCCGGAATCGGGAAATTGCTCGTAGACTCTTTGGTAGGCCAAGAAGGCTTTTTCAAAGAGAGGGCCGGACTGAGCGCTAGGGGCCTTCAAGGCCATTGCTTCGTAACACTCTCCGGTGTAGAACTGCCCCTCGCCTTTGAGCGGGCTGCCTGGCAGCTTGGCAATGCTTGCGTAGAGGCTAATAGCGCGGGGGAAGTTGCCGCGCTTTCGCTCCACGTGGGCTTGTTGGAGCATCGCTTCATCGACAAATGAGCTTGTCGGGAACTCGCTGAGGAGACGACGGCTCATTCCGAGAGCAAGGTCGAGCTTGTCCATCGCAAAGTAGATCCGCCAGAGCTGCACGTAGGTTTCTTCAAGCAACTTGCCACCAGCTTCGCGGGCTTGTTCCAGGATTTCCTCGCATACGTCGAGGGCCTCGGCATACTTCAGGTTGGCCTTTTCATTGAGACCAAAGTCCTTGTAGCGGTTGCCAACCTCGGTCAACGCCGACGCGGTTTGCAGTTTCGTTTTTAGTCTGAGCTCCTCGTCCGAAATGTCGGTGCGGGTGACCCGGACCTCGCCAAGGTTGCCTTCGATGATTTTGGTTTCCGTAGTACGAACAATCGCTTCATCGGTGAGATTGCGCTCATCACGATAGACCAGACGAATGGTCTGTCCGGGCTCGCCAGTGATGACGCCATCGGAGACTCCGAGCCGAAGGGGAAGGACGAGCCGGAAGGTGCCTTTTTGTTCTTGTTCGCGAAGCGTAACCGGAAGGGAACGTAACATGAGTAGCGGATCAATTTTTGATTTCAGGTCTTCGCCGTCAGGTCCCTCCATGAGTTCTCCACTGGCCACGCCTTTGGCCAGTTCTTCGTCGATTTCATCGGGGGTCTTCCGGCGAAAGATTTGTACTGTGGCTTCCACTTTGTCTGGTCCGTCGGTAGTATCGTGATCAGCGTCGGTGATTTGGAGGTGAAGGCTCTTTCCCAAGACCGCGGCAGGGAGGTCATGGAGGTAGGATCCGTCAGTGATCCGGGCGACTCCGTTACCCACCACGATTACTTCCTTTAGGCGCTTCTCGTCGACCTGCTTGTCGGCGGTGTGGGCGTCGGTGTAAGTCACGGTGACGTGGTCCCCGCCACGGACTTCAAGGATGCCATTATTGGGTGAGGCCTGGTCCAGTTTCGTCTGGATCCGGCCCATCACGATACGGGCATTCCTGCCGAGCGGGTCGCAGAGAATCGATTCCTCATCACCGCCCTTGGTGCGGCAGGTGACCTTGACCTGTGTTCCGGGTTCGAGGATTGCGAAATCCTGGTCATCAATTTTGACGTAAAGCCGCTTTCCAGCCTCCACTTTTTCGATCTGGGAATCGTCCCTCGAAAATACGGTGCCGACTTTTTCGAGGGCCTCGATGGCACGGCTGTAGTGGCCCAGTTTGAAATGACCGAGACCGATGTAGTAGTATGCCTCGTTAACTTCAGGCGAGTTGGGGAAAATCGCGATGACATCCCGCATGATGCTAAAGCACTTCCCGTAGTTCCCGGCTTCGTAAAAGCAGGTGCCGGTGTTAAGGAAGGCGTAGGCGCGCTTTTCGTCGTCCTGATTGGCTTCGGCAGCGGCGGCTTGGAAATGAACGCGGGCCTTTTCGAAATCCTTGATCTCCTGAAGAAGGTGGTCACCGAGGCGAAGGTGGGCCTCAAATCGGATCTGGCTACGCGGGTAGCGTTCTACCACCGACTCCCAGATTTCGAGGGCTTTTTCATTTTCACCCAGTTCGAGACGGGCGTCTCCGGCCTGCAGAAGTTTGCGGGCCGCCCGGTCCTCAATGATCGATCCACGCTCGACCTTACGGGTGGTCTGTGCAGCAAGTGGAGGAGTGGAAATGAAAAGTAGGAAGCAGAGTAACCGAACCATCAGGAGAGATACTGAGCGAGTGTGGCTGGGTTGTCTATTTTTCTGGGGAATTTGTGGGGTTTCTGAGAGAGAAATCTCCCTGAGTTGGAAGTGATTCTGTATTTTCGGATAATGAAAAACCCAAAGCGGCAACCGGCCACTTTGGGTTTCAAATTAGAGAAGGGCGGGGAGATCGAAGGTCTCCACCACGTTTACGCAAACAACTCGGAAATGGGCTGGGCCTCCTTGCGGATAAGGCGCATGGGGCGGCCTTGCGGAGTGGTGAGTTCCTTGTTGAGGTCGATGCCAAGCGCGTGACACATCGTAGCGTGAAGGTCGGCCACTTTGACCGGGCGCTCGGCCACTTCCATGCCGTCGGGATCGGTTGCGCCGACGATGCTTCCGCCTTTGATACCACCTCCGGCCATCATGCAACTGAAGGCGCGTGCCCAGTGGTCACGACCGCCGCCATCGTTGATACGAGGCGTCCGGCCAAACTCACTGAGAACTACGACAAGGGTTTTCTCGAGCTTGCCGTTGGCCTTGAGGTCGGAAATGAGTGATGCAATGCCCGGGTCCATTTGCGCGCCGTGGTTCCTCATCGCTTCAAAGATGTTGCCGTGGTTGTCAAACCCTCCACGATTGACCTGCACAAAGCGAACGCCCTTTTCAACGAGTCGACGGGCGAGGAGGGCACCACGACCAAACTCCGTGTCACCGTATTTTTCGACGGTGGCGGAATTTTCTTCTTTGAGGTCAAAAGCCTTGAGAGCCGGGCTTTCCATGAGAGCGACGGCGTCTTTCAGGGCGGTTTGCGAGGCTTTTAATTCCTCCCCACCCGTCTTTGCGGCGGTACGGCGGTTCATCTTTTCGAGAATCTGCAGACGTTGCATGCCACGCGCATGATTGATGCCTTCGGGGAAGGCGAGATAGGGGTCTTTCTGACCGGGGCGTCCGACAAAATACGCTTCGCACTGCTGACCAAGATAACCCGAGCGTGAGGCCTGGCCGCTTATGCTGACAAAGGCAGGGAGGTCGCCAAGTGGTTCGCGTTCGTGAACGACAATGGACCCAAGTCCCGGGTGCATGATGTTGGGGGACTGGTTGAAGCCGGTTTGGAGTTCGTATTGCGCACGGCCATGGTCACCATTGGTTCCGGCGATCGAACGGATGAGCGCACCGTGATGCATTTGCTTCGCCAGCTGGGGGAAAATTTCGGAGATTTCCATGCCGTCGACCGAGGTCTTAATCGGATTGAATTCGCCCTGAACTTTGCGGCCCGGCTTTGGGTCCCAAGTGTCGAGGTGGCTCATGCCGCCGCTGTTCCAGAAAAGGATGACGTGTTCGGCTTTGGCTTTGGAGGTTTGGCCTTCCGCGAGGAGTCGGCTGACCGGCATACCAAGAAGGCTGGCGCTGAAAGTCTGGAGCGCGCGGCGGCGGGTGAGTTGGTAATCGTTACAAGACATGGGACTGGTTGTGGATTAGTGGGTTACCAATTGATGGGGTGTCAAGTTTCTGAGACAGGTTAGGGCAGGAAGCGAAATTCGTTGCTGTTGAGGAGAGCCCAACGGAGGTCGGCCATTCCTTCAGCGGTTTTGTTGACGATCAGGCGGGCGTCGCTTTTTTCTTCGGCGGTCGGGAGTCGGGTGAGAATCTCCTGATAGGCATGATCGATAGCGGCGTCCTCGTCTTTTTCAAGAATGCGGTGGAGCGGTTCGAGAGTGCCAACGCGCGCGGCCTCGTTGGTGAGACGTCCGTTTAACATCAGGAGTTGCTGGCGTAGGGAAGAGGTATCGTCGCGAAACTCGCCAAGACCGGTGCGGGCGGGCTGTCCAAAGACTCGGAGGAAGTGGGCGGGCGGAGCGGGGGTGGCCATGCGCATTGCGCTGTCGAATCGCGGGTTGTCATCAATGGTTTCGGTGATTGTTTCCATCTTATACTTCATCACCTTGCGCTCTTGTTCCCTTTGTATCGCAGCCATTTTCTCGGCTTCGATTTGTTTATCGGACTTCATGCGCATAGAGGCCAATTCGGCTTGCTCGCTGGAGGAAAGAACGGAGTTGAAGTCGATCGTCAGGGATGATTCTAAATCGTAGCCGTCATCGCGAATCGGTTCTTTCTTGGCCATCATGATGGGCTCCGCTCCGGCTGCGGCTGGAACAATAGTGTATTCACCGGTGGAGACCCGGATCTCGCGAGTGACTTCCTTGGAGTTGGCTCCCTTGGGCCACTTGAAATCTTCTAGGTGACCGGCAACTACGATGCTGTCGTAGAGAACCTCGCTGATCATGCGACGAATGGGTGCAGCGGCGAAATTCTTTTCGCTCTTCTCACGGGTTTCGATAGGAGTGTTGGCAGGAAGATTTGAGCGGCGGTAGGCGTCCGAGAGCACGATGATGCGAATGAGCGTGCGGAAATCGTAACCACTCGCGGTGAATTCCTGAGCGAGGAAGTCCAGCGTGGTCGGATGATGGAGGCCGTTGTAGTCGGAGAAATTGTCGAGGGGTTCGACGAATCCGTGACCAATGAGTTCGGCCCAAACCCGGTTCACGAAGGCGCGCGAGAAATAGTCGTTGCGTGGATCCGTGATGAGTTGGGCTAGTTGCGCGCGCAGTTCGCTGGATTTGTAGATGTCACCATGAACGTTGAGGTTCCGGCTCTCTTTGCGGGCTTCCTTGAGAACGGGATCACTGGGGCTACCCACTTCGGGCTCTACCGAGTCGAGCAGGGCGTCGAGGGAAGCGGTGTCGTCATCCGCCGAATTATTCTTTTCACGAGCAAGGCGGGCCGACTCGAATCGCTTGAGGTAGTGTGCGTTTGGCTTGGGTTCCCCCATGATGAAGGGGAACTTTGGCTTTACTGGCTTACGGTCTTCGGGCTCGGCTTTGTCCTCGGGAGGCCAAAGCACGACGTTCGTGTCTCCCTCGGTAGTGTAAATAGAACCGTTCTGGCGGCGGCTGCGCATGGTTTTGGTTTTTCCGAAGAAGGCCGCGAGATCGTAAAAGTGTTTCTGTTCCCAGTCGTCGAAAGGGTGATCGTGGCACATTGCGCAGCCGATGCGGACTCCGAGGAAGATCTGGGATGTGGCGGCGGCGAGTTCCATCGGCTGGGCGTCATCTCCGAGAATGTAGCCCACTGCTGGGTTGGAATTGGCGCGGCCGGAAGCACTGATGAGTTCTCGGACAAGTTCATCGTAGGGTTTACCCTGCTTTAGGGATCCGTGAATGTAAGCAAGAAGCTGGTTTCCGCCGGTGACGTTCGAGCGGATTCGCAACATGTCGGCCATGAAAATGGTCCAACGGTCGGCGAAACGGTCGTGCGTGGTGAGTTTTTCAATGAGACGGGCGCGGCGGTCGCTGCCCCATTTCTGGAACTCGCGGATTTCGCCCATGGTGGGAATGCGCCCAATGAGATCGACGGTGGCGCGGCGGAGGAAGGCGAGGTCATCGATAGTCTTGGTGGTGATGACATCGGTGTCTTTGTTTTCGCGGCGCAGGATGTCGTCCAGCATGGCCGTAGCCTCCAGATTCGAATTCGGGGCCTTTTCGGGCATGGCCACCCGCTTGGGTTTCTTGGGTTTCCGTTCCACCAAAGTCACACCTTTGGGCCAAGGAGCTCCGGCTTGTACCCAAGCGTCGAGAAGAGCCACTTCCTCGGGTTTTAGCATTTGGCCTTCATCAGGCATCACGCCTTCATCGATGGGGCGGAGATGAACCCTAACAAGGAGTTCGCTTTTGGAGGGGTCGCCCGGCACCACGGCTTCGGCGGTGTCACCGCCCTCGAGCATTTTCTCGTGAGTGTCGAGCCGCAAGCCACCTTTCACCTTCTTCTCGGTGTGGCAGCGGACGCAGTTGGTCTCTAGAATCGGCTGAATATGGGTGCGAAAGTCGGGTTCGGCTGCGGCCGCGAAGGCAAGAGGGACCACAAAAACGAGAGCGCAGAAGGAACTGAATCTAGAGGACACCAGGCAAGAAGGTTACGGGGTAGAATGGGATAGATACCCTGTCCAGAAAGCAAACCTTTCTTTTTGCGCGCTTGTCGGATTAAAAAACTGATAAAATCCCCTTCAGTCCCGTATTTCAGCTCATTTCAGGCTATTTGCTCCCCGAAGAGAGAAGTCCTGATTCCTTCATCCATTGCCCGGCCATTTGGGGCCAGCCACCGATCCGTTGGGAGATTTTCTTCATGCCAAAGCCATGCCCGCCTTTGCCAAAAATATGGAGTTCGCAGGGGCGCTTGGCGCGCTGCATGGCGAGGTAAAAAAGAGCTGAACCCTCTACAAAGCGGGAGTCTTCGTGTCCCACCACCAAAAAGCACGGTGGAGTGTTTTCGTTCACCGCAACTTCAGGGACAAGCTGGTTGGGGTTTTCTGGGTCCTTGAGATAGGCAGCGTAGATTAAAATGCCGAAGTTGGGGACGGGCGAGAATCCATCCACCTTTGATTTGGGAAACACCACCTTGTTTTTGGAATTGAGCACGGTGGCGGTAAGATGGCCTCCGGCTGAGAATCCGAGGAAACCAACCCGGTTCGGATCAATCTTCCATTCCGCGGCCTTGGAGCGCACGAGGCTGACCGCGCGTTGGGCGTCTTGCAACGGAGCGTGATGTTTGGCGAGGTTCTTGCGGCGTGGGGTTCGGTATTTAAGGAGGACGGCCGATACCCCAAGGTCGTTCAGCCATTTGCAGACATCGGTGCCTTCGTGGGAGTATGCGAGAATTGAGTAGCCGCCCCCTGGTGCCACGATGACGGCTGCCCCAGTCGACTTTTCGGCTGGTGCTGGGTAGTAGGTGATCGTCGGTTTCCTGACGTTGGTGATTCGCAGGATACCGTCGTTTTTTCGATCGATGATTTTTTCTTCCCCAATCTCCTGGTCGGCTTCGCCCGGAACGGGGCCTGCCCAGAGATTAAGAGTGACCGGTTCAGCGAAAAGGGCAGGGACGGAAAAGGAGAAGGCGAGAAGTGCTTTCATGTGGAATTAGCTTAACGAGGGATCGACTCGACTTGTTGCACGCGCAGGCGGAAGAAAGTTTTTTCGCCGGGTTCAAAGAGGGTGTAGGTCCGAGAGCCGGGAGGACTTGCTGTTTGATTTTCGAGCGGGATCCAGTTGACGAGGTCAGTGCTGGATTCCGGGAGATAAATGACGCCATCTGCGAGGGGGGCGACTGGGAAAGTCAGGCTGGCAGCGCTAGGATTTACAGAGATGTTGAAGGGTGACTCATTGAAGGTCGTTGCAGAAGTTCCAAGAGCATACTCAAGGAGATCGTCCAGTTCGTCGTTGTCGGCATCACTTCCCGGAGTTCCCGAAAAGACAGTGGTTGGATCGCTGACACCTGGGGACCCATCGAGGTCACTGCTAGCTCTCCAATTTTGAGGAAGACCGTGACCGAGAGGGTCAAGGAGTGGATCCACGGTAAATCCGCCGACGTGAGAGAGGATCAGTGAGTAACCACTACCATCGGGAGACTTTGGCCATGGGAGATCATCGTCGAATTCAAATTCATGGATCGCGACCGTGCCGAGTGCTAATTTGAGCAATTCACCGCCATTGCTGAGACTGTCGCCGTTGTATTGTCCGGGGGCGACGGGAAGGGAGTCTCCGTATTTTGCTTCGAAGGCGGCGGTGTTTTTGACCACGAGAAGGTAGGCTCCTGCGGCAAGCGTGGTGCCGGTGGGGAAGTCGTAGTCGATGCCTTTGGTAAAGCGGACGTTGGTGAGGTCCAACGGTTCGTTGCCCCGGTTGAAAAGCTCGAGGTATTCTGTGGTATCGTCTCCCGCCGGATTATACATGATCTCGCTGATAACGAGGTTTTGCCGGAGCAGCTCGGTGTCAGGGAGGTTTGTATTGAATTCCACAGGGGCTGACCAATGGCTCCAGCGTCCGGTGTTGTCTTGGTGTCGAACCCGGGCGCGGTAGGTACGGTCGGGCCGGGTGGCGAGAGCCGGAGGAGTCAGGGTGCCGTTGAAGGTGGTGAGCACGCCGCTTTCCCAAGCGTTTTCTACCTCGTAGGTTGGAGTTTCGTCGACTGGGTTGGCAATCTCGGCGATCCGCCACTCCATCGCACCGAATGTTGTCGGACCTTGTGGATCGGAAAAAGCTGTGCTGGTAAAGGCGAGTCTAGATGTCGGGAATCCGTCTTCTCCAGTGTAGGTGATCACCGGGGTGTCGGGAATACTGAGATCCCGGGCTTCCGATGACACGAAATTGAAGCCATAACCTCGCTGGTCACCACTGTTGCGAGACCACGTTTCGGGGTTGGGATCACTGTCGGTCATATATTGCATGACGTAGTTCTTCGATCCCAGAAAAGCACTCTGGGTCAGCGTGCGGCTCCATGAGCCGCCGCGTCGTGAATCGGTGTAGGGCGTCCGATAAAAGCTCCCCTTGTGATTGGTTTGAGCATTGCCAGTCTGGGTGCGCGGGTGCCAGTTCCAAAGATGCTGATCTAGGGTGACCCAATCGGGCGTTTGACCGTCCGGGCTTACGAGACGGGCAAACTCCTCAATGAGTTGACCGACCTGCCCACCGTCGGGATCGGCGTCGGAAAGCAGAAGGTCCATGATTTCCCGGCAGTGGTTTTGGTATTCGATGCGGATAGCGGGGTGGTTGAGGCACCGTTCCTGGCGGATCGTTCCAGACCAGTGTCCCATCGCGATGAGCATCATATCGAGATCCCAGGGGATGACGACCCACTTATCCGGAGTGCCATCTTCAAGTCCACGGTGGTAGAAGTAATGATTGGCTCCGTGGCGAAGGTCGACGTTACCGACCGCTCGGTTGACCGCGCGGAAGGTGACGTAGGAGGGGATGTCCATGTTTTCCCTCCACCACGCTTCCGTATTGGTGTTGTTTGATTGGCTGTAAAAGGTTGCCCAGTCCGAAATACTTGTTGGTTGGTTGGGAGCCTGGTGTTTCTTGTCTCCGTTTCCTCCTTCGATTTTGTAGACATTTCCGGGCGAGAGATCGCGTTCGTCTAGGAAAGACCCGTCGGGTTGTTCGACCGCGAGGTAGAGACCCCAAAGGTCGCCGCGGTATTGGTCATTCGGGAACGACTCCTGGGCTTCATCGATCACGCGGAACTGAAAGTAATTGGTGTTTGGGCTGGCGAGTCCGGCAATCTGATAGGCTTTGAAGGAGAGTGCTTCATCAAGGCCAGCCATGCCCCGATTGACGGCAGCCCAAGGGCTGGCATTCGCGTTGATGTTGAGCTCATCCCACGGTTCGCGGTATTTGTTCCCGTAGTTGTCACGAGCTTCGAAATCACGGGCTGGATTAAAAAAAATCCGCCATTTGTTTTTTCCACTGCGGTAGGTGGAAAATTCACCGCGAATCTTGAACTCGATGTGATCGTAAACCACCCCATCGTAAACCATGGTTCCCCGGAATCGGGTATTTTCAAAACCCGAGTTATACTGGCAGTTGGTGACGTCCGCAGCATTTGCGATGAGATGATAGGTGGGCATCTGATCGAGGAGCGTTGGAGGGAATGTGACCGGAGCATCGACGCCTTGACGATTTGAGCCGGACCAAGAAGACACACCATCGTATACAAAGTAGGCGAAATTGGGCTGTTCGTCGTCATCGTAGGGCACGGTGACCGACGCTCCCTGCTCATCGGCGACCGTGATGCGATAGCGGATGAGTTCGCGATGATTACGAACGGGCAGGGTGGCGGAAAAAGTTTCGTCACCGTCAGGATCAGTCATGACGACATCGGTCCATCCGTTTTCGTAATCACCGTCAGTGAGCCTGACGTAAGAGCCGGGTGTCACTACCTGATAAGACAGCGTGACGGAGGCTACGCCCTCGGGGTCGGTGACTTTCGCGCTAATTACCACGGGATCTGACGAAGTCGGTTCATTTGGAGTATGGCGGACCTGACGGATGTTCGGCGGAGCGGCTGCGGTGGTAGAACCATTGGCCTTTCCCGGGCTGGGCGGAGCGGCCTCGCTAAATGGCTCGGGACTTTCAAGGACGGCATCGATAAGGAGATCGACGTTTCCAATCGAGGAATTGAAGAGCTGAACTGCGAGGACATTCTCGCCCTCCTGAAAGAGAGTGGCGGTCCCTCCGATGAGAAATTCTTCATATCCATCTTGCTCGTGCGAATTGATGGCAGAGGCATTGCCTCCCGGATTGTCTGGCGCATTGCCCCGATGATCGATTACGCCCGCAGCCACCGAGGGGGTCCGGAAGATTTCCGTGCCGTTCAGCCAAACAATCGCCCCATCATCATAAATCAGCCGAAGAATGGCTGACGAGGGCGGTGGGCTGTCGAGGGTGAAGGATTTGCGCAAGAAGACTGAAGCGTAGTTGTTGCGGGCATCGTTGAGCTCGGTGGAGATAAAGGCTGGTTCGCTACGCCCGAAGGGAGCGAGACCGGCGAGCCATGAAGCGTCTTCCGTAAAGTCCGTGCGGGTCCAGTCGTGGATAGGGTCGGAGGCTTCACTGTTTCCCTTGCGGTATCGCCATTCCGAACCGGCATCGATGTAGAATTGCTTCACTCCGGTGTAGCCGATCCCCGAGCTACGCCAGGAGCTGCCAAGGTCGTTGTCGAGTTCCGGGTTGATCAGCTCCATGGAGCTACCCTCGCCTTTCGCCCGGGTCGGCCAGGGAAAGCCAATGCCGTAATCGACCTGGTCCTGAAGAGATCCGGAAGCATCGAGGAGTTCAAGGAGCTCGCCTTTGCTACTGAGGCCACCTTCATAAGGACCGAGGGCGGGGACTTCGAATTCCGATGTGATGGTCGCCGGGTCTTCCGCAATGACGAGGTAGCCGCCCGCTGGAATGACTGTTCCGGGCGGGATTGCGAACCGGACGCCTCCGGCGAGCGACCAGTTGCTCACATCGATTGGGGTTTCGTCCGGGTTGTGGATTTCGACGAACTCGTTGAAGACGGTGTTGTCGTCGTTGTTGTAGTGAATCTCGTTGATCACTGGCGTCGCGAATGCGAGCGATTCGGAGACGAGGATTCCGATCAGAAGGTGTTTTGCGCGCATGGGAGAGCCTAGCGGCAGGCTTTGCAGGGCACAACTCAACTCTTGGGCGCCAGAGGCCTTTCCAGGAGTTTCACGCGATGATCCTGCCGATCAGCTTTCCGGGTCGTTCGGAGCGACCCAGCTTGGCTTTTACTCCGGTGGTGCGGGCGATTGTGTTGTAAACATCCGGCCCTTGCGAATTCACATCGAGAATCTCCCCGGTTTTGAGTCGGCCTTTGGCTCCCGTCACGGCTTGGAAAATGCCTGAGAGTTCCCGCTTGGGGTTGTTGTGACGCCCGTCACCGGAATCGGTTTATCCTTACATCAGGTGGAAGTTTACTAGAGGGAAGGAAGGCTGGCCGCGGCGATGGCCTGACCATGGCGCTTCATCTTCTCGTCCGGGGTGCTGAGCGAAATCTTTTTGGCAAGCCCCGGGAATTCATCGCGCAGAACCTCCTCGGCCTTGGCGATGATGATTTCTCCGCCTTTGCCGGTGAGGACCCTTCCTAGCAGTAGCATGTGACGAATGTTATAGAATCGGGCATATTGTGGAATGGCATAACCCAGGTAGGAGCCAATGGTGCGGTAAATAGAAGTAGCGCGGTCGTTGCCTTCTTCCATCGCTTTTTGAACTAGAACGAGTTTCTCCGGCTTGTCGAGGGCGGGGTTGATGTCGAGTCCGGCGGGCTCGATGAGACGGGAGACCGCTTGTTGGCTGAAGTAGTTCACTGAGCATCCGATGTCGCCCGACCATTCATCGCGTGCGGCCTCGGCATTAAAATCGACAGGGACGAAAGCGAGTTCGGAAAGCCAGTTGGTGATGCGACTGTGTTCGTCGGCGTAGCCCGCCGCCGCGCTTGTGCCCATGGCGAGGCCGAGGACGCAGCCATCCTCGAGCGCCATCGCACCCGCAAGGGCGGTGACATCGCCGTCGTTCACGACCCGAATGGGAACACCCCATTCCTTGGCGACTTCAAAAAAGATGTTTTCAACGTGATCTGCGAAAAGCTCATCGGGGACTCCCCGGAAAAGAGAGGCCGCCCGCACTTTACTGTCCACGTAAACCCCGGCGGCTGATCCGCCGATGGCATCGACTGAAGGCAGGTGACCGGCGGCCAGACGAATGCTGTCGAGAATTCCCTCGAGGTGATACTTGGGGTCGCTCTGGAAGTAGGGATCCCAAGTGACCTCATCGGAATAAACCACCTCACCGTCGACCACAGCCGCACACTTGCGGTCGGATCCACCGAGATCGAATCCAATGCGGTTTCCCTGCAGGCCGATTTCTACGGTGTCCTCCTTTTCCGCTGCTGGGATGGGCAACTGACCGGTCGGAACCGAGGAAATGGTCAGCGTTTCCCCGAAAAAGCGCCGCGAGTAATCGACATCGAATTCTCGCGCTCCGCCCTCCCGGTAATGCTCCGACAGTTCCTGCGCAAGCCCATCGGCGTCCTCCAACACTACGGACGTTCCGCCAAAGCTCCACAGGAGGAACTTGAGGGTTCGTTCGATAAAGCGGAAATTGAGGGCGGCACCATTGGGAGCCTCGTCTGCGAGAATGGTTTCACGATGAGCCAGACCGGTGCCGTCGGGACGCAGGATGACCATCTTGAGCTCACGACTTCCCTGAACTTGGCAAAGTGCGAGGAATGTCTTGGTCCAAACAGAAGCCGGCCGGAAATCCGGATCAAGCTCGGGAAGATGTTTCAGTTCAGGAAGCGAAAGCAACGGAGCAGCCATGGAATTGACGAAGTAACGTGATACAGTGTCGACAAGTCTGAGCCTCTGGCAACGGTAATATTTAAAAAAATCGTTTTTCAGAAAAAAGAACAAAAACGATTAAGGGCCGTTAAAGAAACCCGGATGATGCACCCGGGTTTCTTCCGGAAATCGAGCTAGGGTGCGGCTACTTTTGAATCTCGCTGAAGAGAGCGGTCCGGCATTTCTCGAGGAGAACCTTTGTGGCCTTGATTCCGTCGTCTTCCGAGAGCTTCCGCCCTTCATATTCCACCCCGATGTAGCCTTTATAGCCGTGTTTTAAGACGATCTTAAGGGCCTTCATGAAATCGGTTCGGACTTCCTCACCCTTGTCATTGAATTCGTGAGACTTGGCCGACACTCCCTTGGCGTAGGGCATGAGATCTTCGAGCCCCTGATAGCGGTCGTATCCGTGGAAGTTTCCGAAATCAGGCAGGGAACCACAGTTTTTCATGCCGACGTCCTTGAGGACCTTGGCCATCCAGGTGCCGTTTGAGGAGAGCCCGCCGTGGTTTTCGACAATGATGTTCATGTCGTGTTCCGCGCCAAATTTAGAAAGAGCGGTGAGGCCTTTCACACAGTTGGAGGCCTTTTCGTCGTCATCTTTCCCCTGTCCTTGTGAATTCACGCGAATCGAGTGGCAGCCAAGGAACTTGGCGGCTTCCACCCAGCGCTTGTGATTATCGACCGTCTTTTGGCGTCCGGCATCGGATCCGGCTCCGATCGCGCCTTCGCCGTCGATCATGATCAGGACGTTGGTCATGCCGAGGTCGGAAACCCGCTTCTTGAGTTCGCCGAGGTAGGCCATGTCCTTGGCTTTGTCCTTGAAGAATTGGTTGACGTATTCCAACGCGTGGATGCCATAGGCTTTTTTGGTGTAGGAAGGCCAGTCGAGGTTTTTCATTTTACCACCCTTAAGAGCGCGGTGGTTGGACCACTGGGCGAGGGAGATCTCGAAGAGATCCTCGGCTTTTTGGACCTTTTTACCGTGGTGATCGGCGAAAGCGGTGCTGGCGATGGCGGCGAAAGAAGAATGGATGAAGTGTCGACGTTGCATGACCGGGAGTTTCGTAGTGGACGGGGGAGAAGGAAAGATGAAAGTTCTCCCGCGATGAGTATTACGACGAAACGAGGGGACCAGGGATTCACCGATTTGTTGTTTGGAGGGAAAGCAGCCAAGGGCGATCCCCAGGTCGAGGCCCTTGGAACGGTCGATGAACTCAATTCCGCTCTGGGGCTGGCCCGAGTTGCGATGGATGGCGAGGCCGCGGAGGCGGTGGACCGGATTCAGAAATGGCTCGTGACCTTGATGGGAGAGTTGGCCATGCCGCCGGGGAAAGACGAGGAATACGACCGGGCGGGTTTTGGGAGGATTGGCGAAGAGGAGATTGGGTGGATGGAAGAATGGAGCGGGGGAATTGAAGGGGACCGAAAATTTGAGGGCTGGCTGCGTCCGGGGCAAGGTGGCGATGAGTTGTCAGCCCGGCTTCATGTGGCCCGCACGTTGGCGCGGCGAGCCGAACGGCGAGTCTGGGAGGTCTCCGATGACGTGGCGAGGCAACCTATCCGGATCTTTCTCAACCGTCTTTCTGACGCGCTTTGGTTGATGGCGCGAAAGTGACCGGCTTATTGACCGGCTTATGTTTGCCTTGGAACCGCGTTTTCGTCGAGGAGGGCCTTAGACCACCTCGTAAATCACCACCCGTCCCCATTGTTTTTTTTCATTGGGCCGTCCCTGGTTCACGCCGCCACCGAGATAAAGGCGTTTGCCATTTCCGGTGAAGGCTGAAGTGGAAATGCGAAAACCGACATTCTGATGGTGGACCCTCGAACCTGATTCGCGGTCGAAAAGGGCGGCATTCCAGTCACCTTTGAACAGGCGGCCGGCCATCACAAAAAAGTCTCCCGTCGGATGGAAAGCGAGAGTCTCCATGAGGCCTTCACCGATCTCTCCTTTGGCCGCTTCGCCAATTTTCTGAACGCCGCCTTTCCAGGAAAACCGTTGCCAGAGCTGTTTGCCATTGCCGGCTGCCGGATCAGTGGTCTTACCCATTCCGGCGAGAAACAGCGATTGGTCGTCGGGCGCAAAGTTAAGAGAAAATATTCCTCCGGTGTAGTAGTGCCCCTTGATGATTCCCCAGCCGGTAAAGTCCGGAGTCTTGATGCGGGCGATTTCCTTCCCGGCGTTCGCGAGGTCCCAGAGAATCACTTCGCCCATGAGATTCCCGGCCGCGAGGATATTGCCGTCGTGGGAAAAGGCCACTGATTGAACGGGGGGAGTATGAGGGAAGGAATGCAAGAGCTCCCGGGTAGCTATATCGAAGACTTTGACCGAGGGTTCGGTCTCCGGGGCCGGTTCGTATTTGTAACCTCCACAAAGATACTGGCCGGTCGAAGTGGCCACCATCTTGCCGTCAGGTGAGACACGACTTTGCCAGGACCAGAAGTTGTGGGCTTTGATCCTGGCGGTTTCTTTTTTCTCAGACGGACTGATCCACTTGAGGTCACCATCGTAGCTGGCTGAAACGAGGGATTTCAGAGATTCCGACCAATTGATTCCGGAGGCAAAGTTGTTGTGGCGGGCGATTTCCTTCCAAGGCTTCTTTAGGAGATTGGTGACCGTGGACACTTCGTAGATCCCGCCGTCGAGGCAAGCGACATAGAGCTGGTTGTCGGCTCCCAAGGTGAGGTCTAGGACGTGCGAAGGGAGTTTGATCTCCTTGCCTTTCTTGAGGGTCGGAGTGCTCATGAGAGAATCTGTTTGATGGGTTCGGCGTTGTTCTCGACGTGATGGAAGGTGGGAAATCCGTCGATCTTGAACTCGGCGTGTGGGTCGATTCCGAGAGCCGAGAAAATGGTCGCGAAGAGGTTTTCCTCGTTAAAGGGATCATCGACCACTTCCGCTCCGTATTTGTCGGTCGACCCCACCACGGCACCTCCCTGGATGCCGCAACCGGCCATCGCGAGTGACCAGGCGTCGGGATAGTGGTCGCGCCCGCGGGCCTGGTTGATCCAGGGTGACCGGCCGAACTCCCCCATCGCCACCACGAGCGTATCCTCGAGAAGTCCGCGCTCCTCGAGATCGTTGGTCAGCTGGAAGATGATGTTGTCTAGATCAGGAACGACCATCTGGTAGATCTCGTGATTGAAGACATGGCTGTCCCACGGCATCCCGTTCGCCACCATCACGAATGGAGCGCCCTCTTCCACTAGGGTGCGGGCCAGCAGGGCGTGTTGTCCAAAGGCGCCTGAGCCGTAGCGGTCACGATCCTTTTGGGGCAACCGTTCAAGATCAAAAAGGTGGGCGCAGCTCATCAATCCATTGACCCGTTCGAAGGTGGCATTCCATGAACTGGCTGCCGCGGATTTACGATCGTTCTCATACTTTTTGCTGAAGAAGCTACGAAGAGCTTCCCGCGCTTCGTGATCGTCCTCCGTGATGGAATCGAGCCGGTTGGCATTGGGGATCTTAAATTCACCGCCAACCCGGACCGGCGAGTATTCCGCGCCAAGCCAGCCGGCCCAGTTTCCGGCCTTGAAGCCTTTGAATTCGTTTCCTTCCGGGCAGGGGTCGAGAAGGATGAAGTTGGGAAGCTTGGAATCAAGCTGACCGAGTTGCTGGGCTAACACCGAGCCGAGAGTGGGGCGGGTGAAGGGCGCTCGAGGAGCATGGCCGCGCTGAAGCAGGTTGATGCCTTCGGTGTGCTCCTTGGCCTTGGTGTGCATTGAGCGAACGACCGCGAGCTTGTCCGCGATCGAGGCGCATTTGGGCAGAAGCTCCGAAAAGTGGGTGCCAGGGATTTTGGTCGGAATGCTTTTGAAAGGACCGCCGGTGGTGGTTCCTGGTTTGGGATCCCAAGTTTCAAACTGGCTGGGTCCTCCGCAAAGCCAGAGTAGGATGCAATGCTTTTGCTTCTTCTTCGCGATTTCCGCAAAGGCCGGTGCGCCAAACAAGCCGGCCCAGCTCATCGAGGAAATGGCGCCGGCCGAAAGCCCCTGGAGGAACTTGCGACGGTGCAGATTGTGATCGGGAGATCCGCAATCTTGATTTGGAGTGGGTTTGGCCATCAGTGGTTCATGCGAAATTCCGCACTTGTGATGAGTGCCCAGCAAAAATGTTGGATGGAAGCGGGGTTTCCAGGTTGCAAGAAGGCAAGCGAGCGTTTCATCTCTGACGAATCGGGAGATCGGGATAAGATTACCTCAAAAATCTCGCGTGCCAGTGCCCGGTTACTTTGGATCCCGGTAAGACGTTTGAGGAGTGGAGATTTGGCGATGAGTTGGTCAAAAAGTGGGCTATTGGAAAAGAACATCGTTTGTTGGATCGAAGGAGAAAAGTTCTCTGCAAATAGTTCCGGAAAAACACCGGCAAGGCGACGTCGCAAAGATTCGTCGTTCGGATTATCATGCTCCAGAGCAACACGAAGCGAACGGGCGAGGCTCTCGGCGGAGAGGGGTTTTTCGAGCGCGCGGGCAAAGAAGGAATCGAGAGGCGGCAGACCCGATGAAGGCACGGGCCGTGAATCGAGTTGATAGACTTTTGATTTGGCAAGCTGGCGGATCAGGCGACGAAGGTTGTATCCGCGTGATTCAAAATCGCGGGCCAGCCAGGCCAGAAGTTCGGGATGGCTGGGCGGGTGAGCTGAATCCATGAGGTCGACTGGATGAACCAGTCCACGGCCGAACATGAGGGCCCAGATGCGATTGATGATGGCCCGCGAGAAGTCCGGGTTATCTGTGGTCAGGGTATTGGCGAAGGCCTCCCGGCGGGAGAATTTTGGGACGGGGAGTTTTGAGACCTCTTTCTTGAGCTTCTCATCTTTTTTGAGTTTCCGGAGCCATTGATCTGGCGGGGCCACCGCATAAAGATCGCGAGACTCCTTGGTCTGTTTTCCGCCGGGTTCGGTAATCACTTCGTTGGAGTAAATGACCAGCTGGGACTGATCACTTTTTCCTTCGAGATTGGCGAACTTGTCGTAGCCGCCACTGGCGCGTTCCGCGACCCGTGGTCCCTCAGGTGTTTTGACGTTGAGGCTGCGATTGAAGAAGGCCACTAGTCCCCAGTAGTGGCGTTGTTCAATTTCGGGAGCCACCGGGTGGTTGTGGCACTGAGCGCACTGGACCTGCTTGCCAAGAAGGGTGCGCGATACTCGTTTTGCGACTTCGTTGTGATCATCTCGTTGTTCGTGGATGAACCACGAGGCGCCCCGATCCTCTTTTGATTTTGGGCGTGCCAAGACGAGATCTCGGCCGATCTGATCCCACGGCCGATTAGAGTGAAAGGCCCATTGAAGATAGCCAAGCCAGGCTTTACGTTGGTCGGGATTTCTCTTGCGAATGGCGGCGCGGTCCAGAAAGACCACGTTGAACACCGAGGCTAAATGATCCGCATGTTCTTTCGATTCCGTTAATCGATCGATCAGTATTTCCCGTTTGTGTGAATCTTGATCGGCAAGAAAGGTCCGGGATTCCGAAGCCTTTGGAATGCGGCCAAGCAGATCGAGATAGAGTCGTCGAACGAAAGCCTGGTCACTGGCGGGAGTCGAGGGCTGAACCTTCTCTGCCTTCCACTTTGCTTCGATCAGCTGATCGATGATTTTGGTGGCTGATTCCTTTGGATCGGGAAGGATGAGTTCCTTGGGCGGGGTGAGCTCCAGGTCCGTGATCCATTTGCCGAGAGCTTCAATGTCTTCCGGCGAGAGCTGCTTTTTGGGCGGCATGTGTGGATCCGATTCTTCTTGAATCAGTTTGAAAATCGGGCTGTCGTCGGCATTACCGGGAACTAGGGCGGATTCGGTATCACCCCCTTTGAGGGCCGCATTGATGGTGCGAAGGTCAAGACCACCTTTTTGCTTCACCCCACCGTGACACTTGGTGCAGTTGTCCAGAAGCACCGGATGAATTTGCCCCGAGGAGAGCACAGCCAGAAGTACCCAGGAAAGAAGGAGAATCTGGATTGGTTGGAGTTTCATGGCTGAGGGTTTGAGTATGGGCTACGAAATTCCAAATGACGATGTTTCAATGCCACCTGTAAGGAGCGGAATTTCGAGTGATATTCTCAATTAATCCGTTCGCAGGAAACTACTGCTGAAGTGGCAATCGGCCAACCGTCAATCGAGTCGCGGTCAGGACCTTGGTCACGGTGGGAGAATACAGCTGCGATGAAAACGAGTGTCAGATCTCCTATGCCAATCCCATCCACAAAAATCGCAATGATGAAAATGAAGCAGGCGGCAGTAATGATTTAGCGATCAGCCATTTTAGTCGGCGGATGACTCAAGGCAGCACTACCCGAAGATAGACCCTTTCCGCGGTGTCGAAGGGGGGGCGGAGCTCGGAGCGAAAATGCTGGAAGGGATCACCCGGAAGGCCTGGGCCAGGAAAGTCATCGGTCACCGGTGGTCCTCCGTCATTGTTGTGTCGCCAGCTTTGAAGGTCGGTGGAAACTTCAATGCGGAGACCGAAAAGATCACTGACGCCGTTTCGGACGTCGTACTCGAAAGTAGGAGATCCGGGGCAAAAAGATGGAACCGATCCACCCAGAGCGTAAGCAATTCCGTTTGGGACGCCATCACCATCGATATCGTCGGCAGGCCCGTCGAGCTTGGCTCCGGCAGGGAGGTGTCGTTGTCGCCAGTCGATGTAATCGGAGACTGTCGGATCCAAAACAATATCCCACGGTTGGTCGCCTTCGGCCAAAATTTCAACCGGTCCGCTTCCATCCATATTTCCCCGGCAAACCGAGCGTGCTCCAATACTGTCGTCGCGTGCGTTGGTCCCGGTGTCCACCCAGTAGATCTTACCGGCAGGAATATCGAGGTCCATGCCGTGTGGCGTATCGAGACCGAGATAAAGATCCTCAATCTCGCCACCCTCGATTCGACGTCGTTGGATGCGAGCCGGTTTCGCATCCCGGTCACACCAGTAGAGGTAACCACCACTCAGATCGAGTTTTACCTGGCGGACCGTGGTGAGGTTGTCGATGACCACTTCCTCATCGGATCCATCGGCGAGATTGGCCCGCTTGATCGTGCCATTTTGAAAGTGACCCCAGTATATCTTTCCTCCGGCAGGGTCGAGATCGAGAAAATAGGGCAGGGAGGTTTCGAGCACGGTTTCACGGTCGCTACCGTCAAGGTTGGCCCGTTCGATCCGATGGTTAGTTCGGTCGCACCAGTAGAGTTTTTGCGAGTCTGAATCGATGGTGATGTCCGCCGGAAATCTGAGCCTGTTCTCCACGATAGCCTCCAGATTTCCGCCATCGAGATCGGCCCGGTAAATGGTGTTTCGGGCGTTATCACAGAAATACAATTTGCCTCCGGGTCGATGAATGACAATTCCCCGCAAGTTGGTGTCAGGAAGCTCTATCAGCGTTTCAACATCCGAGCCATCAAGGTTGGCGCGCCTCACAAGATCAGCTTCGCGATCGGTGTAATAGAGTTTCCCGGCTTGAGCTTTTACAGCGCTAAAAAATGCGAAGGAAAGAAGTAGTGTGGTGCGACCGAAAAACATCCCGATGGACCATCTTGTCCAAGGGCCCGTTCTGATTCAATCCAAATGGACCGGTTTACTCGAGGTCATCGATGGATGGGTTTCATTTCCCGGGCAATGGCCGGCCATCCGGCTTGCCGGCCACCTTTGGGATCCAGGTGAAACGTCCCCAGTTTCGTCGCTCGGGCACAATCGGGAGTTCCTTTTCTCCGGTTGTGGATTCGACCATCACCATGGGGCCACCTCGTTTGGGCTCTGGAAAGGCTCGGGTCACGAATCCATCGGGAGACCAGGTAGGATCGTCACCGCGACCGACCTTCCGGCGATTCCTGCCATCCCGGTCGACCACCCAGACGTGAAAAGTCTCGGCGATCTGTTGATCCCGTTTTGGGTTCGGGATTCCGGTGAACTTGCTCATATGGATCATTTCCACTCCTTCCCAGTGAGCAATCCATCTCCCGTCCGGCGACCAGGCCGGGACCTTTTGTTCAATGGGTGCTTTAATCGTTGGGTGAACTTCAGTTTCGGGAAGGGAGATCTTGCGGGCCTTGCTGCCATCCAGTTTGCTGACCCAAACTCGCATCTTGCCATTCCGATTGGAGATGAAGGCGATCAAATCTCCACGCGGCGAAACGACCGGCATCGAGTTACTGCATTTCAATTGTTCGGGGTCGGAAAACAGTCTCCGGGAGCCGCCGGTTTCAGTGTTCATGATGTGAATCTGGCTCTTTTGTGAGGGGTCCTGCCCGGGCTGGGTCTTCATCCAGACAATGTGTTTCGAGTCTGGCAACCAAGAGGGCACAAGGTTCATTCCTTGATCGACAAGAGAGCGGGCGTTTTTGCCATCGAGGTCGGAGATCCAGATTGCCAAGCTGTGGTTCACTTTTTCAACGTAGACCAGCTTCTTTCCGTCCGGCGAACAAGAAGGCATGCGACAACCGCGTTCAGAGCGGGTGAGCTGCCGGCGGCTGGTGCCGTCTTCCTTGACTCGGTAGAGTTGAAGGACATCTCTTTCGTCGGTATGGCTCACGATGACCTCGCGTAGCTCCACTTTGTTTGTGGCAGGATCATTTTCCTCGGCTGCCACGAAGGCGGAAAACGTGATTAGCGAAGCCAGAAGGCTCAGCGGCTTTTTTCGGAGAAGTGTCATTTTTTTGGTGAGCGCCACAAATGAGGCCGTCCCTTACCCCTCGGGGTTGGTTCGCCGCTGCCGTTATCAGGAGAACAGAGCCGGATAAATTCGGGATCAAGCCTTTCTGCTACCCTTCCACTTTATGGCACATTCAAAGTGGGGAGCGCAGTTTGTTTGGATAGCCTTTCCGCCCTCATTGTCAATAGGCTTCCTATTTCAACCTCTACCCTGTTGCGGACTGCCGCTGTCTGTAAGTGTCGAGTCATCCTTATCGTAAGCCAAGAATGATAGGCGTTAATCTAACAAGAAGAGTTCCGCTTCAAGGTGAATAGTCTCATGAAAACAGATAGGAGACGTAGGAAGATAACGGTCCGCTTTGGGCTGTTGTTTCTCTATTTCTTTGGAGTCGACGATCTGAACGCCGATGGAAAAACTGCTGAATTCGACTACTGCCAGCGACTTGAGCAGGAAATTCAGGGGCGAAAGCACGGATTTCTGGCGGGGAACACCAGCTACTACGTAGGCGGATTTCATGCGAGTTGGAAGCTCATCGAGGATGAAACGATCGGGCTGACCCACCCCTTCCATCACGATCTCTGCGCTCGAGGGGCCGGTCTCGTGAAGAGCGAGATCGAAGGTAGCGAGAATACCGGCACCGGCAATGACTACCTTAGCTGGGAATTCTACAAGGACACGCGTGTTCTTTACGGTACGGTCATTGTTGAAGGGAAGACCTTCGAGAAACCCAAGCCGAAGAGCATGCGCTGGCGGCCGGACAAGATGGTTTGCGAGTATGAGGTCGGTGGTGTGAAGATTCGGGAGGAGAAATTTATCGCCGCCAATGATGCTGCCGCCTCAATCATCACTTCCTCCCAACCCGTGACTCTGAAGTTCCGCGGTCACAGTTTTTACACCAGGAATAGTGTCTCTTCCACGGCTTTTATAGACTCGGACGAGTCGAGGCAATCCCTTCTCATCTCCGAAGGCGGCATGATGAAGTCCCGACCGGATCCGAACGGTTCAGAGCGTATCGGGCCCTCAGTCTACTCAGGCATGACCACCGTCCTGAGCGCCTCGCGCAGTTTCGCCGACTCCCTTGTGATCGAAGACAAGGATGGCGTGCAGCACTACACTTTCAGCGTTCCGTGCGATCGAAATGGTCTCGTGGTCTCCTGGGCCATGAACGATGATCAGGATTTGGCTCTGGCCGCCGCTCGGGATGTGATTCGGAATCATCGATCGGCTCTCGCTGGTAAAACGGCCGAGATGAACCGGCTGCTCAACGAAGAGGTCCCTTGGTTTCGTTGTCCCGATCCGAAGTTCGTCGACATCTACTATTATCTTTGGGCGCTCTACCTGATGTATTCCATCGATGTAGGTAAGGGGTGGGAGATGGAGAACCACACCCAGACTGCGGTGAACAACTTTCTGGGAATCCACCGCTACGATGCGACGTTTCAGATCAAGGTTGGCGCCTGGACCACCGACAAGCCCAGGTTTGCCTACGGAAATGTCCTTACCTGGAAGCATCTCACGAAGAATAACCGGTTCCGCGAGCTCCCCAGCGGAATCCGGATGCTTTCGGATAACAAAGGAATTGCCTGGCAGAGCGGCGCATATGGGGGTGAGACCACGGAACACGTTCTGGGTGCTTGGCAGATCTACGAACATACCGGTGATGTCGACTTTATTCGCGAAGCCTACGAAGATCACTTTGAGAAGCTCTTTCGCAAGCGATTGACCACCTTTGCGATGAACGAATTCGAAGTCGCGACAACTTTGGAAAGGATGGCAGACCTCCTCGGCAAGCGGGATGATGTCGAGCACTGGCGGGAACTCGTCCGCCGCGATTCGGATCACGTGCGTTTGATGTTTGACCAGCGATGGGAGAAAAACGACACCCAGAAGTTTTTCGCCGCGCCAGAAAATGGCATGTTGATGACCAATTCTTTTTGGGCGATGCGGTCGCCGCACTTTCCTCGTGATTATGCCCAAGCAATGGTTGAGCATTGGGCCCTCGACAGGAAGAAAGGGTTCTTCGGCGAGTTCTTCCCCCTAGCGATGGCGAAGCAATCGATGGAAAAGTTCAAGACCGACGTCGACCATTCCTTTGGCTACACTCCGGACACGGCCTACTTCACCTTGGATGGGATGTTCCGGCAGGGTCTGCTGGAAGTCGCCTCAGAGTTAACACTCAACCATCTTGTGAACTACAATTGGCACGATGGGTGGGGGATCCCCGTTGCTCCCGAGGCCTATCGACGGGATCTCACTCTTTTCGGCGACCAATATTCGAACTTCAACGCGGGCAAAATTCTCCTCATTTTGGAAGGCCTCGGAGGTTTGAAGTATTCCGTTCCTCAGCGTAAACTTACGATCCGTCCGGCGCTCCCTAAGGAGTGGGAGTGGATGGAAATCCGCCTTCCGATCGAAGGTCAGTGGACCACCATTCGATACACCGGCGATGGCGTCAAAGTTCGCGGCTGTCCGCTTCAAGTCAGCGTTAAGGCTACCGCGAAATAGTTATCGAAAACTGGTCTCAGAGGATCAACTGCTAGCCCGCGCCAAGCCGGGAGCCGAATTGACATTCAATCCTTAAATCTGAAATCCGGGGGCATTTTGACAGGCATTGAAATTGCCTGAACGTTCTGCAACAAAACCCAAGTTGGTTTAACGGGAATCAGATCATCACGAGCGTCACCTCAAGAGTGTATCATCGTCTTTCCGTGAGGCGGATCCTGACGATCGGTGTGATGATGGTCTTCCTGGGAGTCGCTTAAAGAATCGGCGTGTTTTGATATGGTCAGCACCTTTCTGGAAACATTCTCAGAGAGATAGCGGAGTTTTGTGGCACTTCCATTCTGGCGGGGCAGTCCAACATGTAGGGTAAAGGAGCCATTGAAGGAGACGACGGAAGCTCTTCGTGGCACATGATCAAAAATGACCCTAAGGAGGAGATTCAGATCGATGTGGATAAGGCCGGGTACTTTCCCAAGATTGTCGCCATTCTCCGACGCTAGTGATGAACGATAAAGAAGGTGGGTCTGATAGAAAACCTGAAGACGTTATTGTCCGGTGAATGCTTGCAAGGGGGGCTCGGGTCTTCTATCGAATTGGTATGAATTTGGTTATTCCGATTTTGTGGGGTCTTTTTACTGTGGTCGCAGCAGGGCAGATCGGTGAGCCGGTGATTCGCACGATTGATCCCAAGGTTCAGCCGAAGCTCAAAAGTCTGAACCCCGAGTATTTGGTTTTCACCCCGGCCAAGTCTCCCAAAGACGAGAGCATGCCATTATTGATTTACTTGCATGGGGCGGGGGGGATCGGGGATAAGATTGGCAAAATCAAGGGCCAGCCAAAGAGAGTTTGGGAGGGGATCAAGAAATTCAATGTGGGGCCCTGTCTGGTTGTTGCTCCGCAATGTCTGAAAAAGCCCAAAGAAGGCCCAGATGCGGGTTGGCTTCCCGATGATCTGAACTTGCTTTTCGAAGAGGTGATGAAGAATTTCTCCATTGATCGAACGAGAGTTTACCTGACCGGCAACAGCATGGGAGGATACGGTTCCTGGGCTTGGGGAGGACATAGTCCGCAGTATTTTGCAGCCATTGCCCCAGTGGTCGGTGGGATTGGCCCCGGAGGTCCCAAGGATGTCACCTCAGAGCTTGAGAAGTGGGCCGCCAATCTTGCCAAAGTCCCTGTGTATGCCTTTGCCGGCGCCAAGGATAGGGTGGTTCCAGCGGAGCGTTCGGAGCGCATGATCAAAGCCATTAGGAATGCGGGAGGTAAGGATGCGAAGCTCAAGGTCTATCCAGGTGAAGGCCATGGGGCCGGGAGGGTGGTCTTCTCCTCCAAGGAATTTTACGACTGGATGTTTTCAAAAAAGAGAGATTCCAGAAAAAACTGATCAAAGTCTGCGATCTTTCTCCCATGATCAATCAATGGTGGAGGAGCAACGCCGGTCGTTGGAGAAGAAATGGTAGTCGTGTCCTACTACGTTCCGAGTGGGAACAAGCGTAAAGCAAAAGTTGGGAATTCCCGAGTCGCTGATCTGTTAGCTCAATTTGCTGCACTCTTGGCCCGTTTGGCTTTCCCGAAAAGAGGATCGCCTTGGCCCTTCGGCGGCGAGGTAAAGGGGGCGCTCTTCCAGGTCGGCTTGTCGTAAGTTCCAATCCCGCGGAATTGGAACAGGCCTCTGAAGGGTTGCAAGGGGAGGGCGAGAACGCCGAGAAGCCCCCGGGCGTTCACCCGGACGACCATGTCTATTTTGTCGGTATCAAGATCAATCCATCCCTGTCCGGTCAGGGTAATATTCCGAGAGATGGCGACAAAGTCGTCGGTCTGTAAAACTCCATTGTGGACGTTAAAGTGGGCGGTGGCATCCTTAGCCCGTTCGTAGCCCATTCGTTTGTCACTCAGAATACCGGAAATGAGGGGTGAAAGCGGTCCCAGGATGGGAATGGAAACGAGATTACCGCCTTTGATGGCGAGAGCACCGTTGGCATTGAACTTCCGGATTTGACCGCCAACTCCCGCGAAACTGATTCCTCCGGTCAGGGTTCCCGATTCCTCTTCATCAAACTTATAAACGCGGGAAAGTTCACGGAATGAGACTTGATCCCATTTCAATGAACCCCGGTAGGTGGTTTCCTTGCTGTTCTTGAGATCGCAGACGACCGATCCCGACAGCGTCCCACGCAGGGTCTTTGCGGTCATATTTTTGACGGTTAGGTCTTTGCCTTTGACCATGACGTCGGCTTTAAGTTCAGTTAAAGGGAGTTCAGAGCCCAGAAAAGGGTAGTCGGTCTGTCCGGTGGTCGTGACTCCGACGCTGAAACTGGTCAGGTGATTGTTTTCCGCACGGTTCGCAAAGCGACCGTTGAGAGTGAGTTTGGGAGGTTGGTAGAAGCGATAGTTTTCTTCGAGGTGTTGGGCAGTGTTGGGGGCAAAGATCCGGACGATCGGAGTTGGCCAGGTTTGGCCACGGAGATTGGTTATGGTGATAAAGCCGGAAGTTGAATCAAAGAGGACTCGGTCGGCAAGGATCTCGGATGAAGCTTTTCCTCGGTATCTTGATCGTGCCTTTTCCCGGTCGTCGTTGAGGAGAAAGCGGGTGTCCGAGAAAGTGCTTTGGTGGGCGCCGAGCTCAAAGCTTGTTGAAAGGTAACGACCCTTGGTGCCCTTGTAAGCGAGTTCCTTGATAGAGATGTTACCGGTGGCGGACCAATCCTTCGGATCATTCCGGTTGATCGTGCCTCGGACGACGGTTTCGATGCTCGAGTTAGGGAAGAGCTCTAGCTTGGCAAGCTCTTGCTCGAGTTCGCTTTCGGGTTTGATGAGAGGGTCGAAGGCTTTGGGGTAAAAGGAGGTGCGAGCATCGAATCGAGCTTGGTTTTCTTCGATAATGAGATTCCCTGTGAGGGACTGACCTTCGTGGGAGAGGCTGAGGTTACGTAGGAAGAGATCACCGTTGCGCCAAGAGAACTCGGAGTTGAGTTTTTCGTATGAGGTCTCCCGATAGCTGAATTGAGACAGAGCGCCTCTTCCTGTGGCCGTCACCGAGAGTTTACCGTCAGAAGCAATCATAAATCGCCCGCGGGCTTCGATAGAGGGAGGGGAAAGGGGGGTGAATTCCGGGAGAATTTCCGTCTCGAAGCACTCTCCAAAAAGGGCCTTTGGATCAAGGGTGGAGACAAGATCAAATCGTCCGTTACGGCGGTGAAAGCACCAGTCGGCCTGGCCGGAAAGCTCGCCAGTACGGTCGCGAATGAGAATTTCATCGAGAGTCATGACTTCAGCCCGGAGATCTCCAGCGATTTTGATTTCTTCGAGCCTGTATTGGTTTCGTCCGAGATTGGTGGCCTGAAATTCGAAAGAGGATTGAATTTGCTCCGGTTCGTTGAGGTCGCCTTCGACGTGAAAAGAGAGGTTGGGCGGTTCATCAGCGGGGAGGTTCCAGAGTGTCAGTTCATCAAGAAACTTACGGACGATCTGATTCGAGGTATCCGGAGCATTTCCCTGCTCGGTTTTTTCCTTGGGGTCTTGTAGTTTGAGGTCACCTGAGATCTTCACCCGGATTCCTTCGATCATTGCTTCCGTCTTGCGCAGGAGGGCGTAGTTGTTGTCGGTGATTTCCAGGGTGCCAAAAATCTGGCGGGCGCTGAGTGAGCGATCCTCGTCTTTGAGGGGAAGCTGGGTGCTGCCATTGGTGACCTTGAGACCGAGAAGTTTGAAGTGACCTCGCATGGCCTTGGATTTGTCGAGATCGAGAATCACCTCGTCGGCCTCGAGAAGGGCGGTGACCCGTTCCTTGGTTTGGAAAACGGAAACATTGGTCGCGACAATCCCTTTGGTCATGTCGTATCGGAGAGTCTCAAATGAGATGTGGATTCCCAGGTCATCGAGTTCATCGGAGATCCAGTCGCCGTATGCGCCCGGGAATCCAACCTGATTGAGGTAGACCAATCCGGAGACAAGGGACAAAGCCGCCACGGTCGCCAGTAGGAAGAGGCCAGTGCGAACAAGGCGAATAATGTGGGTCATTATGAACAGTCTACGATGAAAATGTTCCCTCCGAAAGGGGAATCAAGGGACCGGGGTTTGCTCGAGTGCGGCTAAGAGGAGGTGTTCGGGATCGGGCGAATCCTCGATGAGGATACGGTGATGGAGAACATGAGGGAAAATCTTTTGGACGTGGTCGGGGTGGACGGCGTCTTGTTGATCGAGGAATGCGGAAGCCTGCGAGGCTTTTTGGAGTGCGAGAGTGGCCCGCGTTGAGACGGCATGTTCAGCTCCGATCAAAGAGCGGATCGTTTGGCAAAGGGAAAGAAGGTAACGTTGCAGGGTATCGGAAACCTGAACCGAGGCACTCTGTCTTTGTAGGTCCTTCAGGCTCTCAAGGGTAAGAAGAGGTGAGCCGGGATCGGTGGGGGGATCGGCGGCGTGATGCTGGAGGATCTTTAGCTGGGTCTGATCATCGGGGAGACCCATCGGGATTGAGAGGAGGAAGCGGTCAAGCTGGGGCTCGGGAAGGGGAAAAGTCCCGGTTGACGAGGTGTCGTTTTGAGTGGCGACGACGAGGAAGGGGTCGGGGAGGGTGCGAGTGGAACCGTCCACCGTGACCTGTCGTTCGTTCATGGCCTCAAGAAGAGATGACTGGGTTCGCGGAGAGGCTCGGTTGATCTCATCGGCGAGAACGAGGTTCGCAAAGATCGGACCTTCGATGAATTCGAACTCTCCATTCTGAGGTCGATAGAGTTGGTAGCCGAGGATATCGGACGGGAGGAGATCCGGAGTGAATTGAACCCGCCGGTAGGAGCCGCCAAGGAGCGTGGCAAGAGTTTTGGCGAGAGTGGTCTTGCCGATTCCTGGAGGTCCGGTCACGAGGGCGTGGCCGCGGGCGAGCAATGAGGTCAGGAGAAGGTCAACGGCGTCGTGGGAGCCGAGAATAGTATCGAGAATCCGGGAACGGAGGTCTTGGAGAGGCATGGGATTATTGGCGACGCAAAAACTCGGAATAGGGTTCTTCAGCTGGGACGACTTCGCGAATTTTGAGTAAGGGCGCGACGTTGCCGTTCACGTTTTCGAAGGTCAGGGTGCCTCCTGCCCGGACCCAGGCATCAAGCGCGGGACGCGGCGCTTCTTTGGGGAATTCCAGAGAAACTCCCACCACTTGAAGGTCGGCGGCACAGCAGGTGATGATTTCCCGGAAAATGCGAAGTCGCTTTCCCGATTCGTTGTTGATTTTCTCCGGGGCAATCCGGCCTTCAAACTCGACGGGAAGGCCTTCGAAAACCCCCTGAATCTCCCGATCCCCGGCGGCGTAGTAAGCCGAGATCAGGCTAAGCTGGAATTCACCGCTGGCGTTCTTAGTGTAGTTTTTCTCGAGATCTTCGCGGGTGAAAGGAGGGAGATCCTCGCTCTGGAAGGTCAGGTTGGGCGATTCGTAGAGACCTTTTTTGGAAAGCCCGGCATTCGACAGACTGTCCTCAGAGTAGGTCATAGCGACGGTGAGGGGAATGACCGTGAGGAGGATGGTGATGAACGGGCCGTGTCCTTCGTCGTGATGATGATCGCATGCTCCTTTCTCATGGTGGTGGCAGGTGGCACCATGATCATGGTGGTTGTGATCGTTATGGTCGTGGCCACAGCTGGGGTGGTCGTGGCCTGCCTTGGCCTCGCCCGGGCAAATGAGGGAATGAAGACCGAGGACGACCATTCCCAAGCCACCGATCATGATGAAATGGTGGAAGCCGATATCGAGGTAATTTTTGACTCGGGTGGAGTAGTAAAAGTAGACGAGAAGTCCTCCCCAGCTGACGGAGAGGAGTCCGAAGAGGCGGGTGTGAAGGGGAGTCATGGTGAGAGGGGGATACGGGCCTTACCTGCCATCCAAGGCTCTAGGATTTGGGTTTCGAAGAGTATGCTCAAGATTCCGGTGAGGACAAAGATGGTCACGAAAAGGAAGACGATGAACTTCCAGCGGAATATGGTCGAATAGAGGAAGACCAGTTTGGCGTCCATCATGGGCCCAAAGACCATGAAGGCCAGTTTGGGACCGTATTTAAAGTTTGCAAAATTGGCGGCGATGAACGCGTCGGAGGTAGAACAAAGGCTCAGGACGAAGGCGAGGATCATCATGCCGATCGAACCTAGAATGGAGTTGTTGGCGAGGTCTTTCCAGAAGTCATCGGTGGGGTCGATGACAGTGGTTTTCAAGATGGCTGTCAGCACCACGCCGATACAGAAATACAGCCCCACGTCCATGAGGTCGCGAAGGGAGTTGTTGAGAGCGGCACTTAGGGTTCGGGGGTGATGGTGTTTATGGTCGTGGTCATTACCGTCGGGATTCTTGAGGAAGGTCTTTAAGGTGAGGCGTGAGACAATGAGGGCAATGATTACGGCGATTAAGTAGCCGAGGGCTAGACGGGAAATGGCAATCTCGTGAGAATTGGCAAAGGCCTTGTATGTGCTGATGGCGGTGACCGGGTTGAAGATCGGGGCCGCGAGCATGTAGGCCAGAGCGCAGGCTGCAGGAAGCCCGTTCTTGATCAGGCGCCGGATGACCGGGACCACTGCGCATTCGCAAACCGGGAACACCGCTCCGAGAAGTCCACTGAGAAGAACAGCAAAGAAGGTGTTTTTGGGCAGGATTTTTTCAAAGGTTCCCCGGGGCAGGTAGGTCCCGAGGAATCCGCTGATGAGCGTGCCCAGAAAGATGAAGGGAAGGCCCTCTAGAAAGATCGAGAGGAATTCATACGAGCCGTCGGCGAGTTGATCCTTCTTTTCCTCAGTCACTGGGGGAGATTGAAAGGCAAAGGTAGGGGAATGCGCCAACAAAAAAAGCGGATCCCGGAATCCGCTTGGGCTGTGGGAGAATCTCAGGTTCCTCGTTGGTGCTGAAAATCTAGGTGTATTTACGGTTGGTCCCGAAGTATTGATTAGTGACCGGCGATCAGCTTGGTTGCGTCCAAGAAATTTCTTTGGGTGAGTGCTATTCAAAACCGGAACCTTGGGAGACCTGAAAATGATTTAAACGGCTAGGCTGAGATTAGGGTCGATGCTGTTGTTAAGCGGGTCGGCTTCCCGGTTCTCCGAAGCGAGGAGGGCGGCAAAGGAAATCATGGCCGCATTGTCGGTCGTCAGGGCAGGAGGGGTGGGTTGCACGGCCAGACCGAACATACCGGCACCATCGATCAGGGTCTGACGCAAGGTTTGATTGCAGGCAACCCCGCCGGAAAGTGCGATGGTCCGATGACCGAGTTGATGCGCTGCCTTGACCGTCTTTTTGACGAGAGCATCAATGACAGCCGCTTGAAACGAGGCGCAAAGATCCTCGAGATGATCCCGGGGGTTTTCAAGCTTTTGCAACTGGTAGAGAACGGCCGTCTTGAGGCCTGAAAAGGAGAAGTTGAAGGGAGCACCTTTTAGCACCGCCCGGGGGAAGTGAAAGGCCTTAGGGTTGCCGGTCGCAGCGTGTTTTTCAATCTCTGGCCCGCCCGGGTAGGGGAGACCGAGCATCCTCCCAACCTTGTCGAAAGCCTCTCCAGCGGCATCGTCGATCGTCCGCCCCAACGGTTGGTAATCGCCGCAACTTTTGACATCAATGAGTAGGGTGTGTCCCCCCGAGACAATGAGGGCGAGATGGGGTGAGACTTCGCCAAGCTCGATAAATGGAGACAGTAGGTGACCCTCCATGTGGTTGATTCCGAAGAAGGGCTTCCCGGAAGCGGCTGCAAGGCCCTTGGCATAAGAAAAGCCGACGAGAAGTGAGGACGCGAGGCCCGGGCCACGGGTGGCAGCAAAGGCCGTGATTTCTTGAAGGGAGATTCCGGCTTGAATCAGCGCTTGTTCCACGAGGGGTCGAATCCGTTGGGCGTGATTGCGACAAGCCACTTCCGGAACGACCCCGCCAAACTCGCGATGAATGTCGATCTGCGAGGAGATGAGCGAAGCTTCCAGTATCGGCTTGCCGTTTTTGCGGCAGATGATGGCCACTGCGGTTTCATCGCAAGAGGATTCGATGGCAAGGATCATCGTTAGGTGGCAGGTGCGATTTTCTGAAGTCCGAGAGCGGCGAGGGCGAGGAGGGGGCAGACGACCCACAGCGCGACATGAGGGGCGAAAGGAAAAACCAGGAGGAAGTCTACAAGAGGGATGGCGGCAAGGGTTCGGGAGACAAAAGTTCCAACGTGGGGCTTGGACCGAAGGGAACGTACGATGGCTCCAAGAATGGCCACAAACAAAAGTAAGGGGGGAAGGGCCAACCCCTGCTTTTGGAGGAGGAGGGGGGCGGAAAAGAAAAGAATGGGTGAGCAAAGGAAGGCGATCGGAAGGTTCTTTTTAGCTTCGCTGACCGGGTCTTTGGAAGTTTCTGCTCGGGCCGTGAGGGAGATTCCCAAGATGTAACATCCAAGCCCTAGGCCGAAGAGGGTGAAAATGAAAACCGGATCACCTTTGGGATTGAGGAAACCGTCCCAAGTGATCAGAGAGGAGGCCGCCATCGGATAAATCAAGGCCCTTGCTCCGCCCATAAAGAGAAAGCTGGCGGGGTGGATTTTATGCCAGCGGGTGTAGGCGAGGATACAAACGATGATGCCTGCGGCAAAAATTCCCGAAGGAAGACTCACGAGAAGAGACAGGGCCAATCCGCCGGCCATGAGAAAAAAAGCCAAGAGGAAGATGGTTTTCCGTGTCCAGCGGCCCGAGGGGATTGGGCGATCTGGGCGGGTCGCTTCATCGAATTCGACATCGTGCCAATCATTGTAAAAACAACCGCCGAGATAAAGGCAGGACAAGGCGAGACCGGTAAGCACCATCGAGAGTGGGTTAAGGGTGGTCTGTCCGGCATAGAGACCAAGTCCAACAAGCACCCCAAGAAGTCCGTTGGACCATACCGTGGGGAGGTTGGCGAAACGGCTCATGGCGAGCAGGTCGATGACTTTTTGTCGGCTCACGGGGTGCCGGAGGAGAGCAAGTGGGCCGCCCGGAGGGAAGCCAAATGTGAGCTCTTTCTGTTCTGGTTATAACGAGGCGTGAGTTGTCAGACTGCGCGAATGAAATCAAAGCTCTTGCTTTTGCTTTGTGGTCTTCAGGGAGTGATTGCCAAGTCGTGGGTCAAGGAGACCACGGTCCACTGGCGGTCGACGGATTCTTCGGCCGTTTCGGTATTCGATGAAGGAACAGGCCAAAAAATCGGTGATCTTAAAATGGGGCGGTTACAGAAAACGGTGCCCAACTTGCAGGAGATCAATTGGACCATCCGGAACGCCGGCGGGAAGGTTGTCGAAAGTGGGAAGGTGCGCGTGGAGCATTATCCCTATTCGGCCGATTCGCTTCTTCAGAAGGTTCCCAAGGGGAAAGTGACTCGGCATCGTTGGGACAAAAGCGCCATTTATCCCGGAACGCGCCGGGAGTATCTCGTCTACGTGCCCGCCCAGTACGACGGGAAAAAACCGGCCGCCCTTATGGTCTTTCAGGATGGCCTCAGGCATGCCGCACCGGGAGGGAATCTGCGTGCCACCACAGTGATGGACAACCTAATTGCGAAAGGAGAGATGCCGGTGACCATTGGGGTCTTCGTGAATCCGGGCCGATTTGAACGACAGAGTGATGATGAGAAGCCGGGAAACCGGAGTGTGGAATACGATTCGCTGGGGGATGCCTATGCGAGATTCCTTCTCGAAGAAATCCTGCCGCAAGTCGGCGAGACCTACCGGATCAGCGAGGATCCTGCTATGCGGGCGATTGCGGGAGGGTCGTCGGGTGGGATCTGTTCGTGGACCGTCTGTTGGGAAAGGCCGGAGTCCTTCGGAAAGGCCCTGATTTGGGTGGGGACCTTTGTCGATATCCGGGGTGGTCACCATTATCCGGCGATAGTTCGCAAAACGCCAAAAAAGAACATCCGTGCTTACCTCCTCGCCGGGGAAAACGATCTCGATAATCGTTTTGGAAACTGGCCGCTGGCAAACCAGCAAATGGCGGCTTCGCTGAGGTTCGCGGGATACGATCATCACTTCTATTACGGGAAGTGCTTTCATGGCTCCAAGGAGGCGGGTGCAAAGCTTCCGGAGATGATGCGCTGGCTGTGGCGGGATTGGCGGAAGGAGAGAGGCGAGACCAAGCCGAAGAACCCAGAGTAGAGGTCAGGCCGCTAGGAAGGGAGCGATGAAGGCTTCCTCAAAAGTGTAGATCTCGTTGAAATCGTCGAGGGTGTCGGAATCTTGTTTTCCGAAAATTCCGTGCTCGATGAAGAGAAAGACAATCTCACCGACATCGCGGCATTTGGTGATGCCCCAGTCGGCCAGAAGAGTAGCCGACATTGGTCCATACTCCTGCAGTAGGTAGTCACGAAATCCTTCAAGCAGCTCGTTTCCGCTGACATGACGGGTTTCCCCACCGGTCTTCTTGGCAAGGCGTTCGACGGTGAAGTCGAGAACCTCGCGTACCAAAAAATAGGCTCCGGGCTGGAAGCGCTTTTCCGTCTCGAGGATTTCCGCGACGGCGAATTCGAACGGATTCTGCTGCATGAGCGGCGGGATTACATCGGGAGTTCGATGAAGCCTTCCAGTTTGCGGATCCGCGTCGGGTGGCGCATTTTTCGGAGAGCCTTGGCCTCGATCTGACGGATTCGCTCGCGGGTCACCTGGAACTGGCGTCCCACTTCCTCTAAGGTCCGAGAGTAGCCGTCCTTCAGTCCAAAACGTTGCTCGAGCACTTCACGCTCACGCTCGGTGAGGGTGTCGAGAACTTCAATGATCTTGTCTTTGAGCATCGCGAATCCGGCTTCCTCCATCGGGTTTTCAGCGGACTTATCCTCGATGAAATCACCGAAGGATGTGTCGTCGGAATCACCCACCGGAGCCTGCAGGGAGATGGGCTGCTGGGCCATCTTGAGGACAGCCCGCACACGCTCCACCGGAAGGTGGATTTCCTCGGCGATTTCGTCGGGAGTCGGTTCGCGGCCATATTCCTGCACCAACTGCTTCTGCACCCGCATCAGTTTGTTGATCGTCTCGATCATGTGCACCGGGATCCGGATGGTCCGGGCCTGGTCGGCAATCGAGCGGGTTATGGCCTGACGGATCCACCAGGTCGCATAGGTTGAGAATTTGTAGCCCCGGCGGTATTCAAATTTCTCCACCGCCTTCATCAGTCCCATGTTGCCCTCCTGAATGAGATCGAGGAAAGAAAGCCCGCGGTTGGTGTATTTTTTTGCGATGGAGATCACGAGACGAAGGTTGGCCTCGACCATTTCGTCCTTGGCCTTCCGGGCCTTACGCATCCAGAGACGGAGGTTCGAATGGGTTTGATCAAACTCTTCGACACCATGCCAGGCCTCGAGTGAGAGCTCCTTGATGGCGGTGTCGGCCTCCACGCCTTTCTTGCGGGAATACTTCCAGATTTTTTCCTGATATTCTCCCACAATTTCGCAGAAGTCCTCGATCACCTTTTGCTTGAAGTAAAAACGGCTGTAGAGGCGGGCGATGGTTTGGAGGTTTTTGGAAAGGGTCGTTTCCAGTTTCTTTTTCCCGCGGGGGGCCTTTGCCGAGAGTTTCTTGATGATCCCGGTGGTCTCCTCGTGAGTGGTTTGGACCTGATCACAAAGTTTGGGAAGCGCCTTCATGTAGCGCTCGCGACTCTCAATTTTCTTGTCGAGGATGACGCGATCGAAACGTTCCTTGCCGCGCATGAGCTTGTCGGCGAGGGCAAGGTAGCCATTGGCGGTGAATCCGAAAAGGTGGAGGAATTTTTGGACCTCGATTTCGGCGTCTTCGATTCGCTTGGAGATTTCGACCTCCTGTTCACGGGTCAGGAGGGGAACCTGGCCCATTTGCTTGAGATACATTCGGACCGGATCGTCCAGGATGTCGAGTTTCTGTTCCTTGCTGTCTTCCTCAGTGTCGAGATCACTCTTTTTCTTGTCCTTGAAGCGGTCGACTTCCGAGGCGTCGATGATATCAAACTCCATCTGGCGGAGGCGGTCCTGAATGGCCTCAATGTCACCCGGCTCGACGAGATCCTTTGGGAGGATTTCATGGATGTCATCATAGGTAAGGTATTCTTGTTCCTTGGCGAGTTTGATAAGCTCCCGGATTTTTTCCTGAATCTCGGGTTCATCGATACGATTTTTGACTTTCTTGTTTTTTGCGGGAGCTGGCTCAATCTTCTCCTCCACGACCGCTGCTTCTGCTGATTTTGGCTTCTTGGGTGCGCCTTTCTTGACGGCTTTTTTTGCCACCTTCTTAGCGACTTTTTTGACCGCTTTCTTGGCGACTTTTTTGACCGCTTTCTTGGCGACTTTTTTGACCGCTTTCTTGGCGACCTTTTTTGTCGCCTTTTTCACTACCTTTTTGGGAGCTTTCTTGACGGTTTTTTTGGCAGCTTTCTTGGCTGGAGCCTTTTTGGCGGCTTTCTTGGCGGTGGATTTCTTTTTGGCCATGATGGGGATGGAGGGAGGGGGGAGCGGGAGGGCACACCTCAACCATTGTAGGTCAAGCAGGGTTTTCCTGCGAGGCGCTGTTTCTTCGCGACGATTACGGTTTGGTCAAGTTTTTTTCTCCCAAGCTTTTTCGGAGCATTTATCAAACCGAGACCCAGTCTGCTTCCATCAGCAGAACATGAGCCAACCGGACTGTAAATCCGGACCTTGAGCAGGGTAGGCTGAGAACGACCCTTCAGGTTCACTTTCCATCGTGTTTCTGATGCTACTGACGGTAAATAGCCGGGGACATTTCCGACGGTTTGATATCGGATTGCCCAACCCGGAAGACATTGGGGAAGCCGGTCTCATTCGGATTGTGCAAAAGAGGGAAATCAAACTTGTCGGTCTGGCAACGCTCCGCCGCCATCATTAGAAAGGTGCCGTAGTCTACCGGACCGCGGAGTTCCGGAATGGTGAAGCGAGGGTCATCGTTGTTGCCCTGGCGTTTTCCCTCGTAAAAATCGTGACCGATTGCCCCGATGAGTTTGTAGGAATCGCGCGGGAAAAGCTCCAGAGCCAGGCCGAGAAGGGAATCTGCTTTGCCTGACCCGTAGATATCAGCGGTCATGAAGGTGCGGATTCCGGACTCGTAGGCGAGGGAGTCGCAAAGGTGGTAATGTTCTTCGGTGAGGGTTTTGCCAAAGTGTATGAAGCACCCGACGCTCCAATTGCCATAAGCAATCGAGTCGATCTTGAGGGACGATAAAACGCTCTTGCCGGGAAGAGTGAGAGTCTCCATGAAACCGATGAGACGGGGTCAAAGGGATTAGGACCCCGCACCGGATGGCAAATGGTGTGCGTGGGTTCCGTGTGGCGCGGCTAAGGCGAGTCACTTGGTTTTTTTGGCCTGAATGGCGATAATGCGCCAGTGGTCTGATTTCTCTAATTCGAAGGTGAGATTCCAGGTCTCTTCGCTTTTGAAACGGGGGCCGGCTGCCACCGTCATGGTGGTGCTGCGGGAGGCCTCAGCTTTGCTCCCGTTGACCTTGACCGAGCGGGTCAGCTCCTTGATTTCACAGAGGGTGGTTAACTCATGAAACGTCTTCAGTTTCTTGGCGAGGACTTCGCGGGAGATTCGGTCGTCGGAGATCTGGGGGATCCCGCTGACGGTGACCTTTTCAGTGAAAATCCCACTGATCAATTGGCGAGGGTCGCCCGGGGGAGTGAGCGAGATTTTTTTGTGTTCAATAGCATCAAAAAGTCGGTCAACGGTGCGGTCGATTTTCTTGGCGGGTTGGTTAAGATACCAAAAACCCCCTCCTCCAAGGGCTAACACGATCGAGATCAACAGGATAGCAGGTCGTTTCATCGGTTTGGAGCAAGCTGGAATGTGAATCCCTTAAGGTATTCCGTTTCCGGCAGGGTCGCAATCACGGGATGGTCCAAGCGTTGGGCATGGGAATCAATCAGGCGCAGGGTTTTCTTGGCATCTACGGAGGCACGCTGGACGCTGTCGAGGAAGAGTTCGCGGCTGGCGTGATGGGAGCAACAGAAGGTGGCCAAGATACCGTCGTGGTTCAGCAGGCGGAGAGCACGGAGGTGGATTTCCTTGTATCCCCGCATGGCGTCTTTGACCGTTTTCTTGTTTCGAGTGAAGGATGGCGGGTCGAGGATAATGAGGTCGTAGGTTTCCTCGTGCTTCCGAAGAAAGTCGAAGGCATTGGCGGTGATGGTGGAGATCTCCACCCCACTCAATTCGGCGTTTCGAGCGGTTGCGGCGGTGGCTTCCTCCGAGATGTCGATGGCGGTTACCGATTTAGCACCAGCCAGTTTGCAGGCCAGGCTGAATCCTCCCTGGTTACAGAATACGTCCAGCACCTTGCGTTCCGAGGCATGTGCGGCGATGCGGGGGTAGGCGGACATAATATCAAGGTAGAGTCCGGTTTTTTGCCCGTCGGCGGGGTCGATCTCAAAAACCGAGCCTTGATGAACGATAGGAAAGGGGGCAGGACGGTCTCCGTGCATCATCCGGATTTCCTGTTCGAGTCCCTCCGGTCTACGCATCGCAGAGTCGTTTCGCAGAGTAATGGATTCGGGCTGTAGCAGATCGACCAGAGCCTCGATAATGAGCTCTTTACGAAGGTCCATGCCAAGGGTCGTGGTTTGGAGGACGAGGTGGTTTTCGTATTGATCCACAATGACTCCGGGCAATCCGTCTGACTCGCTCCAAACTAGGCGGCGGAGATTGGCGTCGATCTCGAGGGTGTTTCGATAGGCGATGGCCTGGGAGATCCGGCGGGTGAAGAACTCGAGATCAAGCTTCTGCTTTCGCCTCGAGATCCGGCGTGCCACGATTTGGGACTTTGGGTTGTAAATGGCGACCCCGAGCGGGCGGTCTTTAAAGTCTTTCAAAGTGATGAGATCGCCAGGGTTCGGGTCTCCAAAGGTCTTCTGGATATCGCTTGCATAGATCCAATCGTGACCGTGAAAAATACGGGCACGGGGTTTTACAATCACGCCAGGCATGCCGGAAGAAAAGGGCAGGTGACGAGGGAGATCAAGATAAGGAGCGGCTTTTCGCTTGATCATCCGGGCGAAGCGGCCTACCTCCCTGCTTCCAAACAAATTCCATGGGTCAAAATCTTAAAACACGCCAGAAGCGCCGCCGTAGAAAAGTCTACCTGAAGCGGAGAAAGCAGAGAATTCAAGTCGGAGCCACTACCAAGCCGGCCAAAGCTGAGAAGCCAGCTAAGAAAGCTGCGAAAAAGGCTGCCAAGAAAGCTGCCAAGAAAGCTGCCAAAAAAGCCGCCAAAAAGACGGCCAAGAAGGTTGCTAAGAAAGCGGTAAAGAAGGCCGCCGAGCCCAAAGCGGACAAGGCGCCTGCCGAAGATTCGCAGAGTAGCGCTGACGAAGAGGAGTAATTCTTCGATTTGATCTTTTAAGACCGGTTGAACTTGGGTTCGGCCGGTTTTTTGGTAAATCAACGGCCTTGGTGCGGCTCCGCAGACGGCTCCGCCATTCCGGTCTTCGGTCTCCGCATTTTCCGAGTCGCTTCCAAAAAAAGGCATTTTCATTCCTGTTTCTTGCGCTAGCGTTCCATGCCGGTGGGGAATTGCTGAGTTTCCCCGGCAATGAGTTATGTCCGATAATCAATCCCAGGATCCCCAACGTCCCCAGAAGACCCCGTCCGGACCTCCAGAAAAGGGGGTGAATTGGAAGGTGATTATTCTCTTTACCATCGCCCTCTCGATCATTTTCGTGGCGATCAATGGAGCGGGTTCTGGCAGCAACAAACCATTGAAGTTTCCCGAGTTTCGCGAGGCCCTTCTTGAAGGACGGGTCCTGCAGAGTGCTCCCGAAAAGAATCGTAAATACGAACTGGAGTTGGTCACTTTTGCCGGGGAAGGCCGCGCCGAGCTCTTGGGCTACTACGTTGAGCAAGGGCTTCTGGTGAAAGAATGGGAGGACAAGAAGGATATCAAATCGTCCGTTCAAGTCGACATCGACAGCATCAGCAACGACTTGAACCAGTCGTTCGGAGAGAAACTGACCTGGGTGAATGCCGAACCCAAAGGAATGGAAGATGCGGAGGAGATTCCCTTCGCCCAGCTCCGTTCCCTTTTGGCCGAGAACCGTTTGGTTCTGGGCAAGAATGTGGAGTTCGAGATTTTCCGGAGCCCCGGTTCCGATCAGGCCACGATTTACGCGACAATGGGGAATCCAATTCCTTTCACGGCCGATGAACTCTCAAAACTGGAGGACAAGGACAAGGGAGACAGTGGAAAGCTCATCCCGTTTGTGGTGAAGCTGAACGGCGTTATCATGCGCGACGATTTGGCCGCGCTGGTTAAGTCGAACATCAAGACCCGGACGGAAGACAACACATTCGGAAAAGTCATGATGAGCCTACTTCCGGTTCTTCTGCTGATCATCCTTATTTTCTTCCTTTTCCGACATCAAATGAAGTCAGCGGGCCGCGGGGCGATGAGTTTTGGAAAATCGAAAGCCAAACTTTTGACCATGGACCAGCAGAAGGTGACCTTCAAAGATGTCGCCGGGATTCAGGAAGCCAAGGAAGAGCTATACGAGATTGTCGATTTCCTGCGGGACCCACGCAAGTTTCAGGCTCTGGGTGGGACCATTCCCAAAGGCGTTTTGATGGTCGGTCCTCCGGGAACGGGGAAAACTCTTTTAGCCCGCGCGATTGCCGGTGAAGCCGATGTTCCTTTTTTCTCGATTAGTGGTTCTGATTTCGTGGAAATGTTTGTTGGGGTCGGGGCCAGCCGAGTGCGCGACATGTTCGAGCAGGGGAAGAAGCATGCCCCCTGTCTGGTATTTATCGATGAGATCGATGCGGTGGGACGTCATCGCGGACACGGGATGGGCGGGGGACACGATGAGCGTGAGCAGACCCTGAACGCCCTTCTTGTCGAGATGGACGGATTTGATACTCAACAGGGAGTGATCATCATTGCCGCGACCAACCGTCCTGATGTTCTTGATCCCGCTCTTTTGCGTCCGGGGCGTTTTGACCGACAGGTCACCGTGGCCTTGCCCGATGTCAAAGGTCGGGAGCAAATCCTCGCGGTGCACTCGAAGAAAATCAAACTGGCCGCTGGAACAGATCTTGCGGTCGTTGCCCGCGGGACTCCCGGCTTTTCTGGCGCCGAATTGGCCAACCTGATCAACGAGGCGGCGCTCCTAGCAGCACGCAAGGGGATTAAGTCGGTCACGATTGCCGAGATGGAGGAAGCTCGTGACAAGGTCCGCTGGGGACGCGAACGCCGGAGTTTGGCGTTGTCCGACAAGGAGAAGAAAAACACCGCCTACCACGAGGCCGGTCATGCTATTCTCAACGAACTACTTGATCACACAGACCCGCTTCACAAGGTCACTATTATTCCGAGGGGCCCGTCGCTCGGTTCAACGATGTTCCTGCCAGACGAGGACAAGTTCAATTACCGCAGGAATGAGTTGCTCTCCCAACTGATCGTTCTCATGGGCGGCCGGGTTGCGGAGGATTTGATTTTTGGTGACGTCACCAACGGGGCTATGGGAGATATCCGCATGGCTACCAATCTGGCCCGCAAGATGGTTTGTGAATGGGGGATGAGCGGTGAGCTGGGTATGGTGGAGTATGGTGACAGTGGTGGTGGCGGCGGCTTTCTGGCCCGGGACATGATGAACCAGTCGAAGAACTACTCCGAGGATACCGCGCAGAAAATCGACGGAGAGATCAAAGGGCTCATCGATCACGCATACAACGAAGCAGAGCGCATTTTGAATAAAAACCGCGAGCTGCTCGATAAAATTTCCGAAGCCCTTCTGGAGTATGAGACGCTCGATGCCAAACACATCAGCGAGATCATTGAGCATGGCGAAATGAAAGACCCGCCCAAGCCTCCGCAGCCGCCCGAGTTGCCCGACGACGTCGAGGAGGAAAAGGTTCCCGAGGTCGCTGAGAGTGACAAGCGTGACGACGATGGCACGCTTCCCCCAGAGGTCGTGGGCGCTCCGGCCTAAAAACTTTCGGAATAAGGCCGGTCTGGCTTGCCTCTGATCGTTAACTTCTGAATAACAAGTAGATCATGGAAAACGTAGTCATTATCGGAACCGGATGTGCCGGTTGGACGGCCGCCATATATACCGCGCGAGCCAATCTCAAGCCGCTTGTTTTGTCGGGCACCCAGCTTGGCGGACAACTCACCACGACCACCGAGGTTGAGAACTTTCCTGGATTTCCGGAAGGTGTGATGGGGCCCGAGTTGATGGGACGGATGCAGCAGCAGGCTGAGAAGTTTGGGGCCCGGGTTGAGTTTAAAAAAGTCGACGAGATGAGAAAGCTCGACGATGGAACCTTTGAGCTGATCGTTGGTGATGAAGTGATCGCTACCAAGACAGTGATCATCGCGACGGGAGCGGCTCCCCGCTATCTTGGTTTGGAAAACGAAATGAATTTGGTGGGTCACGGTGTGACTTCGTGTGCCACCTGCGATGGAGCGTTTTACCAAAATGTGCCGGTGGCGGTGATTGGCGGTGGCGATTCCGCTTGTGAGGAAGCCACCTTCCTGACCCGTTTTGCCTCCAAGGTTTATCTCATCCACCGTCGCGATGAATTGCGGGCGTCCAAGATCATGGCCGACCGGGCTCTCGCTAATGAGAAGGTCGAACCCATTTGGGATTCAGCCGTTACCGAGTACCTCACCGACGATGAGGGTGAAGTTCGGGCAGTAACGTTGAAGAATCTGCAGTCCGATGAGGAATCCGAGTTGGAAGTAAAGTGCGTTTTTGTGGCCATCGGACACGTGCCCAACTCGCAGTTTGTCGGTGACTTGGTCGATCTTGATGAGAACGGCTACATCATCCAAAATCCCCGCGGAACTGGAACCAAGACCCCGGGTCTTTTCGCAGCCGGAGATGTCGCTGACCACGTTTACCGTCAGGCCATCACGGCATCCGGCCAAGGTTGTGCGGCCGCCATTGAAGCGGAACGTTATCTTGCCGATGGCGAGTAGCTGGTTTCAATTGGAAGTTTCAAAAAGAGAGGCCCGCTATGAATAGCGGGCTTTTTTTGTGCGTCATACCGGCATCATGAAAAACTGGATCAAAGCAACAGCAGCGGGCCTTTTGGGGGTGATGACGGTGAGTTGTACGACTACCTACGATGCTAACGGGGTGGCCCGCCAAACCGTCGACCCGGCAGGGGCCGCCATTGGAGCAGTGGCTCTTGGCGCAATCGCCTATTCGGTAGGAAGAAGCCGGGGGGAGCGCATTGAACGTAGGAGAAACCATTGGGGCTATGCTCCGGTTCAGCCTCATTGGGGCGGCTACGGATACGGAGGGCATTGCCGCTGAAATTGCGGGGTTACGCTCCTAGAGAAGCAATCATTTGGGTGAACCATCGAGCGCCTGATTCTAGGTCGTCAACGGTGATAAACTCGTCGGCGGTGTGGGCTTGATCGATGGACCCTGGTCCTAGACAGATCGATGGAATCCCGGCGGCTGCAAGGTGACTCGCGTCAGAGAACCAGGGTGCTCCGGTGAGTTCGAGATCGGGGACAAGCTCGCCGAGACGCTTGAGCCAGGGGTGGTCGGCCGATAGCGACATGGGAGGCGATTCGCTGGACTCGACGATCTCCAGCGAACCAACGAAATCAGCAATGATTTCCCGAGCGGTTCGATCCTTGACGAATTCCGGAACGGTCCGGATATCGATCTGGGCTACAGCTTTGTTCGGTACGATATTGGCGACCTTTCCTCCGTGGATCGTCCCGACGTTCATTGTGGAAGATCCGAGGATCGGGTGCTGACTAGCATTAAGGAGTTCCTGGAAAGGGCCGTGTTGGAGTTCCCTGATCTCTTCCAGCAGTTTTAAAATGGCGTTTTCGCCCAGATGGGGTTGGGAGGCATGGGTCGACTTGCCGGAGGCCTGTAGGGTGACCCAAAGTGATCCCTTGGTGCAATGAACGGCCTTCAATGAGGTGGGTTCACCGGCAATCGCAAAGTCGTATTCATCGGCGTGGATGGAGGAAAAGTGGCGGGAGCCGGGTTGCGAAGACTCCTCGCCCATAAAGGCGACAAAGTCGACCGCGACCGGCAGGGAGTCCAGGCGGTCCGAGTTCCGGGCCAGCCCCCAAAGCATGGCTGCCATCGAACCTTTGGTGTCCGAGGTTCCCCGGCCATGGATCTTTCCCTCCGATACGGAGGCGGCAAAAGGATCGATCGTCATTCCGTCAATGCCTACGGTATCGAGATGGGGGGCGAGCATTATGCGTGGGCGGTTCTCCGGACCGGGAGCCCGGGCGACTAGGTTGGGTCTGTCCGGTTCGACGTCCTCCAGGACAATGTCGAATCCAAAAGGCGCAAGGAAATCCTGAATCGCCAAAGCCACTTTTTTTTCTCCATGAGGAGACACCCCGGGGTTACCATCGGGGTTTACCGAGGGGATGCGGACTAGCGATTGAAGGAGTTCAACGACCGAGATCATGATCCGAGGCTAGGATCCCGGGGGCAGGGAGCAAATTTTTTCGTCTTGGCATTGGGTCCAATCATAAAGAAGAATAGCGCTATGACCCGAAGATGCTCCCTTGCCTTTAGTTTACTTTTGCTCGCCAGTTTTGCACTGTTTAGTTGGGCTCAAAAGAAGGAAACCGCTCCCTCTAAGATGATCAAGGTGTTGATCCTTGATGGTCAGAACAATCACAAATGGACTGAAACCACCCCGGTTTTGAAGCAGATCTTTGGAACCTCCGATCAATTCACGGTGGATGTTAGCACTAGCCCTGGAAAGAAGGGAAGCGAGGAAGATTGGAACAAATGGCGTCCGGAGTTCTCTAAGTATGATGTGGTGGTTAGCAACTACAACGGGCAGATGTGGCCCGGAGAGGTGCGCACGGCCTTTATCAATTACGTCAAAAATGGCGGAGGGTTTGTGGTGGTTCACGCTGCCAACAATGCGTTTTCAATGTGGCCTGAATACAACGAGATGATTGGTCTTGGTGGCTGGGGTGGCCGGACTGAGAAGAGCGGCCCCTATGTCTATTTCAAGGACGACAAGCTTGTCGTTGACGGGTCCCCCGGGCGCGGAGGTGGCCATGGTCCTCAGCACGAGTTTGTGGTGACCAACCGGGCTCCTGAGCACCCCATCACCAAGGGAATGCCGGCCGAGTGGCTTCACACCAAGGATGAGCTTTACGATACTCTTCGCGGACCTGCCAAAAACATCGAAGTGCTGGCCACCGCGCCAAGCCAAAAGAGCAAGCGGGATGAGCCCATGCTCATGGCACTTGCATACGGGAAGGGAAAGGTCTTCCACACCACCCTCGGTCACGCCACTTACTCGATGCAGTGTCGCGGATTCTACGACACCTTGCTTCGTGGAACCGAGTGGGCCGCAGGTCGCGACATCACGACAGCGTGGTCCAAGGATTTTCCGACCAAGGAAAAGACGACTCCGATAATAGGGAAGTAATCTTGACGAAGGTTTGAGCCCTTTTGGCTCGTGTTTTAGTGATCGATCATCCTGCCGGAGCTGTGTGGTTGCCCTTGGTCGGGGCGGCCCTCCATCCGCTTTTAGGAGCCTGTATTCAGGAGGGAACCCGGCGTGGGGTGGGGCTGACGGTCATTGTTTCAACGGCCAACCTCTTGACCTGCCTCGTCTTCTTTTACTTCCTGAATCCAACTGGTGGCTGGCAAATCTCCGGAGGAGACTGGTTCGCTCTCGGAAACGGAGTGATGTTTTTTCTGGGACAGTGGTTCTCAATCCAGTCGGTGAAGTCCGGGGACCTGGCGGTCCATTCGTCTGCTCTCGGGCTGAAGGTAGTGATGGTCGGGGTTCTTTCCCTGATGGTGGGGTTGGAAGAAAATTCGTGGAATTTGGTCGGTGGAGTTTTACTGGCGACTTTGGCGGTTTTTCTGGTTTCCGGTGGAAACTTTAAGGGGTGGCGCAAACATCGGGGCACAGTCTGGCTGACCTTGCTGGCGTGCTTGTTCTTTGGCCTGAATGATTTTTTGACTGGGTGGCTCAGTCGTGACATCGGGGCCGATCGATGGTTAATCCTGATGATGGGAATGAGCGGAATGATTTCCCTAGGCCTCCTGCTGGGGCGAAAGAAGCAGGTGGAAGCTATGGTCAGAAGACCGGACGCCCGGTGGTTTGTGCTGGGTGCCGGGATTCTCTTGGGGGTCCAGGCTCTGGTCGTGAATCTGGCTTTCAGCCGTTATGGACAGCCCACGATGAGTAATGTTTTGTATAGCTCACGGGGTTTGATGGCGGTTCTCTTTCTTTATGGAGTCCAAAGAAAGGGAGATCCGGAGATTCTGAAAGAGCAGAGTCTTGGAGCGGTCCTCATGGTGATCGCTCTATTGATCGTTCTTGGTGGATAGTCTGGCTAGTCGGCCTGCGGATGATTTGCTGGAGAGTCGGGGCGGTTGCCTATTTGATTCAGATGCCAGACGGCTTCGGAGTTTTGAGGGGAGAGCCAACTGAAGGAGTCACGCAATGCTTGGTGGGTGAAGCGGTGAGCGGTGGCGGCTGCCTCGTGGAGTGATTGCCCGAGAGCAAGGGCGGAGGTCAAAGCCGCTGAGAGGGTGCAGCCCGTTCCGTGGGTTTGAGGAAGATCGAGATGTTCGGCGCTATAACTGAAGAGTCTTTCGCCGGCGGCAAGGAGATCACGGTGATGGTCGGATTCTTCGAGATGGCCTCCCTTGAGATAGCAGGCTCCCTTGTATCTTTTGGAGAGCTCGAGTGCGGCTTCTTCTTGTGTGCTTTCGGTGCGCACCTCACATCCGAGGAGCCAGCCGGCTTCTGGGAGATTGGGAGTGATCACGGTGGCTAGCGGAAGAAGACGTTCAGCTACCTCATGGAGAGCATCTTCGAGCAACAAAGGCGTGCCGGTCGAGGCGACCATGACGGGGTCCACGACTAGTGGTAGATCCACTTCGCTGAGAAGGCGACAAACGATCTCGATGTGTTCTTTGGAGTAAAGCATGCCTGTCTTGACCGCCGAGACTGGATAGCGCTCTAGGAGAAGACGGATTTGATCTTCGAGGACGGGGGGAGGAACGGGGTGGACCTCGTTTACTTCGAGTGGCGTCTCGGAAACGACGCAGGTGATAGCGGTAAGACCGTGAAGTCCAAAGCTCGAAAAAGTCTTGAGGTCAGCCTGGATACCGGCGCCGGCAGAGCAATCCGAGCCAGCGATGGTGAGAACGACGTCGGGGTCCATGGGACAGTGTAAAACGGGCGGCAGCGCTGGCAAGGGAAGAGCGGATGGACTTGCCGGAACCTAGGTTGGTCGATAGCTTGGAGTCGTGTCGGGAGAATTTAGAGAGGTGCCAGGGTTGACTGTGGAGTTGGAAAGAGTCGTTCACCTTCCCGAGCTGGAAGCGCCTCCGGAGAGACCTCACCCCTTCGCCTACTTCATTCGGATCATCAACGAATCAGTCGAGACGATCTCCATTCTCGGGCGCAAGTGGATCTTGCGTGATGATACCGGCCAGGTCTTTGTGGTGGAAGGACGCGGAGTCGTCGGGCAATCTCCGGTGCTCAAGCCGGGAGAGGTTTTTTCCTACAATTCCTATCATGTGGTGGCAGGAGATAGTATGGCGAGCGGTACCTTTTTCGGGTTGGGGCAGGATGGTGTGGGGATCCGGGTCAGGATTCCTGAGTTTGAGTTGAAGATTCCCCGGATGATGTGATGACAAGGTCCATTTTGATGTCGTGTTCTTCGCAAGGTAGGGACGGTAGAATCTGGCATGCAAAGGCGACACCGATTTTGCGGGCGGCGGGATATCGTGCGAGGGCCCGGTCATAGAAGCCGCCACCTTGTCCGAGTCGGGCTCCCTCGGGGGTGAAGGCCAGACCCGGGCAAATAATGACGTCGAGCTTTTCAGCCACCTCACCTTCAACGGGTTCCAGAATCCCGTATGGACCGGGGCGCAGGTTTCGCACCGAGTTTGTTTCCAAAAATTCCATTTGGCCCGGTCCGGTGATCTTGGGGAGATGCCAGACGTTGTTCCCGGATCGGTCGATGAGTTCCAGAAGCGAAGGTTCCCCGGCCGTTCCGGCGAAAAGCGCGATATGGGTCCCTGGCTCAAAGGTCAGGAGATCACGGATGTGAAGCGACGAAGAGTCGATGATTTCAGTGGAAAGTCGGGACAGTTTTTCCCGCATTCCCCGACGGAGCTCTTTCTTGGAAGGCTTCATCAGATGCGGACGGTCAGTCGTTGAGATAGGGCTCTAGCGATTCGCGGAGGGCGGTCCGAGCTCGGAAGAGCTGGCTTTTGACAGCCGAGACCGAGAGTTCGAGGACGCTCGCGATCTCTTCGTAGGGCATTTGCTCGTAACGGCGCAGAATCACTGCAAGTCGTTGTTTTTCCGGAAGGGAGGTGATGGCGCGGTCGACGATTTCCCGGAGTTCTTGTTGGGCCAGATTGTCGTCGGGGCGGGCACCGATACTTTGGTCTTCAGCAGTGCGGTGCGATTCGTCTTCCTGTTGTTCGAGCGAGTGTTCCTTGCGACGGGTCTTTTGCCTGGAGGCGCTGAACACGAGGTTGCGCGTGATAGTGAAAAGGAAGGTGGTGAATTTGGCGGTGGGTTGGTATCGCTTGGCGGACTTCCAGAGCCGGATGAAGACCTGCTGGGCGATATCTTCTGTGTCTGGGGATTGGTTAGTCATCTTGGCGATGGTGCCAAGCACGGCCTGCTGGTGCTTTTCGACAAGGCGAGCGAAGGCCGATTCATCGCCGCAAGCGACCAACGTCATCAGGGCAACGTCCTCTTCGTTCGCATCCTCTCCCATTGGCTGGTAGATCTAACCCAATTTGACGAGGGCAGTTGCGCGAAAATTTTATCCTTCTTCGGCCTCGACGAGGTCCTGGTAGGTTTGGCGCTTGCGAGCAACAATCGACTGATTGCCATCGACGAGGATTTCCGCTGGAAGAGGGTGGGAATTGTAGGTTGAGGCCATCACCATTCCGTAAGCTCCGGCGCTCATCAAAGCGACCAGGCCACCGGCCTCGATTCCGGCTAATTCACGATTCTGGCAGAAGAAATCGCCACTCTCACAAATGGGCCCGACGACATCGACCGTTTCAGTGGATCCCCCGGGTTCCTTTATCGCGACGATTTCGTGATAGCCCTCATACAAGGCAGGTCGGATGAGCTGGTGCATCCCGGAATCGACGATCTTGAAGGTCTTGGTGGTGCCTTTTTTCTCGTAAAGGCAACGGGTCAACAAGACGCCGGCGTTGCCCGCGATGAACCGGCCGGGTTCAAAGAGGATTTTGAGACCAAGGGGATCAAGCAGGGGCCGGATGGCCGCAGAATACTGTTCCGGAGTGAGCGGGCGGCTTTCCTCGGGTTGGCTGGTCCACCAACTTTCCGTTCCCGAAACCAGAGCTTCTTCGTAAATGATTCCAATGCCTCCGCCGATGGAGAAGAACTCGATCTCGTAGGTCTCTTTCAGTTGGGTTGCGAGAGGCGCCACCTTTTCGACCGCTTCGACAAAGGGTGAGACTGACGTGAGTTGCGAGCCGATGTGCATTTGCAGCCCCTTGAGTTGGAGATTGGGGAGGCTGAAGGCCTTTTCATAGGCCTCGGCAATAAACTCGAAATCGACCCCAAATTTGTTTTCGGACTTTCCCGTCGAAATGTATTTGTGGGTCTTGGCATCGACGTTGGGATTGACCCGAAAAGCGATAGGAGCGGTCAGTTTCAGGTCGCCGGCCACTTCGTTGATATAGACGGCTTCCTCGTAGGACTCGACGTTGATGGAGTAGATTCCCTCTTTGAGAGCGTATTCTATTTCGGCCCGGGTTTTACCCACCCCGGCAAATGTGCATTTACCAGGATCCCCGCCGGCCTTGAGGACACGGTAAAGTTCTCCTCCGGACACGATGTCAAACCCACTGCCAAGATTGGCCAAGAGTTTCAGCACCGAGAGGTTTGAATTCGCCTTCACTGCGTAAGCCACCTCGTGATCCAGCCCGTCGAAGGCGGAATCGAGGCTGGTGTAGCGCTCGCGAAAGGTGGCGGCCGAATAAACATAAAGGGGAGTGCCGTGTTCCTCGGCAAGATCGGCAAGTGAAAGGTCTTCGCAGTGGAGTTGGCCTTTGGTGTAGTGGAAGGAATGCATCAGAAAGTGGCGTATCCTCGGCTTCGTTGGATGGCTGTCAAGACCTCAGCGGGAGACAAAAATGGCCACGCGCGAAGAAAAAGTGAGCATTTCGGAGGGAAAAAGGTCTTTATCGTCAATGATGTCAGCGAGCCCGGAGTTTGGCGGTGGAAGCCGTATGGTGATGTTGCAGAAACCGGGGGCCAATTTCGCGACCTTCGGAGCCGTCATCATGGTAGTCGTCCATGTGATCATCCTCGGCCTTTATCAACGAGGAGGGAGGGAGCTGATCGAATCAGTTTATTTGGAATGGGGGGGGCTTTCCTGGGATGGCGTTCGGTCTGGGCGCCTCTGGCAGTTGGTCACTCACACCTTCCTCCACGGAAGTTTCCTGCACCTTGCCGTCAATATGCTCCTTTTTTATTACGCGGCGGCCCGATTGGGTCATTTTATGAGCAGCTGGCGCATCACGGGGCTGTTTTTTCTCTGCGCCATCGGATCCGGGCTGGCTCATCTTGTCGCGCAATCTTTATTTCCGGGGTTGCCGGTTCTGGTGGGTGCTTCCGGAGGGATCACCGGGCTTCTCCTGGGCTTCTTTTCAATCTCTCCCGATTCCCGGATGATGTTATTCCATGTCTCGGCTAAAAATCTCTGCAAAGGAATCCTCATCGCCAGCACCTTTCTGTTTGTCATTAGTCCTAATCTGGAACTCCCGGCCGTCTCGAATCTCGGATTGGTTTTGGAGCGAGTCTTTGGTCCTGCGATCTTCCAGGCGGCTCATCTCGTTCACTTGACCGGCGGCTTGTTGGGGTGGTTTTTGATCGGGCGATTCCTCCCTCGTCTTTTAAGTCGGGACGACCTCGTGCGCATGCGGCTGGAAGGGGAGGCGAGGGCTGAGGGGCGTTAAGCCCGAGGGTCTTGGTTGACGATTCAGAGGTCTATTGATTGACTCTTCGAAGGAATGGAAACAATGGAAAGAACGGCGATTTTGGTGACCGGGGGAGCCGGATATATTGGTTCCCACACCGTAAGGTCGCTGCATGAAAAGGGCTTCCAGGTGGTTGTTTTGGACAACTTAGTCTACGGGCACCGCAAGGCCATTCTCAATGCGGAAGTCGAGCTGGTTGAAGGTTCGGTGGGTGATCGTGAACTTCTTGATAGCCTCTTTGCGAGATACCGGTTTGCCGGGGTCATTCACTTCGCGGCCTACGCATATGTTGGCGAATCAGTTCAAACTCCCTTGAAATACTACCGCAATAATACGGCGGACCCTCTGATCTTGCTCGAGGTTATGGCCGAACATGACTGCAAAGCCTTCGTTTTTTCATCGACTTGTGCCACCTATGGGGAACCGAACAAGTTGCCCCTAACTGAAGATCATCCCCAACGTCCGATCAATCCCTATGGTCGGAGCAAGCTCATGTTGGAGTGGGTTTTGGAAGACTGCGACACGGCCTGGGGGCTCAAAAGTGCGGCATTACGCTATTTCAATGCCAGTGGTTGCTCGGGTGACGCCCTGATCGGAGAAGATCATGATCCCGAGACTCATTTGATTCCCTTGGTGCTGATGGCTGCCAAAGGGGAGCGACCGGAAATCACCGTGTTTGGAACTGATTACCCCACTGAGGACGGAACCTGTATCCGTGACTACATCCATGTTGAAGATCTGGCGGAAGCCCATGTGAAGGCCGTTCATCATCTCCTCGAAGGGCGGGACTCCCTCCAATGCAACTTGGGGACCGGCGTGGGTGTTTCGGTGAAGGGGATTATCGACATCGCCGAAGAAGTGACTTGCCGCAAAATTCCCGTGATTTACGGTCCCCGGCGCCCCGGAGACCCCGCCCGCCTTGTGGCTGATCCGTCTCTAGCAATGGAACTTCTTGGCTGGGAGGCCCGCCACAAGGGAGTTCGAACCATGATCGAGACCGCCTGGCAGTGGATGTCTCAGGATCATGGGGGACATTTCCCTGAGAATTAGATCGACATACATTGTAACTACCCTTAAGTCCTTGGAACCAGCTGAATGGCAGATAACTTCCCAACTAAGATGAACATCAATCCTCATCCCAAAAGCGTGAAATCACAGTCTTTGGTTCGTCGCGGATTCACTTTGCTCGAGCTTTTGGCGGTTATGGCCATCATTGCCACTCTGATTACCCTTGGGGCGGTTGGAATCAGTAAGCTGGGCAAAGGTCAGAGCGTGACCGCCGGATTGTCTCTCGCCGAAAGTCTTCTTCAGCAGGCCCGTAGCCAGGCCATTAACCAGAACGCCCCTGCCAGAGTCGTCATCCACGGAGAAATGAACGATACCAATCAGATTGAGCGGGACCGTTATAGGCGCATGATGTTGATCGTTTATCGGGAAACGGATCAGGAAGGGAGGATTCTGCCTGGGTGGAAACGGCTTGGTTCTCCGGTTTTCCTTCCGGATGGAGTCTATTTTGCCGGAGAGATCAGCCGCACCAACATGCGTGGTGGCGGTGGAGGGCCTCTTCCTATGGAACGTCATGAACTAACCAACATACCCGGCGATCAGCGGATGTGCTATTTCTATGAGTTCAATGGCCAGGGCGTTTGCACCACTCCGGGAGCCGGATTTGTTGTTGAATCGGGCACCCGCCCTCCAGGGCAGTTCCGGCCGCTTCTCGGGGGGAGGCGTGATGTGGGCGGTTTCGTCGTATTGAAAACCGGGTCCACCACTTATATCCGGGACATCGAGAAATTGGGTGCCGTTGGCACGCAGTAACCCTTTCCACACCTAACAAACACATGAACATTCAATCCAAAAAGACGGGGCGCGACGGGTTCACTCTCGTCGAAACCGTAATCGCAATCGGAATTTTGGTGGTTCTTTTGACAGGCTTTCTCGCGGTTTTTGGTCCGGCGGCCCGGTCGATCAAAAAGACCTTGTCGATCGATGAAGCCAGTCGCTTACAGGATACCCTGCTTCTCGAACTGACCACCATTCGCGATGGCGAGGAACGTCAGCGATTCCAGGGGGATCCGTTCCTCAAGGCAATCAACTGGATTGCACAGTCGGAGGAGCAAGGTGAGACCATTTTGATCTATAAGTATCGGGCCATTCCAGGTCAGGAGCGTCAGGACGGTTCGCTTGCGCCTGCGGGTCGTGGTCTGGCGATTTCGGGTTCAGATTTTATCGTTGAACCGATGGTTCGACGACTCAGCGACAATCTCATCGAGGAAGACCTCCAATCGGTCGAAGGCCGGGTATTCTTCGTGAAACTTCGCCAGTTGGTGTTCGGGCAACAGGGGGTTGAAGTCAGTGACCAGCCAGGTCAGATTGTTGATCCTTATCGTCCCGGTGCCAATTTTGCGGGAAATCCGCTGGCCTACCCTGAAGCGGTTGTTTCGTTTCAGGCCGAGTATTTCAACCTGCCCAGCACCTCCTTGAATTTCCTTCGGACAAACTTTGATCCCTACAACTACACCCGGCCGATTTTCACCCGGAACCTCAGTGTGCGCCGATAACACCCCACTTGCAGTCGCGAAATGAAATTGCCTTATCAATCCCGCAAATCTCAAAAGGGTTTCACTCTTGCCGAACTGCTCGTGGCGATGTCAGTGACCTTGATCCTGGTGATGCTGACCTTGACCATCACGGGCACAGCCATGGATTCGTGGCGGGCCGCGCGGACCGAAATTCGAGCTGCCGGACAAGCCAAGACAATGTTGAATGCCATTGGACGGGATCTCGAGTCCATGGTCAGCCGTCTGGGGAACAATCGCAACCAGTGGCTCCTGGCCACCACCAACCCCGGAAATCTTGGGCCCGCTTCTTCGCCTAGCCCTAATGCTTCCCGTTTGGTTTTCTTCACCTCGGCTGCTGACCGTTATGACGGGAATGCCGGGAGCAGAGAAAGGCAGGGCGGGGGAAATGGCGGCAACCGCAATGCCGATCTGGGTGGTGATGTCTCGGTTGTTTCTTACGAATTGGATTTCGTAGAACCCATCTTCGGCTCATCCAACCAATTGTTCTCAACTTTTGTTCTGTATCGAAATCTTCTCGAACCCAACGAGGCTTATCCCAATGCGGGATTGTGGTCTGATAATATTGCCCAGGGTTTTGACAACGCTTCCCGCCCGAATGACCTGGCTGATATGGTATGCGAGAACGTCTACGATTTCACTGCCACTTTTGTGGTGAACTACCGGGGTGTGGACGGTCAACTACAGACAGCTCGTCTGCCGGTCATGTCCTCGGCAGGTGGGGATCGCGTTCTTCGGTCCTTCGCCATCACCGGAGCCGGATTGGAGCCGAACCAGCGGGCTGGCTCGGAGTTTGCAGGAGGACGGATTGCGTCAGTAGAGTTGTCCATCACGGTGCTTTCGGATGAGGGGATCTCGATCTTGAAGCGGACTCCTTTCCGAAGTCCTGCCGAACGGGCCCAGTTTCTGGAAAAACATAGCTACCGCTATACCCGGTCAGTTATCATTCCGCAGAACTAGGAAAGTCCCAACGGGGTTGAACTGGGGCTTTCATGAATTTTTTGAAAGTAATTCTTGATCATGGACAACGGGGGGACTACCTCCAGCGCCGTCAGGAAGACAGTGCTTAGCGCGGGTGGCGGAATTGGTAGACGCGCCAGACTAAGGATCTGGTGTCCATTGCGGACGTGGGGGTTCGACTCCCCCCTCGCGCACCATCTTTCTCTCAGCAGGATAGGGCGGCTTATCCAGAAATAGGGTCACGATATTCAAGGTCGATTAGCTCAGTGGTAGAGCGCTTGCTTCACACGCAAGATGTCACTGGTTCAAATCCAGTATCGACCACCATCCTGCCTTCTAATTTTGACTTCCACTTGCTCTCCGCTCGCCGTTGCGCCCTCGTCAGTCCTAGGGCTTCGTAATGGGTTTTGATTGCTCACTTCCGTTCGTTGACGACGTTTAAGCGTTGATTGGAGAGGGATGTCTTGCCGAGTGCGAGAAGCCGCTGCGAGAGAGATTGTTAAGAAGGTGGATGAGACCATTCTTCAAGTAGTCCTCGATCTGTAATCCGAGGATATGTTCCCCGGTCTTGGAGACTTGTTGCTTGTCGGGTGCGAGAATGAACCCGTCCTGGATTTATCGATGGTGGTCGGGCTTTCGATGGGGGAGTTTAATATCAACTTCGATATCTGGAAGGTGGACGCCTCGATCCTTTAGGGATACAAGGCCTTTCCTTAGCAAGTATGATTGGTTTGCCAGCGGAATGGATTGAACAAATTGATCGAAGCCTTCGAGGATTACTATCGCTTTTTGGATGAGAGCGACTTGGATGAAGGTGCCGCTGAGCCTCTTGTTTCTGCAATCGTTTTTACGGCGACCTGCTATCTTGTTTATACTTTTTTTCTCAAAGTGATTTGGAGAATTCACGAGCAGGCTCGGGGCCAGGGGCACGGTCTCGCCCTCGTTCACCTTTTCTGTTTCTATGGCGATTGTCTCTACCACTTTTCACCCTTGCTTAATGGTTCTGCTACCTCAAGGGTGAAAAGTCAAAGCTCAGGGATAATCACCCTTCGAGGTATCGTCGCAAAAGCTTTTCGGAGTCATTCCAGATTTCTTGCGAGGTGGAGCCCAAAGCGACAACAATGATTCCTCTGCCATTTAGGACACCTGAAGAGACAAGGCAGCGTCCAGCGGCACGGGTGTAACCGGTTTTCATGCCGGTGCAGTAAGGGTAACGGTTTAGAACCTTGTTGGTATTCTCGAGTGTCTTGGTCCGGCCGTCCGCGAATTGGAACAAATACTCCCGGGTGCGCATGCATTCCCTGAAAAAGGGGACCTTGGTAACTTCACGTGCCAGAACCGCGATATCGAGTGCTGTCGAATATTGCCCATCGACGGTGAGTCCGTGGGGGTTGAGGAAGCTGGAGTTCTTCATCCCCAGGGAAGCCGCAGTGCGGTTCATGTAGTCTGCAAATCCCAGTTGGGAACCGGAGACATCACGGGCCAGGGCGCGGGCAACATCATTGCCGCTGCGAACGAGAAGGGCTTTGAGAAGATCCCGACGGGTGTAGGTCTCACCTGCAGCGAAACCGATTTTTGATGGCTCGACCTGAGTGTCGCTATGCACTACGGTTACGGGGTCTTCGAGTGATCCGGCCTTATACACGCACAGTGCGGTGAGAAGCTTCTGGGTGCTGGCCACCGCACGGGGAGTGCGGGCATTCCTCTCTGCAAGAACCCGCCCCGTAATCATGTCAATGACGATGAAGCTCTGAGCCTGGATGGAGCTGGCCGAAGTGGGTGCCGGAACCAAGGGTTCGATGTATTCTGGAGTCTTCGTGATCGGATCTGAAGACGATCCACAGCCCGACAGGATAAGTGCGCAACAAATGCCAATGAGATCAAGGACCCTCATAAGGCGACAATCACCGGATGCTAGAGGGCTGGCAAGCGAAAGGCGGTCCAAGTGATTTGAAATGCATCCAGCCGCTTAAGTCTCGGTTGGGTCGACGTCATGAGACGGGCTCTGGGACTTTTCCCAACGGCGAATCTTACCAAGGAGCTCTTTTTCGAAGGCCCTGTTGCGATCCTGACCGCCGTAATGCACGGCATAATGGTAGTCGACCAGCGAGGAGGTAAAATCAGGCGCGGGGAAACTGGTGAGGTGGGCTCGAAGAGTGCGTCCCAAGGGGATGGGATTTCCCGAGGTAAGACAGGCTCGCCGAAAAGCGGTAAGGTAATGCGGGGCCTCCGGCAGAACGGTTTGCCCGGGGAGCCTGTTTTCGCCCTGAGGGTTGTTTCGCCGAAAAAGAAAAGTGGCGGCTAGGAGCATGAAAGCCGTGCTACCAGTCCAGAGCGCTCCTTTGATGAAGGGGAAAAGATCCGGCTTTTCCGATTCGTTCGCTTCCTCGGGATGGTCGTCCGGCAATGGTGGGGCTTCATCAGGCGGTGCTAGCGAGGACTGACCTTCAGAGCGTCCTGGCGGGGTAGTGTCGAAGATGACCCAACCGAGGTCCTTGAGGTGGATTTCGGTCCAAGCATGGGCCTCCTTGGCGCGGAAGACAAAGAAATTGGGACCACCAAAGTAGCGACCACCCGACCAGCCAAAGGAGATCCGCGAAGGAATTCCCATTGCCCGGGTCAGCAGGACGGTGGCGGTGGCAAAATGCGAGCAGTAGCCTTGGCGGTTTTCGAAAAGAAAGCTGTCTACGGGATCTTGCTCCTCGGGTAGGTCAACCTCGAGCGAGTAGGTGAACTTCTCTCGAAAGAAGTTGCGGAGTTTGGTGAGTGATTGGCTGGAAGCCGGACCAAAAGAAGAGGCCAGATTTTGAATCTTTAGCCGGAGTTCTTCGTCTTCAGGTAGGGCGAGGTATTCGGGCGATGGTGATTCGCCGGGATTCAGGATGGTTACTTGCGTGAAGTCAAAAGGGATTGAAGTTACTCGATAGCGGTAGTTTCCATTGCGGCTGGTGACTCGGGGAAGGCGGAAGGTATCGGGGGTGGTTTCACGGAGAGTTGGTTGTTGGATAGAGGTGAAGTTCGGGAGGGTGATGGCAAGAGTCTCCCGTTGGCGATTGGAACGATGGAAGATCTCGTAGGATACTTTCTTGCCTGACGTGTTGGTGGGTTGGGTGATTTGACCACCCTCTGCAGAGAGCGTTTTTGGGACCATCGTTTTTGGATACCAGATGCCGTCCCGGTAGGTAGCGAGGGTGAAGTTACGAAGGAAACGCTCTCTGGCTAGGAGCTCCCGGACGTCTTCGGATGTATCGGGGTAAAGGTAGACCTCTGGTCGATTGGAAGGGCGAACGGTTTTTCCTTTGTTGAGAGTTCGTGGTCCCGGCCCGGAGAAGAGCCAGTTTGAGATAATGAGGCTACCGCTGGCCGAACCGGGGGACGAGTCTTCTTCGGCTGCCGGGTTGACTTCTACAAATTCGGGCTTGAGAGCATCCTCTACCATTAGGGCGAGTTCCTCGGTGTGATCCGGAGCGAAGGCAAGGAAGGCGAGAATAAGGCACTCGATCAGGAGGAGGACGATGGCGATTCCAGCAAAGTCGATTAGTCCAGGCCGCTTTGCCGGGAGGGCATCGGGCGTTGAGGACTTGTTTGTTTTTCCCCAGAACCAGAGCGTCGCGATCAGGGCGGTGCCGGCGAGGGTTATGCGGACCACGGGATGCCAGTCGGACGGCCAGCCTCGGAGCAGGGCGTAGCCGGCGGCAAGTGTCAGCAAAAGAAGCAGCGAGCGCATCTGGAGGACAATTTAGCTTGTCTCGGAGAGTTGGTCGATAGCGTCGAAAAAGCTAGGAAAGCGGGGCTCCCATCCGGATCGACGAATTAGAGTATTTAGGACAGCCTTGTGAGTCCAAGCCCGCTTGCGCGTGGTGTTTTTTTCCCCGACTGGCGGAAGAGGTCGCTGGAAATGCTCGGCAAGGCCTTGATAGCATTCAAGTTGGGATAGCGGGCGATCATCAGTGACATTGAAAAGCCCTCCCTTATCCAATGAAGCAAGGTGAAGGATGGCCGAGGCTGCGTCTTCGACATGAATCTGGTTGAGAATGCGTCTGCCGTCTTCTTCGATCACCGCGGTGCCCTCAAGGAATTTGCGAAGAATGACACTCCGTCCGGGGCCGTAAAGTCCGGCTAGACGGGCCACAGTGCCGCCGGATTGCAGGATAATTTTTTCAGCTTGGATGAGAAGTTGTGATGTTTCCCTGATCGGGAAAGTCCGCGAGGATTCGTCGACATCAGAGCCATCCGTTTGGTGATACACGGAAGTGGACGAGGTGAGCATGAGTTGGCTTTCGGCAAAGTATTGCACGAGGTTCTCTGAGCCTTTGATGAAAACGTTTCGATAGGCTTCGGCTCCTCCACGCCCTGATGAGGCACAGTGAACGACGATGTCAGGGTGGGGGTGCTTCGCTGCCAGAGTCGCAACTTCGTTCGCGAATGAAAGGTCACAGGCTTCGTCAGCATCTTCTCCCGATTTGGTCACGGTCACGGTTCGATAGCCCTGGGCTTGGCGTGAGATTTCGGACCCGAGGTATCCGGCTCCGACAATGAGGAGAAGAGGCTTCATGGCTGAGAATAGTATCGAGCCAGACCTTCAGCAACCGCGTGGGCGTATTCCAGATAGATTTCATCGGGGTTCTTCCGAAATCGTGCAATGAACGGAACGCTGTTCATAACATAGGGTTCGAGGAAAATGACCGGGCATTGATAAAGCCGGTTGGCGAGGAGGTTACGGCCCCAAAGGTTAGGGTGGTCATCGAGAGGCTGCGAGGTGGGGGATTCGGGGGCGTATTGATACGGCGGGAGTCCGGTCTTCTCGTTAAAGACCGTCGCAACCTCACGAGCGAGTGGAATCTCTTCGGTAATGGTTCCTGAGAGGAGTCGCTGGAGCATCTCAAAGCGTTCGTCTTCATGGCTGAGTTCAGACGCCGTGTAGGTTCCGTTGAGGATGATGTGAAAATGCTGGCGAAGCTCCGGAATTTTTGAAGCAGATCCGTTAAAATGAAGACAAACCACCAGATCAGGTTGAATAAGTTCATTGACCAGGCGGGCCCGCGCTCTGATCTCTGAGGTTCGGAAAAATAACCTTGGATCCGCGAAGTCCTTTGCCCTTTTTCCTGTCACCGGTTCTAGCTTGGATCGAACCAGGGTCACCGAGGCTCCCAGTTGTCTAAGCAGGGGAGCGAGTTTGTCGGCGGTTGCGAGCGTCATCGAGCCCTCCCGGATGACAAGCTTACCCCATCGGTGTTCGCGCTGTTCGAGGGTTGCGTAGGAACCACCGATATGACCCGGATCGAGGGCAATTTTCAGGCCCGAAAGCGGGAGGTCGCGATCTGGGTCCAGATCTGAGCGTTTTTTCCACTGGTAAATCGAGCCAAGGGGTATCTGGTCGGTGTTCGAAAGTTCCAGTTTGTAGTCGCCAATCGTGGCTTCGTTTGCGGCACGATTGATCGTGATCCACTTCTTCCAAGAGCCGTTCTTGGTGTAAGTGTTCTCAAGGCGGTTGAGGAGAGTTCTCGCTGAGATCGTCTTTTGAAATCGATCCAGTTTAGCCCAGTCTGGCTTTTGCCCCAACTCGGCTAGATGAGGCTGGTATTGGCGGGCAGGTTTTTTGGGTGGAGGGGAAGGCTCAGTTGTTGGGAACCACCAAATGAAGATGAAAGCGGTGAAGGGAAGGAAAACAAGAAGCGCACGAAATGACGGTTTTATTCTTGAGCGGCTCATGCTTGATTTGTGGTGGTAACCAGAATGGCTTTCTGCCAAATAACTAGCACAATTCGAACGAATGAGAATCTTGTTTCTAGGTGATGTGGTGGGCGCGCCGGGGCGGAATGCGCTCATTGCCCATTTGGCTGAAATCAAAAAGGATCACGCCATTGATTTTGTCGTCATCAACGGTGAGAACGCTGCTGGAGGGCGGGGGATTACCCCGAAGATCTGTATCGACTTACTTCGTGCGGGAGCGGCCGTGGTCACCACTGGAGATCATGTCTGGGATCAGCGGGAGATCGTTGATTACTTCCCGACCGAGCCTCGTTTGCTGCGCCCCATCAATTTTGTAGATGCTCCGGGAGCGGGTTCCGTGGTGCTCGAAACAGCCAAGGGAAAGGTCGGAGTCTTGAACGCGATGGGGCGGATCTTCATGAATCCTCCGCTCGAGAATCCGCTCACCTTGCTGGAATCCGAGATCAAGCGCTTGAAGAAGGAGGGGGTGAAGATTCTCATGCTCGACTTTCATGCCGAGGCCACCAGTGAGAAGATCGCGATGGGACGGGCTTTGGATGGCAAGGTGGCTTTGGTCGTCGGAACACACACCCACGTGCAAACAGCCGACGAAACCATCTTTCCAGGCGGAACGGCCTACCTGACTGATGCTGGAATGTGTGGTCCGGAGGTCTCGGTTCTGGGGAGGGAGGTTGAGCCCGTGATTTGGCGTTTTCGAACTGGTCTGCCTACCCGGTTTCCGGTCGCCGGAGGACCGGTTCGACTTTGTGGGGTGACCGTGGAAGTCGATGAAGAAACGGGTAAGGCCACCCGGGTGGAAAGATTTTCGTTTCTCGTCTCCGGAAAGGAAGGGGAGTAGGGAGATTTAGGGAGCTTTGAAGCTCTTAAAACCCCCTAAAACTAAGCTCTAGGAGAAATTGGCTTTCTTTTCAAAATACTTTTGACAGAGTGATCGACTTTGCTAGCGTTCGCCCCGCTCTCGGCAGCAGGGTGAAGATAAAGGGTATACGCTACGTGTGAGACCCTAGACCTTTATCCAACTTTCGAAAGCACTCACAACAGCACATTTCTGGAAAGCTTTTGTAGCTCAGGGGTAGAGCGCGTCCTTGGTAAGGACGAGGTCGCGGGTTCAATTCCCGCCAAAAGCTCCAGACCGGTGCGTGAGACGACCCAAACCAGCTAAAACAAAACCAACCAATACAATGGCTAAAGAACAGTTCGAACGGAACAAGCCTCACGTCAATGTCGGCACAATCGGCCACGTTGATCACGGCAAAACCACCCTGACCGCTGCTATCACCACCATCCTCGCTGAGGAAATGGGTGGAGAAGCAAAGGCTTATGACGAAATCGACGCCGCTCCCGAGGAGAAAGAGCGTGGTATTACGATCTCGACCGCACACGTGGAATACGAGACCTCCAACCGTCACTACGCTCACGTTGACTGCCCCGGTCACGCCGACTACGTGAAAAACATGATCACCGGTGCTGCCCAAATGGACGGTGGAATCCTTGTCGTTTCTGCTGCCGATGGCCCCATGCCCCAGACTCGTGAGCATATCCTGCTCGCTCGTCAGGTCGGTGTGCCCGCCCTCGTGGTGTTCCTCAACAAGACCGATCAGGTCGATGACGAAGAGCTCCTCGAACTCGTCGAGATGGAGGTGCGCGAGCTCCTCAGCCAATACGAATTTCCGGGTGATGACATCCCCGTCGTCAAAGGTTCAGCTCTCAAAGCTCTTGAGGGAGACGGCGCTCATAAAGAAGCTATTCTCAAGCTCATGGAGGCGGTTGATAGCTACATCCCCGAGCCTGAGCGTCCGGTCGATCAGGACTTCCTGATGCCGATCGAGGACGTCTTCTCGATTGAAGGTCGCGGAACCGTGGCCACTGGTCGTGTCGAGCGCGGTATCATCAAAAAGATGGAGGAAGTGGAGATCGTGGGTATCCGCGACACCCAGAAGACCACCATCACCGACATTGAGATGTTCCGTAAGCTTCTTGACGAGGGTCGCGCCGGCGACAACGTGGGGCTCCTCGTCCGTGGACTCAAGAAGGATGACCTCGAGCGCGGGCAGTGCATCGTCAAGCCTGGTTCGGTGACTCCTCACACCAAGTTCTCTGCTGAGGTTTACGTTCTTTCCAAAGACGAAGGTGGACGCCACACCCCGTTCTTTTCGAACTACCGTCCGCAGTTCTACTTCCGGACCACCGATGTGACCGGATCGATCGAACTCCCCGACGGAGTTGAAATGGTGATGCCTGGCGACAATGTCAGCCTGACCATCACTCTCATCACTCCGGTGGCGATGGAGAAATCCATGCGTTTCGCAATCCGCGAAGGTGGCCGCACCGTTGGTGCAGGACGTGTCGCCGACATCATCGAGTAACATCGATTCACAGACGGACGGGCGACCAAATATTTGGAAAGCCGTCTGTTGGCTGGTTTATTAAAGGGGCACTCCTTAAACGGGAGTGCCCCTCAGTCGCCTCAAAACAACAAGAATCCCCACCAAAGTTCCAGGACAGTAGCTCAATTGGTAGAGCATCGGTTTCCAAAACCGAGGGTTGCAGGTTCGAGTCCTGTCTGTCCTGCCAATTTCCATCCCATATCATCTCATGTTCCAAAAACTCTTCAGATTCATCGGAGAAGTGAAGACCGAACTCCGCAAAGCCTCCTGGCCTTGGGAGTCCGACCCCAAAGTCAAGGGATTCAAGAAATACAAGGAACTCATCGATTCCACCGTGGTGGTCCTCATTGCCATCATCTTGCTCGCAGCCTATGTGTCCCTCTGGGACCTCATTCACACTCAGGCTGTGACTTTCCTAGGAGGTTTGGCTAAGTAGCCCCTCCGCTTTCCATTTTTCTTTAACGTTTTTCCCGTTCTCATGCCCACCATCCCTGCTCCCAAAGACCAATGGTACGTCGTCCACGTCCTTTCCGGCCAAGAGGCCAAGGTAAAAGCCCGGATCGAACGACTCGTTGAGTCCGAGGAGTTATCCGACAAAATCTTCAACGTTCTGGTGCCAACCGAACTGGTATCCGAGGTTCGCGCCGGCAAGAAGACCGAGCAAAAGAAGAAGTTCTTCCCCGGATATGTCATTATGAACATGCATCTTCTCGACGAACACAATGATGTGGTCGAGGATACTTGGTCGTTTATGCAGCAGTTGGATGGTGCCATCGGCTTTGCTGGTGCCAAAAACAAGCCGATCCCGATGCGACCAAAGGAAGTTGCCAGCATGCTCAGCCAGATTGAGGAGCGAGAAGGCAGCGTGCGCCCTTCCATCGAATTCGAAGTCGGGGACTCCGTCAAGGTGTCTGACGGTCCCTTCGAATCGCAAAACGGGATCGTCGAGGAAATCGACCCCGAACGCGGCAAAATGCGGGTGGCAGTGACCATTTTTGGACGGTCAACTCCGGTCGAATTGGAATACTGGCAGGTTGAGAAGGGCTAAGCCAAAGAATCTGCCGAATCAAATTGGTTTAATCTTGACAATTTTCAAAAAATCATCCCACACACACGCCGCCAGCAGCGTAATCTCCCACCGATCGATCTAAAATCATGGCCAAGGAAGTAAAATCAGTTCTTAAACTCCAGATTCAGGCTGGACAAGCAAATCCCTCACCTCCCGTCGGGCCGGCACTGGGCCAGGCCGGAGTCAACATCATGGGGTTCTGTAAGGAATTTAATGCAGCAACCCAAGGTTCTGCCGGCGATCTGCTCCCCACCGTGATCACGGTTTATAAAGATGCGAGCTTCACCTTCGTCACCAAGCAGCCCCCCGCAGCCGTATTGCTCAAAAAGGCCGCGGGTCTCGCCTCCGGTTCCGGCGAGCCCAACAAGGTCAAGGTCGGTAAGATTTCCAAAGCTAAGTTGATGGAAGTGGTCGAGCGGAAAATGCCTGACCTCAACACCAACGATCCCGAGCAAGCCGCCAAAATCCTGGCAGGTACCGCCATGCAAATGGGGCTCGAAGTCGAATGGTAAGGTTCTCAAATCGCAGGAGGGGAGGCGACTTAGCGTTTCTCCGACCGCACTGCACCCCAAAACAATGAGTAGCAAACGAAGCAAAAGATACGAGAAGGCCGCCGCCCTCGTCGAAGATGGGAAGCACTATTCCCTCGAGGACGCCGTGGCTCTTCTGAAAACCTTCCCGGCGCCGAAGTTCGACGCCACGGTTACACTTTCAGCCCACCTTGGCGTGGATCCCCGCAAAAGCGACCAGATGGTCCGCGGCTCGGTGGCTCTTCCTCACGGAACCGGTAAGCAAGTGAAAGTCATTGTGTTCGCCTCGGGTGACGCCGCCAAGGCCGCCGAGGAGGCTGGAGCCGATGAAGTGGGCTTCGAGGACCTCATCAAGAAGGTTCAAGGAGGCTACACCGACTTCGATGCTGCTATCGCCACTCCTGATGCCATGACGGAAGTTCGTAAGATCGCCCGGGTTCTCGGACCTCGCGGCCTTATGCCAAACCCCAAGACAGGCACTGTCACTGACGACACCGCGACGGCGGTAAATGCTGTCAAGGCCGGCCGGATCGACTACAAGGTTGACAAGAGCGGTAATATTGCCGCCGCTTGCGGGAAGGCTTCCTTTTCCGAATCTCAGCTTCTTGAAAATGCCTCCGCTTTCCTCGACAGCATCGTCAAGGCCAAGCCGGCTTCGGCAAAAGGCAACTACATCCAGAGTTTTACCCTAGCAGCTTCCATGCTTCCCGGCGTGCCGCTCGATATCACCCCCTTTAACGCTTAATTCCCAGCGCTGACCATGAACCCAGACAAGAAATACATTCTCGACGAAATCAAGGGACGCGTTGACGAGTCCGACTTCGTCCTCGTGGTTGACTACACCGGAACGACGGTGCCTTCCTTTAACGAGCTTCGTGCTCGGCTTTCAGAGCAAGGCGCCGAGTGTCACGTGGCCAAGAATTCCTTTATGAAGCGCGTTCTCGTTGACTCAGGTCTCCCTGATCTCAGCGACGAACTCAACGGTCAAACTGCGTTTGTGACTGGTGCCGCTGATGTTTGCGCCGTTGCTAAAGTGGTGGTCAACTTCCAAAAAGAATTTGAAAAGCCGGAGATCAAAGCCGGGATCCTCGATGGGAGCGTCCTGAGCGCTGATCAAGTCAAGGGGCTCGCTTCCCTTCCTCCGCGCGAAGTTCTCCTCGCCAAGCTTCTTTCCACGATCAACGCCCCGGCCTCCAAGCTGGTGCGCACTTTCAACGAGCCAGGCGCCAGCCTCGCCCGTGTCATCAAGGCGAAATTCGACGAAGGAGAATAAAAAATTTGAACGGATGGTCCGACCAAACCTGCCTGGCAGGGGAGGAAAGATCTGGAAAAAAAAAACTGGTTCCTCGTCGGGGTAGCGGCAGTTGCCCTGAAATGATTGGAAAGCCCCGATCGCGACGATACCGACCCAACTAAAACAATGTCAGACATTACTAAAATTGCAGAAGAGCTCGGCAAGCTTACCGTTTTGGAAGCCGCCGAATTGGTAAAACACCTTGAAGAGGAGTGGGGCGTCAGTGCCGCAGCTCCCGTCGCAGTGGCCGCTGGTGGCGGTGGCGGTGGCGGAGACGATGCTCCTGCCGAAGAGAAGACCGACTTCGACGTTGTCCTCGCTGAGGCTGGTGGAAACAAGATCGCCGTCATTAAGGCTGTGCGTGAAGTTGCCTCCGGACTTGGCCTCGCCGACGCCAAGAAGCTCGTCGAGAGTGCTCCGGCACCGGTTCTCGAAGGTGCCAGCAAAGACGACGCGGAGGCCGCCAAGGCCAAGCTTGAGGAAGCTGGAGCCAAGGTTGAGCTCAAATAGCCCTTCCCGGATTTCTCCCGGTTTCGGCCTTCAGGCCGGAGCCGGGCCCGGCCGGAGGAAAAGAACTGATCATCCGACCAATTACCCAAATTTTACATTTGGGATTTTTCGTAGATAGTTCCTTCCCTCCGTTCGTGCCCACCGTCACACGTTGTCATTAACGGAATTGCAATTCCAGACCCAGATCACGCGC
>JBMYLT010000017.1:60296-96030 GCA_049596615.1 Akkermansiaceae bacterium | reverse complement strand
TCATCCGGATCCCAAAATTATGTTGAAGCGAGAATACTTTGGAACAATCGAGGAGGTCATCGAACCCCCGAATCTGATTGAGGTTCAATCCAAGTCCTATGAGGACTTTCTGCAAAAGGACGTGCCCCCGTCCCAGCGGACCGAAACCGGCTTGCAAGCCGTTTTCCAGGAGGTTTTTCCTATCAAATCCTACGACGAAACGATCGAACTGGGATTCGTCTCCTATGATATCGAGGATTCCAAATCGAGCTCCCTTGACGCTCTCCGTTCGGGTGAGACCTTTTCTGCCGCCCTTTACGTGACCTTTAATCTGAAGGACGACACCGGCACCAAGAAGGAACGCGTTTACATGGGTGAACTTCCCATGATGACCCGTCGCGGAACTTTCGTCATCAACGGTGCCGAGCGCGTGATCGTTTCCCAGCTTCACCGCTCTCCAGGGATCTGCTTCGAAAAGTCGATCCACCTCAACGGAAAGATCCTTCACAGCTTCCGCATCATTCCTGATCGCGGTTCGTGGCTCGAAGTCCAATTTGACACCAACGATCTGGCCTACGTCTACCTTGACCGCCGCCGCCGCCGTCGTAAGTTCCTCGTGACCACTTTCCTTCGTGCTCTCGGATATCCCACCGAGCGCGATTTGGTCTCCAATTTTTACAACATCCAGAAGCTCAAGATCAGCGAGAACATGGACGAGGAGTCCCTCGCTTCCCTGATGCCTTTCGAGGACATCGTGGACGGAGAAGTGGTGGTGGCCCGCGCCTATGAACCGCTTTCCATCGGCGTGATCCGCCAGCTGGTCGCTCTTGGCCAGAAGACTATCGAAGTCATCGACGCCAGCGAGGACGAAATCCTCGTTAAGTCGCTCAAGAAAGACCCAGCCTTCGATGAAGAATCCGCTCTCAAGGACATCTACCGCAAGCTTCGCCCTGGCGATCCTCCGACCGCTGCCAACGCCCGTGCCCTTCTTAAGCGTCTCTTCTTTGATCCCAAGAAATACGATCTGACCCGCGTCGGACGATACAAGATCAATCAGAAGCTCAAGATCGACGTCGACTCAAATGAGCGGATCATGGTCGGTGAGGACTTCCTCGCTGCCACCAAATACCTTCTCGGCCTGAAGAAAGGGGAGGGCATTCTGGATGATATCGATCACCTTGGGTCTCGCCGCGTCCGTGCCGTGGGTGAATTGCTGGCCAACCAGTGCCGTGTCGGTCTTGCCCGTACTGAGCGTTTGGTTAAGGAGCGCATGACCCTTTTCGATGTCAACATCGAGGGTATGACGCCTCAGAAGCTCATCAACCCGAAGGCTCTCAGTGCCGTTGTTCGTGATTTCTTCGGACGGTCCCAGCTCTCGCAGTTCATGGATCAAACTAACCCGCTGGCCGAGCTGACGCACAAACGTCGTCTCTCCGCCCTTGGACCCGGTGGCCTGAACCGTGACCGTGCCGGCTTTGAGGTTCGTGATGTTCACACCTCTCACTATGGTCGGATCTGCCCGATTGAGACCCCGGAAGGTCCGAATATTGGTCTCATCAACTCGATGTGCACCTACGCACGAATCAACGAGTTTGGGTTTATTGAAACTCCTTACCGCGTGGTGAAGAAGGGAAAGGTCTCCAACCAGATCGAATACCTCACCGCCGACCAGGAAGAGGGCTACCTCATCGCACAGGCCAACAACTCCATCGATAAGAAGGGTGTCTTCCTGAACGAGCGTATTACTGCTCGCGAACGTGGTGAATTTATCGAAGTAAGCCCCGACCGCGTGGATTACATGGACGTTTCTCCGAAGCAGCTTGTTTCGGTGGCTGCCGGTCTAATTCCTTTCCTTGAGCACGATGATGCCAACCGCGCGCTGATGGGATCAAACATGCAACGCCAGGGAGTGCCGCTTCTCAAGTCCGACTCACCCTATATTGGCACCGGTCTTGAGGAAAAGGCCGCCCGAGATTCTCGGTCAGTTATTGTGTCGGAAGCTGATGGCATCGTGGCTGCCTCCTCTGCGGAATACATCATCACGACCAAGGACGGTAAGCTTCCGGTCCCGGACGAGCGTTTCCTGTCCGAGCCCGAAGCGATCAAGTCGAATCCCGACAAGGGGGTCTTTGTTTATCCGCTTCGGAAGTTCATGCGGTCCAACTCCGGATCCTGCATCAACCAGAAGCCTCTTGTTGCCACTGGGGACAAGGTGAAGAACGGCGATATTATCGCGGACGGTCCTAACACTGAAAACGGCGAACTCGCTCTCGGTGCGAACGTTCTCGTGGCTTTCATGCCCTGGAATGGATACAACTTCGAGGATGCCATCGTGATCTCGGAGCGCATGGTGAAGGACGATATCTACACCTCGATCCACATCAGTGAGTTCGAGTGTGCCGCTCGTGACACCAAACTGGGACCTGAGGAAATTACCCGTGATATCCCGAACGTCGGGGAAGAGGCCCTCAAGAACCTCGACCATGATGGGATTGTTCGCATTGGTGCCGAAGTGAAGCCTGGCGACATTCTTGTCGGTAAGATCACTCCGAAGTCTGAAACAGAGCTCGCTCCAGAAGAACGACTTTTGCGTGCGATCTTCGGAGAGAAGGCCGCTGATGTGAAGGACACCTCGCTTCGTGTTCCTTCCGGCTGCACCGGCATCGTCCAGGATATCCGCATCTCGACCCACGGCATGGCTCGTCGGAAAGAACTCGAAGGGGATCCGGCTAAGCTCAAAAAGCAGCTCAAAAAGATCAATGACGACTACAAGAAGAAGAAGGATCAGCTTACCGATCAATTGACGGAAAAGTTGTCTGACATTCTTCTCGGAGAGAAAATTCCGCTTGATGTGGTCAATGCTCAGTCCGGAGAAATCATCATCCCGGCCAACCGCAAGATCACCAAGACTCTGCTTCGCAAGCTCGCTTCGGTATATGATCACATTGAAATCGATCCTTCTCCCATCCGGAACAAGATCCTTGAAATCGTTTCCAGCTTTGAAGGTCGTTTTGCCGAGCTCGACGGAGATCGTGAGCGCCGTCTCGACCAGATCGAAAGTGGTGACGAAATCGATCCCGGCGTGGTCAAGGAGGTGAAAGTCTTCGTTGCTGCCAAGCGTAAGCTTAGCGTGGGTGATAAGATGGCTGGACGCCACGGAAACAAGGGAGTGGTCGCGGTCATCGTTCCGGAAGAGGATATGCCTTATCTTTCCGACGGAACTCCGGTTGATATCTGTCTGAACCCGCTCGGGGTGCCTTCACGGATGAACGTGGGGCAGGTTCTTGAAACCCACCTCGGGGTAGCTGCCAAGGCCCTCGGATTCAAGGTCGCAACGCCAATTTTCGATGGTATTCCAGAAGAGAAGATCTGGGAATACCTGTCGGAGGCCAAGAAGGTCGATGGTTTCACCTGGATTGGCGATGGTAAGGACGGCTCGGTGGCTGGCAAATCGACGCTCTATGACGGTCGCACTGGTGAGCCAATTCACCAGCCAGTTGTGGTGGGCATCATTTACATGCTCAAGCTCGGTCACCTCGTGGCTGACAAGATCCACGCTCGTGCAGTTGGGCCTTACTCACTCGTCACGCAACAACCTCTAGGCGGTAAAGCCCAGTATGGTGGTCAGCGTTTCGGTGAGATGGAGGTCTGGGCTCTTGAAGCCTATGGGGCGGCCTACACCCTGCAGGAACTTCTTACCGTGAAGTCCGACGACGTCCAAGGTCGGACCCGCATTTACGAAGCAATCGTGAAAGGCGACAATCAACTGGAAGCAGGAACTCCCGAGAGTTTCAACGTTCTTATCAAGGAGATGCAATCCCTCGGTCTCGATGTCCGACCCGGTCGATCCGGCTCGGAACCGGGCGCGAAAGCGAGCGACGACTTCTCACTCGATGATCTCACCCTCTAATCAACACAACCCAAGAACCCAACTACTAGTAATCTAGTTACCAGCAACCAAGTAACCGAATACCTTATCCATGAGTGTTGAAACCAATCTTCGCGAACTCTACGGAGTCGACCAAAAGCCGGAGCCCTTCGATCAGGTCTCTATCACCGTTGCCAACCCGGAAACCATCCGGAGCTGGTCCCGTGGCGAGGTCCTCAATCCGGAAACCATCAACTACCGGACCTTCAAACCTGAAAAGGGAGGTCTCTTCTGTGAACGTATCTTTGGACCCACTCGTGACTGGGAGTGCGCCTGCGGAAAATACAAGCGCATTAAGCACAAGGGTGTGATCTGCGACCGTTGCGGGGTGGAAGTGACTTTGAGCCGCGTTAGACGTGAGCGCATGGGTCACATCGACCTTGCCGTACCTGTCTCCCACATCTGGTTCTACAAGTGCATGCCTTCCCGGATCGGTCTCGTCCTCGACATGACTGCTCGCGAGCTTGAGCGTGTCATTTACTACGAGGACTACCTTGTTACTGAGCCCGGTAAGACCCCTCTTGAACGAGGGCAACTTCTCACCGAGACCGAACTTCGCGACGCTGAAGAGGATTACGGTGATGAAGCCTTCCGGGCCGGGATGGGAGCCGAGGCGATCCGTGATCTGCTCTCCCAAGTGAATCTTGAAGAGCTCATCGTTGAGCTCGAGGAAGCGATGGAAGCGACCCGTTCCAAGCAGAACCGCAAGAAGCTCGCCAAGCGTCTCAAGCTTGCCCGTGGTTTCCTGCATTCCAACTCTCGTCCCGAGTGGATGATCATGACCGTTCTTCCTGTCATTCCTCCCGATCTTCGCCCGCTCGTGCCTCTGGAAGGTGGACGTTTCGCGACCTCCGACTTGAACGACCTCTACCGTCGCGTCATTAACCGAAACAATCGTCTGCGCAACCTCATGCAGCTAAAGACCCCCGAGGTCATCATCCGCAACGAGAAGCGCATGCTTCAGGAAGCTGTCGATGCGCTCTTCGACAACGGTCGTCACGGCCGCGCCGTCACTGGTGCTGGAAACCGGGCTCTTAAGTCGCTCTCCGATATGCTGAAAGGGAAGGGCGGACGTTTCCGTCAGAACCTTCTTGGGAAGCGCGTGGATTACTCCGGTCGTTCCGTGATTGTGATCGGACCCGAGCTCAAGCTGAACCAGTGTGGTCTTCCTAAGAAGATGGCCCTCACTCTCTTTGAGCCGTTCATCATCCGTCGACTCAAAGAGCTTGGTTACTGTCACACCGTGCGTTCGGCCAAGAAGATGATCGATCGTAAAACCACCGAGGTTTGGGATATTCTTGCTGAAGTGACTAAAGGTCACCCGGTTATGCTGAACCGAGCCCCGACCCTTCATCGTCTCTCGATCCAGGCTTTCGAGCCGGTCTTGATTGAAGGTTCGGCCATCCGTTTGCACCCGCTGACTTGCGGGGCATACAATGCTGACTTCGATGGTGACCAAATGGCGGTGCACGTGCCTCTCTCGGTGGAAGCCCAGATGGAGGCCCGTCAGCTGATGCTGGCCACCAACAATATCTTCTCGCCTGCGAGTGGACGTCCGGTGATCACGCCTTCCCAAGATATTATTTTGGGAACCTACTACCTGACTTGGGCCAAAGTTCGCACCCCGAAGGAGATTGAGAACCAAGGACACCTTCCTTTGTTTGAAAATACCACTGAGGTGGAGTTCGCGATCGCCAACCGCAAGGTCGACTACCATCAGTATATTCGTCTTCGTAACCCGGACTTTGGCAAGGACACCGTCTTTGGTGACTCCGAGTCGCGTGTGATTGAAACCACTCCGGGCCGCGTTCGTTTCAACGAGATCTGGCCGGAAGGGGTTGGATTTTTCAACGGTAACGTCGGGAAGTCCCAACTTGGTGACATTATCTGGCGCTGCTATCAGCGTGCCGGTGGAAAGGCCACCGTAGTGACCATGGATAAGCTCAAGGAGCTTGGCTTCAAGGAAGCGACACGTTCCGGCTGCTCGATCGGAATTGTCGACATGGTGATTCCCGAGGAGAAACCCGAGGAACTCAAGAAGGCCTACGGCGAGGTCGAAACTGTCAACAAGCAGTATCGCAATGGTGTCATCACCAACGGCGAGCGCTACCAAAAGGTCGTCGATATTTGGACGCGTGCGGGTGACAACATCGCCAACGCCCTTTATCGCAAGCTCGAGTTCAACGAGGGTAAGGAGAAAGCTAATCCGCTCTACATGATGGTAGACTCCGGTGCCCGGGGGAATAAGAACCAGATTAAGCAGCTTTCTGGGATGCGCGGTCTCATGGCCAAACCCTCTGGTGAGATTATCGAACGCCCCATCACCTCAAATTTCCGCGAGGGTCTGTCGGTGCTGGAATACTTCATCTCCACCCACGGTGCTCGTAAGGGACTCGCCGATACCGCCCTCAAGACCGCGGATTCGGGTTACATGACCCGTAAGTTGGTGGATGTTTCCCAGGATGTCATCATCACCGAGCCCGATTGTGGGACGGAGAAAGGCATCACGGTGCACGCCATCTACTCAGGCGACGAGGAAGCCGCTTCCTTGCAGTCCCGGATTTATGGACGGACTTCCTGCGAAACCATCAAGGACCCCGTCACCGAGAAGATTATCGTCAAGAAGGGGCAGCTCATGGACGAGGCGACTTCAATTGCCGTCGAGAACGTTGGTCACGAGCGCCTCAAAATCCGCAGCCCGCTCACTTGTGAGTCGGAGCGTGGGATCTGCCAGACCTGCTATGGCCTCAACCTCGCTACCGGAGAGCTCGGAAAAATCGGTGAGGCAGTCGGTATTATCGCGGCCCAATCGATTGGTGAGCCGGGAACTCAGTTGACCATGCGAACCTTCCACTCCGGCGGGGTAGCCTTTGGTGCCACCAAGCAGCCTGAAGTAAAGGCCAAGAACAAAGGGATCGCTTTTTACAAGGACCTCCGCACGGTGGAAGATGTTGATGGCAACTTCGTGGTCCTGAACAAGAATGGATCAATCTCGGTCCGCGACAAGGATGGTCTCGAACTCGAATCCTACAATGTTGTAATTGGTTCGGTGATATCCGTGGCCGATGGCGGCGACGTGAAGAAAAACCAGACCATCCTGACCTGGGATCCGCATTCAGTCCCCATTATTGCTGATTCAGGCGGTAAGGTGGAATTCCGTGATATGATCACTGGGATCACTATAGCTTCGGAAACCGACAAGGCGACCGGCAAGAAGGGCCTGACTGTGACTGAGCACAAGGAGGATCTTCACCCGCAGATTGTCATCGTGGATACCAAGACTAAGGATGTGCTTCACAGCTACTCCATCCCGGTGGGTGCTCACCTTTCCGTTAAGGAGGGCAGTAAGATCGCCGGTGGAACGCAGCTCGCCCGTACGCCTCGTAAGGTCGCAAAGACCGGTGATATTACCGGTGGTCTTCCTCGCGTGGCCGAGCTCTTCGAAGCTCGTCGTCCGAAAGATGCCTGCGTCATTGCCAAGCTCGATGGTGAGATCTCCTTCGGGGGCACCGTGCGTGGTAAGCGTAAGGTCATCGTCACGCACACCGAGTCCGGCGAAACTGCGGATCACCTTGTCCCGATGGGTAAGCACATGATCGTCGGTGAGGGCGATATGGTGGTTCGTGGTGATCAAATCACCGAAGGTCCGGTAGCTCCCGAGGATCTCCTCGAGGCCTGCGGTCCTCAAGCTCTGCAGGAGCACCTCAACAACGAGGTTCAGACGGTTTACCGTTCGCAGGGGGTGGAGATTAACGACAAGCACATCGAGATCATCATCCGCCAGATGCTTCGCAAGGTGAAGATCACCGAGCCCGGCGATACTGAGTTCCTCTGGGGTGACCAGGTTGAGAAAACGACCTTCAACGCCGAGAACAAGAAGGTGGCATCCGAAGGTGGTAAACCCGCCGAAGCAGAGCCGGTTCTTCTCGGAATCACCAAGGCTTCAATCGAAACTGAATCGTTCATCTCGGCGGCGTCCTTCCAGGACACCACCCGGGTCCTCACCGATGCAGCAACGCTCGGAAAGGTCGACACCCTGCGTGGCTTCAAGGAGAACGTGATTCTTGGACACCTCATTCCAGCCGGAACCGGATTCCCGACTCATAAGAACTCTGAGTTCGAAATGACAGTTGAGGAACCTGCACCAGTGGTTGAGGAACCAGAAGCAGGTGCCGAGGGCGAAGAAGTACCCGCTGCCGAAGCTTCCGGCGAGTAAGGTATCAGTTCTAAAACTTCCCAAGCTCCGGTCCGCGAAAGCAGATCGGGGCTTTTTTCATTTAGAGATTCTTGTTGGGATCGAGTTCCCCGCAAAATATGGTCGTTTGCCATGAAAATCCCGCTTGTCCTTTCAATCTTTGCCGTGGTGCTTTCCGGCTGGTCGTTGGTTCGGAGCTTTAGCGATGATCAACAGGACACTCAAATTTCCGACAAGGGGAAATCAGGTGCGGATATCGAAGCGAAGATTGAAGAGGTCTTGAATCAGCGGGAAGGGGAAATGGTTGCGCAGATGAAACCTCGAGTCTTACAGATGTTTGCGGATAGAGGGACCGCTCCGAAAGAAAATCCCGAAACTTTTGAAGATTTGTTTCAGCCGTTAATCAAGATCTTTGAGATGATGCAGGTGTCGGAGTGGTCTGCTTTAATCGCCAGACCGTTTTTTCTGTTCCTGAATCTCTCTTAAGAGTGATTCGGTTTCCGTCAATTCGTCGGTCCGTATGCTCATGCCGGCGTCTTTGTCGGTTTTTTGCCTAACGGCCGACTTTGCATCTTGAAGGGCTTTTTCAAGTTCACCCATGGCAAGGTAAACTCGGGCCCGGCTGCGGAGATGGGCAAGGCTTACCTCTGGTTGTTTCCTCTTTTTCTTGTCAGTGAGATCTTCCGGAGGAGGGGGCGGTGCGAGCTTGAAAATCAAGTTTTTGGCTTCGTTCAGCCGTCCGCTCTGTAGCTGATGGCTGATGGATTGCTCATCGTGCCATTCGAGGCAGTTTGAGACCATTTTATGTCGCTCCTTGGTTTGCATGGAGAGTCCTGAAACAACCCGGGCGATAGAGCCATCGGGACGGAAAATGACGAGATTGGCAGTTTCGTCCTCGGAAAGGACCCCTAGCTGGTTGATGAGAGGGTGCTTGCTTCCACCGGGAAAATGAAGAGTAGGGCAACCAAGAGGGTTGGCGGTCAAAAAGGATCTTGTTGTTCCATCTTCGAATTGTGTCAGGGCCACAACGATTCGAAGGTCTTTGGTTGCCCGTTCTTCGGCATATCTCATCAATCCTCCGAGTTCACGAAAGATCGGAGCCCTTTTGTCAGTCACCGGTTGACCATGGATGAGAAGAACGGTCCATTGGTTGGACGAAGCTCGGGCCACTGGAACTGGCCTGTTGTTGAGATCCGGAAGAGTGACTTCGGGGTTGCGAAGCGCTTCTTCGGGCTCTCCGAAAGATAGGGCGTAGTCCTGCCTCCAGCCAAAGGAACGGCCTGAGACAAAAGGGGCACGAAAGAGCTGATAGCGTTGGTAGCGGTCGAGAAGGAAATTTCCGAAGATCCACATCATAGGGTGATCGAGATGATCTTTGAGGATTTCCTTACGGCATTGCTCGTGAGTTTCACGTTCGCCGTTATCGAGTGCCAAAAGGGCTGCGGTTGCGAGAACGGGGCCTCGTTGCAGCGAATCTGGTTGGGTATTCAAAAAGTCATTGATGATTTTCTTTCCATCGGCGCTAGCTTCGCGGAGGGCCTGGCGGGCGAGGCAAAATTTAGCAATCAGTCCGGCGTTTGGAGGTGGTTTCAAGGTCAGGACCTGTTTGGCCGAGGTGACTGCTTGCTGGAAATGAACAGGGTCACCGGTGAATTTCCAGAGTCCCATTTGGGCAATGATCCGTCGGTTGTGCACGATCCAGAGATTTGGATCGTCCGGGTGGGATTTAATGGTTGTTGCGCATTTCTTCTCGGCTTCGAGATACTTCGTTTTGATTTCATCGATGCCGAGACGGAAGCGAAAAGGCGGAAGGACAAAGCAATCCTGGATCGATTGCAAGGTGTCTTCCGGAACCGAGAGGTCGGAGCGTTGCAAGAGGAAAGAGGGGTCGATGGTCGGGGGGAGGTGGGCTTTGATCTCCGGAGGAAGGGTGGGATCAAACGGGGCGGAGGGATCAACGATCAGGAAGTCGCCGGTCAGGACCGAGGCGATTTGAGCAACGTAGCGGGGTCTCGTCCATGAACGGGCCAAACTGGATCCAAGCCAGCGCGTGTAGTCGCGGGTGGCAGCGGTGGTGCCGGAAGATTTTCGGGAGGCTCCGGCCATGTAAAAGGCCGCGTAGCCGGTGGGACTCAGGGTGACGATGGCCGGAGTCCGCCTGGCGAAGGCAATGAAGTGCGGGTTCTTCCGACCTCCTGGCAGGTGAAGGGCCGGCCAGTTCAATCCGAGGTCGCGCAAGGTATTCATACCGGCGTCCGTGAGTTCATCGACATTGATGCTCACGATTTTCATTCGTCCGGCGACTTCGTCGCGCTTCTCTTTCCAGACTTCGGCGAGATTCATGAGGTCATCGAGACTGTCTTCCTTTGACCAGAAGTAGAGACCGGTTGATTGGCCCTGGGCGTCGGCAGGGTAGAAGGCAGTCTTGCCGTCGCTTCGTTCAAAGGTTCCGCTAAATGGGGCTCCGAAGATCTGCCCACCTAACTTTTCGCGGAGGAAAGCGATCATCTCCAAGTTGCCTGGGAAACGCATTGAGATGGTCTCGCGCAACTCGCTGATGAGTTTGTTGTCGCCAAGCTCCAGAGCCATCACGAGGGCAATGCGCATCATGCGTTCTTCGGCCGGGGTGCCGCGGTATCGATCCAACATGGTGCGAAGTGCCTGACCTCGTGCTTCCGCTCCATCTCCTTTACGAGCGAGTTCGGTCTGGGTGAGCAGGAGCTCTGCATCAAGGCGAAGAGTGGCTTGCGAATCTGGCGCTTTGGCAAGCGCGCGGGAGGTTGCGAGCAGGGATTCCCGCGTACGCGGTGATTTGTCGAGGGAGAAGAGGGTTTTCTGAGCCTGAAAAACGAGAGCAAGAACCTCAAAGCGATTGGACGCTTCAGGGTGATCATTTAGAAGCGTCTCGGCATCGCGGGTCATCCGTTTGATAGCGAGACGTTTTCGTGCGATTGAGCTGCCTTGCTTATGATTTTCGTAAGCCTTTTCGAGTTCGGTGATGCTATCCTCGGGAATTAGTGGCTCAGCGCTCAGTAAGGGGCAGAGAAGAAGCGCTAGGAAGCCAAAAAGACGGAGCATATCGGGGGATGGAAGACTGATCATACCAACGAAGTGGTTCGCTGGTGTTACTTCACAGGCGTAAGTTGAAGCTCTTTGATGGTGATTCCGCGATTGGGTGCCCGGCAGGTGAACATGATGGTGTTACGTCCTTCCCGGAGTTCAAGGGTTACCGGCTTGGAATTGTCCCACAGTCCCTTGGTAAAAGGGAGGGGCATATCGATGATCGTGCGGCGGTTGATACGAAGGATACTCGTTTGTTTTTTGGCCACCGTGGCCACCTTTGCAGTAAGGGTGTATTTGCCGGCAGTGGGAACTTCCACGGTGTAGCGGATCAATTCGGGGCGTTGCCCGAGGCGAGCATAATGGATTTGGGTTCCTCCGTCCCAGCTCTTCATGAAGGTGACCTTGTCAGTGCTGTTTTTTGGGCGGTCGCAAGCGGCTGCCGGGATGAGCATGGAGCCGTCCTTTGCTTTCACAATGGCACGGTCTTTTTCGGGGATTTCGATTTCATCGCCCTTCTCGTCGCCGAGGAGTTCGTCGGATTCCCCGAGTTTCATGCCTCCAACGAGTTCAAGGGCTTCAACCTCGGCGTCCTTGACGATGATGCGTTTGGTGAAATGAGCGAGGCCATCCCAAAAACCGCCACCTTTTCCGTAGGCGCGTAGGCTGACGTCTTCCTGCCCGAGGGCGTTGCCGATCCATTGGGCTCGCAGGACTCTAAGATAGTCGTCTTGATGTTCGCGGGCCTGGGAATCGAGAAGGAAATCCATTCCTCCCTGTGGGCCGCACCAAGCCATGGACCACCAGGCTCCAAGGCAAATGACCCAGCCGTCGGGTGTCCAGTGACTCAGGGCGGCATGTCCGGTCTGAGTGGAGGCCCGGGTGGGAATGCCAAAGGCGCGGGTGGTAAGGCGGCCCAAAAAGGCACGGCGACCGCAAACCCCACCGAGAGCGACTTGCATTTGCGCAGGCGAACCGAGGGAAGGGTCGTGAGTCGTGCTGCAGTAGGGGACATCGCTCTTGATGAAGCGAACGTAACGCCATTTGTAGTCATCCATCGTGATATGATCGGGACGGTAGATGCGCATCATTTTGCGGGCCCAAGCGAGGTCTTCGTTGCTGTATTCGGAGTTCGTGATGAAGCGGCATTCCCAGGTGGTCATTTCCTCGAAAGCTGGGTCGAGTTCGCCGTCGAGAAAGGCCTTTTCATAGTGAAGGTACCGAGGAACTTGCTCGATGTCGTAGCGGGTGCGACGCACGATTCCGTGAACGCCGGACGTTGGCTTTCCGTCTTGCCAGGGCATATGGAGAGCAGTGCCGAGGGCGAGCCGCTGGAAAATGCTTCCCACTTCGCGGGCTTTCTCACTTTTGGCTAGGATCGCCTCGTAAACCTGCATGGCAGGTCCGTAAGCTGCTCCGTTTGCCCCACCAGCGAGTGCGATCTGCTTCATGAGGGCCTTGTTGGAAAACAGGCGGTCGAGGATGGCGGCTTGATCACTTCCTTGCTGCGCAAACTCGGCAAGTCCCCGGGGAGTGGCATCGCTGATGATGAATACTTGGATGAGTTTTTCGTCGAGTGAATCCTTGCCAAGGGTGCCGTCTAGGTCCTTGAGTAGGACCCTCGCAGAATTCAAAATTGCGGATTCCGATTTCAAAACATTTTCCTCGTGACGGGCGCGTACCTTTGCGTCGGCGGCTTCCTCCAGTGGCGGAATACTCGCAAAAGTGGCCCGGGCATTGAGGAAAGCCTCTTGCTTTTTCTGAAGAATCTTGGGGAGGGCGGCTTCAATCTCGCTGCAGAGGCCTTCCAGAATACCGGTGTACTTCGCCAAAATTTTCCGACCCTGATTATTTAGTGGGACGGGCGGGGCCTTCTTTTCGGCAAGGGAGACTGATGTTAAGGCACTGAAAATGAGGCTGGCGATGACTCTGCGGGCCAGTTTAGAAACGCTACAATTCATGAAAAATCTCTGATAATCAATGGTTAGCCTACGGATTCGGGGTGGAGGACCTTTCGAGGATGCGGAAGTCGGCCCGAACGGGTTTTCGATCTCGTTCGATACAAACTCGGGCATTCCCACTAAGGGGCTCACGCGGGTGGTCTGGGCCAACAGTATCTGACTTGTGGAACCAGAGCAGATCTTTGTGCAACTTCGGGTGTCCGGGGGCGATGATGATTGGAAGGGGGCGCTTAATAGTTGGGATCATTTCTTCTTAGGTCGCCTATCAAGTCCACCCCCAAACTTTTTACCAACGATAAAAATGAAATGAATGAAAACAGGAAAAACGCCTCTCGCATCGGGGCTGGCTGCCGTGATGATCGTGCCATGTTCTTTGGCTATCACCGTCGGGGTGGTGCTTACTTGGAAGAGAAAGACTTGTAAGTTTTTTCGATGTCTTCGGCGGTGATTTCTCTGGAAGTCAGAAGGACGGCATACTTTTGAGTGAGTGATTTTCCTTTTTCAAGAATGTGCGTACCGTTTCCTTTTTTAGTGAAGCTCTTCTCTCCGAACGGGTTCGCAGTCAGTAATCCGTAAGTGCGGGCATGCCAGTGGGTGGGGTGGTTGTGGTTGGAAGGATGATCCATCATGGTGACGGAGGCCGGCTTTCCGGCAGGATCCGGGCCTTGGTAACTAACCCAGCGGGCCCGCTTGCCCCAGGCTTTCTTGTCGGTTTGCTTTTCCGAATTCAGGATGTTCCCCTTGGCTACTTTACCTTCATGGCGCATGGTCGGGCAGACCCGGATGGCAAACGACCCTTCTTTGGTGTCGCCAAAGGTGACCTGCGTGGCTGCGGTTAGGGTCGAGGTGACTTCGATCAAGAGAGAGGTGGGAGTGGGATGGGAAAACTGATAAGTTCGCTTTTCGTCAAGGAGGGTTTTATCACCATGCTGCCACGCGAGTTGGGCCGTAAAGGCGTCGTCCTTGGCTGAGAGGAAGGACTTGTGGTTGATCTTGGTTTTACCGTCCTTGGAGTGCCAGAAGTCGTGCCCGTTCACGTTCCCGTGGCAAAACCAGAACGAGCGGTGGTGGGGATGATCACTTTGTTCGCCCGCGACACCTTTTTTCATGGGGAAGTGTCGGGTCAGGGATTGGCCCGACGGAGCAACGAGGGGGTAAAGGTAGGGAACCTGGCTGTCGGTCAGGTATTCGGTGATGAGGGTATCATTATGGTAGACCTTGAGGGAGGCTTCAGATTTTTCCTGTCGGAATCCTGCATAGCTGGTGAGAGTCAGGCAGAGAAAGATGGTGATGGATTTCATGGTTTGAGTAGGGTGCTTTGTGGTAAATGAAAAATAAAGGAGAGAAATTTCGGGAATAACTGGCGCAGTGATTGCTCCAACGTGCAGAACAAGGGAAAAGATGGACGAATTTGAAGAGTTAGTCGACCAGCACTACCAAGCGTTATATCGTTTTGGTTTTTCGCTGGCACGTAACCCGGATCGAGCCGTCGATCTCGTTCAGCAGACTTTTGTAATCTGGGCTCAGAAAGGGCACCAACTCAAAGACCGCTCCAAAGCCAAGGCCTGGCTCTTTACCACTCTCTATCGGGAATATCTCGGAATTACCCGGCAATCACAACGCAGTCCGGAAATGGAAATTTCGGAGGCTGAACATGAATTGCCCCACAATGAGGAGAATTCGGGCCGACGAATGGATGCGCAGCGGGCGGTTACCTTGTTGGGAGAATTAGACGAGATCTTCCGCGCGCCCTTGACTCTTTTTTACCTCCAGCAGCATTCCTACAAGGAAATCGCGAGTATCCTCGGAGTGCCGATTGGCACTGTCATGTCTCGGATTTCTAGGGGGAAAGACCAGTTGCGGAGGAAAATGAATGCTGGGTCCGCGGAAGTCGCGACTCGCATCGTGGAATTTCAGCCTAATATGATTGACAAAACAAATGGATAGGGAAAGGGCCAAATTTATACTGCAGAGTTTTCGACCGGATGGCGAAGACGCCGACGAACCGGCTTTTGCGGAAGCATTGACTCTTGCGACCAAGGATCGTGAGTTGAGCGAGTGGTTGGCCAATGAAAGGGCGCAGGATGCTGCATTTTCAGCGATTCTTGCCGAGATCGAGATTCCTGAGGATTTACGTGAGGCCATCTTTGATGTTTTGGAAGGAACTCAGGACCAACCGGCCGAGTTTGACGCTGATTTTGTGGGCGCCCTAGCGGCGGTCAGGCCGCCTGATGGCTTGCGTGAACAAATTCTCGGAGCCATGGAAATGGAGCAAAAAGTCGTAGAAATGCCTTCCGTTCATCGAAGAGGATTTTTCAAGGCGGCGATTTGGACGACGTCAATAGCCGCGGTTATTGCGGTGATCGTGGGAGTGGGGGCCTTTTTTGCCGGCGCGGGGGGGCATGCTCTTGCTTCAGCAACTCTTGGCGAATTGCAGGACTCGGCGGTAAAAATGTTGGAGGATCCGTTTCTTTCGCTTGATCTGGAAAATGACCGGCAGACGGTTTTGAACGAATGGTTGGCGACTCATCAACTTCCTGTCCCTAGGGAGATTCCTCTTGGTCTTAAGGGAGTTCGGGGCATCGGTTGCAAGTTGTTGAAAGTCGGTGATGGGGAGAAAGAAAGTAGGGGTTCACTGGTTTGTTTTTATAAGGAGGGGAAGAAGTTTCATCTTATAACGATTCGCCGAGACTCAGTTAAGGCAGGAAAGGCGGCTGCACTCAAAGCAGCCGGTGAGACCTGCTACGACTGTCCCCGCAATCCCGGGTGGGCGATGACCCAGTGGTCCGACCGGGATCATACCTATTTCCTGCTGGGGAAGATGAATTCGGGACAGCTCGCCAGTTTGTTTTAGATGTGGATTGAGAAAAGGCGGGCGTTGCGGGCAGGGGTTTTTTGCCTTACTAATTGCCTAGATGGCCATGGTTCCGGAACTTTGCTACTGCAACGATCTCTTTCAATACTCCCGTCGAAAGACCCGGGAGGTCAAAGTGGGCGAGGTGAGGATAGGAGGCGAAAATCCGATCGTGGTGCAATCCATGATCACCTCGGACACCCGCGATACCAAGGCCTGCGTCAAAGAGGTTCTGCAATTGGCCGAAGCGGGCTGCCAGGTGGTGCGAATCACAGCCCAGACCAAGAAATACGCTGAGAATCTTGAACACATTCGGAACGGAGTCCGGGCCGCTGGATGCCAAGTTCCCTTGGTGGCTGATATCCATTTCAAGCCCGATGCCGCTTTTGAGGCAGCCAAGTGGGTGGAAAAGATCCGGGTCAATCCGGGAAACTACGCTGACAAAAAGAAGTTTGAGGTCCGGGAATACTCCGATGACCAGTATGAGGACGAGTTGATGAGGATTCGCGACAAGTTCGCTCCCTTGGTCAGGTTGTGCAAAGAATTGGGGCGGGCGATGAGAATCGGGACCAATCATGGCTCGCTTTCCGACCGTATCATGAATCGCTACGGTGACACTCCGCTCGGCATGGTGGAGAGTGCCTTGGAGTTTGCTCGCATCGCCCGTGAAGAGGATTTTCACAACTTTGTGTTCTCCATGAAGGCCTCAAATCCCAAGGTGATGATTGAAGCCTATCGTCTCTTAGTGGCGCGATTGGATCAGGAGGGGGACGATTGGAACTATCCTTTGCATCTTGGAGTCACCGAGGCCGGGGATGGGGAGGATGGGCGGATCAAAAGTGCCATCGGAATTGGAAGTTTACTGGCTGATGGAATCGGCGATACAGTCAGGGTTAGCCTGACGGAAGATGCGGTGCATGAAGTCCCGGTGGCCCGGGCTCTGGTCGATGCCATCACCACCGGGGGAATCGATTCCGACGAGCCGATTTCTTGGAATCCCTTTGAATACGAAAGGCGTCGTACTTCAGTGATTGATGTCAATGGATTTTCTCTCGGGGGCATGGAGTTACCTCGAGTGGTCACGTCCCGAAGCAAGTATGACGCCATTTCTCACAAGCTTGACCGCATAAGAGATTATCAACCGGAATTGGTTCTGGATGAAATCGATCTCGTTTCGGTCGACCCGTGTGATGACGAGGCACTAGCAAGAATCAACGGAATGGATCAGTCGTGTCTATTGACTGTTGCTGACGGTCTTGAGATTCCGGTGATCCCGGCATTCCGCCTGCTGGCCTCCAAAGCGGACGCACGCCATGCTATCCTATTGAAAGACACCTTGTCTCAACCGGCTGGGGCGGAGAAGGATTTTTTGCCGACTTTGTTGAGGGCGGCCATGAATATCGGGACCTTGATTTGTGATGGTATCGGCGACGCCATTTTGGTTCAGGGTGAGGAGGCTCCGGGGCAATCACTGCGGTTATCCTACAATATTCTCCAGGCGGCGGGAGCGAGGATTTTCAAAACCGACTATGTGGCTTGCCCGAGTTGCGGACGCACGCTCTTTAATCTTCAGGAGACCACCCAGAAGATTCGCGAGGCGACCGGTCATCTCAAGGGAGTTCGCATTGCGGTCATGGGTTGCATTGTGAATGGTCCCGGTGAAATGGCTGATGCGGACTTTGGTTATGTGGGTGGAGCTCCCGGGAAGATCAATCTGTATGTGGGTAAGAAGGCCGTGAAATTCAACATTCCGGAAGGTGAGGCCGTAGAGCGGCTCACGGATTTAATCAAGGAGCACGGGAGATGGATCGATGTTTCCGAGGTGGCGGCAGAGGTCGGGTAGGTGGTAATCATGGCGGGTCAACCGACAGAGGCTCCGGCGCGAAAGAGGCAGGAAAAGGTTGTCGAAAAGGCGGATCTTCCCTGGCAGGTGGTCGTATTGGACGATCCGGTTAACCTCATGGAATACGTCAGTCGCGTGCTCATTCGTATCTTTGGATTTTCACGTGAGAAGGCAGATGAATTGATGATGGCGGTTCACCAAAGGGGGAGGGCGGTTGTTTGGTCCGGCGGTCGTGAACGAGGTGAGATGTATGTGAACCAGCTACACGGGGCTCAGTTGCACGCGAAACTCGAGAAAGCGAAATGACAATTGGTCCGACAGTCGCAGGAGGCTTGAAGCTCATTCCGGAGGAGGACCAGGACTGGCTAGTCCTGCTCGAAATAGCCAAAGACGGGGACGGTCGGCTTTCTCGGCGGCTGGCGGGATTAATGGACGAAGAGTCGATGTGGAATGAGATCGTGGTTCCCGAACTCGAGGAGGATTTTTCGAAACAACGGCTGGAGGTTGTGATGGCGGTGATGAAAGCGAAAGGAGAGGGAGAAGATATCCACATCGATCAGGAGAGCGCGGAGGCTTGGTATGGCGCTTTGAATCAGGCCCGACTTGAGTTGGAGTCCGAGTTTCAGTTCGGTCAGCGGGAGGAAATCGATCCCGATGAGATCAAAGACGATGCTGCAAGGGCTGCCTTTTATCGGAGCGACTTCTACACCGCCGTGCAGAGCCTTTTGCTGAGATACGTCATGAGCGACTAAGCCTGTTATAGGCATCGAGAACCCGGTCCAAGCTCAGTTCTTCCATGCACCGGTGGTCAAGTGGGCATTTGTTGAGGAGGCAGCCGCTGCAAGCGACGTGCTGGTGGACGACCTGATGGATTTTACCCAAAGGACGATGCCAATCCGGTTGATTCGGACCGAAGATCACGAGTGAAGGAGTGCCCACAAAAGACGCTAAATGAGGGACGGAGCTGTCGCTTGCGACGAGGAAATGAGCACTGGCCAAAAACTGCAAAAGCTGATCACCGGAATAATTGATTACTGAGACTCCTAGTAAGCGAGCCAGAGAGTTCGCGGGACCAGGGCGGTTAGGTGCCGGGAGAATGTTGATTTCATGATCGCGGCTAATCTGCCGGGCCAATTCCTGAAAACGCTCTACGGGCCACTCGGCAGCGGGTCCGAAATCCGAACCAGGGGAGAAAATTACCGTTGAGGTTTTTTGGGACAATGGGCGTTCTGGTGGCGCAAAATGAGTTGGTAGATAAGGGTCTGCACCGAGTTTCTGAGCGATGTCGAGGTAGTCCTTGACCCGGTGCTCGATGGGGCCGGGCTCTCGCTGAACCTTGATTGTGCGGGTGAGAGATTTGGCAGTTTTATCTTCGGAAAATCCGATTCTCTCGGGGATTCCCACCTTCGCAAAAGCTCGGGTCGCCGGAGAATCATCCCACGCTAGAGAGAGGTTGAAAGACCCCGAAGATCTTCTCAAACTTCGAGCAATTTGGCGAGTTGAATCTGAAAGCTGGCATTCGATGACTTCGTCGACTTCTACAAGCGACCGCCAGAGGGGGGCGGTTTCCGAGGACGCGAGGATGGTGATCAAACCATCTCCAATAGGATCGCGGAGAGACCGAACGGCCGGAGCACTGAAGACCGCTTCAGAGATCGCGAGGGGAGAGGCAATAATGAGGTGTTTCCCATGGAGATCGGGCAGAGATTCCTCGGAGGTGTCCGGCATGGCCGGGAGGCTATCTAGGCATGGGAGCAAAGTCACGTCAGAGCACCGGGTTTTGCGACTGGAAAAGCCTTGGGGCGATGGAAATCGGGTATCCCTGGCCCCAAATCCGAAGCCGTCACAAAAATCTGGTTTGGAGTATTTAGAATGAAGGTGGTATTGAGACCGACGCCCAGATCTAGAGGAAAACGTTCTTCGATCCACTCCAAGGGAAGGCTGGCCCGGGCTTCCCATGAGGAGTGCGACTGCTGGCCTGTCGCAGTGACTCCGGGAATCTCCGCTGGCTCTCCTGCCAGAGGAACGAGGCGATCACCAAAGAGGCAGGACCACCAAGCTCCAACTGGAGAAAGATTGAACTCCAGGTAGCGGGAGCGGTCGGGAGTGGCCAAAAAGAACTCGGCGACGTCATACTTCCAGAGCTCGGCCTGATAAGATCCAGTTTTTCCATCGAGATGAGGGAGTCCGGAACTTCCCTCAACCGCGGCCCAGAAGTGGAGGTATCGTTGATCGATCCAAAAGAGGAAGAAAGGGCGAAAAGGTAAGGAATGCCCGTCCCAATCGGTTGAAATCTCGTTCCGAAACTTTTTAAAATCCTCTCGTTTTGGCGGATTTTGGCTCTTTATGATCAAGCTTTCTCTCATCTTATTCACACCGCGAAAAAAAGATCTCAAATTGATCCTTAGCGACAGATTTTAACTAGTCATTCGGGGCCAATTATGAAAATTTATAAATGCGAAGCAAATTGAAATGAGGCCGATTGAATACATCGGGGCTGCACCAGTCAAAAAGAAGCGCCGAAGCTCTCTCGGAGGGTGGATGCTGGTGGCATTTGCGCTCGCGCTCGGGGGATTCTTCGTCCGGCCCTTGATTCCATTTTTGAAGGCCCAGACCGAACTAACCTCACCTGCGAACGTTCGTGAGGCGATCACCTCTCTACGATCTGATGGCGATTTTGCTTCCAAACTGGCGGCAGCCGCCCTTGAACGGACCCAGAGCGAGGTGAATTTTGACAACGTCTATTACCAAATTGATTTCCCCGGAGGCGATATCGCCGCTGACCGCGGGAAGGCCGAGGACCTGGTTGTGAGAGCCTATCGAGCCGTGGGGATTGATCTTCAGGTGGACCTTCACACTGATATCAAAGAGAACTTTTTCTCATATCCTCAAATCTTCGGGGCCAAGGAGCCTGATACCAACATTGATCACCGCCGGGTCCAGAATCTCCAGAGGTTCTTTTCCCGGAAAGGACAAGCACTGGCCGTGTCACAAGAGGACGAGGATTACAGCTTCGGCGACATCGTGGTGTGGCAATTATTAGACGGCAACAAGCACATCGGAATCATCGTTCCAGGGCCAGGAGCCAAGAAGACTGAAAAGTGGGTCGTCCACAATATTGGAAACGGACCGGTTTGGGAACACAAGCTCTTCGACTACACCATCAAGGGTCACTATCGCTACGGCGAATAACGGGCTATCCGAGTTCCCCGAAACCCTGAAAGGCTCACTCAGTTTCGGGGTAGGTAGTTCGTCGCGAAGAGTCCAATTACCTGAAGGTCACCGGAAGGCTCTTTTCGAGGTGGGTCCGCAAGCGATCGTGGGCGGCATCGATTTCCTTCTGCTTCATCGTTCCTTGATGCGAGCGATAACCGAAGGAATAAGCGATCGAGCGTTTGTCGGCTGCTATTTTTTCACCTGTTGGGTCGGTGAAATCATCGAAGCAGGTCGCTGAAACAAGGAGTGGATCGCTGTGCTTGGCGAGGGCCTTTTCAATCTCAGCATTGGTCGTGCTAATGGGGAGTTCCATGGCAATGTCTCGGTTGGATCCGGGAAACTGCGGGAGAGGGTTGACTTGGAACGAGGTTTTACGAGTGGCGAGGACTTTTTTCTGGTCCAACTCGGCGAGATAGATCGGCGATTTGAAGCCGATCTCCCGCGCCCGGGATGGCAGGAGCTGGGCGTAAGTGCCGATGGGTTTCCCGTCGAGCTGGATGTCTCCGCATAGAAGGAAACCTTCGCGGGGGCGAATCGAAAACTGCACCGCCTGCCCGCCAAAGATCGATTCGATCGCCGCCTTGAGATCATAGATATTGAGCATCCGACTTTGGCCCCGGGACCAGGAGAGGGGGACGGCTTCTCCTCCAATGAGGAGGGCTACTGAATCGGCTTCGAGGTCGGTGGCCTTGCCTCCTCCGACATTCCGGAATTGCTTGCCAGTCTCAAAGAAGCGAAGGGTCTTGGCTCCCTGTCGAAGGTTGTTCTCGGCAACTGCAACCAGCCCTGGCGTGAGGGCGGGGCGCAAGATGGCGTGATCCTCGCTCAAGGGACGAGAGACCTTGACGAGATCACCATCTTGCAAGGGGCGAAGGGGAAGACAGTCGCGAAGTTGGTTTTCGGCGATGAGCTTGATCGTTTGGGCTTCAAAGAAGCCCAGGGCAACGAGGCGTTTCTTGAGGTCGAGAAGCCGGTCGTAGCTGTCATCGATTGCGCTGGCGTCGACTGCGTTGCCGCCGGTTCGAGAGGGAACTTGATCGAGTCCGTGCACCCGGGCGACTTCTTCCACCAGATCAGCCGAACGTTCGAGGTCTGCGCGCCAGCTTGGAATGTTCCAGGTCTTTTGGTCTTCAGACGACAATCCAAGACGAGTGAGAATGGCGGAGGCGCCATCGAGGGAAATGCTGTGATCCATGAGCTGAAGCATGCGTTCGATATCCAGCTCGACTTTGGGAAGGGGGTTGGGAAGGTCTCCAGCAGTCGTGGTATGGGAGGATGCCTCTCCACCGGCGATCTCGAGGATCAAGGCTGCGGCCAATGCCGATGCCGGGAGAACATTTTGAGGATCGACCCCCCGTTCGAAACGATAGGATGAATCGGAACTCAGGAAAAGACGACGGGAGGTCTGTCGAATCTCCGAAGTGGTGAAGTATGCGGATTCGAGAAGAATGTCGGTCGTGCCTTCGGTGACCCCACTGTCGAAGCCACCCATGACACCAGCGAGGGCGAGAGGAGTACCGCTCATTTCTGAGATCACACAATCGGCCTCATCAAGCTCATAAGTTTCTTCATCGAGCGCCTTGAAGGCCTCTCCGGCAGTGGCCTGACGGACATGAATGGCCCCGCTCACCTTGGCGGCATCGAAGGCGTGAAGCGGCTGCCCCATTTCGTGGAGAACGTAGTTGGTGATGTCGACGATGTTGTTGATGGGGCGAAGACCAATGGCTTTGAGCTTCCTGGTAAGCCAGTCTGGGCTCGGAGCGACCTTGACTCCTTTGATCGAGAGAACGGAGTAGAAAGGGCAGGTGGGCGAGTCGACGATGACCATTTTTGGATTAACCGTGAGCTCGGTCGCGTGGGAAGTGGCGACCGGATTGACGGTGGTGTGGAGCAGGGCAGCCAACTCACGAGCGAGACCGAAATGAGAAAGGAGGTCCGGACGATTCGGGGTGATTTCTACCTCGATCAGGGTGTCGGAATCGAAGAGGTCCTTGACCGGCGTGCCGGGGGAGAATCGCGGGTCGAGGATCAGGAGGCCGTCCTCTTTGTCAGTGAGGCCAATCTCAGAGCCGGCTGCAAGCATGCCCTTGGATTCGACGCCACGCATCTTGGTTTTTCCGATCTTGAATCCGCCGGGGAGCTCGGCCCCGGGAAGGCAGCAGGGAACCTTGTCGCCCACCTGATAGTTGGTTGCTCCGCAAACAATCTGACGCAATGTCCCTTCACCGGCATCAACCTGGGTCACCTTTAACCGGTCGGCGTCAGGGTGTTGCACGGCTTCCTTGATTTCCGCGACGACAATCTGGTCACTCTTGACCCCGATTTCTTGGAGACCTTCGATTTCGATGCCGGCAAAAGTCAGGAGATCGCATACCTCCTCGAGAGAGCGTGAGCCGAAATCGAGCCTTTCCTGGAGCCAGTTGAGGGAAATGTTCATGAGACCGGGAGGAGAAGGCGGGATGGTGGGATTTTCAATGGTAAATCGGGGAAATCGAACGGAGTTAGTTTGAATCGGGCCGACGGAAGAGTTGTCGGTAGGTTTCCCATTTCCGACTGGTTATCTCTCATTCGCTGCATAGATAAACTCCGTGGTAGTTTTCGAGCATATCGCTCATGCTCGCTAGGCTAGGATGAATACCTCTCAAAGAGGTGAGGAGGTTTTCGACTTCGGGGCGATTGGTAACCCGTGCCGGCATCGTGATAGGATGGAAGTCACAAGAGAACCGGAGTGTCTTCGAACCATTCATCATTTCCCACCCAATTGTGCTGAAGCCAAATCTCGTTGGTCTCGAGATCGTGCCTGTCGTCGGTGATGGCTTCGCCGGGCGAATAAACCAGATAAGCGAGTCCGGCGAGTCCAGCGAGACCGAGGAAGAGTAATAGAATTGCGATGATCCGGAGGATCGAAAAGTTTACTGACTTGAGGCGATTCAACTAACGACGACAATCATTACCCAGTTGCGCGAGGCCGGAAATCCAGATCAGAATTCCGTGCTTTTTTCTTCGGACCCTTCGCTCTTGGGTTTCGCCTGCAGAGTGCTTTTCCCTCATCGAGCTGGATCCCTTAAGTGCCAAGGGTGGGGAGGGCATTGCGCACCAGCTTTTTGAGTCCGCTTTCGGATGCTTAATATTTCAATTCGGTCTGACGGGTGGCCTTCTCTTAGCTTAGACTTGGGCGGAGCCTGGGGCTTGTTAACACATCAAGCCCTCCGCATTTCTCGCTTCGAAAAAGCTCGTTGGACTACTTCGACTGTTCGAGCATGCGGGTCAGGGAAACCTTGGCACGTGCCCGGATGTCCTCGGGGAGTTCCACCTGCGGACTAAGAGTGTCGAGACAGGCATGGAGCTTCTCAAGGGTATTCATTTTCATGTAGCGGCAGTCCGCGCATGCGCAATGATCGGTGGGGCCGGGAATGAGATTCTTGCTAGGAACTTCCTTCTGCAACCGGTGAAGCATGCCGGACTCGGTGACCACAATAATGTTCTGAGCCGGAGTATCTTTGCAGAAATCGAGCATCTTCTCAGTTGAGCATACTTCGTCGGCCAGAAGGCGAACGGCTTTGGGACACTCGGGATGGGCCACCACTACGGCGTCAGGATATTCATCTTTGATTCCTTGAATGGAGTCGCGGGTGAATTCGACATGGACGTAGCAATTGCCCTTCCAGAGATCCATTTCGCGACCGGTTTTTTCGATCACCCACTGGCCGAGGTTTTCATCGGGCACGAAAAGAATGGGGCGGTCCTTGGGTGCTTGTTCGACGATGCGGGGCGCATTGCCGGAGGTGCAAATGACATCGCAAAGCGCTTTGACTCCCGCCGAGCAATTGATGTAAGCGATGACATAGTAATTCTTGTCAGCATTCTCTTTGAGAACGGCCTCAAGTCGTTCGGCGGGACAGGCTTGCTCCAAAGAGCAGCCGGCGTCGCGGTCGGGGAGGACCACCGTCTTACCAGGATTGAGGATTTTGGCCGTTTCTGCCATAAAATGAACACCACAGAAGGCGATGACGTCAGCGTCGGTTTCACGGGCCTTGTAGGCGAGTCCGAGTGAATCACCCACGTAATCGGCGAGATCCTGGATGGGCCCGACCTGATAGTTATGAGCGAGAATGACCGCATTTCGCTCTTTTTTGAGACGAAGGATGTCCTCCTTGAGGTCGAATACCGGCGTGCTTGGCATGGCTTGAAGTTCTGTGATGGGTCCGAATTGCGCCAGCATTAAAACGGTCCCATGCGGACCTGTCCGTTGTGCTTTGCTCCGTCGGCGATGGTAAGGCTTCCGACTTTGAGATTCCCGGTGAGGACGGACTTCTTTTCGAGGGCGAGGAGTCCGTGGCAGGTGAGATTTCCGGTGACAATGCCATCGATTTTTCCCTCATCCATTTCAACTGGACCTAGAAATTCCACCTTGGCTCGTTTTTCCACAAGAAGTCGCCGGCATTTGACTTGTCCGGGAATTTTCCCGTTCCGACGGATGATGAGGTCGCCTGAACACTCGGCATTGTCAGTAAAAGTGCCCTCGACAATGAGATCGTGACACTGGATTGAGGCAGCACGGACGAGCGCTTTTTTATGAATGTGGACATTGCCGCGTGTCTGGATCGGGCTAGTCCAGGTTTCATGAATATCGCGATCGGCCATCGAGATCATGCGACCGCAATTCCGGCATTGGGTCGAGTTGGCCAGTATGTTGGCGGCATGGGTGGCTCCGCATTCAAAGCAGGTAACGTTCCGGGTCTCGATCTTGTTTTGCGATGGGGTTCCACCGGGAGCAGGAGTTCCCTGATAGCGGCCATCCGCGGAGAGAGCCTTTTGAGGAGGGGGGGAATCGAGATTCTGCCCGGCCTCCGTCGGTTCTTCGATGGGCTCGGGTGCTTTTCGGACCGGAATGATCGGCCGAATCTCTTCGAGTTCTTTGCATGGGCTGTAGTCGACATCCACCTCCGGTTGAGTTGGCCGGTCCGCAAAGGGGTCGGGTGGAGTGAGAGGGCGGGCTTTCACTTCACCATCTTTTTCGAAGGAAAGATAGGCCCCGCATTCCTTGCAATAGGAGGAAACCGCCAGTCGGGATTCCTGCTGGCGGCTTCCGCAGAGGGGACAGGTGATATCAACCGGCCCGGTCTCCTTTTCTTTAAAGAAGCCGAAAGGCAAGAATTTGGAACGGTGTTGGCGCTTCGATTTAATTCCTCAGCTGGCCCGTGGCCAGATTTCGTCAGGAGGCCTTGGCAGATCCTTTTTGCTCGGACTTGTTGCCCTGTTGCGGCTGGTTCTGCTTTTTCTGGCCGCCCTGCGGTTGGGTCTGGCCGCGCTGCGGTTGGGGAGCGGGCTTTTCCGGAGCTGCTGAAGCGGGAGCACCAACCTCGGATTTACCGACGAAAATGGCACCGGGCTCGATGGAGATGGTGGTGGCTTTGACGTCACCAACCATTTCGGCACTAGCTTTGATGTCGACGCGGTCGATAGCGGTGATATTCCCGTGGACTTTACCGTAGATCACGACGGATTTGGTCTGCACTTCGGCCTTGAGGTGGGCGTTTTCAGCGACCGTAAGAGCCCCATCGGAGCTGATTTCGCCTTCGATCCGGCCATCGACCAGCAAGTCGTTGGTGAACTTGACCGATCCTTTGATGTGAACGTCGTTGCTGAGAATATTGCGTTGTCCCCCCGGAGCCTTGCTGGTGGCGGAAGGAGCGGTGGCCTGCGGGTGCTGGACCGGAGCCTGGGCTCCGGCCTGCTGGTTAGCCGTGGGAGTTGGAACGGGGGCGGCCGGCTGCTGGGGATCGGGAGATTTGGGAGTTTTGCTGTCGATTCGTTGGAACATTTCCTTGATGGGTTTAGTTGAAAGTTTGCGTCCGGATAGGGGACGAAGGAAAGCAGGAAGTTGTGTCAGAGAAATTATTCTTCTGTGGCAGGTTTTTCGGGCTCAGGAGCAGGAGCAGGAGCAGGAGCGGGAGTTGGCGCAGGAGCAGGAGCAGGAATTGGTGCCGGAGTGCTTGCCGGAGGAGTGGGTTTCACTGGATTGGCGGGATTGTTACCGGGAGAATTGACTGGAGGGGTAACAGCACCGGGCTTTTTGGGAGGCTCTGGTTGCTTTTCTACAGGAGCCTTCACTCCGATCATGTCGATGCGCCTTTGGGCGAGGGTCTTCATCTGGAATTTGGTCTCGTAATCGCTGATGATCCGCTCATAAAGCACCTTGGCTGATTCATCTTCGCCAGCCTCGCGGGCCAAATCGCCGAGGGCAAGGAGAGCAAGGGGACTGGCGGCCGACTCGGTGTCGACGGCCTTGTTGTAGGCATCCTTGGCTTTGGCGAGATTCTGGAGTTGCTGCTGGTAGGATCCGAGGCGGGTGTAGGCACTACCGATGGCCGGATGCTCAGAGTATTTTGAAATGAACTCTTCGAGCGTGTTGACAGCTTCCTGTTGCTGTTGATCCTTCCAGAGAAGCTGTGTTTTCAGAAGAAGGGCACTCCCTCCAGCGGTCTCTCCCTCAAGTGCTTGTGAGGTTTTTTCCAATTCGGGAACGGTTTTGGAATTGGCGACGAGGGCAGCATTATCACGGATCGTCATTTCGCGGAGACCATCGTAAACGACGTATCCGACCAGAATGAGAATCACGAGAATCCCAATTATCACGAGCTTCTTCTGATTAGCATCGAGGAAGCTTTCAAGGGCAGACGGCTCCTGGGAGATTTCACCAATGGGGCTGGGGGCTTCTTCGGGTTTGGATTGCGATTTTCCGGACATAATCAACTCGGGGGAATTGGAGTTAGCGAATGCGGATGAGAGAAGCAAGCCCTTGTCACGCGATTTGCAGTTTGGAAAACGCAAACCTTGCTCTAGCCTAAGGGCGGTGAGCGAAAAATTAGTCTATGTCGTCGCCGGCGAGGTCAGCGGGGATACCCACGGAGCCGAATTGATGGCTGCTCTTTCGGGCTCCGGAGGGTGCGTTTCTTTTCGTGGACTCGGCGGACCAGAGATGGCCCGATTGTCCAATAGAATGGTAGAGGATTGGGTGGACGAGGCGGCTGTGGTAGGAGTTTGGGAAGTTCTGCGCCGATATGGGTGGTTTAAGCGGAAATTTGACGAGGTGGTGGCAGATTTGCTCGCTTCGAAGCCCGATGTCCTTCTCTTGATTGACTACCCGGGTTTCAATCTCAGACTTGCCAAGCGGGTGAACGAAGAGATCCCGTCAGTCAAAATCGTTCATTATGTTGCTCCCCAGGTCTGGGCTTGGAATCAGAAGCGTATTCCACGGATTGCCGCGACGCATGACTTGATGCTGTGTCTTTTTCCATTTGAGGTGCCCCTTTTTGAGAATGCGGGGCTGCGGAGCCGCTGTGTGGGGCATCCATTGGTAGATGAGTTGGAGGAAAAGCGAATCGAGGGGGAGCGAGAGGAAGACCTTGTCGGACTTTTTCCGGGCAGTCGGACGAAGGAAGTATCGAAACTGTTCCCCATGATGTTGGCGACGGTTTCGCGCCTCCGAAAAAAACATGCGAATGCCCGGTTTGTGGCGGCTGCGGCGAGTCTCCGAGTGGCTCGATTGATGGAGGGTTTGCTTGGCGGTTCCGACCTGCCCGCAGGTGCGGTCGAGATTCAGCTTGGAAAGAGCCAGGAGTTGATGCAGCGGGCCTCCTGCGGGGTGGTTGCGAGTGGCACGGCAACCTTAGAGGCGGCCTATTACGGGATGCCTTATTGTTTGGTCTATCGGGTCGCCTGGCCGACCTTTTTGATAGCCCGGCTATTGGTCCTTCTACCGCACATCGGCTTGATCAACATCCTCGCCGGGCGGGAAGTGGTGCCGGAACTGATTCAAGGTGATGCCAACGCCTATGAAGTGGCACTTTGGTTGGGACAGGCGCTCGACGACGCGAAGGGGCGAAAGGCTCTTTCCGATGAACTTGTTGAAGTCGCGTCCAAGTTGGGTGAGCCCGGGGTCCATCGTCGGGCCGCTTGGGAGATCGGACGGTTGCTTGAGAAATGAGTGAGAAACCTGAAAAGTCTAAGGTCAGCGGAATCAAAGTGACCCTTGCGGTGGTGCCGGCCTTGTTGGTTGTTTCGATCATCGTGGCCCTGTACTTGGGAGCGAATGCTGACAAAGAGGAGAGCCAACCCTTCGAGGGTGAGGTCACGACGCAGGAAATGTCCGGCTATTTGAAAAACGTCAACGAGGTCATAGGTGAACGACGGATCGATACTGAGGAAGGACAGGCTTGCTTCCGGCAGCTTCGTGCAATGATCAAAGGGGCGCTTGGTCCCCAAAATCTCGGATATGAAGTTCTCCAAACTCAGCTCGATACCGCAAACGGATTGCTTTGGCCCACCCTTTGGATCACGGCGGGGAACCGGGAATCCAAGGAAGTCGTGGTCATGGCTATTCCACAGATCGGAAGTGGAACGCCTGCCGCTCTCGGATTTGGTTTGGCCGAATATCTGGCCGGGATGTCAACGGTTGCCGGGATCCGGATTGTATTTTATCCGCCTCTTCAGGAAGGGGATTTCGAGGAGTGGATCTGGAAGCGATGCGGGCGGGAAGGTGAGTCTTTGAAAGGAATTTTGCGGGTTTCGGGCGGAGATCCAATGGATCGGGTGACCATTTTGGCGGGGCCGGCCAGAAGTCCTTTGCTTCAGGGAATCAAGGATTCGAAGTTATGGCGCGGTGGTTTGTTACTGGCGCCTAATCCTTCTCAAGAGATTGAGGTGAAGCTGATTGAGCAGGGAGGGATTTCCCGGGAGGAGCACGCGGGGCGATTAATACAGTTGTTTCCTTTGATGAAGACTTTGCTGGACCGAATGGCGCGGTGAGAGGATTGTCGCTTGCGCGTGAGCCGTTTGATTTACTTTTTGGGTATTATGGATCGAAGAGTTGTGGGATGGATTTGTGGATTGGTGTCGGTGTCCCCGATGATGGCCGAATCGATCTGGGTTGAGGGGGAAAAGCCGGTAAAATCCTCGGTTCAGCGTAATGGGTGGTATGACAGTGTGAAAGAAGAAGAGCTCTCCCGGGGAGATGCCTTAAAGCATTGGGGGAATCGTCCTGGAGAAGCGAGCTATCTGGTCAAGATTCCTAAGGAAGGGAACTACGAGATCTGGGTGCGAGCCAACCCAGTGCAGTCCGCCATGTCGATCAGGTTTGGCGATGACCCCTGGCTGTCACCTGATCTTCGAAAAGAGAGTCGGGAGTCCATCAATGTGGCATCCGACAACAAGCCGGATCTTCGTTTTGTGGCCTGGGCCCGGGTCGGGACGGTGGCGCTCGGAGCGGGTGTGAACAAGGTGGCGGTCCGCTTTCATTCCAAGAATCATCACCATGGCATGCTCGATTGTTTTTGTCTCACCACCGACAAGGATTGGCGTCCCTCAAAAACCCGCAAACCGGGAGAAGAGGCCCCTTTTTGGGCTGCTCCGAAGATCACCGCGACGAACCTCGATCAATGGATGAATTTCATCCGACCATCCAAGGCAGAGCTGGGCTGGCGGGCGGTGAGATGGCATCGCAGTCTTTCCGAAGCCGCCGAAGAAGCGGGGCGGCTCAACCGGCCGATTTTACTTTGGGCAATGAATGGTCACCCGTGTGGTGAAACGTGAAACAATGGAGTAATGGGACGCCGTGAGATCTGGTCAGATCCGCAAATTCAAAAAATCGCTTCCGAATATGTCTGTGTCATCGAAGAGACTTTCTTTCTCTATCCTCCCGATTGGTTAAAGAATCCACCCAATCCTGCTGCGACCCGTCTTTTCAAGAAGTATGTCGCGAATTCTCCAGGGGAGCTCTTTCCTCAAAATACCTCAACCTATCAGGGCTTATATTGCATGACGGCCGCAGGTGGTTATCTGAGTGGAAAGTTTGCCCGTCAAAACAGGCAACAAGCGATGGAGGTGCTGCAAGGTGGCCTGGCCAAGTGGAAGAAGGAGATTGCGGACGGGGGCGTGGCTCCCTCGAAAGTCCCGAACAATCGCCTCGCGATGTATGGCGGCGAGCCCCTGCAACCGGGCGGTTTGAAGCTCGAGGTCGTTTACCGGGACCTACCTCGCGGGAAGGTGAAACGTCCGGGCAATGCTCAGTTCCCAAATTCCTACAACATGGGGTGGTTTGATTTATCTCCTTCTGAAGCGGCTAGTCTCGTGACCGGGAAGCGGGAAAGGGTCGCGGTGCCGAATGCCATTTTTCGAAAGCTGGCGACGTCCCGATTTAAAGATGCGGTGCGCGGACAGATGGGGGACTGGAAGAAGGAATCGTTTAGGAAGGGAAGCCTGTTTGTTCGCATGATTTCAAGCGCCGGCGGTAAGCAGGTTTATGAACTGAGCGGCGAGGCTTTGTTGAAAGACGGCAGCCTTTCCTACGTGTCCAAGTTGATCGGCACGATGACCTTTGACACCCAGTCCAAGCGATTTCTCGAGTTCAAGATGATCGCGGCGGGGCAGCGGACCGGCCGGGGTCCAGCCAATGGTCGCGCCACTGATTTGGGGCCGGCCCCGATGGGTATTTCCTTCAAGCTTTACCAGCCTTAGAAACGTCCGGGCGCCAATTGTGTGAGGTTGATCGAGGGACTGTTTCCGGTCACGAGGTCGGCGATGAGGCGTCCTGTCACGGGCGCGAGAGAAAGACCCATCATGGCGTGGCCCGTTGCAATCACTAGATTGGCAAACTTGGGAGCACGACCGAGGTAGGGTAGGCCGTCGGGTGAACAAGGGCGGAGACCGACCCAAGGATCAATCTTGTCGAAGTCAGACGATTGATACTGCGGGTAGAAGCGGCAGAAGGATTCGATCACCCCCCGGAGGCGTCCTTTGCTGATCGAGGTGTCTTCTCCACAAATCTCCATCGTGCCCGCCACCCGCAGAGTGTCGCCCATCGGAGTGACCGCGACCCGTCCTTCTTTGAGAAGGGAGCAGAGGAGAGGATTGGCGATCGGGTTTGGTAGGGTCACCGAATAGCCTTTGCCACCTTGCATGGGAAGACTGAGTCCTGCTTGTTGGGCCAAGTTGGTGGTGTTGATCCCGCCGGCAAGGATGATGGTCTCGGCCTCGAAGGTTTTTCCATCCGAGGAAGTGACTCCATCAACCCGGTCTTTTGCCAGGTTGAGGTTAGTCACTTCGCCGGAGATGAACTCGCCACCGTGGGATTCGATGGATCGGCGCAGGGCTGAGATGAAATCGAGAGGCGAAAGATGACAATCCTGCGGCCACCAAATGCCGCCCTTGGCTTCAATTTCGGCGTTGGGCTCCAGTTCTCGAATACGGATGGGATCGCAGACTTCCGCTTCGAGCCCCAGGGAGCGAGCGTGTTCGGCCACCTCAGCTTCCTCTTCCAGGCCTGCATCCGATTGGCAGAGCATCAGGAGGCCTTTTTGGATAAGCGGAAAATTCTGGTTTTCAGAGAGTTCGACGTGCAGACGGCGGCTTTCGAGCGAAAGGTCCCTCAGCAGTTCCTGAGTGTTGGCGACGTGGGTTTTGGTGGAATGCTTGGCGAAGAGCCAAATCCAGCGCGCCAGCGATGGAGAGAGCCTTGGACGTAGAAAAAATGGACTCTTCGGATTAAACATCCATTTCAGGCCCTGTGAGATGATTCCAGGAGCAGCCAAGGGAATGAAATGCGAGGGCACCACCATTCCGGCATTTCCCTCGGAGCAACTCTGGAACAATGAGTCGTCGCGCTCAATCACCTGAACGGCATGTCCCTCCGTGGCGAGGTAGTGGGCGATGGAGAGTCCAACGACTCCCCCTCCAACAATCAGAGTTTCCCTGGGCATGAAGGATCAGACTCGAAACCTTGGTTTAGAGAGCCTCGTTGGAGAGGCTTCCATTCACCAGACGACTGATGCCAGCTGGGTTCGCATTTTGCAATTCGACGGGAAGTGCAGAATCGGGAAAGGCCTGGTAGCTCACCGGACGGGCGTAGCGGAGGATTGCTCCGGTGCCGACTGAGGTGCTCGCGCCATCGGAAGTGGCAGGATAAGGTCCTCCGTGAACCATCGAGGAACACACCTCTACGCCGGTGGGGAAGCCATTGATGATCAGGCGTCCTGCTTTTTGCTCAAGGATGGCCAGAAGGTCTCCGGCCTCGGCGATTTCAGCATCGGTGCCGTGAACGGTGGCGGTGAGTTGTCCTTCCAGTTCCTGGGCGGCGGCAATCATGTCATCGAGGCTCCCGCATTCGATCAGAAGGGAAGACGGACCGAAGACTTCCTCATGTAAGGAAGGGTTTCCAAGGAAATCGCTGGCGGCGGTTTTGAGAATGGTCGCGCTGGCCTTGTCAGCTGCTACGGTGCGGGATTTGGCGAGAGTGTTCACTCCGTCTTGGCTGGAAAGCGAGGCGATTCCGTCGGCGAAAGTTTTCTGAATTCCGGCGTGGAGCATGGTGGCGGGAGCTGCATCGGAAAAGCCGCTTTCAAGTGTGCTTTCGAAAGATTCGGAGCCACTGGTGAACACCAGTCCAGGGCAGGTGCAAAATTGTCCGGCACCCAGGGTAACAGATCCGACGAGTCCCTGGGCGATGGCTTCGCCGCGTTCGGCCATCGCTCCCGGTAGAACGAAGATTGGGTTCACCGAGCTCATTTCGGCGAAGACCGGAATGGGTTCCGGACGGGTCGCGGCGGCGTCCATCAGGGCGCGCCCTCCTTTGCGGGAGCCGGTAAAGCCAACCGCTTTGATTTCGGGTGCGGTGACCAAGGTAATGCCCAGTTCGTAACCGGCGTCAAAGATCATCGAGAACGTTCCTTCGGGCATGCCACACTCGGTGACGGCCGCTTGCACGGCGGAGGCCACAATCTCGGCCGTGCCGGCGTGGGCCGAATGAGCGCGCACGATAACGGGGCATCCGGCGGCGAGGGCGCTGGCGGTGTCTCCTCCGGCCACCGAAAAGGCGAGAGGGAAGTTGGAGGCGCAAAAGACGGCGACCGGCCCGATGGGACGTAGCATGGACCGCAAGTCCGGCTTGGGAATGGGGGCACGGTTGGGAAGGGCGGTTTCGATACGGGCATCCACCCACGAGCCTTCTTCGATCAGGTCGGCAAACATTTTCAGCTGGCCTACGGTGCGTCCACGTTCGCCTTCGCATCGTGGTTCGGGCAGTCCGGCTTCGGCCATCATGCGCGGGGTGATCTCAGGGCCGAGGGAGTCGATCTTTTTGGCCACTGTACGGAGGAACTTTGCCCGCTCGGCCGGAGTGGTTTTAGAGTAAGGAAGAAACGCCGAAGCGGCCAGTGAGAGAACCTTTTCGACATCTTCAGAAGTTGCCGAGTGAAAAGCGGGTTCAAGAGCTTCACCGGTGGCGGCTTTGTAGGAATGGAAGGTCGCGGTGCCTGCGGTGGCGCGGGCGGATCCGATGAATGAGTAGCCAGTGATCATTGGGTTTTGAATGGTAGGGGTTGAGGGAGAAATTTGAATGAGGAATATGGAAAAGCGACCGAGAAGTTTAGGATGGAATGCCGTGTCGGAATGGGTCCTCGGGATTAAGGATGAGGGTGGTTTCGCCATTTACGAAAGCGCGCCCAGTAACGATGGGGATGATCTCGTTTCCTGTGGAGTTTTTTTGGTAGATGCCTTCGAAAATGGAGCCAATGATTGAAGCCTGCCGCCAGATTTCGCCTTCGGCCAACTTTCCGGACGCTGCGAGGCAAGCCAGTTTGGCACTGGTTCCGGTGCCACAAGGAGAGCGATCGTAGGCGGCCCCAGGGCAGAGGACAAAGTTCTGCGAGTCCGCTTCGATTCCCGGTTGGGGTGCGGCGAAGCACTCGATGTGGTCGATTTCGACACCGTCGGCTCCGGTGATTTTGTTTGTCTCGAGAGCGGTTCGGACTGCGCTGGTGAAGCTTGTCAGTTCCTCGATGTTGTCTTGATGAATCTCCGGACCTTGATCGGAAATGAGAAAGAACCAGTTTCCACCCCAGGCGATGTCGCCGGTGATTGTTCCGTAGCCTGGCACGTCGACTGTTTGATTCGAAATGCTTCGATACGACGGCACATTGGCAACGGTGACCCGGTGGTCCTCATGCTAGGTGGCGGTGACGATACCGACGGGAGTTTCGATGCGATGATCCCCCGGGGTGATCCGTCCGAGATGGGCCAGGGTTTCGACCACCCCGATGGTCCCGTGGAGGCATCCGTGAAGGTAGGAGACGTTGTTGAAGAAAACGACTCCGGTCACGCAGGAGTCATCGGCCGGTTCGCAAAGAAAGGCTCCCACCATCGCGTCAAAGCCCCGGGGTTCGTGAATGAGAGCGGTTCGAATCCAGTCGACGTTCTCACGGAGGAAGTCGCGAGTGGCCGAGGCTCCAACCGGAGTTTCGAGGCCCGAGACCACCGCGCGGGTCGGCTCGCCGCCGGTGTGGGAATCGATGATTTTCACGGCGAGAAAAATGGTTCGCGAAGGGTGAGGTCCCGGTTACTTTCCTTCCCAGTTTTCCCACCAGCTGCGGAAAAGAGCGTGCTGCTTGTAGAGGAATTGCTTTTGCGACGGGGAGAGTTGGTCGAATGAGTTCAGTTGATGTTGATAGGCCGAGTGTCCTTCCAGAACCATGAGTTCCTTATAGTAGAGAACGAGATCGGGACCTTCGTCGAAAGTCGATAGAACGGTGAGAGCTTCCGAAAGCTCCAGGGCGTATCGGCGGGCCTGTGGGTCGCCTTTGGCAGCTGCTTCACAGAGCTCGATGAATCGAAGAATCTCTTTTGGGAGGGCATTGCCGACTCC
>JBMYLT010000017.1:0-60286 GCA_049596615.1 Akkermansiaceae bacterium | reverse complement strand
CCGGTAATAGCTCCAGTGGCCCCGCAATTGACGAAGCCGTGGTACACCTGGGTGTCGACTCCGGCCATGAGGATCAGGGACTTATCTACGCTGGTGATGTTTTCGGCAGCGTAGCTGAGAGAATCAGCTCCGCCGAATTCCTTGAAGCCGACGAGAGATGGAAACTTTTCGCGCAAGGCGAAGAAGAGGTCGGCCTTCGTTTCGAACCCGTAGTAGGGGGAATTGTAGATGACAGCAGGAAGGTCACCCCCGGCCTTGAGAATTTCGCTGAAGTGATGCACCTGCGCGGCGGGCGAGGAACCACGGGAAAGAACCCGGGGAATGACCATAAGACCATCGGCTCCTGCTTCGCGGGCGTGGGCCGCGTGGGCTGCGGCGATCCGGGTGTTTTGAGCTCCGGTGCCGACCACGGTGGGGATTCCTGCCTCCACGAGACGCTTGATGCCTTCCATGCGCTGATCGTCGGTGAGGAGGGGCCAGTCACCCATCGAACCGCAGTACACCACGCCGCGCATGCCGGCCTCCATCAGACCCTGGGCCGTTTCGACGAGAGCGTCGTAATTGACAGTGCCTTCGGCATTGCAAGGGGTCATCAGAGCAGGGATGCAGCCTTCAAAGATTGGGCGGGAGGAATCGGTGGCCATTGGAAGTTCGTGGTTTTGTTGGACGGTCGGGAGACTTGGAGAAAACCGGGAAAAAGGAAAGTGCCAAGGTGAAGGAATTTCCCTTTCCAGACCTAAGGATATTCCTCCTGTGGTGATTGCTGAAACCGGTCGCGAATCCCTTTGATCAATTCGCCTTCTCCCGCTTTGAGCTGGGTGAGGCCAATTTCATCAAGTCTACCGAACCACTCCGAGATGGGAATCGAGCAGCTGGTTTTCCCGGGGTTTGTTTTCTTTTGAATAGGCCTCCTTGAAAAGGAGCAGGAGAAGGTCGGAAACGACCACCGTGACCAAAAAGAGATTCCCGATGACCGGGGGATCGCCTGAGGGGAGGCCGGTCTCTAGTATAGAGGTTCCTCTTCAACGTCTTCTTCTTCTTCTTTGGAGGGGACGGGCTTTCTTAATTTGGGATCGTCACGATACATCATGGTCAGACGGACCTCATTCTTCACGACTTTGTTGATGGTAATTTCGCAAACATCGACCTGATATTCCTCGGACAAACGGGAGCGAAGGAGCTTTTGATCCAGCATGAGTTCCTTCTCGGTGATTTTGTAATCGACTTCGATTTTCTGGAAGGAATCACGCCAGATCGAGGAGCGGTCCACAATGAAAGCTGTGCCCAGTATGGTAAGAGCCGCAAAGACGTCGGCACCCATGGGCATCATGGTGTTGATGAAAGTCAGCGAGATGGAACCAAGCAGGTAGGAGATCTCGGTTTTATCAAAAGCTTCACTGCGGAGGCGAACGAGGGCGAGAAGGGCAAAGATGGTGAAACCGAATCCGGCGGTCACGAGCGAGCTGGAAAGGAAGATGGGAAAGAGGAAAAGGTTAAATGCCAGCAGAAGGTAGAGCATAGTGTGGTCATGGTGCCGCCGGTAGTAGATGAAATAGGCGAAAAGGATGATCGTGATCAGGTTGAAAGCGATCTTGTAGATCAGGGACCAGCCCTTGCGAACCAAGGGTGTGCTATCTCCCGCTTGATCCATCCAATATTCAAAGAAACCCTTTTCAACCACCGGGTTTTCGGGGTTCAGGATCTGGCCATCTTCGTCGAAGATGACATCGATCTTGGAAGTTCCGGTAAAGACTTCGATTTCATAAAAGACCCCGCGGGTTGCGCTGTCGACTGCTTCTGCATCCCGGAACGCCTCGCTCTTGTATTTTAAGAGGAACGCCTCGCGGACGTTGTTGGGAAGGTTGTTGAAGTCGATGTTATTTTCGGTCTCGGTCCAGATGCCTTCGGGGGTAAAGTCCGCGCGATATTTGACATCGTTGACCTTGAAACTGGCTTCCCAAGATCCATTGGAATCAATCTCCCATTTCGGGGAGGTGACTTCGGGGTATTTGGTGCGAAAGGCCTCGAGAACAACTTCTGGAGGGTCTTCATTGGCCAGTGCCTGGCTGGTTGTGATGAAAGCGAATGCTAGGAGAAGCTGGATGAGGATGGCTTTCATGATTTGTGTGCGTGCCGTTTTCATGGGCTGGGAGAGTAGTATTTCACGGGCCTCCATTCATGAGAAGCGACATTGTTCACAATTTGTCACAGAAAAGAGGTTGTTTGATGGGCTGCCGGTTGATCCGTAAAATATAAAAGCCCAGTTAGATCATCCTAACCGAGCTTGGATTTTAGAGAGGTGGTTTCGGAAAAGCCTCAGGTGAGGAGTCCATGTCTGATGAGCTCCTGATAGATCCACCAGCATAGTGAGACCGTTGCCGCCAAGAGCAGGACAAAGAGTATGGTGTTGCGAGTCCTGAAACGCTTTTCGTTGATCACCTGCCCCCGACTCAGGGCGATATAGAATTGCTTCTCACGTCGGCGGTCCTCGAAATCATCGGGTGCCGGAATGGTAGTGCGTTCACGTTCCTGCTGCTCCATGAGTTTAAGTGGAGCGGTCTCGATCAAGGACTCGTATTTGGCGATTTCGGAATCGATCGCAGAGAGTTCGTCATGAGTGGGCTCACCCGGACGGCGTTTCATTTTTCGGAAGAACATGACAGTGCTGGGGGTTACTTGAGGAGGTAGAGGACGAGGGCGATGGTGCCCAAAAAGATGACCGGAAGATTAAAGGCGAATCCGTTGCGCAGCATGGTGTGGAAGTCCGAAGATGCTGCCACACCCCGGAGGCTCCCGGAATTGCCGCCGAAGAGATCACCTTTGCGGCTACGGGCAAAGTATGAGGCGGCCTGCTCATACTCATCTTCAGCTTTATCGAGGATGGTGAGCGCACGCTGAAGTTCCCCGCTAAGGGAATCCTTGGGCCATGCCTCCGGGTTGAGCGACTCGATCCGGTTGAGGTGAGCCACGAAGGCTTCACGGGTTTGCTCCAGATCGTCAATTTCCTGTTTGGATTCGAAGAGATCCCGCTCAATGCCAGTGATGGCCGATGTAAACTTTTCAGTGAGATCAAGCTGTCCGTTGAGAAACTCTTGTTTACGCTCGTTGAGATCTTCAAGAGCCAGCTTTTGGCGCTCAAGGTCACGACGCTGGGCCTGGAGGATCTCAAGTTGGCTTTGGGCGTCAGCCAGTTTGCCTTCGAAATCTTCGGTGAAAGCAGGCCCATCTTCGGGCATTTCCATTTGGGTTTCCCGTAGTTTCAGGTGCTGTTTCCGGTCAATCGTGTTGGGCATGGCGCTGGCAGAGTAATTCGATGCTCCTAGGTGCTACCATATTCTCAAGTGAGAGACGAGCGCTTTATTTAAGAAATCTTAGATTTTTTCGGGTTGTGATAATCCAGTGTTCTCTTCCTTTTTATTGAACGGCTTGGAATACCATCGCCAACCGACCCGGAAGACGGCCTTGATATCTTCAAGAAGAAGATAGGCCGAGGGAATTAGGAGAAGGGTAATGAAAGTCGCAAAGAGAATTCCGAAACCGAGCGAAATGGCCATTGGCTTCAGGAATTGTGCGTGGATCGCTCGTTCAAACATGAGCGGGACCAGCCCCACAAAAGTGGTCAGCGAGGTCAGGAAGATGGGGCGGAAGCGCCTGACTCCGGAGGTGAGCACGGCCTCCCGGAGGTTCATTCCCTCCTGCCGCTTTCGATTGATGAAGTCCACGAGGACCAGAGAGTCGTTCACCACCACCCCGGTCAGTGCCATGATGCCAAAGACGGAGAGATATGACGGAGTGACCTCAAGAAGGATGTGTCCGATATACGCTCCGATGACTCCAAAAGGCACGACCAACAGGACAATGAGCGGTTGAAGCATCGATTTGAAAGGGATGGCGAGAAGGGCGTAAAGGGCGAGAATGAGACCAGCGTATAGCCAGTTGACCCGGTTGCCGGTTTCACGTTCCTCTTTAATGTAACCGGCCCAAACCCAGCTCACGTTAGGGTCTTTCGCCACGATCTCGGAGATTTGGGGTTCGAGTTGCTCGGCCATTTTGATGATTTTGACTTCTGGGTTTTCCGGTTGGGCGTTGACGAAGGAAACTTGGGCGCCGTTCAGTCGCTCGATCGTACCAGGAGCTTTCTTGAGGGTGGCCGAGGCGACCGCAGAGAAGGGAATGATCGACCCGTTTGGCGCTTTCACGTTGAGTCGTTCGAAAGTGTACATGGATTCCCTTTTTGCTTTCGGAAGGCGGACCATGACTCTGATTTCCTCACCGTCACGCTGGATGCGTTGCGCCTCTTCACCATAAAAAGCCTGCCGGATTTGCTGGGAGAGTATGCGTTGGGTGATCCCGAGTTCGAGGGCGAGTGGTTTGAGGGTAATCGAGTATTCGTCCCGCTGGCGTTGGTTGTCGGCCCAGGCGCTCTGGATCCCTTTCTGCGAGCGGAGAAGAGTCTCGATCTCCTCGGCAAGAGCCCGTTTGGAATCGCTGTCGGGACCACGGAGTTCGATGCTCAGGCTGTTGAGTTCCTCGCGGCCAAACGAGCGTCCGCCCCATTCACCGGACACCCGGAGATAGCGAACATTTTCGATTTCTCCGATGCGCTGGCGCCAGAGTTCAGCGATCTCGGCGTTGGTCGGGCCCGGTTCGCTTCGCTCGCTGGGAGGCATGATTTCGATAGAAGCGAATCCCTGTTCTGGATCGCCCACACCACCCCAGCGTGAAGCACCGGCGCTGGTCATGATGCTACGGACCAGTGGTTCTCCGGTTCCCGGATCAACGAGTTCTCGTTTGAGCTCCTCGGCACAAGCCGCGATCCGTTCGATCTCTTCCTCGGTTGTTTCGAAAGGAGTGTTATCCACCATGCTGAGGTAAGCTGAGATACGATAGCGTTCGATTTTAGGCATGTCGACGAAACCCATTGCTCCGCTTCGGTGGTATCCGATCCCAGCCATCGCGAGCGCGAAAAAGAGGCAGATGGTGACGTAGCGATGGCGAACCGCCACCCTGAGAACAGGCTGGTAAAACTTCACGATGAAGCATTCAAGGGAGTCGGCGATCGCTTTTTGGAATCGGGCGAACCGCCCCATGTGCGTCCGGTTGATGCTGAGGTGTTTGAGGTGTGAGGGTAAGATCAGTTTTGATTCGACTAGAGAGAAAGCGATGACGGTGGCCACCACCGGCGGGATTTGGCTCGTCCAATTTCCCCAGAACCCTTCGAAGTAGGCGAGGGGTATGAAGGCCACAATTGTTGTAATCGCTCCGAAGGTCACTGGTGTAGCGACCTCTTTGGTGCCCAGGACGGCGGCATCAAGCGGAGTGAGATTTTCCCTTAGACGGGTGTAAATATTCTCGCCTGTGACAATGGCATCATCGACTACGATTCCAAGGACGATGATGAAGGCAAAAATGCTCATGGTATTGGCCGTCAGGCCGAAATAAGGCATTAAGATAATCCCGCCAGCAAAGCTGATGGGGATTCCGATGACCACCCAGAAGGCGAGCATGGGGCGAAGGAAAAGGCCGAGGACGAGAAGGACCAACCCGGCGCCCACAAGAAGAGAGTTTGCTAGAGTAGAGAGCCGACCGCGAATGCGGATGGATTCGTCGTCCCAGACCGCGACATTTACGCCCTCGGGAAGGAGCTTGGCGTTGGTGTCCACGTAGCGCTTGATCGCATCTGAAATCTCAATCGCGTTCTCATCTCCGGCGCGGAGAATGTCGATCATGATGGCGGGCTCTCCATTGAATCGCGTCATTATCTGGCTGTCTTCGAAACCATCGGAAATGGTAGCGACATCTTCGATGCGGAGCTGTGCGCCATCCTCCGCGGTGAGAACAATTTTTGCAAAGTCATCACGAGTGTAAGCCTGTCCGTCGGTCCGAATCATCACGGAACCAGCCGGAGTGCGGAGGGATCCGGCGGAGAGCGCGACCGAAGAGCGCCGGATGGCACCGGCGATATCGGCGATTGTGAGCCCGTAGTCCTGCAATTTCTGATCATCGGCCTCGATGCTGATTTCGAGAGGAATCTCGCCCCGCATATCGGTCCGGGAGATTTCGGGCAGATCGAGAATCTCATTTTCGATGCGTCGGGCGGTCTTGTAGAGGTCGACCTCACCGAGATCTCCTGTAATCGCAATGGTGAGAACCTCGTGCCAGCTTGAGACGTTTGGAATTTCGATGGTCGGGCGCTCGGTTTCCCCTGGGAAGGTGTTAATGGCCTCCACCCGGGCTTCGACCTCGTCTCTCAAATCCCGAAGATCCACTCCGTCTTCGGCTTCCACATCGATGTTGGCCGACCCGGCTCGTGCCTTGGAGTCCAGTAGTTTGACTCCCTGCAAATCCCGGAGGGCCCGCTCGATGGGAATGACGATGTGCTCCTGGACATCCTGGGGACTGGCTCCACGGAAGCGCATGTTGATTTCGACTTCTCCGATGTCGTAGGACGGCTGAACTTCGAGTCCCACGCGATTGAAGGCGAAATAGACGCCGCCAAGCAAAATTGCCACCAAGAGGAAATTGGCGGCAATGTCGTTGCGAGCGAACCAGCGAATCATTGTCAATGACTATAACGACCTTTCCTCGACTGTCTTGTCGGAATTTGGAGTTGTGGAGATTTGCCCCAAGATCCTGCTTGAAACAGTTAGGGACCTTGGGCACCTTGGCTGGAAAGCACAAGCGGATTTCGGACTCTCCATGCCTATTCCAAAATTTCTCCTCAAGGAAGCCATCGTCGCGAAGCCGGGATTCAACCGTTGGCTGGTTCCGCCAGCTTCCATTGCTATTCATCTTTGCATCGGGTCGGTTTACGCCTGGAGCGTCTTCAATACCCCTCTCTCTCGGGAACTCGGAGTGGTGGGTGAGGCCGCGGGCGACTGGAAATTTGGAAACATCGTGTGGATTTTTAGCATTGCGATTGTTTTCCTTGGATTGGCTGCCGCAGTCGCTGGTCGATGGCTGGAGAAAGTGGGGCCGCGATGTGTGGGGGTGACCGCCGCTCTTCTGTGGGGCGGGGGATTTCTGGTGGGATGCCTTGGAATAAAGCTGCACAGCCTGCCCTTGCTCTACCTGGGCTATGGGGTTTTGGGTGGCTGTGGCCTAGGTCTGGGATATGTTTCGCCGGTCAGCACTTTGATCCGTTGGTTTCCCGATCGAAGGGGATTGGCAACGGGTTTGGCGATTATGGGCTTTGGCGGGGGTGCCATGATCGGTGCCCCTTTGAAGCGATATCTTCTCGGGACCTTCGAAGAAGCTCCGAAGTATCTCGGCACTGAGGAATCGGTCAATTTGGTGACCGAGGATGGGGTGCGCTTTGCCGAGACTGGTGCTGGAAAAGAAGAGGTTATCGTCGCTTCGGCAACCGAGGCGGCTTCGTTAGGCCCGGGAATGGAGGCCGGAGTCTATAGCGTTGGGACCGGGAGTACCGGCACGGCCTCGACGTTCCTAGTTCTGGGGCTTCTCTATCTGGTGGTGATGCTCGCGGCTGCCTTTGCCTATCGAGTGCCGGCTCCTGATTGGAAACCCGATGGATGGGATCCTGAAAAAGGGTCCTCAAAAAAGGGGATGATTTCCCAGAACGATGTTGGGATTTCCGGGGCGATGAAAACCCCGCAGTTTTGGTTCCTCTGGGTGGTTCTCTGCATGAACGTGACCGCCGGGATCGGGGTGATCGGCGTGGCAAAAACCATGATCGGAGAAATCTTTGGAACTCAAATGTCAGCGGAGGCAAAGGAAGGGTTCTTTTTTGTGAACTACGTCTTGATGATTTCGGTCTTCAATATGGTAGGACGATTTTTTTGGGCGAGCATCTCGGATTGGATCGGACGGAAGTCGACTTACACCATCTTTTTTGTTCTCGGTTGTGCCCTCTATCTTTCCATTCCCTGGGCGGCCGCCAATGCTGGAGCGAGTGCGATGTCGACCTCGTTCATCGTATTCTACGCCGCGACCATGATCATTTTCACGATGTATGGTGGGGGCTTTGCCACCATTCCAGCCTACTTGGCCGATATGTTTGGCTCCAAGTATGTTGGTGCCATTCACGGACGACTTCTAACGGCGTGGAGCACGGCTGGGGTTCTCGGGCCGGTGGCGATCGCGAAGTTGCGGGAAGCTTCCATTTCCAAATCGATCAATGATCTTGCGGCCAAAGTCAACGAGAGTGATTTTGAAGGAAAGTTCGGGGCTCCGCTAAGCAAGCTCGATGAGCTCGTTGCAGCCAAAACCGTCACGGTGCAGAAGTTGATGGAACTTGCCCCGGAAGGCACGGTTGATCCAACCCCCGGACTTTACAATACCACGATGTATACCATGGCCGGTCTGCTGGTCATTGGTTTGGTGGCCAATTTGCTCGTCAAACCGGTCGACAAAAAACACCATCTTTAGTCCTAAAATAAATGACACATACAATGAAAACGAAAAGCATCCACTCCGCCCGTTCTGCCGTTCTTGGCGCGGCTCTCTCCCTGTTTCCGGCCATGGCACAGGAAGCGTCCTCAGTTCCTACAAACAAGGAAGACGTGGCCCAACCCGGCAGGACCAAACTGCCCAAGCCGGTCAAAATCGCCATGGTCAAGATGGCTGGTGATTTGATCGATCCCATCAACGTGACCTCGGCCGGGGATGGATCTGGGCGGCTCTTCATTTGCGAACGTCACGGAGTGGTTCGCGTTTTTAAGGATGGTAAGATTCTCAAGCGTCCTTTCCTCGATATTTCCGATACCACCGTCAGTTCGTTTCTTGAGCAGGGACTTTACGACATTGAATTCCATCCCAAGTTCAAGGAGAACGGAAAATTTTACGTTCACTATTCCGACATGTGGTTCAATGGCGATTCCTTCATCGTGGAGTATCAGGTGAACAAGAATAATCCGGACAAGGCTGATCCCAAGACCGCGCGGGTGGTAATGCAGATCGAACAACCGTATGCCAACCACAACGGGGGAGAGCTGGTATTCGGACCCGATGGTTACCTCTACATTGGATCCGGTGACGGTGGTTGGGAAGGGGATGTCCTTGGGGCGGGACAGGATCTCAGCACCCTTTTAGCCAAGGTGCTTCGCATCGATGTTGACACCTCAACTCCGGATCGTGCTTATGGCATTCCAAAGGACAATCCCTTTGTTACCCCGAGAACCCTGATGGTATTGTTTGGAGTGAGCGAAGAAGCTTTTGCCAAGATTCACCCGAATGCCCGCCCCGAAATTTGGGCCTACGGAATCCGAAACCCTTGGAAAATGCACTTCGACGGTAAGACCGGAGATCTCTACATTGCAGATGTGGGTCAGAATCACTGGGAGGAAATCAACTTCCAGCCGGCCTCTTCACCAGGCGGAGAAAACTACGGCTGGAAATTCATGTGCGGGACCCAGCCTTTCCCGGCCAGCTTGAAGAATGCTCCCCAGGTGGGTATTCTCCCGATCGGAGAATATACTCATGCAGGTGAAGGGATCTGTGTTACCGGCTTGGGAGTTTATCGGGGCAAAAAATACCCGTCGCTCGATGGCACTTACTTCGTCGCTGACTGGGGCTCTGGCAAGATCTGGGGGATGCAGCACACCAAGGGCGGTAAATGGGCCATGGAAGAACTCCTGAACTGCTCGCTGATGCCTTCGGGGTCGGGAGCCGGCGAGGACGGTACCATTTACATGACCACTGCTCATGCCAACTACGGAGGTCCGGTAAAGCCGGCCGACAATGCCCGGGGAGCACTCTGGATGATGGTGGAGGCTGACAAGATTCCTGAAGGGGCTGAGACGATTCCGGTTGATGAAAAATAGAACGACGCCAATCTCACGACCGCTTTCTGCTGACAGTGGGAAGCGGTTTTTCACCCCATGATTTTCACCATGAAAATTTTGCTTGTTCCCACCATTCTACTGACAAGTTTGGGTCTGATTTCCGGTCAGGACAAAAAGCCCGCAGAACAAAAGAACGCCGGTGAAGCTACCACGACCGCGGGGCAACGGTGTTGCACTGCTCTTCCAATTGGTGAGATTAAGAATCCGGTCTTTTTGAAGCAGGATCCCAAGAAAAAGGAGGTCGAGATCTACCTCATCGCCACCTTTGATAAGTCGAACTACGGGATGAATTTCAACGGCGTCTCCAAGAGTGAAGGTGGCTATGAGATTCCTTTGGGTTGGAAGGTGAAAGCGACCTTTTGTAACAACAGCGACGTGCCCCACAGCGTGATGGTCGTGGAGGAGGATGTCGCCGAAAGAAAGATTAACCTTGGTGACGAACCTTACTTTGAAGGTGCTACCACTCCTAAACCGAATACCATCGGGACTACCAACAAGATCGAGAAGTTTGAGTTCACGCCCGACGAAGCCGGTGATTTCTCATTTGCCTGCGGGTTCCCGACCCACTCGGCAAACGGGCATCGGATCTTTCTCAAGATAAAAAAGGATCTCGAAAAAGCAGCCTTCATCAAACCGGAGAAGAAAAAAGAGGATGCCAAGTAAGCCTCCTTTCATTTTCCCGAATTTTATTCCTCGTTGACCCGGGAGAATTGCTTCAGGCGAAGGCCATTGAGAGCGATGAACCCGGTGGCGTCGTTCTGGTTGTAAGCTTCTTCTTGGCCGCCTTCCATAGTGGCGATGTCCTCGCTGTAAAGGCTGTTGGGCGACCGACGGCCGGCATTGATCACGTTGCCTTTGTAAAGCTTCAGGCGGACTTCGCCGTTCACTGTCTTCTGGGTTTCGCTGACAAGGGCTTGAATCGCTTCGCGCTCGGGAGCGAACCAGAATCCATTGTAAACGAGTTGGGCGTATTTCGGGATGAGGGAATCACGCACGTGCTGGGCTTCGCGGTCGATGGTTAGGGTTTCGAGGTCGCGGTGAGCTGCCAGCAGGATGGTGCCGCCGGGAGTTTCGTAGATTCCGCGGGACTTCATCCCGACAAAGCGATTCTCAACAATGTCGATACGGCCAATACCGTGTTTCCCGCCAAGGTGGTTGAGAACGCGCATCACACCATAAGGAGAAAAAAGGGTGTAGCCGTTTTTCTCGCCTTTGACCTCAAAGTCTCCCAGTTCGCTGATGTATGCGGCTAGGTTTTCATTTTGGAGACCAACAATGTCCCCGTTTTCAAAAAGGCACTGGATGTATTCGGGAGTGTCGGGAGCGTCTTCGGGGGCGACCGAGAGAACATACATGTCCTTGTCGGCTTCAGTGGAGCCGTCATACCAGGTGTCTTCCAGTGCCCCTGCTTCGAATGAAATGTGGAGGAGGTTGCGGTCCATGGAGTAGGGCTTTTTGTTGGAAGCCTGCACCTTGATCCCGTTTTCCTCGCAGTAGGCGATCATCTCCGCCCGGCCAGGGAATTGCTCACGGAAGGAATCATCTCGCCAGGGAGCGATCATCTTGATGTCGGGAGCGAGGGCGTTGAGCGAGAGTTCGAAGCGGACCTGGTCGTTGCCCTTGCCGGTGGCTCCGTGGGCAATGGCGTCGGCTCCTTCGGCACGGGCGACATCGAGCATCCCCTTGATGATGCAGGGGCGGGCGATGGAGGTGCCGAGAAGGTAGCGGCCTTCGTAAACCGCGTTGGCCTGAAACATCGGGTAGATGTAATCAGCCGCGAATTCCTCTTTCAGGTCGCCGATGTAGCATCTGGAAGCTCCAGTGCTGAGGGCCTTTTCCTCGAGACCTTCGAGTTCTTCGCCCTGGCCGACGTCGGCACAGTAAGCGATGATTTCAGCATTGTACTTCTCCTTGAGCCAGAGAAGGAGCACAGACGTATCAAGACCACCGGAGTATGCGACGACGATTTTCACGCCGCTCGGCATAGGCTAGGGGAGCGGGATTAGCAAGTGGCGGATTTTTTCGCCCAAGAAACGGAGTTGACACCCTGTAAAGAAGGAGACTGATTCACTGTAGACGGAGCTCGGTGGTTTCAGACTGTCGAGCGAATCGCCGGTTACTTTACGGTGTTTTGGCTACCGAGGAGATCGTTCACCGCTTTGTTCGCCACCCGAACGATATATTTGTTGGGCTGCTTCTTGAGAGCCTTTTGGAGGGCAGGAAGGGCGGGGAGAGCCTTTTTGGCCGCCTCATCAAGAACGATGGCAGCGTGGAGGCGGGACCATTGCTCTGGCGATTCCAGAGCTTTGGAAAGCGCGGCGAGGGCAAGTTCCTTTTCGTGGCCGATACGCAAAAGAGCGCGAGCCGAGGCGATGCGAACCACGGTGGATGGGTCGTTTTGCATCCGATCGAGGCAATTGAGAATCACCCCTTCGTCCGCCATGGCAATGTTCCCGATGCCAGTGGCGGCCCAGTATCGAACAGCCGCATCAGTATCTTTCATGCCTTTGCGGAGTTCCGGGAGGGCGTCTTTGCTGGAAGAAGCGAGCTCCGCCATCCGGGCAAGCCGGGCGGGCAGCGTTTTGTCATCGGTTTCCGCCAGGATGGCATAACGGGACCCTGCTTTTTTTTCACGCAGAACGATTTCGGGCTCTGGAATCAGACCAAGATCGCGGGTATCGGTAGTCCACTTTTTGTGTGCGGTGCGAAAGCGGGCAAGTTGTTTGGCGAAGGCGGGATTGGTGGCGAGATTTTTGATTTCGTGGGGATCGTTCTCAAGGTCGTAGAACTCTTCCACTGGTTTGCGGTCCGCCATGAAGAGCTTCATGGCTGGTGGCATTTTCCCGGTTTTGGCAACCTGGCGGAGCTCCTTCATGGTGGCACCCTTTTCTGGGGTGTTCATATACTGATAGTAGGGCTTGAGGGGTTCGTAATTCCGGATGTAGCGGTAGCGTTTGTCGCGAACGCTGCGGATGATGTCGTAGCGCTCATCCATCCGGTCGCGGGCTCCATAGATGAAGTCGCGAGGAGGAGTGAGGTTGTTGCCAAGAAAGGCCCGTCCTTGCGTGATCTTGGGGGCGAGAAGTCCAGCGAGGTTCAGGGCGGTGATTCCGAAATCGAGTGAGCTGACAAGCTGGTCGTCCACTGTGCCAGGCTTGCCCTGTCCGGAAGTACGGAACTTGTCGGGGATACGAACAACGAGAGGGATACGGGTCCCGGAGTCATAGAGCCAACGCTTCGCTCGGGGGAGACCTACTCCGTGGTCAGACCAGAAGACGATAATGGTGTTTTCGTAAAGCCCGGCTTCTTTAAGATCGGCAATGTGTTTGCCAACCCAATGGTCGAGTGCGGTGATCAATTCATAGTTGCGTTTCCAGTCTTCGCGGACGACGGGAGTGTCCGGGTAGTAGGGGGGAAGGGTAGAGATTTTGACAGGGTCCTGTCTCTCCGTTGGTTTGAGTTTTGAAGTCACGGATTTGTATTTTGCGGCACTGGCGATTCCGCTTTCGTGACAGCCAGTGAAGTTAAAGACGGCGAAGAAGGGAGTCTTTTCGTCCTTTCGGTTTTTCCAGTGGGCTTTTGAGCTGCTGGAGTCCCAGGTATCTTTTGGAGCGCGGAATTGATAATCGGTTTTGGAATTGTTGGTGCAGTAGTAACCGGCTTCCCGGAGATAGAAGGGAAAAGGCTTGATGCTGTCGGGGAGAACAGCTTCGCACCGCATATGCATCGTTCCGATCGTGGTTTGATACATCCCGGTGATGATGGTCGACCGGCAAGGGGCGCAGACTCCCGCCGCTGTGAAAGCATTGGTGTAGCGAACCCCTTCCTTCGCGAGTCGGTCGACACTTGGAGTAATAGCATGCGGGTCGCCGTAACAGCCAAAGTGTGCGTTGATGTCTTCGGCGGATAGCCAGAGGATGTTGGGTCGCTCCGCTGCCAGAGTCGAGAGGACAGGTAGTAGTGTTATGAGTAGAAAGAGAGCTTTCATGGTGATGGCTTACTTTGGGTAGTCTTCTCCGGCGTGACTGAGCAACACCGATTTTTGCCAGGCGGTGAGTTGTTTCTGCATCTTGAGAAATCGCTCTTTCTCTTCCTCATTGATAGGAGAGGCTTCCATAGGATCTTTTGATAAATCGTAGAGTTCCCACTTTGTGATCTTCTTCGTATAGATGGCGTGAATCTTGTAGGGCCAGTCCAGGAGGGCTGCGTGTCCGGCTCGGTGTGATTGGGGGCCGTATTTTGGGAATTGGTTGACGTTTTTCAAAACCCGTTCGGGAAGTGGGTTGGGTTTCCCATTTGTTTGCGCCTCCATCAGAGTTTTGATAAGCTGGTCGCTGCGGGTGGACTGACCTCCGGTGAATTGGTGCCAGAATCCGATCGGCTTGGAGCGAGTCCTTTGTTCGCCAGAGATCAAGGGGAGGAGGTCGATACCATCCAACGGGGCTTGTGGCTCGACCTTGGTGCCAGTCAGGGAGAGGAGGGTGGGATAAATGTCGGTGGCAGAAGCGGGAGCCGCGACCCGGGTCGGCTTGAGCTTGGCTGGATACTCGATGAGAGAGGGGACGCGGAGACCACCTTCGTACACTGAGCCCTTTTTTGCTCGGCCGCCCGAGTGTTTGGTCACCAGGCCACCATTGTCAGAGGTGTACCAAAGAAGGGTGTTGTCGGCGATGTTGAGGTCGCGGAGAACCTTGCGCAAGCGGCCCATTTGTTCGTCGATGAGAGCGATTTCCTGGTAGTAAGGAGCGTGGGGTTGTCCTTGGTAAAGAGAGGGATCAGATGAGGTTTCGCTGTGGGGGCCATGGGGCGAGGGAAACCAGATGACGGTGAAGGTCGGCGTTTTACTGGCATTCTTCTTTAGGTGCTTAATAGCGTAATCCATGCTGATGATAGTCCCTTGGCCTTTGAATTGTTCGAACTTCCCGTTGAGAGAGAGATAAGGGTTCCGGTCAAAAAAATTGAGACCGCTTAGCCAGTGGTCGAAGCCTTGGCCGCCTGGAGAGGTCGGGCTTTCCTTCTGCACCGAGCCAATATGCCATTTTCCAAAATGCGCGGTGAGGTAGCCACTTGATTTGAGGGCCTCTGCGATGGTGGTTTCGTGCGGCCGCAGGTAGTGGCCGTGATTCGGCACGTTGACTCGCACCGGGTTTCGCCCGGTCATCACACTGGCCCTGGTGGGAGAACAGACAGGGGCTCCGGCATAGAAGCGGTCAAAGATCACCGAAGCCTTAGCCATTGCGTCGAGATTGGGAGTTTTGAGGTAAGGGTGCCCGGTGAAGCCGCAATCGCCGTATCCTTGGTCATCGGCCATCACGAGGATGATGTGGGGGCGTTCGACAGCTTTAAGAGAGCTGAAAAGAAATAGGACTAGCAGTGCTTTCATGTCTGGAAGTGTTTCTGATTCGACGGGAGATGAAACAAAAAAGCTCAGAGGCCCTTCGGAGGTTGGGTAATGTATGAGAGGGGAGTTGGAAACCTCCACTTTCCTGGCTAGCCCGATCAGCTCGAAACAAGAACCACTGATTTTTCCTGCCAGGTTCTCGGGATCCGCTTCTAAGGGCTTTCCTGTTTTCATGATGCGCCTCAGTGTCTAGCTTGGAGGCATGTCGTCCTTGCCCCGCCGCCATTTCCTGAACACCTCTGCAGCGACGCTTTTCGCCACTCGAACCTTGGGCCAAACGGCCAATTCCGAACGCATCAAAGCCGCTCAGATCGGCACGAAGCATCCTCACGCGGAAGGCAAGTTTGCCACCATGCTCGATCTGGCCGATATTTTCGATGTGGTGGGTCTCTGCGAGGAAGACGAGGCTCAACGCGAGCGGGTTGCTAACCGCCGGTCTTATCAATCATCGACCTGGTTGACCGCCGAACAAATCCTCGACGATCCCGAAATCAAGCTGGTCGCGGTGGAGACCGATATCGACCAGCTCGTGCCCTCTGCTTTGCGATGCCTGAAAGCCGGAAAACACATTCATCTCGATAAACCAGCCGGACAAAAACTGGCTCCTTGTCGAGAGATGCATCGCGAGGCCGATCAACGCGGACTCACCATTCAGATGGGGTACATGCTCCGATACAATCCGGCCTTCGAGTATCTCTTCAAGGCCGTCGAAGAGGGCTGGCTCGGTGAGATCACCGAAGTTCATGGGCACATGGGAAAGAAAGCCTCTCCGGGATTGCGCAAGGAGCTTTCAAAATATCCGGGCGGTGGTTTGTTTGAATTGGCCTGCCACCTGATCGATGTGCTCGTCACCATTCTTGGAGAACCAAAAAAGGTTCATGGCGTGCATGTCAAAACACAGAAGGACGCCTTTAAGGATAATCAAATCGCAACCTTTCAGTTTGACCGTGCTCTTGCGACCATCGGAAGCAATCACAACGATCCTTTCGGCGGACCTCGGCGACAGTTCACCGTGGTTGGGACAGAAGGCACCCTGGCCATCCAACCGCTTGAGCCGCCCAAGGTGTCACTCTCGCTCACGAAAGCCCAAGGCGATTTTAAAAGAGGCACGCACCAAATCCCCATGCCAAAAACCGAAGGTCGCTACCATGGAGAGTTTCGTGATATGGCAAAAGTCGTGAACGGAGACAAAACGCTCGCTTGGAACTCCGAACACGACCTCATCGTTCAGCAAGCCCTTTTGCAGGCATCGGGGCTCCCTCTTCACGATTAGCGTTGCTAGGAGCTTGCTTTCGCCGGTATGCTTTGAAGCTCCGGTTGGATCGGGGAAAAGGGAGATCCGGGGTAAGAGGGGCTGAAGAAAGAACGCCGTATTTTTGGAATTCGTATTGAGTTTTATTCCCCGGTTTTCTTACGCTCGGTTTTGAAACTCATGAAGACGCTATCTTGTAACCTGTTAAGCTTGTCACTTTCGCTTGTCGCGACGGCCACTCCCAACTGGCCGTCCCAACGTGGGCCTCATTTTAACGGGACCGGGGGAGAGGGATTGAAGTTACCTATGAAGTTCTCACCTACTGAGAATGTCGTTTGGAAAGCGGAGTTGCCGGGTAGTTCAGCGGCCACTCCGATCGTTTGGGAGGACTATGTCTTTGTCAGTGCAGCTGATCATGAGAAGAAGGAACTGCATGCCATTTGCCTCAACTCGTCCACCGGGAAGCCACGTTGGTCGAAGATGGTTTCGAAGGGACAGGTGCATCTTGATGACCGGAGCGACTTTGCTTCGCCTTCGCCCGTCACCGATGGAAAGCGGGTCGCCTTTTTCTTCGGGAACGGGGACTTGATCGTCTACACCATGGATGGGAAAGAAGAGTGGCGCAAAAATCTCATTCCGAAGGGGAGCAAATACTTCGCCTTTCAATGGACGTTTTCCACCAGCCCTATTCTCTCGGGCAAAAATCTCATCATGCAGGTTTTGCAACGTAATGTTCCCTTTAACTACGGCGGAGTCTCGCGGGGATCAGCCGGGGCGGCTCAAATTCCTTCTTATTTGGTCGCTTTTGATTTTGCCACCGGCGAGCAGCGTTGGAAGGTGGACCGGCCGGCAAAAGCGGTGGCGGAGTCGCTTGAGGCCTTCACGACTCCGGTCCTCGGCCGGACAGAGGACGACGGAGGTGATTTCCAACTTCTCGTGGCGGGTGGTGATGCCCTCACTGGTCATGATCCTGCCAGCGGGAAGGAACTCTGGCGTTGGGAGACCTGGAACCCTAAGAAGATTGGTCACTGGAGACTTGTGCCTTCTCCGGTCGCGGGTAGCGGTGTGGCATTGGTCTGTGCTCCCAAGAAGAGTCCGGTCTATGCCGTCGATATGAAAACAGGGAAGCTGCTGTGGAAAAGCGAGGATCCCGAAGTGTCCTCTGATGTTTGCACTCCACTCTACCACGATGGTTATTTTTACGTCCTCAACGGGGAGTATAAGGATAAGCGAATCTCCTGCATCGAACCGCGGAGCGGTAAAGTTCTTTGGACTGGTACTATCGGAACGAGAGCGAAAATCGAAGCTTCACCAACTTTGGGTGATGGCAAAATTTACTTTCAGGATCACACCGGCCAGGTGTTTGTGGTGGCCGCGGATCCCAAGAAATTTAATCTCCTGCACAAAGTCCAGTTTGGAGATCGCACCGTGCGTGACCAGCGTTGCGGTCTCGCCCTTGCGAACAACCGGATCTTCCTCCGAAGCCAGGAGACGATTTACTGTTTCGGAAAGTGACCGATTCAGCTGGGTGATTGAAGAGGGAACAGGCGATTAGGTGGTAATCGGCTTCATCGCGCTCATCGCTTCGCGCAGATAGATTCCGATTTCCTCGACCTCGTGGTTGCGGATTACTTCGTTCACGCGAACGAGGGTCTGGTTGTCGACGGCGGTGTCGGTCGGATCCAGTCCCTTGCCGATGAGGCTGGTGTCAACCGTTGCCATGAAGTCCTGAAGAAGGGGGACGGCCGCGTGGCTGAAGAGGTAGCAGCCGTATTCCGCAGTGTCGGAAATGACGCGGTTCATTTCGTAAAGCTTCTTGCGCGCGATGGTGTTGGCGATGAGTGGGGTTTCGTGGAGCGACTCGTAGTAGGCCGACTCAGGCTCGATCCCGGCCTCGACCATCGCTTCAAAAGCGAGCTCAACTCCGGCGCGAACCATCGCGACCATGAGGATTCCTTTATCGAAGTATTCCTGCTCGGTAATCTCTCCTTCGCCTTCAGTTTGTTCAAATTCGGTCTCGCCGGTGTCCTTGCGCCAGCCGAGGAGCTTCTCGTCGTCGTTGGCCCAGTCAGCCATCATGGTGCTGGAGAACTCGCCCGAGATGATGTCGTCCATGTGCTTGTAGAAGAGGTCGCGCATGATGACTTTGAGTTCTTCGGACAGGCGGAAGGCTTCCAGTTTGGCCGGATTGGAGAGGCGATCCATCATGTTGGTGATACCACCGTGCTTGAGAGCTTCGGTAGTAACTTCCCAACCGTTTTGGATAAACTTAACGGCCCACGTGGGATCGATGCCCTCGGCCTTCATTTTCTCGAAGCAGAGAATGGAGCCGGCCTGTAGCAGTCCGCAGAGAATGGTTTGCTCGCCCATGAGGTCGGATTTCACTTCAGCAACGAAGGAAGATTCGAGAACCCCGGCTCGGTCGCCGCCTTGGGCCACGCAGAGAGCCTTGGCAATTTCGATGCCTTCCCCGGTGGGATCATTCTCCCGGTGGCAGGCGATGAGAGTGGGAACACCAAAGCCGCGCTTGTATTCCTCGCGCACTTCGGAGCCAGGAGATTTGGGAGCGACCATGATCACAGTGAGGTCTTTGCGGATTTGAGTGCCTTCCTCGACAATGTTGAAACCGTGGGCGTAGGAGAAAACGGCGCCTTCCTTCATCAGCGGAACGACAGTGTTGACTACATCAGTGTGCTGCTTGTCGGGAGCGAGGTTCATCACGATGTCGGCGGTGGGAAGCATTTCCTCGTAGGTGCCGACCGCAAAGCCGTTTTCAGTTGCGTTGAGATAGGACTGGCGTTTTTCCTCGATCGCGGCGGCGCGGAGGGTGTAGGAAACATCGAGGCCGGAGTCGCGCATGTTGAGGCCTTGGTTGAGACCCTGGGCTCCGCAGCCCACGATGACGATTTTTAGGCCTTTGGCGGCATTAACGCCGTTAGCAAATTCGGCAGCGTCCATAAACCGGCAGGTGCCGAGTTCTTCGAGTTGGATTCTAAGAGGGAGGGTGTTGAAGTAGTTCGTGCTCATTGCGTTGCGGAATTGTCGTTCGGACGGGTTCTGATTGTCAGGAAACGGGCTTTTGTAAACCAAGAATCGGCAGGAAAAGGCCGGGCAGGAGATTTTCCGGTGGTGGGATTTACAATTCCTCGGAAGAAAAAGTCTCGGTCCGGACTCGACAAGAGGCCTTGCTGGTGATTATGACGCGCGCCTGCCGAGAAAGTAACCATGACAGACCTCACCAAATACCGGAACATTGGCATCTTCGCACATGTGGATGCTGGAAAGACCACGACCACCGAGCGGATCCTCAAGCTCACGGGTAAAATTCACAAAACCGGTGAGGTTCACGATGGTGAATCGACCACCGACTTCATGGAACAGGAAGCCGAGCGCGGTATCACTATTCAGTCCGCTGCCACCACCTGTTTTTGGAATGACCACCGGATGAATATCATTGATACTCCGGGTCACGTTGACTTCACCATCGAGGTGTATCGCTCGCTGAAGGTTCTCGATGGTGGTGTCGGGGTGTTCTGTGGATCCGGTGGTGTTGAGCCCCAGTCCGAGACCAACTGGCGTTACGCCAACGATTCCGAGGTGGCCCGGATCATTTTCGTCAACAAACTCGACCGGATCGGTGCTGATTTTTTCCGCGTGATCCAGCAGACCAAGGATGTCCTTGGTGCAAAACCGCTCGTCATGACCATCCCGATTGGATTCGAAGATTCCTTCGTGGGAGTTGTCGACGTGCTCGAAATGAAGGCGTGGGTTTGGGACGACTCCGGTCTCCCTGAAAACTATGAGATTCAGGAGATTCCCGAAGACCTCAAGGAGAAGGCCGAGCAGTATCACAATGAGCTCATCGAGACCGCTGTTGAGCAGGACGACGAACTCATGGAAGCTTATCTTGAAGGAGAAGTTCCCAGCATCGAGCAGATCAAGAAGTGCATCCGCAAGGGAACGATCGCTCTCGATTTCTTCCCGGCTTTTTGTGGATCAGCCTTCAAAAACAAGGGAGTGCAGAACGTTCTCAACGCCGTCGTTGACTACCTTCCTTCTCCGCTCGAAGTCGAACCTGAGCCTGAGTTCGATGATGCCGGTGAGTTGACCGGCGAGCACGCGATTGTTGACCCCAACGGACCGCTTCGCGCTCTGGCCTTCAAGATCATGGACGATCAGTTCGGTGCCTTGACCTTCACCCGGATCTACTCCGGCAAGATGAATAAGGGTGACACCATTCTGAATACCTACACCGGCAAGACTGAGCGGGTGGGACGTCTTGTGGAAATGCACGCAGACGACCGGACCGAGCTCGATAGCGCCCAGGCTGGCGATATCATCGCGTTGGTGGGTCTCAAGAACGTCCAGACCGGACACACCCTTTGTGACAAAGATAATCCGGCCACTCTTGAGCCGATGGTCTTTCCGGATCCCGTGATCTCGATCGCGGTCGCTCCGAAGGACAAGGCCAACGCCGAGAAGCTCGGTGTCGCTCTTGGTAAGATGGTGCAGGAGGATCCTTCCTTCCGCGTGGAGACCGATCAGGATTCCGGTGAAACCATCCTTCGTGGAATGGGTGAACTTCACCTCGATATTAAAGTCGATATCCTCAAGCGGACTCACAAGGTTGAGGTGGAAGTGGGAGCGCCTCAGGTGGCATACCGCGAGACCATCACCAAAGAAGTTTCCGACAGCTACACTCACAAGAAGCAGTCCGGTGGTTCCGGTCAGTTCGCGAAGATTGACTACACCCTCACTCCGCTTGAGCCGGGTGAAGGTTTCCAGTTCGAGTCCACTGTGGTTGGCGGTAACGTTCCCAAGGAATACTGGGGTGCCGTTGAAAAGGGATTCGCGACCTCTCTCGATAAGGGGGTGCTCGCTGGCTATCCCTGCCTCGACTTCAAAGTGACACTCTCCGACGGTGGCTTCCACGCGGTTGACTCCTCTGCTGTGGCCTTCGAAATCGCCGCCAAGGCCGCTTACCGTCAGACCGTGCCTAAGGCTGGTGCTCAAATCCTTGAGCCCATCATGAAGCTCGACGTTTTCACTCCGGAAGACCATGTCGGTGACGTCATCGGTGACCTCAACCGTCGTCGCGGGATGATTCAGTCGCAGGACACTGCTTCCGGCGGAATCCGTATCAAGGCCCAGGCTCCCCTTTCCGAAATGTTCGGATACATCGGTGACCTTCGAACCATGACCTCCGGTCGTGGGCAGTTTTCGATGGAATTCGAGCATTATGCTCCCTGTCCGAAAAACGTTGCTGACGATGTCATCGCGGAGGCCAGAGAGCGCGAGGAAGCGAAGAGGAAGTAAGTCGAATTGCTTTTCAAATTTCAAAAGGCGCACTGGGAACGGTGCGCCTTTTTTTGTTTTCACGGAGTAGACTGTCCAACACGCTGGTCCAGTATGAAACCCGTGTGTCTGATACTTGTTTTCCTTTTGTCTTCGCTCTCTGCGGATAACGTCACGTGGAAAACCTATACGGGATGGGATCATGGCTACTCGCTTACGGTCGATGGCGAGGCTGGGACGATTACTTTGGTTGAGCATTTTGCCATGAAGAAGGATGCTGCGCCAAAGGTGGAAAAATTTCGTGGATCGATCGCCTTCACGAAATACGTTGGAACTCTGGTGGAGATGATTCCTAAGCCTGAGGTTGGACAAGAGAGTGATGACGGACGAGTCATTGAGGTTAAGGTCGTGGCAGGCGAGAAGACATCCACGAGAAAAATCAATGAAATCGTTCTCTCTCTTTATCCAGAGGTAATGGGAATTACATCAACCGACGATTCAAACGGAAAGAAGTCACCAATTGAAAGGGTGAAGAAGGCGGCTCGTTTCGAAGCAGGGCTTTTGAGAGAATTGGCTGAAGCCTACATCTTGCAAGAGATGATGTTTCACCTCAAGAAACGGTATTTTGAGAAAGAGAAGGGCGAGTGATCTGCGACCCGGTAAGGATCTTGGATTTTAGTCCGAGTGCAGAACCCAAGGCAGAAATGCTCGGACTAAAGTCCAAGCCCCGTAATGGTCACTGCCAGGTGAAACACCTAAGCCGCATTCGAGCGCCGCTTTTTCATCGTCGGCGGTTTCTCGCCACGGACGACGGCGGCGTTGATGGTCACCGATTCGATGTCGTCGCGCGAGGGGACCTCGAACATGACATCGAGCATGATGTTCTCGAAGATGGAGCGAAGGGCGCGCGCACCTGTGCCTCGCTCAATGGCCAGTTTGGCGAGGGCGGAGAAGCCATCTTTGTTCACCTTGAGCTGGACGTTGTTCATTGCCAGTTGTTTCTGATATTGTTTCAGAAGCGCGTTTTTCGGCTCGGTGATAATCTTGATGAGTTCATCTTCAGTCAGTTTTCGAAGCGAGCTGAGAACTGGAAGGCGGCCGATGAATTCCGGAATGAGTCCGAAGTGTAGAAGGTCTTCTGCCCGGGCCTGTTTGAGGAGAGCGATGTCTTCCGCTTCCTCGGTTTCCTCGGTTTCGACTGCGCTGAACCCGAGAACGCGCTTGCCGAGGCGGCGTCGCACGATGTCTTCCATGCCAACGAAGGCACCGCCGCAGATGAATAGGATTTTCTCGGTGTTGACTTGAATGTATTCCTGTTGGGGGTGCTTGCGGCCACCCTGGGGCGGGACGTTGCAGACCGATCCTTCGAGGATCTTGAGAAGAGCTTGTTGGACACCTTCTCCAGAAACATCACGGGTGATCGAGACGTTCTCGGTCTTGCGACCAATCTTGTCGATTTCGTCGACGTAAATGATCCCACGCTCGGCGCGTTCGACATCAAAGTCGGCTGCCTGCAGGAGGCGAAGAATGATATTCTCAACATCCTCACCCACATAACCGGCTTCGGTCAGGGTGGTGGCGTCGACGATACAGAAAGGGACGTCGAGAAGACGGGCAAGGGTCTTCGCAAGCAGGGTCTTCCCAGAACCAGTCGGGCCCAAAAGAAGAACGTTTGATTTTTCGATTTCCACATCGGCGAATTGATCATCGACGTTTTCGTGTTGCCGGAGGCGCTGGTAATGATTGTAGACCGCGACCGAGAGAACCTTCTTGGCGTCTTCCTGTCCGATTACGAAATCGTTAAGGTGGGCGAGCAGTTCGGCTGGAGTTGGGACTCCATCCTCGAGAATGCTGGAGATCTCTTCGGTCTCTTCCTGTTGTCCACCCAGTTCCTTGCGAAGGATGGTGGAACAAACATCGATACACTCATTGCAAATGTAGACGCCAGGACCAGCGATAAGTTTTTTGACCTCCGAGTGACTCTTGCCACAGAAGGAGCACATAGTGAGATTATTCGCGCGGGCCATAGGGAGAAACGAGCTAAGGATTCCTTTTGCTGGAAGGAGGCTAGCATCGTGGCGCCAAGATGTCGCCTGCTTATTTCAGGCTCCAAGGCTCGCCGAGTTAAGCCGGCGAGCGATGGAGTTTTGGAGGGGCAATCTTGTTGCGGCGGGCCAAAGCGACCTTCATTTTTTTCAGGGCGGCATTTTGGATCTGACGGATCCGCTCACGGCTGACTCCGAACTTTCGTCCGATTTCTTCTAGAGTGAGAATTCGCTTCCCATTGAGGCCGAAGCGCGACCCGATGATCTCGGTTTCACGTTCGTTCAGGGTGTGGAGGACGTCATCGAGTCCGTCAAAGCTTCCCTTTTGGGCCAGGTTTTCGAAAGGGTCGGTGGCCTTATCATCGGCCAAGAGATCTCCGAAATTGGCCACGCTGTCGTCATGGGTTGGTTCATCGATCGATTTAGGAGCGCGGGAGGCCTGCAAAAGGAGGGCGAGCTTCTCGCGAGGAATTCCCAATTCTTCCGAAAGTTCGGAATCGGTTGGTTCACGACCCAGATCTTCGGCCATGAAAGCAGAGATGCGACGAACCCGGGCAATCTTGTCGACCAGATGAATCGGGAGGCGCACCGTTTTCCCCTGATTGGCGAGGGCCCGTTTGATCGACTGCTTGATCCACCAGGCAGCGTAGGTGCTGAGTTTTCCTCCTTTGGAAGGGTCAAACTTTTCAACGGCCCGCACGAGTCCGAGGTTCCCTTCGGAAATCAGGTCAGCGAGCGGGAGCCCGTAGTTCACGTAGTCCTTTGCAATCTTGACCACGAGCCTGAGGTTGGACTCGATCATTCTCACTCGGGCCTTTTCATCACCCTTGGCGATACGGGCGGCGAGCTCGACCTCCTCTTCGGGGGTGAGAAGGTCTCTTTTGACAATCTCACGCATGTAAACGCGGATGCTGCTGTCTTTGTCGGATTCGGTCTTCATACTGAATAAATCGCTAGAACTATGCCAAAATGTTTAGACGTCTTAGTTATCTGGGGGGTAAGACGTCTGTCTCAGCCCAGTTTTAGGAAAGAATTGGAGAAGTTTCCTTGGAATCTTTCTGCATAAAGATTCAGAAATTGCCGATTTTAAGCCAAATCGAGACAAAATGTCCCAATGGAATGGGAGTTGGTTAGGACAAGATTACCCGGTTTGTGAAGGAGTGCTCCCGAAGATCAGAGAACAAAAAAAGCCCTCCGCAGCGAACTGTGGAGGGCTTTTTGAAAAAATAAGGGGCAAAACTTACTTCTTGGGCTCTTCGTAGGTCGGCTGTGGGACTGGATCAGGGTCTCCTGAGCAGCTGCAGCTGGTGAGAGCGCCGAAGGAGGCAATGATGGAACCAAGAAGAGCAAGCTTGAGGGTGTTTTTGATAGAATTCATCGAGGCCGAGGAACCAAAAGATGGGTAAGATGTCAATAAAAACGATATACTTTTTAGAGAGTTCCCAAGTGGTGGATCGCGAGTGAGGCGAGATTGAGGACCAGAAAAAAGCCACACATGTCGGTGCAAGTGGTCAGGATGGGCCCTGAGGCCAGGGCAGGATCGGCTTTGAAACGTTTGAGAGCGAGTGGGATGAGGCCTCCAAGAATCACCGACAACACGGTATTGAGGGCAAGAGCCGCGCCGATCACCAACGCAAGAAAGAGACTGCCTTTCCAAATGAAGGCGATGGCTCCTAAGATCATGCCGAGCACGATTCCATTAGTCAGTCCAAGGAGTCCTTCTTTGACGAGAATGCGCAGATAGTCCCGGGGTTGGATGATTCCGAGGGTGAGTTCGCGGATGCTGACGGCAACCGCTTGGTTTCCTGAGCACCCGCTCATGTCGGAAACCATTGGGAGAAAGATCGCGAGGGCAATGACGGCTGCGAGAGTTTCCTCGTAACTGGCAATGACACTGGCAGCGAGGAGGTTGAGGAGGATGTTGGGGCCGAGCCAAGCGAGGCGCCGGAGGCAGCGGTTTTTGAGGGGCATTGAGCGAAGTTCCTCGCCACCGATAATCCCGGACGCTTTGAGATAGTCCTCGGTTTGATGGTCGTTGAGAGCCTCGGCAACGGCTCGACGGGAAACCATCCCTTTGAGCCGCCCCTCATCATCAACAGCGGGAAGTCCGAGGTAGTTCTTTTCTTCAAAAAGATCTTCTAGTTCCTCGAGCGTGGTGTGGACCGAAACCGAGACAGGATCCGGGATCATGAGAGATTTGACCGAAAGGGAGCGTGTTCCCAAGACGAGGCTGCGCATGCTGAGAACTCCGGCGAGACGTTCATCTTCGTCGATGACAAAGAAATACTGGACGTCGGCATCGTGGTATTTTTCGGAATTGCTCCCAAGGTCATGGAGAACATCAGCGACGGTGGCGGTGAGGGGAAAGGAGAGGACGTGATCCGACATCAGGCCGCCGGCCGATTCCTCGTGATATCCGGCCCGCTCACGAAGGTCCTGACACTCCTCATCATCTTCGATCTCGGCCAGGATGGCTTCGGTATTCTCTTCGTCGAGTTCCCGGAGGAGATCTCCACTGACCTCGGCGTCCATGTTTTCCAGCACATCCGCAGCCACTTCGGGTGGGAGTTCTTCGAGAATCTCAACGGCTTGGGATTCGGCGAGGTGTTCCATTAATCCCGCCACTTCTTCGGGCGGCAGGAGTTCACAGAGCTGTTCCCGGACGTCGAGTTCGAGCAGAGAGACGATGCGTCGCTGGTCGTCGGCTGAGGCTTCGTTAATGACCGAGCGTGCCTTCTCCAATTCGCCAGTAAGGAGGGCTTCGGTGATTTGTTTGTAACGTGGTGAGGTGCCCCCTGAGGTAGTCGTTTCGCTCATGCCACAGGTATCGCTGAAAAGCCTGTGGTTGGAAACGCTGGAAGCGATGAATCGCCTTTATCCCTTGTAGGCTCCCATTTCAGGAGCATCGGGGTGGACTTCGGGTCCGAAGTAACGAAGGAGAACGAGAGGTTCGGTGGGGCTGGAGTTTTCGAAGACCACTCCACTGCGGGCCGCCGATTCGATGGCGAAGAATTCGTCCTGCGACAGTTCGTTGAAGCGCAGCAACTTGGGGCAGTCGAGGGTCAGGTTGTTGGCCTTGCCTTGTCCTTGCACCACGATCGCAGAATAAGCGCCCTGGTCGACGATGGTCGCTTTACTAAGAGGGGCAATGGTGAGCTCCTTGGCGGTGAAATATTGAAACCCGTCGACTTTTCCATAGACGATCCACTTGTCGTGATGGGCTTCGTCACTGGAGGCGGTAACGGGCTCAAGGTAGTGGTGGTCCTTAAAATTTGGGTCGAGGTTTTTCTCCCAATCGAGTTGGTCGATGATGAAGTCGATGTCGTCGTGTTTGTCGGACGGCATATCCTTGACCAGAAGCGAGCGGGGGACCTCGCGACCTTCCACCAAGTTCTGGTACATCCCAAAGACATCGGACCCCCACTGCGGTTCGTAGGTACAAAGCGATCCGGGTGCGTGCAGAATGCAGGGATCGATGAGCCAGCCGGTTCCTGGTTGAAGCTTGTAGGCTTTTGAAAGCTCGAGGAGGTGGTTGTCGCCTTTGTGCCAGTTGGCAATGCAATCGTAGACTTGTTGCCGGGTGGTTCCGGGTTCAAGTCCCATGAAGGTGTAGGGGAAATTGTTGCCGACGTTGTTGTGTTGAGGGGGAAAGTAATAAGACTCTGGTTTGCCTTCCTGACCAACCAGAGACGCCTGCTCCGCATTTTGGTGCATGTGGTGCGGAATGGGCCCCATGTTATCGAAGAACTTGGAGTAGACGGGCCACTTTCGATATTTGTCCCAGATCGCCGGGCCGATCAGGGCGGCGCCGCATTCGTTGACGGCATCGAAAAGGGTAAAGCGTTCGCGACCGGCCACAATGTAGGATAGACCCTCATCATCATCCCGGCCTTCGTTGGCGGTCTTGGTGGTCGAGCCAAACCATCGCTCATCGATTCCGCCGCGGTTCAGGCCATAGGCATAGGTATCGTCCGGGTGGAGCTTGAGACGCAGGCCTGGTTGAAGAAAGGAGCGGGGGACCCAGGTTGGGGAAAGGCGCAGGAGACCTCCGGTTTCGCCGAGATGAGACTCAGTAGCGGACTTGATCCCCGAGCTCAGGGTGGTGAGCTCGTCGGTAGTGGTCGGTGGCCTCATGTCGGGGGCTACTCTTCCTCGTCTTCAGGTTTGGGTGCAGGAGGGGCTCCGTCCTTGATGTCACCAAAAAGCGAGATGTCTCCGGTGCGCCCGAGATCCTTCTGATCGCCGCGATAGCTTGAGTCGAGGCCTGCGTAGAAGGCGACCAATCCGCAAACGAAAACCGCGATTCCAAAGAAGCCGCTTCCGCCGCTGTTGGCCGAAGGAAGGGCTGGGCTGGGCGCAGCCGGGGCGGCTGGGCGGGAAGGTGTCTTGAGAGCCTTGGCCTTTTTCTTGGCCGGCTTTTCCATGGACTTCGGCGCCTCTTCATCCTCTTCCACGTCGTCGGTATCCTCCATTTCAGAGGCTTTTTTGGCGTGAGGGACAAAATCCTCGTCGTCTAACTCGTCGAGCTCCTCTTCGCTCAAGGAATACTCAAATTCGGTATCGCCGACGTAGACATCGATATCGTTGCGGAGATCGATGATTGCCATTTTCTCGTCGTCGAGCTTAAGGCCGTTTGTCGAATTCTGGTCTCGCAGGATGTAGCCGCCCTTGACCCGCTCCATCGTGCAGTGAAGGCCGGAGACGGAAGGGCAGTCGACGACGATATCAGACTCCCGGCTACGACCGATGGTGACCTTTTCGCGGTCGAGTTGGAATCGATAAGGCTGAGAGTTCTTGTTTGAAACGGTGATAACAACGCGAGGCATAAATTCGTTTTAAGTCTCGACTAGTTGATCACACCACTCGTTGTTTGGAAACAAGAAAAGGAGTTCCGTTTTGGTGAGAAGGGTGCTCTTGGAATTTAGGGGGAATCCCTATCGTTGGGCTCGTCGGGCGGCCATAAAGGACTGAATGCAAAGAAAGAGGAAAAATCCACAAATGACTGCCATGAGAATCATTGAGGTTGTGGCAATGCTGAACTCAAGCTTGCCCTTGATCGCAGTAGGGATGATGCGTCCGAAAGGAGCGATGAATCCCAGTAGTCCGAAGAGGGCCGCCAGATGCATCCCGAGTTTGAGATGTTTGTCGTTCTTGGCGATGAATGAGGGAGCCAAAATGAGGACGCCGGTAATGGAGGGAATGAGAGCGGTCCAGCTCGCCATTCCACCGGCGAAGTAACCGATGAGTCCCAGAGCGATGAGAGCGAGGCCAGTGATGATTCCCTTTTGAGGCATGTTATTCATGGACTAAATCTTCTCCTCGCGAGGCGGATTGCAAGAGGAATTGACGGATCAATGGTTTATGGCGCTGGGAGCCATGGATTGGTGACGTTGGGGAGCACTTGGGCTTGCCTTTTGGGTGGGATTTTCAAGCATGGCAAGGTATGGATCAGATTGTCGCTGACCGCATCACAAAGCGCTTTGGTGAGGTCACCGCGTTGAAGAGCGTTTCCCTTGAGGTTGAACCCGGCGAGTTGTTTTTCCTGCTCGGTGGAAGTGGCTGTGGCAAGACCACTTTGCTACGCTGTATTGCAGGGCTGGACAAACCGACCGAAGGACGGATCTACTTCGGGGAACGGGATGTTTCCAAGCTTCCAACCCATAAACGGGAAGCGGCGATGGTGTTCCAATCCTACGCCTTGTGGCCGCACATGACCGTGGGGCAGAACATTGCCTTTGGACTTGAAGAGCGCAAGGTCGACAAGGCCGCCATTCAAAAGCGAGTGGATGAAGCACTCGAGATGGTCAAGTTGGGAGGGTTTGCCAAACGGGGCATCGACCAGATGTCGGGAGGACAGCAGCAACGGGTCTCGCTCGCGCGCGCCCTCGTGGTGAGGCCCAAAGTTCTCTTGCTTGATGAACCTCTCTCCAATCTGGATGCTCAGCTTCGGTTGGAAATGCGGTCGGAGATCCGGAGGATTGTGAAGGAGAACAATTTGACCGGAGTCTATGTCACGCACGACCAAGCCGAGGCGCTTTCAATGGCTGACCGTATGGCAGTGATGGACAACGGGCACATTGCTCAGGTGGGACCGCCTGATGAGATCTACCGCCGGCCGGTTTCCAGTTATGTCGCCGGGTTTATCGGCGAGACAAACCTGATCCAAGGAGTGGTGCGTGAGGGCGGCTACGTTGCGGCGGCAACCGGAGTCCTGGCTGCCAGGCCATCGATCGAGGGATGGGATCCGCAGCCTGGTTCGCCCGTTTTGGTTTCAATTCGGCCAGAGGCTTTACAGATTGTGCCGACAAAGGAGGGGGATTTGACTGCAAAGGTCATCGATCGAACCTATCTTGGAAGTTCGGTGCAATATTTGGTAAAGCTTGAGGATGGAACGGAGTTGCGGGTGACGGAATTAAATCCCCGAATCATTCGGGAGGCTGGTGAGACGGAGATCGGATTAAAGGTAGCTGGCGAAGATGTCATGATGCTCAGGGAATGAACGGGAATTGGAAAAAATATCTCGGAGTCCTTCTGCCAATGGCGCTAGTGGTGGCGGCTCCAATCGTTTTGCGGGACGATGATGCCGTTGCGATGAGTGCCGCAAAACTTCGTCTCGAAGTCATCACACCCCACAATGAGTTGATTCGACGGGAATTTGGCGAGGCCTTTTCGGGCTGGTATGAGGAAAAGCACGGGGAGAGCGTTTTCGTCAACTGGCGGACGCCCGGTGGGACCAGTGAGATCAAACGTGTCCTCAATGGGGCTTTCGCTTCTGCGGAGAAAACTGGAAGCGAGAGTATTGGAATCGACGTCTTTTTCGGGGGCGGTGTTTACGATTTTAGTGGTCAGGCCAAGCAGGGGCACTTTCAAAAGTTGGATCTTTTCGATAAACAACCGGAAATTTTCGAGAACGAAATCGTTCCGGCACTCCAAAGTGGAGAAACCTACTACTCCGATAACCGTGATTGGATTGGAACTTGTCTCTCGTCCTTTGGCATTTGCTACAATATCGACAGCTTGAGTCGGCTGAAACTTGACCCTCCCTTAACTTGGGATGATTTAGGGAAGCCGGGATTTCGACAGGGAATCGCCTTGGCAGACCCCACGAAAAGTGGGTCCGTGGCGAAGGCTTTTGAGATGCTGGTCCAGCAAAAGATCCATGAGAAGGAACGGGCAGGAATGTCGCGCGAAGAGGCCAGTAAAGCAGGATGGGCCGAAGGGTTGAATCTCATTCAACGGATTGGCGCGAACGCCCGATACTTTGCCGACGGAGCTTCCAAGGTTCCTCACGATGTGGCACAGGGAAATGCCATTGCGGGGATGTGTATCGATTTCTACGGACGCTCCTACAACGAGTCCCTGCGGAAAGATGACGGTCGTTCGCGGCTGGTCTTTGTGTCGCCCCGAGGGGGAACCTCTTACAGTGTCGATCCGGTTGCTGTTTTGAAAGGAGCTCCTAACCAGAAGGTCGCGCAGGAGTTCGTCAATTTCATCCTCAGCAAGGAGGGACAGATGCTTTGGAACGCACGACCGGGAACCACGATGGGGCCGAAGATCCGTGGATTACGTCGTCTCCCGGTCCGGAAGGATCTTTACCAGGAACCTTACCTCGCCGATATGGTGGATGCCAAAGTCATGCCGTATGAGGTAGCGAGCGAGTTCATCTACGAGTATGAACTGACCGGGCGCCATTTTAGTCCTTTGCGGGCGATTATCCGGGCGATGTGTATCGATTCCCATCAGGAAATGAAGTCTGCGTGGAATGCATTGATTGAGGCGGATTTTCCGGAAGAGGCGACGGCGAAATTCTATGACATTTCTCCGGTGGGCTATGAAGTGACGTTGTCGGAGATCAAAAAGATCCAGAAGTCGAAGGACAAGGTGGCGATGGTTCGCCTAATGAACCGGCTCGGAAAGCACTTTCGGGAAAGCTACCAGGCTGCCGAAGAGTTGGCGGGGAAAGGAGGAGGTAAGTGAATTTCAAATGGGCCTACACTCTCACAATCTTGGTCAGCGCCTTCTTCGTGGTGTTTTTCCTCTATCCTGCGGTCGAGGTTCTCAAGGAAGCCTTTTACGACGATAAGGAGGGGGTGACTTCGGCTTTTGTCATCGAGGTCTTCAAGAATCCAGTCTACACCGAAGGCTTGTGGAATGCCTTCGCGCTGGGGGTCACTAGCACAGTTGCCTCGATTTTAATCGCCTTCCCGTTGGCCTTGGTGGGCCATCGTTATCTTTTCCCGTTCAAAAAAACGCTCTCAGCTCTCATTCTGATTCCGCTGGTGCTTCCACCTTTCGTGGGCGCCGTCGGAGTGAAACAGATCCTAGGTATTAAAGGGGCTTTGAATGCGGTTCTTATTGAAATGGGCCTGCTGGATCCTTCCCTGCCGATCGATTGGTTGGGTGAGGGACGATTTTGGGGAGTGGTGGTGATGAATGCCCTGCACCTTTATCCCATTCTTTACATGAACATCGCGGCCTCGCTCTCGAACATCGATCCCGCGATGGAGCAGGCGGCGCAGAATCTAGGCTGTCCGCCCTGGCGTCGCTTCCTGCGCATCACCATGCCGTTGACGACCCCGGGGATCTTTGCCGGAGGAGCCATTGTCTTCATCTGGTCATTTACCGAGTTAGGTGTGCCACTAGTCTTTGATTTCACTCGGGTGGCTCCGGTGCAGGTTTACGATGGCATCAAGGATCTTGACGGAAATCCTTTCCCGTATGCCTTGGTCACCATCATGCTGGCGGTTTCGACCCTGGTTTTCCTCTTGTCCAAAGCGGTCTTTGGTCGCTCGAAATTGGGCACTGCACCTAGACCGAAGGGGAGAGCCGAGGAGTTCCGTCCCGGAGGAATAAAGGCTTGGCTCTGCACCTTCTTTTTTCTGAGCGTCTTCGTGATTGCTTCGCTTCCTCATGCCGGAGTTGTGGCGCTTTCGCTGGCGCATGACTGGTATGCTTCGATTTTGCCGGAAGGTTGGACGACCGCACATTACCAGGAGGCTTTGGGGCATCCGCTGGTTGTGCCTTCGATCAAGAACAGCTTGTTCTATGCCTCGTTGGCAACGCTGGTGGACCTTGTGCTTGGACTCGCCATTGCTTGGGTGATTGTTCGAAGCACCATTCGAGGACGAGCGTTTTTGGATGCCATGGTGATGCTTCCGCTAGCGGTGCCGGGGTTGGTGCTGGCCTTCGGTTATTTGGCCCTTTCGCAAAAGGGAGAGAACTTTGAGGTGCTAGTGCGGGGAGCCGCCCAGGATCCGACTTGGTTGCTGGTATTGGCATATGCCGTTCGGCGATTGCCTTATGTGGTCCGCTCAGCGGTGGCGGGACTTCAGCAAAGCAACATCGCCCTTGAGGAGGCGGCGAGGTCGTTAGGAGCGAGCCCCGGCCGTACCTTGCGACGGGTGGCCCTTCCCTTGCTCGGTGCCAACTTGATTGCCGGAGGAATCTTGGCCTTTGCCTTTGCCATGCTTGAGGTGAGCGATAGCTTGATCTTGGCCCAACAGTCGGAGCATTTCCCTATTACTAAGGCGATCTACTCGCTGATTGGGATGTTGGGCAATGGCTACGAACTGGCCTCGGCGCTGGGAGTTTGGGCGATGGTTTTTCTGGGGATCTCCATCATCGGTGCCGTGGTCCTTGGGGGGAAAAAAGGCGGTCTTTTTCGAATGTGATCTTCAAGGCACCGGGACGCGAGACATGAGCCGCTTGATCACGTCATCGGTTGTGAAGTTCTCCGCCTCGGCTTCGTAGGTCAGAAGAATGCGGTGACGAAGGATCTCCGGAGCGAGCTCCTTTACATCGGCCGGGGTGACAAAAGCCCGCCCATGCAGGAAGGCATTGGCGCGCGCGGCCTTGGCAAAGTTGATGGTGGCTCGTGGCGAGGCACCGGCCATGATGAGGTTTTTGAGCGAGGCCTCGTAGTCGCCGGGACGACGAGTGGCCTGAACAAGGTCCACGATGTAACCCCGGACTGCTGAGTCGATGTAGACTTCATCGGTGAGCCGGCGGCTTTCGGCAATGGCCTCGGGCGTTGTGACCGGTAAGGTTTCTTCCTTGGGCGAAGATGATGACATACGGTCGAGGACGTCGAGTTCCTCGCGTCGGCTGGGATAGTCCACCGTGACTTTGAGAAGGAAACGGTCGAGCTGTGCCTCGGGAAGGGAATAGGTTCCTTCCTGGTCGATAGGGTTTTGCGTGGCTAGAACGAGGAAGGGACTGGGGAGAGGATAAGTTTTGTCGCCGATCGTGACTTGACGTTCCTGCATTGCCTCCAACAGGGCAGACTGGACCTTGGCGGGCGCCCGGTTGACTTCGTCCGCTAGAATCAAGTTGGCGAAAATGGGTCCTAGTTTGGTCGCGAATGATTGCTTGTCTGGATGGTAGATCATCGTGCCGAGTAGATCGGCGGGGAGGAGGTCCGGAGTGAACTGGATCCGGGAAAAATCGGCCCGCAACGAGCCGGCGAGGGCTTTGATGGCGAGAGTTTTGGCTAGTCCGGGCACCCCTTCGAGCAGAATGTGTCCGTTGCAAATGAGGCCGATAAGGAGCTTGTTGACGAGATTGGTTTGTCCGACGAGGACGCGCCCCATTTCGTCACGTACCGAGGTGACCCATTGGCTCGAGAAGGTGATCCGTTTTTGCAGTTCCTGAGAATCCATCGGCGGGGGCAATGTGACAGGTTGGCGGGGGATTAAGAAAGAAAAAGAGCTCCTAGTCTTTCGAAGCCTTGGGGTCGAGGGCATCGCGAAGCCCGTCGCCAAGGAAGTTGAAGGCAAAGAGGGTAAGGGAAAAGAGAATGGCAGGAATGGCCAGAACCACGGTATTCGTTTCCAGATAGCTGGCTCCTTCCTTGATGAGCTTGCCCCACGAGGCATTGGGCGGTTCGATACCAAGTCCGATGAAACTGAGAGTGGCCTCGTAAAGGATGAAGCTGGGAATGGTCAGAGTCGCGTATATGATGACCGGACCCAGCATGTTGGGAAGAATGTGACGCAAGAGGATGCGTTGGTGACTGAGGCCGAGGGAGCGAGCCGCTTCGACAAATTCCTGCTTTGAAAGGGAAGCTGCCGCTGAGCGGACGATGCGACCCATCGACAACCAACCAAAGGCAGCAATGGCAATGGTGAGCGGGATGAGGGCGGCAAAACGCATCACGGTGTCGTTGTCCCACCCCCAGTCGTTCACCAGAAAGCGGGCGCCGTTGTCGATATGCTCCGTGATCAACTCGCGAAAGAGAATGACAATAATAAGAAAGGGCATGGCGAGAAGGCCATCGACGATGCGCATCATGACGTTCCCGACCCGCCCGCCGACATAGCCGGCAATGCCACCGTAGATCACCCCTATCGTCACGGTGAGGAAGGTGGCCAGAATGGCAACAATCAGGGAGATTTGCCCCCCTTCCAGCACACGGATGAGCAAATCCCGTCCCAACTGGTCGGTGCCGAAAACGCCGGATTCTCCAATCCCGGCAAAACGGTTTTCGAGATTCTGTTTGTTTCCATCGAGTCCCGACATCGAAAGGATGGGTGCCACAACAAAGCAAAGTAACAGGATCAGCCCAATGATGATGGCGCCAGCGACTGCCAGCTTGTTCTTCCTCAGGCGCACGAGAGCATCGACCCAGAGGCTGGACCCTTTTTCGACGGCGGATAGCGTGGTGCTGGTGTCAGCGTTGGAATTCATGTGGTCTTACGCGGTGCGAAGTTTGGGGTCCATGAAAATGAGGACGAGGTCCGAGAGCAGGTTGGCCACGCCCATGAGAATGCCGTAGAAGAGGACCAAACCGAGGACGAGATTGTAGTCCTTGGTGGTGATTCCCAGAACGAAATACTGGCCCATGCCTGGAACAAGGAAGATGGTTTCAACGACAAATGAACCGGTAATGATGGCCGCAAAGGCTGGGCCGAGGAAGGTGATCGCAGGTTGTAAAGCCGGGCGCAGGGCATGCTTGATGATAATTTGTCGGGTGGGGACTCCCTTGGCCTTGGCAGTGCGGATGTAATCCTGGGAAAGGACGTCGAGCATTCCTCCGCGAGTCAGTCGGGCTAGGTAGGCCGCGACTCCAAAACATAGGGTGATGGAAGGAAGGATAATGTCGCTCGTCCGGCTCCAACCTGCGACGTTGAGCCAATCGAGAGGGAAGGCAAAGCTCACCTGAAAGATGGGTCCAAGCACGAAGGCCACTACGCAGATTCCGGCCATTGCGATGATCATGGCGAGGTAATCTTGCCACTTGTTGTGAAAGAGCGCGGCCAGAATTCCGAGGGGAATTCCGATCAAAATGCTGAGGGCGAGAGAGACAATCCCGAGCTTTAGCGATACTGGAAACGATTCAGAAATCAGCGTGGTGACCTGGCGTCCTTTCATCGCGAGAGAGGGTCCAAAGTCCCCTTCGAAGAGAACCTTCTTCCAGTAGGTGGCGTATTGGGCGGGAAGGGGCTTATCGAGCCCGTAGTAGCGCTCGTTGGCAGCCTGTTCTTCGGCTGTCATTCCTTTGTCAGTGGCAAAGGGGTTGCCGGGAATGGCCCGGACAGCGAAGAAGACAAAAGTCACGAGCAGGAAGACCACGACAATAGTCTGAAAGATGCGGTAAAGAATCGTTTTGAGCATTGGTAGAAGCGGTTATTCCTCGATTTTAACGAACTTAAACGGGTGGTTGTTCAGAAGAAGCGGATGCCATCCTTTGACCTCGGGTCGGATGAGGTAGTTGGTAGTGTAGAAGTAAACAGGCAGGGCGGCAGTTTCGGCGAGGAAGGTGTTTTCAGCCTCGGAAAGAATGGTTAGACGGACGGCCGGGTCAGCGGTGTTTTCCGCTTTGTTGAGGAGGTTTTCAAACTCCTTCGAAGAGAAACCGGTGTTGTTGTTTCCTCCGCCAGTAATCCACATTTCGAGGAAGGTAGTGGGATCGAGATAGTCGCCAATCCAGCCGGCCACGCAGAGGTCATAGTCCGATTGATACTGTTTTTGAAGGTAAGTGGCCCATTCCCGTTGTTCGATCCGAACGTTGATTCCAAGGTGTTCCGACCACATCGCCTGAAGGGCTTCCGCTTCACGGGCCGCGGACTCGGAGTTGGTGGTGAGGAGTTTGATTTCCGAGAACTTCGAGTCAGTGGAGTAACCTGATTCTTTCAGGAGTTCGCGTGCTTTTTCCGGGTCGAAGGAAATGACCCCGGCGGCCTCATAGTCTCCAAAGGGAGGCACGATCCCGGAAGCCGGGGTCTGTCCTCCCTGCAGGATTTTTTCGCAGATGGATTTTTGGTCGATGGCCAGGGCAAGGGCCCGGCGAACCTTCAGGTTGTTGAGGGGTTCGTTGCGGGTGTTTACCCGGATGAAACGGGTTCCCACGTAAGGTTCCTGGCGAAGCTGTTCGGGATACTTCTCCTTGACCATCGGAATTAGCTCCGAAGGCACAGTATAAGTCATGTGGAGCTGGTCGTCTCCGAACATTCGGGTTTCGGTGAAGTAGTCCTTGATCGGGAGGTAGCGCACCCCATTGAGGTCGACCTTGTCGGCATCCCAGTATTCGGTGTTTCGTTCCACTTCGAGATAGTGGTTGGTGCGCCATTCCTTGAGCTTGAAGGGACCGTTCGAGACGAGGTTTCCCGGGCGGGTCCAGCGGGAGTCGAAAGCCGTGTTGATCTTTCCGTATTTCAAGACGATGTGCTCGGGGACGGGATACCAGGTGTAGTGCTTGGTGATCTCAGGGAGGAAGGGGACTGGCCCGCGGAGCTTGATTTGAAGAGTAACGTCATCAATCGCAATCACTCCGACTTGAGACTTTTCCCAGAGGTTTGGTTTCCCGGCATCGTGGTGGGCGATGATGCGGTCGAGAGCGAGTTGGCGGGCGTCCTCGGGAACATCATCTGTCCAGTTGACCAGATCTGTGGCCGATTTTAGGAAGACCAGCTCGTCTTTGCTAAGTTTGTCGATCCCTTTGGCATTGAGGTAGATGCGTTTCTCGGCACGGGTCAGTTCCGAAAGGGACACTTTTTCAGCGGTGATCTTGCTCAAACGAACCGAGTTTTCATCGCCGAGATAAGGTCGGAGCTTTTCGAGGTCCCGTTCTTCAAGTTTTGAGAAATTCTTCCCGGCAAAGTTCTCCAGTTTGAGAGAGCGCTCTCCTTTGAAATTTGCTTCCTTAAGAACTTCCCATTTCACTGGGAATTCAGGATCATTGCCACAAAGGAGCTGGCCCCAGTAGTTTCGGTTGTAGGCCTCTCCATTTCGAAGGAAATAGAGCATCTCAGCATACTTCGCTGGCCAGTTGGGATTCGGAGAGAGTAGGCGCTTATAGGAGAAAACAAAGTCGTGGGCGGTCACTTGGACCCCGTCGGACCATTTTGCTTCTGGGTTGAGGTGAAAGATCCACTCGTCGGGGTTGTTTTCGTCGACCGGTGCCCACTTCATCGCGACCCCCGGGAGGGAGTCGTTGTCCTTTTCCGGATTTTCAACGCAGAGGCCTTCGAAAAGTGCCCGGATGATGTTTGATTCTAGAACTCCCGAGACGAGATGGGGGTCGAGACCCTTGGGCTCACTGCTGTTACCCATGATCAGAATCTTCTTTTCATTTGCAATTTCAATATCAGACCTTCGTTCGCAGGAGACGAGGGTGAGCGCGGCGAGCGCGATGAAAACAATCGATCTAGGCACCTACGGAGTTTGACTGATTCGGAAGCCTAGGGGAATGAATTTTTCCTGCGCGGGACTTTGGTTTGACATTAGCAGGGTGAATGGGAAGAAAGGGTTCTTCGTCAAAGCTTCTGAATTTCCTGCATGAAAGTTTATTTTGTTCGCCGCCTGATGCTGGTTCCGCTGACCGTGTTGGGGGTGACCTTTCTTGTCTTTGCGATTACGCGTATCATGCCGGGGAGTCCGCTAGCTAAGGAACTCCAAGCGGCAGCGGCCGGAGCATCCGACGGGGGTGGCGGAGGTGGAAAAGGGGAGTCCGGTGCTCTCTCCGAAGAACAAATTGAAGAATACGAGCGTGAGTATCTTTCCGACAAGCCGTTACCTCTGGCTTACCTCACTTGGCTGGGACTCTACCCGCGTGACCGACTGCACAGTCAGGCTGAATACAAGCCAGTTACAAAGGGGGCAGGGGACAAGGTTAGTGAGGAAAATATTGGGACAAGTATGGTGCAGGATCCTACGACGGAGGTATTGGTGAGTTTGGCGGGTTCGGGTCGGCCCGTCATTGTGAAGCGAAAGGGGAGTGAAGAAGAAGGTTTTGAGATCGAATGGGCGCGTTACTTTGATGCCAAAAATCCAGGGGATCGGGAGAAATGGAACTCGATTGAAGAAGATGGTTGGGAGGTCCGATATGAGACCGCACGGGAACGTTTTGACCGACATCTGGATCGGGAAGACGGAAAGACTGAAAAGACGGTGAAGAATTACCTCCCGCGGGCGGTGATCTACAAGTCGAGGATCTCAGGACTCCTCCAAGGCGATATGGGCCGCTCAACGGTCTTTGGTGAGCCCGTTCTCGATCTGATTCAGTCGCGGATGCCGGTTGCTCTCTACTTTGGACTTCTTACCTCGATTATTTCGTATGGAGTTTGTCTGCCGCTGGGGATTTTGAAGGCAATCAAGCATCGCACGGCAGTCGACAATGTCAGTTCGATCCTCATCTTTTTTGGGTATGCCATTCCAGGGTTTGCTCTCGGATCAATCCTTTTGGTTTATTTTGGAGCGATCAAGCCGGTGTTCCCGATGATTGGTTTGACTTCGGAAAATTTTGATTCGATGGGGCCCTGGGAGCAGATCAAGGACCTGGCTTGGCACACCGTCCTACCCTTAATTGGTTATCTTGTGGGTTCCTTCGCTTGGCTGACCATGATGATGAAGAATAATCTGATGGATAACCTTTCCACCGACTATGTGAGGACCGCAGTGGCAAAAGGGGTTGGCTTCAATCGCGCGGTTTTCCGGCATGCCTTTCGAAACTCGTTCATTCCCATTGCCAGTAGTTTGGGCCAGTTGATCACTATCATTGTGTCGGGAAGCATCCTTATTGAGTTGGTCTTTGATATCCAGGGCTTTGGGCAATTGCAGTATCGAGCTCTCCTTGGTCCAGATCAAATGCTGATCATGGGCACGCTGACGGTGGCTTCCTTCCTCATGGTAATGGGGAACATTCTTTCCGATATCATTGTCGCATTGATCGACCCCCGGATTAAATTTGATTGATTCATGAAGCTCATCATTGGCATTTCTCTTTGTTCGGCTTCCGTGGTTAGTTTCCTTGCCGATCTGGCGGGTCTGAGCCTGCCGACCGTGAGTTGGGGATATAACTTGAGTCGCAAGACAGCGGATCTTCCCATGGTTGAGCCATTGAGGTCGTTTTTTGATTACCTTGGGCATGTGATGGCGGGCTTCATGCTTTTGGTGGGCCTTTGGTTGGTAATCTCAAAGCTGCTTGCCGGTGTGCCCAATCCTGTGACCCTGCGAAAGATCCAGCGGTTTCGCGAAATCAAACGTGGCTATTACTCCTTTCTGATCCTACTCGGGCTGGCGGCATTCGCTTCACTTGATCAAGTCATTGTTGGAAACGAGGCCCTTGCGGTGAAGTACGATGGGAAATGGACCTTCCCGGCTTTTACCACGGTCAAGGAAAGTAACGGTGATCTCGGAATCGAAGAACCTAACCTCAGAGACCTAATACCGGATTATCGAACTCTGAACAAAGATGAGGACTTTTTCGTGCTCATGCCTCTCTGGCCATACGCGCCGACGTCGGACACCATCACGGCCCTTGGGCGGAAAATCGATCTGGAAGAGTCGGATTATGATGGACTGGGCACGGTCCTGTATGACCAGGAGAAGCCCGAACAGCCCCATGTTCGTTATCTCTACCGGAATGGGAAAAAGAAAGGGGAGGCCCAGGGGTGGGATAAAAACAATAATCGAATTTTTCGAGCGACTTACTTGAATGGTGAGATTGTCGAAGGAAGTGTGAGTTGGAGTGGTGAGGGGGACTGGAAAGACTTTTTGCCAGCCGATGATGCCCAGATTTTTGACGTCAGTTACCCTCCCTCGGAACCCCAGTGGAGCAACCCGCTTGGAACCACCACCCAGGGTGAAGATGTGTTGGCATACCTCTACGGCGGCTTGCAGGTGAATTTTAAAGCCATCCTGATTTACATCCCTTTGATCTACCTAATTGGAGTCACTCTGGGGTTGATGATGGGTTACTTTGGAGGTTGGTTTGATCTGGTGGTCCAGCGGGTCATTGAGGTCTTACAAAACATTCCCTTTCTCTTCCTTGTCATTGTCGTGACTCTTGGTGTGCCGGCCCAGTATAAAGACGAGGTGGGAATTTACCTGATTCTCCTCTTGTTGGTCATCTTCGGGTGGATGGGAATGACGAACTTGTTACGGACCACGGCTTTAAAGGAGAAGTCGCGCGACTACATCGCGGCCAGTCGGGTGATTGGAGCAGGGACGCCCCGGATTTTGTTTCGTCATTTGCTTCCTAATTCCATTGCGGTACTGGTGACCTTGATCCCGTTTTCGGTTTCCGGTGTTATTCTTTCTCTTACCGCTCTCGATTTCCTTGGCTTCGTTCCCTCGGATCTTGCCAGCTGGGGGAAGCTTTTGCGTGAAGGAGTGAGGTCACTAAACTCACCGTGGTTGGTTAGCTCGGCGTTCTTCTCTTTGGTCTTTCTTCTTGTCCTGGTGACCTTTGTCGGGGAGGCGGTCAGGGAAGCCTTTGATCCTAAGAAATACACCTACTATCGATAGCAGATGAAGCGTTGGATTTTACTTTTACTTTCAAGTCTTCTTTTCTCCTGTCAGGACGAGGATGAGGCATACGTGGCAGGACTCGGTTTTGAAGACTATGTCCCCCTTTATAATGCTTACATTGAACGATGGGCCAAAGGGAAACTGGAAGAATCAAAGAAGGAACTTGCAGAGGCTGAGCCCGGTTCATGGGCAGCTAAGGATGCCGAGAAAGCGATTGAGCGATATGAGCGACGTTTGGCACTCGGAAATTACTTTAACTACAAAACCCTGGCTGAGCTACCCACAGGCCTACCTTGGAAAGATGGCTTGGACGAGCCCGAGGATTCGGATCCGGCCGCGAGAAAGGGAGGGGTCTTCCGTTTCTACACGAGCTCTTTTCCTCCGACCATCAGAGCTTTTGGTCCCGCCGCGAATAATGGAATGCGCAGCAATCTTTATGATGATGTGCAACTCGGGATTGTCGGCCTCAATCGGCTGAATGGTTCCGTGATCCCGGCGATGGCGAAGGAATGGGCTCACGGGCCCGATAAACGAACCTGGTATTATCGGTTGCACGAGGACGCTACCTATTCCGATGGCAAGCCAGTGAAAGCGCGGGATTATGCAGTCGCGATTTATCTACGTGTTTCTGATTACAGTAAAGCTCCTTACTATAAACAGTATCTGAGGGAGGAGATCTCTCAGATTACCATCTACGATGATCACACCTTCGCCGTGACCTTCCCGACCGCCAAGAGTGAGCTAGGAATGTATAACACGATTGGAACTTTCCCTCCTGCCCCTCCTCATTTCTATGAGGGGTTTGGTCCTGACTTTGAGGAACGTTACAACTGGCGTCATCAGCCCACAACCGGTCCCTACTTTGTCGATGAAGATGGATTGAACAAAGGAGTGTCGATCACCTTGACTAGAAAGAAGGATTGGTGGGGGAACGATAAAAAGTTTTATCGTTATCGCTACAACCCTGACAAAATTATATGGAGAGTGGTGCAGGATGCCGATAAGGCCTTTGGTCTTTTCCGGGCGGGAGTGCTCGATATGGCACTGATTTCAAACCCTCAGTTTTGGTACGAGAAGAGTGAGATCGAGCCGGTTTTCAAGGGCTACATGGAACGATATTGGTGGTATAACCGCTTTCCCAGGCCTCAGTTCGGCATCGAGATGAACCTCTCCCGAGACAAGCTCAAGGACCTTAATGTCCGGTTGGGACTGGCTCATTCGATGGACTACCAGAAGGTGATTCAGGTTTTGTTCTGGGGCGATTATGGAAGGCTCCCTGGTTTTGTCGACGGATATGGGGATTTTGTGAATCCCAACGTCACACCCTGGTCCTTTGATCCTCTCAAGGCCCGCGAGTTTTTTGGAAAGGCCGGTTTTACGGAGATTGGAGATGACGGGATCCTGAGAAAATCGGATGGCACAAAGCTGGAATTCAATATTAGTCATTATAGCATTCCGAGTTATGCCAAGGTGATTGGAATTCTGAAGGAGTCCGCCAAAAAGTGTGGCGTGGCCCTAGTGCCCGACGGGAAGGAGCCGAGTGTGGTTTTTACTGACGCAATGGATAAGAAGTTTGAGCTTACTTCGGTGGCGTGGTCGGTGCAGCCGCCCTACTTTTCCTATTACGAGTATTTCCACTCTAGGAATGCCTATGACGAGCAGGGCAATGTGAAGAAGAAGACCAATAATGTTTTTGCCTACAAGGACGCCCAGATGGACAAGTGGGTGGAGGCTTACCGATTGGCGACAGAAGATAAGGAGAAGCGTGAACTAGCTCTCAAAATCCAGCAACAGGTCTACGAGCGTTGTGTTTTTATTCCCGGATGGAAGAGAGATTTCGAAAGGGTGGCCTGCTGGCGTTGGTTGCGTTGGCCCAATACTGAAACGGTGGAGTTTTGCCCACCTATCGTGTCTTACCCTTACGAACATTACAGCTTTTGGATCGACGAAGAGATGCAAAAGGAAACAAAGGCCGCAATGCTTTCGGGCAAGACTTTCCCGGAAGTTCAAAAGGTGATGGAGAAATATCGAAAGAAATGAGCACGTTACTAGATGTCAAAGATTTGGTGACCAGTTTTGATACCGACTCTGGCTGGGTTCGGGCCGTTGACGGCGTATCATTTTCGGTGGAAAAGGGCAAAACGGTTGGGCTGGTTGGCGAGTCGGGGTGTGGGAAAACGGTTACTGCGATGTCCATTATCGACCTGCTTCCAAAACCATCTGGTCATGTTCTGGAGGGCGAGGTGATGTTCAAGGGGCGTGATCTTCGAAAGGTCAAAACAAAAGAAATGCGGAAGGTCAGAGGTGGAGAGATTGGAGTTATCTTTCAAGAGCCGATGGCCGCGCTCAATCCGGTCCATCGGATCGGGAAGCAGCTCGTGGAGGTCTTGAAGCTTCACGAAAGGATATCGGCTAGAAAGGCACTGCAAAAGTCGATTGAATTACTGGATGCAGTTGGGATTCCCGCTCCCGAGAAGCGGATCAGCAATTTTCCTCATGAGCTTTCTGGAGGAATGCGCCAGCGCGTGATGATTGCGATGGCCCTCGCCTGTGAACCCGATCTTTTGATTGCGGATGAGCCCACGACGGCTTTGGATGTGACTGTTCAGGCCCAGATTCTGGATTTGATCCAGTCGATGCAAAAGAAGCTGGGGATGGCCGTCCTGATGATCACGCATGACCTAGGGGTGATCGCTCAGAATTGCGATGAGGTGGTGGTCATGTATGCCGGTCGGATTGTAGAGCGAGCCCCGGTGAAGGAGCTCTTTGCCAACCCTAGGCATTCTTACACCAAGGGCCTGCTGAGTTCGATTCCCCAATTGGATAGCAAACGCAAGTCAGTTCTTGATACTATTCCGGGGCAGGTGGCACCAATTCAAGATTTTGTGGCAGGTTGCCGTTATTGTCAGCGGATGGAATATGATGAACCAGAATTACTCCGGACCCGTCCTGAGTATGAGGAAGTGGCCTCTGGGCATTGGTCGGAAACCTGCCCTAAGTGTTACGAAGCATGAGTGAAGAAAAACCCAACCTCCTGGAGGTCGAAAATCTTCGGCAGCATTTCCCAGTCCACGGCGGGGTGATGATGAAGCAGATTGGCGCGGTAAAGGCGGTCGATGGGGTGAGTTTTGGAATCGGAACTGGCGAAACCCTCGGTTTGGTGGGGGAGTCCGGATGCGGCAAGTCAACTTTGGGAAAGGCCGTGGTCCGTCTCTTGAAGCCAACCAGTGGCCGGATCTCTTTTAACGGGCGGGATATCACGACGCTCAGACAAGGGCAGCTTCGAAAACTTCGCCGGGACTTTCAAATGGTGTTCCAGGATCCCGCCGAGTCGTTGGACGCAAGAATGTCTGTAGGGGAGCTAGTTGCCGAGCCGCTCGTGATTCAGGGCCTCGGTAATCGCGCTGCTCGTCAAAAGAAGGTCGCGGAAATGCTGGACCGGGTTGGACTCCCGAAAAATGCGGTGAACAAGTTTCCTTTCGAGTTTTCAGGAGGGCAACGGCAACGGATTGGCATTGCCAGAGCATTGACGGTGAACCCGAAGCTCTTGGTGCTGGATGAACCGGTTTCAGCTCTCGATGTTTCCGTTCAGTCTCAGGTGATGAACCTCCTTCTCGAGCTCCAGCAGGAGTTCAATATGTCCTATCTCTTCGTCGCGCACGATCTCGCGGTGGTCAAGCACATGAGTGATCGCGTGGCGGTGATGTATCTCGGGAAAATCGTCGAGGTTGCCCCAGCCGATGAAATCTACCGGAATCCGAGGCACGCCTATACCAAGGCCCTTCTTTCCGCCATCCCGACTCCGGATCCGACCGCAATTACCGAGCGAGTCGTTTTGGATGGGGATGTACCCAGTCCAATTCATCCTCCGGCAGGGTGCGCTTTCGGACATCGAATCAATCACCCAAAGTATGAGGAAACCATCGGGAAGGAATTGTCGTTCATGGAGGTTTCGCCCGGCCATTTGGTGCACAAGTGTCCTTGTTGCTCGGAGTAAGGGAAGGCAGTCAGCGAATGGCGAGAAACTTTATCAAGCGGGTCTCCGGGTCGATCATCGACGTCTGCTACCGTGCGGCAAAGGGAGGACTTAGTGGCTATGGAAACTAGGATTTCACCAATTCGACCATCCATTTTGCCAATGGCAAGGAATCGAGGTGGAGGTTTTTTTCACGCACCCATAAAAAAGGTCGGAAGACAGAGGCAGTGTCCCAATTTGGATGCCTCACCAGGGCTTATGAAACTAGCTCGTCGATGCAAAATTGGGACCAGGTTTCGAGACTGGGATAAAGTTCTCCCTTCAAATCGGCGGACGATTGGAAAGAAAGATTGGCTAGCGAGTCCTCGGCTGAAGTGACCTCGTTTGAATCGAGGTCGAAGATGTGCACGACACCAAGGTGAACTTTGCCGACATCATTGCTGTCGTCGTTGAGAAGGGCCACGATGCGGTTTTTATGTCCGCCGCTGATGTTGAGTTCTTCATCGATCTCTCTCTCCACACCGGCTAGGTAGGTTTCCCGACCAAGTGGGTCGGCACGTTCGTCCACCGGGTTGATGTGTCCTCCCACTCCGACCGAGCCCTGGGCATGAAGCCGGCTCTCGCCTCCGCTTTTGCCGCGGGTGTAGTGAAGATAGTGGCCGTTGTGATGGAAGAGGGCGTAGGGAATGATTTGTTTGAAGGAGGGGTCTTCTTCAGCCGCGGCCCGATCCATGAAAAAATTGTTGGCAGGATCGAGGATGACCTCAAGGTAGCGAAGAATATCGGTTTGAATGCCTTGAAACGAACCTAGTTCATCGAAGAGTTCGCGTGAGATGACGAGGATTTCCTCTCCGTTGTAGTCGCGCATAAGTCTGGTATTGGGATGAAGTTTAGTGGGCTTTCTCGACTTCTTCGGTCTTGGCGGGCATCGGGTCTTCGTGCATTCCCGAGGAGGGTAGAAGCATGAAGCAGGCTCCCATGATGAGAGTTGGAATGATGGCCGCTTTGGCGAGATTCAGGGGAATCACGCCACCCTTGAAATAGCGTCCCAGTACCGACTGACCAGCAGGATTGGGGGCATTCGCGATCACGGTGAGTCCACCGCCAGTGACGGCACCCGCCAGCACCGCGTATTTCGATATGATCGGTAGTTCGGGCGCCTGAGAGGCCAGGTAGGTGATGGCGGCATTGTCATTGAACGCCGTGAGAAGAGTGGAACCGATCATGAGGAGCCACTCGCTGTCGATGGAAGTCAGGAGGACCGAGATCCACCATCCTTGGCACCCGCCGTGGATCACGAGACCAGCGAGGAAGAATCCCACGAGGATAGGGCTCTTCATGTCGATGTCATTCTGGTGGTGTCCGGTGGCCTGAGTGAAGCCGATGAAAAAGAGGAAGCCGAGGATGAAGACCATTTGGTAGTGGGCGGTGACTACGGTGAAGGTTAGGAAGAGGATGTGCACGAGGGTGACCCAGGCCGGAATGGGATCTTCACGCTCAACCCACCGGGTGGGCGTCTTTGCGTCGTCCCGGCCCGGGCGCTTCATCTTAGCGAATTCCTTTTTGAAAAATTGGAAGTAGAGGATGTTGCAGAGCAGGATTCCTAAAATCGCTTTCCAGCCGAAATTGAGAAACATGAAGTCCATGCCAAAGTTCCATTTCTCGGCAACCATGAGAACAGGGGGAGCGGCGAAGTGGGTAAGGGTGCCTCCCACGGAAATGTTCACGAAGAGGAGTCCTAGCGTAGCATAGGCAAACTTTGTAGAGGGCTCGAGTTCGTAGAACTTCTTGGCGAGAAGCATGGCAGCGATGGTCATGGCGGCGGGCTCGGTGATGAAGGATCCGAGTACTGGGGTAATGGTGACAGCAGAGAACCACCAGGCGGCCGGGGTGCCTCCAAAAATGTTGGCGACTTTGTCGACAACATTTTCTGCAAAGCGAACCACCGGGCGGGAGGCGGCGATTGCCATGATGATCACCACGAAGATGGGCTCGGTGAAGTTGACGTCCTTACCGATGTAATACTCCACCTGCTTGATTCCTGCCCATAAGCCGTCGCCCTGAATGCCGAAGAACCAGAGAATGGCCATACTAAGCGCGACGACCCAGATTCCGAAGATAGCTTCAATTTCGCCAAGAAAGTGAAAGAGATTCGCCTTAAAAGACACGTGGTCTTTGGCATCTTTGTGGGGTTTGTGTTCGGCTGTGAGCTTATTTTCGGTAATGTATCTTTTGTGCTGTTCTTCATGGTGGTGCGCCATTTTCACGAAGAAGCCGCTGAGGAAGGTATGGATGATGGCGCAAAGGAAAATGATGGAAGCGACGATGTTGAATCCACCCTGCTGACCGCCCCGGAATTTCAGTTTTTCCCAGATCCCCCAATCGGGGTTCGCCTTTTCCTCTGCATTGTATTCGCTGAGGGGGAGTGGAAAGGCGGAATATTGGTCTTTATCGAGCCCGTATTCCTTGGCGAGGTAGGTTGGCTGTTTACCAGAGGCGAGGGCGGTTTCGCCAAAAAAAGTAAGAAAGAGGACGGTAAGAAAAGGGAAAAAAGCCAGTGACTTCACGGCATGGAATGTAACTATGCTAAGCGCCGGGGCAAGCCCTACCACTAGGAGATTGTCGACTGGAAATCAAGGGGCCGGAGCGGCCCCGTCTTTGATCGTTTCCTCGATTTCTTTGATCCGGGCGACGATTTTTTGTCCCTCCGGAGTTTGCGAGGCGATGGATTGCCGAAGTTCCAGGATTTTGACTTTGTTTTCTTCCATGATTTTCTGCAGCTGCGCCAGCTCTGGGAGCGATTGTGACATCTTGTTGAGGTCTCCACGGGCCTTGATCAATTGGGTTTTGGCCAGGCTGGCTTCGTCGGTCTTGCCCGCAGCACTGGCGGAATGAGCGGTGTTTTGCCAATGCTTGATGTCAGCGTTGACCTTGACTAGGAGGGGATGGGTTTTACGAACCTCAAGAAAGCGCCCTTGGGCGTCCCGGGTGGAGGTTTCCAGGACCGCAATTCGACCGTCCGGGTCCAGCTTGGTCTTTTTGATGAGACGGTCGAGTTGGTTCAGAAGATCCTGTTTTTCGTTTAGAAGCTTGGCTCGTTCGCGATTCCGAGCCCGGGTTTCCTCCTTAGCGGGAGATCCGGAGTCTGTGGTTTCAGGGTTGTCGGATCGACAACCGTAAGAAAAAAGAAGCAAGGCCGTGAGGATTAGGCGTATCATTGAGTGAGGAAATCACGGGAACGGTAGGATTGCCACCTTTGAAAAACGCTGGTTTTTGATAGATTGGAGTGATGGAGATCGGGGGGACATTCGGGCGCTGGCTCTACCGAAACCACTGTCAATTAACCGCAGTGAGCAATTTCGTGCGACAGCGTGTTCTCCCGGGGGCATGGTTGTTGACCGGAGGAGGAATCGCGAGTGTGCTTTTGGGTGCCAATCTCGGAAAGAGCATCGTGGTGGTGCTGACTTTTTTGATGCTCGGTATCATGATGGTGGGTTTCGGGTGGGCGGTTTTTCGCCGGGCCAAAGTCAGTGCAATCCGGGTCATGCCCCAGACCGGAGCGGTGGGGGAGGTCCTGCGCTATGAGATAGCCGTCAGAAATGAAGGACGGGGGGCGCTCAAGGAGGCTTATTTCAAGGAAGCCGGTAATGACCCGCGTCCGAGTCTGTGGGAGTTTCTCAATCTTCGGGAGCCGGGAGAGGAGATGCGGAATTTTTTTGATCGTCAGTTTGGTTACTACCGCTGGAAGTGGTTGATCGACCGAGGGGGGCAATGGGCTCAGGCTAACCGTTCCCGCCCTTTGGCCTTGGCGGCGGGAGAGACCGAACGGGTGGGAATGTCGTTGATTCCCCGAAAGCGCGGAGTGCTTGTTTTGGAAGATCTTAGAGTGGAGTTGCCCGACCCCCTTGGGTTGTTTCAACGTCGGAGCCCGACGTTGAATGAACGCTCGGAAGTGTTGGTCATTCCCAAAAGGTATCGTTTCCCACCATTGAATCTGGTTGGTCTATCAGAGTTGCGGATGGGGGGAGAGACTGCTTCGACCGTTCGAGGAGAAGGAGGTGATTTTCTTGGTCTTCGGGATTATCGGGCCGGGGATTCTTTACGGAAGATTCACTGGAAGGGATGGGCGAAGACAGGGGATCCCGTCGTGAAAGAATTTGAAGAGATGCGGTTCCCACGATACGGCCTAGTTCTGGATACCGGATTGTCCGGAAGTGGGCCTGACGCTTTTGAAGAAGCGGTTTCAGTCGCGGCTTCCTTTGTGTCCACGATGGAGCAGGAATGTTGTCTCCTCGATTTGATGTTTGTAACGAAAGAGCCGCAGGTGTTTACGGCGGGACGTGGAGTGGCCAGGCCGGATCGTTTGATGGAGGTGTTGGCCCGAGTGAAGGCCAGTGAGGAAAGCGGATACGAATCGCTTCGCCGATTGGTCCTGGCCCATGCCAACGAGATGACGGCCGGAGTGGTGGTCTTTTCTGGATGGTCTGACGACCGCCGGGAGTTCCTCGGAGCGCTTCGCTCCACCGGTCTGGAGCTTGAGGTGTATGCGGTTGGAGAGGGAGAGGCACCGGAGGAGGTCGTTCGAAACGGAATCAACTGGTTAAGGCAGGACCGAGTGCAGGAGGATTTGCTAAAAGGATGACGACCGAGGTAAATAGGCCATTTTTGGGAGCACCTCCTCGCTTGTTGTTGGGGGTCTCTTTCTTGTTTTGGGGTGCTATGCATGACCAACCGCTGGCGGCATTATTGGCAGCTATTTTGGTAGAGGGACGTCATTGGACAGCTCTTCGCTGGGATTTTGGAATTCGAGGTTTTGCCAGGTCGTGGCAGCTCTCAATGGTCATCTTGATTGTATCCAGTATTGGACTCCTCCGGAGCAACGGGCTTTCAACGGCTGACTTTTTGGATCTACTGGCCTGGTTGCCGTTTATGATGTTGCCGCTGGCTTTGGCCCAGCAATACGCGGTGGCCAAAGGGGTTCCTACCGTGACCTTCTCCTTTATCGCGCGCCGAAAGATTGGCGCAGACCGGCGACTGGGGCGGCCGGTGGTCATTAATTTGATACACGCAGGATACCCCTTTTTCGTTTTGATTCTTATTGCTGCCGGGATGAGCGTGGGGAAGTTGACTGATCCCGGGCGGGTGGATGTTATCTATGTCGCGGGAATTCTGATCTTATTGGGATGGGCCTTTTATCTGGTTGGAGGGCGGTGCAGGCGACCGGCGGCCTGGCTTGGTGCCTTTGTTCTCGCGATGGGATTGGCCTCGGTGATGTTATGGGGCTTGTCTTATGCCTACGACCTCTTTGTTCGGGGAGGAGGCTTCGGTGATCGGGATCCCACTTCGGCCCTCGAAACCAGAACCGACTTGAGCGATATCGCAACGCTCCAACTGAGTCCTACGATTCGTTGGAGGTATTATCATGAAAAGGGGGAGCTCCCGCGGCTTCTGAAACTGGGTTCATACAACATTCCCCATTTAAATTACTGGTTGGCTGGGACGCGCCGCAAGGGTTGGGCGGAGAAGATTGAAGTCGAACGTCAGGCTGGTGGTGACTTTGAGCGACTGCTGAGTGATCGTAACGGTGAATTTCGATACGATAAAGTGCATCGACCGTCCGGTGATTTTCCGGTGGCGGGACGTCTGGTTGGAATCATTCCCAAAGAAACAGTTGTTCCTCATGGAGCTGGAACACGAATGTTTGAAGGAGTGCCGGCCGACATCATGTCGGTTAATTCACTGGGTGCGTTTCAACTGTCAGGGGCCAAAAAGGGCGCGATGGAAGTGACCTTCCGGGCTGACCGAGAGGTCCGGGCTATTGCCATCGACCCCTCACTCGACGATCTCATTTACATCATGAACGAAGAGGCAGGGCTGACGAGTTTTCTTGAGAAGGTTGGGCTGGAGGTGCCTGCATCGGGTTTGATTCCGGAACGTCGAACTTTAAGCCAAGGTATCTCGACAAACAGGAGACCCAGTGCTGAATCAAGCAGCAAGTCAAGGAAGCCCAAAAGAGGATCTCCTTTGCCGAGATCTCAAACTCGGATCGCGGTCGAGCCTTCTCCCCCGGCAGTTTCCCGGGAGAGGTTTTGGGAGATCGAAGGACGAATCAGCCGGGCTTTTAGCAACGATTTTACCTACTCTTTATATCTTGAAGGGGATGACTCTACGCCCATCAGCAAGTTTCTGGGTGAAACGAGAAAAGGGCATTGTGAGTTCTTTGCCGGGGCAACTGCGATGTTGTTCCGACGGATGGGGGTTCCCTGTCGATACGTCGTGGGTTATTCCGTTCAGGAAAACAGGGGGGGGAATGAGTGGATCTTGCGCGGGCGACATGCCCATGCCTGGGTCGAGGCTTACATGGGGGGGCAATGGGTCAATGAAGGAACAGGGGAATCGCCGATCTGGCGTTGCCGGGGAGGCAAGTGGGTGACGATTGATCTGACCCCGGCTGATTGGTCTTCTGCTGCTTACCAGTATTCCTGGACTCAGTGGTTTTCCGACACCTTTGAGCGGCTTCGATCCTGGCTGATGCTTTGGTCGACCTCTCCCATCCTAATCAGTGGGATTTTGATTTTCATTGGGGTGGCAGGAGGAATCGTTGTGTTGATGTTGGTCTATCAGTTGGTGAAAACTCGAGATGGTGTAGGAAAGGCTGGACAGGAGAAGCGACTGATTTCGGAACCGGCGCTTTTACGTGATTTTGAAAAGTGGCTCGCGAGGCGGGTGGGATCGCGTCCGGTTTCATTGTCGATGGGAGCCTGGGTCAGGGCCCATCTGGGTGATGGTGGGATGATCTTGGCGGATCATTATGAACATATGACTTTTCGTGAGTGCCAGCCTGATATCGCGCTACTGAGAGACGAGGTCAAGCGCGCCAAGCGATTCTGGCGGGAGCAACAAAAAAACCCCGGGGTTCTCGACTATTCGATCAACCGGCGATCTCAGCGTTGTAAAAATCTTGCCAATCTTCGAGATTGTTGAGGTTGATGGCGTCGAGGATGGCTCCCGTGTCGGCGATTCCCACTGCTTCGAGGATTCCTTGACGGGTGGCATCATCGTGGATGTATCCCACGACAGAGGCGTTGTGGGCGTCGACGGCGGCAGCGTCTAGGGTTCCGCCTTTTTGGTCGAGGATCCATTGCTCACACTGGGTGTAGGATGGCTTTTTATCGCGGATGAAAGCGAGGAAGGCATCCCGGTCAATGCCGAGGGCATCCAGGGTCATCTGGTCGTATCCCGCTCCGGCAGCCGGATAGTCGTGGTGAAGTTTTCCGACAGCGTCAAGTGAGGCCTTCTGCCAGAGGCGGGGAAGGTGAAGCACGCCAAGAGGACCGGCGATTCCGGATGTGATGAGAGGAATGGTTTTGCTCATGATGAGTTGATTTTCGTTAATTATCAGGATTCAAGCCGCTGTTTGCGACCGCCCGTCGATTAGGTAGCGAGGGGGTTGGGTGATGGCAATGGCTAATTCGTCGGAACTTGTCATCCCACGCTTGCGTTTTGAGAGCGGGAGAGTTGTTCTTTGCGGGGCACATGGCAGAGGGGTTTTCCATCGATTCACTCAACCGGGAACAACGTGAGGCGGTCCTGACGCTGGATGGGCCTGTGCTGATTTTGGCTGGAGCAGGAACGGGAAAAACGAGAACCGTAACCTGCCGGATGGTGGCCCTGCTGGAGAATGGAGTGAAGGCCGAAAATGTGCTTGCAGTGACCTTTACTAACAAATCAGCTGCTGAAATGTTAGAGCGGGTGACTGCTATGGTGGGCCGAGAGAAAGGGAAGGCCCTGACGGTGTGCACCTTCCATTCTCTTTGCCTGCGGATTCTCAAACGGGACATTGGTTCACTGGGATACAAGGCTCGCTTTACGGTGATGGCAGGAGGAGATCAGACTGGAATGATCCGTCAACTGATCGTCCGCAAGGGTGGTGGCAAGTTGAATCTGAAACCGGCGGAGGTGATGTCCGAGATTTCAAAGGCTAAGAATAACGGGGAACCTCTGTCTGGGATCGAGGATGAATTGATTGCCGGGATCGCAGTGGCTTATCAAAACGAACTCCGGGCGCAGAATGCGGTCGATTTTGATGACCTTTTGCTTTTGGGAGAAAAGGTCCTGCGAGAACACGCCGAGGTCCGGTTCTATTGGCAGGACCGGTTTCGCTATGTCACCGTGGATGAGTTTCAGGATACTAACGGGTTGCAGATGAGGTTGCTGCAGCAGTTGGTGGCCAAACCCTATCATGTTTGTGTGGTAGGGGATGACGATCAGTCGATCTACGGTTGGCGGGGTGCGGAAGTGGCCAACATTCTTCAATTTGAGCGATTTTTCCCCAATCCCAGGATAATTCGACTCGAGGAAAATTACAGGAGTACGCAGGCCGTGCTCGAAGTTGCCAATAGTGTGATTCGCCACAATGTTGGTCGTCGGGAGAAGCAACTTAGACCAACCATCCCAGGCGGTGATCTGGTCAGATTGGTTTCGATGCCGGGGGATGAGGAAGAAGCTGAGTGGATTGTTTCTGAAATTATAACCCAGCGGGAGGAAGGCCGGGTTTTGGAGGATTTTGCGGTTCTGTTTCGGACCAACGGGCAGATTCGTAAAATGGAAGAGGCGTTGCGTGAGGCCAAGATTCCGTATCGTATGGTAGGAGCGCAGAGTTTTTACGACCGGAAGGAAGTCCGGGATGTCCTCGCCTATGCCCGGGTCCTCCACGAACCTGAGTTGGACTTGGCCTTGTTGCGGGTCTTAAACACACCGCCACGTGGCATTGGTAATACTACCGCCATGGCGGCTCTTGAATGGAGCAGGGAACGGGATCAGAGCATTTGGGCCACCTTTTGTGATTTGGAGTTCACCGGGATTCTATCAAGCAAGGTGGTAAAGGCTGTTGAGGGTCTGGTAAAGCAAATCGAAGAAGCTCGACGGGCCATCGCGGATGGAACCAATGCCGGGGTGGTTTTAAATGATTGGCTGAATGAAATGGAGTTTCACGACTGGTTGATACGCCAATGCAAGACTGACAAGGAACGAGAAACCCGGAATGAAGGGGTGCGGGAAGCGGTCGCTTCGGTCACGGAGGCTATCAAAAGAGGAAAATCGTTGGGCGACTTTCTCGATCAGACGGCTCTTGATTCGGAGAAAGAAGAAGATCTCGATAAGAAGAGCGGAGTCACCTTGATTACTCTTCATGCCGCTAAGGGATTGGAGTATCCGATGGTTTACCTGGTGGGTTTGGAGGAGGGTATTCTGCCTCACAAAAGGAGTCTGGAAGAAGGGACGAGGGATGAGGAACGAAGGCTCTTGTATGTCGGGATTACCCGGGCGCGAGAGAGGCTAACCATGACCTACTGCTCCACGAGAGTGAAATGGGGGAAAAAGGAGGCCTGCGAAGCTAGTAGCTTTATTCGGGAGATGAATCCTGACTGGATTCAAGAAGAGGATTACGACGACCTCATGGGGGCGGAAGCTACCGATGAGGAGCTACGTGGCTTCTTTAGCGAGATGAACACAATGCTGGAGGACCCGTCATGAAAAACCTCCGTCCCGGTAAGGGAAGCGGAGGTTGGAGAATCGATTAGGCCCTCGCTCAGTCCCTGCGGCTTCTGCCGAGGAGAAGGAGAGAGCCGAGGATGAGGGCCATAGAAGAACTGGGCTCTGGAATCACCAAATCCGTGCGGAATGGTGTTCCCTCCCAGACAATCCCGGCCTGTCCTGTGCTATCAATATCTATGTCGGCACGCCCGGCACTGGTGTCTGGAGGAGCGGGCAACTCCAGGAGGAATCGATCGTCCACTCCGGTATAGGTATTGTAGTTGGCGCCAACGGTAGCGGTGGTTGAGTCAAAGACTCGCAGGGCAATCCGGACGGGAAGTCCAGATGGACTTCCGAAGTCAAGGTCACTATCGAATGCCAGACCATCGGCGAAAAAGCCTGCTGGAGAGAAGAGTGAAGTCACCCGAGTATCGTAGCTTCCGCTATCACGGGGAGACCCTAGGCCAGTGATCGGAGTGAAAGAGTTCCAATCGATGGCGGCAATCGCAGCCGGAGTATCCAAGTCACCTGAATTCCCAATTCCCAAGAGATATCCAACCTGAATGATTGAGCCATCCGGCAAGTTCGAAGAACCATCGGAATTTTGCAAAGGAGCAAGAATGATTCCCCCGACATTCACCGAAACTGCTTGGGCGATCGGTGAAAGCAGGAAGAGAGGAATTGCGAGTCGAAGTGTTTTTGTAGCGAGCATAGAGAAGAGGTTAGGATGTATATTTGTGAAAAAATAGGGAAGGGTACTATTCTTCTGCGACATTGTAATTCTCAGGTAGTGGGGTGGTGACGCTCCCGGCGGCACCTATCAATGCAGCGGCCCGGGAAACGAAAACCGCGGTGTTTCCCTTGATAATGGTTTCCCCGGTCAAAGTGGTCGGAGAGTCTGAATCTCTCCAAGCACCGGCCAAATATCGATTGGAAACCCAGCTGGTCCCATTCCAGATGAAGACGCGGTCACTACCCTGCCAGTTAGAACCCTGAAGTCCTAGGTTGTTGAGCTTTGTTTCTACGGGGTAGCGACTCGCAAGAAAACCAGTGGCCTTGATGGTGGAAATTTGCGGAGCGGTGGGAACCTCACCAAAAATAGTAAGGGTCATATTCCCGGATCCGGTCCGTTGAATGAAAAGTCCTTCGTCCGGAAAGATAACTAGGTCATCGACAATGGTCGTTGGGGAGTCGGCGTCCCGCCAGTTCCCTGCCAGAAAGCGAAGGCTGGCCCAGCGATCTCCATCCCAAACAAAGACCCGGTCAGCGGATTCAAATCCCGCGGAACCAGTGGAAAGGGAGTTCAGAACCTGGGAAACTGTTTGGGCCTTCCGGATGACGACGGATGTTGTGGCCAGAAATTTGTCGGCAAGATTGTAGGTGGTATCCAAAGTGAGTGCCCCTGAGGTATCATGCGAGGAGATGAGAAACGCTTCCTGGGCTGGCCGAATGCCATCGGCGTTGCCTGGATCGTCGGCGACCGTGATATAAGCCAGATGGGGTTCGGTGGTCCATTGATCCTCGCTCCAAGTGACTCCCGTCACATTAATAACATGAGTGTCCGAAGCGGGATCGGCGTTGTCGGTGTAGGTGCCGAGTGTAGCGGGGCCCGAGAAGACCCTGTCATTGAGAAGGGTCGCCGAGATCGAGGTTAACTTGGTTTCTCCCGGATTATCGGGTGCTTCGATGGTGATGCGGGTATAGCCTTTTGGCGGAGTGTAAATGGTCTGAGCGAAGGATGGGGCAACGAGTGCCGCAGCCAAGATGAAGATCGTTTTCATACATTCCATAGCGATCAGTGTAAGGCCGAAGTCTTTAGTATTCACAATCAAAAAACGAATGAGTTTTGAGTTGATCCTAGGATGTGTTTCAGTTTCATCGTCCTGTAGTGGTCGATTGGTTATTTGGGGGGCGGCCTTTTCTCCGGTCTTCATGGGAAGTGACGCGGTGGTCACAAGTCTGGTTACGAAAAAGAAAACTTTTTTCGAGAGGTGGTGCAAAAGGGCGAAATGCATACTTTCCACCATGCTTTACTGCCCGAGAAGATCAAAGAGATATCCACCGGAATGACCTGACGATTCGCCGTTTTTTTTTTTCAGAGCAGGCAAGGAAATATCTTGTCCTCGGTCGGGCTGGCTCCGGGATACGAGTCTTCGATACTTTGAAATACAGATGAGGTATCGAGGGTTGCAGAGAAGGTCGCACCGATTAGAATCCTGAAGATGGCTGCAAGGTATACGACAGGTAACGAAAAGCTCATCAAGGTTCTTGACGGAGCTTCCTCTCACCTTCTTGGTTTATGGAAGAAACAAGGGAAGGATGAAGGGGCGCTCCGGATTGCGGTCGTGGGCGGTGGTTGCAGTGGATTGCAGTATCAAATGGACCTAGTCGATGGGCCTCGGGATAGGGATATCATGGTGGCTAGCAACGGAGTGAATGTGGTAATTGATCCCAAAAGTGCTCTTTTTGTCAGCGGAAGTGAGCTTGATTATTCTGATGATTTGCAGCAGGGAGGATTTAAAGTGAGCAATCCCAATGCCGTGGTGACGTGCTCCTGTGGTGAGAGTTTTGCGGCCTAATGAATGCCTTTGTCCGCCTCGGGCTACCTGAGAAGCTAGTTCTCGACGAAGCCGTTTTGAAGCAAAGGGTGATCGAAGGAAGTCGACGCAATCATCCGGACAACGGGGGGAGCGATGAAGATTTTCAAGCGATTCGGAAGGCTGGTGAAGTACTTTCAAGTCCGGCCCTTCGTATCCGGGAGGCTTTGATCGCGGCTGGCGGGGAGCTGTCCGAGCGAGGAGAGGTCCCTTCAGCTGTGATGGACGTGTTTTCTCCAGTGGCCGGGGTGCTTGAAGAAGTTTCCGGTTTTATGATTGAAAGGGCGAAGGCTTTGAGCTGTTTGGGGAGGGCTGTAATTGATGCTCGCTTGCCGGCAATCAAGGTCAGACTTGAGCAAATGGTGGGCCGGGTTTCAGAACTGGAGGACAAGATGACCTCCCGTTTCCCGGGCTTTGATGATTTTGGCTGGGAAAACTGCCTTGATGAAATGGCTGAGATTGCCCGTGGCCTGACCTTTTTGAGGAAGTGGCAGGGGCAGCTCAGGGAGGCCAGCGGGGCTCTCTTTGAGGTCTTGCTAAGCGAGTGAGTTGGCAGTAGGTGCAGGGGATGAAAGACGTCATTGTTGGAATTGATCTGGGAACTACCCAGTCCGCGGTTGGCGTTGTAGACTCGGGATTTCCTATCCTACTGGCTGATGAGCAGGGACAGAGCTTGATTCCGAGTGCGGTCTGGTATGGCAGATCGGGTCAGCTTGAAGTCGGGGAGCCCGCTCTCCGGCGTTCAGGGACCGATGAAGTTCATACCAGTGTCAAGAGCGTCATTGGTCGGCGCCATGGTGAAGCAGAAGAACGCCTCAACGGACACAATAAGATCTTAACTACCGCCGGCGACCTGTTTCCCGAAGAGATTTCAGCGGAAGTTTTAAAGCGACTCAAAGAGATCGCCGAGCAACGTCTTGAGACGACGGTGGTAAAGGCCGTGATTACGGTGCCGGCTTACTTTCATGACGGCCAGCGGGCCGCCACCAAGCGGGCCGGCGAGATTGCCGGGCTGGAAGTGGTGAGAATCCTCAGCGAGCCGACTGCGGCGGCTCTTTCCTACGGACTCGACCGATTGGGAGAAAAGGCAAAAGTGGCGGTTTTTGATTTGGGTGGCGGGACTTTTGATGTCTCGATTCTGGAAATACGGGACGGGGTCTTTGAAGTTGTGGCAACGGCTGGTGATACTCGGCTGGGCGGTGATGACTTTGATCAGGCTTTGGTGGCTCATGTGGCGGGAATGCTGGGGGTAAACGAGGGTCAACTCGACGGGCTGGAAACCACGCGGTGGCTGGCGGAAGCCCGCCGGGTGAAACACCTTTTGTCCGAGGACGAGAAAGCGGTTTTCCGTTTGCCGTTTATCGGGGAGGTCGAGGTCAGTAGGGCAAAGTTCGAAGAGTTGATGGCTGGGGAACTTGATCGTATGGAGGTGTCCTGCCGTCGGGCCATGCTTGATGCAGGGGTCATTGCTGAAGATTTACAGGCTGTTGTCATGGTAGGTGGGAGCAGCCGGATCCCAGCGGTTCGAGAGCGGGTTCGGGAGGTTTTCGGAAAAGAACCCGATCTGAGCCAGCATCCCGACGAAGCCATTGCCCGGGGTGCCGCGATTCAGGCTGGGGTTCTTGCCGGGACGGTGCGGGAAGTGGTTTTGCTTGATGTCACGCCCTTGAGTTTGGGACTAGAGACGATGGGGGGGCTCATGAATGTCCTCATTTCGCGAAATACAACGATTCCTTGCCGGGCGGGTGAGATGTTCACAAATGCGATCGATGGCCAAAAAACGATGGCTGTTCGGGTCTTGCAAGGAGAACGTGAGTTGGCTTCCGACAATTGGGAGTTGGGGAGTTTTGAGATCGAGTTTCAACCTGAAAAACGGGGTCAGGCCCGGATCGGGGTAGAGTTTCGCATTGATGCCGATGGAATCCTTTCAGTTCTCGCGAGAGATACGGCAACGGGTGAGAACACGGTCGTTGAAATCGGCAGCGCGGCTGTCGACGTCAAGGAGGCAAGGGTGGAGCAGATGGTGAGTGAAAGTGTCGAGTTTGCTTTCGAGGATATGAACGCGCGGGTTTTCGAAGAAGCCCGGATGAAAGCTGAGGAATTGCTTCCAGCAGTTGATATGGCCCTGGAGGATGCCGTCTCGCTTCTTGGTGAGGAAGAAATCAGCGAGATCACGGCGTGTCGGGACCGGGTCAAAGAGGCTATCGAAAACCGGGAGGCAGCTCCTCTCAAGGCTGCGGTGGAGGGCTTAGATCGTGCGACCGAGGGGCTGGCGGCCATTTTGGTTGAGAAAGCGACCGCCGGTCTTTTTTCCGGACCGTAAGATTGACTGGAAGGAAGTGGCTTCGCACACTCAGGGACGTTAGATGGCTGAGACAACCGGTATTTACATCTGCCCTTCTTGTCAGACTTTAGTCAAGGGGTCAAAGGATAGTGCTGACGGTTTGGTCTGTCAGGATTGTGGCTATGAGTTTGGGTCTGCGGGAGATAGCGCGGTGTTGAAGAAGGCAGGAATCAAGGTGCCGGTAGGCCGCAGTGCCGGTAAATCGACCGGGGTAATCCGCAATCTGACCTCGAAGAAATCGATCCCGGTGCGTCAAGCGGAGGGTATGTCGTCTCCTCCCGTCGTTGCAAA
>JBMYLT010000016.1:0-97095 GCA_049596615.1 Akkermansiaceae bacterium | reverse complement strand
TGGATCGGGAAAAACCCTGACAAGCTCGCCGAGGCCATTCATCCCGAATGGACCGGAGCACTTCCTCTTACTGTCATTATCTCACCTGATGGCAAGGTTCTGTGGAGCCATCAGGGATTGGTCAATGTTGTCCAACTTCGCACCGAGATTTTGAAAGGGCTCGAGTAGGGATTTCCACTCCTTTGCCTTGAAATCCCAATCGCTTGCGGGCGTATTGGGGTCTATGCGAATGTCTCTTATGTTTTCCGCGCTTTTGGCATCGAGCGCCCTCTCTGCCGATCGTCCCAATATCGTTTTCATCTTTTCGGACGATCATGCCCTCAATGCCATTTCAGCCTATGGTGGTCCGCTAAAGGACGTCGCTCCCACCCCCAACCTCGATCGCATTGCAAATGGCGGGGCCATCTTCACGCGGTCCTACTGCTGCAACTCGATTTGCGGCCCGTCGCGTGCCGCTATCCTCACTGGCAAGCACAGCCATGTGAATGGCTACATGGATAACAGCAATTACTCATTCGATGGGAGCCAGACCACCTTCCCGAAGTTGATGCAGAAGTCGGGCTACCAGACCGCCATCGTGGGCAAGTGGCATTTGCGAACCGATCCGCAAGGCTTCGATTATTGGGAGGTCCTCCCGGGGCAGGGAAGCTACTACAATCCCGACTTCAAACAGCAGGGCGGCGGGAAGAAAAAGTACACCGGCTATGTCACTGACATCGTCACCGAGCGGTCATTGAAATGGCTCAAGGAGGGACGCGATGGCGACAAGCCCTTTGTGCTGATGTGCCAGCACAAGGCGCCGCATCGAAATTGGTCGCCGGCCCTGAGACACGCCGATCTTTGGGATGGAGTCGACCTCCCCGAGCCCGACAGCTTGTTCGATGATTACGCCAATCGTCATCCCTCTTTGAAAAAGCAGCGCATGGCCATTGAGAAGGATTTCTTCTGGGGCTGGGACATGAAGCTGAACGGGCAGGCGCGCTTTCCGGAATACTTCCGGCCCGGGCTGGCCAACGGCGAGTATCGCCGTATGAATCCCGAACAACAGAAGCAGTGGAATGCCAGCTATCAAAAGGAAAACGAGGAAATGCTCGCTGCCATCGAGTCTGGCAAGTTGAAGGGCAAGGAGGTGACACGCTGGAAGTATCAACGGTATATCAAAGACTACCTTCGCTGTATTCGATCGGTCGACGAAGGGGTAGGTAAGATCCTCGATTACCTCGATGAAAGCGGTCTCGCGAAGAACACCGTCGTGATCTATTCCTCTGACCAGGGATTCTATCTCGGGGAGCACGGATGGTACGACAAACGCTGGATGTTCGAAGAAAGCTACGCCATGCCTTTCCTCATTCGCTGGCCCGGCATGATCAAGCCGGGAACGCGAAGCGAGGCGTTGATTCAGAATATTGATTACGCCCCTACTTTCCTCGAAGTGGCTGGCCTTGAGATTCCCAAAACCGTTCAGGGTCGCAGTCTTCTTCCGGTTCTCAAGTCAGCTGGCAAGGCTCCCAAGGACTGGCGCAAGGGGTTGTATTATTTTTACAGCGGCGAAGCGGTTCACTCGGTGGCGGCGCACGACGGAGTCTCGGATGACCGCTACAAGCTGATGTTTTTCCCAGGAGACAAATCCTGGAACCTCTACGACCTCAAAGAAGATCCTAGGGAAATGAAGTCAGTGCATAACGTTCCGAAGTATGCCCCGGTGATGGAGCGGATGACTAAGCTCTACCGGGACTTACGGGCGCAGTATGAGGTCAGCGAAGCCACCCGCCCGGTGCCCCGCAACAAACAGGAATGGTGGAGGAAGCGTCACCGTCAAAAGCTTCAGGAGGTGAAGAAAGGCGGTCACGAGCTCGTGTTTATTGGCGATTCCATCACTCAGGGATGGGAAGGGGCCGGGAAAGAAGTCTGGCAAGAGTTTTATGGAAATCGCAAAGCCCTCAATCTGGGCTTCTCCGGAGATCGCACTGAGCATGTTCTGTGGCGTCTTCTCAGCGGAGAGTTGAACGAGGTTGATCCCAAAGCATACGTCCTGATGATTGGAACCAACAACACCGGCCACCGCGAAGCGCCCTCCGCGGAGACGGCCGGTGGGATCAAGTTGATCCTTGATCTCCTTCGGGATCGTTCTCCGGAGGCCGAAATTCTCCTCCTCTCGGTCTTTCCGCGCGGGGAAAAATCCGACGACCGGAAGCGGATTCTCAACGATGGCGTCAACAAGATCATCGAGGGATATGCCAAGGCCGATGACAAGATTCACTGGCTGAGCATGAACAAGACCTTCCTCACCGAAGATGGAACGCTTTCCAAAGAGATCATGCCCGATCTCCTTCACCCCAAGGCCAAAGGTTATCGGATGTGGGCTGAAGCGATGGAGCCTGAACTGAAGAAACGACTCAAGTAGGCGATTCCTCGGTTTGCCAGATCGAGTCGTTGAATCTTACGTAACGGTTTCGCTCTTTCGCCTCGAGGGGGATTGGTGGGCTTTGACTTTCACGGCAAGACTGTAGGAATTCTCGGAGCGGGCAAAATCAAGCGGATCACCACCAAGCTGTTTCAGGCGTTCGGTTGTCGGGTTTTGGTTAATGATCTGCAACCCGATCTGGATTGGCTCAGCGAAAACGATATGGTGCCCGATTCGCTGGAGGAGGTTTTGAGAGAGCCCGATATTGTCTCCCTTCACCTGCCGTTAACTCTGGATACCCATCATCTCATCGATGGGGTGGCGCTCGATGTTTATGAGGAGGAGGAAGGCGTGTTCTTCGAGCATCTTCCCAATGAAATTCTCGATGACGATGGATTCACCAGGCCTTGAGTGAGATCTCGCGAATCACTTGCAGTAATTCTCGCTTGGTGACGAAGGTGAGCTCTACCTTGAGGGGACCGAACCGACCGGGTGATTCAACGCACTACTTTTTCCGGAAGAGGGGGCTCAGGGCGATTTCACGAATGAGGTCTTGAAGGCGATATCTATTGCCCTTGATTTGGTTCAGAATAGCCGCGACATCGTCAGCATCGGAAAACTCCACCGTCCGGCCAAGCGCGTAAGCCAAAATGGACTCGGTAAGTTCTTCGGCCAACGCATCTTGCTGGTCCATGAGGAGCTTCTTGAGCTCACTAACGTTTTGGAAGCGATCACCGTCCGGTAACACTCCTCCGGGTTCAATCGGGGTCTTCTTTTTTCCCACATGCTCTTCAACCCGCCAGCGACCGATGGTGTTGAAGTTCTCAAGACCAAACCCGATGACATCCATCTTGCGGTGGCAGGATGCACAGGTCGCACGTTCCTGATGGAGAAGAACAAGTTGTCGATTAGTCATCGGTTTGTCCGAGGCGGCATCGAGCTCCGGGACGTTAGGAGGTGGCGGTGCCGGTTTGTCGTGGAGGATTTTTTCCATCACGAGGGCCCCCCGGATCACGGGCGATGAACGTTCTCCATTGGAGCCGGTGGTGAGGAAGGCGGCCTGGGTGAGAAGTCCACCGCGAGGGGAGCTAGGAGGAAGGGTGACTTTCTGGAAGGCACCCGGTTTGAGGTTTTGCGTGGGCAGATCGTAATGGGTGGCAAGGGCTTCATTTACGACGACAAAAGGAGAATCGATGAGGTGTGAAACGGGCAGGTTTTCTTTAATGATGGTTCCAAAAAACTCGCGTACTTCTTGTTTAGCATCCCTTTGGACCCCTTCGTTGAATTGGTAGTGTTTCTGTCGATCGACCGTGATGGCGTCGTATCTATCAAGCTCCATCCATTGGCTGATAAAGCCATCGCGGAAGCCCTGAGACCGCGGGTCGGCAAGGAGTCGCTCGACTTGCTGGCGATAAATTTTTGGGTTGGTCAGGTCGGCTTCGTAAAGCTGTCCATCGGGCGGGCAGGACCAAAGGTAGTAGGATAGACGAATGGCGAGTTCGCGGGAGTCGAGAAGACCGTGCGGCTGGTTTTGCTCGGGAGCCGCCTCCTGAATGAACAGGAAACTGGGGGAAGCCAGCACGATCCCAATGACTTCGGTCATGGCCTGGCGATAGCTTTGCCCGGAAGCACGAAGATCGAGAAAGGTCTGATGCAAGGCATCGAGGTAGGCGGGCTCGGCGTTTTTGCGACGAAAGGCGAGGTTGGTGAAGCGCCCGATGAATTCCCGTGCGCGGGAGTCGACATTAAAGTAGGGGCTCCCTTGTCCGGTCGGCTTGCCAGGGTAGAGGAGGTTTTCAAACTTGGGCCGGGCCTTCGGGTAGAACGGGCCTTCGATCTCAAGCCAGTCGATCCAAACCGCCGCGCGAGGTTCGGCAACCTTGCCGGGTTGGCCAACTTTCGCAAGGTAGCCTCGCATCGTGTTGATGGTGTTCTCTGGTTGGTTTTCACGGATCAGGACGGAAAGAAATCCCTCGCCCATTTGCCGGCGGATGCTTTGAGTAACCGTCTGCGGTTGGTCAACCGTGCCGCGGATCTGCACTGTCCCGTGGATTTCATTGCGATCGTAGAGCCGCACGATTTTGCGAAGCGGGTGGGGATTTCCGACAATGCCGCCATGCAGGTGAATGCGATACTCTCCGCGGATGTCGACATGGCCATTGATGGAAACCCACTTGGCGACATCGCAGTTGTAAACACCCTGATCTACCTTGGGGTACTTGAGGTAGCTGCGGCGCAGCTCGGCCCGAGGCTCCCATTGCCTCAGGATGATTTCCTTTTCGCCTTCGTCTTTGAAGCCCGCTTCCTTCCACGACTTTCCAGCATCGATCAGGGCCTTCTTGCGATCGAGGTCCGCGAGGTGCTCGCGCATCTTCCTGGTGGTTGATTTCTCGGGCTCGACCCGTCGCTTCGTGACCGGATTGCGGGGCCGGGTATTATAGGAAAAGGCCTCGGCGGCGACCTTGCGACCGAGCTCAAGGTATTTTTCAAAGTGTGCCGAGGTGAAGTATTGCTCTGCCCCAACGGTGTCGAAGGTGGCGATCTCCCCGTCCTCGGGAATGTCGTGAAGCGAAACCTCAAAGCCGAAAAGATCTTCGATCGTCTTGGAGTATTCCCGTCGGTTGAGCCGGCGCATTTTGATTTCTCCGCCGTGATCGGTGAGGCGTTTGCGGGCCTGTAGAACTGAGCCGGTCAGTGAATCAAGAACCTTGCTGAGTTCGGCGGTGGTGGGCTGCTTTTCATCTTCGGGCGGCATGTCCCCGCCGTTCAGCTGATCGAGGATGTCCTGCCAACGCTGGGCGCTGTCGTTGTCGGTGATTTCCCAGACTGCTTCGTCAAAGCGGACCTGGCCCTTTTGTTTTTTGGGTCCGTGGCACTTGATGCAGTAGTTGTCGAGAAAGGGCTGGATGTTCTTTTTCGAGACTGGAGTTCCAGGAGGAGCGGCGGAAACGGTCGCGCTGAGAAGCGCAAATATCGTGGATCGAATGAGCATGACGCGTTAGCCCAGAATTTCGGGAAGAGTTCCGGTGCTATGGCTAAAGGAGTCGATTTTGATTCCGCCCTGTTGCATCAGGGTGAGCCAGTAGTTGGCTAGCGGAGTGTCTTGCTTGGGTAGAATGACGTGACGGCCGTGTTTGATATCTTTGGCGCCCCCTCCCGAGAGAATGGCGGGGACGTTCTTCAACTCGTGGCCGCTGCGAAGGTTGGAGCCATAGCTCACGATGCAATTGTCGAAAAGCCGCGAGCCGTCGGTGTCCTTGGCTTCCTTGAGGCGATCAAGGAAGTGAGCGAAGAGACCGGAGCACTTTTTGTCGCGTTCGCGCGAAGCGATGATGCGGGGCTGGGAGAAGCCGTAGTGGCTCAACGAGTGAGCTTTGAGCTTCATTCCCATCCCGGCGAGCAGTGAGCAAACGGGTTGCCGGTAGGTCACCACGCGAGTCATGCCGGTTTGCAGGGCGATGATGATCATATCATACATCAGGTGAATCGCCTGCTCGCCGGAGAGGCCTTCGTCCGGGGCTTCGAAAGGAGAGGCCGGCTTGGGGACATCAGCCCACTTGGCTTGGCGCTCGAGGCCTTTCTCAACTTGACGCACGCCGGTGAAATACTCATCGAGTTTTTCCTGATCACCTTTGCTGAGGGTGCGCTTCATTCCGCCGCCGTCGATGCGGACCAGATCGAGGATACTCTGTTTCTTTTTGAGCCGAGCGTCGAGTTCCGCGCGGGAATCACCAGGTGTGGCAAACAAAGCATGATAGAGATCGAGAGGCCGCTTGATGCCCGGGATGGGGTTGCCTGATTCATCCCATGAGAGGGAGAGGCCGGGACCGTGTCCGGAGTTTTGGCCGCCATCGGCTTCCTTGGCTGAGAGAACGAGACAGGGGAAACGGGTGTCTTCACCAATCTTGCGGGCGATGACCTGATCGCATGAAACGGAGTTGTGAAATCGCTTGCCGGGGGTGCCGGCCACGTTGGCTCCGGTGAGGTAGGAAACCGACCCACCGTGTGGGTCGGTCGCGCCGAGATTGGTCATGTTACTGACCATCGTGATGTCATCTTGGTGGCGGGCCAAAGGCGAGAGTCCCTCGGTCATCCCGATCTCAGCAAAAAGGCCAGCCTTCTTGGGATAAAAGGTGTCTTTGGTGAATCCAAACCCACCGCCCAGGAAGATCATGCGTTTTGCGGGAGTGGTTGCCGCGGCCTTGGGTGCGGCAAAAGTTTCCAGAAAAGGAAGCGCCATCATCGAGCCGCCCATTCTGAGAAAGGAGCGCCGAGTGGTTGAATTGGTATGAAAGGACATCGGGAGACGAAGGAGCCTACCCGATTTGCCTGCCTAATCTTTCGGGGTCCGGCTTGTTTGTTACGGAGTCATGGACATTTTTTGTCTGACCTGTAGCCGTCGGCACGTAACTTCGCGTGATGCATTTTCTTCGACGATTGCAGAGTGTTTTTTTGAAGGGCGGTTTGGTCTATTTTTGTTTGGCTTGGAACGGGTTGGGGGTCGTGATTCCCAATCAGTTGAACCACACTTGGCCGGGCGAGTTGGTGTCTTTTGATGAGAAACAACTTAACCTACCCAAAGGTGATCTGACTCTCGAAGTTCAAGGAAAGATTCGTCCCGTGCAGCGTCTCAATGGCAAGGTGTGGAGTTACGTCACTATCAGCAACAAGGACCACAAAGGGAAGAAGATTGAGATCGGCGAAGTTCAGGCTGATTTCAAACAAGGGAAGGCCAAACCAGGGATCACGATGAAAAGGAACGGAGATTTCTATCTCATCGACAACGGCACCTATGAATTTAAGTTGCGAAACTATTCGGGCCGTTTGAGGAGTCCGGTTTTGCTTGGAAATTTTCCTCATTGGTGCGGAGGAATGCGGACCAAGAATCAGAAGGACTGGGATGGAAACGCTTATTTCGAAAGCAACGCCTTGGTGACCGGAGCCAAAACCGAACTGGTGGCGGAAGGGCCGGTCTTTCTCGATTTCAAGATCACCTACGAATTCGAAAGCGAGACCGACGGCGAGGTGAATGCCATGCCTCTAGCGCTTGGCAAGCAATCGCACCTTTTCGAGCCGAATGTTCTTCCTTCGGAATCGATTCCAAAACGGAGCCATCATTACGAGTTGCTAATTCGTTTTGTGATGGATGACATCTGGATTGATGTGAACGAGCGTTTCCATTTTCCACGCGACAAGGAAGCGAGCCCGTTCGGGATCACCCATTACTACATCGACTGGGGGAAAAAGGGTTTGAAGGTTGATACCGCGTGCTGGGTGCGTTGGTTTGAATACGACACCTTTGGTGGCAATACCGATCAACGTTACGTTCCGGCCAAACCGCGACCGGCACAAAAGGGCCGTCCCTTTGCCCTCCTTCGTCCGCGATGGAACCAGGGAGGGGGAGGAGCGCAGGATTTCGTTTTGACCAGCGGTGGCGCCGCTCCGGGGCGCAAGACCGAAGCCGTTCCGGGTTATCGACCGGAAAACCCGGCCGTCGGAGTAGTCGCCGCCTATGCTAGCAAGTGGGTCGGGCCCTACGTGAACTACATCCCGGTTTACGCCCTTGGTGGAGATCACGGACGAGCCCGGTTTCCCATGGTGGATGGCGAGCGGTCCGGGATGCATTACGGTCAGCGCGCATACGGGCTGCTCGTGGGGCCTCGTTCGCGCATGTCCAACCTCAATAGCGTGGTACGACGCCACACTGATTGGACTCTGACCGCTCAGATCAACAAATACATCCTCGATTGGAAAAGGGATCCCGCCAAAGCCGGTCCCAATATCCTTGTTACCCGCAAGCAACTGGAAGGGCTCCAGAAGGATTATCGCGCTGAAAAGAAAACCGCCGTCAACGAAGGTCTGAAACTCAAGGAGTCCGCTTGGAAGCCATTGATCGAGGAACGTCGTCGATACATGCAGGAGCATGACAAGAAAATCGCTGACCTTGAGAAGAAGGTTGCTTCCATGAAGGGCGAGGCATCCAAGCGCGACGCGCCCAAGGATCTGAAAAACCAGTATCGCAAGTTCGAAAGTGAACTTAAGAAAGCGCGGGAACAATTGAAGAAGGACTCCCGGATCCGAGATCTCGACAAAAAGCTCCGGGGTATTGACTACGAGCTCTACAACCTTATCACCACTGGCAAAGGGCGTGAGGTCCGGATGCCCGATTCCGGTCTCTGGCGTGATCGTCGTTATCAGGATGATTTTTTGAATCCCACCTCAAGCCCGACCCGGCGCATTCCCGATTTCGCTACCGCGGATCTCTTTGCTCAAGGCAAGCCGCAGGGCGGCGCGAGCCAGGCCGCGATGGGATACATTGCCACCGATCTTGATGCCTGGCCCGGGTATCACCACGGTTGGCGCCCGGGTAATCCCAACTTCCACACCGACAAATACATGGCCGCGATTTATGTCGGAGGAGCGCTTCTCGATCACCCTCACTCAAGTGAGTGGCTCGCCTTCGGATTGCAAAACTTTAAGGAAGACTTGGTCAAGGTCCTCGCCGATCCGGATGGGGTGGGGGCCGAGTGCCCCGGTTATGCGGGCTATGCCATGAAGCTTCAGATGCAGGTGGCACGCATCTTGAAGAATACCGGAGCGGGAAATCTCCTCGCTTCCAATCCTCTCGTGAAAAAGACCGGGATCTGGCATCGCAAACTCATCACGCCCTACGATCGTCGCATCGAGAGACGGCACGAGGCACCGGTTGGCGATACGCACCGGTGGGACTCCGGTTTGTATCCTGAAGGCTTCGCCAAGCTGGCGGGTTTCTTCACTGAAACCGATCCTGCTTTTGCATCTGAAATGATGGGGACTTGGAAGTTGCTTCGTGAAAGCAAGAAGGCCGTTGATGGGAAACCGCCCAAGATTGATCTTAAGGAGTTGGTGGTCGCGATTGATGGCAGCATTCCACCCACCGACGCGGCGAAGATGGATTGGAGTAGCGCGTCTTTTCAGGGCTTTGGGGCCGTGTTGCGGGATGGCTTTGGGACACCGGGGGAGAGCTTCCTATCATATAAGGCCGGCTTTGCGCGGGGTCATTATCACAACGATGAAAATTCGTTTCACTTTTACTCTGGAGGCACGCCCATCTCACTCGACTACAATTGTTCCTACACTCCTCGTGGTGATCATGCCGCGCTTCACAACACCGTGACTTTCGGGCGTTCCGGATCCCTGACACACAATGGCGACGGAAGAAAGATCCGCTGTCAGGAGGAGCTGACCTCCGCGGCCAAGGTCCTTGCATTCAACTCAACGATCGTCGCTGATATCGTGGTCAGCGAGCGAGGTGGCGGCCAGTTGGTCATGCGCCCGGTCGATCCGGCTGACCATGAGTTTGGTCGCGATTATCCGGTCCGCAAAGTGGCGCCTGTGAACCACCGTCGCACGCTGATCTTTGTGAAAAGTAAAGATAGTCGCGAGATGCCGGATTATCTCGTCGTCCGAGATGACTGCTCGGGTTCCGAACCAGCCCAGATGAATCTTCATCTCCTCGCCCGCGAGATTGTCAAGCAAAGCGGGCAACTGCAAATCACGGGGCAGATGGACCACGATATGGTGGTCGCCTACTCGCAAGGGAAGCCGGAAATTCGACGTTGGTTTTATCACGATGAATGGATGGTAGGCCCCTCGGAATATGCTCTCAAAAAGGGGGAGAGTCAGAGCGATTGGAAAAGTCGCATGGAGGCCCTGATGAAAAAGAATGGAGCCAAGAGTCTACCGCTCCCCGGATGGAAACCCCGTTGGGAAAACCCCAAAAGCGAAGTCAGCCAGGCGTGGCGGAGGCAGATCAAGGAAACCGATGGTCAGGCCCTGATTATGCCTCCACACTGGAATGGGAACTGGATGTATGGCGAATATCAGAAGTGGATTTCACTCGCTAGAGAATCCGAAGGGCCCATGACTTGGGTGTTGTTTCCCTACAAACGGGGAGCCGAACCTGCCAAGATCGAAGTGACCGCGAGCAAGGTGGTGGTGGCAAATGGCAGCGAAACCGACTCTCTGGTTTTTGATTCTTCCGGGGCCATTGTGTTGTCCCGGAATGGAAAAGAAACCCTGCTTTCCAATGAGTGAGCTGTCAGGCCGGTTTGGGATGAAATTTCGAGCTAGGCCTCTTTCGCGGTGAATTTGATGACAAAGGTCTCGCCTTTTTCGAAGTCGCCTTTGATTGGGATAGCCTCGCCGCGGTTGCCCTTCATTGGAACAACTCCTTTGTTGAATTTGATCAAAATGAAGTTGTCGGCGACCACCGGGTTGAGCTCCGATCCTGCGATCAGTTTGATGTCGGTGAGACGTTTCGGCAGAAACTGCACCACCGGACGATTGTCCCAATCACCGCGCTCGTTGGCGGTGAGGGTGAGGGAGTAAGTGCCATCCTTTTTGGATAGGGTTTGGGACCATGGCAGGGGTCGCTTAGGTAGGCGTGCTTCCCACGCCGGGTCCCCGTATAGGACCACGACATCACGATCGGCCTGAAGCCCGCGACGATCACGATGATTCGCGGGCAGTGTTTCGAGATTGTGGATTAAGGCGATTTGATTGGCGAAGTGGGCTTCTGCGAGAGTGAACCGTCCGGCCTGTAATTCGGAAAAATAGTCCTTCACGCCCCAGCCTCCGTAGCCATACCAGGTTGGGATGGTGTAGCCGACCATCTGGTGGACGCCGGCGGAGTGCATCAGGGCGAGCGCCATGCATTCGCGATCCGGAATGTGAGCGATCAGACAATTGCCGACCGGTAGGTGGACTTTCGGGTTCGGGGAATTCACCGGGTGGCGTTGCCCCTTGGTATCGAGTCCGTAAAGTTGCCCGTTTTGACAGCGGAAGTATCCGTTGCGGTAGCTGAAGCCGAGTTGCCAGTCACGTTCGGTGGCATGACCGCTGGTGATGAAGACATCGGGTTGGTCGTTGTTGAGGGAATCGACGATCAGCTTGGTGGTGTCCTGAGAGCAGGTTTCCTTCCGGACCTTTTCTCCAGGGTTCTTCTTCCACATCGCTTTGGCCGTTAGCTCGCTGAACATCACGCCTTCCGAGTAATTCTCGAGAGGAGACCCTACCGTCCCGGTGAGAGCGCGGTTGACTTCGAGAGGTTTGGCGTGCGTCGCGATTCGAAGGGCATCGGCGGCCTGGTATCCCGTGATGATGCCCCAGATCACGTCGGGGTAGGGGTCGTCATCCAGTAGGCGTGAGAGATGGTGAATCTGTGCTACGAACTTGCGCCCGGTCTCCTCCGGTTTGGCCACGATGCCGACATATTTCGGGAAATGCTTGCGGAGTTGCGGTAAGGTTTCGCCTACCGACTCGTCGAATTCGATCACGATTCCATCGTGTTTCTTTCGCAGGGCTTCCACTACCGGCTGCCAGTCAGGTTCCGAATGCGTGGATTTACTGACGATGACGGCGTAATCGCTGGCAGCCGGAGCGACGGAAGCAAAAACGGGTAGGGCCAGTGCAGTGGTAAGACGAAGGACCTTGGTGATCATGAGCAGTTTTCAGTTTTGGTTAGAGAAATGACGAGGGATAACTGGCAAACTTACCGTGGGTGTGCAGTCCAACAGGCGATTTTTCGCGACAATTTTGTCTAAAAGAGTCTCACGCTCGTTCGGTCAGTGAACCGGGAACCTGGGAGATCGGCCTTGAGTTGCTGTCTTTGACTTGAGTTTATCGCTCATTTCCCGATGCGGAGGATGGCTCAGAGAGCTAGTTCGAGTTCGATTTCCAAATATATTCTTTTCTTTAGGTTGAGTGGACTATCTCAACGGTATGAATATCTTTCATCATTTTTTGAAAAGAATCGCTTTACAGAGCAGGCTGAGAGTGTATTTGTCGGAACTGTAACCCGAAATAGCTATGAAAATTTCTTCAAAATCCAGGACCTTACTGGTAACTTCCGCCTCGGTTCTCGCTCTGGCAGGTGGCTCTAACGCGGCCACCATCCAATTTGACTACGATATCGAGGACTTCGGAGACGTTGCCAGCAATATTGTGACCGAAACTTTCAGCCTCCCTGAAGTAGGGTCCATTAACTCGGTGTCTGTTGAATTGAGTCATAGCTACCACGGGGACATTGTCTTCGGTATGGTCGGCCCTGATGGTGATGTTTACAACTTCTTGGCTCAGAACGGCGGAGGAGGCTCCGACTTTGGAGATGGGACGGAGTTTCTTACCGGCCTCGAGACTTACACATTCGTTGAAAACGGTAGTGGAGCTCTCCCCACGGCCGCTAACCCGATTCCAGGTGGTACATACGACGCCCTTGCTTGGGGTGATGGGTCGGTCGCTGGTGATTGGACTATGACTCTCGATGATTCGTATGATGCAGACGATGGGGCGATCGGTTCAATTGTGATCGACTATACTCCCGCTGCTATACCCGAGCCCAGCACCTCTCTCCTCGGAGGGTTCGCTGCGCTTGCTCTCCTGCGCCGCCGTCGCAAGTAATTCGTTCAAGACGAACCTTTCGAAATATTTTCAAAGCTCACCTTCGGGTGAGCTTTTTTTGCGCTCAAGACCGTCGATACCTCACCGGTCATGCCCGAGGAAGAAGAAATTGAGGATCTTCCTGTTGAAACGGCTATCGATGAGCAGCTTGAGATGGCCGGGCAATCTATTCTAGGTCGAAAAGCCATCATCTACCTTTCTCGAACGGTGAGAGCTGAATGCTGGATTGATATCGAGCATCGGATGGCTCATGTGCTCGACCTCAGTATCATCTTCGCTGAGACACCCTACGAAGTGGGTGACTTCAAGTTGATCAACTATGGTAAGCAACAAACCCGGAAGGGAACAATCTGGCGATCGATTCGGGACAGCGATGGCAGTCGGGCTTCGTCTCGAGGATGATAAGGACTGCTTTCTGGCCATCATGTCGAAGTTGTTCGACCACAACCACCCCATGATGAGCTATGCCAGAGAAGGTGCTTTCCAGGATCAACGTCAATCGCGAGGAATCACACTTACACTCCTGGGAGCTCCTTGGTGGCATCACCGAAGCGGCTGACCTTGGCTCCCATCTTGTCGAGCATTCCTTTGTAGAGCGAGCAGAGCGGAGTTCCCTTCTCGCATTCGATGTGTCGGCCGGTACGAAGTTGTCCACCGGCCTTGCCGCCGAGCACGAGAGGAACGTTGCGCGGGTTGTGGCTGTTGCCATCGCGGATACCGGATCCAAACAATACCATTGAGTTATCCAGAAGCGTTCCCTCGCCTTCCTTGATCTCCTTCATCCGACCCATCATGTAAGCATACTGCTCCACGTGCCAGCGGTTGATGAGTTCATACTGCCTCAGCTGATCTCCGTTGTTATTGTGATGAGAAATGGAGTGGTGCGAACCGGTGACGCCATCGAGGAACGAAAAGTTCCGCCCGCTGACCGCGTTGCCGAACATGAAGGTGCTCACCCGAGTGGAATCCGACCAGAAGGCGAGCGTCATGATGTCCATCATCAGGCGGACGTGCTCTTGGTGGTTGAAACGGGGACGGGCATTGAGTTGTTCCTCGATCGAGGCCTTTCCGTAGGCTGCGGAGATTCTCTTATCAAGAGCATCCATGTGCTTGAGAAGTTCCGGGGAGAGATTCTCACCTCCGCCCAGTTGCTTGGCCTCGTGTCCGATGCGTCGCTCCACTTCGCGGACGCTTTGAAGGTATTCGTCGAGCTTCTGCTGGTCGTGCTTGCCGAGACGATTCTGGAGGCGGCGAGCGTCTTCCATCACCAGATCGAGAACCGACTTGTTGTCGGCATCAGTCTTTTGTTCCGACTTCGACTTGGTCCGGAACAGGCGGTCGAAAGCGGCGCGTGGATTGATTTCGCCGGGAAGGGGAACGGTTGGCGTTTTCCAGGCAATGTGCGAGGCGTAGAGCCGGGTGTAGTTGACGTTAGTATCGATGCCCGAAGCAGTGGGCTCGATTGCCAGCTCCAGCGAAGGAAGCTTGGTGTCCTGGCCCACTTGCTGGGCGGCTAGTTGGTCCATCGAGATCCCGTTGGCGTTGATGTCGGACCCCGTCGTCTTGGTGATGGTGGTTCCGGTAAGCCAGCCGGAGGTTTTCACATAGTGGCCGTCGCCGGTGAACGAGGCTTTGTTGGACAGCCCGGAAATGACGAGGATGTCATCTTTGAGCGATTCCAACGGCGAGAGCGTCGGCAGGAGCTTCATGTTCGACTTCCCGGTCGCCCCCCAGCGGTCCGATCGCACACCGTTCGCAAAAAACAGGCACGCCATCCGGACCGGTGCCTTGCCACCGTTGGCAGCGTGGAGAGGGCGCATCGCTTCGAAAAAGGGAAGGGCCAGAGTCGCACCCACGCCTTTGAGCATGGTGCGACGAGGGAGTTGCCAGCGATTGGTTTGAATATGGGCCATGGGTTTGAATCTTAGCGCTTGGAGGCGCGGTTTTGGAAAGGGTCGCTTTGCACAATGGCGAGGACGAGCCCCTGGATCTGATAATCGTTTTTTTGAAGTTTGGCGAGGAGATCATTGACCACTGCTTCGTCGTAATACTCGAGTGACCGCCCCAGGGAATAAGCGAGCATCTTGCGGCAGACATTTCGTGCGACTTTGTCCTTAGCCGCCATCAGGAGTTGCTTGAGTTCGGCGGGACTCGAAAACTTGATGTCACCTGGCAGCACCGCTTCCGAATCGATCTTCCCGCCATTGATGTCACTGGTCCGCCATCGCCCGATGGCATCGAAGTTTTCCAGCCCAAACCCCAGCGGATCAATGCGAGCATGACACCCGGCACACTTTGGTTTTTCCCGGTGCACCTCGAGTTGTTGTCGAAAGGTGAGACCTTCGGTCGATTTGTCATCTCCCGGAAGCTCGCCGGCATCGGGTGGAGGGGGTGGGGGAATATCTCCCAGCATGGCCTCGAGAATCCACTTTCCTCGCTTCACCGGACTGGTCCGCAGGGGCAGGGAGGTGGCAGTGAGAACGCTTCCCATTCCCAACACCCCGCCGCGTTGCTTGTTGGTGATGTCGACCTTGCGGATCTGGCTTCCGGTCACCCCGGCGATGCCATAATGCCGGGCCAGCGTGCTGTTGAGGAAGGCGTAGTCTGAATCGATGAGCTCGGAGACGGGGCGATTGTTTCGAATGAGATGATCAAAGAACGCCACCGACTCTCGCCACATCGAGGCCCGAAGGTTTGAGGTGAATTGTGGATAACGTTTTTGATCGGGCTCCACCCGGTCGATGAGATCATCGAAGCCGAGCCACTGCCCGGCGAAGTGCCTCGAAAAGGCCTTGGCCTTGTCGTCCCGGAGCATGCGTTTGATTTCGGTCTCAAGCACCCCCGGGTTTCGTAGCTTTCCGCTGTCTGCGAGTTGAAAGAGCCGGCGGTCGGGCATCGATGACCAGAGGAAATAGGAAAGCCGGGTGGCCAGCTCGAAATCATTGAGCGGCCACGATTCCTTGCCCAATTCGTCGTGCTGCACCCGGAAGAGGAACTTTGGATTCACCAGAATTGCCACCAGTGGAAGGCGCATTGCCTTTTCAAATCCACGGCCACTTTTCTGTGCTTGGTTGAAGAGTCCCATCAAGGGTTCGATGTCTTCTTTGGGATCCGGCCGCCGACGATAGGCGAAGGTGGTGTGGTGTTTCAGAATCGCTTCGGCAGATTGCTGAGCGTCACGCTTTCCTTCTTCCGGTTTGTAAAGCAGATAGCGACTTTTGAGTGCCGCGCTGGCGTAGACCTTGTCCGCGATCTCGTTGGCAGCTTCGAGGTAGCGCTCCATCAGTACCGGTGGCACAAACAGCGCATCTGCAGTGTTGTCGAAGCCCTCACCCCCGGCACCGTCCGCCGGGAAATCCTTGCCAGGCATGAAGTTGACCCCGAAGAGATCCCGGACGGTGTAGTTGTATTCGTTCCGGTTGAGTCGACGAATCGTCGTCCGGCCCGGTGACTTGGGAACTTTTCCCTGAGAAACGGCATCGGTGATGTTCTTCAAGAGGGAATACATCCGTTTTGCCTCGGCATCGCTCGGTTCCGCTTTGGCCTCAAAAGGCGGCATCTCCCCGGTGCGGACTTCCTCGGCGAGTCGCTCCAGCATACGATGATTGCGGTAGGCGTCGTCTAGAGTTTCGAGATGATGTAGCTCGATCCCGGCCTCCTGCTTCTTCTCGCCGTGGCAGTCGTAGCAATACTTCGCCAGTAAGGGTTGTAGCTCCTTCTTGAAATCGGGAGCTGCCGAAACCGCAAGGGGCAGAAGGAAGGTAGCTAGAGCAAGTCGCATGGGACGGGGTTACGGAACTCGTCGTGAAAAACTCTCTTCATCTCATGAAAATGCACGTTCAAATTAAGGGAATTATGCTGTCAGCTTCTCAAGCGCCTTTAGTTTTCTATTTTGATAGTTGCCTCGTTCAAAGGGCCTTCTCGGGAAGCTGCTTCTGACTTTGAGTTGGTTCTCTCGGAGCAAAGACAAAGTCGCTTAGAAGAATTGATTGACGGAGTGATTCGAAATCACACACCTCGATAGTGATGAAACCAACGAGGTCGAGGTGAATTTTGACAGGAGTGACAGTGTTTTTTGAGTTTCTGCGTTGCGTCAGATTTCACAAAGGTTGATTAACGTCAGTATCTTCAACCCTTCTGATTCCAAAGCCGGTAGGGGTCGTCATGGGCCTTCATTTGCTGGAGTAACAGGGCCTCCATTTCCTTCAACTTGTCAGCAAACTTGGGATCTTCAGCGAGGTCGGTTTGGTTGGGCTTTGGGGTGATCCCGGTCATCTTGATCACCTTGGGATCGTGATGTTCTTTGACGAACTCCTCAGGATTCTCCTTCAAGTTGAAGAGTTGGGTCTCACGCACTTTTCCATCGAGCACATCATACTTGATGAGTTTCCAGTCGCCTTTTCGGACACTGCGCATTCCCGGCTTGGTGCCGCCGGAGTAGACGCCGTAGAGGACGTCTCGGATCTTGTTTTTTTTCCCTTCCAGCACTGACCGAAACGAGGTGCCTTCGTTGGTCTTGGGAGCCTCAATACCGGCGAAGTCACATAGCGTCGCGAGCGTATCAAGGAGATAGATGTTCCCCTGTGCCCGGCTCCCGGCCTTGATGCCAGGGCCCATGGCGAGATAAGGCACGCGCCAGGTGTGTTCGTAGAGGTTTTGTTTCCCCATCAGGCCGTGACGGCCGACCGCGATTCCGTGGTCGGCGGTGAAGATGACGTAGGTGTTGTCGAGTTCACCCATCGCTTTGAGTTTATCGAGAACCCGCCCGATCTGAGTGTCCATGTTTTCGATGCAGGCATACTCGCGGCCCAACTCGTTGCGAACGGTGGCTTCGTCGCGTTTCATTTTCACTCCCTGCACCTTTTCTTCGTCACGCAATCCCGGATGCCCGTGATGAAACGGGTGAGCCGGGAGATAGTTGACTTGTAGTTTGGGTGCTTTTGGATTTGGCTTCGCTCCGGGGCCCGCGTTGTCGGCACCATACTTCTTCACCAGGTTCTCCGGGCCGTATCGAGGGTCGTGGGGATGCGAAAACCCAAAGTAGATCAGGAAAGGATCCTCATCCTTGCTCTTGATTCGCTCATTGAGGAAATCCACCACGCGGTCGCCGTGCCAAGCGCTCCCGCCTTCCTCGGTGCCTTTGCGTTTGCTGGCATCGTTCCGAACGGTGAATTGCTTATTGGCTCCTTCGTAGCTGTTGCCTCGCTTGCAAGTCCGCATGGTGTCGTAGCCCGCCCGATTAAAGACCGCCGCCATCGTCATTTCCGGAAGATTTTCCGGAGCTCCCGGTCCATTCGTGACAATTCCCTTCCTGCCTCGTTTCCCAGGCAGATGCCAAACGGTGCGGCCGCTCATGATCATGTGACGTGAAGGCGTGCACACTGCACCGGACCACGACCCCATATGGTAGGCGCCATCGAAAACCATTCCCCCGGCTGCAATGCGATCGAGCGCCGGAGTTTTGCAGACCGAGTTCCCGTAGGTGCTCAAAGTATGGGGAGCCTGGTCGTCGGCAAGAATGAAGAGGAAATTGGGGCGTTTCTTTTCCGCAGAAGCGTGGGAAACAGCCAGTGCGAAAAGGGCAAGGCTGACTAGTTTCAGTTTCTTAAGAGTCATGAAACCGTTACTCTGACCGGATCATTGCTTTATCGCCAAACTCTTGAAAGTGGCCTGAAAAGAATTCGTCATTTTTGGATGAATCACTCGTCTTTTGGAACCGAATCATGAGTGATTGCTTTTGATATGGAATGCTGAAAGGTCTCAGGAGCGAGGCGCAGATTTTTGATTGTGGCCTTGATCGGGTTGATTACGGCTGGAGCTCTCAAGGCTCGGAAGGCCTTTAAGCCCCAGCTCTATTCCGGAATGTCATCCAGAGGAGCGCCTTTTGTTCGCGAGACGGGAGCCAAATAAGTCTTGGTGGGTTTACGATTTCCAAAGTGATGATCCGGCAGTGGTTTCCAGACTCTCTGCGGGTCATGCTTGCCGGGGTGTTTTTCGAAGGAGGACTTTGATGGAACTTGTCGCTCAATCGAAGAACACTTCTTATTGTTTCGATAGGGTGGTCGAAACCAGTGCGACAAACCCCGAGGTCTTGGTTACAATCCGTTTCAATTTCGAAACTAACATGGTGACGCTGGTCGAAATCGGCAGGTCTTCTCATTATAACCAGAACTGCGTTTACTTTGCAAAGGGACTGAAAGACCTTCAGCCTAAGGTTCTTGACCCGGATACCATGCCATCGGATCTCCCTGTCGAACTTCAGGAGAACTATGCGGCCTTAATGGCCAGAAGAGATGAACCTCGGTGATCTCAATAACTATCCGGTTACTCTATCAGCTGCAAATGCAGACGGATAAACTTGCGGGCATCTGCTCCGAGTGGAGAGGTTTCACGAATGACGGCGGTTTCCGATCCATCGCCATGACGGGTCGTTGATTCCAGAACCGATTCTTGCAGGGGCCACGATGATAAGGTGGTGCTCTTCTGGAGAGACCAGATCAAATCCGCTCCGTTTTCGACTCGTTTGACTTCGACTCCAAGGTAGGATGATCCGTCTACCTCGATTTGTTTCGTGGTTACGGCCGTGGTGTCGGCTTCCAGAGGATTGGTGGCATAAGCATACTCTTCCCAGTTTGGACGACCATCGTTGTCGGGGTCGGCATTGAAGGCGCCATTGACGAGCCAGTCCGCTTCGGCGAAATGGGCTTCCTGCCAGGCATTGTAATGAACTTGCCACGAGAGATCTCCCGTTCCCGGCGTGCCACCTTCCGTTTCACTCACCCCCCACATCGCGGGGTCGTTCAAGGCATTATAGGCGGTCTCCTGATCACGAATCACCAATGAGAATCCTTCTCCATCGCTCGGTGGATACCAACGGTCGTTGTAGGTGAAGACGAGAATGTTTTCACCAAGGCCATCGACGAGGCGCAGGGTCTCTCCGTCGTTGTCCAAAAGCCCGGTAAATGGCCCGGCGACCTGAGCGGTCACTCCCGGATAGCGGATTTCGAAGGCGGCGGGATTCTTGGCTAGAATGATTCTTTCGCTTGGTGCGAGGGTCAGAGGTGAATCGAAAGTGAATTCGATACCATCGGTGAAGGAGGATCCACCAAGTTCAATGGGGGATCCGGAGATGTTTTTCAATTCCACGAACTCAAAATCTGAATCGAGCACGCCCGGAAGAGCGGCCATTTCCGCTCCTGTGGGATCGGCCGGATGATAGTTGACCTCCGTGATTCGCAGTGCCAATTGATTTGGCGTCGGTGATCCGGCGTAAGTGAACGAGTCGATCAACACTCCAGAATCATTGCGAAGCTCGATCGTTTCGCCTCTTGCCGAAAGCTGTCCTTCATATCCACCCTGGACGTAACGAAATTCTCCTCCCTTCGGTCCTGTTGTTCGGGCACGGAAGCTGGCGGAGTCGCGGACGATATGAATCAACCCCTGGTAACTGGATGCGGCATTTCCCGCGCCGGAAAGAACTACTGTGCCGACAGGGAAGGTGTATTCGACCGCCCCGCTTAGGGTCCAACCAGACAGATCAACGTCAGCACTTGTTTCGTTGTTTTTGAGGATGATGTATTCCTCGTCCTGATTTCCACTGGCCGGATTGAAATCAACACTTTGAATCTCCACATCGGGATTTGTCGGCTCGGGCGAGGCAATCTGTGCTCCGTTCACGCGGAAGCTTGGACTGAAAATGAAGTTCCTGCGTGCCGGCAGGAAGTCTTCGATAATGCGGTCACTGTGGATCTGCATCGCATTGGCTCCCCGAGGTGACGACCCCCACATAGGCCATTTGGCATCATCGAGATCACCATCGACCCCAATCTGGTTTCGAATGTCGACGATTGAATCGGTAATCCAATCATCCACCGTTGCGTCAGCATTAGAGAGCATCAATTCATCGCGAAGGGTATCGACACGACGCAACATCATGGAGCGGAATTCCGGTGTCGTCTGCATTAAGGTCCAGAACGGATTGATGTTCGTCGGAATCATAAAATCTGTTACCAGCTGAGGGTCGAAGTACCTCAGGGAGGAAGTCCAACGACGTCCGAATGACAAATCAACATCCCATGGAAGAGGCCTCCACTCACCGGTCCCGTGGGTGTCACGATACATGTAGTAATTCTTGTGGCCAGCGTCTGTAATGCCGATGGTGGTATAGGCCGAAAGGTAGTTGATCGAAGCCGCGATATCGACATTATCGTAGGCCCAGCGCCTTTTGTCAGTGGTAGACCCATTCCTCAAACGATTGATCAACTCTTGAAGGTCGGACTTATCTCCGTCCTTCGGAGTCTTCTTGCTGCCTCCTGAAACGCTGGCGAGCCGATCGTACATTTTGTAAAGAGTCCCCTCTTCATCGAGCCCTACCCGGTCGAGATAGCGATCGTCTCCATCTTCAACGAGATCAACGACTGAGAAAAACGCGCCATTGCGTTGCACTCTTACCGCGAAGGCATAGTGAGCCTGAGCACCCGCCCGATTCAAAGACCGATAAGCCAGGGTATTTAGGACCTTGCTCTTGTCCGCATAATTGGTGAGCAAGTTGATGTCCTTCACCCTTCGTTTGCCTTCTTGCCAGAGGAATCGGTTTCCCTTGTTGAAATCAACATCGTAGCTTTTTTTCGGGAAACTGGCTGTCGATTGCCCGTGGAGATCCATCTGCACGTTGTCGTAAAATTCTCCGAGGTAGTAGACGGAAACCCGACCCCCTGACCGTTGGTCCACAGCAGACTGATTTTGCACAAAGGTTTCAAAAATCGGAAGCTGCGAGGCATTGTGTTCCGGGTTAATGGCAACCGTTCCGAAGTAGCGGTCGGAATCGAGAGGGTCGGGATAGGGCGGCGAAAGAGCAACAACCCCATTGTCATCGCTGGCTTCGATCCGCCAGCGGATCATTTCCCCGGGCGCGAGTGAAGTGGTTGGGAGGAGCGCGGAGTAGACCCCATCGCTAGCGGCGACATCTCCTCCGGTCCCGCTGTCATTCATCAGCGTGACCGTTTCTCTGCCAAACATGATGCGGTGATACAATCTCAATTCCGTGACCGAACCGGTGCCATCCGAAACTTCGGCGGTGATTAACAGCGGAGCACTTCCCGGTCCACCGTCCGGTCGTTCCACTGAGTCGGTTACCTCATGGATAACTGGAGCGACGGCATCAGCGGTGGTCCCGTTGACGGTTCCGAAGGTGACTTCGGACAAGTAGCCGGGGTTATCGACGACCTCACCCGTCACTTCGATATCCAGCTCGGGGAGAATCAACATGTCACTGCTTCCGGCGTTGCGATTCATTCCGTGAATCGCGAGCACGTTGGCTCCGCCCAGCAACTCCACACCGCTCAAATCGATTGGAAACACTTCCCACGTTTCGTTGAGCGACTCTGGAGACCGGCTGGCGGTCGCGCCTGAATTCCAGTTGGAAACCTCCCCTGCATTGTTGGAGGCCACCCGCACCCCGTTCACATAGGCAATGAAGCCATCGTCCCAACGCATTCTCAGACTCATTGCATTCACCGCGCTGGCATCACTCAGGTCGAAGGGGAGTCTCAAAAAAACCGAGGCATTCCCGCCCCACATCTCCGTCTGAAAGTTCCCGCTCGCACTGATCCAGTTACCGTATCCCGAACCACGGTCATAGCCGACTCCTGTGGCCGCCGGCCGCCAAGTTGATCCAGTGAATGTGGTCGTGGGAGCGTTGTTCCAGTTAGTGAAGTGCGTCTCGAAGTCCGCCTGAGACGCAGGCACTCCGGCTTGTCCTTCGGCTCCGGATTCGATGACCGTGAATGATCCGCTGCCTTGGCTCAGACCATAGCTCACTCCTTCAACCTGAGCCGGGAAAGCCGGGGCATAGTGATGCTCGATCGTGCTCCCATCCGGCCGGGCCAGACCGAGGTATTCACCGCTGCGGCTGAGTTTGAAACTGGTGTGAAGCTCGCTCCCCGCCACGCGACGGTTCTTTCCGGAAGCGAAGACCGTCAGGTGTCGCTTTGCTCCCAGCGTGGTTCCCGGCGGGAAAAGCCACTTCTGCAAATTCGCCTCGTCATCAGTCAGGCTCCATCCGCTCAAGTCCACTGCGGTGTCGGCATCGTTATAGATTTCGATCCAATCCTCCTCATCTCCGTTTTCATCCAAAACCGGGCCGTTGTTGTCGGCCATGAATTCGATGATCCACACTTTGGCCGGTATCAGCGGAGCGGTCAGAAGCCCGGTCACCAGTAGGAGAGCATTTCTCCATTTTGTTGATGTTGTGTGCATGGCCTTGAAGGCTCCCATAGTTCCCTTGGTCTGACAACTTCATAAATGAGGAAGGATTGCGGGCCTTTGGCGGTCACGTGGAAGCGGGGTAACATCTATCGGTTCTTCTACGTAGTCCATGTCGATGAAAATCCTCCTTTTCGTAGTTATTCTACTGTCCGGGCTTCGAGCGTTTGCGGCGGCAGATTTCAAGCCGCTTTCAGCTTTTCTCGGTGAAGCGGTTTCCAGTAGCGAGGTCGCAGGAGGAAGTTTGCTGGTTTTGCACCGCGGTGAGGTCGTGCTGAAACGAGGGTTTGGTTTTGCTGATATGAAAAGCAAGAAGCCCTTTCAAACCGACACTCCGGTGGTTATTGCCTCCATCAGCAAACCCCTTTTGGGGACGACGGCATTCCGGCTCAGCGAGCAGGGGAAACTTCAGATCGCCGGGCCGATCACGGACTATCTTCCCGAGTTTGCCGACCGAAAATTGGAGTCCGGGGTTCCTCTCAAGCGCCCACCCACCATGCTCGAACTCTTCACCCACACTTCTGGAATCCGACGCAGCGAAGCTCCCGGCGGACGGCCTTGGTTCGCTTCCTGGACCAAAGGGAAGCAGCTGAGCGAGGTCGTCAAACGTTACGCCGAGGAGTTTCCCTTCGAAGCTGAGCCTAGCACCCGTTATGCATACAGCGGGATCGGAAGCGATGTTGCTGCCCGTGTTCTTGAGGTGGCATCAAAGCAATCGCGAAATGATTTGTTGAGGACCCAATTGGTGGGGCCACTCGGAATGGATCATACTTGGTATCGCGATTCCGTGAGTTTAAAAAAGGCTGGAGCGATGCCTACCCGCTACTATCGCGGCAAGCATGGAAACCTCTTGGTTTCGCGGGATCGCTCGGTTCCACCAAAAAATACCTACAGCTCATCCGGTGGCTCCATCATCAGCACTGCCCCCGATCTCGCCCGGTGGTTGATGATGATCCGTGATGAGGGTCGGGATCAAAACGGCAAGCCTTTCCTCAAGCCCCAGACAGTGGCCGAGATGCTCAAGCCCTTTCCTCGCAGCCAGAACAGTCGGTGCGGACTCTTCATCCGGAAGAAAGACGACAAGGGAAAGGCCTTGGTGGTGGGGCACACCGGATCTTCGGGGACGAATTGTTGGATCGACTTTGAGAACGACATCATCGGAATCATGCTTACTCAAACGCGGGGCAAAGATATCAAGGCCTTCCGAACTCAAATCGAGAATCGCGTCCGCGGTATCTTGGTGCGTTAAACGGATTTTGAGGACTTGCCCTAGCTACTCTTTTAACGGCCTTCGGCTCGCAGTTTCTTGACAAGGGCCAATGCCTGCCTCGCGGGTTCGAGAGCGGGATCGAGTTGCAGGGCTTTTTCCAGCAGATCCTGGGCTTCCTGAAGCCGGCCATAGCTGGCAGCCATCGTTCCGTAGTTGAGGAAGGTCACCGGGGCGGGCAATGCAGCGAGAGATTGTTCGAAGTGCATGGCCGCACGATCGGGATTGCGCTCCTTTTTGTAGGTCATCGCAATGCGGTGGTGCTTGGTGGCAACTTCCCGGGCCAAGGTGTTGCGATGATTTCCGCTCGAGCGCTTCATAGCTTTGCCCAAGTAAAAGAGGGCGTCTTTCGGCTGTCTTGTTTCAATCTGGCGGGCCATGAATTCAGCGGCGAAGACTGGATCGACCGGCTTGGTGAACCATCGGCCGGCAAAGGGAGGAGCGAGCTCGTGCCGGGATTGGTCATCGGCGCGGGAGAGCGCATCGAGATCTTCCATTACCGTCGCCACCTCAAAGGTGCCCCGATAGATGGCGAAGGCATTGCCCGATGAGTCACAAAGAACGGCCATTGGAACTGCCAACGGCACCGAGATGTCGAAGAGCGCGCGTTTGAAACTGTCGACTCGATCAAGGGCGTCCGGTTCGGCAAGGCCCCACGCAAAGGGCCACTTGAGGCGGTCGACCAGACCGTAGGCTCTAGTAACCGACGTTTCGCGGTCCACTGATAAAGCTGAAACCTTGAGGCCGGAGTCCCGAAGTCGGGTGGCCGCTCCGGCAAGTCTTGTGAGATTACGGTGGCAATGCTCGCAGGTCGCTGACCAAAGCATCACCAGATGAGGCTGACCTTCCCCATTGATCACTTGCGGTTTGCCGGCAGCATCGCGAAACCCGAGTGGCGGGAGCGGAATCCGCGCGGGCAGAATCAGCCGTGCCGATTGTGAGGTCGGGGCCGTGGGACTTTCGGCATTCGAACTCTCAATGGTGCGAGGGGAGATCTTCAGGTCTTCCGCGATTCCAGTGCCTTGCACCAAGACAAATCTGCCGCCCTTTTTTATCCCTTCGAAGGTCTCTCTATTTCCTCCGGGCCAAAGAACTTCGACCTTTCGGATCTTCCCGGTTCCGTTCAGCCCGAAGTGAAGGCTACGGCTTGATTGCGAAAGAAAGAGATCGCCAGCGCGGACTGACTTGACGAGGCGGCCGGAGCTTCCCTCGACCCAGACTTCCACCACCGCTCCAATGGCGTCCCGGTTGCAACGGATGCCCTGAAGCCTCAAGGTAACGAAATCGCGCGCGGGTTCACTGGAAGCGTGGTTATTGAGCATCAGCCGCAGCCGTGGTGCGGTGCGATCACGATACCATAAATCAAGATCACCGTCGTGGTCCCAGTCAACCACCGCGAGGGCACGACCGTCGCCCTTCGTGTCGAGACCGGCCACCGCCGAGACATCCGCGAATTCCCCCTTACCGAGATTCAAGAGCAGGGTGTTCTTTTCATTCCCGCTCCAGGAACGTCCGTCACGCACGAGCTGCAGAATGGCGGCCCAGGCGTTTCCATAGCGATCCCGATCCGCTTGTTGTTGGGGCGACACGACCTGCCGCCAAAAGAAACTTCACAAGTCGTCGGCCTTCCGCCCGGTGAGGTATCCGTTCGCAATGGCGAGGTCCTCCCAGCCATCGTTGTTGATATCAACGAATCCGGAACTCCAGGCCCATCGTCCCGGGAAGGTGCGGGTGGGTTCGCTGACATCGCGAAAACCTCCCTGTCTATCGCCCTCAAAGAGGGTGTTGCCGCGTGCCATACGATTCAGTCCGGCAACTAGCGGATCAGAGGCGTTTGAGCTAAAAACACTCTGGGTGCTCACTCGTCGCCCGGCCGAGGAAAACATGTTGCCCACGTAAAGATCGGCGGCTCCATCGCGGTTGTAGTCACCCCAGGCCACCGACATTCCGGAGGCCATGTCTTCCACGCCGAGCTCGGCGGCGACCTGCGAAAAGGCCCCGCCATCATTGCGGTAGAAACAATTGCGACCGAAGTCGTTGGCCACATAAAGATCGGGATCACCGTCGCGATCGTAATCCTCCCACGCTGCTGCAAAACTCCAACGTGTGTTGTCCAGGTCCAGCCTTGAGGCATGAGTGGCATCGGCAATCTGAAACTCCCCGAGATTGGAAAGCAAAATATTGCGTCCGCCATTCTCAGCATCGTTAAAAGGTAGGGGAGGGCTCGACTCAAAACCTCGTCCGCTGGCATCGTCACCCGTGCTGTAAACACAGGCGTAGATGTCGAGGTCGCCGTCATTGTCATAGTCCGCCGCACTCAGCGAAAAGGGATAGCGGGCTAAGGGGTGACCTCCCCGCAAGGTAAACTTCCCCGTCCCATCATTTTCAGAGAAGGTGATCATCGCGATTGTTGCTAGGACCAGATCCTGGTCACCGTCGTTGTCGAGATCTACTAGGAGGGCGCTCCGCGAATCCTCTAGCCAGTCCACTCCAGCTTCCCGCGAGACATCCCGCAAGGTGCCATCTTCTTGTTGCACATAGAGCCGGTTGGGAAGGCTGCCGGCATCGCAAACATAGAGGTCTTCCCGTCCGTCTCCATTGACATCGCCAACCGCGAAACCGTGATGTCCGGTCAGGGAAAAATCTCCCAATCGTGTGATTCGGGAAGCCCAGAAATCGGTCCCGGTGAGGACTTGGGAACGATAATGCGGGGTGCCTCCTAAAACGTGGTGCGTCACGTCGGTGAATCCACCTCCGTTTTCTGTAATCTGTTGTACTTCCTCGTAGCGGATCAAATCGAGCGAGCGTAATCGGGGAACTTCACCAACCGACCAGCGTGCAGACCAAGTGGCGGTGATTTGAAGCGGAGAAGGAGAATTCTCGCAACGCAGTTCTATCAGGACGGTTGTCTCAAAATCGTCTTCACCCAGATTAACGGTAATTACTTTGGTCTTTGACTTCATCTGATGTCCTTCAAAAACCGCCAGCAAGTATGACACGGCCTCGGCGAGTTCTTCGACACTTTTAGCCCGTTTCGATTTCCATTCGTCGCCTTCTGGGCGAAAGACGAGGTATCCGCTTGCCAAGGTCTCGCCTTTGAGATCAAGCGGCCGAAGAACAGTCGCCATAACCCTTGGTTCCGCGACTTCGGCTACTTTCCCTTGCAGGAGAAGATCCACCTGACCGACAACCGCTGCGCTCAGGCGTTCCGATTGCCAGTCCGCCCCGGGTTCGAGCATCGCGATCTCTGCTGCGACCCCGCCTGCTTCGCCTGGCGCTTCATAGTCCAAGTTTGTTTTTCCCCAGGATTTTGAAATGACAAAACGATCCTCTTTCCGCTCGCCACGGATTTTGAGGGCGACCAATTCGTTGGAAAGCTGAGCTTGTTCCCCGTCTGGGCTCTCCACTTCGGCCTGGACTCTGTTGGCTTCATCACTGCACCCCGTCGTTGCGAAAGTAAGAGCCAGCAACCCTCGGGATACTCTGACGAGTATCCGGCGTTCCACCTGGTGAATGCTGACTCCAAACATCGACTGAACTCTAGAAAGGGTAATCGGTGAGGTCAATCCGGGCGGAACCGGGGAGCTTGCTTCCTGAGGCGCGTTGATTCACAACAGTTCAATCATGAGAATACTTCTCTTTTTCATTTTCACCGTAGTGAGCTCAATCGGAATCGCTCACGCTAAGAAACCAGCCAAGCCCAATATCGTCATTATCTTTCTCGATGACTCCGGGTTTGGGGATTTCTATCCTTTTGGCAATCCTCCCTATCCCACGCCCAACGTCGAGCGTCTTGCCAAAGAAGGAATGCGGCTCAACCAGTTTTATGTTCCTCAGGCCGTTTGTTCGGCCTCCCGCTCGGCCCTCATGAGCGGTTGCTATCCAGGCCGCACCAAGGTCTTCGGGGCTCATGGCCCCAATGGAAAAGGGCTGGACCCCAAGTTTGCTACGATGGCTGAAGTTCTCAAGAAGAACGGTTATGCCACTGCTCACTACGGCAAGTGGCATTGCGGTGACACCCCGGCGACCCGACCCCAAGCCCGCGGGTTCGATGAACACGGCGGCCTCATGATTTCCAACGACATGTGGCGTTTCCATCCGGCCAACCCCAAGCAGTGGAGCAAGCATCCGCTGCCCTACTGGCGCAATGATAAAATCACCATCGAGAACATCACCAAGAAGGACCAAACCCAGCTCACTAAATGGGCCACCGAGCAGGCTGTCGATTTCATCAAGCGGAAGCACGAGTTGCCTTTCTTTGTCTACCTCGCCCATTCCATGCCGCACGTTCCGCTCTTTTGCAGCGATGCCTTCCTCGGCAAGTCCGGTGCCGGACTCTATGGGGACGTCATTATGGAAATTGATTGGTCAGTCGGCGAAATCATGAAGATTCTTCGCGAGCAAGGATTGGAGAAGGAAACGATGGTCGTCTTCAGCTCCGACAACGGACCGTGGTCGCAGTATGGTGACCACGCTGGCACGACTCCCTTTCGCGAGCATAAGGCCACCGGCTTTGATGGTGGCATTCGCTCGGCCACGTTGATAAAGTTTCCTGGTAAGATCAGAGCGGGTTCAACTTTGGAGTGTCCGGTCAGCTCCATCGATCTGCTCCCGACCCTCGCCCATCTCACCGGAGCGGACCTCCCCGCGAACGAAATCGACGGCAAGGACGTTTGGTCCATTCTCATCGGAGACAAGGACGCCAAGCCGGTCCATGAGTATTACCCCTTCTCCACTGGTCGGACCTTCGAAGGGATCATCAGCGGCGATGGCCGGTGGAAGCTTCACCTTCCCCATCGTTACCGCAGTGTTGTGGAATATGGAAAAGACGGCCAACCGGGACGCACCGTCGCCAAGCAAATCGAGCTCTCGCTTTTTGATTTAAGAAGCGATCCGAAAGAAAGTACGAATGTGATCGCCAAGCAGCCCGAGGTGGCTAGGCGCCTCGAAGCCTTGGCTCTTAAACATCGAAAAGATTTTTACGGAAAGAAATGACGCACTAAGGAAAATTCTTCTCCTGACGAACAGTCTAAGAGGTTCCGGAGGGTCTACGGGGTGTAAAGTGATGGTATTCGCCTGACTGATTATGGTTCAGGCTTTGGTTGTTCTAGAGGTTTGGTGTTTTGTGCTACCAACAACTACTAAAACTCCACAGAAAGTCTCTTTAAGCTATGGGATCGGGGCAGGTGTTGCGCCGCTGACAGGAGCGGCAAAAATCTCCGAGATAGAGGGAATCGACCCATTCCATCAGCGGGTCAAGGTGCTGAGCTGCGTCGGTTTGGAAGCCGGCCTCGAAGTTGCGACGGAGCGGACTTTTGGCTCCCAGTCCGGCGCCGGTGAGGTTGGCAGAGCCCACGAAAGCCTCTCGGCCGTCGATAATGAGAGCCTTGGTGTGGATGCGCGGGCAGAGGATTCGCTCGAAAAGTTCGCTTTCGATGAGTGAAGGGTAGCGGTCGAAGTCGGCCCGGAAGCGGGGTCCGGGTTCCTTGGCGTGGAAAAGCCGCACTGCGATTCCTTCGTTGACGAGATCGGAAAGGATTTCGAGAAAGGGAACGAAACGCTTGCCCTTGCTGACGTGGAGATCCTTGAGATCTGCAGTGACAATCCAGAGAAACTTCCGGGCCCGGGAAATCATCTCCACAATGACCTTTTGGTGGATCTCTTCGTTGAGGATGAGTTCGGTCATGGTGTGGCTTCGATTTAAACGAAAAAGGCTCCCGGTGGCAATGCGCCGGAAACCTTGAAAGATGAGATTGGAGGGAAGGGGCCTAGTCTGCCGTGGCGAACTTTTGATTCACGACCTCGAGCGCGAGGGCTTCGAGTTGTTCATCTTCGAGGCGCTCGATCGCTTCCACCGAGAAGCCGCGAGCCACGAGGCTGCGGGCGTCTTTGGGGGAGATCCCGCGGGCCATAAGATAGAAGATTTCTTCGTCGCTGACCCGGGCGGTGGTACTGCCGTGTGAGCACTTCACATCGTCGGCATTGATTTCCAAACCAGGCATAGAGTGGGCCTCGCCGTCGTCGGTCATCATGAGATTGCGACAGGTCTGGTAGGCATCGGTGCCATGGGCGCCTTCATCGACAAAGATAAGACCCGAGAAGATGGTCTTGGCTTTTCCGAAGAGGGTGTTTTTGAAAAGAAGGTCTGAGTGAGTGTTGCGAGCTCTGTGATGCTGGAAAGTTCGTTGGTCGTATTCCTGTCCGGTTGTCGGCAGGCCCACCGAAAGGATCTCGGAGCTGGCATCGGAACCTTCAACTGTTGAGTAGGTTTCCTCTCGCACCCACCGTGCTCCGGTGTGAACGATGGCCAGTTTCGCTTTCGCGCCTTCCTGCAAGGTGGAGTCGGCAAAGCGGATCATCTTGCTTTGGGAATTAAGCTCCTGGGTCACGAGGCAGGTGACGTGGGAGTTGGCAGCCACCCGCACGTCGGTGGCGTTGATGATGTTGGTTGCCGAGTCGTCGGCCGAGATGAACCGTTTCACGAGGCGAACCTTGGCTCCGTTTTCAGCTTCAATGACGATACCGGGCAGAAAGATTCCTTCGCCTGAAACGAGGTAGACGATTTCCAGCGAGAGATCTTCGGTGGCGCGGACGTGCAATCCATCGGTTGAATTAGCGGTGTGGAGGGCCGCCAGTTTGGGTGATCCAAGCCGGGAAATGGGGCCGAAAGATTGACCGACCTGGGTCACGGCCGTGGATTCTCCGGACACGAGAAGGTTGTTTTGAAAAACAAACCGCGTGAAACCTTCAAGAGGCTCGGGAAGAGGGGCGGATATTCCTTCTCCGACCGGTTCAAGGCCGGAGAGGTTCGCTTCCTTCCAGGAGCCGAAGCGCCAGTTTTCTTCCGTGCGGACGGGCCACGCGAGGGAATCAAAATCTTTCAAAGTGGGAGAGGTCAAGGTGGCGGACATGAATTGGTTTGGTGCGTCCGTGAGAAAGTTTGTATTAGCCAACCGAACCTTCCATTTCGAGGTCGATAAGGCGTTTGAGTTCGACCGAGTATTCCATGGGGAACTCTTCAACGAGGTCATTGATGAATCCATTGACGGCGAGGGACATTGCTTGCGTTTCGGAGAGCCCGCGCTGCTGGAGGTAGAAGAGCATTTCTTCCGACACCTGGCTCACGCTGGCCTCGTGCTGGGTCACGTGCTGGTTGCCCTTCACCGAGATCGCTGGGTAGGTGTCGGTCCGGCTGTTGGTGTTGATGAGGAGGGCATCGCACTCGGTGTTGTTCTTGCAACCCTTGAGGTGCTTGGGAATGTGAACTTGACCACGATAGGTCGAGCGACCTTCACCCACCGAGATCGACTTGGAAATCACGTTTGAGGTGGTGTTGTTGGCCGCGTGGATCATCTTGGCACCGGTGTCCTGATGCTGGCCGTCGTTCGCGAGGGCGATCGAAATGACTTCCCCGCGCGCGCGTTCGCCTTTCATGACCACTCCGGGATATTTCATGGTGAGGCGTGATCCGATGTTGCAATCGATCCAACGGATCTCCGCGTCCTCGTGAGCGAGGCCACGCTTGGTGACGAGGTTGAAGACATTTGAAGACCAGTTCTGCACCGTGATGTATTGGATTTTCGCTCCCTTCATTGCGACCAATTCCACCACGGCTGAGTGCAGCGTGGCGGTTTCAAATTTCGGGGCGGTGCAACCTTCCATATACATCACCTCGGAACCTTCATCGGCGATGATGAGGGTGCGCTCGAACTGACCGAAGTTTTCGGAGTTGATACGGAAGTAGGCTTGGAGCGGATGCTTCACCTTCACGCCGGGAGGCACGTAAATAAAGGAGCCACCGGACATGACCGCAGAGTTGAGAGCGGAGAACTTGTTGTCGCCGGTCGGGATGACCTTACCGAACCACGGGCGGAAGATTTCCTCGTGTTCCTTGAGGCCTTCGGAACAGGTCACAAAGATCACACCTTCTTCAGCGAGGGCTTCCTTGACGTTCGAGTAAGCTGCCTCAGAATCGTATTGAGCCTCCACGCCAGCGAGGAAAGCGCGCTCTTGTTCAGGGACACCCAAGCGGTCGAAGGTTTCGAGAACTTCCGGGGGAACCTCGTCCCAGGAACGCTTGGGTTTGGCGCCATCCGAGAGGTAATAGCGGATGGCGTCGAAGTCGATGTTATCGAGATCCTTGGTGGCCCAGTTGGTGGGCATGGGCTTGGAGCGGAAGGTCTTAAGCGCCTTATGGCGGAACTGATTGACCCAGGCCGGCTCGTCTTTGACCTTCGAGATGTAGTCGATGGTGTCCTCGGTCAGGCCGTATCCGGCGTCGTATTTGTGCTTCTCGGGGAAAGAGAAGTTTCCAACGTCGTCCTTTTCAAGAGCGACCTGCTGAACAGTGGCGGCTTCGGAATTCATTTGGATGTGCTTCTAGGGGGAAAGCTTCAGGCTGTCTGCTTGAGGAAGTCGTATCCGCTTTCCTCGAGCTCGAGAGCGAGATCAGCATCACCGGACTTCACGATTTGACCGTCGGCCATGACGTGAACGTAGTCGGGCTTGATGTAGTCGAGCAGGCGCTGGTAGTGGGTGATGACAAGGAAGCCTCGGTTGACCGAGCGCATCGAATTGACTCCCTTGGCGACCACCTTGAGGGCATCAATATCGAGGCCGGAGTCAGTCTCATCGAGCAAGCAGTAGCGTGGATCGAGCATCATCATCTGGAGGATCTCGTTGCGCTTTTTCTCGCCACCGGAGAAGCCTTCGTTGACGGCGCGGCTGGTGAACTTGCGGTCCATTTCAAGCTCGTCCATCTTGGTATACATCTGTTTGTAGAAAGCGACGGCATCGATTTCTTCGCCTTCAGGCATGCGGGCTTGGAGGGCGGCGCGGAGAAAGTTGGCATTGGAAACACCGGGGACTTCAGCGGGGTACTGGAAAGCGAGGAAGATCCCGGCGCGCGAACGTTCGTCCACTTCAAGGTCGGCGATATCGACGCCATCAAGAAGAACGCGACCATCGGTCACTTCATAATCTTCGTGGCCGGCGATGACCTTGGAAAGAGTGGACTTGCCGGAGCCGTTGGGCCCCATGATGGCATGAACTTCCCCAGCGGGGATTTCAAGATTGAGGCCTTTGAGGATGGGAGTTCCTTCGACAGAGGCGTGCAGATTTTCGATAATCAGGCTCATGGTGTTTGTGATTTGGGAGAAAGGGATGATTTTCCGAAAATACCCTTAAGGCTAATTTCGAGATGGCTGATTTCTGTGCCCTCGGGCAGTTCGAGAATGTCCTCAAGCTTCACGCCGTCCTTGAAAACGACGTCGTGAATTTGCCCGGACGATTCGTCTTGGAAGTGGCAGTGGTCGGAAAGATTCGGACAGTAGCGGGTCGACTCGCGCTCGATGTTCACCTGCTTGACTAGATTGTGGGTCACGAGGGCTTCGAGGCAGTTATAGACCGTTGCCAGAGAAATGGTCGGCATCCGTTTTTGAGCCCGCTGGAAAACATTGTTTGCAGTGGGATGATCCCGCTCGGCGAGAAGAGTGGCAAGAACCTCGCGACGCTGTTTTGTCATGCGTAAACCTTCGAGCTCCGGGGGAAAATCTTCCGGGTTCGGGTTCTTGATTTGGGCGAGGGAGATCATGGACGGCGGGAAGCTAGGTGTATTCTCTAACGGGGCAAGCGTAAATTTGGAATTATTCTAATTCCTAATTCTTCGTATAAGTTAACCACCGAGAACCCTGAGGAATTCGGGCGAGGACGGGGTTGGCCGCCCCGAGGATCAAGAAAATCGCGAAAGCCCGAGCTTGCAGGAAAAAGGAGATGGCGTTGGCGGAAAATGACGTTTAACTGCCGGCATGAAAATTATTGCAATTCTCTGGGCACTCTCATTAGGACTTTTGATGGCTGGTGAGCCGTTCAAGGTCGGGAACTTTACTTTCAAACCCGGTAATGGCTGGTTGGCAGCTCCTAAAAGTCCAATGGTGAAGGCGGCGCTCAACCACGGAAAAAAGGACGGTCCGCTTCTAAAATTCTACCATTTCGGTCAGGGACAAGGTGGTGGAGTGAAGGCCAACATCACGCGATGGAAGCGTCAGTTTCAGAACGGCGAAGCCAAGGTGACTCCTGAAGAGAAGATCTATGGCGACCAGAAGCTCACCGTCGTCACCATGACCGGGACCTACATGGTGGGCCCCATGATGGCTCGGGACAAAAAGCCGACTCCGGACTACATGCTTCTCGGTGCAATCATTCCGCACCCCAGCGGAGATGTTTTCCTGAAGATGACCGGCCCTCAGGCTGACTTGGATAAGGTCAAAGGCGATTTCGAAAAGCTCGTTGCCAGTGCCTTTCCCAAAGTGGAGGAGTAAGCCCTAGTCCAGACTGACTCGGATTCGGAAGAGCCGTTTGTCGGCCTTCGGTGTGGTCAGGACGATGAGTCCCTCGGTTCGCTGAATCGCGGCGAGGTCGACCGGGTCCCAGCCCTCAGCGGGATTTGTCGTCTCCTCGAAAGTCACATTCACTTCATTGGCCAGGGCGTTAAGAGGAATCTCGTAGCGGATTTGATCTGGATTTTGTGGGTCGGGTCCAATCTCCCCGGGCATCGTGTCCGGCCGGGTGGGATCAAGATCGAGAATAAACTCAAGTTGGTTTTCGATGCCGTCTTCGTCCGGATCAGCGGTCGGCCCAACGATCGTCGGGTCGTCAAGATCGTTGCCCTGCCAAAAGGTGGCCACAAATTCTTCGAAAGGCGTGAGCGGCGCGCCGCCGCCTTCGACCGTCAGGGTCAGGGTATAGGGTGCGGTAGTCCCTTGGTTGCGACTGGTGAAGCGATATCCTCTGACGACGATTTCGTAGGTGCCGGGGACGGAAGGAAGTCCCGCGATGAAGAAGATGCCGCTTTGGCCCCCGGTGATTGAGAGTCCTTCGGGAAGAGTCTCGGGAACGCCATCAGTGTCCGCCGAAGCGTCGCGCATGACGTAGCGGCTTGATTTGAAAGACCACAGGAACTCCTCGCCCACTCCCACGGTCGCCGTGTCGGAAGCTCCGGAAAGGGGGGTGACCGTCACGGACTGTCCCGAGAGTGCATGGGTTCCAACGAAGGTCACTGAGAGCGGCGCGGCCATTGGTATGCTGCCGCCAGCTCCGAGGAAGGGAGTTAGGTTCTTGAGAAATGGAAGGCGCTGAGCCGTCATCGCCAGCGTTCCCGAGAGCACATTAAAGGTGCGCTGCTTGATAATCTCGAATTTCATAGGGGTGATTTAGTTACACCCACATCCACCACCACCGATGCCATTTCCGCCTTGGGATGCTTCCCGCGAAAAATACATGTGGTCCGACATCGCATCGCCGAGGGGATCGCTTTCCGGCGACATCACTTTCGTAGCTAGGTTGGCGCGCTCAGCTGGGGTCGACACCACCGTGCAGGAGCAAAAGAGAATTGGCAGAGCCAGAAGAACTTTAGGAAGCCAGGACATGTTGATGAATGCGTGAGGAGTATCGGGTGTGCCCGGAAGTTTGAAGGATGGCTTCGATGCCGTGGGTGTTTTCGACAAGATCGATTCCCTCTTCAAGTCCGAGTATACAAGTGGTCGTCGAGATTTGGCCTGCTGTCAAACAGTCATTTGCGAGAGCGGAGACGGTGAGGATTTCGTTTACGGCTGGATAGCCTGAGCGTAGATCAAGGATGTGGCCGAACTTTTTGCTTCCGATGATACGAAAGCGTCGGCCATTTCCCGAGGTGGCGAGTCCGCGATTGCTCAACGCCAATCGGTAAGCCGAACTGTCCTCCATACGAGCGTCTTCGATCCCGATAATCCAAGTCTCTCCGTGAGGTGGCTTTCCGACAGCGGCGACATCACGACCGAGGTCGACGAGGCAATCGATGATGTCATTTTTCTGGGCGAGTTTGATGAGGCGGTCGACGGCGAATTCTTTTCCAAAGCCACCGATTTCCAGAGCCATGCCCGGTTCGGGGAGGCGAATGGTTCCGTTCGCCCATTCGACTTCGGGCCACGAAACCAATCGCTGCGCTTCTTTGATTTTGGATTCGTCCGGCAACCGATCTAGGCGCCCGGCTTGGTCCCAGAGGCTGGTGAGCGGAAGAGAGGTGGGGTCATTCAGACCACGGGAGAGTTTGTGAACGTATTCGCAGAGTTGGAAGATTTCGCGGTCGTCTTCCTGGTAGGGGATTGGGTCGCGCCCAGCTTGTTGGTTGATTTCGCTGAGAAAGCTGTCCGGTTTAAACCTCGACCATCGATTTTCGAAATCCCGCAACCATTCGAGTGCTTCTTTGCGAAAGTTCTTGGCCGCTTCGATCGAGGGAGCCTGAAACTGAACTTCACATTGTGTTCCAAGGGCTTTGAAGCTGAGGCGGAAGAGGCCTTCTGGAAGTTGCTTTGACATTGCCCCGCTAGAAACGCCATTGCATGCCGGCTGAGATGACGTTTGCTGTGGGGAAGAAGTTGCTCGGGGTGCGGGAATCGAGACCACTCATTTCATACTGTTCGATTTGCAGGTCGAGGGTGAGATCGGGTCGCGGGTCCCAGGCGATTCGTAAGCCCCAAGTGAGGGCTTCCATTTCCGAGATGCGATAGTCCGAGGAATAATTTGGGCCGCTGCCGTCGATATTGCCGGTCCCGTCGATTCCGCTGTCAGTCAGGCTTGGGAGATAAAAGTCAGCACCCGTTTGTCGGTAATAGCGGAAGTAGGGAGTGAGGCTCAATTCCGAAGTGGCTTGGTAGATCCACTTGACCTCAAAGGTGTGTCCTTGCTGGCTAAAGCTATTATCGAAAAAGCGGTATGAGCCCTTGAGTGCGGCGTTGGCTCGTTCGAAGTAATGTCGCACCGTTGCCTTGGCGACGAAGCGATTCATTTCCCCCGGACGATTTTCGGGATAGTCAAAGGTGTCGGTGATCTCTAACGGCCTGCCAAAAGGATCGTTCACCGTGATCGTTTGGATCTGAGAAATGCGACGGTAGGGATCACCGAGATAACCGGTATTGCGGCCCCATCCGATGTTGAGATCAAACAGGGTGTTGCGGGAAAGGATTTGCGAGAGTCCGAAGCTCAGATCGAGCGTGTTCTTGTCCTCATCATCGAAGTTGTTGGTAAAGGGCGTGGCGAGAATTTTATCAAAAGCATAGGCCACGCCAGCGGTGATGGTTGTGTTCTTTTGATTGAACTGGCGGCTGGCCAACGCGGTGATCGCATTGGATCGGTAGTCCTGCTCCTTGGAGTGGGCGTATTCGAAGGTCAGGGTGAAGTCGTCGAATTCGTGCTCGATGGTGGCCACCGCCACCCGGCGTTCGTCTTCAATCAACTGGAAGAGCCAATCCTCTTCGTCTCCCCGGGCATGGGTCCCGGTGGGAGTCATGCCACTCAGAGAATCAATGGCCAACCGTAGGCCGTATTGGGTGAATCCCCGGCGGTGTTCGTAGTCGAGGTAGTGGGATTGGACATCGAGCCGGCCGTCTTGCTCGTCGTAGATTTGGAAGCGATAACGCAGGGCGTCCTGTCCCCCGGCCTCGCCGGTGCTGAGAACCGGGACGGCAGGAAGAAGGAAACTCAGCGTGTGTTTTTTCACGCTTCTACCTCCTCGGGATCCGCTTTCTCGATCACGGCGGTTTCGCGCAAGGTGATCGCGAGGGCCTGCAGGGCGTCCCGTCGTTTCTTGCCAAGAGCGCGCGTCTCGAGTTCTTCTTTGATGTCCTCGAAAGGGACCAATTCCTCGTCCTTACGCTCGGCTACTTTGATCAAGTGCATCGCGTGCTCGTAAACAATGACGGGAGAGACTTCATTGGTTCGCATTGAGAAAAGGGTGGCTTCGAAGGGGTTCGCTGGACGATCGAGCGAGATCCAGCCGAGATCGATTTCGCCGGTGGATTTTTCGGTTTCTGTTTTTGCCACTTCCTCGAAGTCAGCCCCTTCGAGAATCTCTTCGCGGAGAGCGGCGAGTTTGGAAAAGACCTCCGAAGCGGTGGTGTCCTCATTGAGGGTCTTCATGAGGTGAAGACTTCGGGCTTCGGCGGGCGTACGGTAATCGGAGAGGTGTTTCTGGTAGAAGGCCTGCACTTCCTGATCGCTCACTTTGTCTTCGTCTCCCAGGAGGCTCGCGATGAGCTTGTCCATCCGCATCGAGGCTGCAATCTCGTGACGCATCATGTCCCGTTGAGCGTCGAGCATGTCCCACGATGCTCCGTGTTGGCGGTAGGCATCAATCATTTCCTTCAACTTCGGGGTGATCTCGTCTTCCGGAATTTTCGGAAAGCGGGTCTCGGCTTCCTGGGCGATCAGGATGGAATCGGCTACTTCCTCCTCGGCTTTGGCATAAAACTCGGGATCCCGTTCGCAGCAGGAGACTTCGAGACGTTGTTCTTCGGCAGTCTTAATCCGGTGGAAGGTTTCTTCCACCAACTCCTGATCGACCCACTCGCCATTCACGCGTAACACGCCGGACAATTACCCTTCTTACCGGGAATTGCCATCCGTTTTTTGGTGGTCGGACTGGGGAGAAAGTGACACCTTCCTAGGGCTTTTGATTGCCCGGCTTTCTTCCATGAGATCCTTCCTTTCTTTCCTCGTCTTGTTGGCGCTCACCTCCATTGGTTTCTCCAAACGCCCCAACGTCGTTTTCATCCTCACCGATGACCAGCGTTCTGATGCTTTGGGCTGCATGGGACATCCGCACTTGAAGACCCCGCATATCGATCGTCTCGCTGAGGAAGGGCTGCTTTTCAAGAACCACTTCTGCACCACCTCGCTATGTTCGCCCAGCCGGGCTTCCATTCTCGGTGGACTCTACGCTCACTCCCACGGTGTGGTGAACAACTTCACCGACTATCCGCGCAATCTTCCGACCTTTCCCCGTCAGCTGCAAAGCGCTGGTTACACCACCGCTTACATCGGCAAGTGGCACATGGGCGAGGACGATGATAGTAAGCGCCCGGGTTTCGATCACTTCGTGACCCATCGTGGCCAGGGAAAGTATTTCGATACTGAATTCCGTGCCAACGACGGCGAACGCAAGGTGGTCCCCGGTTACTACACGACTGTGGTTACCGATATGGCTCTCGACTGGATGAAGAAACAGGAGAAAGGAGGAAAGCCCTTCCTCCTCATGCTTGGTCACAAGGCGCCTCACAGTTTCTATTTTCCGGAAAAGAAGTACGAGAAGAGTTTTGATCACGTCCGTGTGCCATATCCTGAAACGGCTTTCCAATTGAAGAATAAGCCCAAGTGGATCAGCCAACGATTGAGCACCTGGCACGGCATCTACGGTCCGCTTTTCGATTGGCGAAAGGAATTCCCGGATAGTTCGGCTGCCGGGATGCTCGCGTTTGAAAAAATGGTGCGGGCTTATTGGGGGACTTTGCTTTCCGTCGATGACTCGGTGGGCCGACTTTATGCCTACCTCAAGGAATCGGGCCAGCTCGACAACACCCTTTTTATCTTCACCAGCGACAACGGGCTTTTGGAAGGCGAGCACGGCATGGTCGACAAACGGACCGGCCACGAGCCGTCCCTGCGCATTCCTTTGGTTGTGCGTTACCCTGCGCTAACCTCCAACGCCAAGACCATCAAAGCTCAAACCCTCACGCTCGACTTCGCCGCTTCCATCCTCGAGATCTGCGAAGCGCCACCACTTCCCAAAACTCAGGGACGTTCTTGGAAGAAGCTCGTCACCTCGGGTGACCCTGATTGGCGCACCAGTTGGTATTACGAATACAATTACGAGAAGCAGTTTCCCTACACGCCCAATGTCCGCGCGCTCCGGGCCGATGAGTGGAAATACATCCGCTACCCGCATGGCGATGGTTCACCAGACAAGCACATGGCCGAACTTTATAACTTGAAGACCGATCCCGGCGAAACAACCAATCTGATCTCAGACAAAAAGTATCAATCGTTGGTCGCGAAGCTCCGGAAGGAACTCGAACAGCGCATTACCGAATCGCATCCTGGTGGCAAGGACAAGATGCCGATGGACGAGGGGATCAAGGGCGAGCTGCCCGACGAAAAAATCCGGTGAGGGATTCCTACCGATTCGCCGGGCGATGCGGGGTTACTTCACTCGCGGGCGGAACTTGGCGGGAGTTTTGACGCTGGTGGTTTTGCGTCTTTCGGTCTGCCATGCCTTAGGCCTGGCGGGGGTGACAGTGTCGTCCTGGTATTTCTTTTGAAGGGCGAGGAGTTGATTGCGGACGTCCTCGATAAGCGCCTTTTTCTCCGGATTTCCGTAAAGGTTGGCGAGTTCGTCCGGGTCGGTTTTAAGATCGTAGAATTCCCATTCGCCAAACTCGTAGAAGTTGATGAGCTTGTAGCGATCGGTGCGGATGCCGTTGTGCCGGGGGACTTGGTGGTAGGACGGGTATTCGTAGTAGTGGTAGTAAATGGACTTTCGCCAGTCTGCTGGTTTTTCTCCCTTGAGAAGTGGAACGAGGGAAGCGCCCTGCATGTCGTTGGGGATCTTGGCACCGGCCATTTCCAGGAAGGTCTCGGCGTAGTCGAGATTCTGCACAAGGTCGGTGTTGCGAGATCCTGGTTTGGTGACTCCGGGCCATGAAATGATGAGGGGCATTTTCAAGGATTCCTCGTACATCCAGCGTTTGTCATACCATCCATGGTCGCCTACATAAAAACCTTGGTCGGAGGAGTAGACGAAGACGGTGTTTCCAGCGAGACCTTCGTCGGCGAGAGCCTTGCGAAGGCGAGCCAGGTTTTCATCGACTCCCTTGATACAGCGAAGGTAGTTCTTGGTGTAGCGTTGGAATTTCCAACGGACTAAGTCACGACCTGTGAGCTTGGCTTCGTGGAAGGCCTTGTCTTTCGGGCCGTATGCGGCACGCCAAGTTCTAAGCTGCTCCGGAGTCATGCGCTTCATGTTGCCCCAAGCCGAGCGATCTTCGCTGGGCCGGCGTTGTTTCGGGAACTTTGCTTCGGGGCTGAGGTCCACGAATAGGTCGTGGTCGAGATACATGTGACGATCGATTTCCATTTCCTGATGCTGGGCGGGTACGCGGCCTTTGTATTGATCGAACAGGGTGGGCGGTTCGGGCATCTCAATGTCGTCGTAAAGATGCAAGTGGCGCAGGGCGGGCATCCAGGTCCGGTGAGGAGCCTTGTGTTGGCACATGAGCATGAAGGGTTTGCCGAGGGCTTTGGATTCCTTGATGAAATCGATGGCCATGTCGGTGACAATGTCAGTGCAGTAGCCTTCGATGACCTTGCGACCATCAGGTGTCAGCATGGCGGGGTTGTAGTAGTCGCCTTGACCGGGAAGCACGGCCCAGGAGTCGAAGCCCTGAGGTTTGCCCTTGAGGTGGGACTTGCCGTAGAGGGCGGTGTGGTAGCCGGCGGCACGGAGGATTTTCGGGAAGATCTGTTGGTTCCAGTCGAAGGAATTCCCGTTGTTCATGAAGCCATTTTTGTGGCTGTGCTTGCCGGACATGATGACGGCGCGGGAAGGGCCGCAGATTGAGTTGGTGCAGAAGGAATTTTCGAAAAGCATCCCGTCGGCTGCCAGCTTGTCGATTTCCGGAGTGGGGTTCACGCTTTTGAGCCAGCCGTTGTAGGCGCCGATAGCGTGGGGGGCGTGGTCGTCGGTGAAGAAGAAGACGATGTTGGGTCGTTTCTTTTCCGCCAGCAGGGTGAGTGGAAAGAAGAGAAGGAGCGTAAAGAACTTCATTTCGCGAACCTAGTGATTTGGGCGGAGCTTGTCTAGCAAGGGAGGAGAAATACGCCTACCCGGCCTCACTTCCTTGGCTGCGGAGTGGGAAAGCCCTTGGTCTTTTGCGGTTCGCCTTCGAGCGGATTGAAGAAGGCTTCGACTCCATCTTGTTTCTCGGCCAGAGGCAAGGCCTTGTCAGTCGGGAGGATACGAAAAGCGGTGGCCCAGGCATCAGCGGCCATCGCAGACGGGGCGATGGTGGTCACGTTGAGGCGGTTGCTTTTGCCCTTTCGCGATTTCGGATCAATGAGGTGGGCTTGGCGTTCGCCGTCTATCTCGAAAAACTGGTAATTGTCGCCCGAAGTTGAAAGTGCAGTGTGGGTGAGGTCGAGTGTGCCGGTGATGTTTTTCCCCGGATCGGACAAGCCGATGCGCCATCCCTTCTTTCCGATGGGCGCGTCCGAGACCACGATTTCGCCTCCGACGGTGACGGCCGCGCGGGTGAGACCTTCCTCCTTGAGTTGTGCCATCAAGCGATCCGCGATATATCCTTTGGCAATGCCACCGAGGTCGAGCTGCATGGGTTTGAGAAGCGTGATTGTTTGCTTTTCAGAATCGAGGACGAGATCGCGGTAGCTGGTGATGGTGGATGGTTTTTTTGAAGGCTCTTTCTCGGTGGCACCATCCCGTTTGGCTCTCCACCGCTTGGTGTCCTTGCCTAGCGTGATGTCGAAAGCACCATCTGATTGAGTCGAGACTTCTTTTGCATAAGCAATGACTTCGAAGAGTTCTTTAGTGACCTTGTGTGGGGATTTGACGGGTTTGCGACAGAGGAGGTTGAGTTCGCTGTCTGCCTCGTAATCGGAGAAGATGGCGTTGAGCTTTTCAACCAGCTCGAAGCACCGGTTGGCCCGGTTTTTGGCGTCCGGCGAGCGATCTGAAGAGAAGAAGATCAGGCGAACGACCGTGCCAAGATGGGGTGAGTTGAAGGTGTGTCGTTTGTGTTCCGTTTGTGCTTTGACTGGATCGGCAAAGATAGGAGGAAAAAGTAGGAATGACGCCAGCAAGACCTTGGCACGATGAAAGGGTTTCAAAGTCTGCATGGTTTCAATACATTGAGGGGCTGCTTGGAGTTTCGAGCGGGGCAATCATTTGTCGTATTCCACGCCGGAGTTCCAATAATAATACATCTCTTCGGCGGTGGGGATTCTTTGAGGGCGGACCAAGCGCATGCCGAGCCACGGTGTGGTATCGTGATACCAGAGGTTCTTCGGGGCCATCGGGCAGCCAACTTTCCAGGCGGGATTTGATTGGCCCCTCGCTGAGGCAGCGAGTTGTTTCAAGTTTTGTTTCCAATGACCACCTTTCACAACATGCGGGTAGGGCTTGGTCGCTTTGATCCAGGGGTCGATGACTTTGTCCTTGCCAAAGAACTCTTTGCGGTTGGGAACGTATTGATCGAGTGTCCATTCAAGGACGTTGCCGTGCATGTCGTGCATTCCCCAGCCGTTTGGTTTTTTGAGACCGGGTTTGTGGTAGTGGCTTTCGGGGCCCCCGCCAAACCATGCATATTCATGGGCTTTAGCTGGGTCCTCACCCCAGCTGCTGTTGTCGGCTTGTCCGGCGCGACAGGCATATTCCCATTCGGCCTCGGTAGGAAGGCGGTAGAAGTGGCCGGTTTGATAGCTGATCCATTGGCAAAATTTGTTGGCGGCATGTTGGGTCATCGCGAGGGCCGGGTGTCCCTTTTTGGGCATCCCAAAGGAGAGGGGGATGTAAGGTTGGGTGGGGCGTGCCAGGAGATCGAGATCATTGATCACTTGCTCCCGGATGTCGTCGGGAAGGTTGCCGTTATGGAGGCGAGGGAGCGCACTGTCGGTGAATGGTTCGTATTGTTCCCAAGTCACTTCGTGCTTCCCCATCCAGAAGGGGGAGATGGTGACTTCCAGAACATCGTCTTCCTTTTCTCCTCTCCAGGTGAAGGTACCGCCTTTGATGGGAACCATTTCGAATTGCGCCAATGAACGAAGGGTTTCCTTGTAAGGGATCAAGCCTTTGTCCTTGCCACCGTTGGTTTGAATTTTGATCGCATGATAGTCGACGACGCGTTTGTGGATGACCCGGGCGAGACGCATTTGTTCTCTGTCAAAACCATCTTTGGCGAGGGCGGGTTTGATGTCGGGCTGGGCCTCTTTCCCATCAGCTAAAGTTTCTGAACAGAGAACGAATGCCCCAAACAAAACAACCGCCGAGCGAGACAGGGGGCGGGATTTCATAACACGAAGATACATCACTTGGTCGGATAGGACCCCGCAAGATACGTTTTGATCTCGTTGGAATTTTCGGAGAGAGACCCCGCTGTTGAAGAAGGGAATCGAGACTTGAGAACCAGTTACTCGTCGGCTTCCACGCCGGAGTTCCAGTAGTGATACATCTCCTCGGCAGTCGGAGTTTTGTGCGGTCGAACGACCCGCATGCCAAGCCACGGAGTGCTGGTGTGATACCACAGGCTGCGGGGGCGTTGGGGATCGACCACTTTCCAGAGGGCATCCGATTTCCCACGGGCGGACGCGGCGAGCTCCGGGAGCTTTTGCTGCCAGTGTCCGCCTTTGACCACATGCGGGTAGGGCTTGGTGGCCTTGATCCAAGGGTCAACGACCTTGCCCTTACCGAAGAACTCTTTGCGGTTTGGAACGTATTGGTCGAGTGTCCACTCAAGAACGTTGCCGTGCATGTCGTAAAGTCCCCAGGCGTTGGGTTTCTTTTGACCGGGTTTTTGGTAAGTGCTGGTCTCTCCGCCAAGCCAGGCGTATTCGGCAGCTTCGGCATTACTTTTGGCCGAGAAGCCATTGCCGACTTCCTGACCGGCGCGACAGGCGTATTCCCATTCTGCTTCGGTGGGAAGGCGGTAGAAGTGTCCGGTTTGAAGACTGATCCACTGGCAATACTTGTTGGCTGCGTGCTGGGTCATCGCGACCGCCGGGTGGCCGTCGCGAGGCATCCCGAAGGTCATTGGGTGATAGGGCGTGGTGGGACGAGCGAGGAGATCGATTTCTTTTTCGGTATTTTCCCGAATGAAATCGGGAAGGTCGCCGTTCTTTTCGCGAGCCACTTCGGTATACATGTAGGGATCGTATTCGTCCCAAGTCACCTCATGCTTACCCATCCAGAACGGCGAAATGGTCGTCTCGAGGACATCGCCGTCCTTGTCACCTTTCCAGGTGAAGGTGCCCCCTTTGACGGGGACCATCTCAAACTCTGCACCGGACGTCAGGGCTTCCTTGTAGGGAGCCATTTTAGCGTCTTGACCCTTTTGCTTCTCGACAATCCGCTTGTGAATGAGCCGGGCGAGGCGCATCCGCTCCTCGTCCACGTCATCCATTACCAGCGCCGGCTTAATGTCGGCTCTGGAACTGCCGTCCTCGGCCAGAGCCGGAGACAGCAGAAGCAGGCTTCCGAGGCAGGTCGCCCGGGAAAGTTTCAAGATGGTTTCAGTCATGTTCTTTAACTGAACTTCGTGATGCCAGGCTGGGCCGCCGGGCGGGCCGTGAACGGCGAGTCGAAGGTGACGTCCTCGGTCTTCAGAAGGAGGTCTTTCGAATCCATGAGTTGCTTGTCGGTGAGGAGCTGGCCGGTGTAGGCAGCGCTCCGTCCCATGATGCAGATGGCATGAGTAGTGTCAAACTGGTCGAGAACGTCGTTGTAGACCTTACCGGAGCGGATGTGCGAGGTGAGGACTTTGTGCTCGTTGACGTAGTCAAGTCCGCCGCGGGTTTCCCAGACGACCTTGCCGTCCTTCACGATGGAAGCGCTGCCGCTTCGTCCGAAGGCCTGACCCTTGGTTCCGATAATATCGTCACCGGAAGCGGAGTAGGTGCGGGGAAGCTGACGGCCAAGGAAGTCGGCAGTGCGGCCGTCGGCATAGATGAAGCGGAGGGAGAAGTTGTCCCAGGCGTTGGCGCCGTTGAGCGGGTAAACGTTGGCGCCGTTGGCGTAGCACTTGACGGGCATTTCGTCGCCCATGGCCCAGGACATGCGGTCGATGCCGTGGACCATGTACTCGAGAGCGCAGTCACCGCCGAGCTCGAGGTAGCTTTGCCAGTAGCGGAGGGCCCACTCCATGTCGGGCATCTTGGCGGGCTTGAACTTGATGTCGGGCATCTTGTTGGGACGTCCGCCACCGCAGTAGGAGGAGGAAGTCGAAAGGACATCACCGATGGCGCCGTCCTGGATGCGCTTGTGAAGCTCCATGAGGTGGGGGCTGTAACGCCAGACTAGGCCGGTGACGACAGACTGGCCGTTGCCAGCGGCTTTTTTGGCGGACTCAACGATGCGCTTGAGGCCGGGAATATCGAGAGCGAAGGGCTTTTCGATGAAGGCGTGCTTGCCGGCATTGATGACAGCTTCGAAGTGCTGCGGGCGGAAAGCCGGAGTCGATGTCAGAAGAACGATGTCGACGCCACTTTCGATGACCTTTTGGTAGGCGTCGAAGCCGATGAATTCGCGCTCACCATTTCCGGTGTCGATCCGGCCAGCAAAACGTTTTTTGAGACCGTTGAGGCGGCTCTTGCTCTTTTCGAAAATGTCCGCGCTGGACCAGAGAATGGTGTTGGGATCAGCGCGGAGAATGTCGCTGACCGCTCCGGTACCGCGTCCACCCAGGCCGACGACGCCCACTTTGAGCTTCTTCTTGCTCATGTCCTCAGCTGCCATCAGCGGGGAAACGGAGACGGAACCAAGGCCGAGAGCGGCGGTTCCGAGGGTGGATTTCTTCACAAAGTCGCGGCGGGAGGCCTGCGCGGAATCGTTGGAGGGCTGTTGATCGGACATAGTCATTTTTGTTGGATGTTTGGGCTGTTTAGCGAAATCGAGTTCTGATTCAATCTTAATGTGTTTTAAAAGCGGTCGTTTTCGGGTTGAAAGAAGCGGTCCCGCAAGCGGGTCATGTCTACTCTTCTAGGGACGGATTGGCCCCGGGTCTTTTATCATCTCTTCAAAAATTTGATGCGCAACCTCCTGTGGAGATTTCACTCGAAGAAGACAAACTTATCCCAAAATGCGACGTCTGATGAGCCAAAGGACCGGTGGAATGGATGGTCCGGGTCGGGTGGCGGGTTCATCCAGACTGACTTCCCAATCTTGCTGATCGAGACCCTTTGCCCAGCGGGCGACTGCTTCCGATTCGGCGAGGCCTCCTGGATGGCCACGGTAGGCTGTCACCAGAAGAGGAGCGCCGGGTTTGAGGAGGGTCAGGCTTTTCTCGAGGGCGGTGATCGTGGTCTCCTCCTGGGTGGTCACTGTTTTGTCGCTGCCGGGGAGGTAGCCCAGATTGAAGGTGATGGCCCCAGCTTTTTTGGCTTTTGCCGGAAGGAGTTTGGCCAAGGCTTCGGCATGATCCCCGAGAATCAGCTTCACTCGGTTGGAGCATCCGGCGGCCTCAAGTCGGGATTGGGTGGCGTTGAGAGCTGCCTTTTGGAGGTCGATGGCCATGACTGTTCCTTCCTCACCCACCAACTCCGCCATTTTTAGCGTGTCGTGTCCGTTTCCCGCGGTGGCATCGATGGCGAGATCACCCATTTGCAGGAATTGCTCAAGGAGGGCATGCCCTTTTTCCGTTAGTCGCATCCAGATGGGTTGGTGGTTAATGGGGTTACTTGGTGCGATAGCGGACGAAGAGTTTTTCGTCGCTCAAGGGAGTCAGAGAGCGGTAGATGCGGACGTATTGGTCACCCACCATTTCGGCGAGGGTGTTGGTATCGAGGTCACTCATGCCCATCGCAAATTCGGTGAAGGCATTGACGCCGTCGCCATCTTGGTCGCTGTTTGGGTTGCCTTGGAAAACCTCACCTTTGATGATCCCGGGAGATCCTCCGGTGGAGGGGCTCGGTCTCCTTGAAGCGACATCGCCAAAAGTCGTGCGGTTCAAGGCGACATTGACCATCGTGGGAGAACCCATCGTGATGGCACCGGAGGAAACTCCAGGCGCGGTGAGAAGGCTGCTGGCCAGAAGGATGGACAGGAGACGAGTCGATGCTTTCATTGGCATCTCAAAGCGATCAAAAAATGGGACGTTCCGTCAAAAGGAAATTGTCGACTCTACAAATCTCCACAGGAGCATTTCGAGATCAAACCCTCTGTGTTTTGGTCTCCATTTCGTTTGGCATTGAAGCGATTCTCTTCGTTTCTATTCTGCCTCCCACAGCATTCCATGATCCTGATTCGAGCATTCATCCTCAGTGGACTTTTTTCACAGGCCTCCTTCCTCCCGGCGAAAACCCGTGCTGAGATCACTTCAATCAAAGTGGCTGCAAATCCGAAGGCCAGCTGGTGGGATCTCATGGACACCGGCCCCTTCATCAGCGACACTTTTCTGGGTTTCGGTCCCAAGGGAGAAGTGGCTGCCCTGAAAGGGATCGCTATCAAGATTGGACCCAAAGAAAATCATACCGTCGTCTTCGATACCGAAACGCTCAGGATGGTGGCCGGATTCAAAGGAACGGTAAGGCTGGAGGGAACGCCTTGGAGTGGCAAACACGCCGACAACTCCTATCTCCCGGAATCTCGCGAGGATTACTTTTTCACGACCAAGAAGGGGCCTGGAGTAGCGGTGAAGGGAAACTGGGACGATCCCCGCGAGATCAACAATGGTCCTCTCCCGGACCAGCAGGGCAAGTATCTCGGCCTCTACCGGCACAAAGAGGGCACGGTCTTGAGTTACACTGTTGGAGGCACAAAGTTTCTCGAGATGCCCTGGCTGGCGGGGTCCAGCCTCGTGCGTTCATTTGTTCACGAACCGATCAAACAAGACCTGGAGATCCTTCTGTTCAATCCGCATGAAGGGGTCGGTGATCATCATCTCTCGCTTTGCAATGTGAACAGTCAGGTCACCTTGAAAGCACACCCTTCCGGGCGGCTCACCGCCCTGATTCCCGAAGGACTCTCCGGGTCGTTCGACGTCCTGTATCGAAGAGCCGAAGGAGGAAAGGACACCTTCAAATCTCCTGATTTGAGCGAACGGACGCGTGGCGGGCCTTCCCTTTTTCCGGAAACCCTCACCACCAAGGGCCGCATCAGCAAGTCTGTTTCGGGATACGCTGTCGATGACATTGCCCTTCCCAAGGAAAATCCGTGGCAGTCCAAAATCCGCTTCGGGGCTTTTGACTTCTTTTCCGATGGTAATCGTGTCGCTTGCTCGACCTGGAATGGTGACGTCTGGATCGGAGAGGGAATCAAGGGCGATCTTTCTGAAATCAAATGGCGGCGCTTTGCTAGCGGGCTATTTCAAACACTTGGCCTCAAGATCGTCGACGACGTCATCTACACCCATGGGCGTGACCAGATCACGCGCCTCCATGATTTGAACAACGATGGCGAAGCCGACTTTTATGAGTGCTTCAACAACGACGTCCTCATCACCCGGGGCTTTCACGAGTTCGCTTTCGATCTGCAAACTGACGCCGAGGGAAACTTCTACTTCAGTAAAGGTGCTCCCGTGCTTTCGGGTGGTCGTGGATTCTCTGAGCTCACCGAACACAATGGCTCTATCCTCAAGGTGAGTTCCGATGGTAAAACCCTCACCCGCATGGCCTCGGGGCTTCGTGCTCCGGGAGGGCTCGGTGTGGGGCCGAATGGTGAACTGACCACCGGCGAAAATGAAGGCAGCTACGTGCCTCGTTGCAAGATCACCTGGAGCAAACCTGACGGGAGTAGTTTCCACGGAGTGGTGCCCAGTGAATGGAACAAAAAGAAGTTCATCCGCACTCTTCCCGGGACCCCGACCGATTATGAACGTCCGCTTTGCTGGTTACCCTATTCGGTCGACAACTCAAGCGGCAGCCAGTTCTGGGTGCCAGCGAATAGCTCGTGGAAAAACCATGCGGGTCAAATGCTCCACTTGTCCTACGGCAAGAGTTCGATTTACCGGACCTTGATCGATGAGGTTGGGGGACAGGTCCAAGGTGGGGTTTACCGGTTGCCCATTGAACTGACCACTGCCAACATGCGTGGACGCTTTCATCCTGAAACGGGCCACCTTTATGCGATCGGTTTCCGTGGTTGGCAAACGAACGGCGGCACCGGTTTCCAACGTATTCGTTTTCTCTCCGACGAAAAGCCCGTGCCTCTGAAATTGCAGGCCTTCGAAAACGGTCTCAAAGTGGAATTCAGCACTAGCTTGGATCCGCTGGTTGCCAGTGACCCCCGCCGTTATGCCGTCAGTAAATGGGACTACGTCTGGGGCCCTCAATATGGCTCGGGTCGTTTCTCCATCGACGAACCTGACCCGGCCGCCCGCAAGAACGCGCTGGTCGAGCCATCGAAAGGGTCGGTGAACCAGATCGATGCCGTCAAGGTCTGCGCCGCCCGGCTACTCGAAGACGGCAAATCGGTCTTTCTTTACATCCCTGGGATGACCCCGGCGATGCAGATGGAGATTCGCATGGACCTCGCGGATGCTGCGAAGAAAGAGTTCAAGGAAACGATTTGGACTACCGTTCACAATCTTCGCCCGGCCTTCGGTAACCACGGTCTCGATCTGGCCAATCTCCCTGAGATTAAAAAAGAAGCGCGGGGTGAACCCGGTCTCCTTATGAGCACCTCGAGAGGCAGTGCGGACGATGCCGTCGTGGTTGATCGGCTGGCCCTGACCATCGCAGAACAGGGGGTCGTTTCTGTTTTCATTAATAACAAGCAGGCCGTCTTTGAAGGAAATCTGGTGATCGCAGCGCGCGATGAACGCGCGTTCCGGCTAGAGGGTAGAGGTTGGGCCAGTTTCAAGCTCAACGGCAAACAGATCATGGAAGGCGAGCTGCCTTTGGAATGTCCTCCTGTTTCATTGGAAGCAGGGCCGCAGGCTCTCTTCTGTCACTTCAAGGGAACGAGTAAGGGGACGAGCCGCCTTCGACTTCTCTGGAGCGGATCCGACTTCGTTTGGGAGCCCGTCAAGCCGTCGGCCTACCGCTACACCGCCAACCCGATGCTGGGCAAAAAGGACAAAGCTCGCGCGGGGCGCAATCTCTTCGCGGCCGCTCATTGCATCAAATGCCATGCCCCTGACCAGAATCACTTCAAGTCGGGTAAAATGCCTGAGCTGTTTGAGACTCTTCCTGATCTTATGAATGCCGGACATCGCTACCATGGTGGATGGATCGAACAGTGGATTCGTAAGCCGGATGATCATTGCCCGAGTGTCGCCCCTGATCATGCTGCTGACATCGCCGCTTACCTTGCTTCACGCAAGATGAAGATCTCGACCGGGAAGGAAGGAGATGCCGGAAAGGGGGCGGCTCTCATTAAAAAACTCCATCTTGGGCCATGGGCTGAGGAACTCGCTAAATCGGGAAAACTGACTGACATCGGACTTCAGATCCTTCTTTTAAACCCTTCTCAACACCACCGTCACACCACCTTCCCCAATCTCAGGTTGTCCCAGCAGGAAGCCGCCGATATAGCGAGCGCCATTCAAGCCAAGGCGGCAAAAGTTCCGGCGCTTTCAGGGGGCGATTTTGCGAGAGGGAGAGCGATCTTTGCCCAGCGCTGTGCGACCTGCCACGAACCTGGAAAAAGAGTGAGGTATGAGTTTGCCGCCAAAGATCTCAATGAGATGTGGAATACCGAATGGTTTGAGAAGGGTTGTCTCTCCGAAGAAGAAGAAAACGCCCCCGAGCTCGGTCTTAGTCTTTCCCAAAAACAAGACCTCTTCGCTTTCAAGAACATCGATGGCAATCGCAACTATACTTCACTCCGTCGCTTCGTTCCTCACGAATATGCGGCACGGGCGCTCGAACGTTTCCAATGTGCCACCTGCCATTCGGGCGACAACAAACTCCCGGAGATCGCCCTTGCTGGGGAGAAATTCCACAGCGATTGGTTGCAATCACTTTTCAATGGCGAGGCGCTCAAGGTTCGTCCGTGGTTGCATGCGCGCATGCCCGGTTTCCCCGGACATTCCAAAGTCTTGGCAACCGGCCTTGCCTATCGGGCCGGAATGGACCTTTCGAAGTCCGAATTGGAGCCCGAACCCAAATTGGTTGAAGTCGGAAAGACGATCATTGGAGCCGCCGGATACGCTTGCACTACTTGTCACGCCATGGGTGAGACCCCCGCACTTCAGGCCTTTGAAGGTCAGGGTCCGAATCTCGAAATCGCGGCCCATCGCCTCCGACCGGACTACTACCGTACCTGGATGTTCTGGCCCCAGCGTCACGCGCCCTTAACGATCATGCCGAAATACACCATCGACAAGGAACGCGCCTTGAATTCTAGTTTCTTCGAAGGCAAGGCAGACAAACAATTCGAAGCCATTCTCCACTATCTTCACACCTTGGAGGGAGCGGGAAAGGCTCCCTTGCCTGAGAAGGAATAAGTGAGGCTTTGAAGAAGAAAGATCCCTGTCATAAAAAACCAACGGTCATGAGATTCGGAGCCTTGTTTCTTTTGATGTCCACCTTGGTCCACGCCGAGTGGATCGATCTCTTTGATGGCAAGACAACCAAAGGATGGACCCCGCGAGCCAAAGTGGAGACCTTTGCCGCGAAGGACGGTGAGCTCCATCTCCTTTCGAAAACCAATGTCTGGGTCGTGAGCAAAGTCGAGATGGCGGACTTCGAAGCCGAGCTTGAGGTTCTCCTGCCAGAATACCAGGGCTTCAATTCGGGCCTGGCCTTTCGATGCCAAGGAGTCAAAGGAAAACCCAAAGGGTATCAAATTGAAATCGACCGGAAGCTTCCGGGAGGGATCTACGGCATTGGCTTGGGAGGATGGCTCAGCAAAAAGAAGGGCCTTCTCAAGGAAGGCGGGTGGAATCATTACCGGGTGAAAGCAATAGGTGATCACCTTCAAACTTGGGTCAATGGCAAGCTGGTTTCTGACATTCGCGAGAAACGGCAACTGAAGGGATACTTTGGGATCCAACACCATGGCAAAGGCGGGACGGTAAAGTTTCGCAAGATTCGGGTGCGGAAGCTCGGCGGATCGGATGAGTCGCAGTGAGGTGATCTGCATCAACACTCGTCAAAACGGCATCGCTGATTCAGATTTTCTCCATGCTCATCCTCACCACCGGCGGTACGATTGATAAGGTCTATTTCGATGCCGCCTCGGAATTTGAAGTCGGTGAGCCCACCGTTCCCCATATCTTCGAAGATGTCGGAGCGGATATCGACTACGAACTTGTTCCGCTTTTTCGGAAAGACAGCTTAGAAATCTCTGACGAGGATCGAAGCAAAGTTCGCGCAACTTGTGAATCATCTCATCACCGGCAAATTCTTATCACCCATGGCACCGACACCATGGCGAAAACCGCCGAGGTTCTGGTCGGAATTCCTGGCAAGATCATTGTCCTCACGGGTGCTATGGCCCCGGCCCGTTTCCGTGTCACTGATGCCATCTTCAATGTCGGTGCCGCCGTGGGGGCTTTGCAGAGTTTGGGTGAAGGAGTCTATCTTGCCATGAATGGCCGCATTTTTCCGGCCGGCACTGTTCGCAAGAATCGTGAAGCAGGTCGCTTTGAAGTGCTCGAGGAGAGCTGACTCCAAGAAGGGCCCGATCTGATTCTTGAAAATTTCCAAGAAATTTGGTAGCCGCGGGTCTCCCAGTTTAGATGAAAACGACCCCCTTCTTCTTTTTGATTTCCCTGATTGTTTTTCTGTCATCCGCGTTGAGCCCGGCAATCGAATTGTCGGACCCGGCAATTCATGAAGTTCGAGCCTACGTTTATGATTACACCCAGGAAGAGAAGTCTCATATCACCATTGAAGGGCGATTGCACAAAGGAGTCATCAACAAGGCCGGGGTCAAGCTCTCCCCGGATCAAAAGGAAAGGTTGATCAAGGCGATCGCGAAACAACCGCTGCCAAACAAAATTCCGCCTCTTGCAGACTGCTACTGGCCTCATCACGGATTCGTTTTCTACGACAAGGGGGGCGGGGTTCTGGCTCATGCCGAGGTTTGCCTTCAATGCAACCGGCATCGTGGATACAAAATTCTTGAATTGAGTTTCTACTGGAATTTGAAGGAACTCAGTAAGCTCATCACGGAGCTCAAGCTTCCCATTCTCAAGGGGGACAAGGAATATACCCAGCTCTTTCTGGAGGCCGATAGCCAAAAGTAAGCAAATCTTCGGGCCGAGCCCTGTCGTCAGTTGTCTTCAAACGCAGGGAGTGTCACTTCTTTTTGCTTCTCCAGCGCGCCTCCCAGATTTTAGCAAGCTCCGCGACTTTCTCCGGATGTTGGTCGGCGAGGTCGGTGATCTCAGTGCGTTCCTTGGCGAGGTTGTAGAGAGCCCACGAGCCGCGTCCTTCACGGATGATCTTGAAGTCGTCTTTGACCACCGCATGGGTATTGGAATGGTTGAAAAGGTAGGGGTGACTTCGGTCGCCCGTTCCGCCCTTGAGGATGGGCACAAGCGATCGGCTCTCGTGAGCCGCGATCGCCTTTCCCTGAAAATTTTCCGGATAGCTTGCGTCCGCGAGCTCCAGAAAGGTCGCCATGAAATCCACCACGTGTCCGCGGCCGGATGAAATCGATCCGGCCTTGGCTTTGATCCCGGAAGGCCAGTGCATGATGGCCGGGGTACAGGCCCCTCCATTGTGGACGTTCGCCTTGTAGCGTCGCATCGGGGTGTTTTGGGCGCTGGCCCAGTTGTGTCCGACACTGCCGTAAGTTAGCGGGCCGCCCATGGGAACGTCATAGACGTCGCCTACCGCGACAGACTTGCCCTGCGCTTTCGCATTTTTCAAAACGAGGTTCGCGGTGTTCCAGGCATTCCCGTTGAGATGTTCGGCGCAGGCTCCGTTGTCGTGGGCGTATACGATGAGGGTGTTTTCAAAACTGCCGGTGGCTTTCAGAGCGGCGATCATTTTCCCAACTGCCTGATCCATGTGATCAACCATCGCGGCGTAGATCGCTTGGTTTCGAATGCGCCACTCCTTGTGATCGATTTTGGCCCAATCCTCGACCCGTTTTTCGGGGGCGGGCAAAGGCCAGCGTTCCTTATCGATGATTCCCATCTCGATCATGCGAGCGTATCGTTTGGCTCGCAGCTTTTCCCAGCCACCCTCGTACCGCTTCAGGTATTTTTGGATGGTGGTTTCGGGGGCATGAAGAGGCCAGTGCGCCGCTGTGAAAGCGACATACTGAAAGAAGGGTTTGGAGGATTTGGCGAAGTCCTTGATTTGGGCCGAGGCTTCCTCACCGATCTTGTCGGTGTAGTAGTAACCATCGCCATCGGGTTGGGCGGCCTCGGTGTTTCTCGTGAGGGTCTCGGGATCCCAAAAGGAATTGGCTCCCGCCATCGTGCCATAGAAACGGTCAAAGCCACGCTGAATTGGGCCATCGACCTTGGGTTTTTTCCCGAGGTGCCACTTTCCCACCATTCCGGTTTGATAGCCGGACTGCTTCAAGACTTCGGGAATGGTGACTTGTGCCGAAGTCAACTTGTCCGAATATCGTCCGCTCATCAGGGTGGCCCTCGTTGGCCAGCAGCGGGCAGTATTGTAAAATTCGGTGAAGCGCAGGCCGCCTTTGGCGAGCGAATCGAGATGCGGAGTTTCAATCTCTCCGCCAAAACACCCGAGATCAGAGAATCCCATGTCGTCAGTGAGAATGACGATGATGTTGGGCTGTTCCGCCGCCTGAACGCTACAGGTCAAAAACAAATACCAAGACAAAAATTGGCGGACAAACATAGGTTGAGATGGGTAGGGTTAATTATCTTTGTTGTCTTCGTCTTTCTTCTCGTCAGCTTCTTCCTTGGGAGCTTCGGTGAGGGCTTTCTTCCAGCCATCGACCCCACCAACTACGGGGAGGGTGAGGGTAGTGGCCTCAAGATCCACGGTGAGTTCGGTTCCCGGATCGGGCCACAAGGTGAAGTCTCGATCGCTTGAAAAAATCATGAGGGCAATCTGCTGGTCTGCCGGGATGAGCTGGTCATCGGGTTGCAGGTCAAATTCGAGTTCGTAGAACTTGCCGGGTTTCAGGGGCTCGCCTTTGCGAATCGATTTGTGGTTCTGTGGATCGGCCCAGCCGCGGGTGATGATATTGTCGGTGATGACGGCCTTACGGCTGTCGTTCCAGGGGAGGGAAACGAGCCAGACTGACAGGTTTGCGGCAGGCTTGCTGCAGGCAAGGCGGATCTTGATCTTTGCTGTTCCGGAAAGGTGAAGCGGCTGTTTGAGGGTGGGGGCGGTGTAGATGAGCCGGTGTTTGGTCCATTCTGCTTTGGCGAGCGAGGTTCCGTCGAAGGAGAAGTTATCGATGAGCGTCTCCTTTCCGGCCTTGGATGGTTTTTTCGTGGCTAGCTCTCCTCTTTCCGGGGCTCCGGGACTCGGGAAAAAGGTTACCGGCTTGGCGGCGGGATTCGGGTAGTCGTAGTAAGGAGTGGGTTCCTCGCGCTTGTCGCCTTCGCGGACAATCCACGCCTTTGGGTCGTTCTCAACGTTGTTGGTCACGCCATGAAGGTAGCGGGTAAACCAGCGGTTCATTTGCTTGAATGGAGGCTCTCCCCCGTGACCGCCCTGGTGAAAGTAAGACTGAACCGGGAGTCCCTTTTCCTTGCAGGCCTGGTAGATCCGCACGCTGTGCTCCGGCTGAACGTTCCAGTCGTTGAAAGCGTGAGCCATGAGTAGGGCGGCTTTCATTTTGCCGAGTTGATTGAGGTAATCGCGGCCGGCCCAGAAGTCATTGTAGTCTCCGTGCTTTCGATCGAAGTGTTTGAGCATGACCTCATCGCGCACATGGCAGTCGCAGTATTTCCGGCGAGCCGGGCGATCCATGTTGCCGCTGTGGACAAGGTCGTAGAGGCAGTCGATGTCCTCGCCGATGTAACCATAAGGATGACGGACAAGGCCGTTTGATCGGTAGTAGTGGTAGTAGGATGTGTTGGGCGCAATCGGGATGATGGCTTCGAGTCCTTCCACTCCCGTGGTGGCGGCGGCGAGAGGCAGAGTGCCGTTGAAGGAGGTTCCCGTCATGCCGACCTTGCCGGTCGACCAATAGGCTTCCACTTTTTCGCCTTTGATCGGTTTGGTGAAGCCCTTGGCTTTGCCGGTTAGCCATTGCACCACGGCTTTGGGCGCGAGGGCTTCGTTTTGTCCTCCAATGGTGACGCAGCCTTGCGAGAGGCCGGTGCCGGGAGAGGAGGAGTGAACCACGGCATAGCCGCGGGGAACCCAGGTTTTGGCGTGGCTTTTGGAAATGATGGGGCGTTCGCCCTTTGGAACGACCTTTGTGGTTTTCTTGCGCTTGGGAGGCTCTTCACCGAGCTCCTGACGGGGCGACCAAAAATACATCGGGGCATTCTTGACCACGCCTGCAAAATAGGGACTGGTGACGTAAACCACCGGGAGCTTCAGGCCTTCGGTTTCGGTCTGGCGAGGGCGGGTCACGCTGACATGAACCCGATCGAGGCGCCCGTCGCCATCGGAATCGAGCTCGGTCTCAACCCAGAGATCGTGACGGATCCAGAAATCGGGATCGTTGAATCGCTCCACCACCTGAGCCTCTCCGTCTTTGAAAACCGGAACCGCTTTCTCTGGTCGACCCGATTGCGCGACGACCGTGGAGGGGAGATTTCCGGAAAGAACGAGGGTGAGGGCGACCGCAGAGCGAACTTGTTTCGAGAACATGCTTCGCAGTAGTCGCGATTTCCCTCAAGGTCAAAGAAACAAGCTACGGTCCGCCCGGCCATTCTCGCATGATGATGAAAAATTTCCTTTCTCTGCTCTTCATTCTTTTCCCGACTGTCGGCCCTGCGGCGGTCGAGTCGTTTCCACTTTGGCCGGAGGGCAAGGCGCCGTTGGGGTCAGGTAAGTTTGAGAAGAGTTCCGCGACTCTGACGGTGTTTCGTCCCGAAAAACCCAATGGAACGGCGGTGGTGATTTGCCCCGGTGGAGGATATGCTCGGGTGGTGGGAGGAGAAGGGGCTCCAATCGCTCGGTGGCTCAATCAAAATGGCATCGCTGGTTTGGTGCTTAAGTATCGTCTACCCAAGGGAGATCCGCTTCGCCCGCTCAGCGATGTTCGTCGGGCGCTGCAGATGGCGCGATCCAAGGCCAAGGACTGGGGTTATCAATCCGACCGGGTTGGGGTGATGGGCTTCTCGGCAGGCGGTCATCTCGCAGCGATGGCGGCGACCAAGTTTGTCGATGGCAAAGAGGGGACCGACAATCCCATCGAGAGCCAAAGCAGCCGGCCTGCTTTCGCGATTCTGGTCTACCCTGTCATCACGATGGGATTGCAAACGCACGGGGGATCACGCAATAACCTTCTCGGGGCAAATCCTGGTGACGAGCTCATTCGTCTCTATTCCAATGAGCTCCATATTGGCCCTAAGACGCCTCCGACCTTTCTGGCCCATGCCGCCGATGACCGTCCGGTTCCACCGGTGAATAGCCAAAAGTTTTTTGAAGCCCTTCAGGCCAAGAAAATCCCGTCGGAATATCTCAAACTCGCGAGTGGTGGCCATGGGTTGAACGGCTACAAGGGGCCGATGTGGGACGCTTGGCAGAAGCGCTCGCTGGACTGGTTGCGCTCACTTCAACTAGATGAGTGAGGCGGCTGGCCCGTTATCTCAAATGGGGTCTGATTGAGACGATGCGGACGCCCTGGCCACCTTCTCCTCCGTCGAGACCGATACGAACATGCCGGTGTCTCAGAACATACCAGGCGTTCTTGCTGATCTTGCCGTTCATCCGGAGTTTGAGGTAGTGGCTTTCTTGTTGGGCAATCACCTTCATTTCATCGTGCAAAGTCTCGGGAAGCTTGGTCACCCTGTCGCTCAGGAGAATGCTTCTCTTGGCCCGGAGTTCTCTCATCAAGGTGGGCATCAGCTTCCGGATGACATCGTTCCGTTGGTAGGGTGACATTGTTTCAAGATCAACGATCCCGGCTGTTTCGGCCTTTGGTTTTGTTGGGGAGGAACTCTCTTCTTTCTTTGGGGGGGCGCCACCGGGGATTCTCAGGGACATCTGGTCGGACTGTCTCCGTTCTTGAAATTTGGGATCGGCTCGAATCGCCTTGATCGATTTGTCGATTTTCCTTTGATCCTCTTTCTCTCTTCGCATGTCTTCCATGCTTTTTTGGACCTGTGGCGGTAGATTTGAGTCGTCATCTTCATCTGGATCAGGCGCCAGGAAAAATGCCCAAAAGGTGGCAGCCAAAGCAATCGGGCTCAGCAAGATGACCAAGAAAAGTTGAATCTTTCGCGACAAAGAGGACATAGCTGAAGGATCGTATTGAAGAGACCGTCTTTCGACTCCTCGTAAGTTCCAAACGATGCGACGATTCCAACAGACCGAACAGGACTAATTTTTGCTCTGACTTTGCCAATTTGCCTGCGTTTCTTTGGGGACGCTCGGGAAAAGTTAATCCTTGGTGAGACGGACGCGGTTTCTTACTTTGGTCCGGCGGTTTCGAACTTCTTGAGCTTGGCCTTCAGCTTGGAAAGATCACTTTCGATCGCGTCCACCAGTTTGCGGAGCTCGTTGATCTCATCCCGGCTCATTGTCACGTCGGACACCGGAGGTTCAGGCTTCGCAACCGAGTTCAAGATGGTCTGCAGATCGCTCGCTGGAATGGCGTAGGTGCGGATGCGGCCGGAGCGTGACACATTGATCCCGAGGCAGGTCCCGTTGAGGTCGACCAAAGGGCCACCACACTCGGAGGGATCAATCGGGATATCGTGTTGTAGGATTTCCGGAAACCCGTCACGCCGTTCGGAAAGACGGCCCGACATTTGATCCATGCGTTCCAGTCTCGGCGAGCTTTGGTTAGCTGGGCGCCCGAGCAAAGTGGCCTTGAAGTCTTGCTCCTTTTCATCACGCGCCACCTTGATCTTGATCTCGGTTCCAGCGAGACGATTGCGTACCAGAGCGGAAAGATCGTTTGAAACCTTCACCGCCTTGCCGTCGATTTCGACGATGCGATCTCCTTGTTTGAGTCCGGCCTTTTCGGCGGCTCCTTTTTCGACGAGCCGGGCAATGACCACACCGTCGTCCGAGTCCTCAAGAAAAACCCCGAGGAATCCGGCCTTCCCGAGAGCGCGTGGTTCCACGCTCACCAGCCCGACTCCGAGAGGTTCTCCATTGAACGAAGGACCACTCACGATTTGGCCCAAGGAAGGTTGTCCTTTAATCCAGCGAACGGGCTTCAAACCTATCGGGTCGACTTTCAAGAGAGCAAGATCCCGGGCCGGAAAACGTTTCACCACCTTGGCGTCGCGTCCCCTGCCGTCCACTTGCACCATCACTTTGCCTTCGCCGATTTCGGTGCTCTTGGTGATGATCCATCCGTCTTTGTTCACGACGGTGCCAAGGCAGACTTTTTTGTCATCCACCATCACCGAGACGGTGGAAGACTTGCTCTTACTGGTGACGGGGCGCAAAGCGTCCATCATGGCCTGAAAATTCACGTCCGGAGCATAGCTTGGCATCAGCTTTTGGAACTCTTCCGGCTTCATTTGCGACATGCGCTTGCGCATTTCCTCGAGGACCTTCCGGCGTCCGCCCAGAAGTTTCGCTTCTTCTTCGGTCAGTCCCAGTCTTCCGTTTTGCTTGATTGCTCTTTCGAGCAGCTTCTGGAGCATCTCTTCGCGAGCCTCGCCCTTGAGAGGTTCCATTTCTTCCCCGGCCTTTTCTTTGGCATCATCCTTTTCCTTCTTCTCCTTGACCTGCCCATCGCGCTTGGCGGCAAACTCCTTCGCGAGTTCACGAAGTCCTTCCATCCCGCCGAGGTCTTCGAGATCCTGGGCATTCAGATTCAATTCGCCACCACCATTCATGGCGTCCTTTATCATTTTCCGAAAACGGGTCTCCGCGGCTTCTTTTTTGTCTTCCTTCTTTTTGCCGTCGTCTTTGACCGGAGTCTCGTCCTCGTTTTCAGTTCTGGTATTGAGCTCGTCCGCGCTGACCAGCTTCACTTCAACTTCGGTGGTCTTGTCTCCCCGAAGGTAGCTCAGCTTGATCTTGCGGCCGGGCTTGAGTTTTGCGGTCACTGCTGCGAGTTCCTGACGATTGTCGACTTTCTTGCCGTTGATTTTGACGATGCGGTCTCCGGCTTTTAGCCCGGCTTTCTCGGCGGGAGATCCATTGGTCACCCCTTGAATCAAGACACCCTCTTCGTCGTCATCGGCCCGGTTTAATTGGACTCCAAGCACGGCGCGCTTGCTCGATTGGCTGGCAAAACGCGAACCGCTGTTCTTCCCGGCGAGCAGGTCGTCCCATTGCTCGCGATAAACCTGCACCGGGACATGCCGGTTCTGACTCAAGGAGGCACCGATGTTTGAGTGGATCCCAATGAGCTCGCCCTTTCCGTTGAACAAAGGGCCACCGGAATCACCGCCCACCACCGCGGCGTCGGTTTCAAGAAAGCTTCCCAAGCGCAATACGCGACCGAGGCGGACTGGCGGGGTTCGACCGGCGTCGAAGCCACCGGCGTGACCTAGCGCGATGGCCCAGTCGTTTAGGCGGAGTCCCTTGCTCTTGCCGATCATGACATAGGGGTATTTGGCTTTTTCGGTAATCTGGACCATGGCTGCGTCGCGGTCGTAGTTGGCGCCGAGAACTTTTCCGTCTACCCGCTTGCCGTCGGGGAAAATGACAATCACCCCGCTTTTCATCACGTCGGTGACGTGGGCCGCGGTCAGAATGAGACCGTCCTCACTGACGATCACCCCGCTTCCCGAGCCGCCGCCCCGTTTCGCAAGCAGGGAAACCGTGGCTTTCATCACCTTGGGCGTGAAGGCACGCAAGGCCTTGTCGAACTCCTTCAGCTCGGCGAGCCCGGAGATCGGGGGAGCGGAGTCCGGCTGATTGTCGTTCCGGTTGGCTTGGGCAAAGGCGAGGCCGAGTCCGGCGAGGGAGACCGCGAGGGTGCGGGTGAAGAATGGAATGCTCATACTGTCGGAGGGTGAAGTGAAACCGTCGGGCGACGCTACGACGAAGAAGCGTCACACCTGGGAGGGTGCGTCTTGAAAACCTAGATAAGGGTGCGGCCTTTTACTTCAACGGCAAGCGATAAACCTCGGCGGCATTCTTCCAAAAGTAATTCTCGCTCGCTTCCTTGCCCTTTTCCGAGAAGAACTTGTTCACCAGTTTGACGTAGCTGGAGTAGTCCCCACTCTTTTTGGTGCATGGCCAGTTGCTTCCGTAAATGAGGCGGTCGGGGCCTAGGTTTTTCCAGAGAACTTCAAGAGCGCCCTGGTAGTGATCGATTTCCTTCGGAGCCGGTTGCGGGACACTGCGTTGATAAAGCCCCGAGATTTTGCACCAGACGTTTTTGTTCTGGCTCAGTTTTTCGACGGCCGCGATCCAGTCAGCCGGGACCGGTTTGCCATCAAAGTCATACCCGATCACGTGGTCGATCACGAGGCGCACTTCCGGAACGGCGCGGGCCAGCTGGTCCGCTTTTTTGACCCCTTTGGTCCCGGACCCATTCAGGAGCAGATCCACTGAAAGCCCGGCTTTTGCCACCGAGCGCAGACTCTTCAATAACTTCTGGTCTGTGTAATCGATGGCTTTCCGCTGCCGGCCGTTCCGAAGACGAATGCCCACGAAGCGCGGGTCTTTCTTTAGTTTTGCGAGGCGCCGCTCGAAGTCCGGTTCGTAAGGATCGATATTTCCGACCAGGGCAACGAAGTAGTCGTCATCTTTCACCAGATCGAGCACCCACGAGTTGTCCTCGGGCCGGTCGCTGGCCTCCACGATCACCACCCCGGTGAGACCGGATGGCTTTGAGACCCTCTTGAACTCTGCTGGCAGATGCGGCTTGTAGAGAACAGTGTCGTCTCTGGGTGGCCACGGCACCCCTTTTTCACGCCCGGTGTCGTAAAGATGAATGTGGGTGTCGATCATGTGCTTCACTTTGGGAAATCCGGCTTTGTCGGCACAAGAAACGAGAGTCAGAACCAAAACTGAGAGGAGGATTTTCATCGTGTTGATGGACAAGGTAGGTCACCATTTTGCTCCAACCAGAAAATATCGGCGTGATTCTTCCGTAGAAACAGCCTGCCACATGTCCCGCTTTCCTGCCGCCCTTGCCCTTGTTGTTTCGGCCACTTCTTTCGTGGCCGCCAAGGTGACATTCAATCGAGACGTTCTCCCTATTCTCTCCGACAACTGCTTCGCTTGTCACGGACCGGACTCGGCCACGCGCGAAGCGGGTCTGCGGCTGGATCGTGAAGAGAACGCCAAAAAGATGAGCAAAGGCATCGCGGCGATCGTGGCGGGAGACCCTGAGGCCAGCGAGATGATCCAAAGGATTCATACTGATGATCCGGACGACCTGATGCCGCCGCCCGACTCCCGCCGCCAACTGACGGAGCGAGAGAAAGCCATTCTTAGCGAATGGATCAAGGAAGGCGCGAAATGGGAAAAGCACTGGGCCTTTGTCACACCGAAGTCCCCACCGGTTCCCGCTGCCAAGGATCCCGCCTGGCCCGTCAATGCCATCGACCATTTTATCCTGAAGACCCTGACCAAGAAAAAGCTCACGCCCTCGGCCCCGGCTTCAAAGGAAAAGATCTTGCGTCGCGTCACCCTCGACCTCACCGGACTTCCACCTACCCTTGCCGAGCGGGAGGCCTTTCTCAGGGACACTCGGTCGGATGCTTATGAGAGGGTTGTGGACCGGCTCCTGGTCTCCCCGCGATACGGCGAAACGATGGCTCTCCCTTGGCTTGAAGCAGCCCGCTTTGCCGATACCGACGGATATCAATACGATGGACCGCGGATCATGTGGCCGTGGCGGGACTGGGTCATCAATGCCTACAATGCGAACAAACCCTTCGATCAATTCACCATCGAACAACTGGCCGGCGACCTCCTGCCTGATTCCACCCTCGATCAAAAGATTGCCACCGGGTTCAATCGCAATCATCGCTACAACTCGGAGGCCGGGCTGGTGCCCGAAGAGTTCCTCCTCGAGAACGCGGTTGACCGGGTCGACACCACCAGCACGGTTTGGCTCGGCCTGACGATGGGTTGTGCGCGTTGCCACGATCACAAATACGATCCGCTGTCGCAGGAAAACTACTATCAGATGCTGGCCTTCTTTAACAACGTGCCAGAAGCGGGTCGGGCAGTTAAAGGGGGCAACTCCGAACCTTACCTCCCTGCGCCCACCGTGCCCCAAAGGAAAGAGCTGGCCCGACTCGACGCCGAGATCGCCTCCCTGGTGGAGGAACTCGAGCCCGCGCTCAAGACCACCGACGGACTTCCCGTCGAAAGTCGTCCCGACCTCGTTCTGCAAGGCCTCAACTACCGCCACCCCGATAGCGTGCTGACTTTCAAGGAACCCAAGTCGGTGAAGATTCCCGACACACCGCTCGGTAAGAACAAGAAAGGCCCGAGCCGTTTCGAGATCTTTTCTCCCTTGAAGCGTTACTCCGTTTCGCTGTGGATCAAGCCAACCCAGACCGGCAAGGGAACGATCATTTCCCGACAGGCAGGCAACAATGAACGTGGCAATGGGATGAACCTTCGTTTCCGCGACGGCCATCTGCAGTTCAGCGTTGTCACCCGCTGGATCGCCGGAGTCGCGATGGTGGAGACCAAGGAAAAGCTCCCCGCCAACCAGTGGTCCCACGTCACCATCACCTTCCACGGACAACTCCGGGCCTCCAATCAACACATCTTTGTCAATGGCAGGGAAGCTCCACTCAACATCATCCACAATACCAACAGCAATACTGGATCGGCCAAGAAGGGGACGCCTCTTCAAATCGGGGGATACCCGAGCGATGCCTTTCAGGGTGAGGTCCGCAACGTCCGCGTTTACCAACGCCCGTTGCGGGATCGTGAGATCCTGACCTTGAGCGAAACCGCTTCGCTACAGGAAATCACTGCCCTTTCCGAGACCAAACGCACCGCTGCCCAAAAGGCTAAATTAAAAACCGCTCTCATGGAGCATGGCCCGGCCAAGGCCACTTACCAAAAGCTCATCGCTGCCCGCACAAAGCGGGACGACTACATCCGTAAACTCCCTACCACCATGGTGATGGTGGAGAAGCCTGAATCCAAGGAAACCTTCGTCCGTCGGCGCGGGGTCTACAACGACTATGGCAAAAAGGTCTCGCGCGACGTGCCGGAGATTTTTCCGGAGTTTCCTAAGGATGCTCCGCGCAACCGACTCGGCCTCGCCCAATGGATTGTTTCGCCCGAGAACCCCTTAACTGCTCGCGTCACGGTCAATCGCTACTGGCAAAAATACTTCGGAACCGGTCTGGTGAAGACGACGGAGGACTTTGGCGTCCAGGGCGAAAAACCCTCGCACCCCGAGCTGCTCGACTGGCTCGCTACCGAGTTTGTCCGCTCGGGTTGGGACGTGAAGCACCTTCAGAAATTGATTGTGACCAGCGCCACTTACCGGCAGCAATCAAACCTCACTCCGAAGCTCCTGGAAGTCGATCCATACAACCGGCTTCTGGCCCGCGGCCCTCGACAACGGCTTCCCGGTCATGTCATCCGCGATCAAGCCCTCGCCCTCAGCGGTTTGCTGGTTGAAAGAATCGGCGGCCCGTCGGTGAGTCCTTATCAACCGGCCAATCTCTGGATCGAGATGTCGATGGGGATGCGATACAAACCTTCGCAAGGTGACAACCTCTTCCGTCGCAGTCTGTACACCATTTGGAAACGGACGGTGAATCCACCTTCGATGGCCATTCTCGATGCCGCTGATCGCGAGGCTTGTTGGGTTGGGGTCAAGCGCACCAACACTCCGCTTCAGGCGTTGACCTTGCTCAACGAAACGGCCTTTGTGGAATCCGCCCGCAAGCTTGCCGAGCGGACGCTTCGTGAGAGCCCCAAGGATCCGGTGACCCATGCCTTCCGATTGGTCACCCAGCGGGAACCACGACCCGATGAAAAAGAAATTTTAAGCGGCGCTCTCGAGGAATATCTCGCCACTTTCAGGGCCGACTCGGAATCCGCCAAAGCTCTCACCAGAATCGGGTCCTCAGAAGTCCCCAAAGACCTCGACCCCGTCAAACTGGCCGCCCACACCGCCCTCGCTAACGTTCTCCTGAATCTCGATGAAGTCATTACCAAAGAGTGAGGAACGTCGAACGCCTTCCATTTCCATGTCATTCAATATTCACCACCCGGAGTCCAACGTTCGAAGTTCTCCCTCTCGTCGCACATTTTTGTGTTCGTCGTCCGCAACTCTTGGAGCGGCGGCTCTTACCTCGTTAATGCAGGCCTCGGAAAAGCTGGCAGCTCCTGCAAAAGCCAAGCGGATCATTTATCTTTTTCAAAGCGGTGGTCCTTCCCAGCTCGATCTCTTCGACCCCAAACCGGCGCTCAATCAACTTCATGGCAAGGAGGTGCCGGAGTCGGTTTTCAACGGTCAGCGGCTCACCGGAATGACCGCCGGACAAACCTCCTTTCCAGTGGCGCGGTCGACCTTCAATTTCAAACAAGCCGGTCAGAGTGGGCAGTGGCTGAATGCCGACCTCCTACCCAACCTCTCCAAGGTGGCCGATGAGATCAGCGTGATCCGTTCGATGCATACCGAGGCCATCAACCACGATCCGGCCATCACCTTTTTCCAAACCGGTTTTCAGCTGGCAGGGCGACCGTCGATCGGAGCTTGGCTGTCTTATGGACTTGGGAGCGAGAATGCCAATCTCCCTGCTTTCGTTGCAATGACCTCCAACCGCTCGGGACAGTCGCTTTACGATCGTCTCTGGGGAGCTGGCTTTTTGCCTTCGAAACATCAGGGCGTGCGCTTTCGGTCGGGGAAGGACCCCGTGCTTTTTCTCAACAATCCGAAGGGCATTAGCAGCGACCTTCGGCGTAAGACTCTCGATCACCTAGGCGCGCTCAACCGAATCCATCATCAGGAATACTACGATCCTGAAATCGAAACGCGCATCGCGCAATACGAGATGGCCTTTCGTATGCAGATGTCGGTGCCTGAGCTCACGGACGTTTCCGACGAACCGGAGAGCACCTTCAAGCTTTACGGTGAAGATGCCCGCAAGCCGGGAACCTACGCTTACAACGCCTTGATGGCCCGACGTCTCAGTGAGCGGGGCGTTCGTTTCGTGCAGCTTTTCCATCGTGGCTGGGACACCCACAGCGGTCTTGCCGGTCAATTGACCCAGCGCTGTATGGAAACGGACAAGGCTTCGGCGGGTCTCCTCACCGACCTGAAGCAGCGAGGTTTGTTGGAGGATACCCTTGTGGTTTGGGGAGGGGAGTTTGGACGAACGGTTTATAGCCAGGGCAAGCTCACTCCGAAGGGTTTCGGCCGCGATCACCATCCGCGTTGTTTCTCAATGTGGTTGGCTGGAGGCGGAATCCAAGCCGGGCAGTCGATCGGCGAAACGGACGACTATTCTTACAATATCGTTCGTGATCCCGTCAGCGTGCATGATCTCCATGCAACCATCCTTCACCAAATAGGTATTGATCACAAAAAGCTCACCTTCAAGTTTCAGGGCCGCCATTACCGTCTCACCGATGTACATGGCAAACTGATCAAGCCTTTGGTAGGGTAGGAGAGCTCGTTCCACTCGTCGTGACTGACTCTTTCCAAGAAGGTTTTTCCTGAATTCATCTTTTCGAAGCCGGACCCGACTTACTCTTTGGCCCCGATGCTCCAAGGGTCGAGATACTGCTCATGAAGTGATTCGTAGCTGCGTTGGTCCTGTTCGTTAGAATTTTGCCGGGATTTTCCTCGTCTATTTGCAAACAGGAAAAATTAGCCCGTTGGAAGGTGACATTTTTGAAACATTGAGCGATGTTTAGCCCGTTTTGCAGGGTGGTCTTTTTGGCCTTCACCTCTCCCCCCTCATGTTCTCTGTCTCGGTAGGAAATCCTCTCAGGAAAACCGTTGCTCTTTATGGAGCGCTCGCGACCCCGTTGTTATCCACCCCTGTCGCCAATGACGACGCTTTTGGGGTCAACGAAGACCGGACCCTTATCGTCTCGAGTGGCGGGACGGTGTTCTCGGCCAACTTTGAGGCCGGTGGGTCTTCGCTGGGTCCGACCTGGAGTTATCTCGATACTATCGAGAACGAAAATGGTGCCAATCAAAGCTACCCGATCGATGGCGGTGGGCGGGCTTGGAATTCCCCGGATTTTGATTTTGCCTCATCGAGCGGTGGCCCCTGGTCGACCAGTAACGCGCCTTTTCAGGGAGGAACGATCGACGGGTTTCCGCCAGGAACGCCGGCCATTCTCGGGGGGCTCGGGAGCGCGGCCAACGGGGAAAACCTCGTGACGACCTACCTCTTCCGACAGCAGTTTACCCTGACTGCCGCCCAGTCGGTGGAAACGCTCTGGGAACTGAGCCATCTGATCGATGATGGTGGCATCATTTACCTCAACGGGAACGAAGTGTTTCGTTCTTCCACGATGCCCGGCGGAGCAGTTGACACCAACACAGTGAGTCAAAATGCGGACGAAACCAATTTTGCTAGCACTACCCTTGATCTCTCGGGGGTTCTTCAGGAGGGGGTGAACACCATCGCGGTGGAAGTCCACCAGACCAATGCCACCAGCACAGATGTGGGGTTCTCACTCAGCCTCATTCCTGTTTCCGGATCCGCTTTGGCGGGATTCACCTATGCCGATGACACCTTCAATGGCACCAGCCGTCCCAACAATGCCTTTGGTGAACTCGACCCTACCGGCGGGTTCAACGGTGGAGCGCTCTTTGTGCAAGTAGGAAGACGCCTGAACAACAACCGGGCGACCTCCGGAGGCTGGCAGCGCAACTTTACCCTCGACGCTCCTGCTGTGACCACGGTCTCATTTCGCTATCGACTGACCTTTGCCGATGGTTATGAAGATGACGAATTCGGCGAGGCCTTGTTTGAAGTCGATGGTGTCCGCTACGGCGATGATATCGAGAACTCACTCACCCGATTCCGGGGCGATGGAAATGGTGGAAGTGGCGAGGATGATACCGGCTGGGTGGAGGCGAGCTTTGATATCCCTCTGGATGTCGGTAACCATACCATGGTTTTTGGGGCCTTCTCCAGTAAATCGACGGCCAATGATGAAGTCACCCGAACCTGGTTCGATGACATTGAGGTGACGATTCCCGAAACCGGAGGTGGGGTGCTCCTTAATGACACCGGCGATGAACCCGAGGCCGTCCTCCAGACCAATCCGCAAAACGGATCCCTCAATCTCAATTCCGATGGTTCGTTCACATATCAGCCGAATCTCAATTTCTTTGGGACCGATACCTTCACTTATCTCGCCCGGGATCCTTCGGGCGATTCCGAGGTCGCAACCGTGACGGTGACGGTGAATCCGGTCAACGATCCTCCGGTTGCCACTTCCGACAGTTATCAGGGGCTCGAAGGATCTCCGCTGGCGGTGGCTGCTTCGGGTGTTCTCGCGAACGACAATGATCTCGAGGACGATTCGCTCTCGGCGGTCCTCATCAACGATGTCATCAACGGAACGCTCACCTTAAATCCGGATGGTTCGTTCCTTTACACTCCGCACCTTGGATTCTTTGGAACCGATGTCTTTTCTTATCGCGCCAGTGACGGACCTGCGGTTTCCGAGCCGGTTCTGGTCACACTTCAGATTGTCCCGGTTAATGATCCCCCGATTGCGGTCGACGACAACTATCTGACTGTTGAGAATATCCCGCTCGACATCTTTGCCACTCGCTCGGGTGAACAGGTCGTCTTCGAGAGCAGTTTTGATTCGCCCTTACCGGACCCGGAGATCAGCGGAGCCGGTGTTTTGGAATCGGTGCAGGGCTACGAGGGACGAGGGAATGACGACCGTTTGTTCTCCGGACAGTTCCTTCGGAACCAGTCCCTCGGTAACCCTTCCACTCCCACCACGTTGACGCTGGAGAATCTTCCACCGCATCAATCGCTTCGTCTCGATTTCTTGTTGGCGGTCATTGATTCCTGGGATGGAAACGAACGCTTTACGGTGACAGTCGACGGGGTGGAGGTCTTCGGGCACACCTTCCGTAACAATGGCAACGGCGGGTCGTTCGACTACCCGTCCGGAACTCTCATTTTTCGAGATCAGGATGTGGGGTTCACCGAGACGAATGCTTTTCGTGACGCCGCCTACGATCTGGGCCGGTTTCCATCTTTGCGAAACATCGCACACACGGCTTCCACCGCGACCATTAGTTGGTTTGTCAGCGGTGACGGATGGCAGGGTGGGGCCGATGAATCCTGGGCCATTGACAATCTCAAAGTCATGATTAATGCCGCTCCCGATGAAGCGCTCGTCCCAGCCGGGGCGGAGTGGTCCTATCTCGACGATGGGAGCGATCTTGGAGTCACTTGGCGTGAGCCTGAATTCAATGACTCGACTTGGGCTAGCGGCCCGGGCCAGCTGGGATACGGGGATGGAGACGAAGCGACCGAGGTTTCATTCGGACCCGATGCCGGCCAGAAGTACATCACCACCTACTTCCGTCATCGCTTTGCGGTTGAAGACGTGGATGGTTTTGGTTCCTTGTTCATTGGCTATCTCCGCGATGACGGTTGCGCTATCTATCTCAATGGAACCCGCATCGTTCTCGATAACATCGATCCCGATGCTCCGTTCGACGCTCTTGCTCTTTCCAATCCAGGACGCATCGGTGAAGGAACATGGAGCGAAGTTGAGGTTCCGGTCGACCTTCTTCAAGAGGGTGAGAATGTCCTCGCGGTCGAGATCCATCAGGACTCCCAAAATAGTAGTGACATCAGTTTCGACGCCTACCTAGTGGGCAAGCGCAATCTGGTCGCGGGTGTGACGGCCAACGATACCGATCCCGAGAACGACGATCTTGTGGCCGAACTTCTCAGCCAGCCTCAAAATGGCCTTCTGGAACTCAATGCCAACGGGAGCTTCCGTTACATTCCCGATGTCAATTACGAAGGAGTTGATTCCTTCCGTTACCGGGTCGGCGACGGGGAGTTCTTTTCGTCAGCCGCAACCGTAACCTTGACGATGGTGGCCGGCCCCAATGATTTTCCTGAAACCACCGGAGATTCCTATGGGGCCATCGAGGATACCCCGTTGAACGTCGTGGGTGCATTCGGGGTGTTGCAAAACGACTCTGATCCCGAAGGAAGTCCGCTCAATGCGATTGTCGATTCCGAACCATCGAATGGAACGCTTGTTCTCAATCCCGATGGCAGTTTTATCTATGTGCCTCAGCTCAATTTCTCCGGAACGGATTCCTTCACCTATAGGGCTAACGATGGCACTGACACCAGCCGGCCCGAAACGGTGACCTTAAATGTCGCCGCCCGAAACGACCCCCCGGTCGGGTTTCCCGAAAGCTACCTCACCGCACCGAATACCCGATTGGTGGTGGATGCGCCAAACGGGCTCCTCTCCAACGACACCGATCCGGACAACACCAGCTTGCAAGCGATCATCGAAACGAGCACGGCTTCCGGTTCGCTGAATCTGTCCTCTGACGGATCGCTGACTTACAGACCAATTTTTGGTTTTCTGGGAATCGATACCTTCACCTACCGCGTGTCCGACGGCCTCTTGCAATCCGACCCGATCGAGGTCGCCATTGTGGTCAATGCTCCACCCGCCGCCCTGAATGATTCGTATCAAATTGTTGAAGACACCCCGATGATCCGCTTGGCCGGAGATGGGGTGCTCGGTAACGATCTTGATGCGGATGCCCTCACCGCTGTTCTTGTTTCTGAGCCACTCAACGGGACTTTGATTCTCGGGATCGATGGAGGCTTCATCTATATCGCCGATCCCGATTTCAATGGTAGTGATTCTTTCACCTACCGGGCCAACGATTCCCGCCAAGACTCCAACGTCGCTACCGTGACCATCACCGTTGAGGCAGTTGACGACGCCCCGCGGGTTTTCGATGAAGAATACCAAACACAGATCGACCAGCCTCTGGTGGTCGGCCCGGGCGATGGAGTGCTTGCCAATGACTTCGATGTGGAAGGGAACTCGCTGACTGCGACGCTTCTCCGCAATGTCTTTGGCGGAACGCTAGCTCTGGAACCCGATGGTTCTTTTACCTATCAACCCGCTCCTGGATTCACTGGGACCGATTCCTTCAGTTACCTAGCCAGCGACGGGAGCGTCCTTTCGGGTGAGGTTGAAGTGGAGATTGAAGTAACTCGCTCCGCCAAGAACATCGTCATCAATGAAATCATGTTCAATCCAACCTCGGGCAACGAATTGGAGGAATTCATCGAACTCGCTAATATTGGCACGGAGCCGATTTCACTGGCAGGGTGGCAGTTTGACAGTGGGGTGACGTTGACGTTTCCTGACGTTGCCATCCCGGCCGGTGGTTTTTTGGTGATCAGTGCCGATCCGGTCATCTTTGAGGCGACTTACGGCGTTCCGCCCGGAGTGCCCGAAGGATGGATCGGAAGACTCAGCAATAGTGGGGAGCGGATTCGCCTGATCGATCAGGATGGCATGGAAGTCGACGAGGTGCGGTATTACGACCAAGGCGATTGGGCCATCCGGACTCGCGTGGTTGTGGGGAACGAACCGGGCTGGGAATGGACCTCGCCTGCCGATGGACAGGGAAGCTCGTTAGAGCTCATCAATCCAGCCCTGAGCAACAATCAAGGGCAGAACTGGGCCTTTAGTGCCGCCAACACGCCCAGCCCGGGTGCCGCAAACGCTTCGGCGATCGGAGACACCGCTCCCTTCATTCTGGATGTGGAACATCGCCCGGCCGTTCCGACGTCCTCGGACCCGATCAGCATTGTCGCCGAGCTTCGGGACGAGGCCGGAGAATCTATCACCGGAACGCTTTTCTACCGCGTCTCCGGCCAGAATCCGGGTCCATTTCAATCGCTTCCCATGTTTGATGATGGGGTCAACTCGGACGTAGATGCCCGCGATGGTATCTACGGAGCGGTCCTTCCTCCGCAATCCGATGGAACAGTGATTGAGTTCTACATCGAGTCCAGTGACGGCACCCAAACCCGCACCTGGCCCAATCCGGCTGACAACGGCCAGACCGCCAACGCCTTGCTGCAGGTCGACGACGAAGCGAACGACATCGACTACGCTTTCTACCGAATCATCATGCCGGTTTCGGAGTTAAATCAATGGAACGGCATCCGGCGCCAAAGCAATGCCATGATGAATGTCAGCGTGATCCTCGATGATGGATCGGGTCCGGACATTCGCTACCTCGCCGGAATGAGGGTTCGCGGAGCCGGTAGCCGGAACCACACTCCGGTTCCCATGCGTGTTGCTCTCCCACGCGATGACGACTGGAATGACATGACTCGCATGAACCTGAACACCCGGTTCACCTACCTTCAGTTTCTGGGCATGAAACTCTTCCAGGCTTCCGGGATCGAGGCGCCTGATACCTATCGGGTTCAGGTCAGAATCAATGGTGAAAGCATCACCCGCGGTGACGAGTTCGACTACGGATCCATCGTGCATGTCCAGCCACTCTCGGGTGAGTTTATCGATGACAAGTTCCCCAACGATGATGATGGCAATCTCTACAAAAAGGTTCGTCCCGATCGCGAGTTCCGCTGGCGGGATGGCGACATCAATGGTTACGAATCCGATGGCTGGAGCAAGCAAACCAACGGGAGCCGGAACGACTGGAGTGACCTCAATGAAATGCTCCGGGTGGTGAACAACACCTCGGAGGATCCCGACTATCTCGATCAGATGGAGGCCGTTGCCAACATGGATCAATGGATGAATTGGTTTGCTCTCAATGCCCTTCTCGCCAATGGCGAGACTAATATCAGCAACGGAGCCGATGATGATTTCTCAATGTATCGAGGCGCCAATGATCCGCGCTTTGTGTTCCTACCCCACGATCTCGATACCATCCTGAGTATTGGCGACGACAGCCGACGGGAAGACCCGGAGCATACCATTTTCGATATGATCGAGAGCCGGGATGTTCTCGATCCTTTGATCCCGCTCTTCACCAATCCAATCATTGTCGACCGCTACTACCGAAGCCTGCGTAAGCTCCTCCAGACGACTTTTTCGAAAGAAGAGTTCGATGAGATGTTGGACAACAACCTGACGGATTGGGTGCCCCAGGAGCGGATTGAGCAGATACGGAGTTTCATGGATGCGCGTCGCGAATACATCGAAGGCGAAATCACCCCGGTCATCGGTCCGCCCACGGAAATCGATCCTGCTACTTCGAATGAGATCGTAAACGCTCTCCATGGCTCGCTTTACCTCAGCGAGGTTCTTGCAGTGAACGACACGGCGCAAAGCCTTGAAGGCGCTTTCCCTGATGTTATCGAGCTTCACAACGCCGGCGGACTTGCGGTCGATCTGGGTGGAATGTCCCTTTCCGATGATCCGTCGAATCCCACCCGCTTTGTCTTTCCCGCCAATACCGTGATTCCTGTTGGTGGCTACCTGTTGGTTTATGGAGGGGATCCCACCGGGGTAGCCGGGCTCTTCACCGGTTTCAATTTGAATGCCAGCGGCGAATCGCTTTCGCTTTACGACACTCTTGCAAACGGTGGGGCCTTGATCGACACGATGACTTTCGGGCTCCAGATTCCGGACTATTCGGTCTCCCGGATCGACAACACCTGGCAGCTCTCGGTTCCGACTCTTGGCAGTCCCAATGCGGCTGTGGCTTTGGGTGACCCTTCCGGATTGCGTATCAATGAGTGGCTTTCGCTGGACGCCTCGGTTTTTGATGATGAATTCATCGAGCTCTTCAATCCATCGAGCCGACCGGTCGCTCTCGGAGGGCTGGCGATTTCCGATGAGCCAGTGAGTTTTCCGAACAAGCATCAACTCGTTGACTTGAGTTTCATCGCTCCCGGTGGCTTCGCCGTGCTCATTCCCGACGGCGGCTCGGCGGATCCTGCCCGGGCGGACGAGCTCCCTTTCCGGTTGGCTTCCGAGAACGAATGGATTGCCTTGCGGGGAACCAATGACGTCATGATCGATCAGGTGCACTTCGTGAACCAAGGAGCCGACATATCGCGGGGCCGCTCACCGGATGGCAGCTCGAGTTATGAGGAATTCGTTGTTCCGACTCCGGGCTATACCAACGAAGCACTGCTCGCCAATGAGGCGCTCTTGATCGAAAATCTGCGTATTACCGAGATGATGTATAATCCGCTCGGGGGATCTGATTTTGAATTTATCGAACTGCAAAATATTGGACTCCAACCGCTCAATCTCGATGGGGTTCGCTTCACCGAAGGCATTCGCTTTGCCTTCCCGGCCATGACCCTGCTCTCTGGAGAATTCGTCGTCCTCGCCAAAAATCGGGAGGCTTTTGAGAGCCGTTACGGTCAGAATCTTCCCTTGGTCGGAGAATACGATGGACGGCTAGATAACGGAGGCGAACGGATCAGGCTGGAGATCGCTAGCGTGAATGCCGGAATCCATGACTTTGAATACAATGACTGGTTCCCCGTTTTGAATGGCTCCGGGTTTTCGCTGGAGATCAACGAGGTCAGGAGTCCAGTGGAATCCTGGAATTTTGAAGAGAGTTGGTCCCCCGGGCTGGCCATCAATGGAACCCCGGGCAACGCGGGCACCTTCTTCGTCAACACGCCTTCATCAGCCATCGTGACCTTGCCCGACCAACTGGTCATTGAGCCGTTCGTCTCCTTCGGTTTGTTGAGCCCGGCTTCAGTCCACTTCCAGTGGGAGCTTCTCGAGGGTCCTGCTCCGGTGTTCTTCAGCAATCCCGGTGAGGCTTCCACCGTCGTCGATTTTACCGAACCTGGTGACTACCGGGTTCGTCTCAATGCAAGTGCTTTTGCGATCGATCAGTCGCAGGAGATCGAGGTCACCGTTTACGATTCCTATTTTGCCTGGGCCGACCGAAATATGGGTGCTCCTGTTTTTGGCCGAACTGCCGAGGGTGATGATTTTGATGGCGATGGCGTTTCCAACCTCTTCGAGTTTGCCCTTGGGATGAACCCGACGGTTGGGGATGCCGAACTGTTCCCGGTTCCGTCTCTTGACCCTAAATCGCAATCTCTCACCCTGACTTGGACTGCAACTCGTTTGGACCTCGAAAAATTCGCCGTGGTCGCCGAAGTCTCAAATGACTTGAACACTTGGCGGAGTGGGCCGGTTGCGATTCAGCTAGAGGAATTACCCTCAACCGGATTGAATCGGAGTTTCCGTGCAACTGACCTGACCAGCGTGGGAGATAGGCAGGCTCGTTTCATGCGAATTCGAGTGGTTCGTTTCGGCGAACTGGATCCGGAGATCGAGCCTGCGATTCTCAGCTTCTTCGAGTTCGAGAACCAACCCGCCATCACCTTCACCAGCCAACCGGGACAACGCTATCAGCTCGAGGCAGTGTTAGATTCACAGGTCGGATGGTTGCCCGTCGGAGAGCCGGTTCTGGCCACTTCGGAAATCACTTCCTTGCTCGATTCTTCATCGGCGATATCCCCCAAGAGGATTTACCGGATCAGGCGACTTGAGGAGTAAAGCCAGACAAGATTGGGAACCCCCACTTCAGTTCTTCTCGAATTTGGGCTTGAGATTGGTGAGTCGAATGAGGTTCAAACTGAGTCATGAGAGATGGATATGCGAAGTGCTTTGCTGCTGCCGGGATGGTCTTATTTTTTGGGATGGTTTGCTGGTATATCTTTAACTCACGGGATCAGGCAACATCGACAGTTGCTGGGAATATGAAATGGCGATGGGAGGCTCAGGAGAGTGGCGTGAAGACCTCGATCCGCGGTTTGTGCGCAGTTGATGAAAAGGTCTGCTGGTTTGGAACCGATGAAGGAACGATCGGCAGAACCATCAATGGCGGAAAAACCTGGGAGCGGTTTGTGATCAAGGGAGCGGAGAAGTTGGATTTTCGTGATGTCGAGGCCGTGGATGCCAAGCGTTGTGTGGCGATGAGTGTGGGTGAAGGAGAGGCCTCGCGGATTTATCAAACCCTCGATGGCGGGGAGTCCTGGAAGTTGATTCATCAGAACAAAGCGCCCATGGGCTTCTACAACGGGATGGCCTTTTGGGATGAGAAGAATGGTGTCCTTGCCGGTGATCCGGTTGGAGGGCGGCTGGTCATTCTCCGGACGGTTGATGGAGGAGCAACCTGGGAAAGTGTTTTAAAGACTCCGGTAATGATGGAAGGCGAACATGCTTTTGCCGCCAGCGGAACCCACGTCACGGTCGTCAAAGGCGGACACGTTTGGGTCGCTTCGGGTGGAAAGGTGGGGCGCATTTTTCACTCGGTGGATTTCGGCAAGACCTGGTCGACCCAGAGAACCCCTATGATCTCCGGAGAGCCGTCAACCGGAGTCTTTTCGATCGCTTTTCAGAATGATCGGGTTGGCCTGGCAGTCGGAGGTGATTACGAGAAGGAAGGCGAAGGGTCTCGTAATGCCATGGCCACTTTGGATGGAGGAAAAACCTGGAGCTTGTTGAAGAAAGCCAACGAATCATCGGTATTCCCTTTCCGTTCTTGTGTCCGTTTTGACCCGGAGTCGCAGATCGCGATCACGACTGGCCCCGAGGGCTCGAATTGGTCGGGCGATGGAGGCAAAACATGGACACCGTTCGACGGCGGTGGCTATCATACTCTGAGCATCGGAGGGAATCTCAAGGCCGTGTGGGCCGCCGGAAGCGAAGGGCGAGTTGGGAAATTGAGGTGAGTCCTCAAATCAATCGATCTTCGTCGGGATGTTGGGCGGCTTTTTTGCGCCCCCTCCAGCATCGGGTTTGGGTGGGTCGGGTTCTTTTTGTCGTCGGATTTCGATGTTTGGCACGGTGATTTTGTAGTCGCCCGCTCCGCGGACTTCCCACCCGGCAGCAAGTTTGGCCTTGTCGGTGATGCGACGGGCGAGGAGGTAGGTGTTGAAGGAGTTGGGGTGGACCCAGAAGATGAGCACGGCGTCGCTCTTGAGGCGGAGTCGACCCACGATGCTCGCAAACTGATTCGGAGCCTTCTTCAACTCCTCCGAGGAAGTTCCCCCGTTTTTGAGGTCGGGGTTGATCCCGATGGTCAGGCGGGTTGAGGTAGGCCAGGCGTAGAGGCGGTGCTTTTGGTTCCGAGAATTCCGGAAGTCAAAATCTTGGAAATGGTCGACGATCGGTTTGGGTTCGTAGATGAAGCGATCGGTTCCCTTTTGTTTAATACGCTTGAAGGGGAACTTCGTTTTGCGGCTTTTGAATTCACGCTCGAAGAGCTCGACCGGAGTGAAGGGATCGATGAAGTGAACGCGACCGTTGATGACGAGGGCGTAGTAGCGCTTGGCATCCTTGGGGACCGGTCGGCTAGCGGGGATACGCACCACGGTTGGCTCGATCTTGAGAACGGGAGTTTTGTCGAGTAGGGTTTCGAGGCGCGCGATCTCCTCCTGAATCTGGTTCGTCTTTTTGGTTTCGGCATCCCGCTGTGAACGAACTTTCGCGGCCAGCTTTTTGAGTTGGTCGAGTTTGGCGAGAAGGTCATCGCGTTTTTTGACGTTCTTTTCGAGGAGGGCGAGTTGGCGCTTTTCGGCCTCGATTTCCTCGGGCTTGGGAGCCTCACGAGAGAGAAGGCGGTCGAGTCTCTTATTTTCTTCCTGAAGGCTTTTGAGCTTTTTGCCTGCATTAGCGACCTGTTCAGGGGTGGCGGGTTGGAGTCCCTCCATAAACTGAACTACCTTCTTGGAGACATCGGCCTGCACGAGAACGAGGACGAGGATGAGGACCGCCACCACATTGGTGAGGGCGTCCATCAGGGAGTCGAGATTGACCCCTTCATCCGAGCTGTTCATGCGTCGTCGTGCCATCGCTTACCGTTTTTTTCCCTTAAAGAGTGAGAGATCAATCTTACCTTCGTTGGGGAGGGGGAGTTTTCCGGTGGTGACCTTGTATTTGGTTTCGGCGGTTCCTGCGGCCCATCGAAAGGCGTCGTTGCCGGACTTGCGCAGAAGGAAAAGAACCATCGAGTCTTCCGTTTTTTTGACGCGATCCAGGTATTGTGCAAAGACACCGCTCTTTTCGATCGCTGCGGTGGAGATGCGCTTCGGACCTTCCGTATGATCAAGGAGCACGATGCCGGTGGAATTGCACTCCACGAAAAAGATGACATCGGGTCCGCCATCGAGAAATCCGCGTGGTTGGACCACTACAGATTCCTTTGGCGTGGGAGCCTCTTTTCGCTTTTTGAGTTCTGCTTGCAACTGCTTAAGCCGGTTTTCGAGAGGGGGGCGTTCCGCCAAAATTTCGGTGATCTCGGCTTTCATGTTCTCGACTTGTTTCTGCAACTGGAGGTCCGTCTTGTCACCCTTGGTGGCCTTTTCAATTTCCTTTAGCTGGGTGGTCAGGGCGATGACCCGGTCTTTCAATTTGGCGAGTTCGGAAACGGTGGCTTTTTCCTTGGCGAGCGTCTTCTCCTTGTTGCTATTTTCCTTTTCTTGGTTTTCGATTCGTCGAAGGAGTTCGCGATTCTCCATTGCGAGGGCCAGTTCTTCCTCGGTGCGGCCTTCTTTTTTCATCTGCTGGACCTGCATCATGACGCTGATCATGAGGGTCAGGACCCCAATGAGTCCGGCTAAAATACTCATGAAGGGGAAGAGAGACATCCCCGTGTCTGAGTTTTTAGAGCGACGGGCCACGGTGGGGTTGGAGGTTTAGGATTTCGAAAAGAAGCCCTTCTTGTTCTTTTTCGCTTCGTTCGGAATCTGGTTTTCGCCAAGGGCTCTGAGCGAAACGTTGATGGACTCAATTCCGGTGGCAATGCTTTGGAAGCTGTCCTCAAGATTTTTGTTGGAGCGAAGAAACACGTCGCGGCTCGTCTGGAGGAGCTTGCTGGCGGCATCGGTGAAGGTTTTCTCCACCGTCTTTTGATGCTCGCCGAGCTTTAGTTGAAGGAACTCGGCGGTCTCGGTGAGCATGCGGGTGGACTCGTTAAGATTAACGAGGAAGGTTTCGTGGGCCTTCGCAAGCGAGGTGATGAGCTGGGGAATACTGTCTGCCTGCTGGATCAATTCCTCGCCCACGAGGGTACGGCTGTCGTTAAGTTTGGGGAGGAGTTTTTCAACGCAGAACGAGTCGATCATGGTGAGCGTTTCGTCCTCTTTCTTTTGCACGGCGGCGAGCGGGAAGCTCATCAGAATGCTCAGAATGAGACCAAGTAGGGTCGTGTCAAAGGCGGTGGAAAGGCCGTCGGTCAGGCTGTTGATGGATGATTTTAGCGCTTCGGGATCCGAGGTGTCGCCCATTGCGAGCGAGCCCACGGCGACCGAAAGCCCGATCACCGTTCCGATGAAACCGAGAATGGGAATAGCCCAGAGGAAGACCTTGACGATGGAGTAGGAACTACTTGAACGGTTGGCATCGATATCCGACTGGGTGTTGAGGAAGTCCGCAACTTCGCCGTTGTTGACTCGGGATTCAAAGAGCTCGAGAGCCTTGCGCATGCGGTTCACCATGAGGCTGTCCCGCAGTTTGGGTGGCAGCTGATAGACGTGGTCGATAAATGCCCCGACGGTGCCAACATGGATTTCCTTGCCAAGATGGGAGGGGAAGAGGTTGAGGAGAATGGCGCGTTCCTGGCTGCGGTTCTTACGCCACTTCATGATCAGGATGACGAGACCCCAGAAGAAGAGGAATGTCTCGAAGTAGTTGACCCAGCCGCGATCGAGGAAGAGGTCGGTGGCGCGATTACCCTGAAACGGGAGAAGGAGGAGGATGAAGGAAACGGTGCAGACCACTGCGAAGCCAAAGCTCACCGGGAAGCTAACGTTGGCGTGGTCTTGTTCTTCCCAACCGGTGCGTTCCGGTTGCTTGTTTTTATCCTGCTTTCCGTTTTCGGCATGCTTCTTTTCCAGCTCGGCGGCGGTGGGAATGGTGAGACGTTGGCCGCACGCGGGACATTGGACCTGTTGGCCAAGATGCTGGGGAGCGATATCGAGGGATGCGGCGCAGTGAGGGCAAGCGAGGTGCATGGATGGTAGAGATAACGGTGGCTAATGTGTTAGGCTTTCGAAAGTGATGACTTCCCTTGAAAGGTTCCAGCCTTGATTCCGGCCGAGGGCACACGATGGTCTTTATCTTGATCGCAGCGCTTGCACTAGGTAACGGGAATCGTCAGTCCAAAAAATCTTTTTCGGAGACTTTCAAAACTCCGAAGTAATCCTTCGAGCCTTAGAGTAGCAACATCACCAACGCCATTCCTGACATACTTAGGTTTTCGGCCAGAGTGACGGTGGAAACGGGGACTGACAGGATTCCGCCCATGCAGGCGCAGTTGACCCGGTCACCTTTACGCATGGCATTGACCACGCCCAGTATACCGAATCCGAGCAGGATCGTGGTTGCGAGGTAGGTGGCTTGAAGTTGCCATTGGGCGAAATAGGCAAGGCCCAGACCCAGCTCAAGAAAGGGATAAAGGAGTGCGTAAAATCGGGAGTGCGCTGCCAGCAGGTCGTATTTGGCGAAGCCGGTAGCAAAGGCCTTGAGGTCAAAGAACTTCACCATCGAGAAGACCACGAGGAAAAATCCCATGAAGTCGTGCATCCAATCCATCCACTGCCAGGTCGCTGCTGAAGACTGTTTTGCGGCGGCTGCTAGTGCCGTGAGTAGAATCATCACGAGGAGCGGCGTGTAGGCGCTGAGGGGAGGGTTCGGTGATGGTCCGGGTTCGGAACTGCAGCAAGATGAACTCATGGGTTAGCGAAAAAGTCACATGCGCCATCGGCGTTTGCAATCCCTCGATTCGGTTCTAACACTGGGACGTGTCGTCACTCCTCAAGGCTACCGGGCCATTCGCGCGAGACAATGTTCGCTGGTATGTCTGGTTTACCACTGCTTTTAATGCGCGGTTTTATTATCCCATCTTGGCGGTTCTTTTTCTCGATCTGGGTCTGACTCTCTCCCAGTTCGTCACCTTGAATGCGATCTGGGCTGCTACGATCTTTCTGGCCGAGGTGCCATCCGGGGCGCTGGCTGACCTCATCGGGCGACGCAAGCTCCTGATTGCCTCTGCCTCCCTCATGGTGGTCGAAATGTTTGTGCTGCTGGTCGCTCCGAAGGATGCGGGAATGTGTTTGTTTGGTTTTTGTGCGGTCAACCGGGTGTTGAGTGGTTTGGCCGAAGCGGCGGCAAGCGGGGCCGATGAAGCTCTCGCTTATGACAGTCTTGAGAATGCCGGGGAATGGGATGAGGTTCTCGAAACCACGATGAGACTCCGTTCCGCCGCCATGGTGGTGGCGATGGTAGTAGGAGCCTTGGTTTATGATGCCGGATCGATCGGGTTGAACAAAGATGTGGCTCATCGCCTGCCTATTGTCTTGTGCCTCATTCAGGCCATTGCCGCTTTTTTCATTTCCCTCCGGTTTCACGAAGTCAAAAGCGTCGACAACCCAGTTGGATTTGGGGCCATTCTAAAGCAAACGTGGAAGGCCGCTTTCTGGGTCCTGACGACCAAGGCGGCGATCTTGATTGTGATTGGCGGGCTTCTGATCGACGGTGTGGTACGGAATTTTGCCACCATCAACAGTGAGTATTACCGTTTGATCCAGATCCCGACCTTCACCTTTGGTTTCATCGCGGCTGCAGCGGCTTTCTTGGGAGTTTATACCCCAAGACTCTCGAGGCGTCTGGTGCGGTCCTTTTCGCCTCTGACCAACTTTTTGCTCACTGCGATGTGGTCTTTTGTCTGTCTGCGTTTGCTGGGACATGCCCTTCCTTACTGGGGGGTTCTCCCGGGAATTGCCCTGATGGCGGGGATGTCACACCTCGGATTTCTGATGAGCCGTTACCTCAACGCTCTCACGGACTCCAGCCAGCGGGCGACGGTGCTCAGTGTCAAAGGCCTCCTTTTTAATGTGGGCTACGGTGCCGCGAGCTTGGTCTTTGCCGGGGCGGTGGCCCTTCGAAAAAAAGAGGTCGGCCTGGGCGATGACGAGGCCCTCACCTGGGTTTTGTACTGGCAACCCACGGTTTTTATGGTGGTCTTTATTGCTTTCCTGTTGGTCGCCAGCATTGCCGGATTTCCCAAATCCGTGAGTAAAGCGGTGGGTGGCGACGCCTAGCGCAAACCAACCGCCTTGCGAACGCGATCAAGAATTCTGGTTGCTTCTTCGCGTGCTTTTTCGGCTCCAGCTTGGAGGACGGCATCGACTTCGTCCGGGTTCGCCACCAGTTCCTCCCTGCGGGCGCGCATCGGGGCAAAGTAATCCCAATAAGCCTCGGCCAGACGTTTCTTGAGGTCACCGTAACCGCAGCCGCCGTTTTCGTAGTCGGCAACCATCTGCTGGTATTCTTCGTCGCAGGCGAAGAGCTGGTAGAGGGCTAGAATGACTGAGTTTTCGGTGGGCTTAGGATCCTCGACTGCGGCTGAATCGGTCTTGATGCGCATGATGAGTTTCTTGAGCGGCTTCTCATCTCCGAAGATCGGGAGCGTGTTGTTGTAGCTCTTGCTCATCTTTTCGCCATCGAGTCCGGGCACTTTGGCGACGTCGTTCCTAATGCGGGCAGTGGGCATGACCAAGGTTTCCTTGCCATAAAGATCGTTGATTTTACCGACCAGATCGCGGGTGACTTCGAGATGTTGTTTTTGATCTTCGCCGACCGGCACCACATTGGAATCGTAGAGCAATATGTCGGCCGCCATGAGAGCGGGGTATGCAAAGAGGGCGTGGTTGGCCGAGATTCCCTTGGCGATTTTGTCTTTGTAGGAATGACAACGCTCGAGGAGCCCCATCGGGCAAACCGTCGAGAGAATCCAAGCCAGTTCGTTTACTTCAGGCACTGCGCTTTGTTTGAAAAAGACCCCTTTACTCGGATCGAATCCGCAGGCCAGAAAGTCAATGGCGACTCCGCGCACGTTCTCCCGTAGCTCGGTGGGATCGTGGGTGGTTGTCATGGCATGATAATCAGCAATGAAGTAATATCCATCGCCTTCGCCTTGTGCATCAATGGCCGGTTTGATGGCGCCGAAGTAGTTGCCCACGTGGAGTTTGCCGCTCGGTTGGAGGCCGGTCAAAATTCGCATGGGCGGGAATTACGTTTTTTCGAGCCAAAGCGAAAGGGCAAATCTCCGAGGCGGGGATTCCCGCTTGAAAGATGAGGGGAGGCCCGCCAACGTCCCACCGTGTTCAAGCCCCGCTGGAAAAAAGAGGCCTTGCTCCTGATGAAGGGGTCCAAGAAGTTTCTCAATTACAAACGCGACCTCCTCAAGCCCGACCGTATCGATGAAATCGAGTCACGTCGCGAGGATCTTAAGAAGGCTATCAAGGCAAAAGATCGGGAAGCCGTGACGGAGACTTCGAAGCAATTGCGTAACACGTGTGAGAAGTCGCTGGCCCATTACCGGCAACCCGACTGGCTTGCGGAAAACATCGAAGTCTTCTGGGTGTCGATCGTGGTGGCGCTTGGGATTCGGGCGTATTTCTTGCAACCCTTCCGTATTCCCACTGGGTCGATGCAGCCGTCACTCAACGGAATCGTTGCGAAAAGCATGCATGGGGAAGAAGGCTGGGACACTCCTTGGTTCGGTCAGCAGGTTTTTGATTTTTTGGTCAGTGGGAAAAGCTACGAAAATATCGTCGCGGAAAAGGACCTCACTGTTGTCGGGGTGAGAGACGTCACCAAGTTTCTCTTTTCCCGGACTTGTATCGAATTTGATGACGGCAGCAACATTGTGATTGGCTGCCCTATTAATGAGGTGCAGCAAATTGAGACCTTGCAACGAGGAGTGGCCCGTGCCCTCGCCAACGCCAAACTGCGAAGAGAGGGCAGGCCACTCTACGTGGCCAAGGAGCCTGATTTCAAGAAAGGCGACCCGATCTTCCAAGGCTATCTCACTTCCGGTGACCTAGTCCTGGTTGACAAGATGTCCTACCATTTCCGCCAGCCAAAACGGGGCGAGTCCTTCGTTTTCGATACCCGTGATATCAAGACTGGTGATGGCGGAGGGATGTCGAGTCAATCGGGAGGAAGCCATTACATCAAACGGCTTGCCGGAGTTCCGGGCGACACAATTCAGGTCAAAGAGCCAGAGATTTGGATTAATGGAGCCCTCGCCCAGGAAGAGACGCTCAAACGCGTGATGTCTAGGGGCAAGGATTCGAAGGGAACCTCTTACACCGGATACACTCAAACGGACCGGGGACCGTTTCAGAACCCAAACTTCTCGGTGACTTTGGAAGACAATCCAAAGGAAGGGAACAACTACCGGGAATTTTTCGCCTTGGGCGACAATTCTAAAAGCAGTCTGGATTCCCGTTACTGGGGGAGTGTGAAGCAATACAACTTGGTGGGACCAGCGCTCTTTTCCCTCTGGCCCTTTACCAGCGGTCACTGGGGATTGATCAAGTAGGTCCAGATGTCTTCCGAATCCAGTGCCGCCGAGATCACACGCAAAGCAAAGTCGAATCTGGCTTTTGCTTTGAAGTGTGTCCCAGCGGAGCGGAGGCAGCATTTGGTCACCTTTTACGCCTTCTGCCGGGTCATCGATGATCTGGCGGATGATCCGGATCTGCCTCTTCCGGAAAAGGAGGCCGGCCTGGCGGGTTGGAAGGCGCTCTTTGAGACCAACGAACCCAACCCGAAGCTTGGCTTGATGGAGTTGCAAAAGGGAGTGCTCAAAGTAAGAGAAAAATACGAGATTCCTTCCGAATACTTCACCAACGTCATTGAAGGCTGCCAAATGGATTTACGCCCGCAGCGTTTCGGAACCTGGGATGACTTAAAGGAATACACTTACCGGGTGGCTTCTTCGGTGGGACTGGTCTGCCTGCCGCTTTTTGGGGCGGATGCGGAGCGTTGCCGGGAGTATGCCGTGACGCTTGGGCATGCTTTGCAATTGACGAATATTCTGCGGGATATCGGTGAGGATTTAGCGAATGGAGCGCGAATTTATGTTCCGCTCCATGACCTCAACCTTTTCCAATACAGCGAGCGTGACCTAATCGGGAAGGTCCACGACGGGCGGTTCCTAGCATACATGGCGTATCAAGCCGACCGGGCTGAGGAACTTTATCAAAAGGCGGAAGAGCTGATGCCCGCGGAAGATCGCAAGGCGCTTCTGGCACCCCGTGTGATGCACCGGATCTACCACACTTTGTTGAAGAAGATGCGGGACGATCACTTCAGCGTTTTCGATCGCCGTTATCGCCTCTCCAAGCTGCACAAGCTGGCTTTGCTAGTGAAGGAACGGTTTTCGTAAAGATACAGAGCTCCAACTAAAGTCCATGCTCCATAGTCTTGTCCTCCAATCTCAAGCGGTTAGGATCAGGTGTGGATAATTACGACCGGCGCCACTTTATTCGTACCTCGCTCCCGGGATTTCTTGGCCTCACCATGGCTCTGCCCGGACTAACCGCCCTGGCGACCCGGGCCAATGCCTGTCATGGTCGGATTCCTGAAGGAGCTCCCATCAACTGGGACGCTTTCCTTTCGGCCGTGGAGAAGGAAGCGGCTCGACAGCATCTCGATGATTGGGATGAGGCGGCCTACGTCAAACGGGCTTCCCGGCTCTGCGCACGACTCAATTTACAAGACGATTACCTTAAAAAGGCTTTCAAGAAGGCGCATCGCGGACTGGGAAACAAACGGGTAGACTTCGAACCGCTTGAGAAGCAGCGCGACTTCCATGTGACCTTACTTCAGTTTGAAAAGAACGAGCAGATCCTGCACCATGACCATCCCGACATGACGGGGGTTATCCTCTGTGCCTCAGGTGAAATCGAAGCCTGGAATTATGACCTGCTTGGGGAACGACCCGACAAAAAGCACGTTCTTCTGAAGGAAACCAACCACGACCTTCTCAAGAAGAGTGCGGTGTCCTCGTTGACTTCGAAGGAGCGTAACATCCACAAACTGAAGGCCCTGGAATTGACCCAGCTGGTGGATATTTTTGCCCCGCCCTACGACCGGGAACGGGTGCAGAAGTCTTCCTGGTATGATGTCGATCCTGATCCCTACCAAGGTGACAAGAAAGAGGGCAAGATCCATCTGGCCAAGAGGCGTTGATTCCCTGACAGCTTATTGAACGAGCCTTTGGGCTGTTTGGAGGGTGTCTATTTCTCCCGGCGTTTTGTCCCGCCGAATGGCCTTGATACGGGGAAAACGAAGGGCGAGCCCCGAGTCGTGTCGTTTTGAAGGGCGGATCTTGTCGAAGGCAATTTCCAGCACGATCGTTGGTTCGACTTTGAGGACCCGGCTGGAGATCTTCTCGATGGCAGTTCGCTGGAAGTGGTCGGTGAGTTCTTCGATTTCATCATCGGTGAGACCGGAGTAGGCCTTTCCCAAAGTACGAAGTTCGCCCGATGACTCATCACGAACGGCAAAGGTGTAGTCGGAGAGCACGCCGGCCCGTTTGCCGTGTCCTTGCTGGGCCGCGACTACCGCGCAGTCGAGGGTGGGCATGACTCCTTTCAGTTTTTTCCACGCCTGGCCTCGCCTTCCGGGTTGGTAGGCTGAGTGTGGTTGTTTGATGATGAGTCCTTCCTGATCAGCCGCTATGGCTTTTTTAAATTCGTGCTCCAGAGCTGCTTGGTCGTCACCGGCAGGCCGTGCGAGGGGTATGATGGAGAAAGGGGAAGCGAGAGGGAGTGATTCCAGGATCTCCCGCCGTCGGGTGAGGGGAGAGTCAATGAGGCTTTCCTGATGATGCAGGCAGTCAAAGGCAATGAACTGAACCGGGATGGCACTACCGAGAAAGAGGTCACCCTGAGCCTTTTTGCGCCCCAGGCGTTTTTGCAAATCAAAGAAGGTCAGGCGTTTTCCCTCGGCGTAGGCGATCAATTCACCATCCAGAACACAGGGAGGCAGTTTCCCGGCCGCCTCAATGATTTCGGGGAACTCATTGTCGAGCGAGCGGAGGTCGCGCGAAAAGAGGGTCGCCGACCGACTGGTGATATGAAGTTGGACCCGGATGCCGTCATACTTCGGTTCCAGCCAGAGCGGAGTCTCTTTGGAATCATGCCAGGCCATCACTTCACCAGCATCTTTGGAAGGCGAGGCCAGCATGGGTTTGAGTCCGGTGCCTGGTTTGAGGCTGATGGCTTCGAGTTGATTGTTTCTGGCAGCCACCGCAGTCTCACCCAGATCGCCGTTCAGCATGGCGGCGTAGCGGATGGCTTTGATCGGAACGTCAAAGGCTTTGGCGAGGGCATCCTCGAAAAGGCCTTCTCCGGAACCCGCCCGGAGGCCTCCGGTCAGGAGACGTACGATCGTCTCACCTTCGGCCGGGTGGGCTTTTGACAGGAGAGCGGCGAGGGCACTTGACCGGGCAAGCATACCGGGTGCCGAGGCAAGTTCTTGAAATGCCTGGTGAATTTCCTCGATAGAATGGGGCTTGGGGTTGGAAGGTGATTGCTCGAGCAGGATGCGGGCGGTGCGGGCGGCGTCATTTTGGGAAGATGACACGGTTTTGTATCGGGCAAGAGGGAAACCAGTGACTTCCAGAAGAGCCTGGCGAATCACGGCGGAACCTAGGTGGGTTACTCCGCTACCCGAGAGCCAGCGGGTGACCAGAGGGAGTTCGTGTTCCCGACGTTGTTGCAGGAACCTTGCTAGGAGCCCGGTCTTCGTGAGCCGCGAGCTTGTTTTTGAGAGGGACTCAAGGAGTTCGCTCAATTCACGAAGATCGCATTCGGGTCTCTGGACTTCCTTTATCTCGGCCGCATGTTCGGGTGCGGCATTGAGGAGTTCCAGTTGATCGTCTCCGTAAATGGACCAGGCCTGGTAACCTCTTGCACGAAGATCGGCGGCAAACTCGCGGGTGCTGCCGTGAAGGGTGTAGACTAGAGACGGAGCTACCTTATCGACCGCTGAGATCAGGCCTGGGAAGTCGGCGTGGTCAGACAAGGGAAAGACCCGGTCAACCTGATATCGGTAGTGTGATCCGGGAGTGAGGGCCCATCCGCTGAGCATGGCGGTGCGGCGATTCTTTTGGTTGCGAATGATTCGGGAACGAACCGCCGAAGGAGGCGCGATGATGGCATGACCCGGCGGGATGGATTTTTCAAGAAGCAGGGGCTCGGGAAGATCGACCCCAAGGTCGCGGCAGGCCTCGGTCATGTCGAAAACCGGTTTCGGGACTGCGACCGGGATCCCGGCTTCGTGCAAAATGGCCAGCGCTTCCTGAGCTTTTCCGAGTGAGTAGGCGAAGAAGACCGGCGTTTCGCCGTCCTCGAGTGTTTCGCGGGCAAATCTGACCAACTCACCTTCGATTTCTTCGGCCGGCGGGAAGATAAAATGGGGTAGGCCGAAAGTCGTTTCCATGACTAGGGTGTCTGCCTTGGGGAAGTCCGGGGTTTCCGCGGTGCGTGAGGAACGGGTTTTGAAGTCACCGGTGTAAAGAAGTGAGCTGCCTTCATGCTCAACTCGGATCATGGCGGAGCCCGTGATATGACCGGCGGGGTGGAGGGTGATGCGGTGGCCATTAATCTTCAGCTCTTCGTCCCAGTCGATCGTTTCCACCGTCGAGGCCTTGACGCGGTAACGTTTCACGAGAATGTGGCCTGTGCCGCGCGAGCAGATGATCCTCTGGTGGCGGGCAAAGTGATCGGCATGACCGTGCGAGACAAAGGCGAACGGCACGGGGCGGTGTGGGTCGAGTGTGAGACCGGCACCGGGAAGGTGAAGGAATTTCGGATGGAATTGCACCGCCACGGCGTAGGTTAGTCGACGGGCTTTGATTTGCGAATGGCAAGTTGATTGATATGATCTTCGCGATGGTGATTCGTGATGCGACCAAGGACGACCTGCCGGCGATTGTAGCAATCTACAATGAGGCTATTCCGGAAGGGCGGGCCACGGCGGACCTTGAGCCGATCATGGTGGAATCGAGGCACACCTGGTTTCAGGAGTTTGACCCCGACCGTCGCCCGTGTTGGGTGGCTGAGGATGAGGGTGAAGTGGTCGGGTGTGTTTATCTCAGGTCGTTTTACGCCGGGCGGTCGGCTTACCAAAAGACGGCCGAAATCAGCACCTATCTTGCATCGAGCCACCAGGGGCGTGGTTTGGGAACGGAGCTGAAAAAGCGTATGATTGAGGCTTGTCCGCGGTTGGGAGTGGAAAATCTCCTGAGCTTTTACTTTGACCACAACGAGGCCTCGAGACGCGTCAACGAGAAGCTTGGATTTCGCGATGCCGCCCATCTTGAAGAGATTGCCGAAGTCTTCGGCGAGAAGCGCGGGCTGGTCATTGCGATCTTGAGGATCAACGGGGAGAACCGCTGAGTACGAAAGATCTCATACTAATTGCAACTCTCTTGCATTTTGGGAATTGTAGAGAAATTTCAACGAATTCGAGTTGTATTTATGTCACAGTTTGCGAGGATCGTGGGGTCATAACAGACCAATTTTATGAAGAAACTTCTGATCCTACTGACCGCTGGTACTGCATTTGCCTTCGCTTCCTGTTGTGCTTCAGCTCCTGGTGAAAAAGAATGCTGTGGCAGTGAAAAGTGCTGCTCCAAGTGTGAAAACAAGCCGTCTTGTTGCGGCAAATGTGGCGGGGCCAAGAAATAGCGTTCGCCCGGCATTTTGATTCAAGCCCGTCCTTTTCGTGAGGATGGGCTTCTTTTTTGGAGATGAGTAAATCGATTGCGAAGTTTGACCAGCAGGTCTTTTGTGTTGAGTTTGTTGTGAATTGGTTCACTTAACTTGCAACCCTTCCAGTTTATGAAAACGATCGCCTTTCTACTCCTCTCTATTTCGGTCCCTCTTTTCCTCAACTCCTGCGTCCTTATCATTGGGGCAGATCTCGACAGAGAGCTAATCAAGAGTGAAGAGAAAATGGAATCCGGCAGCAAAGATAAATAGAATACCGCCGATGCCTTGCTTCAGCCCGTCCTCGTCCCGAGGCCGGGCTTTTTTAACGAGGTAAGGCCTCCCGGCGCGATCACCCTTTACAAAGCTGCTGACCGTTGGCAGATACACGAAGTTTTAGCCGCACCGCTTAAAAATGCCCAAGGACACCAGCATCAAAAAAATCCTCGTCGTCGGAGCCGGACCCATTGTTATTGGACAGGGTTGTGAGTTCGATTACTCCGGGACTCAGGCCTGCAAGGCGCTTCGGGAGGAAGGCTACGAGGTGGTTTTGGTCAATTCCAATCCGGCTACTATCATGACCGATCCGCAGTTTGCTGAGCGGACCTACATTGAACCGATCACGCCGGAGGCGGTCGAAAGAATCATCATCAAGGAGAAACCTGATGCTCTCCTTCCCACCCTTGGAGGACAGACCGCTCTTAACGTCTCGATGGACCTGTTTCACAGCGGCACGCTGGAAAAGCACGGGGTCCGCATGATTGGGGCGAACGCTGATGCCATTGACAAAGGTGAGAATCGGCAGCGTTTCAAGGATGCCATGATCAAGATCGGGCTCGATCTCCCGGTTTCTGGAGTGGCCCACTCGATGGAAGAAGCGAAGGCCATCGCGGCTGAGATCGGAACGATGCCTTTGGTCATTCGTCCGGCGTTCACTCTCGGTGGAACCGGAGGGGGAATTGCCTACAACAAGGAAGAATTCGAAACGATTGTTCACCGCGGTCTGGATCTTTCTCCAACCACCGAGGTCCTCGTCGAAGAGTGTCTTCTCGGGTGGAAGGAATATGAAATGGAGGTGATGCGGGACCACGCGGACAACTGCGTGGTCATTTGTTCGATTGAGAACCTCGACCCTATGGGTGTGCATACCGGCGACTCGATCACGGTCGCGCCTGCCCAGACTCTTTCCGACCGGGAGTATCAAATCATGCGCGATGCTTCGTTTGCGGTCATTCGCGAGATCGGGGTGGAGACCGGCGGGTCGAACATTCAGTTTTCCGTCGATCCCAAAACGGGCCGCTGCATTATCATTGAAATGAACCCCCGGGTGAGCCGTTCTTCAGCTCTTGCTTCTAAGGCCACTGGTTTCCCGATCGCCAAGATCGCGGCCAAGCTCGCCGTCGGGTATACCCTCGACGAACTCCCCAACGATATTACTCGCGAAACGCCGGCTTCGTTTGAACCGACCATCGACTACGTCGTGACCAAAGTCCCGCGTTTTACCTTCGAGAAATTCACCACTGCTGACCCGGTGCTGAGCACTTCGATGAAGGCGGTGGGCGAAGCGATGTCGATTGGCCGCACCTTCAAGGAATCACTACAGAAAGCCCTGCGTTCGCTCGAGACCGGGCGCTTTGGTTTCGGATACGACGGCAAGGATTCGGAGGCCACGCGGGAGGAAATTGAGCGCAAGCTTCACGTGCCCAATGCCGAGCGTATCTTTTGGCTCAAGGTCGCCTTCGAGCAAGGTTGGACCGTTGAGGAGATTTTTGACGCTACTCAGATCGATCCCTGGTTCCTTGAGAACATGCGGGTCATCGTGGCCAAAGGCGAGAACCTCAGAGAACTTGATCTCCGCACCGCTAAGAAATTGGGCTTCAGCGACGTTCAGATTGCCCAGGCCCGTGGCATTACCCAGGATGAGGTCCGGGCCGAGCGGAAGGACAAAGGGATCATTCCCACCTATCGGCTTGTTGACACCTGTGCGGCCGAGTTCGAAGCAGCCACACCTTATTACTACTCGACTTACGGAGACGAAAACGAAGCCCGTGATACCGACAAAAAGAAAATTGTGATTCTTGGTGGTGGTCCCAACCGGATCGGCCAGGGGATCGAGTTCGACTATTGCTGTGTCCACGCCTCCTTTGCCCTTCGTGAGCTCGGCTACGAGTCAGTGATGGTCAATTCGAATCCCGAGACGGTCTCGACCGACTACGATACTTCTGACAAACTCTACTTTGAGCCGCTGACTCTCGAGGACGTGTTGAACATTTGTGATCAGGAAAAACCTGATGGTGTCATTGTGCAATTCGGAGGGCAAACCCCGCTGAACCTCGCCGCCGATCTGGAAAGGCACGGCGTTCCCATCATCGGAACCTCGCCCAAGTCGATCGAGCTTGCCGAGGACCGAAAGCATTTCTCATCCCTCCTCGACAAAATCGGCCTCAAACAAGCGGAAGCGGGAACGGCTATCTCCGAAGATGAAGCGGTGGCGATTGCCGACCGGATCGGCTACCCGGTTCTTGTCCGCCCCAGCTTTGTTCTCGGTGGCCGGGGCATGATGATCGTATACAACGACGATGAACTTCGCCGCTACATCCGCAATGCGGCCGATGTTTCCCCGGATCGTCCCATTCTCGTCGACCGTTTTCTAGAGAATGCTACCGAGGTTGATGTCGATTGCATTTCGGATGGCGAGACCTCGGTCGTGGGAGCAATCATGGAGCATATCGAGCAAGCTGGCATTCACTCGGGCGACTCGGCGTGTGTCATTCCGGCCTTCTCGCTGTCCGACAAGATCAAGACGGAGATCGTCAACGGCGCCAAAGCCCTGGCCCGCGAGCTCGAAGTCCGAGGCTTAATGAACATCCAGTTCGCGGTCAAGGACGACGAACTTTACGTCATCGAAGTGAACCCGCGGGCCTCACGGACCGTGCCTTTCGTTTCCAAGTCCATCGGAGTGCCTTTGGCCAAACTTGCTGCCAAAATCATGGTGGGGGAAAAGTTGGTTGATCTTGGCTTCACCGAAGAGGTTCTGCCTCCCTGTTTTTGCGTGAAGGAAGCGGTCTTCCCGTGGGGACGATTCCCCGGGATCGATATCGTGCTGGGACCCGAGATGAAATCGACCGGCGAGGTTATGGGAGCGGATGCTGATCTCGGCATGGCCTATGCCAAGGCCCAGACTAGCGCCTTCAATCCGCTTCCCACCAAGGGGAATGTCTTCTTCTCAGTGAATGACCGGGATAAAGACCGTGCGGTTCCGATTGCCCGTGATTTGTCCGAGCTGGGATTCGTCATCCACGCCACTGGTGGAACTTTCAAGCGTTTGTTAGCCGAAGAAATTCCGGTCCAGCGCCTATACAAGTTGGCAGAGCAGAAGCGTCCGAACGTCATCGACATGATGAAAAACGGCGAAATCGATTTCATCATCAATACTCCGAGTGGTCACGAGGCCCGGGAGGACGAAGTAAAAATTCGTTCCGGGGCGGTACAATACAAGATCAGTCACTGCACCAACCTCGCCGCTGCCGAAGCCAGCGTGAAAGCGATCCGGTCTTTGCAGGAGAGAGAGTTCACCGTGACTCCGTTGCAGGAGCATCATGGCGGGTAGGGAGGTCCGCGAACCCACCCTCATCAGCGCAAAGGCTTTGGGGTGGGAAAGATCCCGGAGAAGGAATGACCTTCCTCAGAGACCCTAAAGCCAACCCAGAATCCCTCCAACCGGTGACTTGGATAGGCGTGTTTGAATCGCTGAAGGGAAGGCGGTTTCCATTATTCAGACATACGTGGGACGTAGCGGACTCTTCATCGAGTTGGGCTTGTGATCGTTTTTGCCTTGGCAGGAGCTGCTTTTTTCAGGCTGAAGGAATCGAAGAGGAGGCCTTCAAGGGTGTAAGCCTTGTATTCGAGATGAGTGCCGTTGACCCAGACCATGGCGTAGTGGTGGCCGCGTTGGACCATTTGGGAGAAGCCGTTGCGGAAGGGACCATGGGTTTCGAGGTGTCCGCCACCGCCGCCGGTGATGAGATGGATGGTGCCGTCTTTCGTCACCGGCTTCCCTTGTTGGAGCGGCCAGGTGCGTTCGTAGGAATGGATGTGGCCGTTCCAGATGAGGTCGACGCCTTTCTTGTGAGCGAGATGAGCGAGGTGGCGGGCGTTGAGATCGCCTCGAGTGCTCTTGTTTGTTTTCCAAAGATCACCGTAGTCGTTTTCGTCCGAGGTGTAGGCTGGGTGATGATGGCAGAGGATCTTCCAGGTGGCTTTGGAGGCCTCGAGCTGCTTCTCAAGCCACTGGTATTGTTCTGAACCCGGTCCGCACTTCTTGTTGGTATCGACCATGAAGAATTGCGCGTTGCCGTAGGTGTAGGTGTAGAAGTATTCGGGATCCGGCAGCGACATGTAGTTGTAGTAGTTTGCCGAGTTTTGCTCGTGATTGCCGAGCACTGGAAAGAGGGGGACGCGCGATACCAGCGGCTCCATGCTGGCGAAGAACTGGCCGACCCATTCCTGTTTTTTGCCGCCAGTGCTGACGAGGTCGCCCGGATGAAGGAGGAAGTTGGGACGGTGTGACCAGGCCATTTGAGCCAGAGCTCCGGAGACTTTCGGATTGCCCTGGGTGTCGCTGATGACAGCGAAGGCGAAGGGGGTTCCGGGACCACCGTCGGTTTGGAATGTGCGGACTTCCGACATCAGGACCTGCGGCCCGTCGGTTCCGGCGGCTTCTGATTTGGTTCGGTAAAAATACTGGGTGTCCGGCTTGAGCCCTTTGATCCGGATTTCGTGGATCCTTTTTTCCTCCGGCCCCTCGACGGCTTCCTTGCACTCGGCGGTTTCCCCCCAAAGGAGAGTCCCTTTGGCATCCTTGGAGGTTTCCCACATCACGGTGGTGGCGCTGGTGGTGGTGAATTGGAGATATGGGGCGATGACCGAGATGAGCGGTTGATGGGCGGAAAGGTTGACCGGCCTTGCTTTGGTGAGTTCGGCATTGTGTTGGAAATTGTGGGCAATGCCTTTGGCCGAGGCGACATCGCGATAGAGTTGAGCCGAGATCATTTCACCGGTCAGCGGGTAGTTTTCATCCTGATCGAGATAACCAGCGACGGTGACCCGGGGTTTTTTAGGGTAAATGATTTTTCCCCCGACGGATTTGGTGGAAGCATCTTTTTTGCCATTGATGAATAGGGTGAGCTCCTTGCCATCGTAGGTGGCGGCGAGGTAGTAAAACTGGTTCTTTTGATAAGGTTTGCTCGAGCGGAGGAGGACGAGTTTGCCGTCGCCGTCGTCGGTTTTTTCAGTCGAGAGAGTGACGTAGAAATGGGTTGCGTCGTATCCGACCACCCACCCTTTTTCGAAGCTCCCGTTGTCTTCGTGAATGCCGATTAGTCCGCCATAGCGGGTGCCTTCATGAATGCTGCACCAGGCGGTGACCGTGAAGGTGTCTGTGGGAGCATCGGGGAAGGGGGCGGTGGGAGTGGTGCCGGCGCCCTTGAAGGCGAGACCGTGTTTGGTTGGCATCACCTGCTGCGGAGAGAGAGCCAGATCCGGACCTTGTTGGGCTGTCAGGGTGTCTTTTTTGAGAAACCGGGAGTTGAAGCTGTAGTGAAGCAGCGGAGTGGGGGCCTCGTGCGCTGCGAGCAGGGGAATGAAAAAAAGAAGGAGCAGGTTTTTCATGAAGAGGCGGTATCGATTTGTTCTTTGACTTTGCCTGATTCGTGGAGAATTGGAAGTGCGCGGGGTAATACGCGTTCTTTTTTGGCTGGTCACTGGGTGGGTGGTGCTCGCGAAGATTGCCTAAGACGCCGATCAAGCCTGCGGTTCCATCGAGGCCTGAGACGGAAGCGACATCCAGTTGGTTCCCTGCGGGCCCCTGCGAGACAACCGACGGCCTTCTTTAGATGCTCCTCGCCACTGTCCATCTCGGCGAAAAGGAATTGATCCCCACCACGCCTTAGTTCGTCCCGAACGAATCACTTTCGCTGGCGCCTCATGGTAAAGCGGACCTTTTCCTTTTCTGGAAGAAGGTTCCTCTGATTATTCGAGCACAGGAAACCTAGAATTCCTGATTAAAGTTGTCATACAACAAATGGGGCAAAAAAGACATTTTTTATGTTTACACGGCAAAATGAGTGGGGTAATTTGTTCGCCATGAAAATGCACACGACAATTCTTTTTGGGTCTCTCGCATGTGTTTCTGCAAACGCAGCGCTGCTCGCTGACTTTGACGGAACCGGAAATGATGCTCCTTACCAAACCGGCTTCGTTCGCGATGATCCGGGCGCAGCTGCCCTCGTGGTGGATCAAGCCAGCGGTGCCTTCGTTCTTCTCAACGGTGCCGTCGGAAATAACGGCAACTACATTTCTTTCGATGCCACCGGAACGGCGGGTTGGCAGACTGCCTCGCTCTCGATGGACATTTTTGCATCGGCAGTCCAAGCGGACGGATTTGGCGTTAATTTTCTCGACACTGCAACTCACGGTAACAGCGGTGTCGTGAGGGCTGGAACTGGCGTAGGCAACGATGCGGAAGAGCGTGGAAGGATTGAAAACTCGATCGGAGTTGGCTTCCGGACCTTTAATGGGACCAATGCTACTGTGAACTACAACGGCGAGGACAGCGCTGACGTTGCTTACATCCTCCCGAGAGATGAGGCTGTTCCTCTCACCATTGACATGACTAGGAATGGCGACGGAACCGTAAACTTGTC
>JBMYLT010000015.1:55306-99428 GCA_049596615.1 Akkermansiaceae bacterium | reverse complement strand
CGCCAGTTATAAGCCTCGGTTTTTCCAAACACTGGAAAAATCGGGGCTCTTTTTTGCCCGAAACCCGGGAAAACCGCTGGTTGGGCGGAACTCAAATCCACAAAGAGGTTCAGGTGGAACATCACTCGACCAAAGCTGATAGAGTGTTAATCTTCCGCCGGTGCATTGGCCTTGGTTGATCTTCGTTTTTACTGCGCTTGCCCGAGTGGCTGCAGCACCGGTGATTTCTGAGTTCATGGCTTCGAATGAGGCGACGTTGGTGGATGAGGACGGCGATTACCCCGATTGGATCGAGATTCACAATCCGACAACTGAGCCGGTTGACCTGGAAGGATATTTTTTGACGGATGACGCCCTTCGGTTGAATCGTTGGATGTTTCCCCAAACTATTTTGAATCCAGGGGAACGCTTGATAGTCTTTGCTTCCAATAAGAACCGGGATGTCGGCGAGCTTCATACCAATTTCCGGCTGGCGGCTGGCGGGGAGTATCTCGCCCTGGTGTCTCCGGACGGCACGACCATAGTTTCCGATTTTGGTAATCTTTATCCTCCCCAGTTTGAAGACCGGAGTTACGGACGAGGTGATTTTGGAATTGGATATCTTGATGAGGCCACTCCTGGAGCACCGAATGGAAGCGGAATGGAATCTGGTCCCTTGTTTTTAGATTACCGCACCGGTGGATCCCGTCCCGCTGCCGCCGAGGACCTTGAGATTACCGCCCGGGTTTCGGGGGCAACCGGGGTGACTCTATTTTATCGGACTGGTTTTGGTTCGGAGTCTTCCATTGCCATGACAGGTCGCGACGGAGAAAATTTTAGCGCGATCATTCCGGGGGGATTGGCTGGTGAACTGATCCGTTGGCGTTTCGTGGCCCAAGATTCGGAAGGCCGGAGGACCAGAGAGCCACCCTTTCAGGACCCGGAAAATTCGCATGAGTATTATGGTATTCCGGTTGCCAATCCGGCGATTGAAAGTAATGCCCGGATCATGGAGTGGTTCATCAGGCCGGGGGATTACCGGCTCCTTACTTTTTTGCAAACAGTTCGTGCCGGCCTCTACTTCGAGGGAGAGTATTATGACAATGTCCGCTTTGAGGTAAGGGGACAGGCAACCAGCACCTTTTTAAAGAAGGGGTTCAGCGTCGATTTCAACCGGACCCAACGGTTCTTGTGGAAAGCAAGTGAGCCAAGGGTGAAGGAAATCGATCTCATGACGAACTGGGGGGATAAGGCAAAAATTCGCAATGAGATGGCTTACGGGATTTTGAGGGAAGCAGGGGTGCCAACCCACTTTGCGGAAACGATTCGCTTGCAACAGAATGGACAGTTTTTCAGTCTGACCGATATGGTGGAGGACGGCGATGACCTCTACCTCGAACGAGCTGATTTGAACCCTAAAGCTACACTTTATAAGGCAGACCAAACAACGCTGAGTCTTGATGATATTGGAAGGGATGATCTCGTCAGAGTTCAGGCGGGTGACGATCCTGGGCTGGCGAATCTTTACGGGCTGATTCAAATGTTGAATCAAGACGACCCGGACCGGTGGAATGATATTTTGGAAAAAATTGATCTACCCCGGACCATCAACAGTCTTGCCGGCCTCGTGACGATCATGCAGACCGACATGGGCGCGAAAAATTACTATTTGTATCACGATCCTGATCTGGTTGACGGGTGGTCCCTTCTTCCTTGGGATCTCGATTTAACTTTTGGTCGGAATTTCACCGAGCGGGATCCGGTGGAGGCCGGCTACTTTGACCGTCGGCTCTTCGCGCAGGGATATACTGAGTTTTCTTCTTTGGAGAATACTACGAATCTGTTGGTTGAGCTTTTGTTGAGAGGGAACCCTAGGACTCGTGCCATGTTTTTCCGCAGGTTGCGAACTTTGGCCGATCAATACCTTGGTTCCGGTTACATTCCGGATCGAGCCCAGCAGCAACTTGACCGTCTTTCCCCTTCATCTGTGCCTCTCTTGTCACGTGACGCTTATGCTGATGCGGTGACCTGGGGATATTGGGCGGATGGAAATCCGGTTCCGAGATCTTGGAGCTCTACCAATGTTGATGCTGAAACGATGGAGCGGGCGGTGAACCGATTGCTTGTCGAGTGGCTTCCTGAGAGACGTTTGGAGGTGTTCCAAAACACGCCGGACCTTCCAGGGCCGCAACTTGCACCTGTGGTCAGGGTCGGGGCACTCGACTTTGACCCGATCTCCGACGATCAGGACCAGGAGTTTTTGGAGTTGTTTAATTTATCTCCAACTGCGGTTGATGTGTCGGGCTGGACCATTGCTGATGCGGTTTCGTTGACTTTACCTGCCGGGACAGTCATCCCTGCCGGAGGAAGTCTTTTTCTTAGCCCCAACAAGGCAGCCTTCCTTCAACGTGATCTCAGCCCGACCGGGGGAGAGCAACGATTTGTGTTGGGACCTTATTCGGGAAATCTGGCAGCGGAAGGGGAGACCATTCAACTCTATGATGAACTCGGAGTGCTTCATGACAGCCACACCTTTAGTGGAAGAAGTCCGGGTTTTAATGGCGATAGCCGGGAAGACCGCGATAGTGACGGACTGAATGCCTTGATGGAGTGGGCACTTGGGTTTTCGGATGAACAAATTGATTCAGTGCCGGTGCCAGTGGACGGTACGATCAGCTTCACAGTGCGTTCGAATCTCAATGGCTTTGAGCTCTTATTGGAGAGTAGTGAAGACTTAAACGACTGGCGGTCGGACCTCGCTTCTGAGATTTCCCGTGTGCCGGTAGAAGAGGGGCTGGACCGGGTGACCTTTTCGCTACCCGAAAATTCCGAACCCCTGTTTGTTCGTTTTCGTTTAAAGCGGTCAGAGTTCAACTGAGAATTTTTTTGGGATTGGGGGTTTCCTTGAAGGGAGTGGGTTCGTTAGCTTGCCCGCCCATCGATGAAAAAAATGCCTCATCTTCTTTTGCTGTGTCTCGTTCTCCCGTTGTCGGCGCGGAGGCCGAATATCATCTATATTCTCGCTGATGATCTCGGATACGGTGATCTTGGTTGCTACGGACAAAAGGTGATTAAGACTCCGAATCTTGATCGGATGGCAGCAGAGGGAATTCGTTTCACCCAGCATTATTCGGGAAGCACGGTTTGTGCGCCATCGCGAAGTGCTCTTCTTCAGGGGAAACATACCGGTCACATCTATGTGCGGGGAAATGGTTCGATTCAGATGCGGCGTGATCCTCTCGATCCCATCTTTCCATCGGCACTGCAGAGGGCAGGTTATCACACGGCGATGATTGGGAAGTCAGGATTGGGATGTAACACCAACGATGCAGCCCTCGTTCAGGACAAGGGGTTTGACTATTTCTTTGGTTACACTTCGCATACGGTAGCGCACTTCTACTATCCCCCATTCCTCTGGAAGAACACCACCAAGGTGGAGTATCCCAAGAACACCCTTCATGAAGGAGATCACTACTCATCCGAAGTGGTGACGGCTGAGGCATTAAAGTATGTCGAGTCTCAGAAAGACGGTCCCTTTTTCCTGCATTTGGCATTACAGATTCCCCATGCCAGCTTGCGGGCCAAGGAAGAGTGGAAGGCCCGTTACCGTCCGGTGTTGAAAGAGATGCTCTTGCCCAAAAAAAATAAGCATCCCCACTATTCCTACGAACGTGAACCCAAGACAACTTTTGCAGCTATGGTGTCCTATATGGATCATAATGTCGGGTTGTTGCTTAAAAAACTAGAGGAACTTGGCATCGCCAAAGATACTCTTGTGATGTTTGCCAGTGACAACGGGGCAATGCGCGAGGGAGGACACCGGATGGAAGACTTCGACTCCAGCGGACCTCTCCGTGGTGGGAAACGTGATCTCTATGAAGGGGGGGTGAGGGTTCCCATGATCGCCTGGTGGCCGGGTAAGATCAAAGGTGGTCAAACCACCGATCATCCATCGGCCTTTTGGGATATCTCTCCCACGGTGCGGGAGTTGGCGGGTGCGGAGGTGCAACCGGACACCGATGGTCTCTCCCTGGTGCCAACTCTTCTCGGAAAGGGTGAGCAAAAAAAGCACGACTTCCTTTATTGGGAGTTTTTTGAAGGAGGGGGAAAACGCGCCATTCGCAAAGGGCCGTGGAAGCTGATTCTTTTCAATACAAACAAGGATGACAATCCGAGAGCCGAGCTCTACCATATCGAAAATGACTTGGCCGAGAAGACGGACCTTTCGAAGAAAAATTCTGGCATGGTTGCCGAGTTGACCACGTTGATGGACAAGGTGCGAACACCTTCGGAAAGCCCAAAGTTCAAGCTGAAGTCGGAGCGTTAGGCGGCGAGCGGTTCATCGCTTCTTTCGAACCTCGGGCGCGGGGGCTTTTGGAAGCCACTTTGAGAGGGATTTCCAGGTTTCCTCGTATGCCGGATCTCCAGCCAGGTTGGTGAATTCATCGGCATCCTTGCGATGGTCGTAGAGTTCTCGTGCGCCGTCGGCATATTGAATGAGTCGCCATTCGCGAGTCCGAATGGAATGATTTCCGCGAAAGCTGCTCGTGATGACGGGTTGCTGCCGAGGAGCCGTCGGGTTGTTGAGTTGAGGCACGATACTCAGGCCATCGAGCTTTTCGTTTTTCGGAAGGTCGCAAAGCTCAATGAGCGTTGGATAAATGTCGAGAAGGCTCACTGCTTCGGGGCATTGTGTTCCTGTTTTCATGCCGGGAGCTGAAATCAGGAAAGGCACTCGTGTTGATTCCTCCCACAGGGTGCGCTTGGCCCATTGGTGTTTTTCTCCGAGGTGGAAACCATGATCGCTCCAGAGAATGACGATGGTGTTGTTGCGGTGTGGTCCACTTTCAAGGCCGTCAAGAATGGTCCCGACACAATGATCGGCGAAGCTAATGGAGGCGAGATAGGCATGGACCATGCCACGCCAGCTCTTGTTTTTCAGGACTTCATCGTGAGTCGGTTCGACGTTGATCTTTCCCCGAAGATTTGGAGGGAGATCATCGAGGTCAGACCGGGGGGCTCTTGGCATGGTGATGGTTTTCCGGTCGTAAATATCAAACCACTTTTGGGGAACCAAAAGAGGGACGTGGGGGCGAAAGATTCCGGCGGAGATGAAGAAAGGTTTGTCGTGCTTCTCTTTGAGAACGGCCGCCGTTTTTTGCGCGAGCTGGAAGTCTTGCATCTGCTCGTCCGACTCAGGAAATGCGCCCCAGTCCCATGCTCCGCCGGGCCAGTTTACGTTACTCTTTCGGCGAGGGCCTCCTGAGCGACCAAGGTCGACATCGATGGCTCCCTTGAGTGATCCTTTGAACCCGTGATGCAATACCTTGCCGCCGGTGTAGGTGCGGTATCCGTTCTTCTTGAACCACGATTGTAAGGACGGGATACCCTGCAAGGCCGGAATACTTTGATAGGAGGGACCAAACTCGTAGGAACCGTGGGTGGTGGCATGGAGGCCCGACATGATGCTGACCCGCGAGCAGGAGCAAACCGGTACAACGCAATGGGCGTTGGTAAAGTTGCAGCTTCGTTTGGCCAAGCGATCCATGTGAGGCGTTTTGACGTCGGGATGACCTCCCAGGAATCCGACCCAATCGTTCAGGTCGTCCAGACAGATCATCAGGACGTTTGGTTTGGTCTCAGCGCCAGCTTCCTTCGCAGAAGCTGTGAGTGAAAAGACCATCGAAAGAAGCAGACAGAAACGCTGGCTCAATCTCATGGTGCGATGATTCTTCATGGTGGATCTCGACAAGGCCCGGAAGGATGAAACCGTTCTAAGGTCTCCACGGTTCTTCCGTTTGGCCCTTCTTCTTCTGAAGGAACTTGGCGTCGGTTTCCTTATACCAGGCATGTAGCTTGGCACGCATGTCTTTGACCTTGTCGGGATGCATGTCTTTGACGTCGTTTTTCTCGCCGATGTCGTCCTTGAGATTGTAGAGATGAACGCGGCCGTCTTCGTAGCGCTCGACAAGTTTCCAGTCGCCAACCCGGATTGCTCCAGAGGGGAAGCCTCCCTGGTTGCTGTAGTGAGGGTAGTGCCAGTAAAGGGTGTCGCGATCCAGATCCTTTCCTTCGAGTGCAGGTCGAAGATCCACGCCATCGACGGTGCCTGTGATCTTTCCGCCTGCGGCTTTGACAAATGTCGTAAAGAAGTCGGTGCTCATGACCGGAGTGGTATTCACGGATCCGGGCTTGGTGACGCCCGGCCATTTCACGATGAAGGGTTCGCGGATGCCGCCTTCGTAGATCCAGCCCTTACCGCCGCGAAGGGGAAGGTTGGAAGTGGGTGATCCCTCCGAGGTCGAAAGTCCGCCGTTGTCCGAGGTGAAGCAAATGACGACCTCGTCCTCCAAGCCGAGCTCCTCGACCTTTTTCATCACTTTGCCGACGGCCTGATCCATAGCCTCGATCATGGCGGCGTAGATTGCATGCTTCTGCAGGATGCGGACCTTGCGGGGTTTGTTGCCAAAGACCTGTTCTTCCTTTCCAAACTCCTCCCCGTTGATTTTCTCGGCCTTTTTTTTGTATTTCTCGACGAGGTCGGGGCGTCCGATGAGCGGAGTGTGAACCGAGTAAAAGGAGAGCATGGCGAAGAAGGGCTTCTCTTTGTTCACCTCCATGAATTTACAAGTTTCGGTGGCGAGGCGGTCGGGGAGGTGTTCGCCGTCCGGGCCGTCGGTCATCTTGGGGTTTTTGTAAGGGGAGAAGTATTTCTTCCCGGTGTAAGGACCTCCGGCTTTATAGCCCGCACGATTGACGTCGTAGCCTTGGTTTTCAGGCCAAAATTCCTCGGTCGGCCCGAGGTGCCATTTGCCAGCGAAGAAGGTGGAGTAGCCCTTTTTCTTGAGAGCTTCGGCGATGGTGATTTCTTCGAGATCAAGACGATCGTGAAGGGGAGCGCAGGCGAACTTGCCACCGCGTCGTCCGCTAAAGAAATTCGTTGCGTCCTTGCGGGTCGGGTAGCGGCCGGTCTGAATGCCGAAGCGGGTGGGGGAGCAGACCGGATTGGCGGCGTAGCCATCGGTGAATTTCATCCCGGACTTGGCAAGGCGGTCCACGTTGGGCGTTTCGTAAAAAGCGTTTGGATTGTAGGCCCCGATGTCCATGTAGCCGAGGTCGTCAACCAGGATCAGAACGTACGATTTGCCATGAAGAAATGTGGTGGCAGCAACGAGGCACGATAGGATCAACTTCATGGCCCATCAATACCAGCACAATGGTCGGGCCCTTTCAGCCGGAATAGCGTGGTTCTTACTTCTTGCGTGCTTTGCCGCCGACCGAGCGATGGTCTTTGGCCACGAGCTCCGGCTTGTAAATCTTTCCCGGTTTGATGGGCGTATGGGAGGACGTGGCAAGAGCGATGAGTTGCTTCAAGACGTCGGAATGGGCGGTGGCGAGGTTGTTGTTTTCTTCCGGATCCTTGCTGATGTCAAAGAGCTGCCAATCGCCTTTCCTTGGTTTATAGGCTTTCCAGGATTTCATACGGACGGCGGTTTGGCCCTGATATTCCCAGTAGAGATGTTGGTGTTGTTCTTGCTCGCCCTTGCCCGTCAGGGTGGGGATCAATGAGAGGCCGTCGGTTGTCGGGCAGGTCGCCCCGGTGAGTTCAGCAACGGTTGGCATTATGTCGGGGAAGTAGCAAAGGTGGGTGGTGGTGCTCCCGGCTTTGACCTTTCCCGGCCAGCGGGCAAGGAAGGGGATCTTGAGTCCACCCTCATAAAGGGAGCCTTTTCCGGCGCGAAAGCGTTGACCATTTTTGGGATTGAGGTTGGGCCCAAAGAATCCGTGCGGACGTTCCTTGGTCTTGAAGTAGGCCTGTCCGCCATTGTCTCCGCAGAGGAAGAGGATGGTATTGTCATCGATGTTCTTCTTTTTGAGGAGCGCTAGGATCTCGCCAAGCTGTCGGTCGACCATGTGTATGAAGGCCGCATAGACTCTCGCATCGCGATCGGTTCGTTGCCCCGCCGTCCATGGTTTGTCTTTGAAGAGCTGCCAGGACGGGTCGTCATCATCGATTCCCCAGAGCCCGTGGGGTGGGGTCCAGGGGAGATAACAGAAGAACGGGGTCTCATGATCCTTGCCGATGAAGGCGAGTGATTCTTTGAAGATTTCGTCCTGGGCATGGGTTTGCCCTTCGTAGTGACTCTCTCCAGAGTTGCCGGGGAGGGGAACCTCCTGGCTGTTTCTGATTAGATATTGTGGGTAGTAGGTATGGGCGTGAACCTGGTCGTAATAGCCGAAGAAGAGATCGAATCCATGTTTCTCTGGGACTCCGCTGGTGCCGCGGGCTCCAATACCCCATTTTCCGAATCCGCCGGTTGCGTATCCTTGAGATTTTAGCATGGAAGCCAAAGTGGGTTCGTCTTCGCGAATGGGAGCGGAGCCGTTGTTTGCCCGCATTGACGTGTGTCCGGAATGGAGCCCGGTGAGCAGCACGCACCGGGTCGGTCCGCAGACCGGAGCTCCGGCGTAGGCGTTAGTGAAACGTATTCCTTCCTTGGCCACTTTGTCGATGTTGGGCGTGAGGAGTTCGGGGTGTCCCATATGACCCGATTCAAAGTAGCCCCATTCATCGAGCATGAGGTAAATGATGTTGGGCTTGTCCGCTGCGGGGAGAATCAGCGGGAAAAAAAGGAAGGCGATGAGGAAACGCATGAGGTCGAAAAGGGTGTGTGTCTTGATACGATGGGCATGGGTTGTGTTTTCCGTCTTTTATGGTTGGAGGAGTAGTTTTGAGAGGTCATCGCTCGAGGAATCATGAAAGATTCTTTGACCACCTCTGATCGTCGGAAGTTTTTGACCCGAGGCGCTTTCTCGACATTTGGTTTCACCTTCATTACGGCCTATCTCACTAGCGCGTCGGCACAGAATAATAACAAGCAACCGCCGAGCCAGCGGTTGAATGTCGGTTGTGTTCGAGCGGGAGGTCGTGGTTAAAAGGTCTGTTAGGACCTCACTCGCAAGGGAAATGCCACTATCCACCGTCTTTGCCGACGTGGATTTTGAAAGCGCTCGAAAAATCGCAGATAATTTGAAGGCGTTTCCGAAGGCCTTGCGTCTTATCGGCTTCCGCGAAATGTATGACGAAGTTGGTCGTGATTTTGATACCCTGACGGAGTGGAGACGGGTTTTGTCTGACGTGGATTTGATCATCACTCCGACCTGCACCACCCTTACCTCCTCTCCTGGATCCGCGAACGACTCGATACGAGGCGTCTGATCTCGAAACGGTCACTGCGTTGAGGCGATCCGTCGTGAGTGCCAACCTGCGCGGGATGCCCACGCGATCTCATTCCCGGCGGGATACTCTACGAAAGGCCTGACAATCGGGATGCAGGCCATCGGGAGACATTGGGAAGAGCACCTCTTGTTGCAAATTGCTAGGATTACCGAGGAAGGATTGGATCGGCGCAAACCTCGCGTCTTCTGCGGGCGGCCAGCTGTCGGTTGAGGGTCAGGCGAACAAGCTGTCTCCTTACTCTTCCGAAACTCGGAAAAACAACTTCCGGTCATTCCCTGGGAAGATATCGATGGTTCGGGTGGTTGTTGCGCCCTGTGACTCGAGAGCGTCGGCTTCTTCCTGCCAAGGGGAATAAAGATCGCTACTCGACTCGACCCGATAGGTGACTCCATTTCGTGAATTCCAGGTCAGAGTCAAACTCCCTGGGGAACCGGGGGTGAAATTAATGAAGGTGATTTCAGGTCCAGACTCTCCTGGATTTCCTCCAGTCATGATTTCCATCACTTCGGCTTGGCTCAACCCGCTGTCAAAGATCCGGAGGTCGGCGAGGTTTCCGGTAAAACCTCGTCCAACCGCACCTTGCAACCGTCCACCAAGAGTCACTGCAAAAGGGCCCCCGGTATTGACGGTATTGATGGGAACTGAGGTAAAGGTGGTGGACGGGTCGAGTTGTCCATCGAGATAGAAAACGACATCAGTGATGTCGGGATCGCCATCCTCTTCAAAGATGATGGCGCCGTGATGCCATTGTCCATCGTTGACTGGAGTAGTGGCAACGATGCGACCATCTTGAATCTCTACCCGAAGAGCTCCCACCGGACCGTCCAATGAACTGGTATTGAGCCGTGCGTGCCATTTTAGGCCCGCCCCACCCGCGTTCCCCCAGCCGAGAATTCCGTTGTCACTGACCAAGGTGGTCTTGAACCAAAAAGTTACCGAGCGCGAAGCTGACCCGCCGATTCCCTCGTAGTCGGTGTAGAGAAAATCATTGTTTCCGGAAAATAAAAGGGAGCTGCTGAGCGAGGGTGGGGCATCATTGCTCCAGACCGGTGGGTTGGGAGCGGCAATGGAGCCATCGTTATCTCCCGTGCCCACGTCATCGATCACGCTGCCGCTTCCTTCGTCCATGGGAAGGTACATCATGAGTCCGGCGGTGGTGGGTGAGGCTCCCGAAAGGTCCGTGACTTCCTGGGGGGTGAGGGCCCGGTCGTAAATCCGGACATCATCAATTTGGCCGGGGAAGTAACCAAGAACCCCGCCTTGATTGCGACGTCCCACCGTGACCGGAGCGGAAACCGTGCTCGTGTTGACTGCTTGGATCGACGCACCATTCCCCCCGGCAGTTTCCGCCTGGCCGTCGATGTAATGAATCACGGTTCCCAGCTCGCCGGCACCGTCTGGGTAGACACTGGCGACGTGGTGCCATTGCCCATCGTTGAGAGCCGTGGTGCCGATGGTGAAATCGCCCTGTGTTTCGGTCCGGATGGCTCCTAGTGGCCCGTTGTTCGCGGCACTGTTCAACCGTATGTGCCACTTGGCACCATTCTCCACCGAATTTCCCCAGGCGACAATTCCGTGATTGGTTGGTGCGCCCGAAATCTTGATCCAAAAGGCAACGGTACGGGGAGCGTTTCCGCCAATTCCCTGGAAAGAGGTATTCACAAAATCGGTGGTGCCGTTCAGGGTCAAGGAGGCCGGATTGGGGAATCCTGTGTTCGGTGTATCAGTCGACCAGACTTGCGCCCCTGCAATTCTGGCATCGTTTCCGTTGCTTGACGAGTCTGCGTAGACGGTTCCTGAGCCCTCATTAAAGAGCCACCGGCCTACGAGTTCACCATGGGTGTTGCCGAAAAGGACAAGAGTCAGGAGTGCACATGTTTTCATACAAGAGCACCCTGGGTGATCATGATGACCCAAGGCAAGACGCAACTCCTCATCGAGCTGCCAAAACGAGAGATTAAGATTTGTGATCGTGACATCTTCGGTCTCCGAGTCTCCTTACGATGACTCTTCCTTGAGTGTCTTGGTAAACGACTTTGCTTCGGCAAGGTTCACAGTGCCACTGCCATTATGATCTGCCTTTCGAAAGGCGGCATTCAACTTTTTTTGTGGGGTGTCCACCTTTCCCCATGAAATGGGAGAAGTCAGGCCGAGATAGAAATTAATCGACTCATCGTTCTCTTCGGTGATGGGTGTTTGTTCTTTAAGAAGGATCCCCTCGTAAAAGGTTTGTGCTGCTTCCTTGCTGGTAAACTTTAGCGGAAGTGGTTTTTCGTCTTGGATCTTGGTGTAGGAGACGCAGCTGGCAGCCAAGAGGGGGCTGATCGTGAGAAGGTAGATCTTTTTCATCTTTCTACTTTGATGAGATACGAACGTTCGACTTTTTTGTCAAACCAACTTCCGGAGTAATGATAGGTGATCCAATGACTTGGGAGGAAAGAAGGTCACAGGAGTTCAAAAAATTTAAATTCATGAATCCGATTTTAGGTTTTGGGCGAAGACCCAAAAGGTGCCGGCAACTGGCATCACTTGAACTCAAGGACTCCCAAAGAAATGAACAGAACCACCGCAACGCTCCTTTTCGGAGCCATGTCCCTTACCGGCTTTGCCGGAGAACATCAGAATCGCTCCTCCAAGAATATCGTGGAAACTGCGGTTGCCGCCGGAAGCTTCAAGACCCTCGCGGCCGCACTCGGAGCCGCCGACCTGGCTGATACTCTTCAAGGCAAAGGCCCGTTTACGGTCTTCGCTCCAACCGATGCAGCTTTCGCCAAGCTTCCCAAGGGAACGGTTGAAACGCTCCTGAAACCGGAGAACAAAGGAAAGCTTCAAGACATTCTGAAATACCACGTGGTAGCCGGAGAAGTTGACTTGTCAGGAGCCTTGAAGGTTGGAAAAGCACCTACCCTCCAGGGCGACACCGTTGCCATCGGATTTGCCGACGGAAAGGTTCGGGTCAACAAAGCCAATCTGATCTCTGCCGATCTCAGAACTTCCAATGGCGTGATCCACGTCATCGATTCCGTTCTCCTTCCGCCCGAGCCCAAGAATGATATCGCTTCAGTTGCCAAAAAGGCCGGAAGCTTCAATACCCTCCTCGCGGCGGTGGATGCGGCCGGCCTCACCGGAGTTCTTACCGGAAAAGACAAGGTTACGGTCCTTGCCCCAACCGATAACGCCTTCAAGGCATTGCCAAAAGGAACGGTGGAAGCACTTTTGAAGCCCGAAAACAAAGGCAAATTGACAGAAATCCTGACTCTTCACGTGATCAAAGGAAGCGTCACCGCCGGAACCGCTCTCAATGTTGGGAATGCCAAATCGGTGAGCAAGGGTGCTCTCAAATTTGGGGTCAACAACGGGAAGTTCCAAGTGAATGGAGCGACCATCGTGAAGACCGACATCAAGTGTGATAACGGGATCATCCACGTCATCGATGCCGTTTTGCTTCCCCCTACCAAAACTGCTTCCTCTGGAAGTCCTGCCAGCATGATTGAACTCGCGATTGAGCAAGGAGTGCCGGCCTTTAACAATGGTGATCCAGCCAAGTGTGCGCGGATTTACATGGTCTGTGTCAAGGCTTTGGCGAATCACAGCCAACTCGACGCATCGACACGGAAGATGCTTGCAGCCATCTCTGCCAAGGCCAGCGGAACGCACTCCCCCTCATCGCAGGCCTGGATTCTCCGGGAGGGACTTGACCGTGCCTATGCGTCCGTTTCGTCGAAACATTAAGTAATCGGAAAGAACTCAAACCCAGCGAATAAAGCTATGTCTCTAAGAACAAAACTACTCGCTTCCGTCTTCTTTACTTCATTCGTATTGGCCGCCTCGGCTGAAGAGACCCCGAAAAAGGAAGGGGTCGTTTCCAACAATGCTGCTGAAGAAAGTGCCCTGACCCAGATTGCAATTCTCCTCGATACTAGTGGATCGATGAGTGGTTTGATTGATCAGGCGCGTTGCCAGCTCTGGAATGCAGTAAGCGAGCTGGCCACGGCCTCCCGCGAAGGGAAACCAATCGATCTGGAGATCGCCGTTTATCAATACGGTTCTAGGTTCATTCCACAACAGCAGGGATTCCTCCGTCAGGTTATCGGGTTTACCGACAGTCTCGATGAGGTCTCGCGGGCGTTGTTCTCCCTGGAGGTGGGAGGGTCCAAGGAGTTCTGCAGTCAAGCCATTAACCATGCCCTTGATGAGCTGGAGTGGAGTGAATCCTCTTCGGCCTATCGCGCGGTCTTCATCGCCGGGAACGAGTCCTTTGATCAGGGAAAAGTCAACTTCGGCGAGGCCCTTCCCAAGGCCCTCACGAAGGAGATTCTCATCAACAGCATCTACTGCCTTCAGAGCAAAGAGAAGGTCGCTCCCAGCCAGTGGATTTCGGCTGCCCAGCTTGCGAAAGGGCTCTCCTTTGAAATCAACCATAATCATCACCTTCCGGAGATGAAGACGCCCTATGACGCCAAGATGCGTGAACTCAACAAGCAGATGAACGAGACCTTTGTATGGTATGGCGAGGGTGGCGAGAAAGCGGCTCAGAACCAGAAAATGCAAGACGCCAATATGGCCAAGATGTCTGATCATGCCTTCGCAGCACGGATGTCAGCCAAGATCGGGCACCTGTATCATCATGCTCACAACGACCTGGTCGACGCTCTTGATCATAAGATGGTGACCCTGGACAAGATGCCGGCTGCCAAGATGCCACAAAATCTTCGTGTGATGTCGGCTGAAGAGCGGGTTGCATTCCTTAATAAGAAGTTAGCATCTCGTCAGCAGGTTCGCCGGATGATGGCTGATGTGATTTCCAAGCGTCATGCCTTCGTGCAGAAAAAGATGTCCGAAATACCCGGTGCCAATGGTCAGAGGATGACGGTCCTTGGTGATGCGCTCGTGCGTGCGGTCCGGAAGCAGGCCATCGCCCGTGGCTTTAAGTTCGAGGAGAACAGAACTGTCGGGGTATCGAAGTAAACGAATTTTCGATGATCAACTCAAACCACCGTGGGACTTCCCTCGGTGGTTTTTTGTGCGCTCTTCTCCATTATTTTTCGATGCGAACGAAGGTGCAATTTGATATCAAGAGCGATCTTGCCGACGATCATGAGAACGAGCAGGAAAACCGGACTTCCCAAAGCGATGATGGCAAAAGCTCCGAAGATGATGGCGATATGAAGGACAACAATCCTTCCGTAGGGCGCTGCCATGAGGATGGGAGCGGCGGTCCGCCGGTATTCCCCTTTCCCCAAGAAGTTGGTGAAAAACGAGTAAAGATGGCTGATGCAAAGACCAAGGACCGCCCAGATTCCCCCTGCCGAAATAGCACTGGAAAACAGCTCGGAAAACTTTTCCACACCGAACCCGCCGCCCATCATCCCTTTCCCCCCGCCAAGAAGGACAAACACAAAGATGCCGTGAACGAGGCAAAACATGCCGTAGTGAAAGGTGAAAAAAGGAATCAGGAAGAATTTGATTCCGTGGTTGAGAGCACCGGCTTTTTTGCCAAACCGCTCGAGCATTTCCTGGGCCTGATCCATCTTGGCTTGTTCGCTTTCGGAAAGCGCTCCTTTCGCGGCAATCTTCTTGTCGATGATTGACTGCATTAATCCAGGTTCGGGTGAGCAGGTCATCATCTTGAGAATATTAATCGCCCCGATGATGACATTTTCGAGCCAGTAAAGGATGACAACTTCGAAGGTGCTCCAGTCCCATACCAGAACTCCGAACAAGGGAATGAGATTGGCTCCAATGAGGACCCAAACGGAACGATCCAGTTTTCCCAACATGTTCTAAAAGAAAGCTTTAGTTCCACTCGCAAAGCGAGGCGATATGATCGGCCGAGCCGTCTCGTAGCCAGGCATCGAGTTGTGCCGGGTCCTTCAGTTGTTGCCCCCGCGAGCGTGGGACCACAATAAATTTCGATTCGATGTCAGTGAGCGTGGTCAGATCGCCCCAGAGTTTTTCAAACTGGGTTACCGGGAAGATGTCTTCTTGGCCATGTCCCCATCTCTTCTTTACGTCCTTGAGAGTGAGATAGGTTGGGAGTCGGGCCGCCACCTTGCGGATGGCGGCGGAGATTTTGGATTCGTCTCTGGCGAGGATGTCTTCTCGATCGAGTTCGAAGAGCGAAAGAAGTTGGTCGAGATCGATCCAGGTCGTCATCGAGTTGTAAAAGGAGAGATCAAATTCATCCTCTTCACGGGGCATGGCGAGACCTTCGAGTAGACGAGGTTTTCCGTTGATAGAAGCGAGACCACCACCCCGGTCTTCGAGTCGGCGTGTAATCACCTCAAAGGTCAGTCCGGCTTGGCTGGCAAGATGATGCCCAAGAAGTGCGGGATCCACATCAGCCCCGAGGGTGTCGATGTTGTGAAGCATAAGAGTCTTCAACTGTGGTCGTTCGGTGAGGAGGGCGGCCAGCGTTCCGTTGAGAAGAAGGTTGGGCACTTCGTAAAAATGGCCAACGGGATGGAGGCACTGGAGCGGAAGATTGTCAGTGTAGTCCGAGGCTTCTCCGGCGGATTGAGTCCACGCGATCAGGGCCGAGCGCAGTGAGTTGCGCATCTTCTGCTGTTGTTCATCGAGCACCTGTTGGGGCATCTCCTCCCAGGCGAAGCGAAGGTCTCGAACGGTGGGAATCATGCGCAGGCCGACCGAACGCCCCGGGGAAAGGTGAAGCGGTCCCGGGTAGTGGTAGTGGTCGACATTTTCGAGAAAACGCTGGGTTGGTTCGTGAGTGAGATAGGAAGTGGTGAACAGATGAGGAATCGGAGCGCCGGCTTCACGTCCACGCTTGCGGGACTTGCCGAGGTGAGTCTCGATAAAGGTCCGGTGTCGCCCCCCCATCTTGACGAAGGGGTGAAGGGCTTTGCAAACGCCCGCGCCCTGGGTCCAGCGGGAGCCGGCGCCTGCGGCAAGGGTGATCACTCCAACTTCACCGTTGGCGAGAGCAGTCTCACCAAGCAAGAGATGATTCGTGGATTGAACCTTGCTAAAGTCACTCACTTCACCCTCGGACACATCCTTGATCACGGTGGTTGCGGGGAGCCGGTTCTGTGCGAGCCCGATTCGCCCTTTCAAAAGATCTTTGCGGATTTGTTCGTGTTGAGCCCGGTCAAAGCCATGTGTTTTGAGGAGGGAATCGAGTGATTGCGCCTGCTCATTCGAGCCTGCAGTTTTTGGAATCAGGGAGTTGAAAAGATCTTCGACCGACTCTGAAAATGCCGGATGGGTCCGGCAGGCGTGTGCGAACTGGTCCAGCTCTGCTCGATGGACAGGGGTCAGGTCGGCCGGCGGGGTGCGCAGCGTTTCACCAAGAACAAGGGGATAGTAGGCCGGTGGGAGAAGGGCTTCCCGTCCGGTGGTGAGTGATCCGAAGGTCCCATGCTGATTGATCGCAAAATCGTACACGACCGGGTTCATGGCGAAGGGTAGCGCGTTTTCGAGCTCGCCCTTGGTCTCCAGCATGATGTCGTGGATCAGATTCAGTGCCTCCTGTTTCCGGCCCGGGTCGACAATGAACCCCATTCCTCCTCCGGACATCCCACCTAGCATCCAGAATCCCCAGAAGTCGTCACCAAACTTGTCGGAGATTCGCTTGATGAGGGTTTCGGTGAAGTGGTTGGTGGCCCAGGGAATGATGGTTTGAAGAGGGCCACGGAAGTTCTTAGTGGTGAGGCGACCTAGGGTGCGGATATCACCTTTGGAGAGTGCGTCGATGATTTGGTCCAGCAGCTTGAGGGCGTCCTGGCGGGCCTGCCATTCGGCCGAGGAACGAAGAAGGTATTTCTCGGTCACCATTTCGAGAATGGGTCCCACGTTTTGGGCCATGCCTCCATGCACTAGAATGAGGGAGTCAGTGAGGGCCTGACGGGCTTCGTTGGAGATATCTTCGATTTGAAAAACCTTGTGACGAGGAAGGAGGCGGCCGCGTGAGATTCCGTATTCCGGGTCGGTGTCGGCAGCGATTTCCCCTTCGATCAGTTTGATGCCGGGCCAGACGCCTCCAGAATCCTGCCATCCACCTCCCGAGCCACCGATCCATTCTCCGAGAATGGCCCGGGCGAGAACGAGCCGTCGTTCGCTTTCGGTCAGCTCACCGGTGAGGGACTGGGTTTGCCCGGTGGCTCTCATGCAAGTGCTGATGAGGGCGGCGAGAAGATTGGTCGAGACGGCAAGGCGAGATCCCTTGGGGATGTCGTTGACCGAGGAAATGAGTTCAAGGCCTTTGCCCGGTCCGGCGAGGCGCGCGAGGAGCTCGGAAAGGGACTTGCCGGAGCCTTCGATTCCTGGTGGAACGATGCCGGATGCGATTACTGCGGCCTTCAGAAGCCCGAGGTAGTCCTTTGCAAAATCGAAGACGTCGGCTAGCGCGGAGATCTCGGCGGTTGTTTTGAGATCGATGGAAGTGAGCCGGAGAATGGGCTGGTCGATGATGCGCAGGTAGGCCTCGACCGGGGGGCGGGGCTTGGCATCGCGCCCGTGCACCGCAAGGTCGATGGAGACATTAATGACGCGGGCTCCGCTGGGAAAGTCCATCCCGAGGAAAAAGATGTCGGACCATGCCGAATGAGTCAGGTCCATACGCACGGGGGTGCGTTCGCAAAGGACCGGGTAGAGGTTGCTAGAGGTTTCCAGAAGTTCTGAACGAATCCGAAGGGGATGGTCTGAAGGGTGGCCCATGCGGAACATCCATTGGTTGCCCCTCACAGTGCGGACGGAACGCCGAACCTGGTTGGCGAGTGTTTGGAAAGCCAGTTGTTGATAGGCGGCAGCAAGGGCTGACGAGAGTCCATCGGAGGGGCCGTCCTGACACTGACTTTCCAAAAAGATGTCGATGGCTTCCTCGAAGTGTCGGCTGAGCAGGTCTTCGTATCCTTCAAAAGGGATGGAGCCGGTGGGATCAGCAGGAAGTTTTTCAGGGAGATGAAAGCGGTAGATGGCCTGGAGGAAAAAGAGCGCGCGGACACGGTGATAGAGGTTGTCGGATTCGCGGCGGAAGGAATCGAGTTCCCGGCACTCCGAGAGGAGGGCGTTGGCATCGAGGTCCTGACAGGCGACCGCAAGCGAACGGTCACGCATTTCGGTGGTCTCGGAAGTGATCAGAGAAACAAGCATCTTCGCGAAGAGATTATCGCCGGGTAGCGGCGATCAATTCGATCATGGTGGCCATCACTTCATCACGCGCCTCACCGGAAAGGGCCATTCCCAGTTGAGCGCGAAGAAGACCGTAGGGTTCTTCAATGTTGAAGCGCAGTCCTGAAATTTCGCAGGCGAGGTATTTCTCGCCGGCGGCCAGTGCATCGAGACTGGGAGTAAGGGCAAGGCTTTCACCTTTCTGAAAACGGTCCGCCAAATGGGTCATTACCGAGGGAGTCAAAACATGCATCCCAAAAAAGCAGAGGTAGTTGCCTGACCGGAGGCCTGGCACGATGAGTTCCTGTTCGGCGACCGTTGGGGTGGGTTTCTCCATGATACGGGAGACATCATAGACTCCCTGGAGCCCTGGGACCGGGGTCCCCGCTACCGTTCCATAATAGGAAAGCTTGCTTTCGTATGTGGGTTGGACCGCCGAGACTGGGCCCGTGGATTGAGAGGCAATCGTGAGGAGCTGCTGAAGGCATGAGGTCTCGGCAAAAGAAAGATAGAGATGATCACTCATCATCAAAAGGAAGGGATCGGAATCAACGAACTCGCGCGCCTGCAGAACCGCATGACCGTATCCCTGCGGTTCGCTTTGCTCGATCAGGGTCACTTTTTCGAGGTGGCTGGCAACGGCGGAGGAGAAGTCGCTTTGGGTTCCGGGGGCAATGATGATGGCAGCTGACTCGATTCCGCTGGAGAAAATCTCATCGAGAAGGAAACCGGCCACCGTCTTGGTTTCGCCGGTCGGGTTCACCAAGGTTTGCAGCGGGAGGTGTTTTTGGTTCGGGCCGGCGGCGGTGATCACCGCTTTCTTAATCTTCATGGCAGCAAGGCGAGAGTGGCTGGGATGGGAAGAAATGACAAGCGGGAAGGAGATCCGGACCTTGACACAAAAGGAGCTAGCGGGCACGGAAGGGGTGACAAATCATGAGCAAATTGACCATTCGCGAGATTGAGGTATCCGGGCAGGAAGTCCTGATGAGAGCTGACTTCAACGTCCCTACCAATGACGCCTTGGAGATTACTGACGACACACGGATCCGTGCCGCTCTGCCAACTGTGAAGGAATTGCGCGAAAAGGGTGCCCGCCTGGTCCTTTGCTCGCACATGGGGCGTCCCAGCGAGGCCCGCGAAGAAAAGTATTCTCTCAAGCCGGTGGCCGCCCGCTTGGGTGAAGTCTTGGGATGCGAGGTCAAGTTTGCGAGCGATTGCATTGGCGAGCAAACGGCTGCTCTTCGGGCTGGCTTGGCAGATGGTGAAGTCCTCTTGTTGGAAAACACCCGCTACTATTCCGAAGAGAAAAAAAATGATGCGGATTTTGCCAAGAAGCTGGCAGGAAACGCGACCATCTTTGTTAATGACGCCTTTGGCACCGCGCACCGGGCTCATGCCTCCACGGAAGGAGTGACTCATTTCGTGGAAAAGAGCGTGATGGGTTATCTCATCGAGCGTGAACTTGAGTTCCTCGAGGTGAAGCTCGAGAATGCCGAGAAGCCCTTCGTCGTCATTATGGGCGGGGCTAAGGTCAGTGATAAGATTGAAGTAATCACGGCCCTCCTCGACAAGGCCGACACCATTTTGATCGGTGGAGCCATGGCTTACACCTTCCGCAAAGCCCAAGGATATCAGGTTGGGATGAGTCTGGTTGAAAATGACAAGCTCGACCTTGCTCTAGAGATCCTTGATTTCGCTGCCCAAAAGGGCGTGCAGTTTCTCCTGCCGGCTGATACCCGCATCACCAAGGAGTTTAAGGAAGGTGCTGAGACTTGGGTGACCGGCGTTTATGGCGGAGGTGGAGGAATTCCTGAAGACAAGGAAGGAATTGATATCGGAGACGTGGCGATTGAGGAATTCAAGGAAGTCATTTCCGGAGCCAAGACCATTGTCTGGAACGGGCCGATGGGAGTTTTCGAAAAAGACTGCTTCGCCAAGGGAACCAAGGAAATCGCGGAAGCGGTGGCCGAGAGTGGAGCTCTCAGTATCGTGGGTGGTGGCGATTCCGTGACCGCTGCGGTCAAGTTTGGCGTCGCCGAGCGCATGAGCTTCATCTCCACCGGTGGTGGGGCCAGCTTGGAATTGCTCGAAGGCAAGGTTCTCCCGGGGGTGGCTGCTTTGACCGAAGCGTAAGCGGCACGGGAAAATAAGGAAGAGTGCTTCCTAAACGGGAAGCACGTTAAGGTTGCGCGCCTTTTCTTTGGGCGTTGGTTATCGTAACGACGACCATGACGGCCTGAATGGTTGCCGCAATGGTGATTACTTTGTCGATGATCAAACGGTCGATGATCAAACGGTCGATGATCAAACGGCTGTCATACTGGTTGATGGCTTCAATGGTCTACCAATTTCCGTTATTGTCATGGGTCAGGACATTTGAAGCGATGTTCATGACGATGTAGCAAGTTCAACAGATCCCGAGAATGGCGCCACCTGTAAAGGTGGCGGAGACCTCATTCCGGACGAAGGACATTGGTGGAAGTGGCTTCCAAAGATTGGCGATCGGGATGAAGTGCCATGCAACTGCCCAACCGTGCGTGAAGACGTCACCAGTGTTGAGAGTGTTTGCCAGTGGCGAATGAAGATTGCTGCTCTGGAAGAGCCAGCACACGTAGCCCAAATTCTCGCTCATGGTTCTGATCCTCTCCACCTTGGCGAGCGCACAGTTGTCTGTTTCGAAACGGAGTTTAGCCGCGTTGAGCGACTGAAGAGTAAAGATCTGGACTAGCCCCAGCAGGGCGCCGATGGAGAGGCTGGTGACCACGGCAAATGCATCCCTTTGTTTCTCTTCAAGGACCGTTAGGAGAGGGTTGGGGGGCGCCGGTCAGCAGCGGAGGAGCAGTTGTTTTTTGAGGCGCGGCATAGAAATTCTCACTCGCGCGACGAGACTATGAACAAACCTAGGGATTCTAAAAATCGTTTATCAGCGATTTGGGTCAATTCGAGTGCCAGAACACCTCATAGTGGTTTGAGCCCTTTCATCCCAGATTTCTCCCGAAAATTCGAATCATCTGGTTGACAAAAATGAACTTTCAGTAAATTTTGAAATTAGATGACGGAAGAGGTGATACAACTCGAGCAGGCGCGTGAGGAATTCGTGACCCAGTGGGGTGTCATGGGCGCCCAGTGGGGGATCAATCGCACCATGGCTCAGATTCATGCTCTTCTCATGACTTCGCCCAACGCCATGAGCACTGATGAGGTCATGGAAGCCCTTAAGATCAGTCGGGGAAACGCTCATACCAACTTAAAAGAGCTGGTGGGTTGGGGGTTGATTCGCATCGTGATTAAAAAAGGTGAACGCAAGGAGTTCTTTGAGGCGGAAAAAGACGTTTGGGAAATTTTCCGTAGGGTCGCCCGCGAACGCAAGCGGCGCGAGATCGATCCAGCTCTCGAGACGCTCCGCACTTGCAAAGTCGCCACGGCCGAGATGACTTCGGCGGAAGGGAAGGCCTTCCATGACCAAATGAACCAGCTGGAGGACTTCGTCAGCTTCGCCTCAAAGATGGGCGACCGGGTGGCTTCCATGCAGCACGGCAAGGCTATCAAGCTGGCCATGAAGTTTTTCGGTTAGGCCGAATACCATGTTAAAACCACGATCCAAACTCTCACGATGCAAACTTTCAAAAATTACTGAAAACACAAAACTTAAAGAAAATGAAACTACCACTCCATGTTCGGAAGATCGAAGTGTTCTACGATGGACGTTGTGGAATGTGCTGCACCTTCCACGAATGGATTCATCGTCAGAAGCGGGCTTTTGCTATCGATTTCATTCCTTACCAGTCGTCCGAAGCCGAGAGTCTTTTTCCCGGTCTGCACACTCTGGACCCGGCCCGCGAGATGATTGTGCGGACTGACGGAGGGGTCTTGTATCGCGGGGCCGAAGCTTGGGTCTGGTGTCTCTATGGTTGTGCGGACTATCGCGGAGTGGCCAAGCGCCTGGCCCGTCCGGCCATGCTAGCGGTTGCGGTCCGGATGTGTCGCTTGCTTGCCGCCAATCGGCACGGACTCAGTAAGATTTTCTTCCGGAGAAAGGACCGGGAAGTCCGAGAAACTCTTCATCAAATGGCTGCACCGGGATGTCCGAATGGTGCTTGTGCCACCGAGCGCGATGACTGGCGCGGCGAGTTGATGCACTGACTTTTTGAATCTCAACCAAGTAGAAAATGAAATCATGTTGAAATGGATCATCCGTTTTTTCCGGGAGAGAAAAGGACGCCCCCGCGGAAGGCGTCGTCGTTTAACCCGCTTACTGGAAATTTAAAGGCATGAGTGAAGCGAAACATGATTCCGTTTGGCTGATGACTGACGGGGCCTGGGAAACACTGGGCCCCTTTCAGGGATGGCTCTGGAGTCTTCTCAGAGTTCTTCTGTTACCGGTGGGTGCCTGGATTTTCTTTTTGGGACTTCCGCTGTTTTCGGGCGGCGGATTTTTCATCGCGGGCTATGCCGCAGTGATCGGAATGATCGTGCATTTTCCTAGCTATTGTTTTCTGGGGATGTCCTTTTATCTTCTCTTTTGGAAGAAGGAATCATTGATCTGGGAATGGCCCTTCGCGGTGCCTCTGGGGACTATTTTGGGAATGCTAGTCATCACTGTTCTCTCAGCTGGCGCTCTACGGGGAAGTAGCCGATGGTGCTCTTTTTATTGGTGAAGGCTATGGATTTTTGACTGCGGCAGGAGCGTGTTGGAGTAGAAACAAAGATCTATGAGTCCGAGAGTGATGGAAGTGTTGCTTCGATTGGCAGGTTTGATCTGTCTTGGATTGGTCGTGGCAAATTTTGTGGCGCTCTGTCGCCCCGGCTATGCTCGAAGTCTGGCTGGCGCTGAGACTTTAGTTCTCTTACGACTATATTTTTCACAGCCACTTTTTTGAGATCATGAAAGAACTGATGGATTACGGACTCTGGTTTGCGGGATTTGGGTTTACCATGTTGGTTTTGGCTAGCTTTTGGATTCCCGGAATCCTTGGTTGGAAGGAAAAGCTGGCGGGACTCACTCCACTCATGCGGGAGTTGTTCTGGACCTATGCCGGTTATGTCTTTGGTAGCCACGTCCTCTTTACCGTTCTTTCACTGGGCTATCATGATTGGCTGTTGAGTGGGACGCCGGCGGCGGGTGTTATTTCGGCTTTCATTTGTCTTTGGTGGACGGTTCGGGTCTACTTACAGTTCTTTGGATTTGATTTGGCGGAAGTGGAAGATTCTTGGTTCAACCGCTTGGCGAAGCACCTGCTGACCTTGCTTTTCATTTATCTCATGGTCTTCTTCGGAATCTTGACTTGGTGGAATTTTGGAGGTGCGGGATGATCTCTGATTTTCTCGGGATCACTGGCCTGGTTTTGTTTGGAATCTTCTCGGGCCGTTGGAGGGTCTCAATCTGGGTGGGATGGCTGATGATTGTTGTTCTTGTGGGAGGAGCGCACGTCCTTCTGCTGGGGGCTGACCCGATCGCCCGGATGACTGGCATCTGTCTGGTTCTTATGGCAGGAATGAAAGCTCTGGTCTACCGGGCTTGGGGAGGGACGCTGGGATGGCGGAGATACCTCGTTTTTGCGATGGGCTGGCTCGGAATGGATCCGGGAAGCTTTCGAAAGCGGCGGGATGAGCTGAGCTGGAAAGGCGATGTCTGGCTCGGGTTCTTGCTCATGATCGTTGGAACCCTTGGTGCCTGGTGGGTGTGGAAAATGGAGTGGCAGCAAATTCTTGTGATGTTTCTGCCGATGAGTCTGGGCTTTCATTTCGGAGCTTTACGAGTGCTGAAAGGGGTTTTGAGATGGGCAGGCTTTCCGGTGCGGACCCTTTTTCCCAATCTTCTCCAGACAAAGGGACTGGGTGATTTTTGGAGTCACAGATGGAACGTGGGCTACTCGCAGATGATGCAGCGGGTAGTAGGCCGTCCGGTGGAACGATGGCTCGGAAGGAGCGGGGGCCTGATGGCGGTGTTCCTGATGTCCGGCTTGTTGCATGAGCTGGCGATCGCGCTCCCGGTGAATGCCGGCTATGGGTTGCCGACGGCTTACTTTGCCGGGCATGGATTGTTGGTTTTGCTGGAGGCGAAATGGGGGCGTCGCTTTGGAAAGGTGGTGGCTCTCCTTCTGGTGGGGGTTCCCTTAGGGTGTCTTTTTCCTCCGGAGTTTCAGAGCGAGGTGATTGCCCGATGCCTGATGATTTTGGAGTGATGAAAAAAAAGAAAATAATTGTGACGGGAGAGAGCGGCCTCTCAGGGAAATACCTCTGCCATTGGTTTGCCAAACTAGGCTGGAAGTTCGTGGCGATCTTGCGTCGGGGCGGGGTTCCCGAAGTGGCTTGTGACGGTTTTCACTGTGACAACTGTCGCTCCAGACAGGAAGGCGATCGTCAGCAGAACTGGGAGGATGGAGAGTCGCTTCACCGCCTCGACGCTATCACCGAGACGACCTAGGGAGGCGAGTTTCCATTGCGCTTCTGCATTTGCCTGAAGCGGAATCTTTGCTATCTCCAAGAGAGTTGATGAATTACCGAGTCAAACCACCTGGCCATGTCGCAGTTCCCCTGTTTCTTTTTGGGGTCTTGTCGATTGCGCTTGGTGTGGTGGCGGAAATGGTCGGCGTCTTCAGGGTCCCTAACCAGATGCTGCGTGAGGCTTGGCAGAGCGGGGGCCTGGTCATGCAGGTCGAAATGGGATTACCGGGAATCGTAGGGTTCCTGATCACCATCCTCGCTTCGTTTGGTTTGGTGGCCGGGATTCTCAATACTCCAGGAACAGGACGGCGGGTGGTTCTCGGCGTGACCGCTTTGTTCCTATCACTCAGTTTGATTTTGGCTTTTGCGGTCTGGGGAATTTTTTGGAAGCCCTTCGGTTTGATCTTGGCTGTCGGATGGGCGGCTTTTTCTTCGGTGATTTATGCCTCACGACATCTGATGCCATGCGAGCAGGTGGACGTGGAAGAAGCCGGAAATGTCATTCATTTGGGCGGCGAGCGGGGAGAGGAAAAGACGAGCAACCGGGCCAATGGTAAGAGTTGAGTTCCCAGCAGAGGTTCTCACTCTGGTCCGTGAATTGAAACGGTTACCGGGAGTGGGTCCGCGCAGTGCCGAGAGAATTGCGGTCTTTCTGTTGCAGAATCCCAAGGCCGCTCCCATGGATTTGGCTAAAGCCCTCGACGATTGCGAAAAGGGGGTAATGCCCTGTCCGATTTGTGGCTTTTTCATGGGGGAGTCCGAGTGTGTGGCGTGTTCGAATCAGGGCCGGGACAGTGGAGCCTTATGCGTGGTTGAGCAACCCACCGACATCCTGCCGATTGAGCGGTCCGGTGTGTTTCGAGGTTCATACCATTGTCTGGGTGGCAAATTGTCTCCTCTCGACGATGTGCGGCCGGAGGATCTGCGAATCGGGGAGTTGCTTCGGCGGGTGCGTGAAAAGCCGGACACCGAAGTGATTTTAGCGACCAGCTCGGATGTCGAAGGGGAGGCAACGGCGAACTATCTCAGCGAGGTATTGGCGGGGATGGATTGCCGGGTGACCCGTTTGGCGCAGGGACTTCCGGCCGGAGGAGGGCTGGAATTTGCCGACGAGCTGACCCTTTCGCGTGCCTTCGAAGGTAGACGATAAGGTCGTCGTCTTCTTCAAGTTGGAGCAATCTTTTGCAAATTTTCCGAGGTAGTTTCGTTGGTGTTGGCACACCACGATCAATGACTCATTCAAGCTTTCGCTTTTTAGCAGCCTTTTCTCTGCCTCTTTCCCTCAGTTTGTCGGCACAAAACTGTCAGACCTTTCCCAATCACTCGTTGTGGGTGTTGGATTAGAGGCTCTGGGAAACCAGTATCAATGATTTTGTAAAGAAGCACTTGATGATGCGTTTGAAGTTTTGTCCGCCGATCAACGGGGTTTGCGGTCTCCGGTCAAAGGCCCGTTTTTTGGTGCAGATCGCTGACAGGTGCGAGGTCTCGTGACTTCAACGAAAGGAAAGAGCTTGGTTGGAATCCCAGGCTCTTCAACCTCCCGACTAGACCATCACGCCATCTGCGTCTTCGTGTTTCTGCTCGGCTTGTTCGAGGGCGTATTTCTCTTTGGCAATCACCCGGATCATTTTCCGCAGGCTGGTGTCCCAGTCTCCTAGCAGTTCCTTGGCGCGGGGCGAGCCGGTCTTTTCGGCGTGCTTTTCGATCAAGGCCTTCACTTCGGCGATATCCTGCTCCCGTTTTACCGGGCGGGCCACCACCATTTCGCGATTCAGGCGGCTCTGGAACTTTCCGTCAATATCGTAAATGTAAGCGGTGCCTCCGGACATCCCGGCGCCAAAGTTCTTCCCGGTCAGCCCGAGAATTGCTGTGGTGCCGTTGGTCATGTATTCGCAGCCGTGGTCGCCCACGCCTTCGCAGACGGCGATTGATCCGGAGTTCCGCACCCCGAATCGTTCGCCGGCGCGGCCATTGACGAAGAGTTGTCCGCCCGTCGCTCCGTAGAGGCAGGTGTTGCCCACAATAGAGTTCTTGGCCGGGATAAAGTCCGGGCAAATGGTGTCGGGTGGCCGGACAATGATTTCCCCGTTGCTCATTCCTTTGCCGACGTAGTCGTTGCCTTCGCCGATGAGAGTGAGCTTGATACCTCCGCAAAGGAAAGTGCCGAAGGACTGACCAGCGGAACCGAGGAAGGTTAAATCGATACTTCCGGCAGGCAGGCCATGATTCTCGAAAACCTCCGCCACGCGGCCCGCGGTGCGGGTGCCGATGTTACGGTCTGTGTTGACCACGTCGTAGGTTTTGACAAAGGGCCCTCGGTCCATGAGTCCTGCGGTGGGATTCTCGTCTTCGGCTGCGCCGGTGTGCTCGGTGAGGTCTTTCAGAATGTCCAGATCCAAAGCGGGTTTGTGATTTCCGTCGTTTCGGTTCTGAGTACAGGTTCGGATGGCTTTGTCATCGGCTTTGTCGCAAAGGACGGCCGAAAGGTCGAGGGTGTTGGCCTTGGGATGATCGGGGACCTCGCGTTGCTCAAGATATTTCTCGGGACGACCGATCAGTTCGCTGAGTGAGCGGACACCCAGCGAAGCCATGATCTCGCGCGCCTCCTCGGCCACCCCAATCATGAAGTTTACAACGTGGTCGGCGCTTCCCTTGAACTTTGCTCGCCATTTCGGATCGGTGGTGGCAACCCCGACAGGGCAGTTGTTGAGGTGGCACTTGCGCACATAAACGCAACCCATGGCAATCATGGCGATGGTGCCAAAGTTCATTTGCTCGGCGCCAAGAATGGCCGCGATGACGACATCGCGGCCATTCCGGAGGCCGCCATCGGTCCGGAGAGTCACGGTGTTGCGAAGCTTGTTCATCATGAGGACCTGATGAGCCTCGGAAATCCCCAGTTCCCAGGGAAGTCCGGCGTGCTTCGTACTTGAGAGCGGCGACGCGGCAGTTCCGCCATCGTGTCCCGAGATAAGAATGTTGTCGGCGCTGGCCTTCGCGCAGCCGGCGGCGATGGTGCCCACTCCGGATTCGGCAACCAGCTTGACAGTCACTTTGGCGCGCGGATTGACTTCTTTGAGGTCGTGGATGAGTTGGGCCAAATCCTCGATTGAGTAGATGTCATGGTGAGGAGGAGGCGAGATCAACTGGACGCCCGGCTGGGTGTTCCTAAGGCGTGCAATCAAGGCGTTGACCTTGTGACCAGGAAGTTGTCCTCCCTCGCCGGGCTTCGCTCCCTGGGCCATTTTGATCTCCAGCTCTTCGGCATTCACGAGATAGTGAGCGGAGACTCCGAAGCGACCGCTGGCGACCTGCTTGATGTAGGAACGGGCGAAGTCGCCGTTCGGGTAGGGCTGGTAGCGACGTGGATCTTCACCGCCCTCGCCGGAATCGGACTTTCCGCCAAGTCGGTTCATGGCAATGGCAAGGGTTTCATGGGCTTCGGGTGAAAGAGCACCCATCGACATCGCTGCAGTAGTGAAGCGCTTCACGATTTCCGAGGCCGGCTCGACTTCCTCAAGTGAAACGGCCGGGTCGGGGTTCTTGAAGACGAGGATGTCTTTGATCGTGATGGGATCGTTTTCGAGGCTGACACGGACGTAGTTGTCGTAGTCCTCCTTGTTGCCGTCGCGCACGAAGGTGTGGAGGTTCTTGATGACGTCGGTGGTAAGGGCGTGGGTTTCGCCGGATTTGCGGTAGCGGTTGTATCCCGGATCACCGAGGTCGAGGGTCTTGCCTTTTTCCACTTCGGTCTGGAAGGCCGCACGATGGCGCACCAGGGACTCTTCGGCAATTTCTTCGAAGCCAACGCCGCCGATGCGGGAATGAACGCCGGTGAAAGCGTATTCGACCACTTCTTTTCCGATGCCCAGAGCTTCGAAAATCTGGGCGCCCTGGTAGGAGTTGAGGACGGAAATACCCATTTTGGACATGATCTTGAGGAGTCCTTTTTCAAGGGCCTTGCGGTAGTTGGTCATGCCCTCTTCCGGGGTCATGTTCTCGCCGAGTTTCTTTTTGGAGTCGTCCGCCACGACTGCGCGGACAGTGGCGTAACCGAGGTAGGGACAAACTGCGGTTGCACCGAAGCCAAAGAGGCAGGCAATCTGGTGGGTGTCGCGGGCTTCCCCGGTGTCGACCACGATGGAGCAGCGGAGACGCTTGCGGTGGCGGATCAGGTGATGGTGAACCGCGCCGGTAGCAAGGAGGGAAGGAATGGGGACCCGATCCGCCGAGGTAGCGCGATCGGAGATGATGAGGATCTCGACATCATCGTGGACAGCATGATCGGCTTCTTGGCAAATCCGATCGAGAGCTTTCTTCAGTCCGGCCTCGCCCTCTTCCGTCGGCCAGGTAGCGTCAATAACGCGGCTGGAGAATCCGTGTTCGTCCCGGTGGGTGAGTGTTTCCAGTTCCTGTTCGTAAAGAAGAGCGGACTCCAAGCTGAGAATGCGGGCGTGCTCCGGAGTTTCGGTGAGGAGGTTTTGTTCGATCCCGAGTCCGGCACCCAAGGTCATGACCGCCCACTCGCGGATGGGATCGATGGGCGGGTTGGTGACTTGGGCGAAGAGTTGTTTGAAGTAGGTAAAGAGGAGACGTGGATAGCGGGAGAGGGGAGCGAGAGGAATGTCATCGCCCATCGAGAAGACCGCCTCCTGGGCTCCCTTGATCATGGGAGGGAAGACCATGTCGAGATCCTCAGCGGTGACACCGTGGGTGACTTGTTGACGGGAAAGCTCGAGAGGAGTAAAGTCGACGGTGGGGAGGTGGGCGAGGTGGTCGGTGAAGTCTTTCAGTTCTACCCGGTTGTCGTCGACCCACTTTGCGTAGGGCTTTTGCGAAGCAAGTTGTTCGCGAATCTCGTGGTCGTAGAGAAGTTCGCCGGTTTCGGTGTTGGCCGAGAGCATTTGGCCGGGCCCGAGGCGTCCGCGGCGAATTATCTTTTCATCAGGCAGGATAATCGCTCCCGATTCCGAACCGATGTAGAGAAGTCCGTCGGTAGTGAGGACGTATCGGGACGGGCGGAGTCCGTTCCGATCAAGGCTGGCGCAGAGTTTGCGTCCATCGGTGAAGCAGAGGCCGGCGGGGCCGTCCCAGGGTTCGGAGAAGGAACGGATGTAGTTGTAGAAGGCGTGGACTTCTTCGGAAATCTCCTGGTCGTGCTTGAAGGCGGGAGGCACAAGCATACGCATGGCGTGCTCGATTCGGCGGCCGGAGAGGACGAGTAGTTCGAGGGCGTGGTCGAGCGAGGCGGAGTCGGACTCGCAGTCATCCATGAGGTGTTTGACGAGCTCAATGTCATCGCCCCAAAGGTCGGATTCGAAGAATTCCTCGCGAGAGGCCATCCAGTTCCGATTCCCACGCACTGTGTTGATTTCGCCGTTGTGGCACATCATGCGGAAGGGTTGTCCGAGTGGCCAGGCGGGGAAGGTGTTGGTGGAGAAGCGCTGGTGGTAGAGTGAGATTCCGGTTTGGAAGTCGGAGTCTTGAAGATCGCTGTAAAAAGCGCGCAGGGTGGCCGGCATGGCGAGGCCCTTGTAGGAAATGAGCCGGCTGGAAAGAGTCGGGATGTAAAAAGCGGCTTCCGATTTGAACTCCCGTTCGATTTCGCGACGGACAAGATAAAGGAGGCGTTCGAAGTGGTCGGCATCGACCTCGGCAGGCCGGCTGATGAGAAGGTGGTTGATCACCGGTTGGGTCAGGCGAGCCAGCTCTCCGAGTTCATCAGGATTGACCGGGACCTCGCGCCAACCGAGGAAAGGGATCTGGCGTCGGGTTAGGACCGACTCGGTAAAGGACCGGATATTGGCGGCCACTCCTTCGGGCAGGAAGAAGACCCCCACACCGAGGTCTTCGGCTTCGCCGGAAAAGCCGAATTGGGCGGCGGCCTTTACAAAAAGCGGGCGGGGAATCTGACAAAGAATGCCGGAACCATCGCCGGTTTTCATGTCGGCATCGACGGCCCCCCGGTGGGTCATGTTGCAGACCGAGGTCAGGGCGCGGTCGATGATTTCGTAAGACTTTTCTCCATTGAGATTGGCAATTGCCCCCATGCCGCAATTGGCGGTTTCGTTATCCCATTGGTGAAGGGTCCCGGAAGTGTCGGGAGTGTGGCGCGGGTCGTAGAAATTCATGATCGTGAAATCCTGTTGTCCGGGAGCAGTTGTTGTGCCTGCCGGGGAAAGGGGCGGGAGAATAGGGTGGTTGGGGGTAAATTGCCAAGTGCAACTTGCGCGTTGAGGAGGCAGAATTTCCAAGGAATTTGCCTAAATGTACGTGTTTTTTCAGGGGCGGGACAATATAGGTCGTTTTAGGAAAATTTCGTGAATTTTTCGGCTCTGAAGCCCGTTCAGGGGGCCGATATGGAGAATTGAATGTGTATTTTATTGGTGGTGCTGGCCTTATTTTCGACGCGGTTTGTTTCGAGTCAAAATGCAGGCTTACTTTTGGATCGGGAGCTTGGCGCCAATTTAATTGCGATTGCGAACAAGGTCAGGGTCAGGAAGTCATGGTCGGCCTGATGATCCCGGTGGACCAAAAGATCGGGCGCACACTAAATGCGACGAGTGGAATCTGTGTGCACTTCATTGCTCCGGCGCCGGATAGCGGGCGTCGGGTAGGGACGGCCCAGAGGCGGGTCTTTTATTATGACGAAGAATGGGGGTGATATATGTATTAGATCGAAGACCTGTGGGGAGAAGACGGAATTGAGATCGTCAGCCAGCACAAATAGCGATTTATGCTAAGGTGAAATTTGAGGTTTGAGCTTTCCTTTCGTTATCGGAAGGTGGCCGGGAGTGAGTACATTTGAGTTGCGGGAAGTTTTACCGGAGTCTTTGGGATATCATGAATTACTGGCCCTGCGGTTTCGGGAATTGCGGGAGCCGCTGGGAATGAGTTGGACGGACAAGGAGTTGGCCTCTGATCAGGAGGATCGGCACTTTGGTCTGTCCAACGGGACGGATTGGGTCGGAGTGCTGGTGGCGCATGATATGGGTGCGGGGAAATACAAACTTCGTCAAATCGCAGTCACCAAGCGGTGCCAGTCACAAGGGATCGGGCGACAATTGATGACCATGGCAGAAGGATGCCTGCAAGCGGGCGGAGTGAGGACTTGCGAGTTAAATTCCCGGCTGACTGTATCAGGGTTTTACAAAGCAATCGGTTACCGCCCAGTCGGCGAAGTCTTTGAAGAGATCGGTTTGCCACACGTTAAAATGGTCAAAGAACTGAGCTATAAATGATTTCTTTCCTCGTGTTGTTGCCATTGTCCTCAGTCTCCTGATCGTGCGGCACTCCCCGGCTTTGGTATGATGAGGTGGAGGGCTTGACCATGTCATTCTGGATGAAAACCCGACTTGAAGCTCCTATTGGCTACCTTTTGCAGGGAAACACAAATTTAAAAGACTGGGTCGAACTTTCTTTCAACCCCGTTGCCATTCCTGATCAAAGCTGATGACGGCTATGTGATGCATTCGGTGATTCTGCCAGTCGACAGCGGACATCGATTTTTTTGCATCAAAATCGAACGATCGATTCAGTAGTTTGCCCCAATACGGGATCACGGATGAGTGAGCTTTAGCCCGAGAATGACCGCCAAAATGCCAAGGACTACTGAGAGAATGATTTTGGCAATGGCCAGATGGGTGAGGCCGGTGGTCCAGAGCGAGTGGGTGTCCTTGGCGAAGGTGGAGAAAGTGGTGAAGCCTCCAAGGAAGCCGGTGGCGAGCAGGGGGTAAACCCAGGATGGCGTGGTTCTGCCAGCGAAGTAACCGAAGAGACAGCCAATGAGGAAGCAACCGAGAAGGTTGCAGGCGAGTATCCCGACGGGGAACTGGTAGAAGGACGTTTTCTTGGCGAAGCTCTGAATACCGGTCGAAAGGCCAAAACGAGCCAGGGAGCCAAGGCCGCCACCTAGAAAAATAAGAAGAGCGTTCATACAGCAGGTTTGTTGCGACAGCTTGTGGTTTTTGCAGAAAATCGACAACGTTAACCTTCGATGGCTGTCACGTTCCAGTCGACTGAAATGGTTCGGGGCATTAGCCACGCTTTGGTAGGATACCGTCCGGTCCCATGAACTCACTCGAAGCGAAGCGGCTATTTTTGAAGCTCTTTGTTGGCTTTCTTTGTCTCATAGCAGTGGTGGCTATTCTCTCCGGGTCGAGCGGAGATTTCGGCGAGTTTCAGATGAAAGTGCTTGCCTTGAGCTTCTCCATTTCGGCCATCAGCGCGGCCACTTTTTCGAAGTCCTTGATTCCCGGAGAGGTTTCCGCGCCACTGGCTACGTCGAGAGCGACCGGGCGCAAAGGCTTCAGGGATTTGAGAGCCTCGGCCGCGTTTTCAGGAGTAATACCACCAGCCAAGACCAGTGGAACCTGCGGGTTTTCGTGGGCGAAATCGCGGGCGAGTGACCAATCGAAAGTCTTGCCGGTCCCGCCGTAGTCCGAACCAGCCGGGGTATCGATGAGGAGGGCGAAGTTTTTGGGCGGAAGGGGATAAATCGGGAGGGCATCAGCAGACACTGCCCGAATGACCGGAATTTTTTGACTGACGAAAAAATCGATATCCTCCTCGGTTTCATCGCCATGGAGTTGCACCACATCGATGACGCATTCATCAATGAGATCGAGGGCCAGCGGACGGGAATTGTTCACGAAGACTCCGACCCGAATGATATGCCCTGCGATGTGGGAGGAAATCACGCTGGCCTTTTCCGGTGAGCAATATCGTTTGGAAGACGGCCAAAAGTTGAGCCCGAGAGCCGAGACTCCTATTTCGGCCAGTTGGTTGGCATCGTGCGGGGTCGTCACCCCGCAAATTTTTAGGGAGGTGTGGTCGCTGGAGATGAATTTGGGAAACATCGGCTCTCCGTTTGATTAAGCATTATGAAGGCCAGTTGTTGCAAAAGGAATGGAAAAAGATGTCTCGAAGAACGGCTCGGAAGAGATGGCTTGATGCTTCGGAAAACTTAAATAGTGTGAAGCCATGGCTGCGGCGGCGAGTTACACCGAGGACGACATCAAGAGTCTGGATTGGCGGGAGCACATCCGCCTGCGTCCCGGGATGTATATCGGGAAACTGGGTGATGGATCGTCGGCTGATGACGGGATTTATATTCTACTGAAAGAGGCCCTCGACAACTCGGTGGACGAATTTGTGATGGGTCATGGCAAGGAGATCACAATTGATATCGATGATGAAGGTCGCGTCGAGGTACGTGATTTCGGGCGCGGGATTCCTCTTGGGAAGTTGATGGACTGCGCCGCTAAGATCAACACGGGGGCCAAGTACGACAGCGAGGCCTTCAAGAAGTCGGTGGGCTTGAACGGGGTTGGAATCAAGGCAGTCAATGCCTTGAGCGGATTTTTCGAAATTCAGGCCTGGCGCGAGGGCAAGACCAAGGCGATCGAGTTTTCCAAGGGCGAGGTGATCGAGGAAATGAAGCGCCCGATCGCTGACAAGGATTCTGAACCGGGAACGCGGTTGGCTTTTGAGGTTGATCGCTCGGTCTTTCCCAAGCGGACCAATTTTAAGGCCCCCTTTGTGGAGAAGATGTGCCGTTACTATTCTTATCTTAATCCGGGGCTTTCCCTGATTTTCAACGGAAAACGTTTCCGCTCCAAAAATGGTCTTCTGGACCTCTTGAAGGAGGAAATGGATGAGGAGCCTCTCTATCAGCCGATTCATTTGATCGGAAAGGATATCGAGGTGGCTTTCACCCACAGCGGGGGTAGCAGTGAGGATTATTATTCTTTTGTCAACGGACAGAATACCACTCAGGGCGGGACTCATCTGGCGGCGTTTCGCGAGGCCTTGGTCAAGGTTTTGCGTGAATTCTACAAGAAAAACTATGATCCTGCCGATATTCGGGCGGGGATCACGGGAGCTATTTCGGCGCGCATCGAGGAGCCGGTCTTTGAAAGCCAGACCAAGACCAAGCTGGGATCGACCACCGTGTCACCTGACGGTGAGACCGTGCGGACTTTTGTCGGAAACTTCCTGAAGGAGGAGTTGGACAACCATCTTCACAAACATACTTCGGTGGCGGAGGCCATCCAGAAGCGGATCATTGCAGCGGAAAAGGAGCGCAAGGAGCTGGGCGGCGTGAAGAAGCTAGCCCGGGAGCGGGCTCGTCAAACTAAGGTTCACAACAAAAAGCTTCGCGACTGCCGCGTGCACTACAACACCAAGCACAAGCGCCGCGTAGATACCACAGTCTTCCTAACCGAGGGAGACTCGGCGAGCGGATCGATCACGAAGTGCCGGGATGTCGAAAGCCAGGCTGTCTTTTCCCTGCGAGGAAAACCTCTCAATACCTTCGGCCTCACTAAAAAGGTGGTCTATGAAAACGAGGAGTTTGCTCTCCTTCAGGCCGCCCTTGGAATCGAGGATGACATTGAGTCGCTTCGATTCAATCGGGTGGTGATCGCGACCGATGCGGATGTTGATGGGATGCATATCCGTCTTTTGCTCCTGACATTCTTCCTGCAGTTTTTCCCGGAGCTGATCCGGGAAGGGCACCTTTTCATTCTGCAGACCCCGCTCTTTCGGGTCCGAAACAAGAAAAAGACGATCTACTGCTACGACGAGGAGGAAAAAGAAGCGGCGATGGCCGAATTGGGCCGAAACCCCGAAATCACCCGCTTCAAGGGCCTCGGTGAGATCTCGCCCGATGAATTCAAGTTCATGATCGGAGACGACATGCGTTTGGACCCCGTTTTGATGGAGGAAGGTAAAGGTCTTAAGGAAATCCTGACTTTTTACATGGGGAAAAACACTCCGGACCGACAGGGCTTCATCATCGAGAATCTACGGGAAGACGTTGATTCGTCGGAGGTTTGACCATGTGAAGGAGTCGTCACTTGGAAAAAAGGGTGGCTTGAATCGCATCCGGCTTTACAGATGGCATGAAAGGTGGTGCTGCCGCCCGTTAACCTCCCATTTTATGAAAAAATTAATTCTGCCGGTAGTGGCTTCACTACCTTTCAGTATTTCGGCCCAGCTCGTAATCAACGAGGTCTTGTATGATCCGGCTTTTGACTCGAATGACCCAACCGTTGGCGATGCCAACGGAGATGGAACCCGCAACGCATCGCAAGATGAGTTCGTCGAATTGGTCAACGTGAGCGGAGGCCCCTTAGATCTCACCGGTTGGACCGTTTCTGACAACCAGGGCACACGGCATATCTTCCCCGATGGCATTCTTGCCGATGGCCAGGCGGTGGTTCTTTTCGGGGGCGGCACTCCGACCGGCTCGTTTGGCGGAGCGCTGGTGGTGACCGCCAGTGAATCCGGTTGGGCTCTTTCAAACGGCGGAGACTCTGTCATCGTCAGCGATCCCAGTGCTAACGTCATCGCTACCCTTGGATATGGTAGCAGCGGAGTGGTGACCGCGAGGGACGAATCGCTGGTTCTGGCCACCGAGTTGGATTTCAATTCCGGTTACATCTCTCACTCGGCCGCCCCGGCCTCTGGCGGAGCGACCTATTCGCCCGGCACGCGGGTGGGAGGGGCTCCTTTTGGCGATGGTGCTATTTTGACCGTCGAGATCACTCCCATTATTTTTCCTGAGAATGCTGGAGCGGCCGCCGCTACTGGTATAGTGACCCGCTCCGGTGACACCTCTTCCGCTCTTGAGGTGACTCTGGAAAGCGATAGCCCTACCGAGGCAACCGTTCCTGCAACGGTCACTATTCTCGCCGGAGAAGCCTCGGCTACCTTCGATGTGGATGCGGTTGATGACCTCGAGCCGGACGGCGACCAAACGGTGACCATTTCCGCTTCGGGAACCGACATCTTCTCGGGATCCGCTGTGATCACGGTGGCGGACAACGAAGCTCCCACTCCCACCATTACCTTGAGCGCCGATCCGAGTAGCTTTTCCGAAAATGGAGGAAGCTCTGCGATCACCATCGAAATCAGTGCAGCCGATCCGGCAGGTTATACCTTTGATCTGTCGTCCGATGATACCTCGGAACTGACCGTCCCGGACACGGTGACGATCGCTCCGGATGCCACGACCGCCACCTTCACCGCCACCGGAGTCAATGATGCCGACTCCGATGGTCCGCAGACTGTGGTGATCACTGCCACTGATCCTAACCTTGTCATTACCGCGGCAACCGTTTCGGTTATTGTGGAAGACGACGAAGGGGCAAGCTTTCCGGATGTCATCGTCAACGAGGTCCGCACCAACGATCCTGGTGCTGACGACGATGAATACATCGAGCTCTACACTGCGACCACTGGTTCGGTGAGTCTTGACCGCCTGACGGTTGTTATCATCGGCGATGGCTCGGGAGGATCGGGGGTGATCGAAGAAGTCATCCCTCTCGCCGGGGAGACCCTGACCGACAACTATTTTCTCATTGGTTCTGAAATTATGACGCTGGCCACTCCTGATATCACTCGTCCTCCCAACTTTCTCGAGAATAGTGACAATGTTTCCATTATTCTGGTGGCCGACTTCACCGGTGCCGACGGTGATGATTTGGATGCTGAAAATGACGGTGTGCTCGAGATTAAGCCATGGAGCGAACTCATCAGCGGGGTTTCCCTCATCAGGGAGGCAAATGGCGATGATGGGGCAGGGAATCCCGTTCAGCCCGGTTCGACCGAATGGGATTATTCCGCCGATCTTGGAATTTCGGCGGTAGGACCTGATGGAAACTTTGCCACCGCCCATGCTTATCGTTCTCCGGATGGAACGGGCGAATGGGTGGTAGGACCGTTCCAGAATTCGGATGGAGATCCCAATGCAGATCCTCCCATTCCGGCTGTCCAAATCGCTGACACTCCCGGTGCAGGAAATGGCGAGGGAGGTGGGGCCGGCCCCACGGAATCAGTGGTCATCCGAAGCATCTCCATCGATTTCGAAGAAGGTGCCGGCGTGATCAATGCCATCAATCTTGGCACTAAGATTTGGACAGTGGAAACCTCAAGTGATTTGGGTAGAGCGGATGACTGGGCTGAGGTTCAGGGAGGGGTCAGCGAGCAGGACCAACCGGATGGCTCGACCAACTTCCTGTTCTTCTTCATTTCGGGTACCGAGGATTCGGCCCGGTTTTATCGCCTCGTCGAAGTTCCTTGATCGGATTGCTTCGAAAATTTTTGAGCAAGGGTGGGATTTCCCGCCCTTTTTTTATTGGGGCGGGCGCGAGAGATGTTTAGGTTTTCTTAACAAACGAATGTTTGGCTGCTGACGATGGACGATTCGAACGAGACCGGGGAAATGCGAGAGGAGCTCTCCCTCGGGAGCATGTACCAGGATTACTTTTTGGACTATGCCAGTTACGTCATCATGGAGCGGGCGGTGCCGCATTTGGGGGATGGTTTAAAGCCGGTGCAACGGCGGATTTTGCACTCTATGCGGGAGCTGGAGGATGGTCGCTACAACAAAGTGGCCAACGTGGTGGGGAACACCATGAAGTATCATCCCCACGGTGATACCTCCATTGGGGATGCCATGGTGCAGCTCGGACAAAAGGACCTGCTCATCGATACCCAGGGAAACTGGGGTAACATTCTTACCGGTGACCGGGCGGCGGCTCCCCGATACATCGAAGCCCGGCTGACGCCCTTCGCTCTCGAGGTCGCCTTTAATCCCAAGACCACCGAGTGGACCCGCAGTTACGATGGCCGGAACAAGGAGCCGGTCACCCTGCCCATGAAGTTTCCGCTTCTTCTGGCGCAGGGAGTCGAAGGGATCGCAGTGGGTCTGGCTTGCAAGATCCTCCCGCACAATTTTATCGAATTGGCAGAAGCCTGCATCTGCGCGTTGCGAAAGCAGCCGTTCGAATTATTCCCGGATTTTGCGACCGGAGGGCTCATCGATGTGAGCGATTACCGCGATGGTCTGCGGGGCGGGAAGATACGTGTGCGAGCCGATGTTGAGGTGGTTAAGGCCAAGCTGTTGAAAATAAGCTCGATCCCTTTTGGCACTACCACTGGCGGCCTGATGGACTCGATCGTCAATGCCAACGACAAGGGGAAGATTAAGATTTCGAAGATCGAGGACAACACTGCTGAGAAGGTGGAAATCCTTGTGCATCTTCCGGCAGGAGCCGATGCCGAGACCACTCGGGAGGCGCTTTATGGTTTCACCGATTGCGAGGTCTCGATTTCTCCGAATGCCTGCGTCATTCACGACGGCCGTCCGATTTTCATGCCGGTCACCAAAATCCTCAAGAATTGTGCCTTTCAAACAAAGGCCCTCCTTCTCAAGGAACTCGAAATCCTTCTTGGGGAGCTCAACGACAAGTGGCACTTCAGCTCGCTGGAGAAGATCTTTATCGAAAACCGGATCTACCGGGACATCGAGGAATGCGAGACTTGGGAAGCGGTCATCGAGGCCATTGATACCGGGCTGGACCCGTTCAAAAAGTTGCTTAAACGAGAGGTCACACGCGATGACATCATTCGTCTTACCGAAATCAAGATTAAGCGGATCTCAAAGTATGATGGATTTCGTGCTGACGAGGAAATCAGGGGACTCGAAGAGCGTATCGACGAGACCGAGAAAAACATTCGGAATATCACCCGCTATAGCGTGGCTTACTTCAAGAGTCTGATCAAAAAATATGGCAAAGGCCGCGAACGCAAAACCGAGATTGCCGAGTTTGGGGTGGTGAAGCGATCGGCGGTGGTAGTGGCCAGCGAGACGCTTTATCTCGATCGCAAGAACGGCTTTGCAGGTACTTCCTTGAGGAAAGAAGAGGCCCTTGAAAAATGTTCGACGCTCGACGATATCATCGTGTTCACCCTCGAAGCTGAGATGAAGGTGACCAAGGTGGCTGACAAATTCTTCGTTGGGAAACGCCCGGTCCATGTCGCGGTTTTCCGGAAAGACGAGCCCAAGATTTACTCGATGATCTACCGCGAAGGTCGTGAGGGTCCCTACTACGCCAAGCGATTCAAGGCTGGAGGGGTCACCCGGGACAAGGTCTACAACATGGGGCGGGGGACCAAGGGATCACGCGTGATGTATTTTGCAGTCCACGAAACCGAAGAGGAAAGCGCAAACAACACCGTGGTGGTTCATCTGAAGCCGGCACTGCGATTGCGTAATGTCTCCCGCCTGTTTTCTTTCGGCGAGCTTGCTGTCAAAGGCCGGGGCTCCCGCGGGAATATCGTTACCAAATTGACGGTCGACCGCGTGGTGAGGGCCACTTCATCGGATTTGGGAGAAAGTTAAGGCTTGTCAGCCTGAAAGGATGACTTATAACTGTTCTTATGAACAATAAGTCATATTGGCGGATTCGGTTGGCCTGGGCTCGGTGGCGGGTAAAAATGGTGCGGAGCCGGATATGGGGGCTCAAGCGTCGGCTCCGTTTCTGCCGTCCTCAACGGAATGCGAGGCAACTGGAGCTTCCGTTTTGATTCGAGAGTTCCTCTCTCTTGACTCAGCAAAAAATTGATCAGAACGATGTTTAAAAATTTTGTATCGATTTAATGGAAATGAGATTTTGAGGTAGGGTGGCCTCATGACAACCCAAACGACCCTTCCTGAGGCTTTGATCGAAACCTGCCGTGACCAGCCGAGTGCAAAGGCTTTCGTTGATTCCAGCGGGGCTGAGGTAAAATTTGGCGAAGCCTTGACTAAGGCTGTTTTCTTAGCTGGTCGTTTAAACCCGATCTGGCGTGGGCAGGAGAACGTTGGGATTCTGGTACCTCCGTCCGTTGGCGGCATCTTGGTGAACTGGGCTGCCCTTTTGATGGGAAAGGTTCCGGTCAATCTTAACTACACCCTCTCCCAAGAAGGTCTCGTTTCTTGCCTCGAACAGGCTGGGATTACGGATTTGGTCGTCTCGGGACGTTTGATGAAACGTCTCAATCTGGAGCTTCCGGTGCGGGTTCATATCCTAGAAGACCTGGTGGCTCAGCCGCGGTTGACTGAAAAGCTACAGGCCCTTTTTGCTTCCCGGTTTCGGTCTGCTGGCAGTCTTCTGAAAAGTCTCGGAGGCAACGGGAAACAACCGGATGATCTGGCCACCGTGATCTTCAGCAGTGGAAGCACCGGGCAGCCGAAAGGAGTCATGCTCAGCCACCGCAATCTCATCAGTAATGTGCGTCAGGTGGGTGAGATATACTCGTTTGTTACGGAGGACCGCATGTTGGGAGTGTTGCCGTTTTTTCACTCCTTTGGGTTCATGGCAACCATAGCGGGCCCTGCGGTTGCCGGATTTGGGTGTCTTTACCATTTCAATCCCATGGAATCGAAGGTGATCGGGAAACTTGCCGGTGAGCACGAGGCCACGATCATGTTGGCAACGCCGACTTTTCTTCAGTTCTACCTGCGTGGAATCAAACCGGAACAGTTGTCAGCGCTGCGCCTGGTGGTGGTGGGAGCGGAAAAGTTACAGCCCAAGGTGGCGCAGGCTTTTGAGCAGAAGTTTGGGTGTCTTCCATTGGAAGCTTATGGATGCACCGAGTGCTCTCCGGGGATTGCCCTCAACGGGCCGAAGGGGAATTGTCCTGGCTCAATCGGTCGACTGCTTCCCGATATGGAGGCCCGCTTGATCGACCCGGAAACCGGCGCGGAGCTTTCCCAAGGCGAAACCGGTCTTCTGCAGGTGCGTGGCCCAAACATCATGTCTGGCTATCTTGGATTACCTGACAAGACCGCCGAGGTACTCAAGGACGGCTGGTATGACACTGGAGACATTGTCCGGATGGACCCCGAAAGTTATCTCTGGATCGAAGGTCGTCTCAGCCGTTTCAGCAAGATCGGGGGAGAGATGGTGCCTCATGGCCGGGTCGAGGAGGCCTTGAACGAGATGAGCGGAGAGAGCGAGCGGCTCTTTGCGGTGACTGGAGTATCCGATGAGAAAAAGGGGGAGCGCCTGATGGTGATTCATACCGCCGATGATGTCTTGGTCGACCGAGTTCTGGAGGAATTGTCGAAAGTTGACCTCCCCAACTTGTGGAAGCCCAAACGGAGTGAGTTTTTCCGGGTGGAGGCGTTGCCGCTTCTCGGAAGTGGAAAACTTGACCTGAAAGCCCTTCAGGAGATGGCCATCGCAGCCTGAAAGCCTGACCCCTTTTGGGGGCATGTGAAAGTGGAAAAACTCGATCAAATTGTAAGAATGCGATCTTGGAAGGGGGTAGGAACATTTCCATGAATTCGACACAAAAATTCAATTTCACGCTGTGTGCCCTCGCTCTGCTTGGGGCGCCGACGCTCTCGGCCCAGAGCCAACCGGTTCCGGCGGACACCTCCAAGCCAGTTCAGGTTTTCCTAGTCATGGGGCAGTCCAACACTCTGGAGTTCGGCAAGGTCTCCGACGAACTCAAGACCGAGTATCCTTTTCTCGGAGTTGATGGTGGTTGGAGCACCCGCAAGGATGTTCGTAATGTCTCGGTGATGGTCGGCCGCAAGGGCGTCTATCGCAACGAATGGCTCACCGTCGATGGAAAGACAAAAATTGGAATCGAGATTGGCATCGGCCACGAAATTGGCAATGCCATCGACGCCCCCGTGATGGTCCTCAAGAGCTCCATCGGAAATCGCAGCTTGGGTTGGGATCTGCTTCCTCCTGGAACCCCACGTTACTCCGCTGAAGGGATCGAATGCCCCGGTTACGGAGAGACCTATCCCAGCAAAAAGGACATGAGCAAGATTGTGCCATACAAGGAAGGGGAGACCCTCGGGTGGTATGCCGGCAAGCAGTACGACGATGACGTTGCCAACGCCAAGAAGATCCTCGCTGATCTTGGAACGTATTATCCGGGTGCCACCAAGTATGAAGTGGCTGGCATCATCTGGTGGCAGGGCGACAAAGATATGCGCAACAAGGCACACGCTGCGATGTATGAGAAGAACCTCGGCCTGCTTCTCAACGCTCTGCGTAAAGACTTCAACTCTCCCAAGGCCAAGTTCGTCTGTGCTTCTCTCGGTCAGACTGATGAAAGCGACAAGGACTCGGGGCACGGTAAGATTCTTCACGCCATGAAGAACTTCGCCGCCAGCAGCGACGACATCGGCTTTGTCTATTCCAAGCCGCTTCTCGATAAGCCCAGCAGCTCCAGCGGTCACTATGGTGGCAACGCTAAGACCTACATGAATGTTGGTCTTGCCCTCGGCGCCAAGATGGCTGAATTGGTGAAGTAGACCCGCTTCATCCGATCCCCCCGATTCAGCGGCAGTTGGGCGAAACGCCCGCTGCCGTTCTTTTTTAAGTGAAGGGTGCGAAGCCGTTGTTTTCCGGAGGTGTCGATCAAGACTCCGGGATCCCGGTTGTCTCAGCGAACTTGGCAATGGCCTCCTCGATCTTCGGATTGACTTCGTGTTTGATGGCTTCAGCAGCCATTCTGAGGGCGTTCTTGATCGCCAGAGCTGAAGAGCCTCCGTGAGCGATGATGACGACGCCGTTGACTCCAAGCAGTGGAGATCCACCGTAGGATTCGTAGTTGGTCCGGTCCTTGACGGCCTGGAAAGCCCCTTTACCAAGGAGTGCGCCGGTGATGCGGAGGGGGTTTTTTTTAAACTCCTCCTTGAGCCATTTCGACATCGCCTTGGCGGTCGCTTCACAGCTTTTCAGCACGATGTTGCCGGTGAAGCCATCGCAGAGACAGACATCGAGTGGGGTTTGAAAAAGATCGTGGCCTTCGACGTTTCCCCGAAGGGTGAAAGGGGCATTGCCTCTTTCGACGAGCTCTTTGAGGAGAACGAGGGTTTCCTTGGTGAAGGCGGTTCCTTTTTCCTCCTCTTCACCGTTGGACATGATGCCTACCTTGGGGTCCGCGACTTTGAGGACCTCCCGGGCGTAGACGCTACCCATGATGGCGTAGGCCAAAAGATGAGCGGGTTTGGCCTCCGGGTTTGCTCCGGCATCGAGAAGGTTGCAGACGCCGAATTCGTTGGGCATGGGGGAGGCAATGCCCGCCCGCTGAATGCCATTCAAGAGACGGAGTTTGACGGTGGCGGCTGCCACCGCGGCACCGGTATTACCGGCCGAGACAAGGGCGTCGGCCCGTCCCTCTTTGACGAGGCCGGCCGCGATTGAGATCGATGAGTTCTTTTTGCGACGAAGTGCCTTGGCGCCGGATTCCTCCATCCCGACAACCTCGGGTGCCTCGACGAACTCCACCCGGGGATCGGTCAGGCCAATCTCACCCGCTTGTTTTTTAAGTTGGTCTGCCGGGCCGGTGAGAAGGAGGGATTCGACTTCAGAGTTCTCGGCCAGAATCTCCTTTGCCCCTTCCAGATTGACTCCGGGGGCGTGATCTCCGCCCATGGCGTCGAGTGCGATCTTCATCACGGAAAAACGAGCGCGGAGGACTTCCTCCGCGCTCGATCAGTAAGATGAAAGTGAAATTCGGGGCCTA
>JBMYLT010000015.1:31854-55296 GCA_049596615.1 Akkermansiaceae bacterium | reverse complement strand
GTTCCGCAGGAAGGACAAGCGATGTGTCCGGGCACCCGGGCTCCGCATTCCTGGCAGGTCTGCAGGTTGGGACGGCGCCAGCGGTTGGCACCACGGCGGAGCTTTTGTTTGTGCTTGGAAACGCGGCGTTTTGGTACGGCCATGGGTCTAGTGGGTCAGAGGTTAATTCTGTGGATCGATTGCGTCGAGAGCGGCCCAAGGATTGGGCTTTTCCGGCGCGGGAGCGGGGTTTACTCCATCTTCGGTCGGTTTGTCCACTGCTAAATACTTTGGATCGATGTGATATTCTTTCGGGTCGTCCCCGTCCTCCCCGCGGGGAATGGTCGGTAATTCGAGGAGAATCTCCTCCCGGAGGGCCTCGGCCGGGTTGATGAGACCCTCGTTGCCGATTTCGATGCTCACTGCAGCCGAAGGCAGGGAGATCGTTTGATGAAAAGGCTCGAGGCTGCGCATGCAGGTGAGTTTAAAAGTGGCTTCGAGAGAACCGGTCAGGAGGAGCTCCCCCCCGAGTTGCTGGGCGAAAAGCGAATATTTCAACGGTCCCGCTCCGAGGATATCGCTTTCCCGGAGATCAAAGATCTCCGAAGAGATTTCGCCTTCGAAGTGTTTTCCTTCTTCGGGAAGTTGGGCCAGATCGATCTTCATGGGCTGAAATGTAGATTGAATTTGCCCGATTGTATCGCGAAAATCCCGCCGTGGAGAAGATTCCCACCGAGATTCTCATTGGTGCCTACGTGGAAGGGGTCTTTCCGATGTCCGAGGACGGGGAGATTTATTGGTTTCAACCCAAACAGCGCGGGATCATCCCGCTCGATGACCGATTCCACATTCCCCATGGGCTGAAGCGTTCGTTGAAACGAAATCCTTTCGAGATTCGATTTGATACCTCCTTTCGAGAGGTGATGGATGGATGCAGCGACCGGGAGGAAACCTGGATCGATCCGGTCATCAAGGAGAGTTATGGAGCCTTGTTTGACGAAGGTTTTGCTCACTCGGTGGAGTGTTGGGACGACGATGGGCTCCAGGGCGGACTTTATGGAGTGCGACTGGGGCGGGCCTTTTTTGGCGAAAGCATGTTCAGCCGAAAGACTGATGCCAGCAAGATCGCGTTGGTGAAGCTGGTGGAGTGGCTCCGTGACGAAGGAGTGATCCTTCTGGACACCCAGTGGATGACCGACCACCTGCGGACCTTTGGAGGCTATGAAGTTTCGGCAAACGAATACCAACGGATGCTGGCCGAGGCGATCGAGGTTTAAAGGATCCAAGGTGACCCCTCAAGGGGACGGTGAAAAGGCGGTATTTGTTTGTTTCTTTTGGGTGGCCATTCAAGCTTGAAGGGAGCGTGGTCTACGCTTCGGTCAACAATCGTCATGAAACAAAGTGTCATCATACGACTCTGCTTTGCCTTTTTGGCAATTGCACAGGCCTCGTTTGGTGAACCGCCCAAAGGGGCGCCTCAATATCAGGTTACCGAGACCGAGATTCAGCTTCCCGGAGTCACGATCAGCCGGGTGACCAGTGAGATTCGACTCGATGCCGTGGCGTGTTTGGAGTCAGGGATTCTCGAGTATGTCGTTTGTCGGCCCAATACTTTCGAACACGAAGCGATTTTCACTACCACTGCGAAGCCGGAGTTGGTTCATGCCGCTTTGCTTCTGATTGGAGTGGAGCCCAACCCCCAAAGGCATGGACTGGTTGAGTTGTGGTTTGAAAAGGCTCTCAAGCAGATGCCGTCCCGTGTGAAGGTTGACGTGGAGTGGAAGGAGAAAGGGAAGGTGAAACGCGTTCCTCTCGTCAGTCTCCTTCGTAAACGGGAGGAAGTTGAGGCGGGTGATGGCGAAAAGAAGAGCTTGAAGGTTGATGACGCCTGGGTCTTCGCTGGCTCGTTCATTCATCAGAATCCAGAAACCGGTGAGAGGGAGTATGCCGGAAACCGAAGCGGCATCTTGGTGGGTATCTGGCCCAATCCCTCCACTGTGATTCAATACGGAATTGCTGAAGGAAATCCCTACGAAGGGGAGAATCTGGGTGTCGAGATTCGTGAAGATCGGGTTCCCAAGAAAGGGACCAAGGTCCAGTTGGTGTTTTCGAAACTCACCAAGGCAAAAGAGAAATCAAAAACTGAACTGAAGAAGAGATAATGAAGATTTTGAAAACACTAAGCTCATGGTTGGCCCTGGGCAGTTTGGTCACGGTGATCTGGCTGGCCTCGTGGTCGGCCCAGGGCAACGATTTCAACAAGGTCGAGGGAGATTACTACAAGGAGGTTCCGCAGTTCCATACCTGGCCGGATCCCAAGGCGGCACGGTACAAGATCAAGCGCTTTGGTCCGACGGGGATTGGTCTCGAACTCCGGCAGCCCGCTTTCACGATGCATATTGTCAATATCGAGGAAGGCTCGCCCGCCGAGGCCTGTGGCAAACTGAAGAAGGGACAAATCATTGAAAGCATCAATGGTCAGGTATTGAAGGACTACGATCCTCGAGTGATTCTTGGGAACCTCATCACGGAGGCCGAAGCTAAGGGCGGCATCATGAAGCTGATGATCAAGGAGGACCCGAATTCTCGGGCGGCTGAAGTCACTCTTACGATTCCGGCCCTTGGTGCCTACAGTGACACTTGGCCGGTGAATTGCGCGAAGAGCGAGAAAATCGTTCGCGCTTGTGCCGATACCCTTGCCAAGCAAAAGGACTCGGTCTCCATCGGACTCGATGGAGCGTTGATGTTCATGCTTTCGACCGGGGAGGAAAAAGACCTCAAGGTTGCAAAACGCTGGGTCAAAAAAATGGTGGCTGACTACGATGCTAAGAAGAAGGGGGACCGTGAAGTGTATCCCTGGTATGCCGGTTATACCGGGACTGGTTTCTGCGAATACTACCTCCGGACGGGTGACGAATCGATTCTTCCCATCATCAAGTCGATGGCCGATTCACTGAAGCGGACCATTTACAATGGCTCATGGATGGGCCGGGGCGGGGCAAGTTACGGATACATGGGTGGTGGTCATCTCAATGCTGCCGGCTTGCACGCCACCACCTTTCTCATTTTGGCCAAGGAATGCGGTGTCGATATCGATGAACACACTCTTCAGTCATCGCTTTACCACATCTACCGTTTTGCCGGTCACAACAACGTGTCCTACGGAGATCATCTTCCCGAAGGGGGCTTTGCCGGGAATGGAAAAACAGAAGGTCTCACCTTCACTATGCAGGCGGCTGCCAACCTTCATCCAGATGGGGAAAAGTCGATTTATGCCAAGGCTCGTGACATCAGTGGTACTAAGGCTTTCTACTCCACATCGTGGCTGTTTCATGGTCATACCGGAGGCGGAATCGGGGAATACTGGCGGGGGCCGGCGATGGGGATGGTGCGAGACAAACGTCCGGATGAATATCAATCGTTCATGGATGAAAGACGCTGGATGTATGAGCTGGCCCGTAACCATGAAGGGGTCTTCGGATGGGTGAGCGACTGGAACGTCGGTTACGAGGATGTCGGAAGTGCCGGCCGGGGGTTCGGAAATTTCATTCCTTTGGTCTACACTCTTCCGCGAAAGCAGCTTCGGCTTTATGGGGCGCCTCCGTCAAAATACTCCAAGACCCACGCCATCCCCGACCGCCCCTGGGGGAATGAAGCGGATGAGGTTTTTCTGACCATGGAGCCTGGTGAGTATCTGCCTGGAAAGCGACAGGACATTTCCAAAGAACGTCTTCGCACCGATGCCTCCAAGCCGATTTTGGCGCGGATCGACAACCCCGAGGTGTCTGACGAGGTTCTCCTGATGTATGCTCATCATTTTGACCAAGGCCTTCGCACAGCAACCGCCCGAGCGATCAACAATCATGGCCGGGTCCATCTGGTCTTGCAGCTCTTGAAAGCCCAGGACGCCCGGGCCCGGTTGGCCGGGATCACCTGCTTGACCGGAATGAGCAAAGGGCGCCCTTTATCGGACGACAAGCTTACTGATGAGATGTTCGAATTAATCGGAGCGATGATCGATGACCCCAAGGAATCGTGGTGGCTTGCGATGGGTGCGATGGAGGCGATGAGCCGGGCCAAGCCTGAGCTGATCGCGCCACGTTTTGCTCGTCTCATGTCCTGGCTGGATCACGATGACTGGTGGCTTCGGCAGGCGGCCATGACGGCGTTGACTCCGCTGGCCACTGATTCCCGGTTCTACAAACCCTTCCTCACCAAGGTCGGGAATATCATCAATTCCAGCGATCGATTGGGAGACTTTAAACCGCTTGGCGGGATCGTGAACCAACTCAAGGGCGCCAAACCGGAAGTTCGCGAGTTCGCGATGAAAGTCCTGGGAGAAGCCTACGTGACTTTTCCTACCGAGATGGTCGAGCCGGGAGGCCAGGATTTGACCGAGAACATCGAGCTTTTGCTCGACGGCGTGGCGCGTGATCTCGCTGCCGTTCCAGGCGGGTTTGACGAAGTCTACCAATTGGCCAAGAAGCGGAATCCTGATGCGGCCTTACCTCACCAAGACCTCTTCCTAGCGGCGAATAGCGAGGAGTTTGGTCCGGAATTAAAGAAGGCTCTCAATCCAATCATTCGGGAGAAGTTGATCCCGGAATACATCGAGAAGAACCGCAAAGCCCTTGAGAAAGAGGTCGCCACACGCCAGCCTGGCCGAGCGGTAGAGGGATTAGTCGATCTGTATAAGAAAGCCGGGAGCGACGAATATTCATGGAAACTCTACGGTCCGGCTCGGGACAAAATTGAATGGCATTACTTCACCTATGATCCTCCCGAGAAGAAACTCTGGGAGCCGGGGCATCGGTTTCGTGAAGTGAGTTGGCCCAAAGGTTCGGAAAACTGGTTTGCGCCGGAGTTTGATCCTGGGAAAGCAGAGTGGAAAACTGGTTTCGCTCCGTTTGCGAACAATGACGGGAAACCGCTTCCGATTAGCACCACTTGTATCGGAGCACATCACTTTTGCGGTTGTGGAAATCCGCCGAATACTTTTTGGGACAAGGAAGTGCTTTTGATGCGGGCTGAGATCGATCTCCCGGCCTTGCGAGACGGTTATGCCTACCGAATCTTGGTGGGAGGACGGTCCCACTACAATCTAGGAGGTGGGACCGACATTTGGATTGATGGCGATCACCTCAAAAATAGCAGAAAGGGGCAGGCTACCATTCCTGGTGGCAGTGGCCGAAACTCCAACAAGCCCTGGGGTGTGGGTATCGATGATGCTCGTCGTGCGCACTTTGAGGACGGAAAGGTTCTGCTGGCCTGTAATGGCTTCCTTCGTTGGGGACACCGGACCGAAAAGGTCAAGGCCTACAAGGCGATCTGGATTGAGGAGATGAAGCTCCCGTCGCTGAATCAGTAGCGATGAGTGACTATCAGACGAAAGCTCTTCACGGGACCGGGGTTGCCCTCGGTCTCGTTTTTCTATCGGGTTTTGCTGCGCTGATTTACCAGGTCCTATGGATGAAGCAGATCAGTCTGCTTTTCGGGAATACTTCACAGGCCGCCAGTGTGACCCTGGCTTCCTTTTTTTGTGGACTGGCGGTGGGCAGCCGGGTCTTAGGAAAGCGGGTTTCTTCGGTGGAAAACCCGCTCAGAGTTTTCGCTTTCTTGGAGATTGGAATCGCGGTCACGGCATTATCTTACTTCGCTATTCTGGTCTTGTTTCAGGCCATCTATCCCAGGATCTATCAGGGGATTGGTTTGGGTGGTTTGTTGCTCCTCATCAAGTTCATCCTCTCATTGTTGCTGGTTTTTCCTCCTGCCTTTTGTATGGGAGGAACAGTCCCGGTGTTGGGCCAGTTTCTCGTTCGGCAACGCCAGAGCTTCGGGCGGATCTCTGCTACGATCTACGGGATGAACACCCTAGGGGCTGCGAGTGGAGCAGCCTTGGCTGGATTTTACCTGCCGGTTTGGCTGGGATTCAAGATGACGTGCATCACCGCCATTTTAATTTCTGGATTGGTGGCGACCGTGGCCCTTTTAAAGTCCAGAAGGGCTGGCGGAGAGAGCTTCTTGGAACAGAATAAAGCGGTTGAGAATGAGTCTGAGGAAGCGGAAGAGCCGCTGACCCGACAGCAGCGGCGTCAACTTGAACGGGAGGGAGCAACCGGAGTGAAAAAAGGAAAGCAGGAGAGCCTTCTTCTCCGGGGTGGTTGTGGAGGGAGGCGATGGGCCATTCTCTTTCTCGGCTTTCTTTCGGGGTTCGGGGTATTGGCTCTCGAGGTTTTGTTGACCCGTTTGTTTTCCCAGGTTCTCGAGAATTCCGTTTACACCTTTGCCGCGATCCTGGTGGTAGTGCTGATTTTCCTGGCACTCGGGGCGCTTTTGAGTTCTCTCCTTTCTCGATTAAACGGATCTCCGTTTTTGATTTTGACAGGTTTGATTTTGGCGGGAGCGGGAGCGGTGATGACGATGCCGGCGGTGTTTCTTAAGGTGACCGATGGGATGCACCTTCTTACTTCCAAGGGAAGTTGGGGCGATTACGTCATGATGGTTCTGCGCTCTGCAGTTGTCGTGATTGGCCCGCCGGCGTTGTTGTTGGGAACAATCTTTCCTTATCTCATGAAGCTAGAAGAAGAGTATCTGGAATCTCCGGGGCAATCGCTTGGCCGTCTGGCCAGCGTGAATACCGTCGGGGCGATTTTAGGGGCCATGGTCTGCGGGTTTCTTCTGTTGGATGGGTTGGGCATCTGGCGCACTCTGCAGTTGATTGCCCTGATCTATCTTTTGGTGGCCTTGTTTCTACCAGTGAGATTGGACTCGCGGGGAGTTGGAATCAAAGTCGCAGGCCTTGTCCTGCTTGTGATGAATCTGACTGTTTTTGATTTCAAGAACCTGCCCGTGATCGCCACTGATCCCGATCGGCCGGAGGAGAAAATCCTAGAAGTGTGGGAAGGGAGTGACTGCAGCGTGGCCGTGACCGAGAACAATTTTGGAAGATCGATAAGGATCAACTCCGATTACAGCTTGGGATCAACCGGTGCATTTGTCTCCGAGAAGATCCAGGCGGATCTCCCTCTGATGATCTACCCCGAAACGAACAAAGTGTTTTTTCTTGGTCTGGGGACCGGAATTACGGCCGGGAGTGCCCTCGACCGGAAACACAAGATCGAACGTCTGGTCGCTTGTGAATTGGTTCCGGAAGTAGTGATAGCCTCCAAGAAATACATGACGGATCTCGATGGTTTTGATCTCACCGGCGGGTTGTTCCGCGATCGCCGGGCGGAAATTTTGATCGAAGACGGGCGTCACTACCTGATGGCGGCCGATGAGTCCTTTGACATGATCAATGCGGATCTTTTCGTTCCTTTTCGCTCGGGTGCAGGGGGTCTCTACACGTTGGAGCATTTCGAAAGCGCAAGGGAGCGCCTAGAACCAGGTGGGGTCTTTGTGCAGTGGTTGCCCTTGCATCAGTTGACGAAGCGGGACTTTGCCATCATTGCCCAAACCATGGTGGAAGCCTTCGATCAGGTCTCGATGTGGCGGCACAATTTTCAACCTGGCGTGGAGCTCGTGGCGCTGGTCGGACATCAGGAAGGTCAGATTCTGCCTGCCTGCGAGATCGACAGTGATCTCGATAAAAAGCGGGCCGTTTTTGGAAAGAGTTATCTTGATCTAAGACGCCTTGATCTGCCCTTGAATCCTCAGACCATTCTTTTGTTTTATGGGGGGAATCTGACGGCTGCCCGGGCTTTGCTGGGAGACGCTCCGATTAATACGGACGATCGTCCTTTGATCGAGTATCTGGCTCCCAGAAACTTCCGGGAGGACGGGCAAGGGGAGAATCCTTGGTTTCTGGGTCGGAGATTTGCGGATTTTCTCGATGAGGTACAGTTGATTTGCCCCCCTGCCGATGATCCTCTTCTAGCGAATCGAACGGAGGCCAATCGACGGCTTCCCCTGTCCGGAAGTGCATTGCATCGCGCAGGTTTGTCCGAGGTTGATGGCGACGAAAATGGAACCCGTAAATGGTGGGAGAAATTTGTTGCGGAATGGACCAACGTCGGTCCCTGACCGTGTTCCGGGTCCAATGAGCGATTGTCGGAAGTGGGAATCTGGTGTAGGCAATCAGAGTGAAGACCCGACTGGCGTTACTGACCCTCCTTGGGATGGTGTTTACGGTTGGAAAGGAGGTGCTTGAGCATCCCGCGCTGGAGGTTCTTCAGAACAACTGCATTGAATGTCACAATGCCCACGATCACGAAGGGGATGTGATTTTGGATCGGGCTCCTCTGAGGCCGGAAGATCTGAAACTCGTCCTCAAGGTGGTTTCCGGCCCCAAACCCGAGATGCCTCCCAAGCGGGATCCCCTCGACAAAAACCAGTTGGCCGCCTTGACAAACTGGATCGAGTCCGGCGCGGTCATTCCGGAAGGCCGGATCCTCAAAGACACTCGCGTCGCCGATCGTGATTGGTGGTCGCTTCAGCCGGTCTTGAATCCTGCGATTCCCCGGAGTGATTCCGGTTGGACCCGCAATCCCATTGATCAATTTGTGGAGGCCCGGAGATTGAGCGCAGGACTGTCACCGGCTCCGGAGGCTTATCCGCTGACCCTCATTCGCAGGCTCACTTTTGATCTGACCGGCTTGCCTCCAACTCCCGGGGAGGTTCGGGAATTCCTCAAAGCTACGGCAGAAAATCAGGAAAAGGCGTATCTTGAACTGGTTGAACGACTTTTGAACTCCCCTCGTTACGGAGAACAATGGGGGCGTCGTTGGTTGGACTTGGTTCGATACGGAGAGAGCCATGGCTATGACAAGGACAAGGCCCGGTTTCATGCCTGGCCTTATCGGGACTACGTCATTCGTAGTTTCAATGAAGACAAGCCATGGAGTCGATTTGTGCAGGAACAGGTGGCGGGAGATGTCCTCTGGCCGGGGCGGCCCGAAGGTGTTGCGGCGCTAGGGTTTGTGGCGGCCGGTCCTTGGGACTTCATCGCTCATGTCGAGGTGGGAGAGGGCAAGATGGATGGACGAATTGCCAAGCATCTTGATCGCGATGACATGGTGAGTGCAGTCTTTAATGTGTTTATGAGCACTACGGTGCAGTGCGCCCAGTGCCATCACCACAAATTTGATCCTGTTTCAATGGAGGATTACTACCGCCTGCACGCGGTCTTCGCGGGTGTGGATCGAGCTAACCGGCCCTATCAATCCGATCAAGCGGTAGCCACGAAACGTGCCGAATTCGAGAAAGAAGTGGCTGCGATCGAAAAAGAAATCGAGAAGCTGAAAAAGGCCCTAGAAGAGCGCGGGGGGAGGCCGCTTGCTGAAGCAAGGAAACGGGTGGCGCTCCTCCAAGGGAAAGGAAAAAACGGAATCAAGGCAATTCCGGAGCACGGTTATCATAGTGGGTTTGCCAAAGATTCTCTCGAAGAAAAGTGGATTCAGGTGGATCTTGGTAAGAGTGTCAAAGTGAAAGAAATTCGGTTGATCGCGTGTTACGATGATTTCGGAGGAATTGGTTCCGGATTTGGATTTCCGAGACGGTTTCGTATTGAGGCAGCCGATGATGCCGGCTTCAAAACGGGACGACGTACTCTCGTTAACCATGCCAGGAGTGACTTTGCCAACCCTGGCTTGGCTCCAGTGGTCTTGCGCCTCGAATCCGATGAGCGAGCGGTGCGTTTTGTCCGGGTCACGGCGACCAAGCTCTCCAGACGTAAGGATGTCTTCATCTTTGCTTTGGGAGAAATCGAGTTGCTCGATGAAGGGGGTGGAAACCAGGCGTTGGGTGCCAGGGTCACCGCAAAAGACGCAATCAATGCGCCACCTCGCTGGCGTCCTTCTAATCTGGTTGATGGTCGCTTTGCAACCGCGATTCATCCGAACTCAGGTGACTTCTTGACTCAGGCTCAACGTGAACTCGACAAACTTCTCGCAGAAAATGAACGAGCAGCAGAAAGTAAGCGATTGGGGTCTTTGCAGTCAAAGCGGCAGGATATCCAACGAAAAATCGACGCTCTCCCTAGGGAGGAGCTGGTGTATTCCCTAGCAACAGAGTTCCCGAAACAAGGGAAGTTTCTTCCGACAAAAGGACGAGCCCGTCCCGTTCATCTCTTGCATCGGGGTGATCTGTCCTCGCCTGGAGAAAAAATGCCCCCAGGCGTGCCGGCTCTATGGAGCGGGGTCGCTGCGGAGTTTGAGTTGGCCGAAAACGCCCCGGAAGGCGAGCGGCGTGCGGCGCTTGCTCGCTATCTGACAAATCCTGACAACCCTCTGATTTGGCGTTCGGCGGTCAATCGGATCTGGCAGTGGCACTTTGGGCGTGGCATCGTCAATTCGCCAAACGACTTTGGCCGGATGGGCCAGAAGCCTTCTCATTCTAAGCTTCTCGATTGGCTTGCCGCCCGGTTTCGTGAGAAGCAATCGGTCAAAGATCTCCATCGCCTCATTGTGACCAGTGCAACCTATCGTCAGGCATCGGACCATCACTCCCGTCATGCGGAGATTGATAAAAGTAATTCGTTCTATTGGCGCATGAATCGACGAAAGCTTCGGGCCGAGGAAATCCGCGATGCAGTTTTGTATTCGTCAGGGGTCCTCGACTTCCGGATGGGTGGTCCCAGTTTCCGCGACTTTCGTTTCAAGGATGATCATACGCCGAAGTATCAGTATCATCTTCATGATCCAAACGATCCTGCGAGTCATCGCCGGACTGTTTATCGGTTCATTGCACGAAGTCAGACCCAGCCGTTTTTGACCACGCTCGATTGTGCCGACCCCTCGCAGATGGTCGCAGACCGTGATGAGACGGTCACGGCTTTGCAGGCTCTTGCCTTAATGAACAATCCATTGATCGAGGCCATGAGCGAAAAACTTGCGGGGCGTGCGGGGAACGTGGAGAAAGCGTTTTGGTTGGCCTTGGGGCGTGCCCCCGAGAAGGAGGAGCTTGAGGAGTTGATCCGTTATGCCGACAGGCACGGTCTTCCGGCTGCCGCCCGGGTGATTTATAACCTGAACGAGTTTTCTTATGTCGATTGATATCCCAACTCGACGCGGCTTTCTGAAGACAGCTTCTGGTGGTTTGGCTGGGAGTTTCGGGGGATTGGCTCTGACTGATTTGTTGGCGAAAGACGGATTGCTGACTCAACCGCACCATCGGCCGAAGGCCAAACGGGTGGTGCAGCTTTTTATGGCGGGAGCGGCGAGCCATGTGGATCTTTTTGATCGCAAAGTACAGCTTGAAAAAGAAGCGGGTCAGCAGTGGGATCCGGGGGAATCGGTGGAGCTGTTTCAAAGCTCACCGGGAGTGAGCCGACCTTCCTACTGGGAGTTTCAACGTTATGGCCGGTCTGGAAAGCAGCTGAGCGAGCCGGTCTCGCCACTGGGTGCTCATGTGGATGACATGGCTTTCGTGCATAACGTCGTGGGGCAGACCGGGGTGCATAGTCAGGGAACTCTTCTCCAAACGACTGGTTTCAACCGGCCCGGATTTCCGAGTGCGGGATCGTGGGTCAGTTACGGACTGGGCTCGGCAAATGAGAACCTTCCCGCTTTCGTTGTCCTTCCCGATCATCGTGGTTTTGCGTCAAACGGAGTGAAGAACTGGTCCTCAATGTTTCTTCCAGCCGAGCATCAAGGCACGGTGATTCGACCGGGAAGCAAGGCTCCCATCAATGATCTCTATCGTCCCGCCGCGATATCAGAGGGTGCAGATCGGGATGGTTTGGCCGCTTTGCGTCGCCTGAATCAACGTCATGCCGCCGGGCGCGTAGGTGACAGCCGACTCACCGCCCGGATTCGCAGCTACGAATTGGCGGCCCAAATGCAGCTGAGCGCCACCGAAGCCCTCGATGTCAATGGTGAGCCCCAATACATCAAGGATCTCTACGGTCTGGCTCCCGAGGGCCCGGGAGTTGATGATTCAAAGCTGAATCGTAAGGCTGAGGCTGAATTTTTCGGACGGAAGTGCCTCATTGCCCGCCGCCTGTTGGAACGCGGGGTAAGGTTCATCCAGATCTTTAGTGGTAATGAAAACGGTCATCCACGGCGAAACTGGGACTCGCACGAGGATGTCAAACGCGATCACGGACCTCTCGCCAATGGTATGGCGGTCGGGGCTGCCGGGCTCATTGCAGATCTAAAACAACGTGGGATGCTCGAAGATACCCTGATTGTTTGGACCACGGAATTTGGCCGTATGCCTTGTGCTCAAGGAGGGAAAGGGAGGGATCACAACCCATTCGTCTTCACCAATTGGTTATGTGGTGGCGGGGTCAAAGGAGGAACGTTTGGGGAAAGCGATAAGTGGGGATTCAAGCCACAAGATCCTCAGAAGGCCACGCAGGTTCACGACATTCACGCGACCATTCTGCACCTTCTGGGAATTGATCACGAGAAGTTGACGGTTCGCCATGACTCGATCGATCGTCGGTTGACCGACGTCCATGGTCATGTCATGCACGAGATGATCGGCTGATCGACGCATTAACCAAGCCGTTGCCACATTTGCTCGAATTTTTCGGCAAAGATTCGGACGATCTTGGGATTATTGATTACTACAATATTCTCGTCGTTTTCGGTGGCGGCTGAGCGGGTCCAGTTGTAGCTGCCGCTCAAGAGAAGATCGTGATCGGCGATAGCAAACTTGTGATGCATGTGCGCGGTGGTGCGATCAAGCCTGCACTGGATCCCGATGCGGGCGAGATGGTCGAGGTCCGAGCCGAGGTCCAATGATTTGTCATCGTCCGAAATAATGCGGATGGTGATGCCTCGTTCGTGGGCTTCTTCCAATCGCTGCACAATACGGTTGTCGGTGATGGTGAAGACACAGATATCGAGGGTCTGGCGCGCTTCGCCAATCAAGCGACGTATTCGGTGAAGGCATTCGTCTCCCGGACTGAAGTAGGCATCGGCCTTGATTTCATTTTTGCTGGCGTAGAGGAGTTTGATGACGTCTTGCAGCCAGTCGAGGGCGGTGATTTTGCCAAACTCGTCGACAGCTCCCTTGGCTAGATTGAAAGCAAGTTGCCGGGCCTTGGCTTGAGCAGTACGATCTCCCGCGATGGTGGCAAGACGAGTCTTGAGTTCCTTGCGCTCGGAGCGGCTCAGAGTGAAATCCTCAAGGGAATCACGCAGGAAGGTTTCGAGATCGGACATAATGAATGAAGAAGGCGTCCTCCGTCGCTATTGGGATATTTTCAAGACATACCAACCGGGGTGCCAGTCAGTCGGCTTTCCGGATGTGAAGCCCCCTGCTTCGATGAACAGGTAGGTCTCGCCCTTGAAGGTTGCGGACTCCATGAGGAGCATTTGGTTGCGCCCTAGGTCGATGAGTTTTTGGCCTGACCAAATGAAGGAGGCATTATCGGTTTTGCCACCTCCTTTGAAGGAAATGCTCTTAAAGAGGGGCTTTCCGGGGTTCATTTTCTTCCCGAGTTTGAAGCTTTCGATGTTGGGGACGAAGTCGATCACGGTCCATTGATGCATCAGGGCAGTGATCGCGCTGACCGCTCCCTGGTAGCGGAACAAGTCGGCATCCTTGCGGCTTTTTTGCCAGGCCGAAGTTCGCTTGGGAATGGTCCTCAGGGCGTCCATGCCCCCAGGCACTTTGCTGAGGGCGCTGTTGAGCGTTCGCTGGAAGTAATCGGCTGCGGAATGAAGATCGACGCCACCAGGTGCCGTGTAGGCATTGGGGAAACCGGTATAAGCTTTTTCGAGAATCTCCGCGCCCATCTTTTGCACGATAGGCGGGGCATTTTTGAGAGCTGCAGTGAACCCGTTGAGCGGCCCCAATGGAACGGCGCGGCGGTTGTTCATGATTCTCTTTCCGTAAATCGGCATGAGACGTTGGTAGTGCTTGGGGTCGGTCACGAGCTTGTTGAGCACCGTCATGGCCGCCATGCTGAGCCACCACTCATCGTGCTCGAGCCAGTAGACGAGTCGGTTGAGATGGGGCTCGATTGTTTTGGCATCGGAGACATTCAAGGCCATAATGGCATTGTAGACGATCCACCACGATTCTTCCGGGTCCTGAATCATCGTGCCGAGGAGTTTGATCATTTCAGGTGTAAGACGGTCGGCTCCCATCGGCCTTCGTTTGAACGTCCCGTAAATCGCGATTGTTCCGGCATGACGAGTCCGGACATCGGTTGATTGCAGAAGTTTGAGAATGAGGTGATCGCGTTTGTGTTTGTAGATGGCATCGACTGCGTAGCGGCGAATCCCGTGATCGGGGTGGTGGGCATACTGGAAGAGAGTTTCGTCACTGACCTTGGGGTTCATCAAAGTTCGATAAATCGGCCATGAGGAATGATCCTTGAGCGTTTCCGTGTCGACCATCGCAGCGGATAGCTTTGTGCCTGCTGCCGGGTCGAGACGGTAAAACTCTTCGTCGCGGGCAGTTCCCCACGGGCGGGTCGGGAGTTGATACTTCTTGGAAAATTTCGAAGGTGGTGCACCCGTCATGCGGAGGGTCTTACGGGGGACGGTAAAAGAAAGAGCCATTCCGGTGCCCCAGAGTTCCTTGTCGTAGCGACTGCCTCCTCCCACGATTCCGAAGGAGCCGTCGTGGCGTCGTGAGATGTCGTAGAACCATTGGCGATTGTTCATGAATTCGCGGTGTTTGACGGGTTTCTTTTCAGCCATCAAACCCATTGAAGCCCCGCGCCAGATCTCGCCGATGCCACCGCCGGTGTGGCCATGGTTAAGCCACGAAGTGGAATAGAAACTCTTCACTGCCGAGACATCTCGAGCTTTGGCATAGACGCTCTTTTCGCCTTCGGGAGTGAGCGAGGCAGCGGCGGCCATGGTGAAGGCGAGAGCTCCGGTTTTGCCGTTGTCGACGAAGCTCATTTCAGGAAGGCCGTCTCCATAGGGGGTGTTGCCGCGACCGGCGTAGCGATAGAATTGTTTGAGGGCGGTTTGCAGGGTGTATTCGTCAACCTTGGCCCCACATTCCTTGGCAAGAAGCAGAAAGGTCACCACGTGGACGCCGCAGGCATTGAGGTGTGCTCCGCCCATGTAGGGAAAGGTCAGGGTGACTCCCCGGTGGCTCCATCCACCGTTGTACATGCTGCGCTTCGCGTAATCAGTCAGGAGCTCGATAAGGTGCATGACCGACCCATCGCCGGTGCGAAGATAGTATTCACAAAGGGCCGGACCACCATAACCCACGTTCCAGGTGTAATAGGCGTTACTGGTGATTTCTTTGACGTCCTGATATTGCTCAACCTGTTCTTTAACCCAGGCTCGGGCGACTTCGAGGTCCTTTTCCTCGCCGGTGGAAAGCATGAAGAGCAAGCCGAGTCCTTTAGTGGAGGGACCGGCGTGGTTGCCTTTTTTGGCTAGATAGTCGGCGAGGTTGCGTACGATTTTGTCGGACTTCGCACAATTGAGAGGCCAGGTCTTGCTGTATTCGCCCAAGGCTGGAATGGTCACTGTCACTGTTTTCGCTGCGTCGTTTTCCTTCACCTTGAAGAGCAACTTTCCGTCTGCGGATTCAACCTTGGCAATCATGCGGCCAAGCCACTCACGCGGATCGATGTCTTTAAGAACCTCACCATTGATAGACTGGATGATTTGTCCGGGCTTCAACTTTCCATCGGCCGGTGATCCCTTTTCGACATTGCGGATCTTCATCGTGAATTTAGGAGCGACGAGATCGATGCCAATTCCGACTGGTCCGAATCGTGAAATGGTCCAGTTGCGGTTTTCCACCGGGTGGGGGTTGAAGAGAGGGTGGACGGTATAGAAGTCCGAACCCGCGACCACTCCGGTGAGGCCATCTTTGGCGGAAAGAGGAAAGGCGCTGAGTAAGAGTAATGGGATCAGGGAAAGAATGGTAAAGGCCTGGCGTGCTTTGAACTTCATAGGAGTTACGCCTGAAGACTGGCATCGCTTAGGCGGGTTGGCGAGTTCGGAGATATGTTCCCGTTCCTTGGGAGGTGGCTTTCAAAGAGGCGATCGTGGTGCTTCCACCAATTACTGGCGAAACGGCAATTCGGATCGTGACGCCTCTTTTCTTTGAGGAAGTCGATCATCCGGGGATGGGCCTTGAGGATCTGGTCCTTCCTGGCCCAGCGATGGTAGGTGAGGTAATAGGATCCTCCAAGTCGGGTGGCGAGGTCGATTAAGCCTCGGAAGGCGGCAGCGGACCGGGCGATGCCATCTTCATCGTGATCAGTATGCAGGTTGAAAATCACGCACGCGTAGTCTTCCTGGGCCCAGGGGAGGAAGCTTTCATCATCCTTTTGAATTAATCTGATTGTTCCGTAGATTAGCTGAACATCATCGTTTTTTAAGAATGCGGCAGCCCGCTTCATGAAGATCGTCAGTTTCTCCCGGGGAACGTAGAGTTCACTGATCATTTCGCTGCCGGGGACTTTTGCGCCGAGATCCTGGTCGAGTTGGGTGTGGTAATCCTCTAGGTAAACGGTCAGTTGATGGGTGTCGGACCAATAGAGTGACCCATTGGACTGGAGATAGAAGTCGGTGTATTTCTGGAATGCGGTCCCTCGATCGAGGTGAGCCAGAGTGATCAAATCCATCCAATCCGAGGCCTGCAGTTTTTTCTGTGAACTTGGCGTGGGCGTTTCATGAGCAACCGGCCGGTAGCAGGAGAGAATTCCTTTGTTCAGAAAATCAGCGGAAGATTCATCAATGGAAAACTGGAAGTCTCCATAAAGATAACCACTACGAGAGCGCTCGGTAAGTTTTTCGATGGCCTGGGCCGTGGTGGCGACCTCAACCACCCTTTTCAGTTTGATTTTTGGAGAGAGTCGAAGTTGCACCGATGTGATGATTCCAAAACAACCGTATCCACCGATGGCGAGGCGGAACATCTCCGTATTTTCGTTTCGGCTGCAGCGTAATTTCCGACCGTTCGCGTTGATGAGAGTAAAGGCTTCGACATCGTTGATGATTGGTTTCATCGACAGACCCCGCCCGTGAATGTTAGCGGCCAGGGCTCCGCCGATGGTGAGATCGTCTGCCCCGGTTTGCTTCTGACGAATACTCAGCACTTCCTCTTGGTTTGCTTGTTGTTCGTGAAGTCCGGTGATGATTTCCGGCCAGGTCATCCCGCCTCCGATTTCGACCCACCTTGCCTCCTTATTGACTGGCCCCAATCCCTTGAGAGAGGTGAGGTCGACAAGGATGGTGCCGGTGCCAAATTGTTGGCCGCCCATGGCATGTCGGCTCCCGCAGATCGAAACTTTGGCTCCCCGCCTTGCGGCTCCAGTCATGATAACGATGACTTCTTCTTCGGTCGCTGGTTTCTCCACGCCGGAAACTCGGGTTCGATTGAGCTTGGAGTGCTTGTCGTTACAGAGCAAAGGATTGTTCATGGTGGTATAGGGGTTGAAGTGCAAATGAGTTCGCCCTGGGCCAGGGGGCTTTCTTGAAGGCCGAAACGGTTCAGGAATCGCTCCCGCATCATTTGATGGTCGACGGTTTGCTTGGTTTGAAGGTGACAGCCGGCGGAAAAGTCATTGATCTGGTCACGACTGAGTCCCCATCTGAAGGGCTCGCTGCGAAACTTCAGCCACCTGGAGACGAGAGAACTCTGTCCCCGGAAGCCCAATCCGTCTTGTTCGTCTCTTTCCATCAAGGTCCAGATTACCTTGCCATTTTGACCGGCTTGGGATGCCACGGTTTGAAGTAACCCGGAGACTTGTTCCGCCCTGAGATACATCGTGACTCCCTCGATGATGAAGACGGTCCCCGAGGGGCACTGGACTGTTCCTGGAATCGGGAGATCTCGTTCGAGGTCCATGGCCTCGAAGATGAGATTTTGGCGGTAACTCAGTCGGCTTGATTTCAGTTTTTGAGTTGCCGGATGGTCGATCTCCACGAAGCGCACATCCGGGTGTTTCTGATGGAGTCTCCAAGCCATGGTGTCATAGCCCGCTCCGATCATAACAACTTGGCGACAGCCTGCGGCAATGGCACTCTCAACTTCCTGTTCGATATGGATCTTGCGTGTCAGGTAGTGGGCGATGATTCCTGGGAGAAGGAGATGTTCACCGAGTTTCAGCATCCGACGGAAAAAGCCGAATTGCAGACCCTTGCAAAAGAGGTCATTTGACAAGATTTGTTGAAGGGTCTTGGTGGAGCCCTCAGGAATCAACTTCGATAACTCTGGGTCCTTCGAAGCAAAAATGGTGCAACGTGCGATGAGCCTCGCTGTATTGCTGGGTTGATCGTTCTTCACAGTCCATAGGCTAGGGGGCGTGATAATGTTTCCAAAATAGATTGGATTTGCGGCATGATTGATTGAATCGATGCTCGGGACTCTGGGCGTGGCGAATTGAAGATCGTCTGAGTCGGATTGCGCAGGCGTGGAATGCCATCGCGGGGACATCAGATCGATTGAAAAAGGTTTATCTCTCTGGTTTCAGTGACGAAAGGAAACGAGAGTTAAAGAAAGAGGAGATCACTCGGCTGAAAGACCGTTTGTGAATGCTTCGAACTAACTGGGGACGTGGTTTAAAGTCGTGGATTGAGAAGCCGAACAACGCGCGTCTCAATTCCTTTACGACCTACGAAGCCGGTGTTCCTAGTCTCCAGCCCCTGCTGGAGGAATGCCGCGGCGACTTTGAGAGTTTTTGGAAGAGAGTCAAAAATCTTGATCCCTAGATTTCTGAGCAAGGCCACCTATCGATGGGGCCCAATTATTTCGGAATCTCCCGGACGGTGTAACAGAGAAGTTTGTTCTCACACATCGGGAACTGAAATTCGTAACAGAAATTTTTCTTGAGGGCCTCGCCGGTGGTGAGGAGAAATTTGGTGTTTCCAGAACCAACCGCTTTAGCGGTCAGAGTGATATCACCTTTTTCCTTTTGCGGGGATCCATAGGCTTTGTGATAGGCGAAGGTGTAGCGGCGAAGGGTGACTTTTTTGAGATCGTCCGCTTCCACCGGTTTCAGGAATTCTACCTCAAAGCCGTTCTTGCGAATTGAGATTTTTTTGATCTCCTGGAACGTGGCATCCGGCTTGAAGTTGATTTTCCGCATCCCTTCGCCACCGGCCCACGAAAGGTGAGTTTGGCCGGTCCAGAGGGTGTTTTCTGGTCCGAATGCCAGGCGGTTGATTCCTTTACCAAGACCGTTGTCGTCGAGGAAAGGCGTGCAGGCTCCCTGGACCACGCCATTGACCTCTTCCTGCATGACACGGACGATCCGGGCGCGGTTCATTTCACCGACGAGGAGTTGTCCTGCAAACGGTCCAAAGCTCTCGGGAATGACGATTGGTTGGGTCGGAGAGTTGGCCATGCTGCCTTGGGTGAACCAGACCGCGGCGGGAGTACGCAATTTTTCAAGCTCGGCTACAGGGATTTCAAGAGGAGGAGGCCCGTCGTACCCTTTGGTCCAAGGCAGGCTGGCGGGGTGGCCGTAGAAGTTGCCTTTTTCAACATGGTGAAGTGGGCTGGTGCCGCGCCAGTCACCTTGGTTGTCGGTCACGTAAAGACGTCCTTCAGCGTCATAGCCGAGACCATTCGGCGAGCGAAAACCACTGGCAAAGGGGGTCATCATTCCGGTCTTGGGATCGATCTTCATGATCCAGCCACGGTAGGGAGCCCGGGAATACATCCGGCCAGCCTTACCTTTGACCTTTCCCCAGGGTTGCTTGAAGTCTTCGCGGGAAAGACCGAGTTCGAGCCACTTTCCACGAATCTCATCCCGGACCGGAGCGCCGTTTGAAGCCACGTTTAAGCTAATGACATATTGCCCGTCGGGGGATCGGACGGGGCCGAAATTGAATTCGTGATAGTTGCCGGTGAGACCGAAGTCATCGCACAGCGTGCTATAGAGGTCGGCTTTACCGTCATCATTGGTGTCATAAATCCGCGTGAGCTCGGGGCGCTGCATCACGACAAAACGGCTCTCGGTTTCGGCAATGATTCCAAGGGGTTCGTGGAGCCCGGTGGCAAAGGTTGACCAGCTCTTCTTCTTGGGATCGTAAATCCGAACGTCACCTTCGTGGAAGCACACGGCAAGGCGGCCGTCATTGAGCACATCGATACCTCCTACCTGGGAATCAACGTCCCTATCGAAAGGAACGGATGCGACTTGGTAGCCGGGATGAGCGGAAAGGAGAGAGCCTCCGGCGAAAAGCAGACCGGTGAAAAGGGTGCGGGTTTTCATTTCTGAGGGGAAAGGGTGAGGATGAAATCTTTGGCTTCGGCGGCGCTCACGGTCCAATAGTCACCATCGCGTTTTCCGGTCTTCGAGGTGACGTTGCCGGGGGCGAAGATTTTGACAGAAGAGGAAACGCCCGTGATGCTGAAACGCCAGTTGATCGAATCCCCTTCCGAAGTGATTCGTTCACGAACCTGGAGGCCATCGAAGGTGTAGTTGAACTCAGGAAGGCCACTGATTATGTGGTAACCTTTGAAGTCGGGACGGGCTTTTGGGTTGCTGGTTTTGATGGTGAAGGTGTTTTCATCACCACCTGATGACCAGAACTTGTTTCCGAGGATTTTGGTAAATCTACTTCCGTTCGAGTTATACATATCGCGGGGGTCCACAAAACCTCCGGTCCAAGCGTATCGCAGGCGGCAGTTTCCGGCGTCCCAGCAAAAATTCAGATTGTCCGGAAGCGCCACCGCAATGGTGGCCGGGCCGGCCTCGGGAAGGAAACCTCGCAGTATCGATGGTCTTTTGGGTTCGAGGGATTTGCTCAACTTATCCAGCTCGAGGTTGCGGCGGTATTCTGGGATGTTGGGATCGTAAGCGATGTCGCGCGGCGGGCTTTGATCGACATAAATCGCGCCATACATCACCGCGGCATGACCGGGGAAGGTGCAGACAAATTGGTAGACGCCTTTATTCTTGGGCACGAATGAAACCGTTTCGGTCTTGTCGGCCTGCACCAGCTTGGTGGCCGCAAGAACGGCTTTGTGGTCGGGTACGTAGTGCTTCTCGATGGCGTCTGCTCCAATCTTAAGAGAGGCATCTTGGATTGACTTAAGACTGCCTGGCTCAATGATAACCAGATTGTGAGGCTGGTCATTGGGATCGGTGTTGGTGAACTTGAGTTCGAGTTGTTCGCCGCGTTTCATCGAGATCCGGGCCGGGTTGAATTGTAGTCCTTCGACCGCCTCGATGGTTTGCTTTTTGATCCGGGGTGCTTGTTTGGACTGTCCGTGAGTCGCCGTGGATAAGTAGGCACAAAGCGAAAGAGTAAGAGCCGTTTTGATCATCTGGAAATAGGGAAGAGGGCGTCATTCCAAGCGAATTAAACTTCCGCTTGATCGAACAAATCGATCTAAAACTGGTTCCGGGTCGCTGATTTGCAAATTCTAAAACTCCCGGTCGAGGAGGTAGTGGGCGATGTCCTCGAGGCGGGCACCCTTTTTCCCCAGAGGAGAGAGCGAATTGAGCGCTTTGTTAGTCAAACGTCTGGCTTCTTTCTTCGATTTTTCTAGTCCTAGAATGGCGGGATAGGTGGCCTTGTCGACCGCTTCGTCCTTGCCAGCCGTCTTGCCGAGCTTTTCGGTCGACTGGGTCACGTCGAGGATGTCGTCGACGACCTGAAAGGCGAGCCCGAGATTGTAGCCAAAGTTGGTGAGAGCCTCCAGTTGGCGGGGCGTGGCATTCGCCGTCATTCCGCCCAGCCGCAGCGAGGTGGTGAGCAGGGCCGCGGTTTTGTTTTCGTGGATGCGAATGAGCTGGGCCTTGGTGAGTTCCTTGCCTTCGCCTTCGAGATCAAGAACCTGGCCACCGATCAGTTTCTTAGAGCCGCCACAGCAGGAAAATTCCAGAATCAGGTCTCTTAGGGAGTAGCGCTTGGTGGGTTCGGTTCGGGCCAAAATGGTGAACGACTCGGTGAGGAGGGCATCGCCGATCAAAACGGCCATCCCTTCCCCGTAAACCTTGTGGGACGTGGGGCGACCGCGACGAAGATCGTCGTCGTCCATCGAGGGAAGATCGTCGTGCACCAGCGAATATGTGTGCATTACCTCGACTGCGCAGGCCGGAGCGAGGGCTTTCGTTTGAGCACCGCCACAGGCTTCAGCTGCGGCGAGGGTCAAAATAGGGCGGAGGCGTTTGCCCCCGGCAAAAACCGAGTAGCGCATTCCTTGGTGAATGGTGCGCGGGCGGGCGGTCACGCGAGGCAGAAACTTGTTGAGAGCATCGTCGACAAGAACTTGTTGGTTCTTCAGATAGGCTTTGAGGTCTGACACGCGGGTGATTCTAACAAGAAATTCCGGTAGGGAAACCGCTTATTGCGGAGTCCTGAATTGGGGGTAGGATGACACTATGAAAATGAAATCAGCTTTATTGGCGTTCTTGTCCTTGATTTCGGCAACCGCTGCTCCTCTCGAGATCGGGAAGGAATTGCCCCAGTTGAAAGGAACGAATCAGGACGGAAAGGAAGTGGCGATCAAAGCCGCAGACGATCACCAATGGCTGTTTATCTTCACCTATCCCAAAGCCCTCACCGGAGGATGAACGGCGCAAGCTTGTTCGGTGCGGGACGCATTGGAGGACTTGAAAGGAAAGAAAATCACGGTTTTCGGGATGTCGACAGATGGGCCTGAGGTGCAAAAAAAGTTCAAAGACAAGAACCAGCTGCCCTATGACCTGATTTCTGATTCTAAAGGGAAGATCGCGGGGAAACTGGGAATCCCGGTTCGCGGTGGAAAGTTCACCGCTCGTCGGGCCATGCTTTTCAAAGACGGCAAGCTGGTCTGGAAAGACGAAAAAGGTGCAACCGGCAGTCAGGGAGCCGACGTCCTCAAGGCGATCGAGGACAACAAGTAGATCGCTAGTTTTCCTTCTTCTCCGCTAACCTTGCCAAAAGCGCTTTTTGCAAAAGAGGGCGCTTTTTTTCGTGAATGGGTTTCAGTGACAGGATGATCCCGGAATTTTTTTCGGGGTTATGATGTAGCTTGAGCACCGTCAGGTCTTCGTCGAACTCGGCATCATCGATCTCGTTCCAATAGACCAGATTGAGATTGTCCTGTGGTTTGAAGAGGGGGAAAATCTCTACCCCAAGAGGAGTGAGAATGAGGTAGGCATGACGGGCGCAACGACCAGCCAAGCGACCCAGTAAGACCGAAGTGATGAGAAAGGGAAGAGCCATCCACCAACGGAACGAAGGATGACCCATCAGCCAGGTTACAGTGAGAAGCAAGGCAAAGGCAAAGGATACCGCCGCGATGATCATGAAGGCCTGGGCCTGCGCGATCCGGGTAAAACGCAGCTCCTTATGGGGTTCGGCGACAGGTTTGGGAGCGGCCATTGATCAAAAGGGCATCAGACATCGATGACATTGCCATCGTCCAACTTGGATTTTGGTTTCGATTCTTGGGGAGGCTGGGTGGGCATGGTTGGAGCTACGAATTGAATTTTTCCTTTGAATCGTTTCTCTAGGGCCGAGGCCACCAGAGAGCGAACGGGAGGCACCAGAAGCAAAAAGCCCACGGTGTCGGTCAAAAAACCCGGGGTGATGAGGACCGCGCCGGCGATGAGAATAAGAATTCCATTGAGCGCCTCTTTAGCGGGGA
>JBMYLT010000015.1:0-31844 GCA_049596615.1 Akkermansiaceae bacterium | reverse complement strand
GCAGTGGCTTCGTGAAATTTGGCCATCGCCATTCGACCTTGTGATTTGGTGAGCGCGGCCCCTAGAAAGGCGGTCAGGATGATGATGAGGATGGTGTTGCCAAACCCCAGCTCACTTCCCAGCGTCATGAAGAGGTAGAGCTCGGCCAGAGGGACGAGAATAAAGAGGAGAAGGAGTTTTCCAAACACGAATCACGAGGAGGTTAAAGAGATGGATAGAGATTGCCACTCCAAAAGAAATCGCAGCAGCTCTTGTTGTTCTTGTTTGCCTCGCTTTCCTCAACCCTGTTTGACTCTGAAGTCGGTTGAAGCTTCTTGCGGTTCTTGTGGCAAAGAATCGGGGCTCTCTGGTGCTCTTTATTCGGTCCAGACTGATCGTTCTCGATGAAGGGAGGGTTCCACCGCCTGTGTCATTTTCTCTTCATTCATGGAGCAGCCGAGAAACTGGTTCACCATGCGCGTGGTTCCAGAGAGATCTTTTAGGGCCTCGTGGTATGGGACAACGAGTGTTGGAATTCCTCGGTTTTTCAAAAGGTTGGCAATTCGTTCCACATGGCGGGCAAAAACGGCGGCAGGTCCGAAAGCTGTCGGAACAGATCAAGTGATGAATTGATGGGGCGAGGTTTGATTAGGCTTACTTCCTCCAAATCCACCGCAGGGCATCTGGAAGGAGCGCGCCGCCGTCCTTGATGCTGTGGCCGCCGTCGGTGGCGACGAACTTGTAATCATACTTTGAGAAGGCGAGGGCTTTTTCTACTTGTAGGTTGGCAAGCCACCAATTGCCGTGCGGGTTATCGAGATCCTTGCGACCATCCTGGAGCCAGACTCGTATCGGGCGTTTCTTTTCTTTGCGAATGAGGGCCGGGTAGACATGTCCGCCACGGATATTTGTGAAGCTGCCGATATGGCTGATCACTTTGCGGAAAAGGTCGGGACGTTCCCAGGCGACGGTGAAGGCACAGATCCCCCCCGAGCTTGCCCCGCAGATCAGCCGTTGTTCCGGGTCCTTGGTGAGGTTGTAGTCCTTTGCGATTTTTGGGAGAAGCTCGGTCTCTAGCATGCTGGCATAATTGTCGCTCAAGGTGTCGTATTCCTTGCTGCGGTTGCTGATCTTTTCTTTTTTTCCAGTGCTCCAGTTTTGACGTCCTTCAATTTTGTCGGAAAAGACTCCGGGGTTGACGAAAAGAGCGATGGTGACAGGGATCTCTCCTTTGTGAATGAGGTTATCGAGGACAATGGTAGCCCGCGCTTGTCCCTTTTCATCGACGTAGGCATGGCCGTCCTGAAAAACCATTACGGCGGCCGGCTGTTCCGCTTTGTATTGTGCCGGCACATACAGGTAATACTGGCGAGTGGTGCCTTCGAAGACCTTGCTGTGGTGATCGTGTCGAGTCACCTTGCCAACCGGGACGCCCTCTTGTCTCTGCGAGTCGGCGGTCATTTCGGGTTCGGCCAAAGCGGCTCCGGTCAACAAGGTAAGGAGGATGGGCAGTCGAGTGGGCATGGAGGCGATGTTCGCGAGTGAGAGGGAGTTTGTCGCGACAAAAAAAGCCACTCCCCGGAGGGAATGGCTTGTGAATACTGATGAAAAGTCTGCTTTAGCTTTGGATGGCTGGAGCTTTTTCGCAGAACTTGCAGTCCTTGGCCTTTTCGTCGATCACCTTGTATTTGGTGGTGTTGATGGCGGCCTTGATTTTTTTCATGTCCGTCTTCTTGGGGTCGAAAGTGACCATGACGTTACCGCTCATGTGGCAGACCTTGTCGACGTTTACGATGCCTTCGGTCTTGCCGAGAACGGTGGTGAGGTGGTTGCTACAGGACTGGCAGGCGAGGCCCTTGACCTTCATCGAGGTCATGTGTCCGGTCACCTTGAGGCCATTTTCGGCTACGGCTGTTTCGATCTGTGCGACCGTCATTATTTTGGGGTCATACATGATCATAACGCTGTTGGACTTGGTGCATGTTCCGCACTTGTTGATTCCAGCCATGGCACCGAGCTGGACCTCGGTGGTGGCACCGACAGCTTCTTTTTCCAATCCGGTGACCGCGAGCTTAACCAGGGTTCCAGTGAGTCCGGCATTGCAGGCGGTGGCACAAGCGGTGTCGCATTTGCCTTTCTTTGCAACTGCTTTCGGGGCGTCTTGCGCTTGGGCGAATCCGCCGAAGGCAACGAGAGTAACGAGAGCGATAATGTTTTTCATAACCAAGGGTATAATGCAACGGGGGAGGTTTTATTCCATGAATTTGTTCCTTTATAGGAAAAGAATCACTCTGACAGGAATTCAACGATGCGTGCCTTGGGCCGACCGATGATAGCCTTGTCTTCACGGACCAGAACTGGGCGCTGGAGTAATTGTTTGTGCTTCACCAGAATATCGACCACTGCTTTGGGATTGTTGACAAAATCGTCGGGATTGAGTTCAAGTTTTTTAAATTTGGAGTCCTTTCGTACAAGGTCTTCGACCGGGTCTTCCAGGATCTCGACAATTTGAGTCAAGGTGGCCTCATCGGGCGGAGTTTTAATGTAGAGGACGACTTCGTGTTCGACTCCCAGTTCCTCGGCGACCGCCAAGGCGTTGGTGGAGGACCCTCAATGGTTGAAGTGGTAGATGGTGGTCATTTCGGGGCTCAGTTTGTCGAGAACTTGAAGTGGGTCAAGTGATGGTAGCTTTCTCCGGGTTTTAGAATGCAATCGGGAAAGCCTGGTTGATTGGGAGAATCTGGAAAGGCCTGGGTTTCCAGGCAAAGGCCGGTGTGCTTTTCGGGAAGGAAGTTGCCGGTGTAAAATTGCAGGCCGGGTTGATTGGTGAGTACTTCAAGGATACGGCCGCTTTTTGGGTGTCGAAGGATGGCCGCAAGTGAAAGGGCCTCCGGGGATTCCCGAAGCACCCAGCAATGGTCGTATCCGTTTCCGATTCTGAGGGCGGGGAAGTCATCGTTGATCCTCTCGCCGACCGCAGTGTGTTGGGTAAAGTCGAGGGGAGTTCCTTTCACTGGGCTCCTTTTGCCGGTGGGAATCAGGCCCGGATTGGTGGGGAGGTAGGAATCGGCCATGATTTTGAGGTCGTGGTCGAGGGTAGTGGCGGTGAGGTCGCCGGAGAGATTCCAATAGATGTGATTGATGAGATTGACCGGGGTGGGGGCGTCGGTGGTGGCGGTCGCTTCGAAAATAAGCTCGTTATCTTCGGTCAGCCAATAGGTCACTTTGGCTTTGAGGTTGCCGGGATAACCCTGATCGCCGTGATCCGAATAGAGAATGAAACAGACGCCTTGTGCCCTCGGACGAATGACCGGTTCGCCTTTCCAGAATCGCCGGCTGAACCCGTTTGGCCCGCCGTGGAGATGACACGATTGACCGCCCGGTTCGTCGTTGCAGGGAAGCTCGTAGGTGACTCCGTCGAGGGTGAACTTCCCACCGGCAATCCGGTTGCCGAAACGTCCGACCGTTGCACCGAGGTAATCGGGATTATCGAGCCAGGACTCGAAGTCGGGCTTGCCGAGGGTGATTTCTTCCAGCTTTCCGTTGCGGTTGGGAGTCAGAATCGAGGTGACGAGAGCGCCGTATTCGCAGAGTTGGACCCTCAGGCCACTGGAATTCCGGAGGGTGAAGAGGCGGACTGTTTGTCCGTCTTTGGTGTTGCCAAACGGGATGGTTTCCAAGGGAAGGCGTTAGTCGAGGATTTCGACCTCGACGCGGCGGTTGAGGCGGCGGTTGGCTTCGCTGTCATTTGGGACCATGGGCTCGGTTAGGCCCACGCCCCGGTGGGAGAGGATCCTCGCCGGGACTCCCTTGGAAATTAGGAACTCTTGGAGGGACTTGGCACGGTCCTGGCTCAGCGTGAGGTTTCTCTCGGCTTTCCCGATGTTGCAGGTGTGGCCGACGATCTCAAATCGGGCATTGGGGAAGTTTTTGAGGACCTCTTGGACTTGATTGAGAACGCGACTTTGCTGGGCGGCGACCTTGGATCTGCCAAGGTTGTATCGAACTGGTTCGATCTGACTGGTGGTTCGTTTCAGGGAAACGAGCTGCTTTCGAGCAACTGAAGCGGTGATCTGGAGGCGACCCAATTCGGCACGGGTCTTTTTGAGGTCTTCTTCACGCTTGGCGAGGCGGGTGGAGAGATCCTGCTTTTCCTTTTCCAGGCGGTTGATGGACTCGGCCATACTTGGTTTAGCGGTGGTGGCCCTCAGCTTCTCGATCTCGGCTTCGTTGGCTTTGATGACCTTAGTGAGATCGGCTTTTTCCTTCACGAGGGTGAGCATAGATGCCTGAAGTTCGTCGGTGAGCTGGTGGCTGGCCTTGAGGGTGGCTTCGGTGTTTTGGAGGCGGTTGTTGAGCAGGTCCTGCTCTTCCATCAAAGCGTCGTTCATTTCCTTCAGCTGTGCCGCTGCCGCTGCTACCTTGCGGCTTTCGGCCAACTGGGCTTCGAGGCGATTACGGGCGCCCATGGCCTTGACCAGCTCGGCCTTGGCCATGTCGATGGTTTTTTCGAGCTTGGTCTTGTCGGCCTTGAGGCGGGTGTTTTGCTCGCTGAGCTCATTTACCGAAGTCATTGTAGCTTTATTTTTCTTCAGCTGGGCTTTCATCCCGGCGATGTTCTTTTCCACTTTGGCGATTTCGTTTTCGAGCTCTTCCTTGCGGGTAGTGAGGGCTTTGTTCTTTTCGGCAAGGGCGGTGGACTCCTTTTCGTTCGCCTTTAGCTTCTTCTCAAGGTCTTCGCGTGCCCGGATCAGGACGGGGATATCGAGAGTTCGTTTGACTTCGGCAGCAAGGTGCTCGCGAAGGTTGGTCAGTTGTTTTTCCCGCTCCGCGACCATCGCAGTGAGACGCGTGTTTTCGACCTTGAGCTCAGCAAACGCGGCCAGAGTCTTTTTGTGCTCCGCTTCGATTTTTGAAAGTTCGGCGATGCGGGCGTCCTGGGCGCGCACCTTCTTCTTCAGAGCAATGTTTTCCTTTTCCACCGCTTCTAGTCTCAGCACGAGGGCCCTGCGGGCCTTCTCGGTCTCTTCCAGCTCCGTCATGTTGAGCTGAAGCTTGTCCATCAGGTCCTGCTGCTCTGCCTTGAGCTCCTTGAGGTCATTGCCGGTTTTGGCGCGTGACTTCTTCTCCCCGGCGAGTTGTTTGTTGAGTTCGGCCGTTTGTTTCTCGAGCTGTTTAAGCCGGAGAACCTGAGCCCGGGCGATCAAGAGCTCCTGGCGATCTCGATGGAGCTCGTTGCGGAGATTGACGATATCCTGGGCGAGAAGGGCCTGCTCACGGGTCGTCTTTTTGTCAGGATTCTGTTGTTTGAGGCGTGTGAGGGCGTCCTTGAGCTTTTTCTGCAACTCCATGACTTTGGCCGAGTGATCTGGGGCCTCCTTTTTTTTGCGGAGAGCGGCATAGTCGTTTTGCAGCTTTGCGTAGTCATTGAGAGTGTTCCCAAAATTTTTCTGCAAGGAAATGACCAGATCAATCAGGCGCTCGCGATCCTTGCGGATCTTTTCAAGATCTTCGGGCTTCTCCTCCGCAAAAACCGGGGAGGAGAGCGATACGAAAAAGAGAATCAGAAATGTGAATATCTTGTTCATTATTTTTAAAGAAAAAGGTTCATATCTCGGCCGTATCAGGACAAGGGTATTCCCGTAACCGTCGTAGTTATCTTGGAAGCGTGGGAATCATTACATTTAAGAATGCTTAAAAATATTACAATCTTTGCCTTGTGGGGTGTGGCGCTTGTTTCTGCAAAGAGCCCGAACTTCGTCCTCTTTTACGCTGATGATTTGGGCTACACCGATCTGGCCTGTCAGGGGTCAAAATTTTACGAAACGCCCCACATCGACCGCCTTGCCAAGGAAGGAATGACCTTCACGCAGGCCTACGCTGGAGCAGCCAACTGTGCTCCTTCGCGAGCCTGTCTTATGACCGGGCAATATTCCCCGCGTCATGGTGTCTACACCGTTGGGAACTCCGATCGTGGAAGCGCCAAGAGACGCAAGCTCATCCCGGTGAAGAACAAAACGGTGCTCGAGTCCCGGTTTGAGACGATGGCCGAAGCTCTCAAGAAGGCAGGATACCGAACCTGTGTGGCGGGCAAATGGCACCTGAGCAAGGATCCTACTCAGGATGGATTTGATGCTAATTTCGGAGGAACTACCTGGGGGCATCCCAAGTCGTATTTTTCGCCTTATAAGAATCCCCATCTCAAGGATGGACCGAAAGGAGAGCACTTGCCCGAGCGGCTCGGTCGCGAAGTGGCGGGCTGGATCACGGAAAACAAGGACCAGCCCTTCTTTGTGTATCTGCCTTTTTATTCCGTGCACACGCCCATTCAGGCACCCAAGGAACTGGCAGCGAAGTATGAGAAGAAATCGCCCGATCGGTCGCATAAAAATCCCAAGTATGCCGCGATGGTCGAGTCGATGGATTCGGCGGTTGGGAAGATTCTAGGAACGCTCGACGAATTGAAACTGGCGGAGGACACCGTGGTGATTTTCACCTCTGACAACGGGCCTCACGGCGCGATCTCCCGGGCCGAGCCGCTGCGTGGAACCAAGGGAATGTATTACGAAGGCGGAATTCGAGAGCCTTTTCTCGTTCGCTACCCCGACAAGGTGAAAGCGGGATCAAAGAATGATTCGCCGATTTCCCAGATTGATCTGTATCCCACCTTCCTCGAGATGGCCGGAGCCAAGGTGCCAGTTCGGCTTGATGGGGTGAGTTTGGCACCCGCTTTCAAAGGCGAAGTGATTTCGGAGAGGGCCTTGTTCTGGCATTTCCCTGCTTACCTCCAGAGCTACAAGGCGGACCCGGATTCCGCGTCGAAGTTTTTCCGAACCACGCCGTGCGGAGTCATCCGCAAGGGCGACTGGAAATTGATCAATTACTTCGAGAACGGAGCGATTGAACTCTACAATTTGAAGGAGGATCTTTCGGAACGAAACAACCTTGCAAAGAAGGAGCCCGAGAAGGCAAAGGCGCTCTTAAAAGAACTGGAGACCTGGCAGGTTTCGACCGACGCGCCGATCCCGAGGGAGTTGAATCCAAAGTTCCAGGAGTGAGGCCGTCTTTGGTTATAAGCTCCCTTTTTCTCCACCATCGCCGCAGTCTGAAAGTCCAATAGAGTGACGGGCATGAAAAGACAGCTGCATGATTCAGGCCCAAAGGAGAAACGCCCGCACTCAAGACCTGACAGCGGAGACACTGAAGTGAAGTTCCGGGGAGTAGAGGGACCATTCAAATCTATGTTAAGAGAGTCGAATCCGCTTCGCTCCCATGATCTCACTTGGCTCTTCTTCGTGCTCCCTATACTGCCAATTCTTTTCGTGGTGGCATCGATCTTTCTGTTCTGCGCCTGTTCCGGATTTTTTTCGTGTCCTGCAAGGAGACTGTCGTAGCTTCTGTAGCGTGTCAGATCAACCTTCCGCCGGCTTTGTCTTACCTTCCCCCGGACTGGGAACCTGGAAGATTCCGGAAGAACTTACGCCCGGGATTGTTTATGAAGCAATCAAACTGGGCTATCGCCATCTCGATTGTGCCGCCGATTACGGAAACGAATCACTGGTCGGGGAGGGGATTGCCCGGGCGCTCGAAGATGGGCTGTGTTGTCGCGAGGATCTCTGGGTAACCGGGAAGCTCTGGAACACCTATCATGAGCGTGAGCATGTGCGGGCGGCTTGCGAGAGAACACTTAATGATCTCGGTCTTGAGCAGCTCGACCTTTTCTTGATCCACTTTCCGATCGCTCTTGCCTATGTGCCATTTGAGGAGATGTATCCTCCGGGTTGGACGGCCGGCGGCGAGGCAATGAATCCGATTTCGGTTCCTTATTCCGAAACCTGGCACGCCATGGAGGAGTTGGTGGACGCCGGGCTCACCAAACGGATCGGCTTTTGCAACATCGGGACCGCCATGATTCGTGAAGTTTTTTTAGGCGCTCGAATCAAGCCATCCGTTTTGCAGGTCGAGATGCACCCTTTCCTTTGTCAGGAGAAGCTCGTTCGTTTTTGCAAAGAGTTGGGATTGGGGGTGACCGCCTTCTCTCCTTTCGGCGCGGACTCATATCTGCCGCTGGGAATGGCGGAGGAAAGCGAACGCATTTTGACGCATCCGGTTCTCGATGAGATCGCGGGTCGGCTTGGGCGGTCGACCGCTCAAGTGGCCTTGCGCTGGGCGCTGCAACGCGGGACGGTTCCCATTCCAAAAACCCAATCGCCTAAGCATCTCCGCGAGAATTTTCAGATCCACGATTTCGAATTGAGTGCGGAGGACGTCGCAGCCATTTCTGCGCTCGATCAACACAAACGCTTCAACGATCCGGCGGTTTTTGGCGAGGTTGCTTTCAATACCTTTTATCCCATCTTTGATTGAGGGGTGTTAAGGATTTTGGGAAAGTTGACCGTTGTCTTGAGTTCGCTGCCCGAAAGGACGGCAGGTAGGAGTGCCAACAGGGACGTGAAAAGTCTTGGCGGCATGATGGAAAGTTAGGCCCCTTTACTCTTGGATTCCATCCCGTTCAGCTGGTCGAATGACGAACGGGGGAAGGTCCTGCAATCGCCGGGCAAGCGACTAGGGCTTTTTGACAATGAGCTTGCCGGTGCCCGCGATCAGGCTTGGGTGACTCTGGGCATCGAAGGATCCCTCACCCTGGTCGTTTCCATCAACGATGAATCCGCCGACCGTTTCATCGCCTGAGAGCTGGACTTTGGTGTAGCGACGGTTGGCGGGACCGCCAGGAACCGGGGCACCCCGTCCTTCCAGCTTCAGGGTAGCTGAGTCATCGATAAAATTTTCGACTCCATTGGGCGCGATGAGTGAGACGTTTTTCTTGATGGTGACATCTCCGGTGCCGAGGCATTTCTCCTTAGCTGCGAGGATTATGCATCCCCCTTCCTTGATTTGAGCGGTGAAGCCGCCCGAAAAAGTGTTGGTTTCGGTGATTATCAACTGCCCGGCGTTCGTTCCAAAGACCGACAGCGAACCCTCTCCGGAAATCGTTCCTTCGAGGCGGCGGTTTTTGGTTTCTCCGTCTTTTCCCAGACCGCAGTAAATGGTCCCTGCCCCTTCGACTTTGATTGGATTCGGGAACCGGCAATGATCGCAGGTGAAGACCATCTCGGCGCCATTTTGCAATACGACCTGTTTTGACGTAGCCGGCAGGATCTTCAGAGCCCCGATGGTATCAAAGTGCAATCGAGCTCCTTCTTCGAGCACCAGAAGGGCTTCATAGGGGGTCTTGTTTTCCTTGGTGATGGTGACCTGGAGACCGCGATCGATGACCGCGTTGGTGGAGTTCGAAGGGATCTTGTTTTCCTCCCAGTTTGCCGGGTTGTTCCAGATTCCTTCACTCCCCGCTGCGTTTCCAATCAAACGGGCTCCTTTAACCCCGGCGTATGTGAGAAGTTTGCTTTTGCCGAGGGCCTTTTGAGTGAAGCGAATTTCGTCGATTCCTAGACCGCGGACCTGCCCTTTGTTTGGAGCTCCTCCGATGCTGAAGGGATTAGTGTTGGAACCTCCGATGGCGCTCTGTTTCACCATGGTGGTGGCGACTTCCTTTCCATTCACGAGGAGGCTCATTTTGCCTTCGGATGACGAGGCGTCGTGATCCCAAACCGCTGCGATGTGATGGCTCTCGAAGTCGTTGAGAAGTCCGGCCGGTCCAACCGCTTGATGGACCTTGCCGCCAGCCTGGTAGAAGAAGGCGGGCACCGTGTCCTTGGGGCTTCCTTTTTTGCCCTTCAGATAAACCATCCAGCCTTCATTGTTTTTTGTCGTTCGATTTCCGAAAAGAAAGACCGTGCCTTCGGTCTTGATCGTTTTGATCCAGGCTTCGCAGGCGAACGACTTGTCGCGTTTCAGGTTGAAATACTTCTGCGGTTTCGCCTCCTCCCAGTAGCTTGATTGGATCTGGAGGGCTCCGGTATTTTCGGCGCGGGTGAGGGGGATTTCTGATGGCCCGACATCCGGGATCAGTTTGGGCGCTGCACCGCTTCCTTTGTGAACCAATTCAATTGACTTGGATTGATCAACGATGGCGTTTCCGGGCTCATATTTTTCCGCGCGGAAGTAGGCTTGGGACAGGTTTGCGGGTGTTGTGACCGGTTTTTTGACGGTGGCATTGGAATCGTTCAGTGATGGGTCTTGGGCGTTGGGATCCTTTTTGGAAGTGATCTCGAGTTTGCCAAAGGTGACCGCTTTTCCATTAGCCTTACCTTTTGCCGAGAGGACAACCTTTCCGGCCTCGGTGGTAGTTAGGGAAAAGGAAGCCACTCCTTTTTCGTTGGTCTGAGCTTTTGGGGGGAAGATCGATCCTTTTGATGATCCGGGCGCGAGGGCCGGGCTGACGAGAATCCCCGGAATGGGTTTGCCGAGTGAGCTTTTGGCAACTACCTGAAAAAGAATCCCTTTTTTATCATTTACGACGACTGTAGTGGCTGTTGCCTTAAGCGATGATTTTGAACGGCCGATCGAGGTGTCTTTGCGTTTTCCCTTTCCCCGGATCTGAATGCCGGCAACGCCAATCCGGTTGTTCGCTTCCCCCCAGGTTTGCAGGACAAAAGTGGGCAGGGTCAGGTTCCGGTAGACTATGAAGTTACCTTCGTCGCCGGATTTTTTGATTTCCGTAAAGGAGCCGTCAGGTTCTTTCTCGGCGACCTTGAACATCACTCCTCCGGTGCCGGTGGAAGGGGTTCCGGAAATCTCATCATTGACCTGGATGTAGGCCTTGCTGGTTCCCTGGCGGGATCCATGGCTACCAAAGTAAACGGCAACGTCATAGGTCTCGAAGGGTATTTTGGAAAAGGCCATGATCCCGGCGCGACGGGGAAAGGGAGCGGCTTTGTTTTTGTCTTTTTCCGACTCAACGGAATCGGAATGCCCATCGAGCATTTTGGCATTGGGAACACTCACCGCATCCGAGTCATCGCGTGTCTTCTCCCAGTGGAAGGTCGCGAAATTGCGGTGATTGATGATTTCGAATTCGATTTGCGCCCCCTTCGTTCCCATCACAGGGAGCGGAGGGATCTGCCATCGGTAACGGTCCTTGTCAGTCAGGTTGACCCACCGTCGGGCCTCCCAACCGGGTGCTCCGGCTATTTCGCTCGACTGCAGTATGACGGACTTTTTGACGGCTTGGTCCTTCCAAAATTCGGGTTTGCCCGCCCCAAAAATGTTCACGCTGAAAATCTCGACTTCGTCTGTGAGGAGAGGATCAAGCGGCTTTCTTTTCTTCGAACTTTCTCGATCCATCCGCGATTCTTCATCGTCGCGATACTTCAACACGGCGTTGGTGTCGGGCTCTTTTTGTGAGGAAGACAACATCCAAAAGAGAACGAGGCCCAGAACCAAGACCGCCATACCAATGAAGATCCGCATCGGCGTCTTCGAAGGTTGGGCACTCTTCAGGAAGACCGCCGGGTTGGTGATTTCGCGAAGAGATGAGACTTTGCTAAGATCAACGAGGGAGGCGGCGTTGTGGGCCACCTTCATGTCCTGCAGGCTGCAGCCGCTCGAAACCGCAACCTCGCGGCCTTCCACGACATATTCGTACATCCGAAGAAAGAAGGGACGCAGACTAAGCATGGTGGATTCAAGATCCTGTCGATAAGCTGGGATATCGAACTCGACTCGCCGGAACTCCACCTGCCGAGTTTCGGTGTCATAGATGACGTAGCGTGCGCGCAGGTCGTCCGGATTGCGGGGTTCCCCGACCGAGCCAACGTTAACGATATAGCGGCTGTCCTCATTGAGGGTTTTGTCATCATCCGCCAGCTCGATCACCTCCCCGTCCGGAGTCTTCTTGTAGATCTTGGGGATGTGGGTGTGGCCGACGAAGGTGACGAAGTGTTGGCCGGATTCGAAGTTGCTCTTGGCTCGCTCGAGACAGTCGATATAGTCGAATCGTCCGGGCTCGCTGATCTCGGCATGAACAAACAGAATCGCCTCGGCCTCGATGGCCAAAGGAACCGATGCCAGGAATTGTTTTTCTTCCTCATCTAGCTCGGTCATGGTCCACTCGATGGCTTGGCGGGCATGGTCATTGAAGATCGAGTAATCGATCATGTTGACTGCGGCGGCATCGTGGTTGCCGAGCACGAAGAGCTCGGTTTCGGCCCGAACAGCCTGAAGGACTTCAGCGGGCTTTGGGCCGTATCCCACGACATCGCCGAGGCAGACGATCACGTCGGCTTCCTGCGCTCGCAAATCGGCGAGGACAGCTTCCCAAGCACGAATGTTGGCGTGGAGGTCCGAGACGATGGCGTAGCGCATGGCAAGGCGGGCTAGTGCGGAAGGTGAGCTGGGTTCCGTGGATATCTCAGGAAGTCACAGCCTCGCCTACCTTGAGCATGGTGCCGAGAATGGTGTTCCAGGTTTGCTGGGATTCGAGGAGTTCGTTTGAGAACATACAGCCGTCCCAGCAAAGGTGCTCGATCTTTCGGTCCTCGTGGTCTTTGAGCCATTCCATGGAGCACTTCACGATATCGAGCTTCCCTTTGGGGTCATCGGCCGGGCAGTGGCGTCCGGTCTTGTCGTGGGCTCCCGTTCCGTGAACGGTTCCGTCGTTTTGGGCTACGTGGAAGTCGATGGTCCACGGGCGGAGCTTGTCGACCATAGGGCGGTAGGCCTCCCAAAATTCTTTGTCGGTGTGACCTTCCTTGACCAGGGCATGTTCCGGGGCGTTGTAGCCGAGGAGGTAGAGATAGGTGTGAGCGAGGTCGGATTGGAAACCGACCGTTTCGGGCAGTCCGATCGCTTCGAGGAGATCGAGGGTGTCCTTCCAGGAATGGATGCCTCCCCAGCAGATTTCTCCCTCCATCGCGAGTCGTTCCCCGTTGTCCGCGGCTATGGCGGCGGCGCGTTTGATGGTGTCGGCGGCGAGAGCGGTGTTGCCGGTGGGGTCTTTCGCCCAGTCTTCCACCGAGCCGGCGGTGTCGATACGAATGGCACCGTATTCCCTCACTCCGTGTTCCTTGAAGATGGTGGCCACGCGGCAGGCTTTCTCGACTGCGAGGACGAAGTTGTCCCGGTCGCTCTGCGAGCCGAAGGCCGGTCCGCCGACTGTCCCTTCCCAGACGGGTGCGACAAGGGTGCCGACCTTGAGATTGTTCGAGGCAATCAGTTCCGCGATTTTCCGAAGTTCGTCCTCCGAAGCGTTTGGATCGGTGTGCGGGTGGAAGAGAAAATAATCGACACCGTCGAATTTTTGACCGTCGACTTCGGCATTCACGGTGAGTTCGAGCATACGCTCGAGCGAAATGGGTGGGTGGTCGGTGCCTTCTTCTTTTCCGACGAGGCCAGGCCACATGGCGTTATGGAGTTTCATAAGGTTAAGGAATGGTGACTGGTGAATAGGGAATTTGAAGGAGGAAGTGAGGAATTAAGGTTGTTTCATTTTGGACCCAAATGGTGGCTGGGCTTGGTTTGTTTCAAGAACAAGATTCTAATTGATGCGAGCAGCAAAATCAGGCCGGCTGCCGCAATCAAAAAGCCAGGTCATATGACGATCGTGACGTGTTTCGCCATCTGGTCCGGAGGTAGCGTGTCGATGATGCCCATCAGGACGACCTTGTAGACCATGGCCACGACGGTCAGCACGACGAAAAGAGGTCCGAGCCAGCGGAGGATCCGATGCCAGGTGGTCCGGCCAAACATGAGACCGCATTTTGGCAACTCCAAGGGCTTGAAAGGATCTCCCGGCATTGGAAACACCAGAAGAATGTGGTTAGTCGAGATCGATTCCAAGTAGCGAAAGGATACGGCCGAGGTCGTCGTTGCCGTAGTATTCGATCTCGATCTTTCCCTTCTTTTCGCCGTGGTGGATGGTGGTGTGGGTGGCGAAGTGGTCCCGTAGACTGTTCTGGATCGCCATGATGTGCGGGTCGACCGGCTTGCGGCTTGAGGAAGGACGGGAAATCCCCGACTTCTGGTGATTTTGCACAAATTTCTCGGCGGCTCGGACGGTCATGTTCTGCCGAAGGATTTGTTCGGCCACGGCAATCTGTTCACGGGGTTCCTTGACTCCCAGGATGGCCTTGGCGTGGCCCACCGTGAGGAGGCCGTCGGCGACGTGCCGTTGGATGGGAGGCTGAAGATCGAGCAGTCGCATTGAATTGGCCACTGCGGCTCGCGATTTGCCGACGCGTTTGGCGATGGTGTCCTGCTTGAGATTGAAGTCGCGGGAGAGACGCACATAGCCTTCGGCTTCTTCGATGGCATTGAGATCCTGGCGTTGCAGGTTCTCGATGAGAGCCATTTCGAGGACCTCCTGATCGGTGGAAGGGCGCTCGATGACGGGCACGGTTTCGAGCCCGAGCATGCGGGAGGCCCGCCAGCGCCGTTCTCCGGCGATGAGCTCGACGCGTCCTTCAACCTTGCGGATGATGAGAGGCTGGATAATGCCCAGAGCGGCGATGGAGTCCTTTAGCTCGGCGAGTGACTCGTCGGAAAAGTGCTTCCGGGGCTGCAGAGGGGAGGGAACCAATTCGTCGATGGGAATCTCGGCAACGCTTTCGCCCGGTCGCAGCTCTATCTTGGCGTCGGGAACGGAATCGGAGCTTGCTCCTTTAATGAGAGCTCCCAGACCTTTTCCTAACGCACTTTTCGCCATGGCAGGAGGAAATATCGAAGCGAGGGACTATTGAAAAGAGCGGAATCAATCCTTAATCAATCTGAAACAACATCGTCGCTTAAACAGAATGATTAGGTCGGGTCGGGAGCCTTGACCTCGGGCGCATCTCGGGGCATCTCTGGGAGATGAGATTTCTGATGTTGTTGCTCGTGCTGATGGGGCCGGTCCAGGCCCAGCAAGGTGCAGCCGGAGGGATTCCACCTAGGCAGTTGGTTCCTCTTCAGGTGATGGGGCGTGCCCGTTTTGAGGCCCAGAAGCTGATGGATGAGACGGTGAAAGGGAATTTCCCAAGAGTCATCAGCCGGATGCATCCTGGCTACGTCAAGGCGATCTCTCGGCCTTATGGTGGCCCGGAGAAATTCAAGGCAACGATGCTGAAGATGATGATGGAGATGGGCGGGAATGGCATTGCGGTTCAGGCGGGAATCACTCGCGATCCGCAAACCGCTTTCGAAGTGGATTGGGGTGCCCGGGATATCCTTGTGGATGGTAAGCCGGTTCTCGATGCCAATGGCAGGCCCAAGCAGGAGTTCGCTTTTCGCCAGTGGATGGTATACGTCCCGACGGAAATGACCGTGATGATGAAGAACGGGGACAAAATGGAGAAGAGACTTATGGAAGGTTTTCAGATAGCCCTTTCTCCGAAGCGAAATGAAAATTGGACTTTCATCAATGGGGCAACGGTTTCGCCGATTCAGTTGCGCAAGGTCTTTCCCTTTTTGCCGAAAGACCCAGCCCTTCTGAAGTTTCCCAAAGTGGGGCGCCCGAAGATCAAGTAAAGGATTCCCAGCAACTTTCTCATGGCTAAGAACAAGGACCAGAAGCGCACTCCGGAACAGGAGGCAAAGTGGATCGAGAAGATGCGGAGACGTGGTGAAAGTGATTTCGTGGAAGTTCGCGACTCCGTCATTCATGGCCGCGGGGTGTATTGCTGCGAACCAATCAAAAAGGAGCAATACTTCATCGAGTATGTCGGCAACCGGATCAATAAAGAGGAAAGCGAGCGACGAGCTTGGAAGCAATACGAGGAACATGAGAAAAGTGGGGCGGCGGCGGTCTACATTTTCAACCTGACTAAGAAGTGGGATCTCGATGGGAATGTGGAATGGAATCCTGCCCGGCTCATCAATCATTCCTGTGAGCCCAATAGTGAAGCCATCCAAGACGGGAAACGGATCTATCTGCAGGCACTTCGGGACATCGAGGTGGGTGAGGAGATCACTTTTGATTACGGATTCGATGTCGAGTGCTACGAGGATCATCCCTGTCTTTGCGGGACGGAAGATTGTATCGGCTACATCGTCGGAAAAGACTATCACGAGGAGTTGTTTCGCCTTTTGGAGGAGAAAAAGGAGGAGGAACGGGCCTCTTGATGGCGGAGGATTCCGAATTGGCATTGGGCTGAAACCGGTTCACGCTGGGAGCACACCATGAAATCGATTCTTATCATTCTCGCCTCGGGGAGTGGTCTCCTTTTTGCTGGCTCTCCCGAGCGGGCAAGCCTCTTAGTGAGGCAATACGATCAGGCATACCTGCAATGGACTGCTGATGTCCGGAATGCCAAAACCAATGCGGAGCAGAACGCGGCGTGGCTTCGACGCCCGGACGAAACCGAAGGTGGTCGCAAAGTCTGGGACGAAATTCGGGACAGTCTTGACAAGAGCTGGGCGCTCGAACCCGCGGCCTGGCTTTTGCGCGAGACCTCTGGTTATGCCTCTTCTCCTCCTCCGGGAAGAGTTCGGGGACGACCTCTTCCTTCACCCGCGGCGGTGATTCGGGAGTCGGTGCGAAAGCATCATCTGCAAAGCCCAAAGCTGGCACCGTATTGCGTTTCGCTCACATACGTGGAGGACCCCAGGGCGATGGGACTCCTCGAGTTGATTGAAAAAGTGAACCCCTCGGATGCGGTCAAAGGGGCGGCCGCCCTCGGGCAGGCTATTCTGCACCGTCGTCTCGGTGACGGAAAACTTTTCATGACCAAGCGTCAGGAGAAGCTTGTGACGGCGATAAAGGCCCCGGTGGTCACTGTAGGGCGAACCAACACCCAAGCCATCCTGCAGGATGAACTGTTTCGGATGGAACGGCTCACGATCGGAAGTGAGGCTCCCAATTTCATGGGGGTTGAGGTCAATTTGAAGAAATCTTCCCTCAGTGATTACAAAGGTAAGGTGACCATCCTCTTTTTCTGGCATGCTTTGATGCCCGCCCATGATGAATCCCTCGCTATCTTCCGCAAATTTCAGGAAGAGTTTCAGGGGAAGAACATCGAGGTCATCGGGATCAGCATGGATAACCCGCTGACCTTGCGTGATCACATTGCTAAAGAGAGGGTGACCTGGCGGAATTTCTCGGATCCCTCCCAGAGCATCTCCAAGCTATACCGTATCGAACGCTGGCCCACCGTTTATGTCCTCGATCAAAATCACAAGATCCGCCACAAGGACAAGCCCGGCGCATTTGTGAGAATCACGGCGCTGGATTTGGCAAGGCAGGCAGGCGGAGAGTAAGCGGGGATTCCGGGCTCGCTTTGATTTGGCGGTTCTCCGGAGTGTGGAGATTCCTCAGATCAGCCTCAACAATCCTTGCCCAAGGTCGAGACAGGTGTTCCACCATTCGAAAACAAAGCTGAGGAGCTGGACTTCGTGGGACGTTGCGCAGAGGATCAGGCTGAAGAGAATCAGATTGGCAAAGATGATGAGCATCAGCGAAAGGAAGGTGCCGTTTTCCTTCAGGTCTGGCTGATCCTTCGGAATCATCCAGACTGTCCAAACGATGTGAAAGGTCCAGGTGAACCCAATCAGTCCGGTCAGTATGAGGCCGTCACCGGGAATGTCGGCCCAAAGGCTGATGAAACCATGTAATGAGATTAATACGGCTGACCAGAAGGGGATGAAATAGGGAGAGAGGGCGATGAGGATATTAGATTTATTGGTCATCACGTAGCCACCCTCGGTGCTGAAATGGATAGCGCTGATGCGTCCTCCGCAAACGTAGACAAACATCGCGTGGGTCATTTCATGGCCCAGCACGTAAAGGTAAAGGAGTTGGTCGTTGGCGATGCCGAGAACGAACCAGCTCAGCATCAGGAGGGCTCCCGCGACAAAGCAAACCAGATTGGTGGAATACCAGATCGTTTCAAGGATGCGATCTTCCCCGCTTTCCTTGATTAGGGTGATCACGGTGATGAAACAAAGGGGAATCAGAAAAATTCCGATGGCCCAGTGAAAGAGTCGTTTGAGGAAACTACGGGAAAGAAAGTCCTCCTCTTCATAGTAGTCGGCGGCCGTGGCCGAACCAGCGATGGCGGACTGACGGGTCATGTTGAGCCTTCGTCCTCCGCGTCGGTTGACCTGATTTCGTGCCAGTTGATGCAGACCAAGGAGACCACCGGGCAGCCCGCGACGCCGCCCGGACGAACGGGGGCGGGAGGGACCGGAGTTTCTTCGATTGGCCATCGAGGTGCTTAGGACTACTAAATAATTTCGGAAAATAAAGCAAATGTCATCGATTCGCCGAGTGGATTGGCTTGTTCCTTGCTAAGATCTCTATGTGAGCGAGAAAGCCGAGGTGCCGGGGTTGGTGAAGCTGGATCCTTGGCTGGAGCCCTATTCCGATGAAATTCGCGCTCGCAGTAAGCGGTTTGAGGAGAGATTGGCGGAATATGGGCCTTTGCGGGAATTTGCCCGGAGTCATGAGACCCTTGGACTTCATCGAATCGAAGGGGGTTGGATTTTCCGAGAATGGGCACCCCGAGCAAAACGGCTTTTTCTGGTGAGTGATTTGAATGATTGGTCGCGCGAAACTCACCCCCTGAGACGTTCCCGAGAGTCGGGATTTTGGGAAATTTGGATTCCGGACGGGCTGTTGGAGGAGGGAATGAAATACAAGGTTCATGTCGTCGGGGCGAATGGCGGGCATGATCGTCTGCCTTCACACGCCCGCCTGGTGGTGCAGGATGAGGAGAGCAAAGAGTTCTCCGCCGAAGTTCCGTCGCAAGCACCCTATCCTTGGGAAAATCCCTTGGCGGGGCCGGTTGCAGCTCCGCGGATATACGAGGCTCATGTGGGAATGGCGACCGAGGAAAATCGTGTGGGAACCTACCGTCAATTTGCCGATGAGATTCTCCCGCGAATTGCCCGCTTGGGCTACAATGTGGTCCAGCTCATGGCGGTTGCGGAGCATCCCTACTATGGATCATTCGGCTACCACGTGGCGAACTACTTTGCCCCCAGTTCGCGCTGTGGATTGCCCGAGGATTTGAAATACCTCATCGATACCGCGCATGGCTTGGGGCTGGCGGTCCTGATGGATATCGTGCACTCCCATTCGGTGAAAAACTTCGCCGAGGGTTTAGCGGCTTTCGACGGAGAGGAGGGCTTGTATTTCCACCTGCACGATCATCCTCAATGGGACTCGCGGTTGTTTGATTATGGCAGGAAGGAAGTGTGCCGTTTTCTCCTCTCCAACGTGGTTTACTGGATGGAGGAGTTCCGTTTCGATGGCTTCCGTTTCGATGGTGTCACGTCGATGCTTTACCATCATCATGGCAACATCGCTTTTGATCACTACGACCGGTATTTCAAAGACGGGGTGGAGTGGAACGCCGTGACTTACCTTCAGCTGGCCAACCAGCTCATCCATGAGATTAATCCGAATGCCATCAGCATTGCCGAGGACATGAGCGGGATGCCGGGACTATGTCGTCCGCTGTCCGAGGGTGGGGTTGGCTTCGACTATCGTCTCGCGATGGGGATTCCCGATCATTGGATCAAGCTTCTCAAACACAGCGCTGACGAAGATTGGAATCTGGCTGAGATCTATCACACCCTGATCAATCGTCGTTACGGCGAGAAAACGATCGCTTATGCCGAAAGCCACGATCAGGCCCTGGTCGGTGATAAAACGCTGGCCTTCTGGTTGATGGATGCCGCGATGTATCATCACATGGTTAAAGGTGACGAGCATCCGGACATCGATCGGGGCATGGCGCTCCACAAGATTCTCCGGCTCCTGACTCTAGCGTTGGGAGGTGAGGGATACCTTAACTTCATGGGCAACGAGTTTGGTCATCCCGAGTGGGTCGATTTTCCGAGGGAGGGGAATGACTGGAGTTACCACTATGCGAGACGGCAGTGGTCTCTCGCGGATCATCCCGATTTGAAGTATCAGGAACTGGAGGCGTTTGATGCCGCGATGATGTTGGTGGCGCAGAAGGTGCTTCCCACGCCCGGAGCGCAAATGCTTAATCTCGACGAAGCCAACCAATGCTTGCAGTTCGAGCGTGGGAACCTCGTCTTTGCGGTTAATCTCAGTCCGTCGACCTCGGTGGCGGATTACGAATTCCCGGTTCCTGTCGAGGGTGACTATCGGATGATCCTTTCCACCGATGACCCTGACTTTGGCGGCCATGGAAGAACGGATGCAGCAATCGCCTATTCTACGTTGTTTGGACGGTTAAAGATCTACCTCCCTTGTCGCACCATGTTGGTCTTTGAGAGAACGAGATAACTTCGAGCGTTTGGCTGGAGAAAGAAGGTGGAAACTGGTAGCAGCGGGCGGATTTGAACCGCCGACAAAAGGCTTATGAGTCCTCTGCTCTACCCCTGAGCTACGCTGCCATTGCCAGTTTTTCCACGCCGAGGCGCGGGGGGGAGTTAGACCGGGGACCGGGTTGTGTCCAACAAAAAAATAGTCTCGTTTCGGGGAAAATCCGTGTGTGACGTCCTCGATCTGTCTCTTCTCCCTTTCCATTGTCGGTCGGTCGGGTTTCACTCCGCGACGAGAGCGATCGGCAGAATTGTCACGAAACGCTGGGTGAGATGATCGAGATTATTGGCTTTGGCATGGCGGGGGCTTGTGTCGGGTTGCAGCTGCAACGGGCGGGCCATCCCGTTCGGGTGGTCGATGATGGAAAACAGGGAAGTACGGGAGTCGCTGCAGGTCTAATTAATCCGGTGGCGGGAAGGAATTTTCAGCCTAGCTGGGAAGTCGAGGAAGCCTGGGCGATCGCGGAGCCCTTTTACCGATCGCTGGACCAAGATCTATTTCATGAAGTTCCCATCCTGCGCTTGTGGCGGGATGATAAGGATCGCGCCAAGTTTGAGCGTAAGCGTGAGGTGGTCGAGAGGTGGATCGAGCGAGTCGATGATGCTGGGGTGACCTGGAGAGGTGGAGGTTGGTTGGATTGTCCTCGTTTCTTGGAGGTGGCAAAGCGGACCTTTTTGGAAAACGGGGGCGAGTGGGGCGAATCCGGAGAAGCAGATGAGAAGGTGTGGTGTTGCGGGGCTGCTGGATTGCTCCGGAAGGACTTTGATGAAGTGGAACATCGGTGTGCGAAAGGCGAAATCCTCACCGTGCGGATTCCCGGCTGGGGGGAAGAGAAGATTCTCAATCGCAACGGCTGGATTATTCCGTTGGGCGATGACCTTTATCGTGTCGGGGCGAGTTACGAATGGGAGGACTTGAACTCCATTCCTACTGAAGCAGGACGAGCGAGAGTGGAGGAAATCCTGGGAACTTTCACGGATCGAAATTTTGAGATCGTTGACCACGTGGCGGGAGTTCGGCCGATCATTAGTCGAAGCATCCCGGTCATCTTGCATCAGAAAGACCGGGGCTGGATGGTCAACGGGCTTGGTTCAAAGGGCTCCATCTATGCTCCTCGGGTGGGGTTGGAGATGGTGGAGCGATTGTCGTGATCTTGTCGATGGTTCGACCTTGTGATCAGGCCCAACAAAAAGGCCGCACCCTTCGGTATGGCCTTTTGGGTTTTGGTTGAAGCGAAAGCTTATTTGCCGATGGCGTAGAGGTGGGTCTGAGTGGCCACGTAGACCGTGCCATTGGCCACCACGGCACTGCTATAAATGGGAGCGGGAAACTCGATGGTCGCAAGCGACTTGAGTTCCTTACCGGCCTTGAGGATGTGAAGTTCGCCATCCTCGGTGCCCAGCCAGACTTTACCGTCGGCCACGAGGGTCGATCCCCAGATCCGGGATTGAGTTTCGTGGGTCCAGAAATACTTCCCGGTCTTGGCGTCGAAGCAGTGAATATCCCCATCGTATTCAGCGGCGTAGAGAAGACCGTCGGCCACGCTCATGGTGGAAATGGAACGTCCTACGAATCCTTTCTCATCGGGATCGAGAGTGGTGGCCCAGACCGCTTTGCCATCGGCTCCGATGCAGGTCACGCGACCGACTCCATCCCCGTGCTCCGGATCTTGGCCGATGATCGCGTAGACTAAGCCATCGGAAATGATGGTGGTGCCGATGACCTCGCTGGGACCGGCGTAAGTGGCATACTTGATGGGCTTGCCGTCGTCCTTCTTGCGATAAGAAGGCGGGTTGCAATCGTGACGCCAGAGCTCCTTGAAGATATCAAAGCCTTCCTCGTCTTTGACCGGCTTGGGATCGAAGGCGTAGGTGTATCCGTCTCCTCCACCCCAGACAATGGAGTCTTTACCACCGATTTTTCCAAAGGCGGGAGAGGACCAGCTGGCGTGCAGGACGCGGGTGGAAACACCCGAGGCTTCCTCGCCGATCAGTTTGCCGGTCTTTTTATCGAGACCAACCAGAGCGGGCGAGTTGGGAGCGGGGATGTTGGTGTGGGACCAATCGACGCCGTTCGAAGTGGCGGTGTAGAGAACATCACCCACCACGACCGGGGAACAGGAAGACACGTTGTGAGGGAAGATCCCCAGCTCTTCGCGCATGTCGTAGATCCAGATGATGTCCGCGTGTTGCTTGGTCACTTCGACCACTTCATCTTTGACCGCCATGTATTTGGCTTCGTCCTTGAATGGGCCATCGTTTCCGTTGGCCATTCCTTCGGTATCGAGACAAACGACTTCGCCACGATTGGTCACGAGCCACATGCGGTTGCCTTCGACGGCGGGAGAAGAGCAAAGGCCTACGTATTCCCAGTCACTGACTTTACCGGCTCCGAGTTTTGGGATGATCAACTGCCAAGCGAAGGATCCATCCTTTTCATTGAAGGCCATGAGAACGCCGCGATCACCTTTCTGAGCGGAATTTCGAGGCGATTCGTTGTTGGTTCCGACGTAGACTTTGCCGCCGGCGACGACAGTGTTGCCGTAGGCTTGGGAACCGAGTTTAGCGGCCCACTTGATGTTCTTGGCGTCCTTGAGATCGGCAGCTTCCGTTTCATCATCGAGATCGCCTGGATTGATATCGATGGGAAGTGCGGTGGCTTCGCCGACCATGTTGCGGGTCGCGTCATTTCCCCACATCGGCCAGTCCTTGGCAGAGGCCGAGAGGGTGAGAGCGGAGAGGAGGAGGGTGGTTTTCATGATTCTGATTGGTCTGCTTTTGTTGGGAAGACTACTTGGCTTGGTCGAGCTTGATGTTGTCGAGGAAGACCCGCTTCTGTGCCTGCGGCGAAAAGGCGAAAACTCCTGCGGATCCTTTCGGGTGAACTTTTTTGACGGGAACTTTGATAGTCCATTCGGTGGGCTCGGCTGCGCCCTTGAGCCATGCCTTGGCGCGGACTTCACCGGTGCCATCAGCATTGCTTTTGACGTGGGTTTTCAGCGAATACCAGGTGTTGGCTTTGATCGGGAATTTGACCGACTGCTTGAGGCGTTCGTGATTGCTGGAGACCTCGAGGATGTTCTGGTTGCCGACGAGCGTGATGAGGTAGCGCTGGTTGACCAAACCGACGGTCGACTTGATGCGGCGGTTTCCATCGGTCATGACATCAGCGCTGAGGACGTAGTCTTTCATTTCGGGATTGCCGAAGAAATTCATCGTCCGCTGGAAGAGGACGTTGTCGAGGCGGTTGGCGATGACCTTGCTCCCGTCCTGCTCCAGCACGTGCCACTTGATGCGGGCTCCGAGCCACGCGAGGGGAGGGAAGTTCACCTTCGTTCCCTGGTAATCCATGGTAAGGGGGACGGATTGGAAGTCTTCCGAATATCCGGAGCCGGCGTGAACGCGGCCCCGGGTGGTGGCCGACATGCCGTTGCAGGTGACCTTGAGAGCACCCGCGGAAATCTTGGCGTCAGCACCGGCGGTCAGTTTACCGGTCTTGGGATCGAGAGAGGCATCGACTTCCGCTTTCACCTTGGCAGTCGGTGGAATGAACTTTTGCCAAGAAAGTCCTTCGGTCATTGGTTTGACGCGACGTCCCGAGGCATCGAGACCCCAAACCTGAAAGTCCTGGGTTTCTCCCGGAGCGAGAGCGAACTCTGCCGGGATGATTTGCAGCTGGGCGATCGGTCCGGTGTCCGCTTTGGCGGGAGCTTGTCCCGATGGAGCGGCCTTGCCGTCTTTGTTGCCGAAGCAGAAGAGGCCGTCGCGGGTGGAAAGGTAGACTTTGCCGGCCCAGATGGTGGGTTGGGCGAGGCATTTCACACCCGATCCATCGGCGGCCTTGATGTCGGCGTGAGAGAGAATCTCGGCTTGGGCATCGGTTGGCTTGGCGATGTAGAAGGTGCCTTCAAACCACGGAGCGTAAATCTTGCCGTCACCATAGATTGGAGAGGCGTGAATTTGGTCAGGGGCCATCTTTTCCTGCCAAAGCGTTTTGCCCGAGTCGGCATCGACGGCAATGAGCTCGCCGGTGAAGTTGGTAGTGTAAACGCGGTTTTTGACGAGGATGGGGGAACTGGTGAAGCCGATGTGGTCGTCATTGCGCCAGACCTCCGCGTCCTTTCCGAGAACGAGCTGTTCCTTGGGATACTTGGTGGGAATCTTAAGACAAACGAGACGTCCTTTGGAGGTGGCGTCGGTGTTTTCCTTTCCGTGAATGGCGATGACCTTGTCGTTACCGTAGGGAAGGATCTGCGAGTTGACTCCACCCTGAGAAAGCTGGAAGCGCCAGACGGGTTCACCGGTGCGGGCATTGACGCAGACCACGTTGCCGCACCCGGTGCCAGCGTAAAAGACGGCCTGTCCGTCAAGCTGTCCGAAGACCGGCATCGAAAAGGAGCTATCGACCGGACGGATTCCCGGAGTGGAATACCACACTAGCTTCCCGGAGATTTTATCGAATGCGTAGAAGCGGTCCCGGGCAGGGCCGGTGCGACCCCAGTTGGCGGTTACGCAGTGGAAAATGACCAGATCTTCAAAGACCGCGGGAGAGCCGGTGCGGCCGTTCGGAAAGGTGAGGCGGGCGAGGTTTTCGATGAGAGAGATCTCCCAGATTTCCTTGCCCTCGGGAGTGAAGGCGGCGCAGCGGCCGTTCGAGGTCTGAAGGTAAATGTTCCCGGTCTCGGGATCGATGACGGGCGAACCGATCCCGTAGCGGTTGTAGACGACATCGGAAATGTAATCAGGAAAGAGCTTCTGCCAGATTTTTTTTCCGGTGTTGGCGTCGAGGCAGAGAAGCGTCTCCTGCACGTCCTGCATCGTGTCGTCTCCAAATTGCCCGTATCCGAAAACGTAGAGCTTTCCATTAGCGATGACCGGGGCTCCCGCGCCGTTGAGATCGTACTTCCAGAGCTGGCTGGCTGATCCGGGTTTCCAGGAATCGGGCAGACCGGTTTCGGTGGAGGTTCCGTTTTGGTTGGGGCCCCGCCAGTTGAGCCAGCCGGTGACTTCGGCGGTGACGAAGGGGGTGAAAGCGAGGAATCCGAGAGCAAGAAGGCGGGGAATCATGAATTTTCTACGCGATTGATTGACGAAACTCTCATCGTTGTCGGGCGATCCGTCAAGACGGGGAGTCAGGTGAGGGCTTAGAAGCGTCCTGATCAGGCGGCCTTTTTTCCCTCGCACAAGCTGATCACCACTTTGTGCAGAACCATGCGGGGATCCTGGCTGCTGGTCACGAGGGCTTTGTCGGCCTCGAGACTGGCGGACATGCCCGCCTGAAGCTCCTCGAGCGAAAACTTTCGCGCCCCGCGTGCTGCCATCTTCAGTCCCCAGGTGTTGACGGAGCCATCTTTCTTTTTGGGAAGGACGGCCCGGATCCCGGCTGGGGCCCGGTCCGGAGATCCGTAGGAAGACACCAGTTTGGCAAAAAAGAGATTGCGGACCGTTGGGATGATGGAGGCCTTGAGCAATCCGACTGCATTTTCGTTCTTCGCCAGCAGGGAATCTATCAGGCCAATGGCCCGGCGGGCGTCCCGGTTTTCGATGGCTCGGGAGATTTCCCAAATCACTCCTTTGTGACTCACCGATACCATCAGAGTGACGAGGTCGAGGGTGATCGCGCTTTCCTCGTCCCCCAGATAGAGCTTGATTTTATCCAGTTCGTTGGCGATCTGGCGGGTTTCCGCCCCGGCTCGTTGGACAAAGAGCTCTAGGGCTTCATCTTCGAAGGTGAGGTTTTTCTCACGGGCCATTTTTTGCACCATGTTGGCCACTTGTTCCTCCCATCCTTCCTTGGAGACGTCGATTTTATCGTAAGTCTGGTAGGCTGCGTTCTTTTTGAGCCATTTTCCGAAGCGCCGGACACCATTGATGGCGGGAGTACTGAGGAGGAAATGGACCCCATCGGGGAGCTCGTTTTGCAGAACATCAAGGAGGTTTTCGGCTCCTGAAACGGCTCGTTCGGCCTCGCTGGTGCGATCGCTCCCGAGAAAATTGGCTCCTTTTAGCCAAACTACCTTGTCTGCAGCGAAAAGCCCGAGGGTTTGCAAGGCCTCCACCGTGCGGGCACAGCATTGGAAGGCCTCTTCGGCATTCGCCACCACGCCTTCGATGATTTCGTTTGAAAAGTCGTCGCTTCCCGGAGCTTTCAGCGTTTCGAAAAGGGCGGCTGCTTCCTCAGAAACGCGGCCTTCATCGGTGCCGGTGATGACGTGAACGGGCATTTCCTGATCTTGGTAGTCTCTCGATGGTTACATCGCAAGCCCGGAGAAAATAGGAAGAGTCGGAATCTGACACCCTTGTCACCAAAAGTATTGCTGGTATCTGGCCTGTATCGTGCTTGACTCGCGTTGTATAAGTTACTTAGTTTTTTTGCGCCCCTTCGAATCTAGCCAATACTTTATGAAAGCTTTTTATCTGCCCTGTCTTCTGGCCGCCAGCGCTCAAGCTGCGGTCGTCATTAGCGAATTTGAGCCCAACCCTGCCGGAACAGATCCCACGAACCCCGATTTTGAGATCGCCGGTGGAGAGCCTGGTGCTGCTTTCGACTACTACGTCGTGAGTTTGGAGAACGACGGCCGCAACGGAACGATTGATCGTTCATCACGGATTCAAGGGGTTTTTGACGCCAATGGGATCGGAAGAGCCACCATCCCAGATCTGGAGAATCCATCCAACACCGTGGTGCTCCTGGATATTGGGGGTGGGGACGCCGTCGACTTTTCCATTGGGGACGATCTCGATCCTGCCAACGATGGTAACCTGGTCCTTCCTACCAGTTGGAGCGTCTTGGATGCAGTTGGTATTTCTGACTCAACACGTGATGATGATGTGTTATACGGTGGTAGCCTTGGGGGAACTGACATTCTCTACAACGGTGAGTTTGAGCCGCTCCTGGTCTTCCGTGAGGGCTCTACCGGCGACTGGTTCCAGACGGTGACCATCGACTTTAATGACCCTACCCAGCGAGTGGGAGCTTTTGCGGCTACACCTGCCGGAGAGATCAGCGAGGCAGCCTTCGGGGGAAGTCTTGATCCAACCTTCGGGAGTTTGAACCCGACTCTCATCCCGGAGCCTTCCACCGCCCTTCTCGGTGGGTTGGCCGCTCTCGGACTTCTTCGCCGCCGCCGCTAGATCTCGGCAAAAAACCAATCTCAGCACCCCGTCTTCTTGGCGGGGTGTTTTTTTAGGTCGTGATTTGGAGATCCGCGACCGTCCGGCCTTCGATCAAGTGCTCCTGAATAATGCGCTCCAGGTTTTCGGGAGTGCAGGAATGATACCAGACAGCATCTGGGTAGATCACCGCCACCGGGCCGTTCGTGCAGATGCGGAGGCAATCGGCTTTGCTGCGGTGAACCAGGACGTTAGGACCGCAGAGTTTGAGTTCGTTCAGCCGGTCCTTGAGGAATTGCCAGGACGCCGCTCCCTGTTCGGGAGCGCAGCATTTGGGCTTGGTGGGAGTGGCGCACAGGAAGATGTGCCTCTTGTAGGAGTCCAGATTGAGGGCTTTCGCAGTCGCAGTCAAAAGGTCAGCCATGCGGGGAGCTAACGCGAGGTTTTCGGGATTCGACAGAGAAAAGTCACCGTGAATTGATGATTTGGGCCAGATATCCCCCGAATGTGACGACTCCGTGACATTGCGGCGCTTTCTGGATGGCGCGTGGGAGTCTTCACTCGCTCCCGGAACAAACCTATGCCTCAGCTCTTTCGACGGATAGCTCCTTTTGTGAGCCTGTTCATGATCCAGCCACTGTCGGGAGACGGAATTGGCGAGGCCGGTGAAGAAGAAGCTGAGAAAACAGGCATCCTCCCATCTTTGGGACGCTCCGACTTGCTTGAAAAGGGCAATGCCGACCCCAAAAAAGAGAACTCAGCCACGGGCTCGCCCCAAGGGGGAGAGGAGCCTGGCCAGCCCACCGAAACAGATCAAAAAGAGACCGGAGAAGATCCGGTCGAGCCTGATTCCGGTGAGGGAACGACTGATCCTGCTCCCGATGATTTGCCTCCCGACAAAGCCTTGGAGCCCGGTGCCGGTGCTCTGCCCTCTAACAGCGCGGGCGACGGGCCCGGGGTGGTCGAGGGGGTGGTTTTTGGTCCCGACGGGAAAGGTCTCCCTGGCGTCCTTGTCACGCTGCCCGATCAGGGGGCATTCCTGACTCGCACCGACCCGGACGGGCGTTTCAGAATCACGGGGTTGCCTGCCGCGGGGGTCACTGCACAATACCTGAAGAATGGCTTCCAGCAAAAAGTCGATGTCATTCAAGTTCTCCCCGAAGGAGTCACTCGTGCGCGGATCTCCCTCGAGCTCAAGCCGGTCGAATTGGCGGATGGCGAGTATCTTCTGGACGATGAGGAAATCATCCTCGATCCGGTTGAAGATGAAACAACCGCGCCCGGGATCACGGTCGATGCCGGCCCGGGCTTGACCGGTGGTGGTCTTTCCAAAGACTTCCTTTCCAAGGCCGGAGCCAGTGATGCGGCCGGGGCGGTCGAAAAGATCTCGGGAGCGAATGTGGTAGGTGGCAAGTTCGTGGTCGTTCGTGGATTAGGAGATCGCTACAACAACACGACTTTGAACGGCGGGATTGTGCCCAGTCCGGAGACTTCCCGGAAGGCCGTGCAGCTGAATCTTTTTCCATCCAATGCCCTCGAAGCGGTGGCAATTCAGAAAACTTTGGCTCCAAACCTGCCGGCCGACTTTGTTGGCGGATTGGTCCAACTACAGACCCTGACCGACAGCGACGAAGATTTTTTTAGTGTCCAGATAGGAACAAATTACGACTACCTCACACAGAGCCATGGGAATTTTTTCACGGTCCCTGGGATGGATCTAACCTCCGATCTTCAGGCAAACAATGTTGTCCCTATTCCTTCGTTCACCACGCGGGCTTCTGGGTCCTCAGCGCAAGACGAACGACAGGCCTTTTTTGATAACGTGAGTTTTCGCGCGATTCGGAATACACCCGAGCTTGATCGTAGTATCACCGCTTCATTTGCCAAGACTTGGGAGCTGGATGGGAACAGCCGGCTGAAGCTTTTGGGAACCCTGGGGCGAAGCTCGGAACAGCGCTTTCGGGCTTTTGAACAGTCACGTTTCCGGAACCGTATCCAGCTGACTCAAGGAGTCTCGCCTTCCACCCTTGATCCTCGATTTGCCGATCTAGGTTCAGTGGAAAACATTGGGGGAACGAATTTCTTTGATGGGCTCGTCGGGAACTTCGTGCAGAACAACTACACCCAGTCGAATGATTACAACATTCTCCTGTCGGGAGGCCTGAGCATCGGTGAAAGACTGGAACTTAATGGCAGCTATTTCAACTATCGATCGGGCGAGTCCAACTACACCTTGATCGATAATGGCGTAACTCGTTTAAGTGATTTTGACCTCGGTGAGCGAGAGGATGCCCTTGCTCGAAATGCTGTGATTCTCTCAACCAATGACGGCTCTTTTGCCGCCAACAGTTATCGTCAGGTTTACAACCAGATCTACCGGGACCTCGAGTTTGGGCAAATTGGCGGAGTCTACCGCCTCGACGACTGGCGAGAGGGCACTTCACTGAGCTGGAATGCCTACCGGGGGGCAACCTCAGAAGTTTCCCCTCGAAGCTACGAGCTCCTTGGCTTTTTCATTAGTGAACTGGGTAACGATGTCGATCCGCTCAGTGGGATTACTCTTCCCAACCCCGACAACCTCGGCAACCCCAACAGTTCGACGGTGATTGAGTTCGCCACCATGGATGAGTCTAGCCAGTATAAGGTTGATGGTGTTCTTCCATTGATTAAGCCCAGCGAGAATCGTCGGGTTAGTTTGACTAGTGGTTTCAGCCGTTTCACTCGACAGCGTGATAGCCGGGTCAGTTCTGGCATCATTGGTAACGGATCCCGGATCCGTGATGTTCAGGAGGCGTTTGATGCTACGGATATCATCCTCAACGATGAAGAAGCGGGGACTTCGAATTCGATCGACGCAGCGAACAATTTTGTTCCGGGTTCGGCTGGGGTGGGGGCGACTCCGGAATATCGGGGATTCAACGAGGTGAATGCCTTTTACTTCGGGATCGATTCCGATTGGGACAACTGGTCGTTACGGGGAGGGATTCGATATGAAGAGGAAAGACGGGGCTTTTTCATTCCCGCAGGAAGACGGCCTTTGACCCAGAACCGGGTGTCCGATGACTTCTTCCCATCACTAAGATTGACCCGCTATTTCGGGGCCGAACGTGAGACCAAGCTCAATCTGAGCTATTCCGAATCCACGGTGCGTCCAACTTTCTACGAGTTCATTCCGGCCTTCATTCTGGATCTGACCAACCAACGAATCATCGTCGGAAATCGTAATATCAGAGAGAGCCGGGCACAAAACTTTGACGTGAGCCTCAGCTGGAAGAGAGGAAACAACTACGCTGGTATCAATGGATTCTACAAGATCATTGAGGATCCGATCTTCACCATTAACGATCCTTCCGGGTCCACCGGATTGGGTGGCCGAACGTTTGCCAACTTGGGGGAGACCGAGGTGTATGGGGTGGAGCTGGAAGCGAGTCGTGATCTGGCAGCAGGCTTTTCCATTACCGGCAACTTGAGCTTGATTGAGTCGACTGCCCAGCCTGGAACGATCGTCGCAAACCGGCAAGAGTTTGAAGCGCAGATTGATCGCCTTGAGGGACAGCCAAATTTACTTGGGAACTTGATTCTGTCTTGGGAACGGGAAGATGGTTGGGCTTCCAACCTAGTCTACAATTACACCGGGGAGTATCTCACCGTGGCTAGTCTTGGGTTTGTGGGAGACCCTGATTCTGCTTTGCCCAATGAGATCAGAAATCCCTTCCACTCACTTGACTGGAACATCAGTAAAAGATGGGAAGGCCGTTGGGCCAACTACCAGTTGAAGTTTCAGGTCCGCAACATCCTCGATTCTGATATCGAGGTTCGTTATGAGGGATTAGCCGATTCGATCGCTCCTGCTGAGGCGATTTCTCCTGGCCGCCAATTTGGAATTTCCTTCGAGGCAAAGTTCTAAAATTGCTCCGAGCGATTGAATGTTACAATCGCGTCACGTACGTCACAATGATGTCACCTTGTTCCGTTTTGAAAATATCTTAACTGGCTTTTTCTTACGCCCTGTTGGCCCAAACCGGGGTCGGCGCAAAGACCAAGAAAAAGTTAATGAAAGAAAGCAAGAGACAAAAGGCCTTCCCTTTGTCAGCCCTATGTGGGATGGCAATGGCTGGAGTAGCTTTGGCAAACCCGACGATTGTCACAGTCCCCAACACGATTGATACCGATACCGTTTGGGATTCGGACACCAACGACGATGGTGTCATTGATCAAATCTACTTCCTCGACGAAGCTGTTTTCGTGGGTGACTTTAACGCTCCGGCTGCATCTCGCCCGACGCTGACCATCACCCCGGGAACGGTCATCGCTGCCACCGGATCCAACACCGGAAACAGCGGTCTTGATGTCGGTGCTCTGGTGATTGCCCAGACCGGCTCCATCGATGCCGAGGGAACGGTCGATAATCCCATCATCTTCACCAGCGTCGCTGAGGCTGAGTTTCTTTACAACGTCGATGTTGACGGAGCCGACGGAATCAACACCACCCAGCCTGATGCCATCGGTGGTGATGCCGATGGAACTGATGGCGGTGCCTGGGGAGGTGTGATCATCCTCGGAAACGCTCCCATCAACTTCTA